>CAVSHA010000001.1:0-32779 GCA_963727645.1 uncultured Acidimicrobiaceae bacterium
TCTGAGAAGCTCGGAGCATGCGTTATGTGATTCTCGGCGCCGGCGCGATCGGCTGTGCCATCGGCGGGCGCCTGTTCGAACATGGTCACGACGTCGTCCTTGTCGCTCGGGGTGCCCACCAGGCAGCGCTCGCCAGCGAGGGGCTCGAGCTGCGCGACCCCGATCGCACTGTCAAGCTCCCGGTCCCGACGGCCAAGAGCCCGGCGGCGGCCGGCTTCGGACACGGCGACGTGGCGGTCCTCGCCACCAAGACCCAGCACAGCGAGCCGCTCCTGATCGAGCTCGCTGCTTGCGCAGCGCCGAGCACTCCGGTGGTCTGTGCGCAGAACGGGGTGGAGAACGAACGTCTGGCACTGAGACGCTTCTCCAACGTGCAGGCGATGTGCGTGTTCATGCCCGCGACCCATCTCGAGCCGGGTGTGGTCGAGATCCCGGCCTCACCGCTCACAGGGCTCCTCGATGTGGGGCGGTACCCCGAAGGCGTCGACGACGTGAGCGAACAGGTGGCTGCAGACCTGAACGAGAGCAGCTTCGACTCGAACGCCGACCCGAAGGTAATGGCTCGCAAGTACCTGAAACTGCTCTCCAACCTGACAAACGCGCTGCAGGCGGCCAGTGGCACACGATCTGACGACCCGGCGGCGAAGGAGCTGTGGCGGCTTGCTCAGGAGGAGGGCTCGCGGTGCCTCGCAGCGGCCGGGATCGAGATTGCAGATCGTGACCTCGACGCCGAGCGTCGTGCAGCCCTCGGTGCCCAGCGACCGGTCAGCGGTCACGACCTCTCCGGTGGCTCCTCGTGGCAGAGCCTTGCCCGCGGGACTGGCAACATCGAGGCCGACTGGCTGAACGGTGAGATCGTCCTCCTTGGTCGCTTGCACAAGGTCGCGACGCCGGTCAACGAGCTGCTCCGCTCAACAGCGAACCGGATGGCCAGGGAGGGGATCGCACCCGGGTCGATCCCGGCCAAAGACCTGCTCGGTCAGCTCTGAGCGGCCGCGATCAGCCCGCAGAGCTCCGAGGTTCGCTCGGCCGGCGTCACACGTTCGACGACGATGTTGTCGCTGTCGACCCAGGTCGCGGCTTGGACCAGTGCCGCGGTGACGTGGACGGCGGCGTCCTCGGTTTCGAGCGAGACATGTTTGGCGACGAGGGTGTGCCCCGCTCGACCCGGGTCCACGAGGCCGACGAGCCGGTCGCCACCGAGGACCGGCATCGAGAAGTATCCATGCACCCGCTTGGCGCGGGGCACGTAGGCCTCGAGACGATGCCGGAAGCCGAACAGGCGCTCGGTTCTCTCCCTGTACCAGGTGAGGGAGTCGAAGGGCGAGACGAGCAACGAGCGGCCTCTCGTCCGGCGCTGGAGGGTCCCGAGCGCCGCCTCCGAAGTGAAGGCCCACCGGTCCCATCCTTCGACCTTGACCGGGAGCAGGCCCGTGCCCTCGACCACGTGTTCGACTTGCCGGCGCGTGAGGCCGTGGTAGGCAGCGAGATCGGTGGTCGTCGCCACGCCCAAGGCCATCGCCGCAGCCTTGACGAGCCGGACGTGGCAGTCATCGTCGGAGAGCTCGACCCCGAGAAGGTCCTTCGGGATCGCACGCTCGGCGAGGTCGTAGATGCGCTGGAAGCCCTTGCGCCGGCGGCAGACGAGCTCACCGATGTCGAGGAGCCATTCGGCCGCGATCTTGGTCTCGCTCCAGTCCCACCAGGGTCCACCCTTCTTTGCCCCACCGAGCTCCCGAGCCGAGAGCGGACCTTCGGCCCTGATGCGGTCACGCACATATGAGCAGCTCTTGTCCGCGTCCTCCAGACGGTGCCACCGGCGGCCGCGTACGACCGCAGCTCGGCGCTTGAAGGCGTACGCGGGCCAGTCCTCCAGCGGGAGGATGCAGGCGGCGTGCGACCAGTACTCGAAGGTCGCGCTCGACGGTCCCCAGTAGGTCCTCTCGATCCGGGTACGCCCAATAGGCCCGAGCCGGGCGAAGGCGACCAGCTCGTGGGAGCGGGCCAGGACCGAGATCGTGTCGAGCTGCACGGCGCGCAGGCGTGTGAGCATCGTCGCGGGCCCTCCGTCCGGGCGCGGCCCGAGGAGCGCCTGGGCTGCGAGAGCGACCTTTCGTGCCTCGCTGGCGCTCAAGGAGATCTCCGGTTCGGCCATGGCACCTTCCTAGTCCGTGCCGGCACTTTGCGGTAGCGCCTCCGTTCGTAGAAGGCGAGCGCGGTTGCCCGGCGACCGGCGTAGTGTCGGTCGTCTGATGGAGCAGGCGCCGTATGAGGTCCCGAGGATCCCGGTATCGGTCGGCGCTCTCATCTTTGACGGGGCCGGCCGGCTGCTCATCTTGAAGCCGACCTACAAAGCCGGTTGGACCATCCCTGGCGGGCAGGTGGAAGCCGATGGAGAGACACCGTGGGAGGCCTGCCGGCGCGAGGCCCGCGAGGAGAGCGGCGTCGAGATCGACACGGCGCGGCTCGCGTGCGTCGACTTCCTCCGGCCGCGCGAAGGCCGACCGGGCGGCGTGCGCTTCCTGTTCGACTGTGGTGTGCTCGACGCCGAAAAGCTGAGGCACGTCGAGGTGCAGGCCGTGGAGATCGCGGAGTTCGGTTTCGTGCCTGTGGCCGAGGCACTTGAGCTCCTGAGCGGGCCGCTCCGCCGCCGGGTCCGCGCCGCCGTGAGTGCCCGTACGTGCCAGTACCTGGAGGACGGAAGACCGGTCGGCGGCGTGCGCAATTGAGCCAAGAGTCCGGCATCGGTGACGTGAGTGCCGCCTTCGAGGCGGCGGTCGAGCGCGAGCTGAGCACTCTTCGCCACCGCGACCTGCGTGGCGCGGCCTCGGTGCTCTCGGAACGATACCGATTCGGAGGCTTGACTGGCGGCTCGCATGGTTTCGCCCCGGGTCAGGTGCAGGCCTACCTGGCGACGCGGGTTCCGGCCACGTTCGCGGCGACACTCAGAGTCCTTTCCGAGCTCAGCTCGCTGAGGCCGGGTTGGGCACCCAGAACCGTCCTCGACGTGGGGGCAGGGCCGGGAACCGCCACCTGGGCGGCAAAGGCGGTGTTCCCGTCGATCGACCAGGCCCAACTTGTCGAGCGCGAACGGGAGATGGCGGCTCTCGGCGTGAGGCTCGCCGGGGGCGACTTGCCTGACCTGCTGGCCGATGCCGCGTGGACGATCGGAGACGCCGTAGAGGTAACAGCTGCGAAGAGCGATCTGGTCGTTGCTGCGTACGTTCTCGGGGAGCTGGGGCACGAACGCGAGCAGCCGGCTCTTCAGCGGTGGTGGGGGGCCACTCGGAGACGAGCTGGTCCTCGTCGAGCCCGGAACCCCGGCCGGCTTCGAACGGCTGCGGGCCGCCAGGAGCGCTCTCATCTCCTGGGGAGCTCAGGTGACGGCGCCCTGTCCGCATGACGACCGCTGCCCCATGGCCGGTCCCGACTGGTGTCACTTCTCCGTGCGGCTGGAACGGTCGCGCCTCCATCGGGAGCTGAAGGGGGCACGGCTCGGATACGAGGATGAGAAGTACTCGTACCTGGCCGCGTCGGCGAGCCGGCCATCTGCATCAGCAGCCCGGCTCGTACGCTCGCCGCGCCGGCACAAGGGTCACGTGACGCTCTTGTTGTGCGAGGCGGACGGCCTCGGTGAACGCATCATCAGCCGGCGCGACGGCGAGATCTACAAGCGCGCGCGTGCGGCCCGCTGGGGTGACAGGCTTAGCTGAACCTGCCTGTATGATGCTTGCTGGCAAGCAAGTAAATGAAGGTTTCAAGACTGACCTCACAGGACACGGTTGCCCAAAGGGGTGGACCAGAGCCGAGCGCGGCGCGTCTTCGGATCGCAGTAGCGAGGCTTTCCCGGCGCCTCAGGCCTACCGAGGCCGCCGGTTCGCTCACGGCGGCGGAGGTGGACGTGCTCGTGGCTGCCGAGCGCCGCGGACCGATCCGCCTGTCGGACCTCGCAAGCTTTGCCGGGCTCAACCCGACGATGCTGTCGCGCCTCATCCCCAAGCTCGAAGAGGCCGGGCTGGTTCGTCGGCTTGCCGTCGAGGCGGACCGCCGCGTCTGTCGCGTGGAAGCCACAGCGAAAGGACGCCGCCTGCTGGAACGGATCCGCTCCGAGCGCAACGACGCGCTCTCACGCCGCCTCGGGGAGCTCGGTCCCGCCGAACGCGAAGCCGTGCTCGTAGCGCTCCCAGTCCTGGAGAAGCTGGCAGAGCGGCTCTCGGCGCCTGAGCTGCCGGGGCGACCGAGCGGGACCGAGGGGCTCTCAGCGCCTGAGTCGCCGGGGCCGCCAGGTGGGAACGAGCCATGAGCCGAGTGTTCGCGATCGGCCGTCGCACGTTCTCGGCGTTGTCGATCGCCAACTACAGGCGTTACTTCTTCGGCCAGTCCGTCTCTCTCATCGGGACTTGGATGCAGACCGTGGCCCAGTCGTGGCTGGTGTACACGCTCACCCATTCCGCCACGGCGCTCGGGTTCGTCGTCGCGTTGCAGACACTGCCCGTGCTCATCCTCGGTGCCTATGGAGGTGTCATCGCCGACCGCGTGGACAAGCGCAGGCTGATGATCGTTCTGCAGTCGTTGATGGGTCTTCAGGCTCTTGCCCTCGGGTTGCTCGCGGTCACCCACGTGGTGCGGTTCTGGGAGCTGTGCGTTCTCGCGGTCGTGCTCGGCCTCAACAACACCTTCGAGAACCCGAGTCGCCAGTCGTTCGTGCTCGAGATGGTGGGCGCCGGCGAGCTTCGCAATGCCGTCAGCCTCAATTCCACGATGGTGAATGTGGCGCGATCCGTCGGTCCGGCCATTGCAGGGCTGCTGATTGCCACCGTCGGCGAAGGCGCGTGCTTCCTGATCAATGCCGTGAGCTTCGTCGCGGTCGTCTACTCGCTCGTCTCCATGGACACGAGCGCCTTGAGCCCGACCGAGCCGACCGGTCGTGGCAAGGGCCAGTTGCGCGACGGGTTCCGTTATGTGAGAGGAGAGCCGCGGCTCGCTGTCCCGTTGCTCATGATGGTGATCGTCGGGATGCTCGCGTACGAGTTCCAGGTGACCCTGCCGGTCGTCGCGAAGCAGACCTTCCATGGAGGCTCGGCTACCTACGGCTTCCTCACTGCCGCCATGGGTGTCGGCGCTGTGCTCGGTGGCCTCGTGACGGCGGCTCGGGGCCGTACGGGGCTGCGGCACTTCACATTGGCCGGCTTACTGTTCGGGGTCGCCATCGCGCTGGCTGCATTGGCGCCGGTGCTGGCCGTCGAGCTTGTTGCACTTGCAGCTGTGGGGTGGGCGAGCGTTACGTTCATCGCGACGGGGAACACGACGCTGCAGCTCCAGGCAGAGCCCACCATCCGCGGCCGGGTGATGGCGTTGTGGGCGGTCGCGTTTCAGGGGACGACACCCATCGGCGGTCCTCTGATCGGATGGGTCGTCGCGATGGGTAGCGCCCGGATCGGACTCGGCGTCGGCGCAGTCGCATGCCTTGTGGCCGCGTGCCTTGGGCTGATGGCCATGGCCAAGCTCGGGATTCTCCGCGG
The DNA here is from genome assembly GCA_963727645.1 of uncultured Acidimicrobiaceae bacterium. GTDB lineage: Bacteria > Actinomycetota > Acidimicrobiia > Acidimicrobiales > Bog-793 > Fen-455. The sequence goes on from CAVSHA010000001.1 coordinate 5,523, forward strand.
TCGGGGCCGACGCGGTCAGGAGGCTCGAGATCGCGAGGGGCCCGTTGCCGAGGCCCCTCTGGGACTGGTCACCGAAGGCGATTGAAGCCGGGCCCTCCGATGATCGTGGCACGGGTGCCGTGTCGGGGGCAGGATGAAGGAATGGCTGACACCGACAAGTACGACAAGGCCCTTCTCAGGCTCCAGCAGGAGTTGGTGGGGATGCAACAGTGGGTCCGCGAAGAGGGCAAGCGCGTAGTGATCGTCGTCGAGGGCCGCGACGCCGCGGGAAAGGGGGGAGTGATCAAGCGGATCACCGAACACCTCAATCCACGTTGGTGCCGGATCGCTGCTCTCCCTGCCCCCAGCGACCGGGAGAAGACCGAGTGGTACTTCCAGCGCTACATCGCCCACCTCCCTGCGGGTGGGGAGATCGTCCTGTTCGATCGCAGCTGGTACAACAGGGCCGGGGTCGAGCGAGTCATGGGATTCTGCACCGACGAGGAGTACCACCGCTTCTTTCGCCAGTGCCCGGCGTTCGAGCGGATGCTCATCGACGACGGCATCATCTTGATCAAGTACTGGTTCTCGGTGAGCGACGAGGAGCAGGAGCGAAGGTTCAAGGACCGCCTCAACGATCCCCTCAAGCGGTGGAAGCTGAGCGACATGGACTTGGAGGGCCGCAAGCGCTGGGTCCAGTACTCCAAGGCAAAGGACGAGATGTTCGCCCACTGCGATCTGCCGGACTCGCCGTGGTACGAGGTCGAGGCCGACGACAAGAAACGGGCTCGGCTCAACTGCATTGCCCATCTCCTGTCGGTGATCCCTTACGAGGAGCGCAAGCAGCCCAAGCCCAAGCTGGCCGCACGGGCTCCCGTCGGCAACTACCAGCGGCCGCCCCGTGACCGGTACCGATACGTTCCCGACTATGCGGCGAATATCACCTGACTTTCCGGTCTGCCGTGGCTTCTTATAGTGGTGCCATGCCATTTGAAGGTGAATACGAGCCAAGCCCATCTGAATGGGTCAGGAACCAGGTTGCCGAGTACGAGAGCTCCGCAGGCCAGCGAGGGAACACTCTGCTGGACACCGGATGGCCCATCATCATCGTCACCACCCGAGGCAACAAGAGCGGAAAGATCCGCAAATTCGGCCTCATGAGAGTCGAGCACGATGGGGAGTACGCCTTGGTGGCCTCCAAGGGAGGGGCTCCGACGCATCCGGTCTGGTACTACAACGTGATTGCCGACCCGGCGGCTGTGACGATCCAGGACGGGCCGGAGCCCTTTGACGTGGTCGTCCGGCAGGTGACCGGTGACGAGAGAGCGGTCTGGTGGGACCGCGCAGTGGCGGCCTACCCGCCCTACGCCGAGTATCAGACCAAGACCACGCGCAAGATCCCGGTCCTGGTGGCCACCCGAAGGCGTCACTAGCCCGAACTCGCAGGAAACGAGGTCACCGAGAACCGCATCGCGCGCCCACCCTCAGTCGGTGCGGCCCCGGGTCGTAGCTGTTATGCGGCTGCGGGGCGACGCGCTCGGCTCAGCCGTTGCCGGGACCTCGGCGATTGCCGTGGCCGCCACTCAAGCTGAGCAGGGGCAGAACCGCTACCGACGTGGCTGTCAGCGTGCCGGCCGACAGGGCGCCGAGAGCCATCACATGGCTGCCGACGCAGACGTCAGCGAACGAAGGCGTGGTGGTGACAGCGGGGTCCGTGAAGGTGGTCGCGGGCGTTCCCGCGGTGACGTCGACCGATGTGATGCCCTGGTGCATGCCGGCCAGCGTGAAGGTGCCCGAGGCGCTCGCGACCCCGCAGGTGGTCCCGGCAGGGGCGGCGACGCCGTTGACGGCGGTGACTATCCCCGCGGCAACGACCGGGGGTGGGGGCACGACCGTCACCAAGGTGGCCGTCAGCGTGCCGGAGGCCAGGGTGCCGAGGGCTATGACGCGGCTGCCGACGCACACGTTGCCGAAGGTCGCCGACGACGGCGTCGTGAGAGCGGCGTCCGTGAAGGTCGTCCCGGTGGTGACGTCAACGATCGTGACAAACCCCGGGAAAGTGGTGACCACCGGCATCGGGAGAGCGGTGACCACCGGCATGGGCCGGATGCCACCCAGCGTGAAGCTGCCCGTGGAGGTCGCGGAGCCGCACGTAGCCGTGGCGCCGCCCACGGTCATGGCCGTGACGATCCCTTGGGCCTGGGCCGGTATGACCGTTACCAGGGTGGCCGTCAGCGTGCCGGCGGCCAGGGTGCCGAGGGCTATGACGCGGCTGCCGACGCAGACGTTGGCGAACGTGGGCGCGGTGAGAGCGGCGTCCGTGAAGGTCGTCGTCCCCGTGGTGACGTCAACAGTCGTGACAGGCCTCCGGAAAGCGGTGACCACCGGCATGGGCCGCATACCGCCCAGCGTGAGGGTGCCCGAGGCGCCTGAGGAGCCGCAGGTGGCCGTGGCGCCGCCCACGGTCATGGCGGTGACGATCCCTTGGGCCTGGGCCGGCACGATCGTTACCAAGGTGGCCGTCAGCGTGCCTGACAAAAAGGTCTCGAGGGCTATGACGCGGCTGCCGACGCAGACGTTGGCGAAGGTCGGCGTCGTGAGAGCTGCGTCCGTGAAGGTCGTCGCCGCGGTGACGTCAACGGTCTTGACGGCCTTCCAGTTTCCGCCGGCCAGCGTGAGGGTGCCCGAGCCGCCCGAGGAGCCGCAGGTGGCCGTGACGCCGCCCAGGGTCATGGCGGTGACGATCCCTTGGGCCTGGGCCGGTATGACCGTTACCAAGGTGGCCGTCAGCGTGCCGGAGGCAGGGGTGCCGAAGGCTATGACGCGGCTGCCGACGCAGACGTTGGCGAAGCTCGGCGTCGTGACGGCGGGGTCCTTGTAGGTCGTCGTCGCAGTGACGTCGATGGTCCCGATGCCATGGCGCCTACCGGGCAACGTGAAGGAGCCCGTGTCCGAGTTGAGGCACGTGCCAGCGACGGTGGAGACACCGGTCGTGGTCGTCACGGAGGTGACGATCCCCTGGACGCCGTTGTGCTGGCGAGGTGCGATCCGGCTCGCGGATGCGGCGCCGGCGGCGGCGCCGGATACTACGAGAATGGCGACGACAGCCACCGGGACGAAAATCCCGAGGTGCGGTCTCTTTAGCTTGCTCAACATCTGCGGCCTCCTTTTGGGAGCGCGGAAAAATACCCTCGCTGAATGGAGTTTATCGACAGATCGGGGCGCGCGGTTTAGCGGGGTCCCCGGTGCCCAACTCTTGACATTGAGCGCTTTGCCCCAGACGGTTCGGGAGGACCTCCCATGCTGTCGCGGAACCACCTCGATGTCGTGGTGGAACTAAGGTCACCCCCGGCCGCGTCGCGCGGACGCAGATCGACAAAGCTTGATGGAGGCCGGGCCGGACATGCCGACAATCCAAGCTCGCGGGTTGACGAAGCGTTTCGGCGCGGACATCCTCGCCGTTGACCACCTCGATTTCGACGCAATACCGGGCGGGGTCACCGGCTTTCTGGGGCCCAACGGTGCCGGCAAGACCACCACGCTCCGGATGCTTCTCGGGCTGGTGACCCCGACATCGGGCTCGGTGCTCGTCGACGGGCACCGCTACCGTGACCTGCCCAATCCCACGATGCGCGTGGGCGCGGTGCTCGAGGCGTCGGGTTTCCATCCGGCCCGCACGGCGCGCAACCACCTGAAGCTGATCGCAACGATGGCCGGCATACCCTTCAGCCGGGTCGATGAGTGCCTCGACCTTGTCGGCCTGTCCGAAGTCGGGGACAGGGCCGTGGGTGGCTTCTCGATGGGCATGCGCCAACGCCTCGAGCTCGCCCGCGCGATGTTGGGCAAGCCCGACGTCCTCGTCCTGGACGAACCGGCCAATGGCCTCGACCCTCAAGGCATCGCGTGGCTGAGGGATTTCCTCAAGCTGTATGCCTCCGAGGGTGCGACTGAGCAGGGTGGTGGGCGTATCGTGATCGTCTCGTCACACCTGCTGTCCGAAGCGCAGCTGATCGTCGACGACGTCATCGTTCTGACGGCCGGCCGGCTAGCGGCTCAGGGCAGGCTGCAGGACCTGCTCGCAGGGTCCAAGCGAGCCGTGAGGGTCCGGACGCCGGACGCCGAACGCCTGATTCAGGCGCTGCATGCCGCGAAACTCCCAGCAGCTACCCGGGACGGCTACGTGGTGTGCGAGGGAGCCACACCCGAAACTGTGGGCCCGATAATGGTCGAGAACCGTATAGAGGTGCATGAGATGGTCTCGTCGACTGAGTCGCTGGAGACGCTCTTCTTTGCCTTGACAGGCGGCGAGGGCATGCAGCTGGGGCACGCGGCGAGTCCGCCGGGCGACTACAGGCGATTCAACGACGGCCCGTCGGTTCCGCCGGCGGCGTCGGTTCCGGCTGTGCCGTCGCCCTCCACCGACCCGATCGGCGCCGAGTGATGATCGGGTTGCTCAAAGCCGAGATCCGCAAGCTCTGGACGATCTGGTCGACCTATGTGCTGTTCGGCATTGTCGTGCTCATCGATCTCGCTTTCGGCTTCGGCCTCGCCCTGGCCCCCGGCGGGCGACACGGCGGCACCGCCGGCATCGTTCCGCACGGGTCTTCTCAGTGGTTCGTCAACGTCTTCTCTGTTCTCGACGTCTCGCGGATTCTCGCCCTGGTTCTCGGCGCGATCATCATCACGGGCGAGTACCGGCACAAGACGGTGACCCCGACGTTTCTTGCCGAACCGCGCCGAGGCCGTGTTGTCATGGCCAAGCTGGGGATCGGGTTCGGGAGCGGTCTCGTACTGGGCGTGGCGACCATGCTGACGGGGCTCATCCTGGGCTTCGTGCTGGTCGGTATGAAGGTGCATTCCTGCCTGACGCCGGTGGGCGTGAGCCAGGGAATGTCGCAGGCGCTCTGCGGTGTGCAGCACGGCGTCTACTACGTCGCCACGACGCACAACATGTGGCAGGACTGGTCGAGGGTCGCGCCAGGTGTAATGCTCGGAACAGGCCTGTTTGCCATCTATGGCCTAGGTCTCGGTGCACTTTTGAAGAACCAGATCGTTGCGATCGTTGTGGGCCTGGTCTTCACCCTGGTGGTGGAGGCGATCATCGGGGCTATATGGCCGACTATCGGCGAGTACCTTCCAGGACAGGCCGCCACAGCACTCGAGGACGCGGCTCGGACGAACTTCGGTGGCGGCACCACTCAGCTACTGCCTTGGTGGGGTGGTGCCATCATGCTCCTGATCTACGGCGTCGCGCTCGCGTTCATAGGCACGTTCACGACCTTGCGCTCCGACATCACTTGACGTGTCGGGGTGCGGGGTGCTGAGCGGTCAGCTGCCCCGAGGGTCCGAGAGGACAACGTCAACCGACCATCGTTCGGGATTGCCTTCCACTGGGTGCCCGTCAGCGGCAGCGACATAGCGGCCGCCTGGCACCGCATTGGGGAACTCGACAGGGTCACCCTTTCGGGGCCTTTCACCCTCGACGATCGTTGTCGAGCCCCCGGACAGTCGGGCACCGAGCTCGACGAGCTGCTCGACTCCGGCCCGAACACGTTCCAGATCGCGATCACCCGTTCCTGAGACGACGTCTGCCGCTGCCCGCGAGTACGGCTCGGAGTACAAGAGGAAGTAGCTTCCGTTCACCAGCCGGGTCCAACCGTGGGCTATCTTGACCGCCAACTCGTAGGTGTTCTTGATATCGGTGTCGGTCAGATTCTCATGCTCGAGCCGGTCGACCAGCAGCGCCGAAGCATCGATCAACTGGTCGAATTCCACGTCGATCCCCTGCTTGTTCCATGAGCGGCCGAGGTCGTACCCGAACTGCGCGCGAATCCGGCTGACGATCGTCTCGATGGCCGAATACCCACGGATCGTCCGCTCTTGGTCTGCTTCGGTCAGTCCCTTCACGAAGTCCTCGCACGCGACTGCCAGGGGACGTGTCAACTCGAGTCGTTCGCCGAGCTCCGCCAAGAATGCAAAGCCCGTCCACGCGGCGGTCGCCTCTTGCACGGGCGAGTCTTCCGTCCCCTCGCCGTGGCTCTTCGAGAACAGCTCTATGGCATTTGCCAGGTGAGTATGGCTCAGGCCCCAGATCTTCCGCCGCGGATCGCCCTTGGTCCAGCCGAGCTCAGAGCCCATCTGGCCTTGTTTGACAGGACCCGAGCTCGCCACGGCAGGCTCCCTCAGAATCTCGGCAACATCACCGACCGCTGAAGATCGATCGGGGCGTTGCAGAGACGCCTCCTGCAGAAGAGGCAGAAGAAACATTCACTTACGAACAACACGGGTCCAGGCTAGCGGGGGAGGCAACGACGTTGACAGAGGGTGCTTCTAGCGGCGGCGGCCGATGACCCATGCCGTCGCCGCGGCGCCGACTGCGGTCCACGCCGCCAGGACGAGGAACGAGGTTGCCACGTGAGCCACGACGCCGGAGGTGAGCCCGGCTCGAATGACGACGGCCATGTTGTAGAAGGGCAAGAAGTAGTGGGCGGTGGCGAGCCAGACGGGCAGGTGTGACGCCGGATAGACGATCGGGGAGAACAACAGCACGACGAACATCAGTGCGTTCGTGACGACATTGGTCACCATGGGGTTGGAGATGGCCAGCGACATGCCGTAACCGACTGTGATCGCCATCAGCGCGCAGAGCAGGACCGCCGGGACGAGCAGCGGCGAGAACGCGAGGTGTACGTGGTACCGCCACGCCGCCACGAGGAGGGCGAACACCGAACCCGGTAGGGCGAGGAGCGTGAAGAGCGCGAAGGTGGAAGCGGCCTGGGCGCTTCTCGGCGATGGCAGTGACCAGATGTAGTCGAAGGTTCCCTCGAGCTTCTGCTCGGCGACCGTGCCCGGGATCATCACGAAGCCGACGGGTATCAGCGCGAGCGTCGGTGCTCCGGTGGTGATGTACAGGGCCTGGATGGCGGTGACGTGCGGGTAGAAGAACCCGTACAGAAGGGCCATGCCGGCCCCCATCAAGGCCTGGATGACGATCATCATCGGCACCCACTGGCGCACGCGGCCGTAGTCGAAGTGCATCATCGAGACCAGGCTGGCAACCCAGTAGCCGAGTCCCGACCGCAACTCGGATTGCGGAACGGGCCTCGGGCGACCTCGGACGACGCCGACGGTCATGGTCGCCGTCCGAGCGCCCGGCCCGCAAGTGCCGCACAGACGATCGCCCACACGCCGAGCACAACGTACGCGGACGCCACCGCCGCGTGAGCTCCCGGTGTGAGAGCGGCCCGTGTGACCACGGCCATGTGGCGGAACGGGAGCCACCAGTTTACCGCTCCGAGCCAGCGCGGCATCTGGGAGAGGGGGTAGAGGACAGGAGCGAAGCCGAAGACGACGAAGACGAGCAGCTGGGTGATCAGCCGGGTCGCCATCGGGCTGCTTATGGCATGCCCGAGGGCGTAGCCGAGCATCGTACCGGCGAACGATGTGAGAAAGACCGCCGGGATGATCATCGGGGAAACGTGCAGGGGCAGGTCGTAGCGCAGCTGCGCCACGCCGAGAGCGACGACCATCGCCGGCACGCCGCCGATGAGACACACCGTGTACCACGCAGCTGCGGCCACGGACCGGCTGACCGGCATCGAGCGCAGGTACTCGTAGCTGCCATTGGCCCTCTGGTCGGCCACGAGCTGGGGCCCGAGAATCATGCCAACTGTCAGCAGGTTGATGACCGGCACGCCTGTTGACACGAACAGGGCAGCTGTCGTCGGGATGTGGGCGAAGAACAAGGAGATGCCGAGCACGAACCCGACGCCCGCCAGCAGCTGTACGACCGTGAGAGTCACGAGCCACATGCGCAAGCTGGCGAGATGCCATCGAACCATCACGGCGTACTCGTTCCACCAGTGCTCGATCCCGCGTTCTACGGTGCCGTGCGGGACGATGCCGGCGGCAGCCTGGACCTCAGGCACCTTCGTCGTCCCCGTCGCCCGACATGTGCGAGGTGAGCCTGATGTACGCGTCCTCCAGCGTCATGGCGGCCAGCGCGTACTCTTCTGCAACACCGGCATTGGTCATCTCCGCCGCCCAGGCGATCGCAGTGGAGGCGTCGGCTTCGGCGATGGTGGTGACGAGGTTGTGCCCGACTCGTACCGGCGGACCGGCCCACGGTGGCAGTACCGGTGTGGTCGTCCCCGGTGTGAGCATCAGCTGCAGACGTAGCTGCGACCGGTCGGCGGCCTTCATTGAAGATGGCGTCCCTTCCGCAACGAGCCGGCCCTCGTGGATCACCGCCAGGCGGTCGACCGACTTCTCGGCCTCGAGCACATTGTGGGTCACGAGCAGCACAGCACACCCGTGCGCGCCGAGAGCGCGGATCTCCTCCCAGAGCAGGCGACGGCGCAGAGGATCGACGTCGTTCGTCGGCTCGTCGAGGATCACCATCCGCCCGGGGCGGACTATGGCCATGCAGAACCCGACGAGACGCCTGACGCCGCCCGACAGGCTGTGGCCAAGAGCGCTCTTCCATTCGCCGAGGTCGAGTGCGTCGATCAACGATGCCGTTCGCAGCCGGACGTCCTCAGCGCTTCCACCGCGGATGCGGCCGGCGAGCTCGATCGCCTCAGAGACGTGAAACGAGTCGATCGGCATCTGTACCTGTGGCAGGTAGGAACACAGTTGGCGTGCTGCATCGGGGTCAGCGACGAGGTCGAAACGACCGAGGGTGATACGACCGGAGGTCGGCTTGAGAAGCCCGATCGTTTGTTTCACGAGCGTCGACTTGCCTGCTCCGTTCGGGCCGAGAAGTCCGTAGACCTCGCCCGGTTCGACGCGGAGCGTGATGTCATCGTTGGCAGCGAGTGCCCCGAACCGCTTGGTGAGAGCCTTCGACACGAAACGTCCAGTCGTCGGGTGGCCCCGTTGACGGCGTGGACGCGCCCGTCGGTTGGGACGGTGGTTCGGCTGGCGGGGACGACATCATCGCCAGTCGTCAATCACGGAGCAGGGACCGGATGCTTGTCACCCTAGGTCCACGAGTGCAGGGTCCTCACGTAGTTCGCCCGCTCGAACGCGCTCGCGTCGATCGAGTTCGCTTGGGACACCGAGCCGCGTAGCTCGGTGACCGAGGTGTAGTCGTGCTCGGCCAGCCAGGAGCGCAACTCGGACTCGACCGAGCTGACGTGCATAGGGCCGAACTGGAGGATGGCCGATGTCATCATGGCAACGTCCGAGCCCACCGCGAGAACCTTGACCACGTCGGATCCGGTGTGGACCCCCGACGTGGCGGCCAGCGACGGGCCCGGTCCCAGCTGGGGGCGCAAAATGGCGATCCAGCGCAGCGGCAGGCGCAGCTCCCAGGCCCGGGACAGCTCCACCTTCGGCACCACGTCCATCGTCTCGAGGTCCAGGTCGGGCTGGTAGAAGCGATTGAACAGGACCAGCCCGGAGGCACCGGACGCCACCACTTTGGAGGCGAAGCCGGCCATGGACGAGTAGTACGGGGACAGCTTCACCGCAACCGGCAGTGACACACTGGCGCACACGCTCGCGACCAGTGCCAGGTCCGTTTCCTCCACCTGCTCCGCGGTCAACAGCGGGTCGGTGGGGACCCGGTACACATTCAGCTCGAGGGCATCCGCGCCGGCCTCGCCGAGAAGCTTCGCGTAGCGCACCCAGCCACCAGTGGACGAAGCGTTCAGGCTTGCGATCACCGGTACCTCTACGGCCTTCTTGGTCTGGTCGAGCTGTTCCAGGTATTGGTCGGCGGTGCTGGTGAAGTTGGTGACGGCAGGAAAGTAGTCGAGCGCCTCGGCGAAATGCTGGCTCCCCGCCTCGAGAGCTAGTGACAGTCCGACCTCCTCGGCGACGATCTCCTCCTCGAACAGTGACGGCAGGACGAGCGCGCCCACACCTGCGTCGGCGAGCGCCTTGGCCCCTTTGACGTCTCGCGTGAACGGCCCCGCCGATGCGACGATCGGCGACGACAACTGGAGACCTAGGTAGGACGTCCTCAGGTCCACTGAGTCGGGTGCGGTCATCACTTGACCTCCTCCTCGTCGCGATCTGCAACATCTAGGTCCAGCTCGGGTTCGACGTCGGACGCGACCTGGGGAACCGAGCGTTGCACCGCGGCCAGCTGCTCGTAGTACCGCCACCGCTCGGTCACATCGGCCTGGGCCAGTTCGGACAGGCGAGCCGCCTGGTCAGGGTGAGTGCGGGCCAAGGTGGCATAGCGGGCCTCGCTGGTGGTGAACTCGGCGAGCGGGATCGATGGTGCCTTGGAGTCGAGCTGGAAGGGCTGGCCCGCTTCGGCCTGCGACGGATGGAACCTGTACAAGGGCCAGTAGCCGGACCGGACCGCATCCTTCTGGTGTGTCATCGACGTGGACATCTCGATGCCGTGGGCGATGCAGGTCGAGTAGGCGATGATCAGCGATGTTCCGGGATAGGCGTCGGCCTCGAGCAGAGTCTTGGTCGCCTGCGTGTCGTTGGCGCCGATGGCGATCTGGGCGACGTACACGTCGCCATAGGAGCGAGCCACGGCACCGAGGTCCTTCTTCGCCGACTCCTTTCCTGCCGCGGCGAACTTGGCCATTGCACCCCGCTGCGTGGCCTTTGACGCCTGGCCGCCGGTGTTCGAATAGACCTCGGTGTCGAGCACGAGGATGTTCACGTCACGGCCGGAGGAAAGGACATGGTCGAGCCCGCCGAAGCCGATGTCGTAGGCCCAACCGTCTCCGCCGAAGATCCAAACGCTCTTGCGGACCAAGGCGCTGGTCAACGCCAGCAGATGGCGAGCGCGTATTCCAACGGCGTCGTCGCCGGAAGCCACGAGTTGGCCCAACTTCTCGTCGAGCTCGGCGACGCGTCGCCGCTGGGCGAACACGGCCTCCTCTTCATCCTGAACGGCGTCCAGGATCGAGCCGGCCAACTCTTGGCCTACCTCCCAGGAGAGCGACCTGAGCAGGGCGCGAGCCCTCTTCTGCTGCGCCTCGAGACCGAGCCGGATGCCGAGACCGAACTCGGCGTTGTCCTCGAACAGTGAGTTGGCCCAAGCTGGCCCGCGTCCTTCGGCATTCGTCGCCCACGGAGTTGTCGGCAGGTTGCCGCCGTAGATCGACGAGCAGCCCGTGGCATTGGCCACCAGCATGCGGTCCCCGAACAGCTGGCTGGCCAGCTTCAGGTAAGGCGTCTCCCCGCAGCCGTCACAAGCTCCGGAGAACTCGAACAGCGGCTGGAGGGTCTGCGAGCCTTTCACCGAATCGTGGGGCAGGAGGGAGCGGTCCAGCTCCGGAATGGACAGGAAGAAGTCCCAGTGGTCCCGCTGCCGCTCGCGGTTCGCAAGCGCAGGTTCCATGTTGATGGACTTGTGCTTGGCCTCGGTCTTGGACTTCGCCGGGCACACGTCGACGCAGACACCGCAGCCTGTGCAGTCGTCAACAGCCACCTGGATGGACATGTAGTGACCGGGCAGGTCCTTGGAACGGAAGGGCTTTGACAAGAACCCGTCAGGAGCCCCGACGAGCGCTTCGGGAGGGAACACCTTCATCCGGATGACTGCGTGCGGGCAGACGATCGTGCACTTGCCGCAGTCGATGCAGATGTCCGGGTCCCAGCTCGGCATCTCCAACGCAAGGGCCCGCTTCTCGTAGCGGGTCGTCCCTGATGGGAAGCGCCCGTCCGCGGGAAGGGCGGACACGGGCAGGAGGTCGCCCTGACCGTCCATGAGCATCGAGGTCACGTGCCGGACGAAGTCCGGGGCGGACTCGGGGACGGCAATGCCGATCGATCCGGAGGGGGTCCTCTCTTCGGGAATCTCCACCTGGGCCATGTTGGCCAGTGCCGCGTCGATGGCGACGAAGTTGCGTTCCACGATGGTGCGACCCCGTTTGCCGTAGGCCTTGGTGACTGAGGCCTTGATCTCGGTCACCGCCTTTTCGGCCGGCAACACCCCCGAGAGGGCGAAGAAACACGGCTGCATCACTGTGTTGATCCGGCCGCCCAGTTGGGCCTCAACCGCGACCTTGTTCGCATCGATCACCCAGAACTGAATGTGCTTGTCCTGCAACTGGCGCTGCACCTTGCCCGGTAGCTGGTCCCACACCTCGAGCGGCCCGTAGGGGCTGTTGAGCAGGAAGGTCGCGCCGTCCCTGGCGACATCGAGGATGTCCACGCGGCTGAGAAGACCGAACTGATGGCAGGCGACGAAGTCGGCATCGCTGATGAGATAGGTCGAGTTGATGGGCTCGGGCCCGAATCGCAGGTGCGAAGCGGTCATGGCGCCCGACTTCTTCGAGTCGTACACGAAGTAGCCCTGCACGAAGTCGTCGGTCGCGTCGACGATGATCTTGGCGCTGTTCTTGTTGGCGCCGACGGTGCCGTCCGATCCCAGTCCGAAGAACACCGCCTGGACCTCGTTGGCCGGCCTCGCCGGGCGGAAGTCCTTGTCCCAAGGAAGGCTCAGCGACGTCACGTCGTCGAAGATGCCGACGGTGAAGTGACGCTTGGGCCGATCGCTGCTCAACTCGTCGAGAACGGACTTGGCCATGGCCGGTGTGAATTCCTTCGAGGACAGCCCGTAGCGGCCTCCGATGATCCGCGGCCGTTCGCTGAAGGCCGGTTCCCCGTCCTCCATCGCCTCGTCCACTGCCGCGCGAACATCGAGATAGAGCGGCTCGCCGACAGCGCCGGGTTCCTTGGTGCGGTCGAGCACGGCGACCGAGCGGACGTTCGGCGGAAGGGCGGACACGAACTGTTCAGCGGGGAAAGGCCGGTAGAGGCGGAGGGTCACCATCCCCACCCGCTCCCCGTCTTTGACGAGGGCGTCAACCGCCTCGCGTGCCGCGCCGACTCCAGAGCCCATGAGCACCACGACGCGCTCGGCGTCGGGTGCGCCGTGATACTCAGCGAGGCTGTAGGAGCGTCCGGTCCTCTGTGCGAGAGAGTCCATCGTTGCCTGCACGATCCCGGGGACGGCCATGTGATAGGGATTCGACGCCTCGCGAGATTGGAAGAACACGTCGGGATTCTGTGCCGTGCCCCTCACGTCGGGAGTGTCGGGGTTCATTCCCCGGCGGCGGAACTCGATTATCTCGTCGTCTTCGATGAGCGCGGCCATGTCCTCGGTCGAGAGCAGGGCGATCTTCGCCAGCTCGTGGGAGGTTCGAAAACCGTCGAAGAAGTGAAGGAACGGCACGCGCGCCCGCAGGGTCGCGGCGTGGGCGATCAGGGCGAAGTCCTGGGCCTCCTGGACCGAGCTGGCCGCCAGCATGGCCCAGCCGGTCGTCCGGGCGTGCATCACATCAGAGTGGTCGCCGAAGATCGACAGGGCATGAGTCGCGATCGTGCGGGCGGCGACATGGATCACCGCCGGAGTCAGCTCTCCGGCGATCTTGAACATGTTGGGCACCATCAACAACAGGCCCTGCGACGCGGTGAACGTCGTGGCGAGGGCTCCCTTTTGGAGAGCACCGTGGAACGTGCCCGCCGCGCCGGCTTCCGATTGCATCTCGATCACGTCGGGCACTTGTCCCCAGAGGTTCTCTTTGCCTGCGGTTGCCCAGTCGTCGGCGAACTCGCCCATCGGCGACGCCGGCGTGATCGGGTAGATCGCGATCACTTCCGAAAGGGCGTAAGCGACGCGGGCAGCGGCCTCGTTGCCATCGACGCAGACCCACTGGCGTTCGTCCACACTCTCTCCTTGGTTTGTCGGACTACTGCCCCATTTCTAGTCCAACGGTGGCAGAAGGACGGCGGGCGACTCCAACCTCAGAGATCAGACCGGTGCGCGTACCCTATCGCAGGCCAGCCGGGCGGCCATATCGGGAAGGCAACCCTCTGGCCGGCGGTGGGTCCCGGGCGTCCAGTTTGTGGGCCGCCAGCCTCGGGGCAGTTCGAGTGGGGTCGCCGGTCTTGAAAGCTGTCACAGCCGGTGGACCTTTGCGCGTCGCTGAGCTAAGAAGATCGACATGGAAGAGCTGAGCCGTGGCCCATCCCGGGTCGCCGAGGAGCTCCTCCGTCTTGGCGTCACAAGCGCTGTGAAGGAGATGCCCGAAAGCACCAGGACAGCAGTAGAGGCTGCAGCCGCGTTGGGTTGTGATGTCGCCCAGATAGTGAAGTCACTGATCTTCCGCGCCGTCGTCGGCGACGAGGCGCTGCTGGTCCTGGTGTCGGGCGCGGACCGCGTTGACGAACCTCGCCTGGCAGAAGTCGTCGGTGAGCAGGTAGTGAAGGCCACCGGCAGCTTTGTGCGGGCCCGCACCGGGTACGCCATCGGAGGCGTCCCACCCGTGGGACACACCCAGCCTGTTGTCACCTATCTCGACGAGCACCTGCTCGATCACGGTCTCGTGTGGGCGGCCGCCGGCTCTCCGAGGGCTGTCTTTCCGATCAAGCCCGCCGATCTCCTCCGAATCACGTCGGCCAAGGTCGTGGCCGTCGCTGCCGCTGCCGCAGAAATGCCCGCCGCTGGCACAAGTGCCCGCAGCTGGCGCAAATGCCCGCCGCTGACTGAGCGCGCCCACGTGCAACCTGCGGGCAGGTGAGGCCCGTGTCGGGTTGTCGCTCAGGTTGGCGCGGGACCGGCAGTCAAGTTCTTGAGCCTAGGAGCCGTGCGATCGCCGATGACGAGGTGGCGCGAGGACGAGTCCGTTCGCTGCGGTCGGTACGATCCGTCCGTGCCGCAAGGGACGGGCGACTCGCCCGACGCTCGGAGCTACGTGCGAGACCCCATCACCTCCTACGACGCCGTCCCGACAGAGGAACGCCACGCCTCGCTGCGGCGAGACATCCGCCTCGTTGCTTCCCTGCTCGGCGAAGAGCTTGCCCGTGTCGAAGGTCAGGAGTTCCTCGATCTCGTAGGACAGATACGAGGCGTCGCGAAACTCGAGTGGTCGGAGGGCGAACAGGCGCGACGTGGAGGACTCGCCGAGCAGCTTCCCGACATCCCAACAGGCACAGCCCTTCTCCTCGCGCGTGCGTTCGCCGCCTATTTCCAGCTCGCCAACGTCACCGAGCAGGTCCATCGCGCGGCAGAGCTTGGCCAGGCGCGGAGGGCGGAGCGAACCTGGCTGCGGGACACCCTTGACCGAATCGCGGAGCACGGGATCGACCGAGAAAGCGTCACGGCAGCCCTTGCGCGCCTTGAGTTCCGTCCCGTGTTCACGGCACACCCGACCGAGTCAGCGCGCCGTTCGGTTCTGTCGAAACTTCTCGATGTGGCGCACATAGTGCAAGCGCTTGGAGCTGATCCGACACCTGCAGAGGAGAGGCGACTCGTCGGCCGGCTTCGCGAGACGATCCTGCTGTTGTGGCAGACGAGCGAGCTTCGAGTCGGTCGTCTGCGACCTGAGGACGAGGCTCAGAACGTCCTCTATTACTTGTCCCAGCTCTATGACAGCGCCGTGCCGACGCTCCTCGAGGACCTCGATGACGAGCTCGCGCGGCACGGCATCGTCCTTGGTTTCTCAACTTCCACCCTTCGCTTCGGTTCCTGGGTCGGCGGCGATCGTGACGGCAACCCATCGGTGACCCCGGCTGTCACGACCGATGTGTTGCTCATGCAACACGAGCTTGGGTTCCGCAAGCTCGTGGGGCTCGTCGACCAGCTGACGCGGACGCTCTCCAACTCAACGGCGATAGTCGACGTCTCCGGCGTGCTCCTGGCGAGCTTGGAGGCGGACCGCGTCTCGCTACCGGGGGTGTACGAGCGCTTCATAGGCCTCGACGCGGAGGAGCCGTATCGGCTGAAGTGCTCCTACATGCGCCAGCGGCTCATCAACACCCGCGCACGACTGGCAGCGGGCACCGCGCACGTGCCCGGCCAGGACTATGAGGACCTGGAGCCATTCATCGATGAGCTCCAGCTCTTGAGTGACTCCCTCGCTGCCAATCGAGGCGAGGCCATTGCCGAGGGGCTTCTACGTCGCATAGGTCGTCTCGTGAGGACCTTCGGGTTCCACCTTGCAACCCTCGACGTGCGTGAGAATGCTGAAGCGCACCACAAGCTGCTCGGCGAGCTCTTCGATCAGCTCGGAGAGCTCCCGAGCCCGTATGGGCAGCTTGACCGCTCCGAACGAAGTGTTGTGCTGCGGACGGAGCTGAGCAGCGCACGGCCCTTGGGAGTCTCCCGGTCCGCGCTCTCGCCCCGAGCCGCGACGACCTATGGGACCTTTGAATCGGTAGCGGCCGCGCTCGACCGCTTCGGCGACGGAGTGATCGAGAGCTATGTCATATCGATGACCGAAGGGGTCGACGATGTTCTCGCCACGGTCGTGCTTGCACGCGAGGCCGGGCTGATCGATTGGCGTGGGCGGTGGGCCCGGATAGGCATCGTCCCGCTCTTCGAGCGCGTAGCCGAGCTTCGTGGCTCGGGTGCTGTGCTTGACGAACTTCTTTCGGATCCGAACTATCGAGCCGTGATCGCGGCGCGCGGAGACGTCCAGGAGGTCATGGTCGGCTACTCCGATTCGAACAAGGACGCCGGTATCACGACCTCCCAGTGGGAGATTTACAAAGCGCAGGGCGTGCTGCGGGACGTCGCACAGCGCCACGGCGTTGCACTGCGCCTGTTCCACGGTCGGGGAGGCACCGTCGGACGAGGCGGTGGGCCGTCAGCCGAGGCGATCTTGGCTCAGCCGGAGCGAACAGTGGACGCGTTCCTCAAGGTCACCGAGCAAGGAGAGGTCATCTCCGACAAGTACAATCTCGCGGAGCTTGCGCGGGAGAATCTCGAGGCGAGCCTTGCCGCGGTGATTGAGTCGAGCCTTCTCCACCGCTCGTCGCTGGGTACTGACACCGCGGCCGATCGCTGGCACGATGTCATGGAAGCGGTCTCCTCGGTCGCCGAGCGCGCCTATCGTAAGCTCCTCGGAAACGAGGGTTTGGCTGAGTACTTCATGTCCTCGACACCGGTAGCCGAGCTCAACGAGTTGAATCTCGGCTCACGCCCTGCCTATCGCCCTGAGTCGGGATCAGACCTCGCAGCGCTCCGGGCGATTCCCTGGGTGTTCGGCTGGACTCAGTCCCGCCAGATCATCCCGGGGTGGTTCGGCGTCGGGTCCGGGCTCGCGGCCGCGCGCGACAGTGGCGCAAGTCGGGCTCTCGGTGAGATGTACGCGAGGTGGCCCTTCTTCAGGACCTTTGTCGGCAACGTCGAGATGACCCTCGCGAAGGCCGATATGAAGATCGCACGGCTATACGTCAAATCGCTTGTCGAGCAGGGACAGCATGCAATTTTCGAGGAGATCGCCGATGAGCATGCTCGTACCGTTGCCGAGATTCTCAATCTGACAGGCGAGTCCACTCTGATCGAGGCGAGACCCCTCCTGCAGCGAACCCTCGCGGTGCGCGCCGACTATCTCCGGCCGGTCCACTACCTCCAGGTCGAACTGCTCGGAAGGCACCGGTCCGGCTCAGAGGAACCGGAGTTGCGACGAGCACTCCTTATCACGGTGAACGCGATCGCCGCCGGGCTGCGAAATACCGGCTGACATCCCGGTCACCGCCATCTGGGACCAAGCCCCCTAGACCCGGCCGCTCGGCGGTGAAGCGTAGGGTCTTGAGACGGGTTCGAGCGAAGTCTCGCGACTTGAGGGAGCTCGGTGAAGTGGGTCCTGTTGGACTGGACCCGCCTGGGTGGGTGACCAGGTGTCCATGACCGCCCCTCCGGAACCGACGGTGTGAAGACCGCGACGGCGTCTGGTCGGAGCACTATGCGATGCTAACTCGCCTGGTGAAAGACCTTCCGCGACCTTTGAGCCTGCCCGACCCAAGCGATGCTCACTGATCCACCCGTGCGGACAGGACTGTGGTCCTGTGCGACTGGGCTGAGGCTGCGACACGAGTCGGTCAGGGGCTCGGGGAGGCACCGGGCAGGAGCCCGGAGCGATCTCGCACGTCCTGGCCCCGATCCGAAAGCAACAGAGCCAGCCGAGAATCGACGATCCCAGGACGTCTTCCTCAAGAGCATCCGAACGGTCAGGATGAGATCATGGCCGCCACTCCCGCTGTCGACCTCCTCGTCCGTAGCGGCGTCGCTCACCGCTTGCACGAGTACACACACGACCCGGCGACGCCCTACGGCCGGGAGGCGGCGGAAGCGATCGCAACAGAACCGGACCGGGTGTTCAAGACCCTCGTCACAGCAGTCGCGGGCGGCCTGGCCGTCGCAGTGATACCCGTCACTGCCGAGCTCGACCTGAAGGCCATGGCTCACGCCCTCGGCGTGAAGAAGGTGACGATGGCAGAACCGGCGGCGGCCGAACGCGCGACCGGCTACGTGGTCGGGGGCATAAGCCCGTTCGGCCAGAAGCGTCGGCTCTCGACGATTGTCGACGAGAGCGCTTCGGGCTGGCCAACGGTATTCGTCAGTGGCGGCCGCCGGGGCCTCGAGCTCGAGCTCGCGCCCGCAGATCTGGTCGCTTTGACGGGCGCGTCCCTCGCGCCGATCGCCCGTGCCCTCAAGCGGCGGAGCCGCCACGCCGACGCCCGACAGGGCAGGTCGCGACCCGGTCTGGAAGATTCTTGACCTTTGTCGCAGGCGCTGAGGGCGCCTTCACCCCCGCGCGAGCCGAGGTCATGCGAGCGCGTGAACGATCGGGCTCATGAAGGGTGCTCTCGACGCGCGACGGGTCAGCTGACCGCGGCACTCTCCTTCGCGTGGTGGTGCACGGACCAGCCAAGATACTTGACCATCGCCTCAGCAAGAATTCCCGCCACCCGGCTTTGTGCGAGAGCAACGTGATGCTCGAACCCGTTTTCGCAGATGTACGCCAAGAGCTCCTGCAGGTGAGGCACGTGGACGACTCCGTAGCCACCGAAGGTGTCGAGCCGGTCGTGGGTGAAGGCGCCCTCGCCCACATAGGCGCACATTCGACCCGCCGTGTCGTCCGTGGAAACGCGCAAGTACGTGAACACGCCCGGCTTCACGCGGCCGACGATCGTGCCAAAGGCGTTCTCAGCACCAAAAGTGTTGGCAAGGATCGCGTTGCTCTCCATCCGCGGCTTCTTCTCGACCATGATCGTCTTGGGCAAGTTGGAGCAATGGAAGACGACTGCCTTGTCAGGGTCGTCGCCATAGTTGTTGTTCCAGTCCACCAAGGCGGCCGGGCTCCCTGAGGCGAGAACCAGCGCCAGCATGCTGAGAGCGCCGGTGACGTCCGCCTCGCAGGCCGCCGGCAGCAGGCCATCGCTCGCCATGCTCATGATCGTGCAGGGAACAACACCGAAGTTCTCCTGCATCGAGCTCCAGCATTGAATCGAGATTGCGTCAAGTTGATTGGCCTGACGCCATTCGTCGATCACCACGCCGAGCTTTGCCATCTTCGTGACCGCAGCTTCGGGAACGCTCCGACAGCTGCTGTATCCCTCAATAGCCTGCCGCTTGAGCTCAATCGCGTTGTCATTGGCATCGAGATGGTCGATGCGCCCAAAGACGTCAGAAAGGTCCAAAGTCTCGACACTGATGCCCGCATGCTCCAGCAGCTTCTCGCTGAAGCGCACCGTGGTGAAATTTGCCGGACGCGCACCAATAAGGCCGATACGAGCACGCCGAAGTCCCTGAACAAGCCGACACATAGCCACAAAATCACCCAAGTCTGTCTTGAAGGAATCACTCGCGGGGTCGGACGTGTGCTGGGTAGTCAGAGAATAACGTATACCATACTGACGCAAGTTGTTACAGACGCTCATCTTGCCGCAAAAGCTGTCACGCCGCTGGTCGATAGTCATATGAACAGGATCGTCAGGAAAGGCGTGTACAAGCACCGGCACGTCAAGGCCTGCGAATCTTATTGTGTTCGCCACGGCCCGTTCGTCACCGAAATTCGGCAACGTCACGATAATGCCGTCTATCTGGTCACGGTGCCCCTTGAACACCTCAGCGCACAGCCGGGCCTCTACCAGCGACTCGATCGCGCCATAGTTGGTGGCGCTGACGTCGGGAACAATGGCCTGGATGCCCGCTTCCTCCAAGGCCTGAAGGATGAGCTCCCGGCCCTCGGCTGCGAGATGGTGCGGGAAGAAGCCCCGATTGCCGACGATCACGCCAAGCGTGACAGGACGTGCCAGCGACGAGAGGTCAGCGTGCGGGCGGGCAAGGGACGAAGGAATACTAGCCATCGGCTCTCCTCATGAGCGAACCAGCAACCTGCTCAGGGTCCACGTTCCGAGTGGGACGTGGACGTGACTCTACTAGGTCTCTGCTTGTGGGACGCTATCGAATGGTTGGAGACCGGTTCTGGCAACATTCTCCGGAGAGTGGCCCTGTCGGGAGTCGGTGCCACGATGCTCAGACGGTAAGCGCTGAGTCGGCACGTAGGCGACATATTCAGCCTTCAATAGGTGGTTGTCAGAGCTGTTCATTAGTGTTGCAATGAGGGTGGGCATGGCGGGTTCTCCTTGTCGAGACGACTCAAGAGCGGCCGAAGGTGCGCTACGGTCTTTAGGGGCGTTGGGTGGGCCCCATCGCGTCTTGACGGGCGCCGACGGCTAGCGAAGGTGCCCGCACAAGGGGTGTCCGCGATGAAGTGCGAGCCGGCGAGACACGTGAGGACCGTCATGTTGACTCGAGTGTGGGTTCTCGGGCGACGGTGCGCGAGAGCCCCAAGACTCGTGAGCCCTGGCTTCAAGGCAGCGATCTCCTGTTTGCCGGCCTGGCAGTTGACGCGCTGGTGTGGAGATGTCTACTGTCGTCGCGCTGGGTCTGACGCCGTGGGGGGCCGAGGACGTATCGGAGGCAAGTACAGGGGAAGAGCGATGGCACTTCAGCTGGGTAGTGTTGCGCCAGATTTCGTGGCGCAGACGACCGAGGGCACGATCAGTTTCCACGAGTGGCTCGGTGAGGGATGGGGGATCCTCTTCTCACACCCGAAGGACTTCACTCCCGTCTGCACGACCGAGCTCGGCTACATGGCCAAGCTCAAGCCCGAGTTCGACCGTCGAGGCGTGAAGGTGATCGGGCTCTCCGTCGACTCGGTCGACAGGCACGCCGGGTGGGCGAGGGACATCGAAGAGACACAGGGAGCGGCACCGAACTACCCGATCATCGGTGACGACGATTTCGCCGTGTCAAAGGCCTACGAGATGCTCGGCGCCAACGTCAGCGGCGACCCGGCGGATCGCACCGCTGCCGACAACCAGACCGTCCGCAACGTGTTCGTGATCGGACCTGACAAGAGGATCAAGCTCATCCTCGTGTACCCCATGACGACCGGCCGCAACTTCGACGAGGTCCTGCGGGTTGTCGACTCGCTGCAACTGACAACGAAGCACAAGGTCTCTACGCCGGTGAACTGGAAGTCCGGCGAGGACGTCATCATCGCCGGCTCGGTGTCCAACCAGCAGGCAAGGGAGATCTACGGGACCTGGAAGGAACCGAAGCCCTACATCCGGATCGTCCCCCAACCGAACTGACGGGTCGCCAACCGGAGACCGCAGTTCAGGATCTGATCTGCAGCCGAGACGAGTCAAGGTTCACGTCGACAATCCGACATCGGCTCGATGAGTAGCCAATGGTCGCTGATGCGGAGAGAGCGCCACCTGGGGTTCCCGTCGGAAGGTCGAAGTTTCGAATCTGGGACGGATCTCGATGGCTGCGAGCTACGCACGCGTGGTCCGGCCAGCTTGCCTCCATATGCACGCGTGGTCATACGCGAACGCCAGGGTTCGGAGTCACGACGTTGTGGCAACTTGGTGACAGCACCAGCTTTGCCCTAGGCAGGAGCCAGACGTGGTGGGATACGATCGTTACGCCTTCAGCTAACCGATGTTGAGGGCCGCTGAGCCCAGGGGGGCAGCTATGGGTTCTGGCCTGTCGCCATGCTTACGTGTCGTCTGGGCGCAATTGCCAGGACACAGTCACCCACAACTGCCTAAGGGGGGATTGTCCTTATGAACATACGTTGGGAATTGTGAAGTCGGCGACGCGGCCGAATCGCGCTCTCCATGGCCCTTGGGCTGGTGGGCGGGGTGCTCGCTTCTGGGGCGACCTTGGCCGTTACGGCTTCGACGGCGGGAGCTGTCACAGATACTCCGCCGTTTACTCAGTGCCCGCCAACCGGCGACGACACGAGCTGCGCCATCCCGATCGTCATCAACCCGAGCGGACCGGTGAGCATCCTCACCGATCCGAGTCAGGGTCCCTAAGACGGTGTCGAAGATACCCTGATCGGAGTCCAGAACAACTCAGGCCAGGTGATTCCGAGCATTCCGCTCTCGGGAAGCGACATCTTCGGTTTCGATGGGGACGGGATCTGCGACAACCCGAACTCCACAAGCGGGCTCCCCGGAGCGAACTGCACCGGGAACACCACGGACACCTCGGTCTGCATCAACGGCCCGAACGGTTCGAACACGGCGGCGTGCTACAGCGGCCCTGACTCCTACTTCACCGGTATCGACACGACGACCTACGACACAGGCACGGTGAACTTCCAGGGCGGAGGCCTCGCTGCCGGGGCCTCGACGTTCTTCTCGCTCGAAGGCGTGATCACAGGGTCGAGCCTGATCGTGCCCGGCCTAGTCGTTGTCACTTGTGCACACCGCCACCACCACGGCCGGTGTCGCTGACGCCGCCCTTGGCTCAGCAGGCTGCTCCACGCCAGTGTTGTCGGCCCTGGCGTTCAACGACGCCGTGGCCAGCTTCACCGACGCCAACCCGGGAGCTACCACAGCCGACTTCACCGCTACGATCAACTGGGGCGATGCCACAACGAGCGCTGGCACCGTGAGCGGCCCAACCGGTGGGCCGTTCACGGTAAGCGGTAGACCTGTTCGTTATCGGGAAGAGGGCGTCTCCGGGCGCCCTCTTCCATTCCTGTTGCTCACTTTTGGCGGCCAGGAATCGGGGGGCAACCTCGGGAGAAGTTGCTCGCCGGTCGAGCAGACGCCGATCTCGATCATCGGGTTGGGCGGGGGCGGTAGGTGTGCGCCCGATCACTGCAGAAAGGACCGAACGTCTCATCTGTGTGGTCGCACAGCGGCCGCATTCACAGCGCAGGTCCTTTCATCTGCACGCGGTCGCACAGCGGCGTCGTTGCCGTCCCGGCGAGCACCGAAAGACGTACGGCGTGCGCACGAGATCGCCGAGTCGGGCGCGGATGCATCCGTGCCGGGAACGTCCATGACGCCGCGTTGAGTGGTCCCCCGATTATGGCGTCCACTCCTCGATGACGGTCAGGTCGACGAATTCGGGTGCACCATCGAAGATCTCCCCCATGAGCGCCCGAACCCTTGCCAACCCCTCTTGGCGTCGCTCGTCGTTCTCGCGGGCTCTTGCCTTCTCCTCGCTCTCGAGGACGACGACCGTGTAGACGCGGCTTGGGTCTTTCTGGTCCTGCATGATCATCGATCGCACCAGGCCCGAGTTCGGTTGTTCGGTGGCCTGCAACTGCTTTGCCAGCTTCGGCAGGTCGCCTTCCCAGCCCGGCTTGAGACGTGTGGTGATGAGTTGCGCCCACATTGTGTGTTCTTCCTCCCATCGCTGATGAACCTGGCACCGAACCGAATCGGCCGTTCGACCGAGGTCCCGATGGCTGACTTGTCCAGGCCGATGATCAAGTCGCCCTCCCGATTCCCAGGGACGGCGCGGTCGTCAGCCTCTGGGGGACGTTCGCTGATACGCCCAACCGCCGTCGTTGGCCATCGTTGCGGCAGCGGGCGCCTGGCGGTTTGCCACCGGGGATCGTAAGCGCAGTGAGCCGCTGAAAGGGTCGCGCATGGCGGAGGCGACATCGGCCGCGGATCGCGCTCTCAAGAATGCTCGAAGACGGTCGCGAACACCTCCTTATTACTAGCGGAGTAGGTGGTCTTGATCTGGAGGCGGGCCGTCGAGCTCGCGTAGAGGTCGTCGGCCTGGAGTCCAGTGCCCGCGGAGCCGAACGGGTATCCATTGATCAGCGCGCTGGAGAAGGCCAGGGTGCCAAAGTTGGGCACCTGAGATGTCGTCGCGCCAGATACCACCGGAAAGTCGCCAACGGTGATGCCCTCGCCCGTGCCGCTGCCGGTGCCGTTGGTGCTGGCGATGAACTTGTGCGTCATGTCGATTACCGAGTCCGTCACTTGCGAGTCGCTCTGGGACACCGCGAACTCAATCCTGTCTCCGGCCCGGGCCACATCGCTGGGGATGTTCTTGGTGCTGCCATTGACCACGAGCGATGGGTAGTAGCGTGCCACGCCTTGCGGCCTGCAGGCTAGGTACAGACGGGCGTACGAGTTCACGGATTGGATACCGACGCCGACGTAGATCGAGCGCCCTGCGGGTGGCGTGGCCTTGCAGCTGAGCTTGGGCACGACAATGGTTGCGCTCACGGCTCCCGGCACCCCGATGTAGTTGGCAAAGTTGTAGCCGGCCAAGACGGTGCTCTTAGCGCTGGTTACCGGCGCGGTCGCAGCGAGCGCGGGCTGCGCGAGCCCGAGCGTCGCCGTCAACCCCGCAGCGAACCCGAATGCTCTCCGCATCATCACGGTAGGTTCACGTGCACCGGCACATCGCTCCCTTCGTAGCTCCCGTCACCGAGCTGGCCGAAGTTGTTGCCACCCCAGGCGAGCACCGCGCCCGTCGAGGTCACCGCCAGGCTATGTAATTCGCCGGCGGCGACGGCGGTCACCTTCCTGCCCGTGGGTAGCTTCACCTTCTCCGGCACGTCGCTGTTCGTCCTGTTGCCGTCAGCGAGCTCGCCATCTGCGCTATAGCCCCAGGCGAGCACCGCGCCAGTCGAGGTCACTGCCAGGCTATGGCCAGGGCCGGCGGTGTCCACGCCCACTCCCTCGGGGAAGCCACCGGCGGCGACGGCGGTCACCTTTCCGTGGGCAGCTTCACCTTCACCGGCACGTCGCTGTTCGTCCTGTTGCCGTCACCGAGCTCGCCATCTGCGTTATAGCCCCAGGCGAGCACCGCGGTCGAGGTCACCGCCAAGCTGTAGTAGCCGCCGGCGGCGATCGCGGTCACCTTCGTGCCGGGGGGCAGGTTCACCTTCACCGGACGTCGCTGTTGTCCTGTTGCCGTCACCGAGCTCGCCGTCTCCGTTTGCCCAGGCGAGCACCGCGCCAGTCGAGGTCAGCGCCAGGCTATGCAACGCACCGGCGGCGACCGCCGTCACCTTCGTGCCCGTGGCTAGGCTCACCTTCACCGGCACATCGCTGGCTCCCGTGCTGCCGTCGCCGAGCTGACCGTCTGCGTTATAGCCCCAGGCGAGCACCGCACCGGTCGAGGTCACCGCCAGGTTGTGCTCGGCGCCGGCAGCGACCGCGGTCACCTTCGTACCCACAGGCAGGTTCACCTTCACCGGCACGTCGCTGTCTGTCGTGCTGCCGTCGCCGAGCTGGCCGACTATGTTCCAGCCCCAGGCGAACACCGCGCCGGTCGAGGTCAGCGCCAAGCCATGGTACAAGCCGGCGGCGACCGGAGCCGCCTTCACCGTCACCGTCTTCTCGCGTTTCAACCCGGCGCTCCCCACCCCGGACGCAGGTGACGCCGCGAGACCCAGCAACAGCAAGACGAACACAAGTGCCCACGCCGGCGCCCGCAAAAATCCGCCGCGCCCGTTCCTTACACGAAAGCTCAAGCGATCCCCCCCGAGACGGTATGCGCGCGGGAAATTGCCACCACCGGCCTCGGCACGCAACGTCGTGTCCCTCGCGCTCCAGCCGGAACTCGAATTCGTCCTCCGGGCGGCACAGTCCGAGCTCAGGACTGCTGGCAGCCTCTGTATCGCAAGCCTCGCCACACTTGCATTAGCAGGAGTCGCCGCGTCGTCCCTTTGGCCGGCACAGGCGCCACACCTCGGCGTCTCGTGCCCGCCTCGAACATCACGCCGCCCCAGTCGTCAGCAGTTCGGGGACGAGGTCAAAGGGATCGTCCTGTCATCGACTATGACGGTGCAGTCGCGGCTTCGTACGCAGAGCCGCTCGTTGCCGTGGGTTGGCAAGGACGCGCCCGGGGCCCACGAGCTGATCATTGCCGCAACGGTCGCGCCGGACACACGGCGGCGCTCGGAGAGGGGTGGGCCGCCTCGTAGAGGTAGCGCTACCTGCCACCGCAGCTCCCTCAGCGCCCGCACGAGCTGACCGAGGACCGCGAGCGGCGCGTACACGGACAACGAAACCTCTTGTGCAGGTCGGGTGACGACAGTACGCTGCCACGAAAATCACCAAACGAGAGGATCAGTCAATGCTCTTGGGGGGGACCTACAAGTTTCGGACAGGTGTTGACCAGCGCGTCGGACTGAAGAGATTCCAGGCTTGGACGCCTCCGGCTGGCTTCACGTTTCATGGGCACTGGGCGAGGGCCGATGGCACGGGCGGAATGTTCATCGCCGAGGCGGAGGGCGCCGCGGCTGCTTTTGAGGCCACGGGGGCGTTCGGCGACCTGATCGAGTTCCATCTCGTTCCCGTGCTGGACATCATGGAATCGGTGCCGATTAGTGCACGAGTGCTCGGCTGGATCGACTCAATCGGCTAATTACCCTCTCATGCCGCGTTGGCCCTTGCGGCGCCCAGGAGGAGCGACAGAATGCCTCATCGGGATGGTCTCCCAGCGGGCTGGACGAGACCCGCGGCCAACACCGGTCAGACGGCTCGGCGTCGGCACGAGATCGCCGAGTCGGTAGCGGGTCGGGAGTGCCTGCCAGGTGCCCTCGGCTGTGGTTATGTATGCCGGTGCGCGTGCTGGTCGTTGGTCCGGGAGGGGCAGGTAAGAGCACCTTCGCACGCCAGCTTGCGGCCGCCACCGGGGCACACTCGATCGAGATCGACAAGATGTTCTGGCAGGCTGGGTTGACGCCCCTCGCCGCTAAAGAATGGGAGGCGCTACAGGAAGAGACGTTCGGCGATGACGGCTGGATCGCTGACGGTGACCTGGGTCCCTTGGACGCGCGTTCGGGCGCGGCTGCGACTCGCCGATACCGTAGTGCTGCTTGACGTGCCTCTGTGGAGGTGCGCGTGGCGCTCGCTGCGGCGGTCGCATGAGCGGCTGGACTATTGGACGTGGCTGCTGAGCTGGCGCAGGCGGTACCGCCCTCGTCTGCTCGAGGCCGTGGCCGCCTGTCCCGACGTCGAGCTGCTCGTGGTCCGCACGACCGCTGACCGACAGCATGTGGTCGGCGCGCTCGCATCCTCGGTGTAGGTAGCGTGGCGCCGATAAATCCACGCGGCTGCCAGCGGAACCGATGGCATGACCCGCCTTTCACTTGAACGCGGGGTCTAGCACCTCGACGCTCTGGCGCCAGCAGGCTGAGCAGAAATTCATCTGCGCTGCCAGAGGTGATAGTGGTTCCGGCCCCCGGGGCGCCCAGATCGACGGAGATGTGTCCGTCTGACTGGCG
>CAVSHA010000002.1:0-139737 GCA_963727645.1 uncultured Acidimicrobiaceae bacterium
CCAGATCGACTCCGTTCGACTTGCATGTGTTAAGCACGCCGCCAGCGTTCGTCCTGAGCCAGGATCAAACTCTCCATCGAGATCTCAACGCCGGTGAGACCGGCGCTTCAATCTGGAGAGCTGGTGTCTCGATACGGTGAACGAGACACCAACTGGCACAAGAACAGTCTTGTTGTCCGTTCTAGTGCATTGACTTCGTGACCGTCGGTCCCCTAGAGGCCCCGACAGCCACCCGCACTGGCTTTTGGCTGTTCCTATTCCGTTGTCAAGGAGCGACGGCGGAGCACGCTTCCTCACGGAAGGAGGTGCCACCGCGCTGCGTACGCTTGCCCTCTTGAGGCGGCGGCGCACATCACCTTCCAGGTTTCGGGCCCGAAAGCCCGCCTGGAGGCCGCTCAGATCAGGTCAACCCCATTCTGGGCGGCTCTTGAGCGTAGCACGATTGAACCCTCTGTCAAGCTCCGAGACGTCGCTCGCAGCTGCGGGTACCCCGTGCACCGCATGACTCAACCCGGATCCTCACCGGGTCTCAATACGTAAGAGCATCGTAGTGGCTCGATTGCCGTCCCGATACATTCGGCTCTCCTGGAACCCACCATCGCCAGGGCTCGTCTCGGGCAGCGCAGCGGCTCGAGAGGCCGACCCTGGTCCCGGTCGATGGCTCGTCGGGAGGCTGTGTCCCATCGTCCAGCAGCACGACACCGTCATGGCCACTGACCAGGTCGTATCCATCCGCGCGACGGTCGAGGGCGAACGCCTGGCACACCTTGGCGGGACCCGAGCAGAGCTCCTCGGGACGCCATGTCCGGCGGGCGCGGCGAGGTGCCGCATCGGGCCCGACGTCTGACCCCTGCCCCAACGCGGGCTCCGGGGTCCCGTAACGCCGTGCGGCCATCTCCTCCAGCCCGCTGAGCGGCGCCAGAGCACGCAGAAGGACCGCCCCAGGCTCGTCTTCGGGCCAGCACACGACGTTCGCGCAGTGGTGCATCCCGTAGGTGAAGTACACGTACAGGTGTCCCGGTGGTCCGAACATCGTCGCGTTCCTCACGGTCTTGCCCCTGAACGCGTGCGACGCGGCATCCGAGGCCCCTCTATAGGCCTCCACCTCGACGATCCGCGCCACGAGCGCATCGCGCCGCAGGAGCTTGCCCAACAACTGTGGCGCGACAAGCACCGGGTCCCGCTCGAAGAAAGAACGCGGGAGCCGCTTCGCACGCCGCAAGCTCGGAGCCACTACGCGCCGGGTCGTGGCGTTCATGCCTCCCGTTCGGCGAGCCGGGCTGCATCGCTGGCCAAGCGGTGCCGAAAGCGGTTCAGCTGCACTGCGACCGCCTCCGGCCCTGTGCCACCCGGTGTCGTACGGCGCAGGAGGGCGACCGCTGGATCCAGGACCTCCAGGGCCGCTTGCCCGAAGTCCGGATGAGCCTCGACGAGCTCGCCTAGTGGCACACCGCGCTCGACCGACTCGCGCACAAGGCCGCCCACGAGGCCGTGGGCGTCTCGGAACGGTACTCCCTTGGCCACGAGCCATTCAGCCAGGTCGACGGCCGCTAGCGCCGGCCCGCGGGCCGCGGCCTTCATGTGCTCGAGGTCGAACCTCGCCGTGCCGAGAAGGCCATCGAGCCCCACCAGGGCGAGCACGACCTGGTCCAGTGCGTCGAAGAGCGGCTCCTTGTCCTCCTGGAGGTCTCGGTTGTACGAAAGGGGCAAGCCTTTGAGCGTCGTGAGGAAGCCGGCAAGGTGCCCGACGAGTCGGCCTGCCTTTCCACGGGCAAGCTCGGCGACATCGGGGTTCTTCTTCTGCGGCAGCATCGAGCTGCCTGTCGCCCAGGCGTCGTCCAGATGAATGAAGCCGAACTCGTCGCTCGAGAACACCACGATCTCCTCGCCGATGCGCGAAAGATGCACGGCGAGCAGCGCCAGGTCGAACAGGGTCTCCGCGACGAAGTCACGGTCGCTCACGGCGTCCAAGGAGTTCTCGAAGCGGCCCGTGAACCCCAGCTCCTCAGCGACCAGGTCAGGATCGATCCCGAGCGACGATCCCGCGAGCGCACCGGCACCGAGAGGCGACACATCCAGCCGCCGCCAGGTCGCGAACATCCGGTCGATGTCGCGTGCCAGAGCCCAGCCGTGGGCCAGCAGATGGTGCGCGAGGAGCACCGGTTGTGCGCGCTGCAGGTGGGTGTA
This sequence comes from uncultured Acidimicrobiaceae bacterium, assembly GCA_963727645.1. GTDB lineage: Bacteria > Actinomycetota > Acidimicrobiia > Acidimicrobiales > Bog-793 > Fen-455. Next base: position 2,188 of record CAVSHA010000002.1, read on the forward strand.
GCCCGGCAGGTAGGCGTCACCGACCCCCGTCGCTCGTCGCTCCAGGGTCCGTTGCAGCTCGAGGACGTGGCCGATCACGCGTGCGAGCTCCGCCCGCGTGAAGAGCCGTAGCGCCGTGGCGACCTGGTCGTTCCGGCTCCTGCCGGTGTGGAGCTTCGTCCCGCTGCCGGGAGCCAGCTCGGTCACGCGCCGCTCTATCGCGGTGTGGATGTCCTCGTCGGTCTCGAGATACTCAAAGCTGTCGCTTGCCAGCTCCGCGCCCACGTGCTGGAGGGCGTCAACCAGGGAGTCCGCCTCTGTCGCGCTCGAGGATCCCGGCTCTCGAGAGCCCATGAACGTGTGCGATCGAGCCTCTCACATCGCTGCCGGCCAGGCGTTTGTCGAAGGCCAGGCTCGCTGTGAACGCCATCAGTGCGTCGGCCGGGGCGACGCCCATCCGTTTCGCCCAAAGCGTCACTCGGCGCCTCCCTGGCGAGCCGACCAGGTCTGGATCCCGAGGCCGAACAGCCTGACGAATCCTTCCCCGTCCTCGTGACGGAAGGCGTCGGCGGCGTCATAGGTCGCGAGATCGTAGACGTAGAGCCCGACCGGACTACGGCGCCCGACGACCTCGGCTCCACCTCCCGGGCTGAAGCGGAGCCGCACGTCGCCGGTCACGCACCGCTGCGTCGAGGTCATGAACGCCGACAGCGCCTGGCGTAGCGGCGAGAACCACATACCGTCATAGACGAGCTCGGCAAAGCGCGGCTCGAGGCGCGCCTTCTCGTGGGCCACGTCGTGCTCCAGGGTCAGTCCTTCCAAGTCGGCGTGCGCCATGATGAGGGCGAGCGCTGCCGGACATTCGTAGACCTCCCGGCTCTTGATGCCGACGCGGCGACCTTCGACCATGTCGATACGACCGAAACCGACCGACCCGGCGACGCGCCCGATCTCGCCGACGAGGTCGACTAGGCCGAGCTCCGCCCCGTCGACGGAAACCGGCACCCCTTGCTCGAAGCCCACCGTCACCTCGACCGGCTCGGTCGCCACAGGCACAGTCAGCTCGAAGACGTCCTCGGGTGGAGCGGCCCACGGGTCCTCCAGGACGCCGCACTCGACCGTCCTCCCCCAGATGTTGGCGTCGATCGAGTAGATCCTGTCCTTGCTCACCGTGACTGCGATGTCGTGGCGCTCGGCATAGTCGATCGTCTCCTCCCGGCTCATCCCCCAGACTCGCACCGGGGCCAGGGTCTCGAGATCCGGCGCAAGTGCCCGCGTCCCCACCTCGAAGCGGACCTGGTCGTTGCCTTTCCCCGTGGCCCCGTGAGCGACCGCCGACGCGCCATGACGGCGCGCGGCGGCAACCAGATGACGCACGATGACCGGACGCGACAGCGCCGACACGAGTGGATAGCGACCCTCGTACAACCCGTTCGCAGCCAGTGTGGGCATGGCGAAGTCCGTCAACAGCTCCTCGCGCGCATCCACGACCTCGACCTCGACGGCACCCGCCGCGATGGCCCGCTCTCGCAACTCGGCGAAGTCGGTGCCCTGCCCGACATCGACCACGACCGCGATCACCTCGTATCCCAGCTCGGTGCCCAGCCAGCCCACCGCGACCGAGGTGTCAAGACCGCCCGAATACGCAAGCGCTACTCGCTTCTTCACTTCGTACCTACCTCTCTAGGTTTCGCCGGGTTCAGTCAAGGAGCCGCCGGCGAAGGTACCTGCGGTCCGTCAGGACCGGGCTCCCGTGATCTCCTCCAGACGCTGGCAAAGCGCCTCTCCGCCCAGGCTCTCGGTGGCGACCACCAGCACGGTGTCGTCCCCGGCAACCGTGCCGACCACGCCCTCGAGCCCGGCCCGGTCGAGCGCCGAAGCCACTACATGAGCCGATCCGGGCGGCGTCCGCAGCACGACAAGGTTTCCCGAGGCCGCGATCTCCACGACCCACTCCCCGAGCACGCGTCGCAGATGATCGACCGGGGCGATCTGGTCTTTCGGAAGCTCCGGCACGGCATAGACCAACCGGTCGAGACCGGGAACCCTCACCTTGAGGGCGCCGATCTCCTCGAGGTCCCGCGAGACGGTCGCCTGGGTGGCAGGGATCCCCTCGTGGCCCAGGAGCTCCACCAGCTGCTCCTGGCTGGAGACCTCGTTGTCGGCCAACAGGCGGACGACGAGATGCTGGCGCCGGTGTTTGGTGGGTCTCGCGTTGGTCACCCCTGGCCGCCTTCCTCTGTTTGCGCGCTGCTCGAGTACCCGAGTGCAGCACCGATCATCCCGACGGCTTCGTCCACTTCGGCGGTGCTCACCGTGAGAGGTGGTGCCAGACGCAGGACGCCCGGCACCGGCGAGTTGAGCACGAGACCCAGGCGCAGCGCCGAGCGCGTGACCTCACCGGCATCCAGCCCCGGCTCGAGGACGGCGCCGAGCAGCAAGCCCTTTCCCCGGACTGACGCGACTCCCCCGAGCGCCTCGAGTCGCTGCGCCAGGTAGGCGCCCGTCTGCCTTGCGAGCCGCGGGCCGTCGACCGCCTCGAGCTCAGCGAGGGTCGCGATCCCCGCGGCGCAGGCGAGCGGTTGACCACCAAAAGTACTTCCGTGATCTCCCGCGACAAAGGCGGCGGCCACATCCCGGCGCGCCCAACAGGCGCCGATCGGCATCCCGTTGCCAAGTGACTTCGCGATCGTGACGACATCAGGAGATACGGCCTCGTGTTGGAAGGCGAACCAACGGCCTGTGCGACCGAGCCCGGTCTGGATCTCGTCGAGCATGAGGAGGATTCCCCGTTGATCACACACGCGCCGCACAGCCGCCAGGTAGCCGGCCGGCGGGACCACGACTCCTGCCTCGCCTTCGATGGCCTCGAGGAGCACGGCGGTGACCGCTGGTGAGTCGACGGCATCCTCGAGGGCTCCCACGTCGCCGTACGGGACGCTCGTGAAGCCCTCCGGGAGCGGACGGAACGCCTCGTGCTTCTTCGGCTGTCCGGTCGCGGCGAGAGTCGCCAGCGTGCGCCCGTGGAACGACCCGAGGGCGGAGATGACAACGTAGCGGCCCGGACCTCCCACGCGACGGGCAAGCTTGATCGCGCATTCGTTCGCCTCTGCGCCGGAGTTCGAGAAGAACACCTGGCCTCCTGCGGCTGATCCGTCCCCGACAAGGCGGTCCAGGTCACAAGCCAGACGCTCGTTGAGCTCGTTATGAAACAGGTTCGATACATGCATCAGCCGCGCTGCCTGTCGGGCGATCGCGTCCACGACGCGAGCATTGGCGTGCCCGAGGGACACGACCGCGATACCCGCGAGGAAGTCGAGATACCGGCGACCCTCGTCGTCGAACAGCTCGGTTCCGCGCCCGGAGACGAACCGGACCGGAGCCGGCGCGTAAGTCGGCATCAGCGTGGGCGAGGTCACCTCGGGAGTCATTTCTCCACCACCATCGTGCCGACGCCTTCGCTGGTGAGAAGCTCGAGCAAGATCGCGTGCGTGACTCGTCCGTCGAGCACATGGGCGGCGGCCACGCCGTGCCTGACCGCGTGAGTGCATGCAGTCGCCTTGGGCACCATGCCCTTGGCCACCACGCCCGACGCCACCATCGCGTCCAGCTCGTCGGCGCTGAGCCGGTGAAGCAGCGTCGTCGGGTCCGCCGAGCTCGCGTGGATGCCCTCCACGTCGGTCAGAAAGACGAGCTTCTCGGCCCCGAGCGTCTCCGCGATCGCCCCCGCGACGGTGTCGGCGTTGATGTTGTAGGCCTGACCTGTCCGGTCCGAGCCGATCGTGGCTATGACCGGCACAAGGCCCTCAGCCAGGAGGCGATGGATGATCGACGCGTCGACGGCGACGACATCGCCGACGTAGCCAAGCTCCGGGTCGCGAGCCACCGCGGTGATAAGCCCGGCATCCTCGCCCGACAGCCCGACCGCGAGCGGCCCATGGACGTTGATCATGCCGACGATGTCGCGGTTCACCTTGCCGACGAGCACCATCCGTGCGATCTCGAGGGTCTCCGCGTCGGTCACCCGGAGTCCATCGCGGAATTCGGGCACTTTGCCGAGCCGCTTCATGAGCGATCCGATCTGCGGGCCTCCGCCGTGCACGACGACTGGGAGGATCCCGATCGATCGCAGCAGGACGACATCCTCGGCAAATCGCCTGAGGGCCTCGGTCTCCTGGTCGCCCGCCTCTTGACTGCCCGGCACATTGGCGACGGGGAGAATCCGTGCCGCTGAGCCACCAGTCGTCGCCAACGCGTTGCCTCCGTACTTGACAACGACGGTGCGTCCCGCAAAGCGCCTTATGTAGGGCAACGCGTCGCACAGAACGGCAGCCTTGACGGGTGCAGGAAGCTCGACCTGGCTCACGACATTCCCTTGTTCAGCTCGACGTACGCAGGCGTGAGATCAGCGCTGATCACCGCGGCGGATCCTCCGCCGAGGCCAAGGTCGCAGGTGATCTCGAAGCTCTTAGCGGTCAGCACCTCCCTGAGCGCTCCTTCGTCGTGATCAACGGCCGCGCCGTCTCGGCAGACGGTCACTGGGCCGTACGCGATCGAGACCCGATCGGGATCGAACGGCGTCCCCGCCGACCCGAGCTCGCTCAGCACCCTGCCCCAATTCGGGTCCTCTCCGTACCAGGAGCACTTGACCAGCTGGCTCTCGGCGACACGACGGGCGGCACGCCGTGCCGCTTCGCCGTCGGAGGCTCGGACTACCCGGACCCGAACCACTTTCGTCCCGCCCTCGGCATCGGCGACCATCTGCAGCGCCAGATCGTCACAGGCAGCTGTGAGCGCCTCGGCGAGGGCTTCCACCTCCACCTCGGGCCCGGCACCGCTTGCCATCGCGATCACCGAGTCGTTCGTCGACGTGCAGCCGTCCACGGTCATCTCGTTGAACGAGTGCCTAACCGCGCTGGCAAGAGCTGTGTTCAGCGCCCGTGATGACGACGACGCGTCGGTCGTCAGCACCGCGAGCATCGTCGCCATGTTCGGCGAAAGCATCGCGGCACCCTTCGCCATGCCGCCGACAGTGAAGCCTTCCGCCTCGATCACCACCTCCTTGGTCCGCGTGTCGGTCGTCAGGATCGCCTTTGCCGCCGCCGCCGCATGTTCGCGCGACGAACCTCGTCCGCCGATCAGCGCGGGCAGCGCCGCCTCGATTCGCTCTCCGGCCAGTGGTGTGCCGATCGTCCCGGTCGAACACACCAGGAAATGCTCGGGACGCACGCCGAGCGCGCGCGCGGCGAGACCGCAAGTCAGCTCAGCGGTTGCGCGGCCCTCCGAGCCTGTCGCCGAATTGGCGCAACCGCTGTTCAGGATCACTCCGGCGGACAGCCCACCGCTCTCCGAGAGGTGGGTGCGGCACACCTGCACGGGCGCAGCCGCCAGCAGATTCGCAGTGAACACCGCGCCGACCGGCACCGGCCGAGCGTCCTCGGTCGCGACGAGCGCGAGATCGAGCTGCCCGTCGGGCTTGATGCCGGCCGCGGTCGCGGATGCCACGAACCCGCGTGCCGACAGCACCGTCACGGCACCAGCCCAAGGGTCGGCAGCCCAAGAGTCTCCTGCAGTCCAAGGGCGAGGTTCGCGGCCTGTATCGCCTGGCCCGCTCCTCCTTTGACCAGATTGTCCAGGGCGGCCAACGACACGACGTACCCCGTCCGATCGTCGTACCGGGCGGTCACTTGGACCGTGTTGGAGGCGTACGTGTCGCGTGTCGAACGCGGCACCTCGCTCACCTGGACGAAAGGTTCGTCACGATAAGCCTCCTGGAGCACTTCCAGGGCACGTGATCCGGCCCGAGCGTCGACGGCCCGGCCGTAGCAGGTCGCGAGGATCCCACGCGTCATCGGCGCCAGGTGCGCTGTGAAAAGGATCCGCGCCCCGATCGCCTGCTCCATTTCAGGGGTGTGGCGATGGGTGCCGAGCCCGTAGGCAGAGAAGCTCTCGTTGACGACCGGATGGTGCATCGTCGCGGACGGTGAACGCCCGGCGCCCGAGGTCCCACTCGCCGCGTCCACGATCACCCCGGTCGGCTCGATCACGGCTCCCCTCACCAAAGGCGCGAGCGCGATGGCGGCTGCGGTCACGTAGCAACCTGGTGCCGCAACGAGCCTGGCGCCTGCGAGCTCGTGGCGGAACAGCTCCGGCAGTCCGTAGGCGAACCCTCCGAGCAACTCCGGCGCGCGGTGCTCGAACCCGTACCAGACCGGGTACAGCGATGGGTCCCGAAGGCGGAAGTCCCCGCCCAGGTCGACGACGAGCGGAACGCTCTGCGCCAGCGCCGGAACCATGTCCTGGGACCGACCCGACGGCAGGGCGATGAAGACGGCGTCAAGGCCGTGCATGCCGACCGGGTCCAGCGGCGAGAACACCAGGTCGCCGTACGCCGGAGCAAGGTTCGGATACAGCCCTCCCACCTCCGTCCCCGCTGAGCTGTCGCCTTGTGCCACCGCGACCTCGAAGCTCGGATGGCCCGCCAGCAAACGCAGCAGCTCCGCGCCGAGATAACCAGACGCCCCGGCGACTCCTATCCGCATGGCATGAGGATACAGAGATGCGAGTATCTATGCAATATTCACCAGATAGGCCCGGTCATCGATGCTCCTTGGCTGCGAGGAGCCCCGCTCAGGCGGCCGCACTACTCAGGCGGTCGCAGTACTCAGGCGGTCGCAGTACTCAGGCGGTCACGTCCCGCCACGCGAAGACGAGCATCGTGATCACGACCGCGCCGAACAGATACGCCGACACGGTCACAAGAGCAGCTCCGAAGGGTGCTGAAGTCGACCCACCTTCCGCGATCGCCTCGAGGAGCTGCGCCGGCAACCAGCGCGCCGTGCCCGGGATGGCGTCGCTGAGGATCGTCTCTACGGGCAGCAGGACAGCGAGGCCCGCCGCAATCGCGATCACCGACGAACGGAGCAGCACGCCCGCGATCATTCCGATCACCGCAAATCCGCAAGCAGAGATGGCGAGGTCTCCGAGCAGGATTCCGAGGTCGCCCATGCCGGTACCCGAAGTCCAAGAGCCCGTCGGTATGCCACGAACGTGTGCCATCACGAACGCAGCGCAGATGGCGACAATCGTCGCCACCACGACCGCGCCAAGAATGAACGTCAGCACCGCCAGGCACTTGCCGACCATCAGCACGCTCCTGCGCGGTTGACGAACGAGGAGGTTGCGCAGTGTCCCGTGGGCGAACTCGCCACCGAACTGGAACGCCGCAATGGCGAACGAGACCGCACCCAACAGAATCCCCGACTGGGTCAGTCCCTGGCTGAGCCCGGACGCGTGGGCCAGCTGGGCGAGCGTCAGATCGCCTCGAGCATCGGGATGGTGCAGCGCGCCGGCGATCGTCACGATCGTCGTCAACACGACGACCCCGGTGATGGCGCCGTAGCTGCCGTACCACAGTCGCCTACGGCGCATCTTCACCCATTCGCTCTCGAACGACCTCCAGATCAAGGCCGTCCTGCCTCTCTCGTCTGGGCCTTGGTGGCGAGATCAGAGTCTCCCGCTCGCGTACGAGCGGTTCTGCCGCGGACCGTCTGTCCGGGACAGTTCCGGGTGATCTCGAAGAACGCCTCCTCGAGCGTCGACCGTCTCTCGGCGAGATGAACGAGCGTGATGCCGTCTGCCATCGCGAGACGGTTCAAGTCGCCGGCCCAGTTGCGATCTGCGGCGATCTCGAGAGTCGTGCTCTCGTTGTCGCCGACCATGTGAGCGCTCCTGCCCATGCTCTTCAACAACTGCATCAGGTGCTTGGCGTCCTCGCGACTCTCGGTCCGCACTATCAGCTCGGGAGCGCGGGCCGCGAGAAGCTCCTTCACGCCTCCCTGGAAGATGAGCCGACCCGCTTCGATAACCACGAGCTGCTCGCAGATCTGCTGGATCTCGGCGAGCAGGTGCGAGGACACGAAAACCGTCATGCCGTCGTCCGCGAAGGACCGCAGCATGGTGCGAATCTCGGCGATCCCGTGGGGATCGAGCCCATTGGTGGGCTCGTCGAGCACGAGCAGCTCCGGACCAGGGAGCAATGCGGCACCGATGCCCAGCCGCTGACGCATGCCGAGTGAGTAGATCCGGAACGGATCGAGGCCACGTGAGGCCAGGCCCACTCGCTCGAGAACCACGTCAACCCTCTTGGTCTGAATGCCGCCTAAGCGCGCGAGGACCATCAGGTTCTCGCGCCCCGACAACGCCGGGTAGAACGTCGGTCCCTCGATCAGGGCGCCGACGCGCGGGAGGTACGCCCGCGAACGTCCGAGAGGATGGCCGAGCACCGTGCCACGCCCGGCCGTGGGGCGCATCAAGCCCAACAGCATCCGGATCGTGGTGGTCTTCCCAGCGCCGTTCGGGCCCACGAAACCGGTGATCGAACCAGCAGGGATGCGCAGATCGAGCGCGTCCACGGCCACACGCCGGCCGAAGCGTTTCGTAAGCCCGAGCGTGACCACCGCATAGCGGTCAGACCCCCACTCGATAGGTTGCACGACCGGCTCGGTCGCTACTGCCGCCGCACTCACGTAACGATGAAACCACAATTTTCACCCCCGGTGACGCAGGGGGGAGCACGGCCAGGTTCGCTGAACACGCGGGCACTCAGGTAGGGCGAGAAGACCCACCGTCCGTGCCCCTTTTGGGCCCCCGAAGAACGAGTGGGCCCGGCGCGCAACGCTCAGCGGTCGATCGCAGCCCGCAGCTCCGCCACAAACGCCGCCGCGCCTTGCGGACCCGCACCCCCGAGGAGCCGATGGACGAGCGCAGATCCGACTATCACGCCATCTGCTATTGCGACAACCTCTCGAGCCTGCTCCGCATTGGAGATCCCGACGCCGATGAGCACCGGGGTGTCCGTCTCGCTCTTGCAGCGCGCGGCGACCGTCAGCGCGCTCGCCGACACCGACTCGCGCTCGCCCGTCACCCCCATGACACCGACGCCGTAGACGAAACCCCGCGACCGGGCGCAGATAGCACGCAGCCGGGGTCTCGGCGTCGTCGGCGCGACCAGCAACACCGTCTCGACCCCGGCGTTGTCCGCTTCCTCTCCCCAGCCGTCGAGCTCGTCAATCGGGAGGTCCGGCACAATGGCGCCAGAGACTCCCGCGTCGGCGAGCGTCCCGGCCATGCGGCGGTGACCCGCCCTGAGCACGATGTTGTAGTACGTCATCACGGCCAGCGGGACACCCGCGTCCGCGCGTGCCAACGCCGCGATGATCCCCGACGGTGTGGCGCCGGACTTCAGCGCCGCGGCGGAAGCCTGCTGGATGACCGGTCCGTCCATGACCGGGTCCGAAAAGGGGATCCCGATCTCGATCGCGTCGGCTCCCGCGGCACCGATCGCTCGCACCACCTCCAGCCAGTCGTGCCCGAGACCACCGGTCACGTAGGCGATGAGCAGCTTGCGCCCGGCATCTCGGCCCTCCCTGAGAGCCTTCTCGAGAGCGCCGCGAGAAGAGGCCGCGGGGCCGGTCACTGTGTGAGCTTTCGTACCAGCGCCACATCCTTGTCGCCCCGACCCGACAGGGTCATCAACACCGCTGAACCCTCCGGGATCGACCTTCCAGCCTCCCTCACGACCCATGCCAGCGCGTGGGCAGGTTCCAGGGCGGGGATGATCCCCTCGGTCTCGGCCAGCAGCCGGAAGGCCGCGAGCACCTCTGAATCGTCTGCTGAGGGATACTCGACCCTTCCGACGGCCCCGAGATTGGCATGCTCGGGACCGATTCCGGGGTAGTCCAGGCCGGCGGATATCGAGCTTGCCTCGAGGATCTGACCGTCCTCGTCCTGGAGGAACCTGGACCGCATTCCGTGGACGACACCGGGGACGCCATTGGTCATCGCGGCGCCTCCTGCCGCCTCGACGCCCACGAGTCGTGCGCGGGTGTCGACAAAGCCCGCGAAGGTGCCGGCCGCGTTCGAGCCACCTCCGACGCACGCAACCACGACGTCCGGATCGAAGCCGAGAAGCTCATGGCACTGGGCGCGGGCTTCGTCCCCGACGACGCGTTGGAATTCCCGGACCATGTACGGATACGGGTGCGGGCCCATGACCGACCCGATGCAGTAGTGCGTGGTCTCGACCGTCGCGACCCAGTCGCGCAGCGCTTCGTTGATTGCATCCTTCAGCGTCCGGCTGCCCGACTCCACTGCGCGCACCTCAGCTCCGAGCAGCTCCATACGGAACACGTTCAGGCCCTGTCGCTCGACATCGACCGCACCCATGTAGACAAGACATTCGAGCCCGAGCAGTGCGGCGGCCGTGGCGGCCGCAACGCCGTGCTGACCGGCTCCCGTCTCGGCGATGAGGCGGCGCTTGCCCATACGCTCGGCCAGCAGCGCCTGACCGATCACGTTGTTGAGCTTGTGCGACCCGGTGTGCGCCAGGTCCTCGCGCTTGAGGAGCAATCGGATGCCGAGGCGCTCGCCCAATCGGCGGCATTCGCTGACCGGGGTCGGACGACCCCCGTAGTGCTCGAGGAGGTCGTCCAGACGTCCTCGGAAGGCCGGGTCCGCCCAAGCGGACTCGAAGCCGGCCTCGAGCTCCTCGCAGGCCGGTACGAGCGCCTCGGGCACGAACCGTCCACCGAATTCGCCGAAACGTCCCTGCCCTTGCGGGCTGCGCATCAGTTCCCCGAAGAAGGTCAAACGTCCTCCTGCCAGTCATAGGGACCGGCGGCGTCGCTGTCGTAAGGCTCGGGCTCCGCGGCCCGAGCCGCCTGGACGAACGCCCTCACGCGCCGAGCATCCTTCTTGCCGATGCTCGCCTCCACACCGGAGGAGACATCGACGCCCCAGGGGTGGACCGTGCGAATCGCGTCGGCCACGTTCTCCGGGTCGAGACCCCCGGCCAGAACCAGCCGCCGTCCCTTCGGAGCGCCCTCCGCAAGGCGCCAGTCGAAGACCTTGCCCGATCCCGGCGACGGGGCGTCGACCAGAACGATGTCGGCGCCGTACTCGGCAGCCCGCGCAAGTCGGTTGTCCCCGGCCGGGAACGCCTTGATGACCAGTGGCACTCGGACCGAGACGTACCCGCAGTCCTCGAACGACTCGTTCCCGTGCAATTGGGCCGCATCGAGCCCGGCACGGTTCACGATCTCGACGACGCGGCGGGGCGCCTCGTCGCGAAAGACGCCAACGGTGCAGATCTCCGGAGGAAGCCGGCGAGTGATGGCGGACACTGCGCTCGGGCTCATCTGGCGGGGCGAAGGAGCAAAGACGAAGCCGACGGCGTCGGCCCCCATCGCCACCGCGATAAGGGCGTCCTCCTCGCTGGTGATCCCGCAGATCTTCACCCACATGGCACAATCCGCCCAAGTAGCGTGGCCACGCCGGCCCGTTGGTCGCGCGAGCGAAGGAGCGCCTCGCCGACCAGAACGCCATCGAAACCCGCTCGCTCCAGCGCGGCAACATCGGCCGCCGTCTCCACACCGGACTCGGCGATCTTCAGCACACCAGCAGGAACCTGACGTGCCACACGCTCAGCCCGAGTCCTGTCCACCTCAAAGGTGTGCAAGTCACGCTGGTTCACGCCCACAAGCGTCGCCCCGATCTCGAGTGCCTGTCCGAGCTCGTTCTCGTCGTGGACCTCGACAACGGCAGCCATCCCCAGAGCTCCGGCGATCCGGTGGAGCTCGACCAGCTCAGCGTGCTCCAACAGCGCAACGATCAGCAGCACGGCGTCGGCACCCATGATGCGGGCGTCATAGACATCGGCGGCGGAGACCGTGAAGTCCTTGCGCAGAACGGGGAGCCCTACCGCGGCGCGCGCCAGTCTCAAGTCCTCAGGGCCGCCGCCGAAGTGAGGACCGTCGGTCAGCACCGACAGGCAGGACGCACCGCCTGATGCGTACGCCCGGGCGACTCTTGCCGGATCGAGATCCGGGGCGATGTCGCCCTTGGACGGCGACCGGCGCTTGATCTCCGCAACAAGTGCGATCGCCGCCCCGCCAGAGCTCGCGGCCTCTCGGGCCTTCAGGGCCGTGACGAAGTCGCGGGGCTGCGGCGCAGCGCGGGCCCTGGCTGCCAGGTCCGTCTGGTCGCGACGGTCGCCGGACGCGACCTGACGGTGCCACGCCCCGATGCTGTCGAGATAAGTGGCCACCGGCACGAGCCTATCGGCCGTCTCGGGAAACCTCCCGGACCTTCCGCTCGACGTGGGCGAGCCTGGACCTCCCGAGATGCTCCTCGTCGACCGATCCGGCAATCAGCGGCGACTGGCTGAGCACGAACAGTCCGGCGCACATGACAGACAGCGCCGCAGCATCGAAGGCGAGAGCACCTATCCCGCCGCGCAAGTCGTCCCCGAACAGGCTTACGCCGATCACGACGCTCGCGATCGGGTCCACTATCGTCAGTGTGGCCTGGGAAGCCGTGATCGGCCCGGCATGGAACGCGTCCTGCGTGAGCACGAGACCGGCCAGCCCCGCGACGGTGATGGCGTAGGGCTGCCAGTGCGCGAAGATCTGCCAGAAGCCGTGGGAGAACAGGATCGTCGTGGCCTTGGTGAACGCGGCGCTCAGAGAGAACGAGATCGCCGCCGCGGCCCCGAACCACGCGGAACGCCACGTTCGCGACGAGCGTGACCTCAGGCGCGTGCAGGCGACGCAGATCGCGATCGATGCGAGGCACGCGATGGTCATGATCACCCAGCCACTGGTCGTGGGAAACGTGGTCCCTCCACCCGTGTTGCTCATCGCGAGGAAGCCGGCCAGCCCCACCACGGTCAACACGGTCCCGATCGCCTCGCGCCAGCCGAGCGGCGAGCCGAACCAGACGCGCAATATGACCACGAGGAAGACCAGCTCGGTGACCATGAGCGGCTGGACGACACTGAGCGAGCCGAAGCCGAGTGCGGTGGCCTGGAAGACGAACGACCCGATCATCGCTGCGAGCCCGACGTACCAGATAGGGCGCCTCAGAACGTGACCCAGCAGCTTGAGGCCGCGAAGCTGGGCTTCGGGAGCCGACTCGACACCGAGCCGCTGGAAGATCGTGGTCAGCGCGTTGCACAGCGCCGCACACACCGCTAGGGGGATGGCTGCCACGGGCCCTGTCTATCCGATCGAGAGAGGGAGTTCTCGAATCTCCGCGTCGGCCCCGCCCGGCATCACTGTGGCCACGGCAGGGAGCACGACGTCGCGGCGCACATAGGCCAGAGCGACGTGGGCAGCAAGCCCAGGCGACCAGGCGACGCTCGTAAGACGGCCGACCTCGCGATCGCGCGAGACGAGCGTCGCGTCCTCCGGGCACCCGGCGGCCGGGCCCAGCACGACACCGCGGAGCCGCCGCGCCACACTGGCGCCCCTCGCCTCGAGGCGGGCAACGAGCTCCTGCCCCGTGAAACAGCCCTTGGTGAAGCTCACGGTGTGCTCGACGAGGCTGCCGGCCTCCTGTGGGATCGTCTTGTCAGTGAGCTCGCGGCCCATTGCCGGCACTCCCGCCTCGATGCGTGCGGCCTCGAAGGCCGCGGGGTCACCCAGTGGCACGTCCGGTAGCGCCCAGCGTGGTGCCACGGCCGCGGCCAGCACGTCCGAGCCGCCGTAGCCGGGCCACTCCACCGGGACCGCAATCATCCAACCACCCCTCAGGTCGCCCGCTTGTACCTCATCTGTTATCGCCCCCATCTCCAGTCCCGAGCTGGCGAGGCTCGTCAACGAAGCGGGCCCGCGAACCTCGTAGCACCAAACGGTCCCGCTCTCGAGCTCGGCCTTCACCCGCACGCGAAAGCGGCGGAGCCGCTGCAACAGCATCTCCCCGCAACCGGCCCCCGTGTCGAGCATCACGGCGTCCTCGGCGAGCATCGTGACTCGACAGTACGCGTCCACCTTGCCCTGGGGCGACAGCACGAGCGTCTCTGCCGACCCACCGACGGCGAGCGGCGCGAGGTCCTGGCTCACCTGGCCCTGGAGCCAAACGCGCGCGTCGGGACCCCGCACGATTACGACGTCGCGTGCGGTCTCGCGCGCGCAGGTGCTCTCGTGGATGCGGGAATATGACTGCTCGAGATCCAGCACGGACGCCTGGCTCACAGCAATCGCCTCTCCGCTGACAGCTGGCGAGCCCCGGCAACGGCCGCCAGCACGGCTGCGGCTTTCGCCGCGCACTCCTCGTCCTCGGCGACCGGGTCACTGTCGGCAACAATGCCGGCCCCGGCCTGCACGGAGGCTTTGCCGTCCGGCGTCGCGACCAGGGTGCGGATGGCGATCGCGGTGTCCAGGTTGCCCGAGAAGTCGATGTAGCCCACGACCCCGGCGTACGGGCCGCGTTTGGTTGGCTCGAGTTCGTCGATTATCTCCATCGCCCGTACCTTCGGCGCCCCCGAAACCGTCCCCGCGGGAAGAGTTGCCCTCAGCACGTCCACCGGTCCCCGTCCCTCGAGCAGCTCCCCCGAAACTTCAGAGGTGAGGTGCATCACGTGGCTGTAACGCTCGACGGTCATCAGCTCGTCGACCCGCTCCGAACCGAAGCGGGTGATCCTGCCGACGTCGTTGCGGGCGAGGTCGACGAGCATGACGTGTTCAGCAAGCTCCTTCGGGTTCTCGACAAGCTCCGCCTCGAGCCTGCGGTCTTCTGCGTCATTCGAACCGCGCCGGCGCGTTCCGGCAATCGGCCGCGACACGACGCGCCCGTTGAGGACCTGGACCATCGGCTCTGGGGACGCTCCGATGACCGAGACGCCCCCCTGGCGGAGGAAGAACATGTACGGGCTGGGATTCACCTGCCGGAGCACCCGATAGACGTCGAACGGGTCGCACCCCAGGTCGAAATCGAAGCGCTGCGACAGCACGACCTGGAAGGCATCGCCTGCGCGGATGTACTCCTTGGCAGCCTCGACAGCCTGGCGGTACAGCTCAGCACTCGTGCCTCGCCGTACTGCGCCCTCCGGCAGCGTCGCCCCCGGCGATGGCGGCGTCGCGAGCCGCTCGGGGCCCACCTGCTCGAGGTCACTGCGAACCGCGTCCAGGCGCTGGAGCGCTTCGGGTAGATCGACCGGAGCACGACCGGATCGCGGCTCTCGTCCTTGTCCAGTTCAAGGATCACGTTGTTGACGAGCGTGACCCGCTGGCGCCAGTGGTCGAAGGCGGCGAGCTCACCGATCACGGAAACGACGGCGTCGGGATGACCAGTGTCGTCGGTCGGCGGCGTCCCGAGCCGCTCGACCTCGCGAACAACGTCATAACCGAGATAGCCGACAAGTCCGCCATGAAGTGGCGGAAGCCCCTCGATCGACGGTGACCGGAACCTGCCGAGGAGCGACTCGATGCAGGCAAGCGCACCACCGTCCAGCGGAGTCGAAGCGGGAAGTGAACCCTCGGTCACCTCGACCTGGCGCCCCCGCGTCACCATTGTGGCCGCGGGCGAGCGCCCGACGAAAGAAAAGCGGCCCCAGCGCTCGCCGTGTTCGACCGACTCGAGCAGAAAGCCGGGGGCGTCCCCGACCATGGCCCGAAAGGCCACGATCGGAGTCAGGCTGTCCGCGACGAGCTCCCGCCAGACCGGGAGAACCGAGAAGTCGTGCCCGAGCTCGCAGAAGGACTCGAAATCGGGACTGGCCTCCCCGCCGCTGCTCTCGGTGGAGAAGGTCGCGCCCACGCGTGAGCACTCCTGCGGCCCGGTGTCGGTCACTGCGGCGCGCTGCCGAACCGGCGGTGGAAGCAGCTCCATTCACCCGTGTGGCAGGCTCCGCGACCCTCCTGGTCGACGGTGACGAGCACGGCATCCCCGTCACAGTCGTAGGCAGCAGCCCGAACCCATTGACGATTACCGGAGGTCTCGCCCTTGCACCAGTACTCCTGACGGCTCCTGCTCCAGAACCACGTGCGGCCGGTCGCAAGGGTCCGGCGCAACGCCTCGGCGTCCATCCATCCCAGCATCAGCACGTCCCGGGTCGCGCGGTCCTGCACGATCGCGGCCACGAGCCCTTTCTCATCGAAACGGATGCCCGCGATCTCCTCATCGGTGAACCCCACCGGCGAACCTCTCACAAGTACAGCCCTGTCCCGTCCTCCAGGCGCTCGGAGGCGACCGCCGGAATGTCGCGTTCGCGCAAGATCACGTAGTCCTCGCCCTGAACCTCCACCTCGAAGCACTCCTCGGGATTGAACAGGACCCGATCCCCCGCGCGGATCGAGCGAACGTTCGGGCCGACAGCGGCAACCTCGGCCCACGAAAGGCGATGGGCAACCGAGGCCGTCGCCGGAATGAGAATGCCCGCCCGCGACCGGCGCTCTCCTTCAGCGACTGGCACGCGTACCAGCACGCGGTCGTTCAGCATCGTCACCGGCTGCTTCACGTCGGCAGAATCTGGGTTGGACCGGCTCGGCTCGAGTAACTCCACGACCGAAACGGTAGTGCGGCCGGCGCCCGACCGTGGCCTCGGCATCATAGGGGTGTGGATCGTGTCCTCCTGCTCGTCCCTTCGGCCTCCTACAGAGCTTCCGACTTCCTCGAGGCGGCCAGGGCGCTCGAGCTTCAAGTGATCGTCGGGTGCGACGAACCACTCCTCCTGGCCGGAGTCAGCAGGTCCCTGCAGGTTCGCCTCGACGATCCCGAGGGTGCCGCGGATGCGATCGTGGCACTCGACGGTGTCACGCCGCTCGACGCAGTAGTGGCCGTTGACGACCAGGGAGCTCGTCATAGCTGCCCGCGCCGCCGAGCGACTTGGGCTTCGCGCCAACCATCCCGACGCGGTGGCGGCCACCCGCGACAAGCTCCGTATGCGCACGTTGCTCAGTGGAGCCGAGGTTTCTCAACCCGCCTTCGCGGCCCTCCGCCCGACCGCCGAAGTCGACCAACTGGCCCAGCTTGCGCGGCTCGTCGAGCTGCCTTGGGTGGTCAAGCCGACGTCATTGTCAGGCAGCCAGGGTGTGATCAGGGCAAACACCGTCACCGAAGCCCTGGGCGTGGTCGAGCGCGTCCGGTCGATCGCCCTGAGAGCGGGACAGCCACCAGATCGGCCCCTCCTGTTGGAGGAGTTCGTGAGCGGCCCCGAGGTTGCCGTGGAAGGCGTGCTCACCGACGGGGACCTGACCGTCCTGGCCGTGTTCGACAAACCCGACCCGCTCGACGGCCCCTTCTTCGAGGAGACCTTGTACGTGACACCGTCAAGGCTCGGCGCGGCCGACCTGAGGGCCGTCACCACCACCACCCAGGCCGCCACCAGAGCGCTCAACCTCAGGGAGGGCCCCGTGCATGCCGAGCTTCGTGCCCGCGACGGGCGCGCGTGGGTGATCGAGGTGGCTGCTCGCTCGATCGGTGGACTTTGTTCGCGAACCTTGAAGTTCGGGACGGGTATGAGCCTCGAGTACCTGATCCTGGCGCACGCTCTCGGGCGGCCGGTCGCCTCGCCGCGGCAGGCCCATGGCGCAGCCGGGGTCTTGATGCTCCCCATCGGTGCTGCCGGCATCCTCGCCGAGGTCGCCGGACGCGACAGGGCTCTGGAGATACCCGGGATCGTCGGCATCGAGCTGACGATCGCCCCGGGCCGGCTGCTGGTCCCGCTGCCGGAGGGGAACCGCTA
Organism: uncultured Acidimicrobiaceae bacterium; assembly: GCA_963727645.1. GTDB lineage: Bacteria > Actinomycetota > Acidimicrobiia > Acidimicrobiales > Bog-793 > Fen-455. The sequence goes on from CAVSHA010000002.1 coordinate 19,691, forward strand.
TCTGGGCTTCATCTTTGCCCGAGGCGAACGCCCCGAGCACGTCGAGGCCTCTCTGAGGGCGGCATTGGCGCAGTTGGACGTCCGGCTGGAGCGGAAACGACCGCTCATGCGCCGGGCGGTCGAACCGTGATCGCGTGGGCAGCAAGTGCCAGCTTCGCCTCGGCGATGCTGTGCCGGCCGAAGTGGAAGATCGACGCGGCGAGCAGCCCGTCGGCCTGCCCGATGAGCGCACCTTCGACAAGATGCTCGAGCCTGCCGACGCCCCCGCTGGCGATGACCGGCACGCGCACCGCGTTCGCGATCCGGCTGGTCAGCTCCAAGTCGTAACCAGCTTCGGTCCCGTCCCGGTCCATCGATGTCACCAGGATCTCCCCGGCACCGAGCCGGGCGCATACCGCCGCCCAAGTCTCCGCGTCGAGTCCCGTGGGACGCCGCCCGCCGTGAGTGAAGACCTCCCAATGACCACCGTCGCCGAGACGGCGGGCATCGATCGCCACCACGACGCACTGTGCTCCGAACTCGCTCGCCAGGGCGTCGATCAGGCTGGGCGCGGCGACGGCGGCGGAGTTCACCGCCACCTTGTCCGCACCTGCTCGAAGCAGTGCCCGACCGTCCGCGACCGAGCGGACACCACCACCGACGGTGAGGGGAATGAACACCTCCTCAGCTGCACGTTCCACGACCTGCAGCATGGTGGCGCGATCGTCCGACGTGGCGGTGATGTCGAGCAGCACGAGCTCGTCGGCGCCCTCCGCGTCGTAGCGGGCCGCCAGTTCCACGGGGTCCCCGGCGTCACGAAGCCCTTTGAACTCGACGCCCTTGACGACCCTTCCGCGGTCGACGTCAAGGCATGGGATGACTCTCACTGCTCGCACGCGGCCACCGCCTCCGACATCGACAGCGCTCCCGACAACAGGGCCCGTCCCACGATCGCTCCGGCCAGGCGGCGGCCACCGGCGCGAAGACCTGCCAGTGCGACGAGGTCCGAGGTGGTGGCGATGCCACCCGACGCGACCGCCGGGAGTCCTGTAAGGGCCAGCACTTGCGCGAGCCCTGCCAAGTCCGGGCCCCCGCCCGTCCCGTCGCGATCGATGTCGGTCACGACGACACCGCCAACAGGCAGGTCCTCGACGCGCCGCAGGGCGGTCTCGAGATCGGGGCCTCCCGAGCTCACCCAGCCGCGTACCGCCAACTCGCGCCGAGCTGTGCCCTGCGGCCCGACCACCGACCGGTGATCGAGGCCGACGAGCACGCGGCCGGGCCAACGTTCGGCCATCGCGACGAGCATCCCGGGTAGCTCGACGGCCACTGTGCCCACCACGACCCGAGCGATCCCAGCGTCGAAGAGCGCGGCGGCACCATCCTCGTCGCGGACTCCCCCACCGGCCTGCACGGGCACCCCGGCCGATGACGCGATGCGGAGCACGACATCTCGGTTTGGCCAGCCGCCTTCGCGTGCGGCGTCGAGATCGACGACGTGGAGCCGGGAGGCTCCGGCCGACACGAAGGCCTCGGCCAGCTGCAGCGGATCGCCATACACCGTCTCGGAGGAGAATTCCCCGCGGAGCAGGCGCACACACTTACCGGCCCGGATATCGATGGCGGGCCACAGTTCCAAGGTCACGACTCCGAGGGCTCTTCGGCGCAGATCCTTGCGAAGCGCTCGAGCAGCTGCAGTCCCGCTGTAGCCGACTTCTCCGGATGGAATTGCGTCCCGAACATGTTGTCGCGCTCGAACGCGACCGCAAACTCGCCGCCGTAGTCACAGGTCCCCACGACGCTGCGCAGGGCCCCCGCACCTTCCGGGACCGGCGCGTAGGAGTGGACGAAGTAGTACCAGCGACTCTCGCAGTCCCCGAGCAGGCGCGAGCTCGCGCCCGCCACATGCTTCACGAGGTTCCATTGCATCTGTGGCCGGCGCTCGGTTGCGGCAAGTGCGCGCACCGAGCCCTGCAGGATGCCCAGGCCCGGGATGTCGGGGTCTTCCTCCGAGCCCTCGAACAGCAGCTGTAGGCCCACGCAGATGCCGAGAAAAGGACGGCCGTCCGAGATGCAGAGTCGGACCACCTCGTCGAGCCCTGCGTAGCGAAGCGCCCGGGCGCACGCGCCAAAGGCCCCGACGCCCGGCAGCACAACCCCCGAGGCGTCAATGGCGCCTTCAGGGCTGTCGACCAGACGAGCGTCTGCGCCGACTCGCAGGAGGGCCTTCTCCGCGGAACGGAGATTTCCGATGCCGTAGTCGAGAACAGCGATCACATCTTGCCTTACAACAGGCCCTTGGTCGACGGGACGCTATCGCCGTCGATCAGAACGGCGTCCCGCAATGCCCGGCCAACCCCCTTGAAACAAGCTTCGAGCACGTGGTGGGGATTGCGCCCATGGCGCAGCTCGATGTGCAACGTGACTGCCGCCGAGTGCACCAAGGCGCGCCAGAACTCCTCGGCCAGCTGGACGTCGAACGGAGGGCTGCCGAGCGACGCTGTCTCACCGAGCGCGACGTCGTAGTGCAGATAGGGCCTTCCCGACAGGTCCAGAGCGACTTCCACCAACGCCTCGTCGAGCGGGAGCACAATCGACGCGAAGCGACGAATCCCCACCCTGGAGCCCAGTGCCTCGGCGATCGCCTCGCCAAGGACGATGCCGGTGTCCTCGACGGTGTGGTGCGCATCGACTTCGAGGTCGCCCCGAGACTTGATGTCGAGGTCCAAGCCGCCGTGCTTGCCCAGCTGGGCCAGCATGTGGTCGAAGAACGGCAGCCCGGTGTCCGCCAGCGCGGTCCCGGTCCCGTCGAGCTCGACGAGGACGGTGACCTCGGTCTCCTTGGTCGAACGTCTCCGCTCGGCGCGGCGCGGGTCAGGGTCGGGTCTCATTGCCATCCATGAAGCCTTGCACGTTACTGCGTCCCGTGGCCCGGTTCGGTGCTCACGAGCGCCGAGCCGGCGGCGTCGTGGCCACGACGCGGGTGGTCACGGGGATTCCGGGCTCCCGCTGTACGCGCGGCGACCAGCGACCCGCACGCAGCCAACTGCCCGCACGCAGCGTCGATCGAGCGTCCTCGATTCTGGCGGATCGTGGCGTTGACGCCCGATTGCTTCAGCCACCCCTGCAACGCGAGGACGCGGGATCGCTGTGGATCCCCTGAGCCCTCTCGAGAGACCTCCCGGTGTCGGGTTGAGCGGGATGAGGTTCACGTGAGCCCCTAGTGGTCGCGCGAGAGCTGCCAGTTCGAAGGCGTCGGAAGGACGGTCGTTCACGTCCTCGATGCAGGCCCATTCGAACGAGATCCTCCTCCCGGTCGATGCCAGGTACTCCCCGCAGGCCTCCATCACCGTTGCGAGGGGATACCTGCGGTTGAGTGGCACCAGCTGGTCGCGTAGCAAGTCGTTGGCCGCGTGCAGCGACACGGCGAGGTTCACCTGCAGGCTCTTGGCCGCCAGCTGGCGGATGCCGGGCACGACGCCCACAGTGGATATCGTGAGATGCCTCGCGGCCAGGCCCAGATCACGGTTGACGCAGCGGACGGCAGTCCAGACAGCCTCGAAGTTCGCCAATGGTTCGCCCATTCCCATGAGCACGACGTTGCCGAGCTGGCGCCAGCCCTCCGACCTGCAGCGCCTCGCGGCGATCACGACCTGCTCGATGATCTCCCCCGAGCTGAGCTGCCGGCCAAATCCCGCGTCTCCGGTAGCACAGAAGCTGCAGCCCATTGCGCAACCGGCCTGGCTCGAGACGCAGACGGTCGTGCGGTCCCGATATCGCATCAGGACAGTCTCTATGCGTTTGCGGTCCTCAGTCTCGAGCAACCACTTCAGGGTGGAGCCCCTGTCCGCGACACTCTCGGTCACGACTCGAAAAGCCGGCGCCAGTGCCGGCGACAGCTGGAGCCGGTCGCGGAGCGCTCGCGGGAGATCAGTCAGCTCCTCTGGTTCCGCCAATCGCCTGTAGAAGCCGTCGAACACCTGGCTCACGCGGTACGAGGGCTCGTCGGAGAGTAGCGCCGCGAGTTCCTCGCGTCCCAGGTCGTAGCGGCTCACGGACGCCAGCTCATGACTGCCGGCTCATGACTGCACGCTTCATTCTCCGCTTGCGGGGCCGGCTCGCCTCCGGGCCCCGCCGGCCGGCACGTCGGTGACATAGGCGCGGTCGATGTGGTCATCGAGGAACCCGAGCGAGAAGTAGAGCCTACGAGCAGGCTCATTGTCGTGGTCCACGTAGAGCATCGCCGTGCCGACGCCACGCTCGTGAAGCGAGGCCAGCCCGGCGAGCACGAGCTGGCGCCCGAGACCCTGTCCTTGAAAGTCCGGATCAACCGCGACCACGTAGATCTCCCCGAGCTGGTGCCCGGCGGTCCGGTTGATGACGTCGTCTTCGGGCTCGTGGACCTTCGTCCAGCAAAAGCCCGCGAGACGCCCGACCCGCTCATGCAGCAGGAAGCCGCCCGGGTCGAACCACGGCTGATGCTCGCGCTCGGTGATCGTGGCGAGATCCCACAAGCCCTGTTCGGGATGGTCGTGGAACGCGCGGTTGTTCACCGCCAGCCATGCCGACTCATCCTCCCCGGTCCGAAACGGCCGGACCGATATTGCAGGGTGCTCCTCGATCATTGGCAGCGCCCGGCGCATCTGGACCAGGTCCCGACCGCGTTGCATCCCGACGGCCTGGGCGACCGCGTCGTTGACCGGTCCGGGCTTGGGTACCCACATGTGCACGTGACCTCCGCCCTGCGCCGCGATCTCGCCGAGCGCCTCTTCGAGCAGGTCCTGCTGAAGCTCGACACCAGCAGACCGCCACTGCGGATGGACCACGTACTCCACACCCCAGCTTGCGGTCTTGCCCCGGCTGATCTGCGCGTAGGCGACGATGCGCTCACGACCGCTCTCGCGGGCGACAAAGCCGGCAAAACCCTCACGACCACCTTGGACGAGATCGAGCCACTGATGCTCGCCGAGAGCGCGATGACCGTCGGCGATGCTCGCGGCCTCGAGCAGGACCGAGATCGCAGCAATGTCAGCTTCTGCCATCCGGCGCTTGATCTCAACGTGGTGCACCTGGCGAACATACCGTCTCGCCGACCCGGAACCGTGACTACCATCCGAGGGTGCCCAGCGAGCCGAGCGCGCAACCGCGGAGTGGTCCTGCTCGCCGGCGGCCGCTCGCGCGTGCACGCAAGATTGCCGATCGCCTCGCCGCCTCGTATCCCGGCCCCGTGACCGAGCTGTGCGAGCTGGCCCACCACGACCCCTTCGAGCTGCTCGTCGCAACGATCCTCTCGGCACAATGCACCGACGAGCGCGTCAACATCGTGATGCCGATCTTGTTCCGGCGTTATCCCACTCCTCGTGCCATGGCCGCCGCCGATCGCGAGGATCTCGAGTCGTTGATCCGCTCGACCGGCTTCTTCCGCTCCAAGGCCTCCCACATCCTCGGCGCCTCGGAGGCGATCGTGATGCGCCACCACGGCGAAGTGCCGCGGTCGATGGACGAGCTGACCGCCCTGCCGGGCGTCGGTCGCAAGACCGCGAATGTCGTTCTCTCGGTGGCCTTCAACCTGCCTGGGCTCCCGGTGGACACTCACGTGACCAGGTTGAGCCAACGCCTTGGCCTGAGCGGCTCGAACGACCCGGTCCAGATCGAACAGGACCTCTGCGGACTGTTCCCGCCCGAACAGTGGGGCGCGATCAGCCTCCAGCTCATCCTCCACGGCCGGCGGGTCTGCGAGGCGCGTCGCCCCCGCTGCGAGATCTGCGAGATCGCCGACCTCTGTCCGTCGAGAGGAAGCTTCTGAGGCTCGAGCGCCGCCCCGGCGAGATTGCAACGCAAGGGGTGGTCAGGGTGGGCCTTCGCCGTCGGGACGCGCGCTCTCCCTGTCAGTCTCGTGACAGGTTGGTGACGAGCGGTCACAGGCCGGGAACCGGGCGCTAATTTGGTCAAGAGGAACCGGTCCCCGCCACCTGGTTCCAACGAGTGGACCCGGGATCCGCCGCCCGATCCACTCCCCGACGGCGCCCTCAGGGCGCCGTCGGCGCGTTCGGGACGCCCTCTTGCCGAGTCATCTCCCGCTTTCCAACATGCGCTCGAGACGTCGCACCGCACCGAGAAGCGCCCGCTCCACAGCAATGAGACTTGCGGCCACCTCGTCCCGTTTGGCCGCGGCGGCGGCGTCTGCCAACGCCGTCACACGCCGGCTGATCTGCTCGAGTGAGGACGCGATCGAGGACAGCTCGGACAGTTCCGAGGGCTCGGGGCGATGCGGCGCCATCCCGCCATCATCGCCCATCGCGCCCCAGACCGGGGAATCAGCCGCGACCGGGCCGATACGCTGCACCCATGCTGAGACGTCTCGATCTTCGGGGCCACGGACCGGATTTTCGTGGCGGCCTGCCCCGGCCGAACCTTGTGGACCAGGGCCCGGTCTCAGAAGTCCGCGCCATTGTCGAGGACGTCCGGATGCGAGGGGACGCGGCGCTACGGGAGTACACGGCCCGTTTCGACAGAGTCGACCTCGACGAGATCAGAGTGCCCGCCTCCGAGATCGCGTCCGCGGGCGGCCGGCTGAACCCGTCTCTGCTCGCGGCGCTCACCGAGGCTGCTCAAGCCATCGAGTCGTTCCACCGCCACCGCCCATTGAGCCCGGGGACGTTCGAACGCAACGGGATCTCGGTCGACCTCCTCGAGCTGCCGGTCGCCCGCGCGGGGGTCTATGTCCCCGGTGGGCTGGCGAGCTACCCCTCGAGCGTTCTCATGACCGCCATCCCGGCTCGCGTCGCAGGCGTCGAGGGCGTCGTCGTCTGCGTGCCTCCTGCGCCGGGCGGCGCCATCCCGGTCGAGGTGCTCGCGGCAGCAAGCCTGGCCGGCGTGGACGAGCTCTACCGTGTCGGCGGGCCACAGGCGATCGCCGCCATGGCCTATGGCACCGAGACCATTGGGCGCGTCGATTTCATCGTCGGTCCGGGGAGCCGGCGTGTTTCGCTCGCCAAGCTCGAAGTCCGCAGCGCGGTCGGCATGCCGGCTTCGTTCGCCGGGCCTTCCGAGGTCGTGGTCATCGCGGACGAGTCGGTACCGGTCGACTACGTCGCGATTGACCTTGTCGTCCAGGCCGAGCACGGACCCGACGGGCTCGCCTGGCTCATTACCTGGTCAGAGTCGGTGCTGAACGCGGTGACAGCCGCCGTCGCGTCCCTCGTCGAGGAGTCCCCGCGGCGTGCGGAGATCGAGGCCACCCTCGCGGACGGTGGCTACGCAGTGCTCGTTGACGGGCCCGAGGCGGCGATGGCGGTGTCCAACGAGATAGCGCCCGAGCACCTGGAACTTTGCTGTGACAATCCACAAGCGATGATCCCGCTCGTTCGCAACGCTGGCGCGGTCTTCCTCGGTCCGTACACGCCCGCATCGCTCGGCGACTACATCGCCGGACCGAGCCACACCCTGCCGACGTTCGGGTCGGCGCGCTATGCAAGCGTGCTCGGCGTGGAGGACTTCCTCCGCCGGGTGCACGTCATCTCCGCCGACGCTCGGGCGCTCAGGGGCGTCGCCCCCCACGTTGCTGCGATAGCCAGCGCGGAGGGTCTTTCCGCCCACGCCCGCTCGGTGACGCTCCGCTGCGAGCACGAACAGCGCCAAGGGCCATGAACCTCACCGGGACGAGCGGTCCCGTGCTCCCCACCGGGCCCCGCCGCGAAGTTGCCTTGCGACCCGGCTACCACTCCCCTCAGGTCGAGGTCGAGGTCAGGCTCAACACCAACGAGTCCCCCGAACCTCCTCCGGAGGCCTTTGTCGAGGCGCTTGCCGACGAGTTGCGGTCCATCGCTTGGCACCGTTACCCCGATCGTGAGGCGACCGCCCTGCGAGAGGCACTTGGCGCCTACCACTCGGTCGAGCCAGCGCAGGTGTTCTGCGCAAACGGCTCGAACGAGGTGATCCAGTGCCTCTTGCTCGCGTATGGCGGCCCGGGCCGGGCCGCGATGCTGTTCGAGCCGACGTACGCGCTGCACTCCCATATCGCCCACCTCACCGGGACGCCTTTGACCGTGGGACGACGGGACGACTCGTTCGGGGTGGATCTTGCCGAGGTGGCCCGGGCGGTCACCGTCGCGACTCGATCCCACGGGCGGGCAAGCCCTGCGGTCACCTTCCTCTGTTCGCCCAACAACCCGACCGGCGGTGTCGAGACAACCGACAGTGTCCGTGCCGTTCTCGCCCTCGTACCGGGAATGCTCGCCGTCGACGAGGCTTACGGGCAGTTCGCGCCATCGTCGGCGCTCGAACTGCTCGAGACCGAGCCCCGCTTGGTCGTGGTGCGCACATTCTCCAAGACCTGGGCCATGGCGGGGCTTCGCCTCGGCTACGCGATTGCAGACCCGACCGTGGTCGCCTCGTTGTCGAACGTCGCTCTTCCCTACCACCTCGACACGCTCAAGCAGGTCGCGGGGCGGCTCGCCCTCCGGTTCAGCGACGAGATGAAGCTCCGGGTGGCGACCACCATCGAAGAGCGAGGACGCGTCACCGAGGCCCTTTCAGGCCTGCCGGTCGAAGTGTGGCCCTCCAATGCGAACTTCATCCTGTTTCGAGTGAGCCCGCGTTCCGCCTCGCAGGTCTGGAAGGGCCTGCTCGATCACTCCGTCTTGGTTCGCGACGTCTCGGACTGGACCGGGCTGCACGGCTGCCTGCGCGTCACGATCGGTACGCGTTCTGAGGACGACCGGTTCCTCTCCGCGTTGGCTGAAGTGCTCTCGACATCGGGCGCCGACGGTTGAACAACCGGGTAGGCCGCGCGACCCGCCTCTGCGATCCTCCTGCTCGACCAGCGCCCACGCTCAGCCGAAACGGCCCTGGATGTAGTCCAACGTCCTCGGGTCGTCGGGTTCGCTGAACAACTTGTCCGTCGGCGCCACCTCGATCTGCTCGCCGGCGCGGTCGTTGCCCATGAGGAAGAACGCACAGAGGTCCGAGACGCGCGCCGCCTGTTGCATGTTGTGCGTGACGATGACGATCGTCACACGGCTCTTGAGCTCGCCGAGGAGCTCTTCGATGAGCCGCATCGAGATCGGGTCCAGCGACGAGGTCGGCTCGTCCATCAGCAGCACCTCCGGCTCCACGGCCAGTGCCCTGGCGATGCACAGACGCTGCTGCTCACCCCCGGAAAGCGTCGATGCGTGCGCCTTCAACCGGTTCGAGACCGAGTCCCACAAAGCCGCGGCGACGAGTGCGGACTCGGCAGCTTCTTCAAGAACGGACTTCTTGCGTATCCCGTTGAACCGCAACCCTGAGACGACGTTGTCGTAGATCGACATCGTGGGAAACGGGTTCGGCCGTTGGAACACCATGCCGACACGCGTGCGCAGCAAGGTCGCCGGGATCCCACCGTTGTAGATGTCGACATCCCCGAGCCGGATCGAGCCGGTGACGACCGCACCCTTGGTCTCGTCGTGCAAGCGGTTCATCGCGCGCAACAGCGTCGTCTTGCCCGAGCCTGACGGGCCGATGAGCGACGTGACCTTGTTCTTGGGGACATCGAAGGACACGTCGCGGATCGCCGTGCGACCGTGGAACGTCACGGACACATCTTCGAACCGCATCGCGATCGGGCCCAAGCGTGGATCTCCCTCCTGATGTGACCTCTCCGGCGCCACTGCGACCATAGTGCTGAGATCCGCTACCACGACTACCGCCTCTCTCTTTGCAGCCAGGCCGCAAGAAGGCGGCTGCCTAGGTTGATCACCAGAACGACGAACACGAGGAACAGGGCTATCCCCCACGCCTCTTCACGGAGTGCCACGTACGGCGAAGTTGCTGACTGGAAGATCTGCAGCGGCATCGAGGCCATCTCTTTACGCGGGTTCCACTCGACCATGTCGGAGGCGCCGATCACCCACAAGATCGGGGCGGTCTCCCCCACGGCCCTCGAAAAGGCCAGCAACACCGCAGTGATCAGACCCGGAAGTGCGGTCGGGATCACCACCTTGCGAGCAATGACGCTCCTGCGCGCCCCCAGTGCCAGACCAGCTTCCCGAACTGGGGCAGGGACGCCCCGCAGTGCCGTCTCAGAAGCCTTCATGATGATCGGGATCATGAGGACGCCTATCGCGAAGCTCCCGGCGAGCCCCGAGAACCCGATGCCGGGCAGCTTGATCCCCCACTCGTCGAACCCGATCACGATCATCTGGTACGCGAAGATGCCGAGCAGGATCGACGGGAGTCCCGTCATGATCTCGGCCGTCGTTCGCAGAGCGTTCGCGAACCTCGAACTCGACTCCGCCAGGAATAGCCCCGCGATGATGCCGATCGGAATCGCGAAGAGTGCGGCGACGCCGTCGATGACCAGCGACCCGATGATCGCGTTCGAGATCCCTCCGATCTGTTTCGGGTCGATCAGGGAGGGAAATTGCGGGATCTTCGTGAAGAAGTCAAGGTTCCACCACCGGATGCCCTTGTCCACGAGGGACCACAAGATCGCGAAGAGCGGGACCAAGGCGAGGAGGAGCGCACCACCGCAAAGTGCGATCATTCCCCTCGAGACGAGGATGCGCCTGTCGAGTGTCTTCCTCGCGACGCGTTGCACCATCTCACGGCGCTCGAGGATCGGGTCCGGCGGCATCGTTTCGATGAGTCCGGTTGTCATGTCGCACCCGCACGCAAGGCCGAGCCTCTCACCAGCCGACGCCCGAACCAGTTCGCGACGGCCGTCATCATCATGAGAATCAATGCAAGTGCGCCGAGAGCGGCCACTTGCAGCGGTGTGGCGTCCTGGAACTGCAAGGCGATGGTCGACGCGAGCGTGGAGGCCGTCGAGAACAGCGAAGGTGGGAAGAGCGGGTTCAGGCCGATGACCATGGCGACCGCCACGGTCTCGCCGAGAGCGCGCGCTGTCGCGAGCGTGACGGCCCCGACGATGCCTGTACGGGCGCCGGGCAGTACGACTTTACGGAGGACCTGCCATTTCGTAGCGCCCACGCTGAGCGCCCCTTCGAACTGATCGTGGGGCACCACCGCGATCGCGTCCCTGGAGAGCGCCACGATCATGGGGAGGATCATCACGAAGAGCACGCAGCCTGCGAGGAGCAACGAAACGCCCTCGGGCGGGGCTTGGAAGGGGAACCTATGACCCGTTACGGTCGCAAGCCCCGGTTCCACCGTGTTCTCGAACCACGGGGCGAGCACGAGCAGGCCCCAGAGCCCGTACACCACGCTCGGGACCGCGGCGAGAAGCTCGACAAGCGACGACAGGAATATTCGCAGCCTGCCGGGCAGCAGATGGACGATGGCAAGGGCGGCCCCGACACCGATCGGGATGGCAAACAACAGCGCAATGGCTGTCGTCGCGAGCGTGCCCGCGATGATCGGGAGCGCGCCGAAAGAGTTGCTCCCTTGGCTCCACACCCTGCCGTAGATGATCGAGAGGCCTGAGTGGCGCCACGCGGGAATCGACGAGACGACGATGCTGACGAGGAACACAGCGCAGATGAGCGCGAACAAACCGGACGCCCCGTAAAGGACGCCCCAATGCGCCCAATCGCTCTTGACCGAGAAGCCTTTCGACTTCTCGGTCAAGAGCGGATTCGGCATTGGCAAGGGAGGGCTCGCCGGCACCTCGGGCATGACTACTGGTCGATCACCTCGCTGCTCAGCGGCCGTTGGTCGTCAGCAGCACCTGGCCCTTTTGTCCGGTGACTTGGAGCAGCGTGGCGCGTGCCAGCGCCTGGATGTTCGCCGGAAGTGGGACGTAGCCCTGGAGAGCGGCGACGTCTTGACCAGCCGTCATCCCGTCAACGCCCGAGTGCGACAGCCAGTCGAGGTACTTCACGAGGAGCGTGCCCTCGGCATCGAGCGTCTGGTTGTGCTTCCATATGATCGCCCAGGTGTACCCGGCGATTGGATAAGTTGTCTTGCCGGGCTGCCAGACGATCGAGAAGTTCGTCGCTGTGATGCCCGGCTTGGCAGCCGCGGCAGCCGCAATGCCCGCGCTTGAAGGAACTACCGCCACGCCCGCCCTGTTGACGATCGACGCGACTCCCTTGAGCAGGGTCGGGTTGAGAAGCACGTAGGAGTACTCCACATAACCGATCGAGTTCGGTGTGTTCTCGATGTCAGCCGCGACCCCCGCGTTCCCGCTGCCTGCGACGCCACCGGCGGGCAGCGTCAGCGGGGTCTTCGAGGGCAAGGTCGGCCACACGCTCGTAGCTCCTCTACGCAGGAAGTCCGTAAAGATGTATGTCGTACCCGAAGAGTCGGCGCGGGCGACGACGACAATTTGCTTATGCGGAAGATTGACCTTCGGGTTCAGCGCCTTGATCGCAGCGCTGTTCCACCACTTGATGTTGCCGAGGTAGATGTTGGCAAGAACCGCCGCCGTCAAAGTGAGCGGTGTCTTGGCCGTCAGGCCGGGAACATTGTAAGGAATCGCCACGCCGCCGAGGGCGATGGGCACATGCAGGAACTGTGACACCGTGTAGTCGGCCCCGTAAGGCTGCTTTGAGTTGATGTCAGCTTGAGACATCGGCACGTCGGTGCCGCCCCAGTCGACGATCCTCTTCAAGATGTCCGACTCACCGCTGCCCGAGCCGACCGCCTGGTAGCCGTTGATCGTGGCCTTTGAGTTGCGGGACTGGTACAGAGCCTGCGCGGCATTCTGCAGCGGTGCGGCGAAGGTCGAGCCTGCACCACCGAGGGTCGCCGGCTTGTTCATCTGTGTGTCGGCTGCGAGGTATGGGTCTCCAGCTGCTCTCGCGCTGCGCGTGCTCGCGAGCGCCGGCACCGCGACCATCGAAAGGGCGGTGACGACGACCGCTGTCGCAGTCACCGCAAGCCGAACAATCCTGTGCATCCTCATCAGGCTCTCTACCTCCATGGCGTCTCGTGATATTGGCTCTGCGCGGCCATCCCGACATCGCACGCCACGCGGCGGCCTCATGCGTCCGTTAGACAAGCTACGAAAGCCAGTTGAACGGGAGATGTCCGGTCCGTGTTCTCCTCCTTAACACTGGGCCAACTTCCCCTGGGTCAGGTGAACGCGAGGTAAACACGTCGTCGGGAGCCCCCGAGGGAGCCGCGGGCGCGCCACTAGAGTGACCGGCATGAGGGTCCTCGTCACTGGGGCCGGCTCCGGGGTCGGCAGGGCCACCGCCGCGCTGTTGGCGGACCGCGGGCACGAGGTCATCGCAACGGCGCGGGACCGTGCAACGCTCGCCAAGCTCGAGGTGGCCGCGCGGCTTGCGCTGGACGTGGCTGATGCCTCATCGGTGGACGAGGTCCACCGGGAGCTTGAGTGGGTGGATGCCCTCGTCAACAATGCCGCGATCTCCTTTCGGGGCCCGATAGAGCACGTCGCTGTGGAACACGTCCGCGAGATGTTCGAGACCAACGTCCTGGGACCAGTCCGCCTGATCCAAGCGTTCGTTCCAGGCATGCGCGAGCGGGGGTCAGGCGTCGTGGTCAACATCTCCTCGGTGGCGGGACGCGTCGCCCAGCCGCTCAGCGGCTACTACGCGGCCACCAAGCACGCCCTGGAGGCGATTTCCGAAGCGCTGTACGTGGAGCTGGCCCATTTCGGCGTGCGTGTCGTCGTCGTCGAGCCCGGCTTCATCGCGCCAGGGATGAAGGAGCACGCGCCCACCGCCGGCCCCGCCGCTTACGACGAGCTCGACGCCCAACTGGCCGAGGTCGCGCGCAAGATGCAAGGGGGCGCTCGCCCTGGCCCGGACCTCGTGGCGAGCGCGGTCGCGGATGCCATCGAAGATGGCGCAGGCCCGTTGCGCCGGCGGGTCGGCGACGACGCGAACCTGATCCTTTCGGCGCGCAGCACCCTCGGCGACGAAGACTTCGAGAAGGTCATGCGCGCGGTTGCGGGTCTCTCCTGGTAACGGCTGAACCATCTAGCATCAGCCACTTCAGCTCGCTCGCTGATGGCCAGGAGCTACCTGTCGACCGGCCGAGCGTGGTTGATGCCTAGGCTCAGATCCGTGAGCCACCCGTGATCAAAGCCACCAGTCGCGAGCCGGCACAAGCGTCGCAGGGCTTTGGTCTCGACCCCGCGTCGCCCCTGCCCCAGGGCAAAGCCAAGCAAGATCTCGTGCGGTCGATGTTCGACTCGATCGCACCGCGCTACGACCTGGTCAACTGCCTGATGACCTTCGGGCTCGATGCGCGATGGCGCCGCCGGACCATCGAGATGTTGCGGTTGTCCCCCGGGTCTGTCGTGCTCGACATCGGCTGCGGGACGGGAGACCTGGCGCGCTGCCTCGTGCGCAAGGGTCACCGGCCGGTGGGGATAGATCTCTCCTTCGGGATGCTCACGGCCGCCCATGCCGGCCGCGCTCCCCTGGTTCAGGCCGACGCCGCCCAGCTGCCCTTCAGCCCGGCAGCCGCGGACGCGGCGGTGAGCGGGTTCGCAGTGCGTAACTTCGCCGACCTGACAGGTGTCATCAACGAACTTGGGCGCGTGGTGCGCCCCGGGGGGAGACTCGCTCTGCTCGAAGTCGGCGAGCCGCAGCACCGACTGGTTCGCTTGGGCCATCGGGCCTGGTTCACCCATGTCGTGCCACGACTTGGGGCCCTCTTGTCCGACGGCGCGGCGTACCGGTACCTACCGCGCTCGGTCGCGTATCTTCCCCCACTACCAGAGCTCGCCGGCCTTCTCCGCGACGCCGGCTTCACGGACGTCGAGCACGAACCATTCAGCGGCGGGGTCGCCCAATGCGTGACTGCGACACGATCCGCCGACGACGCCGACTCATGAACCGTCGCGCGACCCGGCTCTCTTATGCCGTACGCCCGATCGACGCGGGCACGCTCGCGCGACTGCGCGTGCTGGCGTACGAGACCGGACGCGTCATCGAGCGCGACCGGCTCATGGTTCTCGGTTTCGGGACCGCCGCCTCGCTCGAGCTGTCCGGCGGCCTGGCGAACCCTCCCTGTCTCAGGCAGGCGGTTGCTGATCTCGGGGCGATCTGTCTCATCGAGGAGGAGCGATCGGCCACGGACGTCGACGAGGCCCGTGGCTGGCGGGGCGCTGAGCCGGTACCTGTCGCGCTCGGCGCACTTCGTTTCGACCGTTGCGCCGACGGTGAGCTGGTCGTCCCTGAGGTGACGGTGATAGTGGCCGCCGACCACGCGGCGTCGGTCGTGGTCGTCGGGTCGTCGGATCGTGTCCACGAGCTGGCGAGCGGGCTGCCGGAGATAGTGGCGACTGCGCAAGCAGCTGAACCGCCCTCCCCGCCTGACGAGTTCCGGCTCGCGTCAGCTCGACCTCACCAGGACTTCCTGGACAGGGTCGCCGCCGCCTTGGCCGAAGTCGCCGGCGGACGTCTCGACAAGGTCGTCCTTGCCCGTGAGGTGACCGTGCAGGCGAACCGACCGCTCCGTCAGGCCGACCTCCTCGGGCGCCTCCGGGCCCTTCACCCGTCGTGCACCACCTTTGCCATCGACGGCATCATCGGCGCAACACCTGAGCTCCTGCTCTCCCGGAGCGGTGCGCGGATAGCCTCTGTGCCCCTGGCGGGGACAGCGGCGCGCAGCGGTGACCCGGACTCTGATCGCAGAGCCGAGGCCGCGCTCCTCTCGTCGGCCAAGGAGCGCTCCGAGCACCGCGTCGTCGTCGACGCGATCACTTCGGCTCTCGCCCCCGTGATCGAGCGGCTCGAGGTGCCCGACGGACCTGTCATACGCGAGCTCCGCAATGTGAGCCATCTCGGTACCTCGATAACCGGCACGCTCGCCAAGCGCGACCGCGGTTACCCCAGCGCGCTCGAGCTCGTCGGTCTCCTTCACCCCACCCCTGCGGTGGCGGGGACCCCCGTCGACCTCGCCCTCGACTACCTCACCAAGCTCGAGGAGCTCGACCGGGACCGCTACGCCGGGCCGGTCGGCTGGGTTGACGCCCGGGGAGACGGGGAGTGGTATCTCGCAATCCGTTCGGCGATCGTCGAGGGGAGCTCCGCAAGGCTGTTCGCCGGGGTGGGGATCGTCGCCGACTCGGATCCTGCCGCGGAGCTCGCCGAGACCCAGCTCAAGCTCCAGGCCTTCCTCGCGGCTGCCGTTCGTCCCTGAGGCCAGACGCGAACTCCGAGTAGCGACGAACGACCTCGGCGATCTTCTCGGGTTGATCGAAGGGGAGGAGGTGGCCGCCCGCGATGACGACCAGCTCGGCGCCCGGCACCCGCTCGGCGAGCGACCGGGCTGCCGAGACCGGCACGACGCGGTCCGATGCGCCGGTGACGACCGCCGTCGGGACTGCGATGCAGCAGAGCGAGCTTTCCAGCTGGGGCGTCTCGGCCAGAAGTGCCCGCTGCTCGACGAGGAAGCTCCGTCTCGATCTGCCGACTATGGGCCGCCCATCGGTCCCGATCGCCGCCTGAACCGTGGGCAGGACCGAGACCATGTTCGCGACCCGGACCCCGGGGTAGCGCTCCGAAAAATGCGCGGCGGCGATGAGGACCCGCCGGAGGGTGGCGACCCCGGCGCGGAGGATGCCGCTTCCGAGCAGGGGAACAGCGAGCAACCTGTCGAGTCCCGACAGCGACCCGGAGACGCCGACCGAGCCGACCAACACGAGCGAGCCGACCCGCTCCGGGTGCTTCAAGGCAAGCTCGAGCGCGATACCCCCGCCGAGCGAGTGCCCCACGACCGTCACAGGGCTTTGCGCCCCGGCGGCCTCCAACAGCGCCTCGAGTACGTCGGCATTTGCCGCGATGCCCATCGCCGCACGGGTATCGGATCCCCATCCGGGACGGTCCGGCGCGAGAACCCGGTGGTCGCCTGACAGGAGGTTCGCAAGCACCGCCCAGTCGGCGCCTGCACCCGGCTGGCCGTGCACCAGGACGACAACGGGTCCCACGCCGACGTCGACGGGCGCCGTCGGTCCGGCGCCGGTGCCCCCTATGCCGCCCCTCCTCACCGCTGAGAACGAGACTGCGCTGCGGTACGGGTCATCCTGACGCCGCACCGCAACCGGCGGACGACTCGCTTGGCACCCCACCACGTGACCAGTACCAGCGCCTCCACCACGGTATAGGTCGACATCTTCGAGATCCCCAGCTCCCGGTCCACAAACCGGATCGGTACCTCCTTGACCTTTGCGCCCACTGCGATCGCCCGGTAGGTCATCTCGATCTGGAACCCGTAGCTCTCCGCCCGGACCGAGCCCAGGTCGATGCGCCTGAGAACCGCCGCTGCGTAGGCCCTGAACCCAGCGGTGGAGTCCCGCACGCCGAGGCCGAGCAGGAAGTCGGCGTAGATGTTGCCGCCTCGCGACAGCAGCCGTCGCGGCAGGCTCCAGCGCGGTGTCGAACCGCCGGGAACATACCGCGACCCTATGCACACCTCGTATCCTTCGCCGAGCGGCGCGAGCACTGTGGGAAGGGCACCGGGATCGTGCGAGAAATCCGAGTCCATCTCGACCATCGCCTCGTAGCCTCGCTCGAGGCCCCACCTGAACCCGTCCCGGTACGCGCTGCCGAGTCCCATCTTGCCGGGACGGGACAGAACGTCCACACCGCCGAATCTCTCACCGACCTCCGCGGCGATCTTGGCTGTCCCGTCAGGACTGTTGTCGTCGACGACAAGGACCGACGCGTCCGGGAGGACCTCACGGACACGATCGAGGATGTTCTCGATTGTGGCAGCTTCGTTGAAAGTAGGCAGTACGACGAGAACGCGCACGCTAGCAGCCTATGGCCAAAACGCTGACCAAAAGCACCGGCACACGGCAACCCTTCGCGGGCTCTCCGAGGTCACTCGGCCGGCGCGGAGGCCCCGCTCGGCGCTGTCCGCGAAACCAATGCCTCATCGGTGAGACGCTCTTCGGCAGACGCGACCGACCGGTGCTCGGCCCATAGGTCCCGCGCGACCACCTGGATGGCGCTCGCGGCCGGAACCGCAAGCAGGGCGCCTACAAGACCGCCGAACGTGGACCCGACGATCCCGCCCAGCTCGACACCTACGAGGATCGCCAGCAGTACCCAGAGAGGGTTCAGGCGCACCGTTCGGCTCATGACGACCGGATTGAGGATGTGGTTCTCGATCTGCTGATAGATCAGGAAAACGGCAAGAGTCACGATCCCCGCCGGCAACGAGTGGAGCAGGGCGACCGCCACCGTCGGCACACCGGCGAGCAGGCCACCGACAAGCGGGAGGAAGTCGACTATGCCCACCCAGATCGCCAGAACTCCCGCATACGGGACGCCCATGACTCGCAGTGTCACGAAGATGACAACCCCGGCAATCATCGAGGTCGCGAGGTTGCCGAGCATGTAACCGGCCACGGCTTGGCCCACGTCGCCCAGTATCTTGTGAACGCGATCGGAGCGCTCGGGCCGCATCCAGTTGAGGACGCCCCGAATCATCAGTGGCGCCTCGAGGAGGATGAAGAAGGTGAGCACTCCGACTGTGACCAGCGCGACAACCCCGCTCACGACGGTCCTGCCGATGGCAAGAGCGGGACGGGCGAGACCGCTGATCAAGGTCTCGAGCCGCGGCACGTTCTTCTTGACATAGCTCTCGAGGTGCAGCCGCTGGACAAGGTGACCGATCTGTCCCTTTCCGTGCTGTGCCTGGCGGACAATACTGGGCAACTCCTTCGCGAAGCTCGAAGCTGACGCGTAGACCGGGTGCACGAGCACATACCCCACCGTCCCCGCGACCACGACCGAGAAGAAGAACACAAGGGCCGTCGCGATCCCCCGGCGGATCCCCCGGCGCTCTACGAAGCTGACCGCGGGATGCAGCAGCGCACCCAAGAACAACGACACGACTATCAGCAAGACGACGACCCGGAGCCGCCACAGCAGCGCCAAGCCGAGGCCCACGCTCACAACCGCGCCCGTCGCGATGAAAGTGGTGCGCGCCACCCGCAAGTCGCGTGCGCGTTGGCTCTCGGGCGGATCCAGCTCCCGGTCGGCTCTCTGCTCGGGCACCGGAACAAGTCAACTCGATGCGTGACCGCCACGGCGTGATCCAGGGCCGGACCCCGAGCCCGGACCGGCGCCGGGCGACGTCGGTCCCCTCCAGGAACCCGGGCCGGGTCCTGAGGCTCGCCCCGCGGCCTGTTCGCGCCTGCAAGCATGGGGGCGTGGCCGACTCACCCGAGATCGACGGCCCGGTCACGGGCGTGACCGCGCCGCGCCGTCACCACAATCTGCTCGGATGGATACCGCGGCCGCTGCGTCACGGCATCACCCTGTTCATCCTTCTGCTCTTCGTCGAGTACGTCCTCATCCCCAGCTTCCTGCACTCCAAAGCACGTTCTTCGCTGAGCCAGTTGGGGCGCGTCAATTTCTTCTGGTTCCTCGCCGGCTTCGCTCTGGAAGCGGGCGCACTTGTCGCATATGGGCGACTGACCCAGGCCGTGCTGCCAAAGGGCGCCCCGGACCTCTCCAAAGTGCTCCGTATCGACCTTTCGACGCTCGCAGTGAGCCATGTCATCCCCGGTGGCACCGCCGGTGGCACTGGGCTCGGCTATCGGCTCCTCACCTCGAACGGGGTGAGTGGCCCCGACGCCGGTTTCGCGCTGGCGACTCAAGGAATCGGTTCGGCCGTCGTCCTCAACGCCATGCTCTGGGTGGCTCTGGTGGTATCGATTCCCCTCCACGGCTTCAACAGCGCTTATGTCACGGTCGCGGTGGTCGGTGCCGTACTGCTCGCCGCCTTCGCCACGCTCGTCTTGGCGCTGACGCGCGGCGAGGCCCACGCTGCCCGGGCACTGCGATCGATTGCCAGGCGAGTTCCGTGGGTCACCGAAGAACAGATGGAGAAGCTCGTCCAGCGTCTCGCCACGCGCTTGCGGACGCTGGCTTCGGACCGGCAGCTGCTCAAGAACGCGGTCTCGTGGGCAGCTGCGAACTGGCTGCTGGACGCGGCTTCTCTCTGGGCCTTCCTGGCCGCCTACGGGCACGTCACAAGGCCCATCGACCTCTTCGTGGCCTACGGCGTGGCGAATGTCCTGGCGGCAGTGCCACTGACTCCGGGCGGCCTCGGCATCGTCGAGGCAGTGGCCGCAACCTCTCTGATCGGTTTCGGCGTCCCTGCGGGTATTGCCTGGCTGGGAGTGATCTCCTGGCGACTGTTCAATTTCTGGCTGCCGATCCCGGTAGGTGCCGGCGCCTACCTGTCCCTGCGAGTCCAGCACGGAGCGGGTTTGAAAGAGCGCCGCGACGCGCTCGGGGGCATGACAAGGGCGGTCTACCCGTCGCGTCGACCGACTGCCGGGACGCCGGCCGTCGAGCCAGACCTGCCTCCTCAGAGACCGGGACCTGCATCTCCTCCGTCCCCGTCGGCACCACCTCAAGACTGATCGAGACCTCGAACAGCTCCCGGAAGAGCTGCACCTTGCGCTGGAGCATCCGACGCTCGAGCTCGACCGCGAGCTTGGCGACCTGGCGGCAATGGGCCTCAGGCCACCTTTACCGGTGGCTCAGCGTGAGGACGGAGGCACGATGCCTTCCCGCCGAGTTTCGACCGCCAGCAGATGCAACGAGTTGCTACCCAGGTCCCGCGCGGCGATCCGCACGGCCGGAGCTCAACTCAGCGGTTCGGGCGACCGGCGCCTCCGGGCGCGCTCGACTGCGAGCTCCTGGAGCCGCCGCTGCGCGCTCAGGCCGAGCACCGGCACGACCCGCGCCCAAGTCCCGTCCGGTCCCAATTCCCAAGCATTCGTGTCGTCGGCGAGGTTGAGCTGGAGGGTCTCCTCGAGCCGGGCGCGCAGCTCCGGGTCGAGAACCGGCACAAGGACCTCGATCCTGCGGTCCAAGTTACGCTCCATCAAGTCACCGGAACCGATCGTGTAGCGCACCTGACGCTCACCGCCGGGATCGCCGAAACGGAAGATCCGGGAGTGCTCGAGGAAGCGCCCCATGACCGAACGCACTGTGATCCTGTCGGAGAGCCCCGGCACCCCGGGCCGCAGGCAGCAGACGCCTCGAACCGACAGGTCGACCCGGACGCCTGCCTGTGAAGCGGCGTACAGGGCGTCGATGACCTCCGGGTCGGTGAGCCCGTTGACTTTGATGGTGATCCGACCGGCCTCGCCTGCCGCCGCCTCCTCGGCGATCTGTCCGAGAACCCATGGCCGCATGCCTTGGGGGGCCACGACGATGCGGCGGTGCGTGACCGGCCGACCGTAGCCGGTCAGATGGTTGAACAGGTCCGTCAAGTCCTCGCCGATCGCCGGATCAGCAGTCAGGAGCCCGAGGTCCTCATAGACCTTCGCCGTCTCGGAGTTGTAGTTACCCGTCCCGATGTGGCAGTAGCGACGGAGCCCGTCCTCCTCACGGCGCACGACGAGGACGATCTTCGAGTGGGTCTTCAACCCCACGAGGCCATAGACGACGTGCACCCCGGCTCGCTCGAGCTGACGCGCCCAGACGATGTTCGCCTGCTCGTCAAAACGGGCCTTCACCTCCACCAGCGCCGCGACCTGCTTGCCCTGCTCTGCTGCCCGGACGAGGGCCGAGACGATAGCCGTGTCGTCCGAGGTGCGGTACAGGGTCTGCTTGATCGCAAGCACGTTTGGATCGTCGGCAGCCTGGGTGATGAACGCCTCGACCGAGGTCGTGAACGAGTCGTAGGGGTGGTGAACGAGCACACTGCGTTCTCGAAGCACCGAGAACAGGTCGACGGGGCCGTCGCCGGCGGTCGCCAGGCGCGGCTGGGTCCTGGGCACCCAGGGCGACTCATGCAGATCGGACCGGTCGATGGCATGGAGCGCCCACAGCTGGCCCAGACCGAGGGGGGCCGAGCTCTCGTAAATGTCGTCTGCTCCGAGCTCGAGCTCGGCCAAGAGCAGGTCGCGGACCACCGCCGGCATGTCGTGGTCGACTTCCAACCGGACGGCACGACCGAAACGACGACGGCGTAGCTCCGTCTCGACCGCGGCGAGGAGGTCGTCCGCCTCGCTCTCCTCGAGGTCGAGGTCGGCGTTGCGCGTGACCCGGAAGGCGTGATGGCGTCCTATCTCCATGTGGGGGAAGAGCCTGGGCAGGTTCGCGGCGATCAACTGCTCGAGGGTCACAAAGCCAGAGCCGCCGTTGACCGGCACGAAACGAGGCAGCAGTGGCGGCACCTTCACCCCGCGAAGCGCTGCTCGCGCGTGCTGGGGTCCTCGACGAGCACCGCCAGGTTGATCGACAGGTTCGAGATGTAAGGGAACGGATGGCCGGGGTCCACCGCCAAGGGCGTGAGAACCGGGAAGATCTCCTTCTCGAACACGCCAAGGACACGTGCTTTCTCCGTCGCGTCGAGGTCATCGATGCTCGTGAAGTGAAGGCCGGCGCCGGCGAGACTGGGCACGATCGACGACTCGAACACCTCGTCGGCGCGTGCCTGCAGGCGAGTGCACTTGACCCGGATGTCCCGGAGCTGCTGAGAGGCGCTTCGCCCGTCCGCCGATCGTGCACGAAGGCCCGCTGCCACATGGTCTTTGAGACCGCCGACCCGCACCTGAAAGAACTCGTCGAGCCCCGACGAGAGGATCGCGATGAACTTCACACGCTCGAGGAGCGGAAGCGTTGTGTCTGCAGCCAGATCAACAAGGCGATCTGCGAAGTCCAGCCAGGACAGCTCACGGTTGAGGAACCGGTCCGGGCTCCCAACAAGGCCCCCGGGCGTTGTGACAGCGACTTTCACAACCAAGACGCTACCGTGAAGTCGTGCAGCCCCTGGCAACCGCACCGAGGGTCAGACAACGGCGCCGGAGCGAGCTCGGACTGTTGCTCGTCGCCATCGTCGTCATCACGCTCGGGTACCTTCTCGCCGCTCTCGGTACCCGCAACGCGCTTCCACCCAACGCGTTGGACTTCATCGGAGTGGTGGCGGCACTGGCGCTGGTTGTCCACCTGGCCAATCGTTTCCTTGCTCCCGAGGCCGATCCGGTCCTGATGCCAGTTGTCCTGATGCTGAACGGGATCGGTTTCGTCATGATCTACCGGCTCGACGCATCCCCACAGATAGCCGCTGACGCGTCCTGGCACTATCAGGCGGCCTGGACAGCCCTCGGTGTCGTCGCCTACGTCGTCACGTTGTTCGTCATCCGCCGGTCGCGTGACCTCGAGCGCTACCGCTACATGCTCGTGTTCGGCGCCCTGGTCCTCCTCGTGCTGCCGCTCGCGCCCTACCTCGGGAGAACGTCCGAAGCACAGCTGAACGGGGTGAAGCTCTGGATTCGCGTCGGGCCGATCACCTTTCAACCAGTTGAGATCGCAAAGCTCATGCTCGTGGTCTTCTTCGCTTCCTATTTCGTGGAGAAACGGGAGATGCTCTCACTGTCGACCCGACGAATAGGCAACCGGCTCCTGCCGGACCTTCGTCCCCTCGGTCCCATCGCTGTCGCCTGGGTCGTCGCGATTCTCGTCATCCTTCTTGAACACGACATCGGCTTCTCGCTCCTGCTGTTCGTGATGTTCATCACGATGTTGTGGGTCACGACCGGGCGTTGGACCTATGTCGTCGGTGGACTCGTCGCCTTCGTCGCGGGTACGTATCTGGCCGCGCACCTGCCATTTGCGAGAACGTTGATCGACCAGCGCGTGGCCGCATGGATCAATCCCTGGGCTCACTACGGCTCCTACGGATATCAGACTGTCCAAGGAGAGCTCGCCCTCGGCCGCGGCGGCCTGACGGGATCGGGGCTCGGTCTCGGCACTCCCTACTACATCCCCGTCGCGTACAGCGACTTCATCTTCGCTGCGATAGGCGAGGAGCTCGGGCTGCTCGGCACGACGGCGGTAGTCGTCGGCTTCTTGTTGATAGTGGGCGCCGGGATACGAGCCGCGACGCGAGCCCGTTCCGAGTTCTCGCAGCTCACTGCCGTCGGTTTCACTGCGATCCTCGGGTTCCAGTCTTTCTTCATCATGGCCGGGGTAGTCCGCCTGCTCCCGCTCACCGGCGTGTCGCTGCCTTTCATCGGCTATGGCGGTTCTTCTCTCGTGGCGAACTACGTACTCGTGGCTCTGTTGATGCGCATCTCGGACGAAGGTGCCACTCCACCAGGATTCGCCATCGGGTTGAGCCATCGAGCCGCTCGTATGCGACGGCGCGCGCTCGTCGCCGCCCGCGCCGGCCCTGGCCCTGTAGCCGCGGGCGCTGTCACGGCGGGCCCTGTCACCGCGGGCGCTGTCACCGCGGGCGAAGGCGGCCTCCCGCCGGGTACGTCCCCCTTCTAGTTCGCGCCCATCGGATCGGTTCCCGCTACCGCCAATACCACCGGGTCGACCATGATGGGCACTGGCAGCCGCTGGCGAAGCGCCAACGCGATCGCGTCTGAGGGGCGGCAGTCGATCAAACGTGTCCCGAGCCGGCCGGAGATGACGATCTCGGCAGTGAACGCGGTCCCGCGGACCTCGGTGATACGAACGACGTCGAGCGTCATCCCGAACTCCTCGAGGACGCGCGTGAACAGTTCGTGAGTGAGTGGCCGCGGGGTCGCGAGCCCCCTTGCCGCATAGCTGATCGCAATGCCTTCGGCACCGCCGACAGGGATCCGTAGCTCGCGGAAAGGTGCATCCGCCTCCTGAAGGACGACGACCGGGTGAGTCGCCGGCAGGAGCAACACGACGTCGACGAAGACCATCTGTGACATCTCCGGCGGGGTGACCAGCGGGTCCCAGTCCTCATCCATCTCGGCACCTGGCTCGTCTGACGCGGCGGGCGCGGCGGACTCCGCGGGCTCCTCCAGCGCGCCGGGCGCGGCGGGCGCGGCGGGCTCCTCCAGCGCGCGCCGGGCGCGGCGGGCTCCGCGGGCTCGTCTGACGCGGCGACCTCCAGAAGGTCGGAAACCTGGGGGGTTCCGATCACCTCGATCGCAGGTTCGTCGCCGTTCGCGGATGCGAAGCTGTCACGGTCCGTGCGAGTCATTGACGCCGACCCGGGATCAGCTTCAACAGCATCCTCATCGGTGCCCATGGGACTCATCGCCGGGTCGACCGGCGCATTTCGACATTGACCACAAGTCCGACCGTAGCGAAGAAAACGATCATGGCGGAGCCACCGTAGCTCACGAACGGGAGCGGGATGCCAGCGATGGGGATGAGACCGATGGTCATGCCGACATTCTGGAAGACCGAGAACGCGAGCAGCGCGAGCGCCCCCGAGCACAGCATCCGACCAAGGGGATCCCTCGCGATCTGTGCGGCCCGCAGCAACCGGAACGCGATCGCACCAAACAAGGCGACAACCAACGCCCCTCCCGCGAACCCCAGCTGCTCACCTACCGCTGTGAAGATGAAGTCGGTCTGCTGGGCCGGGACGAAGCCGCCATTTGTTGCCGCGCCGTGGAAAATGCCCGTGCCGAAAGCTCCGCCGGAGGCGATGGCCAGTATCGACTGAGCGAGATTCCAGTTGGCGCCGCTCGTTTCGGTGTTCTGGTGGAGAAACGACGTGAAGCGCTGAAGCTCGTAGGCGTGGATCAACTTGAAGTGAACAGCTGCCACCAAGCCTGCGATGCCCGCGACAGCTAGGACGACCAGATACCTGAGCCGCGCGCCCGAGGTCAGGATCATGACCGTGAGCACGACAATCATGATCAGCGCGGTCCCGAGGTCCGGCTGCTTGTAGACGAGCAGGATCGGGATCGCAGCGAGCGTCAGCACCACGACGAGGTTTCTTGGAAACATCGTCTCTTGGCGACTGCAGTACACGGCGACCACGAGGATCAGCGCGAGCGCTGCGAATTCCGACGGTTGGACCTCGAGGGGTCCAAGTGAAAACCAGCGTTGCGCCCCCAGTGAGAGGTGCCCGAAGTGAGTGAGCACCGCGAGGAGCGACATGACGACAAGGCCATACAGCACGTAAGCCCATTGCTCGAGCCAGTGATAGTCGATCAGTGCCACCACGACCATGACGACGAGCCCGATCGCAAGCCAGACGAGCTGCCGCTTCAGGTAGAACCTCGGATCTTCCCCGACCGCGGCCAGTTCGACACGCGTCGCGGAGTAGACCATGACCGCGCCAAGGAGCGAGAGCATCACGGCACTGCCAACCAGGATGAAGTCACACCGGCTCACCAGCTCCCAAGCCGGGTGCCTTTCCCTGCGATCGCTCCACCGTGCCGGCACGCTCGGGTAGTGGGCGGCCATGATCGGCAAGGATACCGGGGACAGCCCCTCAGCTCTCTGCGCCGCCCTCGCCTCCCGCCTCCCCGGACACGTGCCAATGGCCTCCCCGGGGCCTCCCGCCTCCCCCGACACGAGCCAATGGCCTCCCAGGGCCGTTCGTCGCCTTCAGAGCGCCTCTTGTTCCTCTCCTCGCGCCCGGTTCACCTCCTCGGCCATTACACCTCCCTGTTAGTTTGAGTATACGAACATACGTTCGATATGACTCGCCGGAGGAGGTGGGCTTTGTGTGCGGGACGCGCCAGGAGCTCGAAGCGGCTCTCTCGAGCATGGTCAGGGACCTCGACGCCCTCGTGCTCACGGGCGCGGACGCCAAGACGCTCGTGGGCTTCTTCTCGCGCCTGGAGCACCTCGCAGCCGCGGGCAAGGCCATGTGCGCTCTCCGGGTCGCCTCCACGGGTGCCTTCGAGCTTGACGGCCACCGCCATGCCGGTGAATGGCTGGCAGCCGAGAGCGGCGACTCGCTCGGCAGCGCCGTCTCGGTCCTGGAGGCCGCCCAGGCCGTGTCGAAGCTCCCCGAGCTCGAGCACGCCTTCCGCTCGGGTGAGCTGTCGGCCGCCCAGGCCAAAGAGGTGGCCGGTGCAGCCATGTGCAACCCCGCCTCGGCCGCCGAGCTAATCGACACCGCGAAGTCGGAGGGCTTTGAGGCACTGCGCCGGCGCTGTGCCTCGCTCAAGGCCACCATGTCCTCCAAAGAGGACCAGGCCGCCAGAACCAGGCGGATCCACGCCGCCAGGAGGTTGAGGACCTGGACAGAGCCCGACGGCACCTTCCGCCTGGACGCGCGCCTCACCCAGGACGCCGGTGCGAGGCTGCTGGGCGGCCTCAAGTGCGAAGCGGACAGGATCTTCGGGGAGGCACGCCGCTCAGGTGCGCGCGAGTCCTCCCAGGCCTATCTCGCCGATGCCCTCGTGGCCCTTGTCACCCGTCCCGGCAAGGACGGGCCGCACCACCCTAAGGCCCTCGTGCACCTGCGGGTGGACCTGCAGGCGCTGCGCCGCGGCAACACGGGCCCGGGCGAGATCTGCGAGGTCGCCGGTGTCGGCCCGGTCTCGGTCGCCACAGCACGCGAACTGTTGGGAGACTCGATCGCCAAGGTCCTCGTCACGAGCGCAACCGACGTACACGCCATCTGCAACCTCGGCCGTTCTGTTCCCGCCAGGCTCTACCAGGCCTTGTTGGAACGGGACCGCTGCTGTGTAGTGCCGGGGTGCTCGGCCACTCACAACCTCGAGATCGACCACCGAGTCGTCCCGTTCGCCCAAGGCGGCCCAACGGAGCTCGCGAACCTGGCAAGGATCTGTCACCACCACCACTTCTTGAAAACCCATGAGGGCTTCTCCCTGGAGGGCGAGCCCGGTGCCTGGGTGTGGGTGCACCCCGACGGCTCCCGCTACGGACCCGGCGCCCCCCCACCCGCAGACGGCTCTTCCCGCCCGGGCACCGACCCGGGGACCGATGCCCGGCACGCTTCTGGCCGCGCCCCAGCACACCGCGGTGGGCCGCCGCCGCCCACCGGCCAACCCGCCGAGCGTGCACCGAGGCCACGGCCGGAACAGGCGAGCCTGTTCGCCGGTGCCGGCGACCGTTCCGGTGCCGGCGACTTGCCCAGCCCGGGTCACGCCGCCTGAACCCTGGCAACAAAGCCCACCCGTGACGCCGTAGCCAACAGATTCGGCGTCACCGGGCGGCACGTAGCCGGACACCTCGCTGCCGGTGACCGGTCGCCGGCCGACCGACCACGAGTGGTCCGCCACCGGACGACGGAAGGGGTCAGTCCGGGTCTCGTGCTCTCGCGATTGGTTCGACTTATGTCGACGCTGCGGGTCTCGTAGCCGTGCCGGCGCGTCACGACAGGCGGCCCGTCGCCGCCGACGGCAGCCCACATGACGCTGAGAGGAGGTTCAGTCCCGGTCCACAGCCAGATCTGACGCGCGGCCTGGTAAACGAGCATGCCGAGGCCATTGCGAACCGTGGCACCGCGCCGCTGAGCCTCCAGCAGAAAAGGTGTGAGCGGCGGGTCGTAAACGAGGTCCACGACGAGTTGACCCGCACCGAACCACGCAGGATCGACTCCAGCGATGATGGCCGAGCCCTCCGGGACCGACCCGGCCGGTCCAGCCGACCCACCCGGTCCGGGCGATTTAGCCGACTCAGGCGAGCCCTCCTGAGCCGACCCGGCCGATCCGACCGGTCCAGCCGACCCGGCCGATCCGACCGGTCCAGCCGACCCGGCTGAGTCCGCGGAGCCGACAGAACCGGTCGGTCCCGCGACCTGCGCAGACACAACGAGATCGCTGGGCTCAGTTGGCGCGACCTCCCCGACGAGACCTCCGCTCACCATGGCCACGGGTGTCGCCTGTACAACCAGGTCCATCCCACGGAGGTCCTGCGGCCGCCCGACCCGCACGATCTTCGGGGCCAACGCCGCCGAGCGCCATGCAGGCGCCACACTCCTGTTCACGACCACGATCTCTTGGGCGCCCGCTTCTGCCAGAGCCAGCACTGCCGCCCGCCCGGCTCCGCCTGCACCGATCACGCCACAGCGCCGACCAGCCGGATCAAAGCCCGCACCCTCTCGAAGGTCCTCCAGCAAGCCCGCCCCGTCACAGCTCTCCGCAAGGATGGCGCCTGCGTCAAAAGTCAGTGTGTTCGCGGCCCCCAGCCTCCGCACCTGGCGGGATCGCCGGGTTGCCAGTCGGGCGGCCGCCTCCTTGTGAGGCATCGTGACCGACACGCCGCGGAGGCCGAGCGCCGCTGCACCGGCGACCGCTCTGTCCAGCGATCCGGGCGGCACCTCGAAGGCCAGGTAGCTCCAGTCCAAGCCCATGGCGGCAAACGCCGCGTTCTGCAACAACGGCGAAAGCGAATGACGGACTGGAAAGCCAATGACCCCGACGACCGCAGTGGTGGAAGCCGGCCACGCGACCAGGGGGCGGGAACTGGCTGACAACTCGGCGAACTGGCTCATGACTTGCCCCGATTCTGGTCGAGCCACGACTGCAGGAGCACAGTCGCGGCCACGGCATCGATTCCGATCCGACGTGCCCGAGAGTGGGCGTTCGGCCGCGCCGACCGGCTTGGCCGAGTCTTTCCCGTCCGGGAGCGGGCTTGCTCACCGCCGTCGTCTCCGACCTGTTCTCGAGGAAGACGGCGCCGGCGGGCCGCTTCGACAGTCGTCAGGCGCTCATCATGTAACACGACGGGGACTTCCAGCTCCGCTTCGAGCGCCGAGGCTTCGGCGACTGCCGCCGACGCAGCCGGGCCCCGATCCCCCGCCAGCGTCAGCGGGAGACCGACGACGACAAGACCGGCGCCGAACTCCGACACGAGCGCGGCAATCGCACGACGGTCTGCGGTCGGTTCGCCGCATCTAGTGATCACCGAGCACGGAGTCGCGAGCACACGTTGCGAATCGCTCACCGACACGCCGATACGCCGTTCCCCAAGATCGATGCCGACTACCGCGTTCCCGGCGCAGTGCCCGTCATCGCGCAAGGCTCCGCGTCGGTTCGCCCGTCGGTCAAGCCGACGCCGAGCCGTCAGGCTCCGGCCGGGGGCCGGCTCGGGCTCGGGCTCGGAGGGCTCGGGCTCGGGCTCGGGCTCGGGCTCGGGCTCGGGCACAAGTTCATCCGGGCGTCGGCCCAACGCCTCGCCCAGCCTGACCAGCGCTTCCTCGACACCGGCGACATTCCGGCCACCCGCAGTCGCAAGCTCCGGCGTGCCACCACCGCCACCGCCGACAGCGGCTGCAGCCAGGACCGCGGCCGCTCGCGCATCGATCCCGGAACCTTTTCTCGCGGCAACGACCACTGCGACTCGATCGGGCCCGGTGACTCCAGCAAGTCCGACAGCCTCGACCCCCGCATGATCTCGAACCGCGATCGCAAGCTCCCGCAGCTCACCGGTCTCGAGCCCATCCCGGCGCCCGACCACGCGGCCAACCAAGGGACCGCCCGGCGCACCAACTGCACCTGCAGCCAAAGCGTCTGCCTCCTCGCGCAGCTGGTCCGCGCGCAATGTCCGCAGTTGTTCCTCCAGCGTCCGTTGGCTCGCGAGCAGCCTGTCGATCGCCGAGGCAAGGTCGGAGGGCTGAGTGCGCAACCGCTGCGCTGCTTGTTGGACCGCACGTTCGAAGAAACGGAACCGGGCAAGCGAAACCTCACCGGTGACAGCTTCTATCCGGCGTGTGTTCGAACCGATGGAAGCTTCCGAGACCACCTGCAGCGGGCCGATTGTCCCCAAAGAGCTCACGTGCGTGCCGCCGCACAGCTCCACCGAATAGTGGCCGGCCTCGACCACTCGTACGACTTCGCCGTACTTCTCGCCGAAGAAGGCCATTGCGCCCGCACCCTCGGCTTGCTTGCGCGTCGTCTCGTAGACCCGGACAGGCTCGTTCCGCAGGACCTCGGAGTTCACGAGATCCTCCACGCGCCCCGTCTCCTCCTCGGACAGCGGCCCGAAGTGGCTGAAGTCGAATCGCAGGCGGTCCGGCGCGACGAGCGAGCCCTGCTGGCGCACGTGGTCGCCGAGCACCTGACGCAACGCCCAGTGAAGCAGGTGCGTTCCGGTGTGATTTCGGCGGATCGACTCCCTGCGGTCGTAGTCGATCGCCGCGGCCGCTTCTTGCCCGGCTTCGACGGATCCTTCCACCAGGTAGCCGAGGTGCCGTGTCAGACCCTCGACGACCGATGTCGCGTCCAGCACACGGACCCGGCCTGTGGATGTCGTGATCGACCCGGTGTCTCCCACCTGGCCTCCGCCTTCGGCGTAGAACGGAGTCCGATCGAGGAAGACCTCGATCAGCTCCGCAGTCTTTGGCGCCTGCTCCCCGTCGATGTTGGCGAACGACTTGTCGACCACGCTCGGCACGACCGCCAGAACCCGAGCCTCCACCTCAGCCTCCTGGTAGCCAAGGAACTGGGTCGGGCCGAACCCGGTCCTTATCTCGCTCCAGGCGGCAGTCACCCCCTCCGGCGCCGAGGTGGCGGCACGGCCAGCCTCACGAGCCCTTTGTCGCTGTTCTTCCATCGCCAGGTCGAAACCATGACGGTCGACCACAATCCCCCGCTCTCGCGCGATCTCCTCGGTCAGATCGATCGGAAAGCCGTAGGTGTCGTGAAGCTGGAAAGCGACGTCTCCCCCAACAGCCGAGCCACCTGCCGCGAGCTCCGCCTCGAGCAAGGTCGTGCCGGACCGTAACGTGCGCAAGAAGGCTTCTTCCTCGTGCAGGGCGATCCTCTTGATCAGGTCCCGGTCGCGCTCGAGCTTGGAGTACGCCGCGCCCATGACCTCGGTCACGACGTCGATGACCCCCGGAGTGACGAGTCCCTTGGCACCCAGGCGCTGCGCGACGAGCACGGCCCGGCGGATCAGGCGGCGAAGCACGTAGCCACGGCTCTCGTTCGAAGGGAAGACCCCGTCAGCGATCAGGAACGTGAAGGTGCGCGCGTGGTCCGCGACGATACGAAGGCCGATATCGGTCTCTTCCGTGCTCCCGTAGACCCGGCCGGTGGCGGAGGACGCGGCCTCGAGGATCGGTGCGACGAGGTCTGTGTCGAAGACCGACTCGACGCCTTGAATCTGGGTGAGGATACGGTCGAGCCCGGCTCCGGTATCGATGTTCCGCCGGGGAAGAGCCATGAGGGAACCATCGCTGTGGCGCTCGTACTGCATGAACACCAGGTTCCAGAGCTCCACGTAGCGCTCGCCCCCCTGAGCGGGCCCACCGCCGGGCCCATAGCGCGACCCACGGTCGAAGAAGATCTCCGAGCACGGACCGCACGGTCCGGTCTCGCCCATCTTCCAGAAGTTGTCCTCGTCGAGCCGCTGCAGGCGACCTTCGAGCAAGCCGGGCACGTCGCGCCACAACGCGGCGGCCTCGTCGTCTGAGACGTGGACAGTAACCCAGAGCTGCTCGGGATCAAGGCCGAGAACCTCGGTGAACAGCTCCCAGGCATAGGCGATCGCCAGATCCTTGAAGTAGTCGCCGAAGCTGAAGTTCCCGAGCATCTCGAAGAACGTCACATGACGCGACGTCGTGCCGATCACGTCGATGTCGACTGTGCGCACGCACGGTTGCACCGTCGTGGCCCGAAGCCCGGGCGGCGGCGACTCGCCGAGGAAGTACGGCTTGAACTGAACCATGCCGGCGATCGTGAACAGCATCGAAGGGTCGTTGGGCACCAAGCTCGCTGCTGGGAGCGCGAGGTGACCACGCTCGACGAAGAACTTCGTGAACGTGCTGCGCAACTGGTCCGCGTTCACCTCTTGCCTCACTTCTCCTTCGCGCTGCCCGTCTGCCCGAGCTCTGTTGAACCTCGTTCGCCACGCCGTGCCCTCCAGCGCTCGGCGAGCGCCTTTTCGGCACCATGTTCCGAAGGGTCGTAGTAGCGGCGCCCGACGAGCTCCTCGGGCAGGTAGACAGCTTCGACGAACCCTCGCGGGTCATCGTGAGGATACTCGTAGCCCACACCGTGGCCGAGTGCCTCGAGCTCCGCGATAGTGAGCGTCTCGAAGCTCCGGCGGTACCGCTCCCAAGGGACGCTCCCGGACGTCAGCCTGGGCCGCCCACCACCCGAGCGCGGCGCGGTTCGACTTCGGGGCCAGCGCGAGATGAACGACCGCCTGCGCAAGGTTCAGTCCCGCCTCCGGCAGCCCGACGAATTCGACGGCCTGGGCCGCCGCAGTGGCGATCCCGAGCGCGTGGGGATCGGCCATCCCGACGTCCTCGCTGGCGAGGATCACCAGGCGCCGTGCCACAAAGCGCGGATCTTCGCCGGCCTCGATGAGGCGCGCCATCCAGTAGAGGCCGGCGTCGGGATCCGAGCCTCGCAAGCTCTTGATGAGAGCCGAGATGAGGTCGTAGTGCTCCTCGCGCCCGTGGCGGAAGGCCCGTGTCTCGCGGGCGCCTTCGATGTCTTCCATCGTGATCGTGGGCAGCAACCCAGAGGCAGCACCCGGTTGCGACGCCGCGCTCCGGGCTCGACCCCGTGCGAGGGCCATCGCCACTTCCAAGGTGGTCAGCACTGCCCGGGCGTCGCCTTCGGCCAGGTCGACCAGGCGCGACAGCGCATCCGGATCGGCCTCGAAGCCCTCGACGCGCAGGGCACGCTCGGCAAGCTCGCGAAGGTCCGCCGGCGTGAGGGCCTCGAATCGCCAGAGCGTCGATCGACTGAGCAGGGGAGCGTTGAGCGCGAAGAACGGGTTCTCGGTCGTCGCACCCACCAGGACGATCACTCCCTCCTCGACCCCGGATAAGAGCGCGTCCTGCTGAGCCTTGTTGAAACGGTGGACCTCATCGAGGAACAGGATCGTCCCGCGGCCTTCTGCCCCAAGCGCACGGCGAGCGTCGTCGAGCTCGTTACGCACGTCCTTCACCCCGGCGTCGACCGCGGAGAGTGCTCTGAACCGGCGCTCTGTGTACTCTGCGAGCAGGCGCGCCACGGTCGTCTTGCCTGTGCCGGGAGGTCCGAAGAACACCGCGGAGCTCAGTCGGTCATCCTCGACCAGGGCACGCAGCGGCGCGCCGGGACCCAGGAGATGGCGTTGACCGACCACCTCGTCCAGCCGTGTAGGACGCAGACGGGCCGCCAACGGTGCCCGCACCTTGAGCTCGTCCGCGGCGGCGACATCGAACAGGTCCAGCGGGCGGTTGCTGCCCGGTCGGCTGGGCGGGCTCGGCGTCACGCTCCGCTCGTGCCCGACGCGCCCCGCGACCCGGTCGCGCCGGTCGCCTCCGACGATCCTGACGACCCCGCCGCGCCGGTCGCCTCCGACGACACTGACGACCCCGCCGCGCCGGTGACAGAGGACCCGGTCACGTGAGGCGAGACAACCCGGATGCCGAGCTCCGCCAAGACCCTGGCAGTGAGCGGCTTGGGCGCGCCCGACATCAGGTCGGCTCCGGACTGGGTCTTGGGGTACGCGATCACCTCACGGATGTTGTCCTCACCAGCCAGCAGCGCCACAAACCGATCCAGGCCGACTGCGAAGCCACCGTGGGGTGGCGCGCCGTAACGGAACGCGCCGAGAAGAAAGCCGAAACGGGACTCTGCGTCCTCATCTGATATCCCGAGCGTCTTGAAGACGCGACGCTGGATGTCCGCCCGGTGGATCCGGATGCTCCCCGACCCCAGCTCCCAGCCGTTCAACACCAGGTCGTAGCTTTGTGAGCGCACGACCATGGGATCGGTGTCGAGAAGGTCGAGGTCGTCGGGATGCGGCATCGTGAACGGGTGGTGCGCCGCGACCGGATGCCCGTCGTCGTCCCTGCCCTCGAAGAGCGGGAACTCAGTGATCCACACGAAGCGGAGCGGCCGCTCGCTGATAGCCGGCTGACCCAGGTCAAGGCGCAGCTGGCCCAGCACCTTGCATGTCGGTGCCCGCTCGCCGGCGACGATTAACACGAGATCACCCGGCTCGGCGGCGGTCGCGTCCACAATCTGGCACCGATGAGCCTCGGAGAGGAACTTGACGACCGGTGACTCCAGAACGCGTCCGGCTCGCACTCGCATCCACACCAGGCCCGCCGCCCCGAGCTGCTGGGCGCGCCCGACAAGCCCGTCAAGCCGGCTTCGGGGCCACTCGCCCGCTTCCGGCCCCGGCACGCGGATGGCCCGCACACAGGCCGCCTTGAAGGCATTGAACTCCGTGCCGGCGACGGCCTCGTTCAGATCGACCAGCTCCATCCCGAACCGCAGGTCCGGCTTGTCGGTCCCGAACCTGTCGAGGGCCTCGTCCCATGTCATCGTGTCGATCGCGGGTGGCCGCTCACCGGTTGCCGAGAACGCCGCTTCGGTCACCGCCTCGCTCACAAAGTCGAGAACCTCCGCCTGACCGACGAAGGACGCCTCGATGTCGAGCTGGGTGAACTCGAACTGGCGGTCCGCCCGCAGGTCCTCGTCCCTCATGCAGCGCGCGATCTGGTAGTAGCGGTCAAGGCCGCCAACCATGAGCAGCTGCTTGGCGATCTGAGGGCTTTGCGGCAACACGTAGAACGAGCCGCGTTGCAGCCGCGACGGGATCGCGAACTCTCGTGCCCCCTCGGGTGTCGGCGTCCAGAGCATCGGGGTCTCGACCTCTACGAATCCCTGGCGTTCCATGGCCCTGCGCAGAGCGCTGTTGACCTGCGAACGCAGCCTCAGGTTGTGCTGCATGCGGTCGGTGCGAAGGTCGAGGTACCGATAGCGCAGCCGCACCGCCTCGTCGGTCTCCGATCGAGCGTCGAGCGAGAACGGTGGGGACTCCGCGCCCGAGAGCACCTCGACTTCGCACTCGCCCAGCTCGACCTCGCCGGTCGACAGCCCGGGGTTCACCTTGTCCTCCGGGCGGAGCCGCACGGTCCCCGTCACGCGGAGGACCTGCTCTGGTCGCAGGTCGCGCGCACCGTCGACGACACATTGGATGATCCCGGTGTGGTCGCGGAGATCCGCGAACGCAAGGTGCTCGCCGTGCTCGCGCCGGCGTGCAAGCCAGCCGCAAACGCTGACTGTCCTGCCTGCATCTGCAGCTCGCAACGCACCGCAGTATGCAGTGCGGAGCCCTGCTGGGACCAACGACTCCTCGGTTGTCGAGCTCATGGCGACCTCGTGATCTGGCCAAGACGCTCCGCAAGCGCGTCACGGGCCACTTTCTCTTGCAAGTGCGCGCCGCCGCCGCGCAGCACCCGGATGGTGACCAGGCCTGCCGCGAGCTCCTCTTCACCCACTATGCAGGCCACTCTGGCACCCGAACGGTCGGCCGCCTTCAGTTGCGCCTTCATGGAGCGCCCGTCGAACGCCCGGTCGACGGCCAGGCCGGCAGTCCTCAACTCGTGGGTGAGCGCGAGCGCGATCCCCTCGCCGGTCGCGTCGACGACGAACGCATCGAGAGGCCCGCTGAGCCGCAAGTCGCCGACGGACAGAACGCCCTCGGCGTCACACGCGAGCAGGATCCGCTCGATGCCGGCGCCGAAACCCACTCCGGAGACGTCCGGGCCCCCGAGGGCGGCGACCAACCCGTCGTAGCGACCGCCCCCGCCGACCCCTTCGAGGACTTCCGAGCCGTACTCGAAGGTGGTCCGGGTGTAGTAGTCGAGGCCCCGGACGAGGTAGTCATCCCGCTCGTAGCCGATCCCCAGCCGGTCGAGGCCGGCGAGGACATCGGCGAAATGGCGTCGACAGCCATCACACAACTCGTCACGCATCTTCGGCGCCCCGTTGCTCACCTTCCGGCATTCGGGGCGCTTGCAGTCGAAGACCCGCAGGGGGTTCACGGCCCACTTGTAGCGGTGCTCGTCGCACAGCTCGTCGGCGTGCGATTCCAGATATCCCGACAGCCTGTCTCGGTAGCCCGGAGCGCACGTCTTGTCGCCGAGGGAATTGACCCTCAGTCGCAGCGACGACAAGCCGAGGTTCTCGTACAGCCCGGCCAGCAGTGAGATCACTTCCACGTCGGCCATCGGATCGTCGGTGCCGAGGATCTCGACACCAAGCTGGTGATGCTGCCGGAACCGTCCCGCCTGAGGACGCTCGTAGCGAAACATGGGCGCCGCGTACCAGGCCTTGAAAGGCGGCACGGGTGAGTGCTGCACATAGGCGCGAACTACCGATGCCGTGCCTTCTGGACGCAGCGCTATGTCACGGCCTCCACGGTCGGTGAACTCGTACATCTCCTTTGTGACCACGTCGGACGAGTCTCCCGAGCTCCGGCGGAACACGTCCGCGTCCTCGAAGCCCGGGCTGACGACAAGGCCGAAACCGAACCTCTGGGCCAGAACGGCGAAACGCCCCACGAGCTCAGACCAACGCGCGCTCTCCGGAGCGAGAATGTCCTGAGTTCCCTTGGGGGACTGGAAGCGGGTCACCCGCCGGCCGGTGCGAGGGCACCGCTCCTCCCGGGGACGAGCCGGTAGGCGTCATAGACACTGTCGAGCAGCCTGAGATTCTCGAGGAGCGAGCCGAGATGCTCGGGGTCAGCGAGCTCGAATTCGAAGCGCATGCGGCTCACCCTATCCGGCGTCGTGTGTGTCGACGAGGAGATGATGCTCACGTGGTGCTCTGAAAGCACCTTGGCGACATCGGCGAGCAGCCGGTTGCGGTCCAGCGCCTTCACCTCGATCGCGGCGACGAAGACTCCTGTGCGGTCCTCGTCCCATTCCACTTCGATCAGACGCTCCTTCTCGTCAGCCGCGAGGGCGATGGCGTTCGCGCAGTCCTCCCGGTGCACCGACACTCCCCGACCGCGCGTCACAAATCCGATAACCCGGTCCCCCGGCACCGGCGTACAGCATCGCGACAACCGGACCATCACATCGTCAAGGCCCTCGACGTAGATGCCCGTCGAGACGCGACGGTGACTTGGCCTGCGGGGCTGCAACGCAGTCGAGGGCAGCTGCTCCTCGCTCTCGCCCCCACGAAGCTCCCGCTCGATGCGCTGCACGAGCGCCTGTCCCGAGACGTGGCCTTCGCCGATCGCGGCATGCAGCGAGTCCAGATCCGAATAGCCCATGGACGCCGCTACGGCTACAAGTGCGGGCGAGCTCTGCAGCTTCTGGACCGGCAACCCGCCACGCCTGAGCGCTCGCGCCAACTCCTCGCGCCCGGTCTCGATCGCGTCCTCGCGGCGCTCTCGGGAGAACCACTGCCGGATCTTGTTTCGGGCACGCGGCGAGGTGACGATCTGCAGCCAGTCGCGCGACGGGCCGGCCGAGGGAGTCTTGGAGGTCACGATCTCGACCGTGTCGCCCGAGTGCAGCTTTGAGTCGAGTGGGAGCAGACGCCCATTGACACGCGCTCCGACGCAGCGGTGCCCGACCTCAGTGTGGATCGCATAGGCAAAGTCGACCGGTGTCGCGCCCGCAGGCAAGGTCACGATCAAGCCCTTCGGCGTGAACACGTACACCTCGTCCTGCTCGAGGTCGATCTTGAGCGTCTCCAGGAATTCCACAGGATCGGGGGTTTCCCGCTCCCAGTCGACGATCCGCTGCAGCCACGCAATCTCGTCTGTCGAACGCGCGCCGCGCGGGGCCCCCGGCCTGCCGGCCGCGCCGGGCTTGCCGGAGCCTCCTTCCTTGTAGCCCCAGTGCGCGGCGATACCGTACTCGGCGCGCCGGTGCATCTCTTGCGTCCGGATCTGGATCTCCAGGGGCTTGACGCCGGGGCCGACGACGGTGGTGTGCAAGGACTGGTAGAGATTGAACTTCGGTGAGTTGATGTAGTCCTTGAACCGGCCCTGCACCGGGGGCCACAAAGCGTGCACCGTCCCGAGCGCCGCCCAGCAGTCCTTCTCGGCTGTCACGACCACGCGGATCGCCACGAGATCGTGGATCTCGTCGAACTCCTTTCCCCGCACAACCATCTTCTCGTAGATGCTCCACAGGTTCTTCGGCCGGCCGGTGACCTCCGCTTCGATGCCGGCCGCGCCAAGTCGGGAACGCACGACCGCGAGGACCTCGGCGAGCTCGACCTCACGCCGCGGGGCGCGGGCGGCGACCATCTGAGCAATCTCGGCGAACCGCTTGGGATGAAGGGTCTCGAAGGCGAGATCCTCCAACTGCCATTTCACCTCCTGGATGCCCAGGCGATGCGCCAGGGGGGCGTAGATGTCCCGGGTCTCCTCGGCGGTGCGGCGCTGCTTCCATTCGGGCATCACCGACAACGTCCGCATGTTGTGGAGCCGGTCCGCAAGCTTGATGACCAGCACCCTCCAGTCGCTGGCCATCGCGACAAGCATCTTGCGCATCGTGGCGGCCTGCTGCGCCTCTTTCGAATCGAAACGCAGCCGGTCCAACTTCGTGACACCGTCCACGATCGCCGCCACCGCCGGACCGAATTCCTTCTCGATCTGCTCGAGGGTCACCCCGGTGTCCTCCACCGCGTCGTGCAACAACGCCGCGGCGGCACTGACGGTGTCCAGGCCGAGATCGGCGATGATCGTGGCGACGGCTACCGGATGGGTGATGTACGGCTCGCCGGAGAGCCGGTGCTGACCCTCGTGAGCCTTGGTCGCCAAGGCGTGCGCAGACCTCACCAGATCGAGGTCCTCGCCACTACGCCGAGCGCTGAGAGTCGACAAGATGCCATCGACCTCGCAGGTAGGCGGCGGGATAAGGGCCCGGGCAGGGTTCTCAGGGGACGCCTCAGCCGGCTCGCCAGTCGACCCGGGCAACACAGGATCGACCACGGACATAAGACAAATCTACCTGTTGAGAGCGACTGGACCAGCCTGTTCGCGCCGAGTGGGCGGTCGGCCGCGCCCACACCCCAACTAAGCTCGCTGCTCGAACCTGTGACGAATCCAAAGCCTCTGACAACTCCAGCACAGAGAGCCGCCTGGTGAGCACCACACCGGATCTCGGGCTCGACCTCGAGGAACGGCTCGGGCCACCTCCAGCCCGCCGCGCCCAGCCACCATCGCTCCGGCCTGCCCTCGTGGTCCTCGCATGCGCGGCGGTCCTGTCGTTTGGTGGGTTCGCGATTGCCCTTATCGGCAGCGGTCAGGCAGCCCCGCCGACTGTCACCGGCCTCGGGACGCCAGTGCCCGGCGTGAACCTCTCGGCAGTTGGCGCATCACAGGTGCTCGCTCGCATCTCGAGCGGTGGCGCGCCGCCCAGCGACGTCCTCGAGGCAGTGGTCGTACCCGATGGCGCGCGGATCGTCAGCACGACCTCGCAGGACGCGAGCGTGGACCAGTACGACCGGAGCATCTACCTCCAGGTCGACACCAGCTCCGCCGAGCTCGTCAAATTCTACCGAACCGAGCTGAGGCGAGCCCATTGGTCGTTCCTCGGTACCTTCCCATTGCCCAGCGGAGGAACCGAGCTCCTCGCCCAGCGGGCCGGGTCCGACGGCTACGAATGGGAGGTCGGCGTCGTGGTCACGACCGTCAATCCCTCGATCTCGCCTTCGCTCGCCGGTGACGGACAGAGCTCGCCCGTCATGGGTCTCAGACTTCGGCTGTTCGAGGTCCCCGATGGCGGTTCTTGAATCTGCTCAAGACCTTCGTACCCGTCCGCGATTCGTGGGACGCATTGACCCAGCAGAACGGCCCAGGTGAGCAAGTCGAGCGGGTAGATGAGGTACCCGAAGCGCGTTGCCGGGGCGAGAAGTGTGGCTAGCAGCATGGCGAGACCGCTGAAGCCTGCCGCGCTCTTCGGGCTCGACGGCAGCCACTTCAACAGGCCGTAGCCCACGGCGCCGAGGCCCATGAGCGCAAGGATCGTGATCAGCTCCGGCTTGGCCGCCGGGAACAGCGTCACCAGCTCCTGACCGAGGAGAGGGCTGGCCGCGGGCGATTTCACCCTCGTGAGCCCGAGCGGGAACCTGATCGCGTTCAGGATGAACGCGTGCGGGGCGAGGCCGACGCCAACGCCGAGGACGGGGACCACGACCGCCGCGGCCGCCGACAAGTACCGCCAGACGGCACGACGCCCTTGACGGTCCCACTCGCCCAGGACGAGCAGGATCAGCAATGGCCATGCGGTGAACTTGAGAGTGCCGGCGAGCCCCATCACCAACCCGGACCAGACCGGTCTTCGGCGGGTCGCCAGAGCGAGACCAAGCAGCATCAGAGCGATCACCGGAAGGTCGTCGCCTCCGGTCACCATCGGCAGGGCTCCGCTCGGCAGGATCACGACTACCTGGAAGATGCGCCAGCGCCGTTTGGAGGTCGTCTCCGCGATGAGAAGCGCCCCTGCGATGACGATCAGGGAGAAACCCGTGAGGGGCAGCCGGGCATCCTTGAACTCCGGTGGCCCTGATGTGGCATTGACGAGGCCGAAGGGGATCATGCCCGGCAGGTAGGGAAAGAAGGAATTCTCCGACTGGCTCGTCACCGATGTGCCGATGGACTTCGGGTTGGACAGGTAACAGTTCTTGTCGTGCGCGACTCGATCCGCACAGGCCTCTATCACCGTCACCTCGTTCTGCACGTGCGCGCCCGGCTTCGACTCAGCACGGAGCACCACCTCAACGGCGAGCGGCACCAGCACGACCGTGACGAGCAGCCCGAGCACGAGATAGCGCCGCAACAGGTCTCCTGCCCTGCCAGTTTCCCCACCGGCGCGCCTGGCGCGGCGGCGGCTCACCCACCAGCTGATGACCGCCGCGACGAGGTAGGGGCCGAGCGCCATTTCCGCCCACTGGCGGTAGTCGTCGCTGACGGCCAAGACGATCGTTCCCGACGCGAAGATCGTCGCGAGCAGATAGAGCAGGGCATCCTGCTCGAGCGCCGAGAGTGCGACGAGACGGTCACGCCAGCGAAGCAAACTGCCCGTGACCGCTGCCATTCTTCAGAGCGTACCGGGCCAGTAACCTCCCGCGGCGAGCGTGCGACGCCACCGGCATCGACATGGGCGACGTGCGACGCCACCGGCATCGACATGGGCGAGCGCGTGCGACGCCACCGGCATCGACATGGGCGAGCCGTACGGGCCCGGCAGCACCTCAGAGGCTGGGCTGAGGCGTGAAGCGCGCGTAACGCTTCACCGCCCGGAATTCCTTCGGGAACTTCCCCTTTGCGGCCCCGTTGCTCACGGCCGTCACGATGATGACACCCTCGCCCTCGTGCCAGTTGACCGGCGCGGCCATCGCTGTTTCCCGTCGGTGGCGCGCACCCGCTTCGTAGCCTGGGCGTTGTGCCCGCTGCCGCGTTCAGCTGTGTCGCTGTTCCGACCCCGTTCGCCGGGTCAGGTGCAGGCGGCCGAGCAGGATTTGGCGTCTGCGCCGTGTGCCGCGGCGCTACATCCGGCGGGCACCCGATTTGCTGGAGCTGTCACGTGGTCCGCCGACAGCTTGGGACCGAGCTCACGCGGGCCGTCCCGATCTCGCTGTTCGCTCCGGGCTCGTTGCTGCACGAGCTGCTCGTCGGCTACAAGGCGGCGCCGTCCCGTCTGGCGCGCGAGGAGCGACGAGCCCAGCTGTCCCGGCTCCTCGGCGAGTTCCTCAGCCTGCACCTGCGCTGCCTCGTCGCGCCAGCCGTCGGCCAGCACGCCGACTCGCTCGTCGTGCCTGTGCCGTCCAGCTCCCCTCCTCGCCCCTCTTGGGGCGGCGAGCACCCTCTCATCGGTGTCGTTGCCGTGGCCATCGCGACCGAGCCCGGACTCGCGTTGGCACCGATGCTCGTGAGAGGAACCGAGCCGCTCGGACACCTTCGCGCCAGCAGGCGAGGATTCCGCCTGGTCGCTCCCGTGGCCGACCGGAGAGTTCTGGTGGTCGACGACACCTACACCTCAGGCGCGCGCTCCCAAAGTGCCGCGCTCGCGCTGGCCGAGGGAGGTGCACACGTGATCGCGATCGTTCCGATCGGTCGTCTCATCCATCCTGATCACAACAGCGCGACCGGCGCGCTGTGGGCGTGCCAGCGCCAGGAGCCTTCCGATCCCCGTCGCTGTGCCGGGCCGTGCCTGCTCTGGCCGGAGGGCACGGGCTTTGTGCGACCTAAGCCTCCGAGGCCAACTTCACGGAAGCAGCAAGCGACCAAGCCGACGGGACGCACCTACAAGGCCGATCGCGCCAAGGCATCCCAGGTAGCCCGCGTGCACCAGCAGCACCGGGCCGAGCACCCCTGTGTCAAGGCCGCGTAGCAGAGCGACGCCCTGGTAGAGCGGTGTAAGGGTCACCACGGTCCCGAGCCAGCCCGGATACGACGAAAGTGGGTAGAACACGCCTGAGAACAGGAACAACGGGACGATCGCGAGCGAGACCAGATCGAAGTCCTGCCAGCTGCGCATGTAACAGGTTCCGAGCATCCCCACACCTCCGAAAGCGAAGCTCACCAGCATGGCCGCGGGCAAGCAGAGAACTGCCCACCAGGAGGCGATCAGCCCGAGCGCGGCCATCACCGTGAGAAATGCGATCGAGTAGACGGTGCCGCGGATGAGAGCCCAACACAGTTCGCCAACTGCGACATCGCGAACCCCCAGCGGTGTCGCCAGCACGGCGTCGTAGGTCTTGGCGATCTTCAGCTTGAAGAAGATCCCGAAGGTGGCGTCGA
Organism: uncultured Acidimicrobiaceae bacterium; assembly: GCA_963727645.1. GTDB lineage: Bacteria > Actinomycetota > Acidimicrobiia > Acidimicrobiales > Bog-793 > Fen-455. The sequence continues at coordinate 62,758 of CAVSHA010000002.1, forward strand.
AGATCGCGCCGTTCATCGCCGAGGAAGCGAGCAGTCCCGGCGCGACGTAGTCGGTGTAGGGGATCGAACGCCCACCGACGGCGAGGTGACCGATGAGATGGTTCAAACCGAGGCCGATCGACAACAGGTAGAAGAGCGGCTCGAAGAACCCGGACACGAGAAAGATCCATCCGCGCCGGTATGCGACGACATTGCGCTCGACCAAGAGGCGCGCCCGGCCGCGACCAGCTCCGAGCGGTGGGAAGACCCGCAGTGGCGGCGCGAGTACCGGAACGTCCGGACTGCTCACGAGCACGTCCTCATTGCACGAGCCTGCGGCGATAGGTGGCCCTTGCGACGAGGACCCCGCCGGCCAGCATCACGAGGAGATATCCCGCGTGCCCGAGCACGTCCCAACCTCCCAGATGCCCGAGCACGAGACCTCGACAAAGGCTGACGCCCTGATAGAGCGGCGTGCATCGGGCCACGACCTGAAGCCAACCGGGCAACTGTGCGACAGGGAAGAAAGTCCCGGAGAAGAGGAAGAGCGGGACGATGCCGAAGCGGTAGAGCACCACGAAGGACTGGTCGGTCTCCCGAGTAGCGCTGAAGGCCATCACCGGAGCGGCGAAGGCCGCGCCTGTGAGGACTGCGGCCGGGAACGCCGCCACGGCCCACGCTGACGGTACCGTGCCGAACGCCGCCATCACGGCCAGGAAGACGCCTGACGCCATGGCGACACGGGTCAAGATCCACAACAGGTGGCCGTAGAGGACATCGGTCACTTCGAGCGGCGTGGCGAGCATCGCGAAATAGGTCTTCAGCCACTTGACCCCCGCCATCACCGGGTATGTCGACTCGTTCGTCCCGATCTGCATCGCCGTCCCCGCCAGCAGCCCCGGCGCGAGGAACCAGAGGTAGGGCACGCCCCCCATCGCCCGGTCTGACCCGTGATCGATCAAGTGGCCGAGGCCGACGCCGATCGCGGCGAGGTAGAGCACCGGGTACAGGAACGTCGTGGTGAGCGAGCCCCTCCAGGTTCGTTTGTACGCGAGCAGGTTGTACTGGTATGCCCGCAGTGCGGGCGCCATGCGCACCCGGTGTGGCGGCGTCGCGGCGCCCGGAGGCGGGGTCGCCGCGTCTGGCCGTGGCGGCGGCTTAGAGGTCAATCGACAAGGCTCCGGCCGGTCAGGTGCAAGAAGACGTCCTCGAGAGTCGAGCGCCTTACCAGTGCCGCGATCGGCGACGCTCCGCGGGACCTCACGGCGTCCAGGGTGGCATCTCCCTCGTCGGTGTAGAGCAGCAGCCGGTCAGGCAGCACCTCGACGCGTTCGGCAAGATCGGCGAGCCTGTCGCCGTGAGCTTGGTGGCCCTCGGGCTCGAAACGCAACTCCACAACCTCACGGGTCGACCACTGCTCTATGAGCTCGCGAGGCGAGCCGGCAGCCACGATGCGGCCGGCGTCCATGACCACGAGACGGTCACACAGTTGCTCGGCCTCGTCCATGTAGTGCGTCGTGACGACAAGCGTCACGCCCTCCCGCTTGAGACGGTACAGGCGGTCCCAGAGCAAGTGGCGGGCCTGCGGATCGAGCCCGGTTGTCGGCTCGTCCAGGATCACGAGGCTCGGTGACGACACGAGTGCCCTCGCGATCGTGAGCCGGCGACGCATACCTCCCGACAGCGGGTCCACGCGCTCATCGGCCCTTTCGGTCAAGCGCGCGAACTCGAGCAATTCGTCGACACGCTCACGCAGCTGTTTCTTCGCAAGGCCAAAGTAGCGCCCGTAGAGATAGAGATTGTCTCTTACGGTGAGCTCGAGATCGAGGGTGTCGTCCTGAGGGACGAGGCCGATCTGGCTTCTTATCTGCGGGCCCTCGCGCATCGGGTCCAGACCCAGCACTTGCAAGGTCCCACCCGAGACGGGCGACAAACAGGCGATCATCCGCATCGTCGATGTCTTGCCCGCGCCGTTCGCGCCGAGGAACCCGAAAGCTTCTCCCACGTGGATATCGAAGTCGACCGCGTCAACGGCGGTGAACTCGCCGAAGCGCTTGGTCAGACCTCGGGCCCGTACCGCGACGCCGGCGCCTGCGTCGAGCCCGGGCTCAGACCCCACAGCAAGCACGCTCGGCCGGCCTCGCTGGGACCGGCCACGCGGGCCTCCTGCCTGTTGGCTCATCAGCGCATCATCACCCAAATTGATCATGAATGTCACTTACACCGTGCCGCGTCCCGGCCCAGCCGCCGACAGGTCCCCGTTCGCTCCACCGGCTGGGGACGCGACCAGGCCCTAGACTCCCTTGGGCGTGCAACAAGCTCCTGTTTGGCGTGGTTTCAAGCCAGGCATCGTCGCCCTTGTCGTGAGCATGGGGGCTGCGACAGGCGCGATGCTCCCGTTTCGCAACAGTCTGAGCTTCGCGGCGGCCGCTCTCGTCTTCGTCCTGCCAGTCGTCGGAGCCATGCTGGTCGGCGGTACGGGGGTCGGACTGATCGGCGTCGTCCTCGGCTTCGTCGTGCTCGACCTGGTGTTCATCCCGCCCTATTGGACCTTGGCGGTAGGCAGCGGGCAGAACTGGCTGGCGCTGATCGTGTACGTCGCGGTCGTGGTGTTGGTCGCAACGGTCGTCTCCCGGCTGCAGCAACTCAGGACCGACTCGGCGCGGCGCGCAGCCGACTCGGCACGGCTGCTCGAGCTGTCGGAGCTGCTCGTAGCGGACAAGCCGCTCAAGGAGATGCTCGCCGTAGTTGCCTCCAGTGTCCGGAGTGCCTTCGACCTCGAGACAGTCGCCCTGCTCCTGCCTTCGATAGGGACCGGCTACCTCGAGATCGTCGCGTCCGACGGTGCCGAGCTCGGGGGCGAGTCATTGGACCGTCTCCTACCAGCCCCGGGCACCCCCGCGTCGCTCACCGGCAGCATCGTGGCCGGCGCGCTGCTACGACAGATACCGCTGACGGCGGCCGGTCGGCCTGTCGGGCTCCTCGTGCTTCGTGGACGGGCGCTCGACGTCCACGACCGTGGCCTCCTCGCTGCCTATGCCAACCACGCTGCACTCGCGATCGAACGTGCCAAGCTTCGCGACCAGGCCTTCCAGGCAGGACTCCTCCAGAAGGTGGACGAGTGGCGCGCGGCACTGGTCAGTGCTGTCGCACATGACCTGCGCACACCGCTCGCCTCGATCAAGGTCGCCGTGTCCGACCTTCGAGACCCGGCGATCGTGCTCCCCGAGCCGGCTCGCCGAGACCTGCTGGAGACGATCGAGGAACAGACCGATCGCTTGACGCGCCTCGTCAGCACCGTGCTCGACCTTTGGAGGCTCGAGGCCGGTGCGCTCAAGCCGAAACGCGAAGCTCTCGAAGTGGACGACCTCATCGATGAGGCCGCAGCACTGGTGGAGGGCCCGCTCGACAGATCGCGACTGCGCAGAGTCGTGGCCCCGGAGCTTCCCCCACTCGAGGTGGACCCCACACTCATCGCCCAAGCCCTGGCAAACCTGCTGGAGAATGCTGCCAGGCACAGCCCGCCCGACGCCGAGATCCTGGTCGAGGCGACACGCTCACGAGGGCCGGCCGATGAGGTCGAGATTGCAGTCTCCGATTCGGGCCCAGGGGTACCGCCCGACCAGCGCGAGCTGATATTCGAGCTGTTCCACCGCGGATCCGATGGCGGTCGCGCCGGCCTCGGGCTGGCTATCGCGAAGGCGTTCGTCGAGGCTCATGGCGGCCGCGTCGGAGTAGGAACGGCGCGCGGTGGGGGGGCTCGCTTTGTGCTGACAGCGCCGGCGGCCTCCTTCTGTACCGCGGAGCTTCCCGCAGACGACGAGCTCTCCTCGTGACGCGCGTGCTCGTCGTTGACGACGATCCGGCGCTGTTGCGAGCGCTGCGCATCGGTTTTGAAGCGAGAGGTTTCGAGGTGATCGTGGCGCGCACCGGAGCCGAAGGGCTCTCACGAGCGGCTCAGGCGCTGCCACACCTCGTCGTGCTCGACCTGGGGCTCCCGGACATCGACGGTGTCGAGGTCTGCAGGAGGCTCCGGCAGTGGACCGAGGTGCCGGTGATCGTGCTGTCCGCGCTCGACACAGAGGATCGCAAGGTCCTCGCGCTCGACAGCGGCGCGGACGACTACGTCACCAAGCCGTTCGGGATGCAGGAACTGGAGGCTCGCCTCAGGGTCGCCCTCAGGCACGCAGCGGCCCGCAATCCCTCGCCGTCGCCGACGACCCTGACGGTAGGCCCCATACTCGTGGACATTGGTGCGCGCGTCGTCAAGGTCGGCGACGCCCCGGTCGAGCTGACGGCTCGGGAGTTCGACCTGCTCGCCTATCTGGCCCGCAACGCTGGCAAGGTGTGCACCCACAGGACCATCCTCCGCGAGGTCTGGGGCCCCGGCTACGGGAACGAGACGCACTACCTCCGCGTCTACGCGAGCCGCTTGCGCCGCAAACTCGGTGACGAGGGCGGCCCGCTCCTGCGCACGAACCCAGGTGTCGGCTACCAGCTCGTCGACGAGCGGCCGATTCAGCCGCCGGGCGCGGGGGGCGGGGGCATAGGGCCACCCGGCCAAGGCGGCGCCGAGCCGCCCGGTGGTGGGGGCCAAGGGCCGCCCGGCGCTGGCGGCACCGAGCCGCCCGGTGGTGGGGGCCAGCCGGACGGAGGGTACTGAGGGTACTGAGGACCGCCCGGCTCGTAATCAGGGGAAGGCCGGCCGGGCCACTGCGGCTCGGGATATCCGCCCCGTCCGGGTCCAGGCCCGCCCTGGCGATAGTGCCGAAGCTCCTTGTCGACCGGCCAGTCCGAGAACGCGAAGACAAGGATCATGACGAATCCCACCAGCGGGATCAAGAGCAGGAGAGCGAACCATGCCGAGTAGCCGGCCTTGGGGAGAATCTTGACCGCGGCAACGATCACCACGGCAAGAGCGACGAGCTCGATAAGAACTGCACCTCCACCACCGACTCGGTGCACAGCGGACAGAAACTCCATGCTCGACCACCTCTTCGTGGGTGCGCTCGCGCGCCGGCCCGGCCAGACGCCGACTACCTGCCTTGTCGAGCGAGCGTAGACCGCAGGCAGTGCTGCCGCGCCGATTGCGAGCCTTGCGAGCCTTGACACCATGGGCATGCTCGGCTGGGCAATGCTGAGCACCAGGAGAGGAGGCCCGATGTTGGGGCTCGTCACCCCGGTGCCTTATCTGGCGGCCGTATTGCTCGCAGCTGCCGTTGGCGCTGAGCTCTGCGTCCGTGCGAGACGCAGACCAGGGCCTTGGACGGTCGTCGCAGCTCGCCTGATCGCGCTCGTGCTTGTCTCCGATGCGATCAGCTTCGTCGTCTCAGAGCTGGCGGCCGGTACTTGGTCACCGAAGACCGGCCTCCCCTTCGCTCTCTGTGACGCCGCCATCCTGGTCGCCACCGCAGCGTGCTGGTGGCGCAAGTCACTCCTGGTCGAGCTCACGTACTTCTGGGGCCTGGCCGGTACCCTGCAGGCCATCATCACTCCAGATCTCAATGCCGGATTCCCCCACCTTGTCTTCTTCCAGTATCTCGCCGGCCACCTGGGCATCGTCCTTGCTGCCCTCTACCTCGTCGTAGGGATGCAGATCGCGCCCCGTCCCGGGTCGGTGATCACGACGTTCGCGATCACCCTCGCTTACACGGCGTTCGTCGGTCTCGTCGACGTGTTGAGCGGAGCCAACTACATGTTCCTTCGACGTCCGCCCGGTAACTGGACGCTGCTGAGGGTCCTCGGCCCGTGGCCCTGGTACATCGCCAGCGCCGCGGGCGTGGCACTCGTCCTGCTCACCGTGCTCGACTTTCCTTTCTGGTTAACCCGCCGCCGGCATGGCTGACAGCGCGAAACCCGGATCGCAGCTCCACCTCCACGGTTGGCGCGAGCCGGCAGTAGTGGGCACGGCATTGCTGGCGGCAGCGGCCGGTCTCGGACAGTTCGGGGCCGTCGCGGCGCTCGGCGATGTCGCGAAGCATTTCGGCCATATCTCCCACGGTGCGACGATTGCCGAGCAGGCCGGCCTGTCGGGAACCAAGCTCGGGATCGGCCTGGCCGTTCTCCGCCTCGCGTCCCTGGGCGGCCTGCCGCTCGCCGGGCTGGCCGACCGTGTCGGGCGTCGTCGGATGCTGATCTTGACGTGCGCCATTGGGCTGGCGCTCACGGCGGTGTCCGCGGTCAGCCCTACTTACTGGTGGTTCGTGGCCATCTTCGCCCTTGGGCGGCCGCTGCTCAGCGCCACTTCTGGGGTGGCACAGGTCGCCGCCGCCGAGCAGACGGCATCGTCGCAGCGGGCCAAGGCCGTCGCGCTCATTGCCGCGGGTTATGGGATCGGGTCCGGTCTGATTGCGATCGTGCACAGCCTCGCAGCCAGCACCCTCGGCTTTCGCGGTGTCGTGCTGCTTGCGCTGCTCCCCCTAGCCGGGCTGCCCTTCATCGCGCGATGGATCGTCGAGCCCGACCGCTTCAAGATCGCCGCAGCAGCCAAGGAGCACCCGCTTCCCGTGCTCGGGGCGGTCGGCCCTCTCTTCCGGGGCCGGTTGCTCATCGTGGCCGCGCTGACGTTCGCGCTGTCGGTCGTGACCGGCCCCGCCAATAGTTTCTTCTACCTGTACGCGCAGAATGTCTTGCACTTCTCCGGTACGACGACAGCACTGCTGATCGCGTCAGCCGGGATCACCGGCCTCACCGGGCTGCTGCTCGGCCGTTTCCTCGCCGATCGGGCAGGTCGTCGTGTGACCGCTGGCAGCGCGATGATCGCCATGGCGCTGTTCGGCATGCTGACCTACAGCGGGCCCGGACTCGCCGCAGCTATTGGCTACCTGCTGGCGGTACTTGCGGCGTCGGTCTTTGCCCCCGCAGCCGGGGCACTTACGAACGAGCTCTTCCCCACCTCCGTTCGGGCCTCGGTCATCGGGTGGGAGATCGCTGCGGGTGTCTTCGGGGCCACCGCGGGCTTGCTGGCCTTCGGAGCGGTCGCGGATGTCGGAAACCGCTTCGGGCTCGCGGCAATCGTGGTGTTCGCGGCCACGATTCCCGCCACTGCCCTGTTCGCGTTGTTGCCCGAGACGCGCGACAAAGAGCCCGAGGATCTCTGGTCCACAGGCAGCTGACCGCTGCTCGCCGAATATCCGGCCGGCGGCGGCGTGCTCGTCGGCGACACGGGCCACCAGACAGATGAACAGCAATGCTGGTCGGCGGGTCAGCGGGCGAACACGTGCCAGCCCAGCCAGATCCAGCCAATGATTAGAAGGAGCCGGCCCGCGAGATGCCCCCGCGCTGAAGCAGAGCAGCTCGGCCGCGGTTGGCCAACCATGCTCGAGCGTCCGGCTCGCCACCTCGCACATGACGAGCGCCACGGCCGCGACCATCCACGGGGCGATGTTCACTCGCGCCGCCCAGGACGAGAGGCGACAACCAAGCCGCAGACACCCCAGCACAGGAACGCCACGGCCCGGGCGACTCGATGGCCGGGTCCGAGCACGTCGTTCGCAAGCGAGCTCAGCGTCGGATAGGCGCTCCGCGGAGAGTGGAACAGCTCCCACAGCTCCACGGCAACGACGAGCAGAGCGGCGAGAAACCACGCGATCGTGCCCCGCAGACGGAGCGAGGTGTTCCCAGTCGCTCTCGGCGGGGAGAGGGGCGGCGACACTGTCAGGGGCCTGGACAGGGGGCAGGCCCAGGTTCGGCTCACGCACAGTCAAGTCGAGTGCCCGGCTGTCCCGGCGTGCCAGCAACGCGCTCACGACAAGCATCGCCGCGGCCACAGAGAGCGTGACTGCGCTCGACTCCACGCCGAAGGGAGGCATCGCGGCAACAAACCAACCACAAACGACAAGCGCCACCACTAGGGCGCCTGCCACCACCGCCCGCCTCGACGAGTTCAAGATCCTCGTGTCCGCCTGCCCGCCGGGTCGCAGATGGCATCGATCACGTTCATGTTCATAATCGAGCGCCGCAGTTCCCGGTTCCGACAGCCAACCCTCAAGTCTGCAGGCACGTTTCCTCGATCCTCAGGCGTCGTCGCCACTGTGCGGACGGTCGCCACTGTGCCGGACGGTCGCCACTGTGCCGGACGGCCCGTCCGCACTCAGTGTAAGGAGCCTTCGAGGTCGCGGTGAGCCGAGAGCGCGCACGGCCTCGAGAATGCTCTGCGCGGTGCGGCGGAAGGGCACGCCGGCGACCCCCGGCACGCCGAGGCTGGTGAGGCTGTGCAGCCCGTGAAGTAATCTCCGTGTTGCCCGCGGTCGGGGAGATCGAAGAGACCGCTGCCCCAGGGGAGGAATCTATGACCGAGCAGTACCTGCCTGAGATCTATTCGCGTTTTCGCGAGCGCTTCCCCGAGCTGTCCGAGAACCTCGACGCCCTCGCTCAGTCGGCAAACGCGGGTCCACTGGACGAACGACAAGCCGCCTGGTCAAGCTCGGCATTTCTGTCGGGGCAATGGCCGAAGGCGCTGTTCGCTCCAACGCCCGGCGGGCCCTGCAGGCGGGGGCGACACCCGAGGAGTTGCTCCACGTCGTCGCCCTCACTGTGACCACGCGGGGCTTCCCGGCTGCTGTTGCGTCCTACGCCTGGATCGAGGACGTCCTGGCCTCTCGCGGGCCTCAGGTCGCGGCTGACCGCTGACTGCCCTCAGGTAACGGCCGAGGCTGGGGCCTGAGGTCGGCTCCGGGACCAGACACCAGGGTGCGCCGGCCCGAGCGCCTATTCGGCACGCTGCGGCTCGCCGTCACCGACCGGCCTCCGAGGCGGCAGTCGGCGCAGATCCTGCTCGTGCCCGCTGTCAGGTTAGGGTGCGAACCTCCCAGGCGACGACGCAGCTCCCCAGGTGAGAGCCCGGCAACGAGGGGCGCCCCGCAGGTCTCGCAGCTCACAGCTGGTCCCGTCGCCACGACTTGGCGCCCAGCCGCCATCAGAACGCCGTCGACTGCCCTATCGAGAGCGATCACCGTTTCGGGGCAGGCGATCACACAAGCCTTGCAAGCAGTGCAGCGACCCGTATCGACGCTCAGGCGGAGCAGTCCGGCTCCGTTCCGGTCGGTTCGCAGCGCGCCTGTCGGGCAAACCCCGACGCATACCTCGCAAAGTGAGCAGCCCGCCGGGTCGACAGTCACCACTCCGAGCGAACAGCCGGGGCCCTCCGCCCGCCACGGCGTCCGACCCGGTCCGAGCGCTCCGAAAGCCTTCAGTGACTGCGCGGTCGCCTCGGGCTCCCGCAGCTCGATATGGTCGACGCCAGATGCCGGCACGGCCGGCACTGACAGCTGGCTCACCAGCGTCCTTCCCCCAGCCGGTCGCCCTGCTGAGAACCCGAGCCCTTCCCCGAGGTCCCGGACGAACTGTCCGAGATCGGCCAACCGGACTTCACAGTCCTTGTCCTCACAGGCGATCGCCGTGACGCCCACGCCGGCGCCGACCAGTTGGAGAATCCATCCAGCCGTCACGATTTCGATCGATGGCACACGCAGTGTCAGCCACGGTCCGCCCACTCCGGGCACCGATTTCGCGTGCTGACAAACGATCGCAACACCCTTTGCGGACCTGTGCCGCCGGATCGCCGCAACAAGAACGTCCGCCTCGGCACGTAGTCCGTCGACCTCGGCGCCGGGAAGTGCGAGCGCCCCGTTCCGGCAAACAGCCGCGCACACACCGCAGCCAGTACAGCGATCGCCGTCGACAATCACTCGACCGGACTCCCGGTGCAGTGCCCCGTGCGGGCAAGCCAGCACACAGGCAGTACAGGCCGCTCCTCCTGTACAGCGGTCCTGTCGCCAAACTGCGACGAAGCGGCGTGCCGTGTTGACCCCACGCAGCAGCGATCGGCGCGACACTCCTCCCAGAGACAGGCTGGTCCGCTCCTTGACCCGCGCGTGTAGGTCGGCGCTGGCAACACGCGCCACCGCGGCGCGCAGAAGGACGACGGATTGCTCGAGGGCAATCTTCTCAGTGCAGCCGTCCGCGGTCTGCAGGTCGACGATCACTGTCCCGGCGGGCGATACACCCGCTCGCCGCAAGCGTGCCAGCAACTCCCCCCGTCGCGAGGCTGCCCGGCAGCCGATGACGACACGGCGCGGTTCACTCGTTGCAAGCGCGACAACCAGGGCTTCGGGCACTTCACAGATCTCGGGAAGCACCAGCGGGGCTGTACCGGACAGCTCGCGGCACAGCTGGGCGGCAAGTTCTCCCAGGCGCAGGGGCACCGACCCGGTGCCGACATCGCCGCAGATGAAGACGACCGGCGCCTCCCGCGACGGCATCAGCCCGCGTCGGCAGTAGCGAAGTAGCCCTTGATCGCCGCTAGCCAGTCGAGCGTCAGAACCGCGAGGTCGCGGTAGAAACCATCCCCCGCCTCGTGGGCGACCGCCCTGCACAACCGCGGCAGCCACCGGGCAAGATGCTCTTGGAACAGCTTGCGGGCCACCGGCCCGGTCTCGTCGGACGACAACGCGTAGGCGATGGCTTCGAGCTCGATGGCGATGTGGTCGGGTAGCTCGCCTAATCGCGGCGACACCTGGAGCCCCAGCTCCAGGTAGGTCCGCTTGAGATCGGCCGTACACGGCCCCATCAGGGTCCGGCGGATGTCGACGGGAACGTCTTCACGCCAAAACGACTCGTAGGGCGGACACGGTACTTGGCCAGGGCCGACGAAGAGGCGTTCGTACTTATCGAGCAATTCGGGCACGTCATCGAGACCCGGCACTGTGACGGGCTCGCGTAACGGGTCGGACGAGATCCGGCTGTCCGTCTGTGCTTCCAGGTCGCGCGCCTCGGCCCAGGTGCCGACCTCGTCAGCGAGTGGCCGGCTCCAGAAGTGAGCGAGCAGGTCGATGGCCGTGATGATCGTCTCGGTCTCCCTCCCGTCTGCACCCCAACCAACCTCAGAAGTTGGCTCGCGAGGCGCCACCCTCCGACGCTCGGCAGAACCGTTGGACGTAGGCATCTCGGCTGTCATGGGCTCGCCTTCGTTCCAGTGGCCGCCCGTGCGCGATGTCGACCCGCGACCGGCAGTGGCTCCATCACATGAAGAGCCTGGTATCCGATCGTGACAAGCGCCGCGAACAATGCCACCAACCCGAGGATGATGCCGTACTCCACCCAGGTCGGGTGATACCGACCGATGAGCTGGAACGAGGACGTCTGAGCGTTGTAAGTGCCGACCGCGTTCCCGGGCGGGAACTGGGTGAGGGGGTTGATGAAGCCGATGACGACGAGCTCGATGCGGAAGGCATAGACACCGACGATGACAAGGACCGACGCCAGCCCGAGCGCACCTGGCACCTTCTTGAGGCGGGGGACGAGCAAGAAGGCGAGCGGGATGACGCCACCGACGATCCACTCGACCCAGAAGAGCCACGCCCAGGGTCCCCCCGGCATCACCAGGTTGAGCGCCGAGCGGTCGGCGGGGACGTTGCCCCACAGGACGGTGATGTAGTCGGCACCCACGAAGAACAGGTCGACCAGGAGGCTGACGATTATGAAGCCCCGCAGCCACCTTCTCGTGGCCTCGGACAGCTCGACCTTCCCGAAACGCTCGGCGCACAGTGCCAACAGTGTCACCAGTGCAGTGCCGGACAGGACTGCCGAGACCACAAAGAGCGGCGCCATCAGCGATGTGTTCCACCAGCTACGGGCGATCTGGAGCCCGAAGATCCAAGCCGTTATCGAGTGCAGCAGGACGGCAGTCGGCAGCCCGACATAGGCCAGCACACGTATCAGCTTGCGCCAACGGCTCGGCTCGACGGCGTGGCGCTGAAGGACGTACAGGTCAACGATCGAGAAGACGAAGTAGACCGTGATGATCAAGATGTCCCAAATGAGCGGCGAGGTCCAGTTGGGGTGAATGAAGATGTTCATGACTCGGAACGGCTGGCCGAGGTCGGGGATGATCATGAGGGCTGCCACGGTCACGCAGGCGGCGGCGGACAGCACACCGAGGCGCGAGAGCGGCTTCAGAGCCTTGATGCCGAACACCTCGGCGCTCGAGGCCATGATGAGCCCGCCCGCCGACAGGCCGATGAAGAAGGCGAACGTGAAGATGTACATCCCCCAAGACACGACGTCGCGCATGCCCGTCGCGGAAAGGCCGTAATGGAGCTCGTAGATCCACGCGGCCAGGCCCCAGGCCATGAGGAGGACGAGTGCGGCGTACCAACCCCAGATCGGCCGGTAGGCACGTGACGCGTGCACGGGAAGTGCCGCGGTGGTCGTGGCCATGACCGCCTCCTCAGCTCTCGCCCGGCACGCGCCTGGCGACCGGGAGGTAGTAGACGTTCGGGTTCGTGCCGAGCTCGGGGTGGAGCTGCTCGGCGCCACCGACGTTGACGAACTCGCTCACTTGTGACTCGGGGTCGTTCAGGTCACCGAAGATGCGCGCGCCCATCGGGCACGCCTCGACACAGAAGGGCTCTTCTCCGACGTCGATGCGCTCGACACAGAACGTGCACTTCTCGACGACCCCCTTCGGGCGCTCGGGCGTGAAGACGAGGCGGTCACCGGTCCAGTACTCCCTGCCGTAGCCGACGACTCCGCCAGGGGCGTAGGTGGAGTCACCCCAGTTGAAGATGCGTACGCCGTAAGGGCAAGCAGCCATGCAGTAACGGCAACCGATGCAACGGTTGTAGTCGACCAGCACGGTGCCGTCGTCGCGGCGGAAGGTCGCCTGCACCGGGCAGACTTTCACACAGGGCGCGTCGTTGCACTGCTGGCAGGCGACCGGCAGATACGCGAGCTCGCAGTTCGGGTAAGTGCCCCACGGCACGTCCAGGTTGTCGCTCGCGGGGGCCTTGGCGGTCGTCGACTGGTTGGGAGCGGTCGTGAGGATCCGGTTCCAGAAGTAGCCGAGCGGCTCGTTGTTGACCTCCTTGCAGGCGATGGCACACGTCCAGCAGCCGATACAGCGGTTCGTGTCGATCACCATGACGTGGTGCGGGACGTAGGTCTTCTTGGAAACCATGACGGTCACGCTCCTGTTCTCTCGACCTGTACGAGGACGTCGTAGTACGCCGCGTTCGAAGGGAAGTTCGGGATGAGCGATTGGGCGGGTTTCGCTATCTGATGGGTCAAGTTGTTGGGATGACCTTCGATGTAGTGCTTGACCCGGATCGTGTCCCAGCCCCCCTGGTAGCAGTTGACGACACCGGGCTTCATCGACTCGGTGAGGCGAGCCCTCACCTTCATCTGGCCCCGGTCGTTGAAGATCCTCACCACGTCGCCGTCGGCTATGGACCGCGGAGCGGCGTCGCGGGGATTGATCTCCAAGAAACCGTCACCACCGTTGTTGATCTCCTTCAGCCATGGCAGGTTGACGAACTGGGAGTGGGTGCGGAACTTGGTGTGCGTCGAAAGGAAGACGAGGGGGTACTGCTTGAACTTCGGGTTCGTCGGCGAGGCCTCGATCGGTTCCTTGTGGTCGCACAGGGCCTGGTCGTAAGGGAGAAGCATCTCGACGTAGAACTCGATCTTGCCGCTCTTCGTCGGGTACTGCTGGTTGAAGAACGGCACGTACGGCATCGGGTCGGTGTTGAGACGGACCGCCTCGGTCGTGAGACGCTCCCAGGTGAGGCCCTGCACCGACGGGTCGGCGTCGGCCTGGCCGATATGCATGATCTGCTTCAGGAACTCCTCGGGGGTCTCGGTGAAGTACTGGCCGACCCCCATCTTGTCGGCGATCATCCGGATCGCATCGAGATCGGACTTCGACTCGAAGAGAGGATCGATGATCTTCGGCATGTACTGCAGGTAGAAGTTGTTCGAGGAGAGGAGGTCGGTCTTCTCGAAGTACGTACAGGCGGGAAGGATGACGTCTGCAAGGTCCGCCGTCGCAGTCAGCGAGTAGTCGGAGACGACGATGAACTCCAGCTGTTCCATCGCGGCCCTGATCCGGTTCCGGTCCGACATCTGTTGGGCGAAGTTGTCGATCGGGAACCAGGCGGCCTTCACAGGGAACGGTTCGCCCTTCTCGACGGCGCTGCAGAAGTCCATCGGCTCGAGCAACGTGTAGATCTTGGTGCCCTCCGGCGCCCAGAAATGGCCGAGGTCGAATGGCGCGATGGTCGCCGCCATCCCGCCGGCGAAGGTGGTCACCCCGCCACCATGGACGCCGATGTTGCCCGTGATCGCCTGCAGGGTCAGAAGCGCCTGCATGTGCAAGTCGCCGTGGTACCAGTGCGACAGCCCGAAGCCGACCCTCACCGCGAGGGGCTTGCTCGCCCCCCAGACCTGGCCGAGGGAAACCACTTGCGCTGCAGGCACGTCGGTCACCTTTTCGGTGTACTCCGGGGTGTATTTGGCGGCCATGTCCGCAAGTGCCTGTAGGGCGGTCCGCGCCTGCAGGCTTCCCGCGGGATGTGTTCCCAGGATCGCGGGTGTCTTGAGGGTCGGGTCGCTCGCCGCCTTGATCTTGTTGTCAGACTCGTCGAAGACGACGTAGTCGTCCTTGGCCCCCGCGATCACCTCTTTGGCGCGGAGCCACTTCCCGTCCCGTGGGTCGATGAGGTACGGGCCAACTGTGTTGGCGCGGATGTACTCGGTGTCGTAGGTGCCGTTCAGGAAGATCTGGTTGATTATGCCGTCGATGAGGGCCGTGTCGGCTCCCGGGCGGATCGGCACGAACTCGTCGGACTGGGCACAAGTGACGGTGAAACGAGGATCGACAGATATGAGCCGGGTGCCGTTCTGGTCCCTGGCGTCGCACATGATCCGCCAGTCCGGGAGCGAGGTCTCCGCGACATTGTTGGCCCAGAAGACGATCGTCTTGGCGCTCAGGAAGTCAACTGACTCGTGCCCGGTGAAGAAACCACCGGCATTGGCGGGATTCGTCGGGTCGACGAGAACGTAGTTCCAACCTGCCGGCGTGGCGGAGTCTCCCTCGTTGTCGCCTTCCGAGTCTCCTGCCGAGGCGCCGATGACGCTCGCGAAGCGGAATCCCGCTCCGATGACGCCTTCGATCAGAGCCAGCGAGCCGGTATAGGGGGCGACCCACACCGCCGTCTTGCCGTACTTCTCCTGGATCCGCTGGAAATTATCGGCGATCAGCGTCGTCGCCTCGTCCCAGGTGATGCGCTGCCACTTGCCCGAGCCCCGCTCCCCCACGCGCTTGTAGGGGTACTTGATCCGATCCGGGCTGTAGGTGTTGGAGATCTGTGAAAGACCCCTCAAGCAGATCCGCGGGTGGAAGGTGGGCGCCTGCTCGCCTGCAACGGTCGTCGTCCCCCAGCTCGCCGGGCCGATCATGGTCACGCGTCCGTCTGTGACGTGGACGAGGTGCCCGCACGCGCCGTCACAGTTGTTGGAGTGGCCGGTCCGGTAGACCAGCTCCTTGCCCGTCAGGAACTCCTCAGAGCTCACGAGGTCACCGGCCGAAGGCTCGAGGAAACGCAGGTGGTCCGCCACCATCAACCCGCCCGCTACCGCCGCGCTCCCACCCAGAAATGCTCGCCTCGAGAACTTGGACATCAGGCCTCCTCGGCTCGCCGCGCTCTTGGATCTGCTTGCATGGATTCAGTTAACGGGCTGCTCAGCCGCCAAACCAGGGCCGAAAGACCCAGGTGCGTGGTGCGTCTGTCGGTAGTTTCGAGCTTCGAGTGACATGAGTTCCAGATGTTGTCGCCAGGGAGCCATGACGACGCAACGACCGCCGTTTGAATTGGCGTCTGGGTGTCAGTCCTCGAGTGCCTCCAGGGCCGCTCAGCCCCAGGCCGACCGGGTGGGTGGCATACCGCTGCGGCCGGCGTCGGGCACGACGCCAAGCACCTGGTGCACGGAAATGCCGCCATTCTCGAAGCCGATCACAGAGCCGGCCATGTACAGCCGCCAGATCCTGGTGCGTGCGGGCCCGACCAGCGCCAAGGCTGCCTCCCAGTTGGCTTCGAGATTCGCCACCCACGAGCGCAGAGTCCGCTCGTAGTGCTCGCGAAGCGATTCGACGTCACGACATTCGAAGCCGGCGCGCTCCATCGCGAGCACGACGTCGCCGACGTCGAGCAGCTCGCCGTCAGGGAACACGTACCGGCCGAAGAAGCTCCAGGGCTTGAGCTTCGAACCCCCTTGCTCGGAGATGGCGTGATTCAGCAACCTTCCCCCCGGCTCGAGCAGACCGCGCAAAGTCTGGAAGTACTGGGTCGTGCGGGCCTTACCGACGTGCTCGAACATGCCGATCGAAGAGATTGCGTCAAACCGCTCACCTCGGAGGTCCCGGTAGTCCTGCACGCGGATCTCCACGCGGTCGGCGAGGCCTGCTTCGGCCACTCGCTTCCTCGCGTAGGTGGCCTGCGGCTCGCTCAAGGTGATGCCCACGACGGTCGCCCCGTGATTGGCCGCGGCGTGCATCGCCATCGAGCCCCACCCACAGCCGACATCGAGAAGTCGCATTGTCTTGCCTGGTTGCAAGCCCAACTTGCGACAGGTCAGCTCGTGCTTGGATTCCTGGGCTTGTTCCAAGCTCATGGCCGGGTCGGCAAAGCGGGCACACGAGTAGGTCATTGATGGCCCCAGCACGAGCTCATAGAAGTCGTTGCCCACGTCGTAGTGGTGCGTGACTGCTCGGGCGTCTCGCCGCTGGGAGTGTCGCAACCCTCCCAGGCGGGCCTCTTCGGCCGGCGCGGGCAAGGGAAGGCCGATGGCGCCGGCCCGATATGCAGCTCCAAGGGCCGCAGGCACAGCGCGCAAACCCACTCGCAAGTCCCGGGGCGCAACGGCCTGCAAGCTCTCCATCATGGCGATCATGTCGCCTTCGATCTCGATGTCGCCTGCAACGTAGGCGCGGCCGACGCCGAGCTCGCCAGGGGCCCAAAGGATCCGCCGTATCGCGTCGGTCGAGCGGACATGGATAGTGCCCACACCTTTCGCCGGTCCGATCGCACTGCCGTCCCACAGCTCAAAGCGAACCGGGACCTGGCCGCCGAGCAAGTAGCGAATGAGCGGGGAAAGCGCGGAGGCCGCAGTGGCCCGCCGCCGCGTAGGAGCGCTGACGGGCTGCGGGGCTGACTGCCTGGCCCGGTCCGCCTTGCCCGATCGCGGCATCGACGACTCCTCGGTGATCATTGGATACCTCCCACGCTCTGTCGAAGTGCCGCCCGTGAGCGACGCTGCTGCCCCCACTGTCCCATCCCCCACCCGACGGGCCAACCCTTGTCGAGGCCATCGATGCCCACGACCCTGTTCTCCGACCGAGGACCGCTGACCCATGACAGCTCAGCGACCGAACTCGTCCAGGCCGCTCGGGCGCTCAAACGCCGCGGGAGGCCCTTTCGGGATCGGACCATTGCTCAAGTTTCTCCGACACCCACGTCAAGTTCAAGGTCGCGCCTTGAGCGTGTGCAGAACCTCTGCCCGGCGGGCGAGCGCTGCTTTGGGAGCGCCAGCCTCAGCATTCCGCTCGTGGGTCGCTGTAACTCTTCGTGAAGAGATCCACCGGCTTCGAGGCAATCCTCCATACGGCGACCTGCGCCTCCATATAGGCGTGGCCGGAGACCGTCAGATAGAAGGCCGAGCACGGCAGTCCTGACACGAGGGTCCCGGTCCTCTGGCCGATGGCGACTATCACGTCCCCGTAGCCGAGGATGTTCGCCACCGCCAGGCCCGGCCCGAACCCGACCTTCATCTGCGAGGCCACCTCGACCGCGGCCGACGACAGGGTTACCGACGGCTTGTTGGTGACAAAGGAACCTTTCACGCTCATCGCGTTCGTCGCACCCGAGTCCGAGCCACCCGATTCGGTCACGGCCTCCGCGCCTCCGTAGGTCCGTGTCTCGCCGCCCCGAATCGTCGAGCTCTTGCTCGACAGAGCCACGTTCACGAGCAGGGCGAACGAGACCTTCAGCAACATCGGGACCCCTGCTATGGCAAGGGGAACGTTGAAAGTCATCGGCAAGCGGAGCACGGGGAGCTCAAAGGCGCCCTTGGTCGGGTCGAGGATCTGGTAGGTGATGCTGACGCCCCCTACGGACAGGAACGAGAAGGTGCTGTGCACATTGCGGCCGTTGGCGATCTTGAGTCGGGACAGGGTGGGGATCACCGAGATGCGGTATGAGAAATCATTCTTCGTTGCTTTGCCTACGTAAGAAAGGCCGACATCCGGGACGACGGGCTTACCAGAGGTGACCAGAGCCACGCGCGGCTCGAAGGATCTCGCCTCACTGGTGGCGTCCAAAGGCGACGATCCGGACGAGAGGGCGCCGAACACGTTGCTGAAGTCGATGGGCTCAGAAAATGTGATGTCCGCTGTCTTGAAGATGTCGGTCAACGTCCCGAAGGACCCTCGGCTGCCCCCGGGCGGTCCCGAATGCCGGGAGCACCGCTCGGAGCACTGCAGAGAGCCCCGGCGATCCAGCGGCAACCAGGCCTTCGCAGATCAGCTGTTGGCGGGACACTCGTGATGCTGACAACCGGGCCCGGACCTGGCAACGGCGGGAGCACTGGCGAACGACAGGTCCCTCAGATACGAGAAGTGGTACACAAGAACACCTGGGGGCACCCCAGAGACGGCTGCGTTGCCATGCCTGGCCTGCCCAGCAGCGCGAGTGTCGATGATGCGAGCCACGTAGTTCGCGATGTACCCGGCGAGATAGACGCTTCCGGCCATGTTGAGATGCACGCCGTCGAGGCGCACCACTGTCGGCCGAGCGTGTACCGGCACCGTCACGCTGTAGTTCCCCCTCGGGCCGTTCAGGACGGCCCCCGGATCAAAGAACGTAACCCCATGATGCCGGGCGGCTTGCTGTGCACAGACCTGGTCGATCACCTGCATATAGGCCGACAGCCGAGCGTCCTGCATTGCCGGCTCTCCGATCCAGAGCACTTTGGAGCCTTCGCTCACGAGTTCCCTCATGATCCCTGCAACCCTGTCGGCATACGCCTTTCTCCACAACGGGCTCCCGACAGGCTGGAAGGCGCCGTCGACGAACAGGTCCTGCCCGTCGTTGGCGCTGCCCATGTAGATCACGAGCCGGGGGCGCAGCGCCGCCACCACGCCGAGCAGATGGCGTTGCCAGTCGAAGAACTCGGGACTCACAAGACCTGTGCCGACCTGGTACTCCGCCAAGGTCCTCAGCTCCGGTGACGCCGCGTGGTACGTGTCCCAAGCCCATTCGGGCCCGGCAGCCGTCGAGTCGCCGGCGAAGTAGATCGGTGGCCCGGGCGGACCGGGCGCAGGTGTCGCCGAGGCCACGTTGCCGGGGGCGCGATGGAGCACATCATGGGCCAAGGCGACGAGCTGGCCCGTGTGCAGCCTCGAGAAGTCGCCGACCTGCTGCCAGAGCAACCAATACGTAGTTCCTGACGCCGTGAAATAGAGGTACCGGTTGTTGGCGATCATCGCCTGTTGGCCAAGCCCGCTCACCGTGTCGAGGCTGTCGACGTACTGCGTGGCGGTCCGGAACGACGTCCGTGGCTTCACAGCGAGGGCCAAGAATGCGTCCGTGCCGACCAGCCATTGGCAATAGGGGTAGGTGGGAGTTGCCGGACCGACGGGGCCGCCGAACTGACCCTGGATCTGTGCACGACTAAGCAGGGAGCACGCGTTCCGGGTCGCTTGATCGCCGAGCGAGCCATCGTCGAGTCGCGCACTTGGACGCGGCCGGGAGGTCGGCAGCGTCGTCGACGAAGGTTCCTCGGTGGTCGTCGTCACCGCCGGGTGGCTGGTTGTGGTGACCGGAGAGGTGTCGGTCGTCGTCGGCCAGTTCTGCGACGCAGCCGCTTGGCAACCACCGATCGCGGCTGCCACAGCGACGGCGATCACGGCCCTCGGCACACTGCGACGAGCGCGCGGCCAAACAGGATCGAGCCCGGCCATTCCAAGAGGCTAGAGTGCTCCGCCTCGTGGGAGTCGTCACCGGAGCCGGAAGTCTCCCTCACCACTTGTGGACAGTGCCCTTCGTAGGGCCTCGCGACAAGCAAGGACGGACCGAACGGGCCACAATCGCGTTGTGTCCGGCGATGGAGATGAACTAGACCCAGGCGCGATGGCCCTTTCAGTGGCCCTTGCGAACGCGGTGCAGGCCCTTGGCAGCACAGTGGCTCAGCCGTGAACCTGCA
Source organism: uncultured Acidimicrobiaceae bacterium (assembly GCA_963727645.1). Lineage (GTDB taxonomy): Bacteria > Actinomycetota > Acidimicrobiia > Acidimicrobiales > Bog-793 > Fen-455. The sequence continues at coordinate 82,774 of CAVSHA010000002.1, forward strand.
CGCCATCGAGTTGCGCCGCGTCTGCTTGCCGCTGGTGTCACCTTTCCGCACGTCTCTCGGGACCGAGTCTGTCCGTGAAGCCCTGCTGGTCCGCGTGGAATCCGACGCCGGCGAGGGTTGGGGCGAGTGCGCCGCGGGCTCCGATCCGCGCTACTGCTCGGAGTACGTGGAGGCCGCCTGGCTCACGCTCAGCCGTTACCTCGGACCGAGACTACTGTGCATGCCTGAGCTCACTGCCACCGACGTTCGGCCGCTCCTGCGTGAGTTCAGGGGCCACCGCATGGCGAAGGCCGCCTTGGAGATGGCAGTGCTGGATGCACAGCTGCGCGTGGCGGGCGTCTCGTTCAGCACCTTCCTGGGTGGTGTCGCCGACGCAGTGGCACCCGGTGTCGCTGTCGGCCTCATGGGCTCGGTGGACAGACTGCTCGACTCGGTGGCTGAGTATCTCGACGCCGGGTACCGGCGGGTCAAGCTCAAGATCCAACCGGGTTGGGACCTGGCACCGCTGCAGGCGGTCCGGGAACGCTTCGGCAGCGACCTGATGCTGCAGGTGGACGCAAACTCCGCGTACCGGCGAACTGATATCGGCCACCTCACCCAGCTCGACCAGTTCTCCCTGCTCTTGATCGAACAACCCCTGGATGAGGACGATCTGCTCGGCCACGCGCAGCTGGCGCGGAGCATCGCGACTCCGGTGTGCCTCGACGAGTCGATCGTCTCGGCCCAGAGCGCTGCCACTGCCATCTCGTTGGGCGCGTGCTCGGTCGTGAACATCAAGGCGGGACGCGTCGGCGGCTATCTCGAGGCACGTGCGGTCCACGACGTCTGCGTGTCACAGGGCGTTCCCGTGTGGTGCGGTGGCATGTTGGAAACCGGCCTCGGTCGCGCGGCGAACCTCGCACTCGCCTCGCTTCCCGGGTTCACCCTTCCGGGCGACATATCGGCCACGGACCGCTACTTCCACGAGGACATCACGCCCCCGTTCCTGCTCCACGAAGGCATGATCACGGTCCCCACCGGTCCCGGCCTCGGCGTCGAGGTCCTCGTCCGGGTGCTCGATGGTCTGACGACGAAATCCGAAACCATCACGGAGGCAGATCTGTGAATTCAGCTGCTCATCTGTCGTGGACGGTCGCGGCCGTGATGCCGCAGTCCTCAGCCCTCTTCACGGGTATAGGGGATGCCGAGCGATGCAGGCGTCCCGATCCTCCGATTGGCCCAGCTCGTCGATGCCGCCGCCAGCGCGATGACCGTCATCAAGAACGGCAGCGCCGAATAGAACTCGGAGGGGAGCACTGTGATGTTGCGCGTCTGGAGCGTCGGCCCGAGGGCGGAGAAGACGCCGAACAGGTAGGCGCCCAGCACTAGCAGGTCGGGACGCCAGAAGGCGAAGATCACAAGTGCGATCGCTATCCATCCCATCCCCGCCGTGAGGCCATCGGTCCAGATCGGAGCGAGGGCGAGTGTGAAATAGGCGCCCCCGAGACCGGCGAACGCGCCGCCGATGAGCGTGTGGGCATACCGGTAGCCGGTCACGTTGATCCCCATGGCGTCCGCGGCAGCAGGGTTCTCGCCCACGGCCCGAAGGTAGAGCCCGGGCCTCGTCCGGTACAGGTAGTACATGACGGCGACGACGAGCACCCAGGACGCGTAGACGAAGGCATCCTGATTGAAAAGGAGCGGCCCGAGGATCGGCAGGTTCTTGAGGCCAAGCAGGTCGATGTTGTTGAACTGGTGGAGCCCGGCCACGCCACCGATGTTCCAGATCTGTCCGAGGTACGAGGACAGACCGATGATTCCGGCGAAGATCGTGATGGCAAGGCCCGAGACGATCTGGTTCACACGGATCGTGATCGTCAAGAACGCGTGGATAAGCGCCATCGCGCCACCGGCCACCATGGAGGCCAAGACGGCGAGAATCAAAACCAGTCCGGCGGACCAGTGCAACTTCTGCGAGACACAAAAGGCGGTCACTGCCCCCATGAGCATCATTCCCTCGACACCCAGGTTCAGCACACCGGAGCGCTCGGCGAGCAGCTCGCCGAGGCCGGCGAGGACGAGTGGGGTCCCGAAGGCGATGGCCGAGACCACGACGGCGAGGACGACATTCGAGTTCATGACACCACCCCTGTCGTGGTGACTGCACCGACGAGGGTCGAGGCAGCGGAGCGGCGGCGTAGGCCGATCCGATAGCGGGCGAGGATCTCACCGCCGAGGACGGTGAAGAGGATGATCCCCTCCATGGTGCCGACGAGGCCGGTCGGGAACGAGGGCCCCTCCAGGGCGAAGCCGGCGTTCGTGAGGCCACCGATGAGCAGGGAAACAATCACGACGGCGAGGGGGTTGTAAAGAGCGAGCGCCGCGACCACGATTCCCGTGTAACCGTACTGAGCCTGTTGGAGCCCGCGGGGGTCGAGCACATGACCGAAGTCCCCGATCTGGCTCGAGCCGGCGATGCCGGCGATACCACCCGAGATCGCCATCACGGAGAGGATCTTCCGCTTGGTGCGGATACCCGAGTAGTTGGCCGCCTGGGGAGAGTCGCCCACAACCCGCATCTCGAAGCCGTAGCGGGTGGAGCGGATGAGGAAGAGCAAGCTGACGGCCAGGCCGATGCCGAGCACGAAACCCATGGGCAGCACGAACGACCCAATCGTGATCCCTGGCCAGGAGGCATTTGGCCCCAGCGTCTTGCCGGTCGGGAACACTGAGGCTCCGGGCGTCGTCAGGTCCCGCCAATATGAGGCGCTGTCGTAGATCAGGTAGTACATGAAGAACCCGGCTACGTAGTTGAGCATGAGCGACGTGAGGATCTCGTTCGTGCGCAGGTAGGCACGCAACAGAGCCGGAATCGTCGCCCAAACCATTCCCGCGAGAGCGCCGCCGATGACCATGGCGATTATGAGCAGCGGGCGTGGCCAGTCGCCGAGCACGAGCCCGGTAGCCGAAGCCCCGACGGCGCCCATGTAGAGCTGGCCCTCACCACCGATGTTGTAAGTCCTCATCCGGAAGGCGAAGGCAGCGCAGAGACCTGTGAACAGCATCGGCGTGGCGTAGACGAACGTGGATGAGAGGGCACCGTCGGCGGTGACCGCGGCTGAGTACATCTGGTGATAGGTCGATATCGGATTGTGGCCCGTCGCCAGCAACAAGATGCCGGTGATGATCGCGGCTAGGACCAAGGACGCGAGCGGAACCGCCACTTTGAGCCACCCGGGCGTATCCAGGCGACGTTCGATACGAAGCCGCCCAGTCATGCCGCACCCGCCATCATGAGCCCTATGAGCTGCCGATTGGCCTCAGCCGCCGAGACGATGCCGACGACACGGCCGTTGTAGAAGACGGCGATGCGGTCCGAGAGCTCGAAGATCTCGTCCAGGTCCTCGCTCACCATGAGGACGGCGACACCACCCTTGGCTGTCTCGACGAGAACCCGCCGTACATACTGAGTGGCCCCGACGTCAAGACCGCGAGTGGGCGAGGCCGCCACGAGCACGCGTGGCTCCGAGGACAGCTCGCGAGCGAGGAGAACCTTTTGGATGTTGCCGCCAGAGAGCTGCCTGATGAGCGTGCGGGGCCCCGGGGCGCGGATATCGAAACGCGCCATCATCTCCTTCGCGTTCGCGATCTCCTTGCGGGTCGACAACACGGGACCACGACCCATCTCCTTGCCACGGTAGGACTTCAATATCAGGTTCTCTGCGATCGAGAGGTTGGGCGAGATGCCGGTTCCCATCCTGTCCTCAGGCACGTAGGCGATTCCGAGGTCGATGGCCGCCCTGGGGTCGCTCGAGTGCAGCGGCATCCCGCCGACGGTGATCTTGCCTGCCGTCGTCGGTCGCAGCCCCGTGATGACCTCTGCCAGTTCGCGTTGGCCGTTGCCCGAGACTCCGGCGATGCCAAGGATCTCCCCCGCGTGAACCTCCAAGGTGACGTCCTTCAGTGCCTCGGCACCGAGGTCACCGCGCGCGGACACGCCCGCCAGCTCCAAGATGGCAGGGCCCGGCTCCCTAGCCAGCCTGGCCATCGCCTCCAAAGACACGTCCCGCCCGACCATCAAGCCGGCAAGCTGGTCGGCATCGGTCCCGGCAGTCGGGACGGTCGTGATGGAATGGCCCTGGCGTAAGATTGTGACGCGGTCGGCGACCGCGAGCACCTCGGGCAGCTTGTGGGAGATGAAGATCACCGTCTGCCCGGCGCCGGCCATGTCGCGCACGCTCGAGAAGAGCTGGTCGGCCTCCTGCGGCGTCAGTACGGTGGTCGGCTCGTCGAGGATGAGGATCCTGGCGCCCCGGTAGAGGGCTTTCAAGATCTCGACCCGCTGGCGCTCCCCGAGCGAGAGCTGCCAGATCCTCGCCTTTGGATCGACGGGCATCTGGAAACGGTCGGCTGCCTCGGCGACCGTCTTTTCGACTGTCCGAGGCGAAAAGCGCAGCCGCGACTTGGACCATCCGAGCGCCACGTTCTCGGCGACGGTCATGCTCTCCACGAGGCGCAGGTGCTGGTGGACCATGAAGATGCCGGCGTTCTGGGCGTCCCTCGGGGAGTGGAACCTGACGGGCTTGCCGTTGACGAAGAGCTTGCCTTCATCGGGCCGGTAGAGGCCCATCAGGAGATTGCACAGCGTGGTCTTGCCGGCCCCGTTCTCGCCGAGCAGGGCGTGCACCTCCCCTGCGGCCGCCTCGAACGACACATGGTCGTTGGCGACGACGCCGGGAAAGCGCTTCGTCATCTCGACGGCCTGCACTGCCAGTGTTCCCGGCGCACCGCCGGGAACACTGGCGAAGGGGCTTGACGCCGAAGCTGAGCCTGCGACCGCAGCCGGCTGCTCCGCTCCAGCGTCGAGCACGGAGTCGGTCATGGAGTCCGTCAACCCTTCGGGTTGCCGATGACGCCCTTTACGAACCAGCTGATCGAGTACTTCTGCATCACGGTGAGGGTGACGCCCTTCGCTACGACAACCTTGCCGTTCTGGCCGTAGATCGGCCCGGTGAACGGGTCGAAGGTGCCGTTGATGAGGGCGTGCTCCTTGGCGAGGATGGCTGTGCCGCGTCGCCTGGGTGACCGACTTGCCGAACGGTGCCATGACGACGAAGTTGTCGGCGAGGCTGCCGTACCAGAAGTGGCTCTTCCAGGTCCCGCCCATCGCTGCCTTGACTTCCTGGATGTAGTACGGGCCCCAGTTGTACGTAGTGGCGGTCAGCCAGGCGTTCGGGGCGAAGCTCTCCTGGTTGGAGTCGTAACCGGTCCACTTGAGGCCGTGGGCCTCAGCGACCTGGCCGGTGGTCGGGCTGTCCTGGCCGTCGCCCAGCACGGAGACACCGGCAGAGACGAGGCTCTCAGCGGCCGTCCGCTCGGTTGCCGGGGCGAACCAGGTGTTCGTCCAGACGATCTTGACCGTCGCCTGCGGGTCCGTCGCCTGCGCACCCATCGTGAAGGCGTCGACTTCCCGGACGCACTCAGGGATCGGATAAGGGACTACGAAACCGATCTTGTTGTTGCCGGAAGCCTTCGCCGCGGCGCCGGCCGCCATTCCGGACAGGTAGTCGCCATCCTCGCCCGCGCCGTAGTACTCGGAGAGGGTCTTGGTAACCGTCGTGCCAGTGGCCTGCTCGAAGAGCACCTTCGGGTACTTGGCAGCGGCTGCGACCAGCTCTGGTTGGTAGCCGTAGGAGGTGGCGAAGATGATGTTCGCTCCGGCGTCAACAAGCTGGGTGATCACCTGGGCGCACTGGGGTCCCTCCGGCACGTCCTCTTTGTACATGGTCACTACGCGCCCACCGAAGTACTTCTGCACTTCCAGGCGCCCGACGTCGTGGGCGTGCGTCCAGCCGGCGTCGCTCGGTGCTCCGACGTAGATGAACCCGGCCTTGAACGGGTGCTTCGTCGTCCACTGGCTACCCGGGCCGCCGAGCGCCGTCACCGGCTTGGCCGCCGTCTTCGTGCTCGCGCCCGAGGCGGAAAGGTTCACGACAGCTCAGCGCGCCGATCATCGTGAAGGCAGCCAAGACCACCACCGCATGCTTCATCCTGCTCATGACCTGTGTCTCCTCTCGAGATGACCGGTCGGATGTCCGCCGTTCAGCTCATTGGTTCGCCGACCGGTTGACGCCCGGTCATCGGCTTATAAGCAAGAATGCAAACTTTACGAATGGGTGTACAGAGTCCTTCGACCCTAACGGCCCCAGACGTTCTTCACCAAGTCCGGCCGACGACGCCGAAGCCCCCACATAGGCCCTGCGCCCGGGATCATCCCGGTCACGCCCGCTTCAGATCGCAACGTTGGTGATGTGAGATGAACAACTTCCACACTGCCGAGGAGAACGAGAGGCTATGGACGATATGACACCAGCGGAGAACGCGGGTGTTGTGACCGGTGGCGGTAGTGGTGGGCTCTCGCCCTCGATTCCGTCCCGAGCACTGAAAGCTACCAGGCGGGCAAGCTTGAGCAGCGCAGTATCGAGCTGATCCCCGAATCGGACCGGGCGATTCGCCCTTCGAACCTGTTCTCGATGTGGGCAGGCGCGCCGTGGAACGTCGAGTTCCTCGTCTACGGAGCCCTCATGGTCTCGTCCGGACTCTTCTTCTGGCAAGCCGTTTGGGCGACCCTCGTCGGCAACATCTTCTCCGCGGTCTTCGGGATCGCGAGCCTCCCCGGACCCGAGACGGACACCACGGCGTTCATGGTCAGGCGGGCCCCGTTCCGTCGCAACGGCAACCGCGCCCCTTCCCTGTTCAACTGGATCACCCAGGTGGGCTTCGCGATCGAGGGCACCGCCATCATCGTGGTCACGCTGCAAGCGATCGGGATCCCGCTCAAACGGTGGGGCTGCGTTCTCATCGACACCGTCATCTCCGGTGGGGTGACGGCGCTCGTGATCTTCAAGGGCAACTTCTACAGGGATCTGTCGGGCTTCCTGGACTACATCGTGGTATGGCTGGGACCCTGGTTCGGGATCCTCCTGGTCGACTACCTGATCAGTCGTGGTCGCTATGACGTCCTTTCGTTGGCCGAGAAGCGAGGGGCTTTCTACTGGCGCAAAGTGGCTCTAACTGGAAGGCGCTCGTGGCCATGGCGGCCGGCATGTTCGCGGCAATGATGTGGCTCGGCGCAGCGTTCCACGTGCCGGCATACACAGGGCCCCTCTCGAACGGCACGCCCGGCGGAGACTCCAGCCGGATCTTCGGGATGATCATCGCCGGTGTTGTGTGCTCGATCCTGTCGATGTCAAGCGTCCGCAAGGAGGCAAGAGGCCTCTTCCGCGAAGCTGGAAATACCCGTTTCGTAACGACACTACTTATGGGTGCAGTCCCCGGAAGCGGCAGGCTCAGCCCTCCTCCGAGGGATGCTGCCCGGCATTGTACGTGTCGTTCCTGTAGGCGGAGGTTGAGGGTGCCAAGCCCGAGGGAGCGAGCACCGTTCAGCTTCGGAAGCGACCGATCTGCGAGAGCCTGCACGGGAGCAGAGGGGCTGACAGTCTGCCTGCTCGTGCAGCGACCCCCAGGCCAGGGAGAGTGCCGGGGGTCGCGCACATGCGGCTAGCTCGCATTCATGTATCGGCCGATCTTGGCGAGGTCTTGAGCGTCACCCCGAGGTCGACAGCTGCGCAGGTGAACCCGGCACCGGGCCGGCTGCCCTAGGAGTTCGGCGGACAGCTCCCCGTCGCCTTCCGGGCGGGAAGGTCGTACCACGCCACGCCGGCCTCGAAGCCCACCGAGGGCGGCCCCAAGAGCCCGGTCAGCAACGCGATCGCGCCAGTGCGGATCGCTCCTGCGCTCGTGCGAAGAACCAGCGCGTCAACTTTGTACTCGCGGACGACAGCCTCGAGGGAGTGACAGGCGCTCTCCAACGGCACGCCCGAAGCGCCCCGGGACGCGACAAGGAGAGACGACAGCCTGCTCAGGTCGGGTCCTTGAGCGACGTAGTAACCGCCTCGGCCCGCGCGGCCGGGGACAAGGGCATAGCCGCCGACGAGCCGGAAGCTCATCTCATCTGTGGCTTGCCATTCCATGGGCTCGTCGTCGTGCGCCCGAGGGTACGGAAACGCCAGCACCACGCCGCCGTCCGGAACCGAACGCGCGAGCGACGCAGTGAGCTGCGGCACGGCCACACTCCGCTCTTTGACCACGGGTAACCGATCCAGGAGAGGTACAAAGGCCACGACCAGCAGGACGATCAGGACAAGAGTGCTAAGTCCCGGGTCCGATCGGATCCGGGACGCGAGACGTCGCACCCGAGGCTCGCCGGAATGTCCCGAGATCGTCCCGGCGTTTCGAGAGTGCTCGAGAATCCAGTTCCTCGTGTGGTCGAGGCCGGCCGCCAGGACCAGCGCCAGAAAGAGCATCTCGATGCCTGTGATCCTGACCGGCTCGAGGTCGACGAGGATCGGGACGTGCTCGAAGAGCGCCTCGGGGAGCCAGATCGCAAAGCTGTGCCCGTCGACCGTGAGACGCGGACCGAGAGACAGCACGAACGCAGCGCACGCGCACGCGGCGGCGAACCTGACCAACGCGAGCTTCCGCCACCATACAGCCAGTGCCACCAGGCCTATGAGCAGCGGAACGCCCAGGTAGCCGGACGAGTTGAGCAGCTGTGGCGATGCTCGCAGGACCGGCCGGAGAACATCGACGTGGAAGGCGGCGATCACCCCGGCCGGCTGGATGCCGTGAGGGATGCGCCGGGGACCTGTGAGGAAGTACGCGATCGGATAGCCGGCAATCGCCGCGAAACAGGCAAGTGCCGCGAGCAGCCCGGGCGTTGCCAGGCGGACACGGGCGACGACTTCGCGGCGATGCGTGATCGCGAGAAGGGCCAGGCCGAGGGCCGCCATGATGGCGCAGTACGCCAGTATCTCCGGGTCGATGAGGAGCTGCGCGGCGCTCGACACCCCGAGCAGGACGCCAACCTTGATCGCCGACCTTCTCCGGGTCACGACCAGCTCGTCGAGGCACCAGAGCAGCAGCGGAGGGATTGCCATGAACGCAAGGTCGAGGTGGACGGAAGCCTCGAACGTCATGTACGACCCGAACCCGTACAGCAACCCTGCCGCGAACGCGGCGGGCCACCACCTCACCCACCGACGCGAGACAAGGAACATCGAGGTGGCGGAGCTCGCGAGCGCGATGCGCATAAGGAGGTTGAACGATGCGATAGGGCCCAGCGCGAGCGTGACCGGTGCCGCCAGGAGACCGAGCAGCGGAACGGACGTGTTCGAGGCGAGGTTCACGCCGAGCGGGTAATCGATGTAGTTGGTGAAGAAGGGGTTCAGGCCGTGCCCGAGCGCGAACGGCGTCCACGCCAGGAACCACGACATCTGCGCCGGGTCTCCAGCGCCCGCCCCAAGCAGGTGTGGCAGCTTGCTCGCGTCAAAGGGCATGACCGGCCAGTACGCCAAGACGGCGATGACCACATAGGTGCCGATCGCAAGCGCGAGCAGGACGACTGGTCTCCGCATCGCCTGCATATCGCCCGAAGGCCGCATTGGCACGTCGTTCCCTCTGAGCCGAGCCTTCTGCTTCGCCGTCATCCGCGCGCCCGCGCGTTGCACCGATGCGCTGGTGCAGAAGGATAACGGTTCGGGCGACCTCGCCGGAGGAAGCCCGCCCTCTCACCTGGGGCCGGTGACGCTCTTCGACAATTGGCCTCAGCACCGGTGGCCGCGTCTATGGTTCAGCGGAACCCATGGCGCACTCCCCCTCAACGGTGACTCTCGGTTCGCGAGACCGGCCAGGAGTCGATGCTCCCCGAGCGATTCCCCGGCGCTGGTCACTTGTCGCGCGCGCCGACAAGTGGGCGGTCGCGCTCTACATCGCGATACCTGTGTTGATGGGTGTCCCACCCGCGCTTGTCGGGAGACCTCTCTTCCCCGGGAGTGGCACGGCCGACAACGTGACACAGAACTACCCACTACGAGTGCTGTCGGGAGAGCTGCTGCGGCACGGTCGGCTGCCGCTGTGGGACCCGTACATCTGGAGCGGGACGCCCCTACTCGCGGGATGGAACGCGGGATCCCTGTACCCGGGTACGTGGCTCTTCGCCATCATGCCCGCAGGCGCGGCGTGGACGATCAACGTCGCCTCGGTGTCGGCGATATGCGGCATCGGGATGCACGTCTTCCTGCGCCGGCTCGGCTGCTCACCGCTCGCGGCACTGCTGGGCGCGTTGACGTTCACCTACTCCGGGTTCATGTGGGGCCAAGCAGTGCACCTCGGCCTCGTCCAAGGCATGAGCTTCACTCCTTGGATGCTGCTCGCCGTCCACGAGCTGGCAAAGTCCCCCGAGCCGCGGACGGCCCGGCGCTGGGTTGCGCTGTTGGGCGGCTGCGGTGGGCTCGTGGTGCTCGCAGGCGATCCCCGCGCCGCCTCCAGCGTCGCCTTCATTGTCGCCACGTACTTCCTGGCTCTGTGCTGGCGAGCCTGGCGCACAGGCCGACGCGTCACCGTCGCGGGGGTCGGCGTCGTAGTGGCGAGCGTCCTGGCCGTCGTCCTCTCCACGGCGCAGTGGCTGCCAGGCCTCAGCTTCCTGCACGAGTCCAATCGGGCGGCCGTCACCTTCATCCGCTTCGCGGCGGGATCGTTGTCGTGGCACGACCTGGAGCTACTTTTCGTGCCGTTCCTCGTCGGCGGCAACGGCACCTTTGGCCTGCCCGGCTATCAGGGCTCCTACAACCTCCCCGAGCTGAGCTACGCGGTCGGCATCGTGCCACTTGTCGCGGCCTTTGCCCTTTTCAAGCGCGCTATGCGCCGGCGCGCCGGCGAGAGGCCCCTCGGGGTCTGGTACGCATTGACCCTCGAGGGCGTCCTCCTCTCCGCCGGCGCCAACACCCCCCTTGGCCACCTTCTGGTGGACATACCGCTCTACGGAGGCCAACGCCTGCAGAACCGCAATGCCGTGATAGTGGACCTCGCGCTCGCTGTGCTGCTCGCTGTGTTCGTCGACGTGCTGAGGCCCCGTGCCGTGGCGCGTGATGCGGTGCCGGATCCGACACCCGACACCGACCCGGGGCTCACCTTCTACGAACGCCTGGCCGGCCTGGTACCGGTTGGCATCGTGGCGCTCCTCGTCCTCGCCGCGTATGCGCTCGGTCGATCGATTCAGCGTGGCTTCGGCGTCTCCGGTTACCACGCCGGGCTTGCCGTGAGCCTGAGCCCGTACTTCGCAGCCGTGCTTGTCATCGCGGCGGGCGCCGCCATCCTGCTCTGCCTCGCCCCTCGTCTCAGCCCCATCGGTCGCCGGCGACTCGTGGCCGTCGTCATCATCGCAGACGTTCTGATGTGCGTTTTCAACGGGTCCTACACCTTCCCCGCCAAGGCCACCATCACGAAGAACAACGCTGCCGTCGTCACCCTCGCGAAGCTGCTCGGGCCCCAGGGCCGCTACGCGATCTTCAATCCCGCCCAGAGCTTGCCGTCCGGGCTCCGGGGGACAATCCTTGCACTCGGCCCGTTCAGCCTCGGGATCATTCACCAGGTCCAAAGCGTCCAGGGCTACTCGTCCGCGGTTTCCGGCAGCTACCAACTCGCCACCGGGGCCCATGACGTCGAGAACCTGCAGCCGGTTGCCCTCACCCGCTCGGATCTCGACATCTTGAACCTGAAGGAGCTGGTGACCCTCCCCGAGTACCTGGTGGCGGAGATCCCGGGCGACCAACCGATCCCAGTCGCACAGGGGGCTCCCGTGCCGCCCGGTGCCGGGCGCGTTGCGAGAGCACTGGATGCCATCGCGCCGGACAAGCCGCTGCCGCACCTTCCGCCTTCCCTGCTCCCTTCTGGGCGCTCATCGACTTGGATGCTTCCGGGCCCCGTCGCGCTCGACTCGGTCACCGTCGTGCTCGTGCCCTACAACGGCGAGTCCCCCCGTGCCGTCGCGGTCGGCATCCTCAACGCCCGCGATCAGGTAGTCGGCGACCGCCGCGTGACGGTCATGGACTCCGAAGCCCAAGTCGCGTTGAAAGGGCAGGTCGCATACGGAGTCCAGGTCGGAGCACCCAGCGGTACGCCCGTCGCCGTCGGTGCCGTCGCTGTGACCACGGTGCGCCCGACGGCGGTCAACTCTGGTCCGCTCACGCGTCGTCTCGTTCTCAACCAGGTCCTCCAGGGCGTGCTTGAACCCCCGAAGTGGCGGTACCAGACCGAGATCGGCGGGCTGCCGGTGTTCACCAACACGCTCACGCGGGGAGCTTCCTGGATCGAGGCGGCCGGGTCCACGACGCCGCTTGCGCCCCTGCTCCCGCTGGCACACGCGACGACCCCACCCGTCGAGGCGTGGCAGAACCAGAAGACGGTCGTCTCCACGCCCAGCCCGGCGGTGCTGGTCCGAAGCGAGGCGTACGACAAGGGCTGGGTCGCGCGGATCACCCCGGTCGGTGGGGGCCCGACGGTGACCGTGCGGGTGAAGCCGCTCGGCGTACTCCAGGCGATCTCGCTCCCAGCCGGCAAGTTCACCGTGACCTGGGTTTACCGTTCCAAGCTCGCAAAGTTCGGGGTCATTGCCAGCGGGGTGGGCGTGCTAGCGCTGGTTCTCCTGGTGTTCACGCCGAGGCGACGGCGCCGACCAAAGCCCGGCCGAAAGCCTTTCGGCTCTCCGGAATCTGGAACTGCGTCCTAGCCGGAGCCCGACTGCCGTTCGACGGAGTGCTCAGGCGGCAGGACCGGTGGTGAGCCGAACGGTCGCGCTGTGCCGGTTGCCCGCGGCGTCGGTCCAATCCACTTTCACACGGTCGCCGGGGTGGTGCCGCTGCATCAGGGTCGTGAGCGCTGGTGCGGAGCCGACCGCGTGGCCGCCGAGCGAGGTTATGACGTCGCCCGCGGCCATTCCCGCCGATGCAGCCGGCGCGCTCGGCAGCACGCTTTCGATCACCGCTCCGGAAGGGGAAGACCCAAACTGGCTGGAAGACACCTGGACGCCGAGGAAAGCCGTCGGACCGATGTGCACACTCTCCGAGGCTTGACCGGACTCGATCTTCTTCGCGATCGCCATCGCGGAGTTGACAGGGATGGCGAAACCTTCGGTACCTGTCGTCTGGAAAGAGAACCCCACGGACGCCGCCGTGTCCATCCCGACAACCTTCCCTGCAGCGTTGACCAGCGGCCCGCCCGAGTCACCGGCGTGGATGTCTGCGTTCACTTCCATGAGGCCGTTCAGGTTCTCAGGGTTGCCTCCGTCCTGTTCAGTGGCCGTGATGGACCGGTTGAGAGCCGTCACCGAACCGCTGGCCACACTGGGTGTTCCGCCGGCACCGCCTGCATTTCCGATGGCCACGATCGCCTCGCCTGGACGAACCGTTGACGAGTCGCCGAGCGGCGCGACCTTCAGGCCGGACGCCCCGTTCAGCTTCAGCACCGCAATGTCGCTCGAGCGGTCATAGCCGACGACTGTGGCCATGTAGACCCGGCCGTTGCCCACGTCGGTCACTTTGATGCTCGTGGCGCCGTCGATCACGTGGTTGTTGGTGAGCACCTCACCGGAGGAAGTGAGGACGATCCCCGTGCCGGCCGCCTCCTCGCGGTAATAGCTGAGGGTGGTGTTGATATCCACGACGCCAGGGTCGACCCGCGCGGCGATCGCCGACGGGTCCGAGGGCCCTCCGGGTGCCGTCGAGATCGAGCCCGACGATCCCGAGCCGAACGGCAAGGTTCCCGAGCCGAACGGCAAGGTTCCCGAGCCGAACGGCAAGGTTCCCGAGCCGAACGGCAAGGTTCCCGAGCCGAACGGCAAGGTTCCCGAGCCGAACGGGAAGCCCGGGGAGGGCGAGCTCGCCGACGGCTGCGAGGTGGTTGTCGAACGCGATTGCCAGGCAACCCGACCGATGCCGAATCCTGCCGCCACGCCGATCACGAGCAACGCCACGACAAACAAGGCAGTAGGAGCCTGAAACCTCTTCGGCTGCGGTGCCGGCGACACAGCCCAGTACGGCCCAGAGGAGCCGGCCCATTGCGCCCCGCCACCCACTGCTCCCGGTGGCCCGGGTGGAGGCGGTGGAGGCGCCCAGGTCCAGCCGCCGGCACCGGTGTAGGTGCTCCCGGGCGCGCCGGGAAACGGTGGGGCAGGCGGTGGAGGAGGTGGAGTCGCCCAGGTCCAGCCGCCGGCACCGGTGTAGGTGCTCCCGGGCGCGCCAGGAAACGGTGGGGCAGGCGGTGGAGGAGGTGGAGGAGGTGGAGGCGGTGGAGTCGCCCAGGTCGAGCCGCCGGCACCGGTGTAGGTGCTCCCGGGCGCGACCATGAAGTCGGGCGGTCCCGGTGTGACCGGCGCCACCGGTGCCGACCCTTCGACCGTTGCCCCAGTGGGTTCGTCGCTCTCGTGCTCGTCGTCCATGGCCCTCTCCTCTTCAGGGACGGTAGCGCGCATACAACTGCTCATATTCAGTACACCGGGCAGACCTGAGTATTTCCTGAGTTGCGCCTAGGCACTCGCTGAGAAAGTCCGACGCCGGGAGTGCTCCGCCAAGACCGACCTGCTCGAACGCCGCGAGAGGCCGGGTACTGCTGGTTAGAGTGGTGCTCGTTGTGCCCGGGACCGCGGCGCGGCGTCGGCGCATTGTTCGTGGTAGCAAGCCCGCAAGCAAGGATCAGCCATGCCAAGCACGCCCAACGTGTTGGGAGCCACCGGTCCGGGACGGAGAACCGAAGCCACCGGCCTTCGTGACGAGGAAACAGGGAAACGGAGGTGTACCCCCCGGATCTCCCCTCGGCAAGGATCTTCCGACGCTCGATGAGCACCTCGGTCTCCGGTCCTGAACCTGTCGGGACCTCACGACAGGAATCGGAAGGCCCGACCTCAAGCCTCGAGATGTCTCCAGGCTCAGCGACGCCGCCTCACCGGGACCGTCGGCTCATTCTCGCCGTGCTGTGCGTGAGCCTGCTCATAGTCAGCCTCGACAACACGATCTTGAACGTGGCGCTGCCGGTCATCGTGCGCACCCTGCACGCCTCGTCGAGCTCGCTGCAGTGGATCGTCGACTCCTACGCGATCGTTTTCGCCGGACTCCTTCTCCTGGCCGGCAGTCTCGGCGACCGCCTCGGACGCAAGTGGGTCTTCATGGCGGGGCTGGTCATCTTCGCAGCCGGCTCGGCGGTGTCCGCCTTCTCGGGAACGGCTGATCGGCTGATCGCGGCACGGGCCTTCATGGGCATCGGGGGGGCAGCCATAATGCCCTCGACCCTGTCGATCCTTACCAGCACCTTCACCGAAGCCCGTGAGCGAGCCCGCGCCATCGGGATCTGGTCGGGCACGACGGGGCTCGGCGTGGCCGTCGGCCCTGTGGCAGGCGGCTGGCTGCTTTCTCACTTCTGGTGGGGCTCGGTGTTCCTCGTCAATGTGCCCATCGCGCTGGTCGGGCTGTTCGCCACGGTCTGGTTCGTACCCAACTCGCGCAACTCCAATACCAAGCGTGCCGACCCGATCGGCGCGGGCCTGTCCATCGTTGGCATGGGACTGTTGCTGTGGGGCATCATCGAAGCACCAAATCGCTCGTGGACCTCCCCTCTCATCCTCGGCGCCATCGTCGCCGCGATAGCGATTCTGGCCGTGTTCACGATCTGGGAACGGCGCTCGTCCCACCCGATGCTCGAGGTCTCATTCTTCAAGTCGCGACGGTTCTCGGCCGCCGTGGGAACCATGGGGCTCATCATGTTCGCACTGATGGGCGGGCTCTTCCTGCTCACCCAGTACCTGCAGTTCTCCCTTGGATACACGGCCTTTGAGACCGGCTTGCGGATCGCACCGATCGCGGCCGTGCTGCTCGTCGTTGCTCCCCTGTCGAGCGTGCTGGACCACATAGTCGGGACAAAGCCTGTCGTCTTCGCAGGAATGGCCATAGTCGCCTTGGGCTTCGCGCTCTTGACCCGAGTTACGGTCCACGACACGTATATGGACGTGCTTCCCGCGTTCGTGCTGATCGGCCTCGGCACGGGCCTCGCCTTCGCGCCCAGCACCGAGTCCGTGATGGGATCCCTGCCCGTCGACCAAGCCGGCGTGGGCGCGGCCACCAACGGCGCAGCCCTGCAGACCGGTGGCGCGCTCGGGGTCGGTGTCCTCGGCAGCCTGCTCAACACCCGCTACCAGAACCTGCTGGCGCCGGTGCTTGCCCACTACAAGATGCCGGCGTCGGTCCTGCACCTGATCACCGGCTCGCTCGGCGGTGCCCTCGCCGTCAGCGAGAAGATCGGGGGCGTGCTCGGCCCCGAGCTCGCCAGCTTTGCGCGACGGTCGTTCATCAGTGGCATGGACCTCGCCGTCAGCGTCGCTGCGATCGTGGTCGGGGCGGCAGGACTCGTCGTGCTTGCCGCGTTGCCGAACCGGAGCGCCCAAGTGCTCCAGGACCAGTCCCGGGAAACTGCACCAGAGGCTCCCGCCCGATCGGGACAGAGCTGAGCCTCCAACACGGCAAGATCGATGGAGGCCGGTGAGGGCACCGCCAAGCTCGAGATCGACGACCGGTCCTCGCCGGCCGAGGGGGGTCACCGGCTCACCTTGGACGGTGCCGCGGAAATCGTCGGCACCGACCGTGCCATTACCATCGCAGCATGCCAGCTGATCTGCCGACGATCCTTGCGACCTCTGGAGGGATAAGAACAGGGTCCCGCACCAACTTCGAGTTCGCTCCGTTGATCTTCCATGCCATCGAGTTGGCCGGGGTGAACGGCGGGCGCCCACGGCTGTGCCACGTGGGAACGGCCGGTGGCGACCAGCGCTTCTGGAACGGATTGTGGGACGAGGCCGGGCAGGTGGCTGGGGTCGACGTGGTGAATCTGAACCTGTTCCCTATGCCGAGCGTCGAGGACGTGACAGGGTTCCTGCTCGACCAGGACGTGATATGGGTCGGAGGTGGCAGCGTGGCGAACCTGCTCGCGATCTGGCGGCTTCACGGTCTCGACCGCACACTTGCCGAAGTCTGGCAAGCGGGCGTCGTGCTCGCCGGCGTGTCCGCCGGCTCGCTTTGCTGGCACGTGGGCGGCACGACTGACTCCTTCGGGCCCGAGCTGCGCCCCGTGACCAACGGCCTCGGCCTCCTCCCCTACTCAAATGGAGTCCACTACGACTCCGAAGCCCAGCGTCGCCCACTGTTCCAGCAGCTCATCGCCGACGGGGTGTTGCCCGACGGGTACGCCTCTGACGACGGCGTCGGCCTCCTCTACCGAGGAACCAGTTTCGTGGAGGCCGTGACCGAGATCAGAGGCAAAGGGGCCTACCTGGTCCGCCGAGAGGGTGACCGGGCCATAGAGGAGCGGATCGAGCCCAGGAGCTTGCCTGGAGCTGTCTGAGCCTCGGCTCGTCAGCTCGGAACCGGGATCCCTGCGGCGCATGAAGGCGGCTCGCCTCACGACCCGCCTGCGCTGACAGTCACAGCTAGCCTCCCCCTGTGACCAGCGAGCCGCAGGAGCCCAGGCTTCCCACTCGGGAAATCGTGCGGCCCCAAGGTCTTTGGCGATTCGTCATCACCCGCGTGCTGGCGGTAGCCGCACTGGGCTTCATCATGGCCATCGGGCTCAACCACTCGTCAAGGGTCGTTATCGCCGCGACAGTATTCCTCGCCTTCATGACCCTGATCGCTGTTGGACAGGTGCCGCTGCTCAAGCGGAGGTGGCGGCGGCTCGAGGACAACCGGCTCAGGAGCCTTGAGGGTGACGCCATCTATGCGGGGCCGGCGCGGGCCGAGAATCTGCCTGGGGCCGTCGGCCGCCGCCAAGTGGCAGGGGAGCTCGTGCTGGACCGCCGTGGCCTCTCCTTCGCACCACGGCGCGCGACGGAAGGACCTCCTCTCCGCATCGCTTGGGGGGAGATGAGCCATATCCGGCTCGTGCCGATATCAAACGCCCCGGTGGCCGGCGCGCTCGAGCTGACCCTTTGCCGGGGTCCGGCTCAGAACTTCGTGGTACAGCGCTGCGAGTCTCTAGCCGACAAGCTGCAGAATCTTCCCGAACAGCTGTGAGCCGTGACGGCTCGCATTTGTCGCCTTTGATCTCGACCTGGCAATCCGGATATGACACACCCCACCCCTATTGGGGAAAGGCGTGCTCACAGGTTCCTGACCAGAGCCTTTCCCTGTCCAGGCGTGGGAACGGCACGTGGCAAACGGCAGCTATGAAGCCGCCTTCGGCGTTCTCTCGTCCATGCCCCACGGAGCGCCGCTGTCATTCAGCAGGTCCAGGAACGGCTCGGACTCGAGCGCCTCGGGACCGAGCAATCCGACGCCTGACCAGGCTCCCGAGTCGAGAAGCTCGAGCGCCACTATCGGGTTGATGGCCGTCTGCCAGACAACTGCCTGCGAGTCGTCTACCGACATGCACCAGTCGTTGTCGACCGCGTGGTACAGGTAGACCTCCCGGGGGGAGCCGTCCTTGCCAATGCCCGTCGCCCAAGTTCCCGCGCAGGTGACCCCGTGCATGAGGTGGCCGATCAAGGCCGGGTCCGGCAGGCACGCCGCGACGACGTCCCGAGGCGAGACCTTCTCACCGCCCACCATCACCGGCGTCGTCGAGTCGAGCCCGAGCATGTGGAGCGTCTTGAGCACGCCGATGAAGTCGTCCCCCAGCCCGTACTTGAACGTGACCCGCTTCGCGTCGAGCCAACGCGGCATGAGGAGAACCTCCTCGTGCTCCACGTTCACGCACTCGACCGGTCCGATGCCGGCCGGGAAGAGGAAGGTCTCCGGCTCGCTGAACGGCTCGGTGGTGAACCACCCACGCCCTTTCTCCCAGATGACAGGAGGGTTCAGGCATTCCTCGATCGTCGTCCAGATCGAGAAGCTCGGGCAGAAGTCGTAGCCGTCGATGACGAGGTTGGCGCCGTCCCGCACGCCGAGCTCGTCGACGGAACTGAAGAGGTTGTCCACCGCGTGTCGGGCGAACACGTCGGACAGCCCTGGCTCCACCCCCATGCCAGCGAGGGCCAGCAGCCCGCGCTCCTCCCATTTCGGGGCGAGCTCGAACTGCTCGTCCCCGAGCTTGACTCCTGTCTTGGAGTATGGCTCGTCGGCGTGTGGGTGAGAGAGCGACATGGCCATGTCCATGTAGTTGACGCCCGCTGCCAGAGCTGCGCGGTAGATCGGCATCACAAAACGGGGGTCAACGGCATTGAGGACCACGTCGCAGTTCTCGGTCCGGATCAGCTCGACGATCGCGGACTCGTCGGAAGCGTCGAGCTTGAAGCCCGAAAAGTCTTCGGAAACAGACGCTGCCTTCTGAGCGCGCTCCTTGTCATAGTCGGCCATGACGACACTCTCGAAGTTGCCGCGGCGCGCCGCTATATGGGCAAAGGCACTCCCGACTCCACCGGCTCCTACCACGAGAACTCTCATGAGAAGGTCCTTTCTCGGCATTTCGACCGAAGATCAAAGAGGCGTTACACGTTGAAATGCAACTTCAGACGGGCGTTTTTTCAGTTTAGAGGAAGCCCGCGTCTTCTCCATGGGCCGAAAGTCCCTATTCAGACCCGGTTGCCGGTGACACAATTGTCAAAGACCCGTTCGCGATCAGGAAGGACGGCACTGGGTCAAGAGCGTCACGTCGGTGGTCTAGGACCAATGACGGAGGCGAGGAGCGCGGCAGATCGACATGGCCGGGCAAAAGACAAGCCAGATGTGCACAACGGAGTGCACAGGGAGGCAATTGAAGTGAGCAACAACGTCAAGAACATCTTGAACGACCTCGCGGTGCGAAACGCCGGCGAGCCGGAGTTCCTACAGGCAGTGAGCGAGGTACTGACCTCGCTCGAGCCCGTTGTCGAGCGTTACCCCAACTACCAGGAGATGAAGGTCCTCGAGCGGCTCGTCGAGCCGGAGCGGGTGATCATGTTCCGGGTGAGCTGGACCGACGACAACGGCGAGATCCAGGTCAACCGCGGCTACCGGGTCCAGATGAACAGCGCCATCGGGCCCTACAAGGGCGGACTCAGGTTCCACCCGTCGGTCTACCTCGGGCTGCTCAAGTTCCTCGCCTTCGAGCAGGTCATCAAGAACTCCCTCACCACCTTGCCCATGGGCGGCGCAAAGGGCGGGGCCGACTTCGACCCGAAGGGCAAGAGCGACGGAGAAGTGCGTCGTTTCTGCCAGGCCTTCATGACAGAGCTCTACCGCCACATCGGCCAGTTCACAGATGTGCCGGCCGGTGACATCGGCGTCGGTGGCCGGGAGATCGGCTACCTGTTCGGGCAGTACAAGCGGATCGCCAACCAGTTCACCGGTGTGCTCACCGGCAAGGGCCTCAACTGGGGAGGCTCGGAGATCCGCCCGGAGGCCACCGGCTACGGTGCGGTCTACTTCGCCCAGGAAATGCTCGCCACGCGCGCGGAGAACTTCGAGGGCAAGAAGTGTCTCGTCTCCGGCAGCGGCAACGTTGCTCAGTTCACCGTCGAGAAGCTCATCGAGCTGGGCGCCAAGGCCCTCACACTCTCGGACTCTGGCGGGTTCATCCATGACCCCGACGGCATCGACACCGAGAAGCTCGCTTTCGTCATGGAGCTGAAGAACGTGAGGCGGGGACGGATCCGCGAGTACGCAGAGCGCTTCCCGACCGCGACCTTCACTCCGGTGAAGGACGAGGGCTTCAACCCACTGTGGGCGGTCCCGGCGGACTGTGCCTTCCCGAGCGCGACCCAGAACGAGATCAACGGCACGGACGCACGCAACCTCGTGGCCAACGGGGTCAAGCTCGTCGCCGAGGGAGCGAACATGCCGACCACGCCCGAAGGCGTCGACCGCTTCCTCGAGGCCAAGCTCCTCTATGGACCGGGCAAGGCTGCCAATGCGGGCGGCGTGGCGGTCTCCGGCCTGGAGATGACCCAGGACATCGAGCACCTCTCTTGGACCAGAGATCAGGTTGACAACAAGCTCAAGCAGATCATGCGTGCGATCCACACCAACGTGCGTGCCGCGGCCGAGGAGTACGGCAGGCCGGGCGACTACGTCTTGGGCGCCAACATCGCAGGCTTCGTCAAGGTGGCAGACGCCATGGTGGACGAGAGCACGGTCTGATGTCCACCGGCCCCGACTTGCTGCCAGCTGAAGAAGGGGTCGATAAAGGCTTGAAGTCGGGGGCAATTGGGCTCCTCTCGAGCGTGGTCATCGGGACCGCGTCCACTGCCCCCGCTTACAGCCTGGCGGCAACGCTTGGTCTCGTAGTCGCCGATGTCGGCTTCCATGCGCCATTCATCGCGATTGCCGCATTTGTGCCGATGCTGTTGATCTCGATCGGCTACAGCGAGCTGAACAAGGCGGACCCCGACTGCGGGACGACCTTCACGTGGGCCACACGCGCCTTCGGTCCGAAGACCGGCTGGGCGGGTGGCTGGGGGATCATCGCCTCCGACGTGCTCGTCATGGCGAGCCTTGCCGAGGTGGCAGGGCAGTACGGCTTCCTGCTCTTCAACGCAAAGGGCATTGGGAACAACGCGACCAGCTTCTGGGTGCTCCTCGTGGGCGTCCTCTTCATCGTCGTCCTGACCTACGTCTGCTACCGGGGCATCGAGATCTCGGCGCGGGTCCAGCAGGTCCTGTTGGCGATCGAGCTCGTCATGTTGGCCGTCTACGCGCTCGTGGCGCTGATCAGGGTGGCAGTAGGCCACGCTCCCCCAGGCCACATGGTCCCGAGCATGTCGTGGTTCAACCCGACGACCGTTTCTCCAACAAAGCTCGTCGACGGGCTCGTCCTCATGCTGTTCATCTACTGGGGCTGGGACACCTCGCTTTCGGTGAACGAGGAGACGAGCGACAAGAAGCGGCTGCCCGGTTTGGCGGGGATCATCGCCACGGTGCTGCTACTTGCAACCTACGCACTCGTCACGATCGCGGCGCAGGCCTTCGCCGGTGTCGGCGCGACGGGCATAGGCCTGGCGAACCCGGCGCACCTCACCGACGTACTGTCGGTACAGGGGACTGCCGTGTTCGGATCTGGCTGGATCGGCTCGCTCTTCGCGCACCTCTTGCTGCTCATGGTCCTTTCGTCGGCCGCCGCGTCCACTCAGACGACGATCCTGCCCACGGCCCGGACGGTCCTCTCCATGAGCGTGTACAAGGCGGTGCCCGACGCGTTCGGGACCATACACAAGAAGTACCTGACTCCGGCTGTCGCGACCCTGGTCATGGGCGGCGTCTCGATCGTGATGTACTCGCTCATGAACTACCTCTCCGGTGGGTACGTGATCGCGGACTCGGTCACGGCCATCGGCGTGTGGATCGCCTTCTACTACGGCCTCACGGGTTGGACATGCCTGTGGTACTACCGGAAGGTCCTCACGCGAAGTGGGCGTGACCTCATGATGAAGGGGATCCTGCCAGGCCTTGGCGGACTGATCCTCTTCGCTGCAGGGGCCTGGAGCCTGGAACAGGACTGGTTCTTCTCGAGCAATCAGAGCTACACCTCCGTGCAGTTGCCGTTCGCCCCGCACTGGGACATCGGTGGGGTGTTCATGGTCGTCCTCATCAGTGCGTTGATCGGTCTTGTCTGCGCGGTGACCTGGCGCTTCGCAGGACCGGCCTTCTTCCAAGGCGAGACGCTCAACCGCTCGACACCGACGCTCGTGCCCGAGGGCGCAGTCTCGCCAGTTGCGCCCGTGAACGCAGAAGCCCGGGGCCGACACGGAGAGGATGGCTCAGACACAGGTTCGCTCTGAGTACCGGCGCAGCGACGCTGAGTTTCGAGCTCGTTCACAGGTGACGTCTATCGGCCTCGAGCGATGGCAATTGTCGCGTCCGCCCGGGAGGGGCTTGCGAGCGACAAGGAAGAAGAGGTGAACCTTGCGTCATCTCTCTCCGGCGATGCTCGGTGGCATCGTCGCCGTCGCGTTGTTCCTGCCGACTGGTGGGGCTGCGGCGGCTCGCGACCTGACGACTGCAGCCTGCAGTGGCGCCCGAGGGCGAGACGCGCCCTGGCCACCCCCCACGGCTTACGCGGAGGGACCTTCGGCCCTGGGCGGATGGCGCCGCCAGGGCTACGGTGCATCCAGAGGTGGGCCATGTCGATGGTCATCTTCTGCGATGCGGCGGCGCAACGACCCAGGCGATCGCGGGGCCGACCGGGCGGCGAGACTCTGGGTGGTCGGACACCGCCTGGCTCTTCGGAGCGGCCCGCCGGGTGCCGAGACCATCGACGGCTAAGGGGACGATTGCAGAAAGGAGAGCAGCGCCATGGAGGAGAACCTGGAGAAGTACCGCCCGTTGTTCATCGGCGGCGAATGGGTCGACCCTGCCGGAGGCGAGACGGATGAAGACATCAACCCGGCAACCGGAAAGACCATCGCCAAAGTCGCCGTCGCCGGCAAGCAGGACATCGAGCGTGCAGCGAGCGCGGCACAGAAGGCCTACGACGAGGTCTGGTTCGACACACCACCGAAAGAGCGCAGCGCCATGCTCCTCAAGCTCGCCGACGCCATCGACGCCGATGCAACCGAGCTTGCCCGGCTCGAGTCCATCGATGTCGGAAAGCCCATAACGGTCTCCAAGGCGGACATCCCGTTCGTAGCCGACAGCCTGCGCTTCTTTGCCGGCGCTGCCCGCTGCCAAGAAGGCAAGTCGACCGGAGAGTACGAGAGGGGCTTCACCTCCATGATCCGCCGGGAGCCTCTGGGCGTCACCGTCGGCATCTGCCCGTGGAACTATCCATTGATGATGGCTGTCTGGAAGCTCGGGCCTGCCTTGGCGGCCGGAAACACCTCGATCATCAAGCCGGCGCAGATCACGCCGCTCACGACGCTTCGCTTGGCCGACCTGGCGGCGGACATCCTTCCGCCAGGTGTGTTCAACGTCGTGACCGGTCGGGGCGCGGTCATCGGCGACGCTCTCACGCGTCACCCCGCGGTTCGCCTCGTGTCTGTCACCGGCGACACCGCCACCGGCAAGATCATCGCCGCAGCTTGCGCCGAGACCGTCAAGCGTGCCCACCTCGAGCTGGGCGGCAAGGCCCCTGTGGTCGTCTTCGACGACGCCGACGTGGAGGCTCTGACCGAAACCCTGAAGTTCGCCGGCTACGCCAACACCGGCCAAGACTGCACCGCGTCGTGCCGCGTGGTCGCCGGCCCCAAGATCTACGACGAGCTCCTCACCGCTCTGGTGCCCGCCGTCGAGTCGATCAAGGTCGGCGACATCACCGACACCGAGGTCGAGGTGGGACCGTTGGTCTCGGCCAAACAGCGCGAAAGCGTGAAGGGCTTCGTCGACCGCGCGCAGGCTGCCGGGGCCAAGGTCCTCACCGGCGGCGAGGAGATCTCAGGACCGGGCTATTACTACAAGCCGACGGTCATCACCGACGTCGGCCAGAAGGCCGAGATCGTGCAGCGGGAGGTCTTCGGGCCGGTCGTCACCGTTCAGCGTTTCTCCGACGAGGCCCAGGCCGTGGCCTGGGCGAACGATGTCGACTACGGCTTGGCGTCCTCGGTATGGACCCGGGACATCTCTCGCGCGTTGCGCGTCGCGCGCCGGCTGCAGTACGGAGCGGTCTGGATCAACACGCATTTCTGGCTCACGCCGGAGATGCCCCACGGCGGCTACAAGCAGAGCGGCTACGGCAAGGACATGTCGATGTACTCGCTCGAGGACTACACCCAGATCAAGCACGTCATGACGCCGCTGGCCTAACCCGCTGACCTGACGGCGCCGACTTCAGAAGGTTCACACGCGCGTCATCCTCCGTTGCCCGATGCACTGGAGGGGGCAAGGATAAGGGGCAGTCCGATGACCGAACGCGAAGCCGAACTGAGCCGGAGGGACCTGCTCCGTCACGCAGCACAAGGCGCGGTCCTCCTTGGCACGGGGGGCCTCCTGGGCGCGTGCAGCTCGAGCACCAAGGACCCGAGCGCCACGACAACGACCAGGGCGACACCGCTCCCCACTCCCGGCGGGACGCTACGGGCCGGCTTGAGCGGCGGCAGTCGTACAGACACGCTCGACCCGCACAACTGGGTGAACCTTGTCGACGCGGCCCGTGTGTACTCCCTGTTCAACCCTCTGGTGGACTTCGACCTCGATGCTCACCCCACAAAGAGCCTGGCCGAGGAGCTCATCGCGGGCAGAGATGCCATGCACTGGACGATTCGCGTGAAGCCGGGCATCGAGTTCCACAACGGCAAGACGCTGAGCGCCGACGACGTGCTGTACAGCTTCCGAAGGATCGTGGACCCGAAGAGCCCGGCGCTCGGTGCGAGATCGCTGAAAGCTCTCGACATCGCAAACGCAAAGAAGGTCGACAACCTGACCGTCGCGATCCCGTGCCTCACGCCGTTCTCCGTTCTGAAGGACGTCCTGGCCTCCTACTATTTCTTCGTCG
Organism: uncultured Acidimicrobiaceae bacterium; assembly: GCA_963727645.1. GTDB lineage: Bacteria > Actinomycetota > Acidimicrobiia > Acidimicrobiales > Bog-793 > Fen-455. Next base: position 108,031 of record CAVSHA010000002.1, read on the forward strand.
TGCCGGTGGGCTTCAACCTGAAGCACCCGATCGGCACCGGGCCGTTCAAGTTCCAGTCGTTCACCGCCGGCCGGCAGAGCACCTTCGTCAAGAACAAGAACTACTGGGAGACCGGCCTGCCATACATAGACGAGCTCGTGATCAGCGACTTCCCAGGTGAAGTCAGCCAGGTGAACGCGCTGGGCAGTGGCAGCGTGGACGTCATCGACCTCATTTCCTTCTACTCGACGCGCGCGGTGTACTCGGGTGGCAACAAAGTGATCATCACCAATGGCGGCGGCTACACGCCCTTCACGATGCGGGTCGACCAGCCCCCGTTCGACGACATCCGTGTCCGCCAGGCGTTCCGCCTCATCTGCGACCGCCAGTACATGCTCGACACCGTCTTCAGCGGGAACGGCAGGATCGGCAACGATGTGTTCGGCCTGCGGGACGTCGTGTACGACTCGGCGCTACCACAACGCGTCCAGGACATCGAGCAGGCCCAGAGCCTCCTCGCCAAGGCGGGGCACTCCAACCTGACCATCACTCTGGTGACGAGCCCGGTCGGGCCGGGAGCCGCGCAGATCGCCCAGCTCCTCAAGCAGCAGGCGGCGCAAGCCGGTGTGACGGTGAACCTGAGATATGTCCCAACGGCGGAGTTCTTCGGCCCGAAATACCTGAGCTGGACCTTCGCCCAGGACTACTGGAAGTACTACCCCTACTTCTCCAACGTCCTGCAGGCCACCCTCGCCCGTGCCCCGTTCAACGAGTGCCACACGGACAACGCTGCCTACACGAGCCTGTACCGGCAGGCCATGGCCACACTAGGTGGGCGCAAGCGGGCGGACATCGCCCATGAGATGCAGCAGATGGAGTACTCGGGAGCAGCGAGCGGTTACATCATCCCGTACTTCACCCCCGTCATCGACGCGTATGCATCGCGCGTGAATGGCGTCGTCTCGAGCAAGACCGGCCTTCCTCTAGGGGCCTACGGCTTCAAGTACATGTGGCTGTCATGACCGATGGGGCGGGCCCACCGGGCCAACCGACCCGGGCCGGGTGAGCGTAGTCAGCCCCGGGGGCGGTTCAACCGTCGAGGTTCAGGTGGTCGTCCACCGTCAGCGGGAGCGAGCGCAGGCGCCGTCGCGTCGCGTCGAAGACGGCATTGGCAACCGCCGGCGCCACGGCAATCATCGGCGTCTCGCCGGCCCCTGCAGAGGGCAGGTCAGCACGGTGCAGCAGCACGACCTCGATCGGCGGCACGTCGGAGATCCGCGGGAGGCGATAGCCGGAGAACGACCCGTTGGTGATCGACCCGGCGTCGAAGTGGACCGCCTCGTACAGCGCACCGCCGAGAGCCACGACCGTGGCACCCTCGATCTGGTTGATCACGGTGTCGGGGTTCACGACAGCACCGCATTCGTACGCGGTGACGACACGCACGACCCGCAGACGGCCGTCTGAGCCGACGCTGACCTGCGCGGCGGTGGCTACTCGTCCGTCCTTCTCGAGCCCGCACGCGATCCCCCGGCCGGTGTCGTGACCGCCTGTCTTCCACCCGAAACGCTCGGCAGCGGCTCGCAGCACGTCGGCGAGCCGTTCGTCGGCCAGGTTGGCGAGACGAAACTCGACCGGATCGCGACCACAGCGGTGCGCCACCTCGTCGATGTGCGACTCCCGGGCGAAGTTGTTGGCCGTGGCCGCCAGAGCCCGGAAGGAGGCCTGGGCGAGCGGGCTCTCGGCGGGCTTGTAGTCGATCCGCTGGTTGGCCACGCGGTAGGGCGTGGTGATCGCGGCCCGTCCCGAATTGATGTTGGTGAACGTCCAAGCCGACAGCTCACCGTCGGTCGTGGCTCCGGCCTGGACGTCGATGACCGCAGCAGGACGGAGGGTGCCGACACCGAACTCCTCACGGCGGGTCCAGCCCACCCGGACCGGCTCGCCGATCACCCGGGCCAGCATGGCGGCCTCGGTGGCGACGCCACCCGCGTGCTTGCCGCCAAAGCCGCCGCCGGTGGGCGCCACGATGACACGCACGTCCTGCTCCTCCAGATCGAGGGCCGCGGCGACCTGGGCCCGGACCGGGAAGGGGGTCTGGGTCCCGGTCCAGATCGTCACCCGCCCGTCGTCGTTCCAGACTGCGATCGCGACCCGGGTCTCGAGGGCAGCGGGGGCGACGAACGCAGTGGTGTAGGTGGCCTCGACGCGTACGGCCGCGGCCTCGAGCGCGCCGTCCGGATCGCCCTGTTCCTGGTGGAACGGACCGCTCCACCAGTCGTCGCCCGACGCGGGATGAGAACGGAGGAACTCCTCGAGGCCGTCGTCCGACGGCGCGTCCGGGACCTCCCACGTGGCCTCGAGACCGGCCAGCGCCGCCCGGGCCCCGGCCCTGTCACGGGCGACGACTCCGACACCCACAGGGGTTTCCACCACCATCACATCACTGCGGCCATCGAGCGCAGTCGCGTCGAGGTGGCCGAGCACGGACTTGAACACGGGTGGTCGCAACATGCAGCCGTGCCACAGGCCGGGCATGTCGAGGTCAGAGGCGAAATGCAGAGCGCCCGTGACCATCTCGACCGTTCCCGGCGGTACGTGGGCAGACCCGGCGGTCCGCCACTTTGACGGCGGGGTGACCGCGGGCTCCCCCGTGACGATCTCGAGTCTTCGTGCCCCGCCCGGCACCGGCAACAGGGGGCGGGCGAACGCAGCGACCCGGCTGAGGGCGCTGCCGGCGTCGGGCATGGACCGGCTGCCGAATGTGCCCGCGTCGTAAGGACACAGATCGGTGTCCCCCATCGCGAGACGAACGCTCCCGAGGGGCACGCGAAGCTCCTCAGCAACGAGGAGCCTCAACGCGGTGCGGTTGTCCTGGCCCACGTCAACTTTGCCGGTGAACGCGGTAACGGTCCCGTCACTTCGCACATGCAGCCAGGCACCGCCGCTGGTCGACCAGGTACCGGGTGCCGACGTTGGAGGTGGGAGCACAACCACCAGCCCGTCCCCGAGTACCGCGAACCAGTCGCGCTCGTTGGGGTTGGTCATGTCCCACGGCCGCGCCGGCCTGTGACCGGGCGCGCACGGGTCGGGCAGCTTCCAATCCTCGCTGATCGCGGTGACCAACGTCTCGTCGGTAATGACAGGCCGCGCGATCAGCTCGACAGCCCGGTGCACCGCTTTGCGGACGCGTGTGTAGACGCCACAGCGGCAGAGACTCCCGGACAACGCCTCGCTCACGGCAGCGTCGTCAGGATCAGGGTCGTGAGCCAGAAGGGCGACCGCGGACAGGACCATGCCAGGGGTGCAGTAGCCGCACTGGGCCGCGCCGACCTCGACGAAGGCCTGTTGGACAGGGTGCAGTCGGCCACCGGTCGCGAGTCCTTCGATCGTAGTGACGCTCGCCCCGGCCATCTCCTCGACTAGCTGCTGGCAGGCGCGTATGGGTCGGTTGTCGACGAGCACAGTGCAGGACCCACACGCGCCCTCCCCGCAACCCGGCTTGGCGCCGGTCAGGCCCAACTCGCCACGCAGCGCCGACAGCAGTGACATTCCTGGCGTCACCGAGTGCTCGGCCCCGTTGACGGTCAGCGTCACGAGTGGCGGCACGCCGACCAGACGTTGGGGACCGGCCGACCGGGTTTGCGCGCGACCTTCGTCAGTGCCGGGCATGACCCCATCCTGGAGCACGAGGTGGACGCCCTCCTAGGGTCATTGGGCCTTTCCGTGCCTGGTTGCCATCCTCCCTGGACGCATGAGCGCCGGGACGTCGACCGTGCTCGTGCTCCAGACGGCGTGAGCCCGACGAGGCCTGGCTTTGACGCGAGAACGTCGGGGCGCGCCGGGATCGGGCCTCCTTCACGCCGGCTCGCAAAGCGACTAGGTCTTCCGGATCTTCACGGCCGTGCCGTAGGCACAGATCTCGGTCCAGTTGCCACCCATCTCCGAAGTGTCGAACCGCATGGCCAAGATGGCATCGGCACCCTTCGCCTCGGCCTCTTCCACCATGCGCTGAGTCACCTCCTGGCGACTGGCGATCAAGTTCTTCGTCATGCCCTTGAGCTCGCCACCTGCCAGTGATTTGAACCCGGCGCCGATCTGGGACCCGATGTTGCGGCTGCGCACCGTCAGCCCGAAGACCTCGCCAAGGACCTCTGTGACCTCACTGCCCGGTAGGTCGTTCATCGTCGAGATCAGCATCTGAAACCTCCTGTTGTCGGTCGACGGGGCCAACCTAGTCAACCGGCACGCCTCAAAGGGCTCACGCGAAGGGGACCATGGTTCGCCCCGATTCGTCGCCCGTTCCGGTCGAGAACCTAGGGTGTCCCAAAGGTGCAAACTCAATAATGGATCATTGCTCGCCAATACTGGAGGGTCATGCCAGACAACTTGCAGACCAGTGCCCGACGCCCCGGCGGTGCGGAGCGCCGCTCCACCTACGTAGTGCTGGCGGCGGTGGGCGCGATCGTCGTGGCGCAATTCCTCCTGGTCCTCATGTTCGCCTGGTCATCGTCGCGCGCAGCACCCCACGATCTGCCTCTCGCTGTCAGCGGGCCCCCTGCGACCGCCGAAGGACTGGCCCACGGCCTCGAGCAGTCCCAGCCCGGCGCGTTCACGATCACCGTCCTGCCCGATGCTCTGGCTGCCCGCGCCGCAGTCACCGACCGGCAGGCCTACGGGGCCGTGTCCCTGTCCACCGCAGGCGCAATCGTCTACACGGCATCGGAGGCGAGCCCGAGCGTCGCGCAGCTGCTGACCCAAGCAGTGCCAGCCGCCATCGCACACGTTCTGCCACACGCCACCGTTGCCATCGCCGACCTCGCGCCCAACCCCGTCGACGACCCGAAAGGGACGGCGATCCCCACCGCCCTGATCCCCTTGACGATGACCTCGATCGCCGCCGGTGCGGTCATCGGGCTCCTTTTACACGACCGGGTCACTCGGCTGATGGGACTTCTCGGCTATGCCGTCCTCGCCGGGCTGCTCGCCACGGTGGCCGTTCAAGGCTTGCTCGGGGGACTGACCGGGTCCTGGTTCTCCAATGAACTGGTGATCACCCTCGTTGCCGGGTCGATCGCGGCCGTCACGTGCGGACTTGCCACCATCGCCAAGATCGCGGGAATCCTTCTCACCCTGCTTGTGGCGTGGTTCTTCGGATTCGCGTTCTCGGGTGCGACCACGGCCTGGCAGCTCATGCCCGCCCCGTGGGGGCAGATCGCCCAGTACCTGCCCGTCGGGGCCGCCAACACCGGCCTGAGATCAGTCGCCTTCTTCGACGGAGCCAGGGCGGCAGGACCGCTGGCTGTGCTGGGCGCTTGGGCGCTTGCCGGGATCGCGCTCACCGTGATCGGACACGGTTTCCGCGGGGCCACGGGTTCGGCAGACCTCGCTTAGTCCGCACCGAGCATACGAGTCGCGACCGGCGGCGCGATCGGGCCTGATCGAGTACCGTCCCGGTCTCATGGCGCATCAAGAACCCGCAGAGCTGCACTCAGGTCACAGGCCGCTCTCCTGCGGCGTTTTCCTCCCTCCGTTCGACGAGTTCGCGGAACCGAAGCGCCTCGTCGCGTTGGCACAGTCTGCGGAGCGGGCGGGGTGGGACGGCTTGTACCTGTGGGACCACATGCTGACGATCCCGGGGATGGCCGTGGCCGACTCGTTCATAATGGCTGCCGCCATCGCCCAGGCGACCGATCGGATCCGCCTGGGGATGTTGGTCACTCCTCTAGCCCGCCGCCGTCCATGGGTGCTCGCCCGGCAGACCGCTACGCTCGACCGGTTGTCGGAGGGCCGCCTCGTCGTCGGCGTCGGCCTCGGGCACGACACCTGGAAGGAGCTCAGCTCGTTCTCGGGCGAGATCATCGACCCGATGGAGAGGTCGTTCTCCCTTGACGACTCACTCGAGATCCTCGTGCGGTTGTGGTCGGGCGAGCCGGTCGAGTTCGAGGGCAAGCGGATCTGGGTGAACACCACTGCGTTTCTTCCCAGACCGGTGCAACGACCAGTGCCAATCTGGGTGGCCTGCAGATGGCCGAACCGCCGTCCCATCGCCCGGGCGGCACGCCACCAGGGCTGCTTCCCCCTGTTCGATCCGGGAGGCCTCGAGATCCCGGGGCTTCCGGAGCCCCGGCAGGTGGCTGCCCTTCGCGCCAGGCTCCTGGAGCACGGAGCGGCGGCTGACATCGACATCGTCTGCCGCGGCGTGTCATGGCCTGCGCGGGCCCACGAGCTTTCCTCGCGGTTTGCGGCACTCGAGGACGCCGGCATGACCTGGTGGCTCGAGTCGTTCGGCCGAGGTGAGCCGCCGGCGGCGGAGGTCGAGGCAGTCGTCGCCGCGGGGCCTCCCCGTTGAGCACGACTGTCGCTCGACAAGAGCCCCTGCTGTTCGAGCGACCCTTCCTGGCGGCAGTGTCGTCATGCCGGGACGCCGACAAGTGGCTGACTCTGGCGCGACCGGCTCTGACGGGTTCCCCGGTGCCGAGCCACCACCGATCGGGAAGGGCTCGACCCCACAGCAATCCTTGAAGGGCCACCCAGTTGCCTCCCAGGATTGCACGCCAGTCTTTGACGCGTGACCACTATCGCCGCCGGACTTGAGTCCGTGAGCCCTGACACCCTTGTCGCCCCGAAGTTCAAGCATGTCGAAGAGGCGGAGTCATCTTGGCGATTCCCGACGGCGGAGGTCGCGCTCGCCGTCAGCGCCTTCGCGCTGTTCTGCATCGCGGTGCTAACCAAGGCGACCAAGCTCCTCGAGCCGGACGACTCCGCCTACCTGGCGTCGATCATCGCTCTCACTCATGGCCACATAACCTTGTCCACGGCTCAGTACGACGCTCTCTCGGCGCAACTGCGGGCTCGCGGCGGCACGGGGATCATGCAGTGGGTCCAGCTGGCCAACGGGCGCTGGATGAGCGAGAAGAACCCCGGCTACCCCTTCTTCGCCGCACCGTTCCAGATGCTGGGGGTCCTGCGGGCAGCACCACTGTTCGCCGGCGCGCTGGCGTCGACGAGCCTGTTCGTCGCCGGCCGTCGCTGGCTCGGGAACTGGGGTGGTACCTGGGCGGTGATCCTCTTTGTCTCCTCCGGGGCGGCGATCGCCTTCGCATGGCGGCCGACCATGCCGTCGTTCACCGATGCCGCACTCATCGCCACCGGGGCCGGGGCGCTGCTGTGGACGTTCCTGGCCCGCGACGCCCCGCCCCGCCGGCGGACCGTTGTCGGCCTCCTGGGGTTCCTATCGCTCGAGGCGGCGGTCTTCATCCGCTACACCGATGTCGTGATGCTGTTGGTGGCGGTGATTGCGGTAGTGGTCTCCTTCCGAGGGGCACGGGTCTCTGGCAGGTCGCTGGCGTGGTGGTTCGGCTCGGTTCTGCTCCTCGCGGGCGGTGTGATGGCCTTCGACCGGTACTTCTATGGAGGAACGCTCAAGACCGGCTACGGAGCGGGTGAGATCACCTTCGGCCTTGGAGCGGTCATCGCGAACCTCAGGCTCATGCCGCCGTACTTGGTGAAGGCGATCCCGGCGCTGCTGCTGGGGTTGGCAGCGTTGGCCTGGATGGCGGTCAGGGCAATCCGCAGCAGGTCCACTACCGCCGACCCGAGGACTACGGCCAGGTTCCGGCGCGACGCCGTCGTCGGTCTGGTCCTCGCGGCCGGGTGGTTCGGGCTCTGGGCGCTCTACTCGACATACGACTGGACTGCCCAGGCCGGATCACCCGGTGGTGGCGGGAGCGGTGGAGAAATCCACCTCATCCGTTTCTATCTCCCGGCAATCGGCCTCATCGCCCTGCTGGGTGCCTGGCTGCTCGTGCAGCTGCCCAGGTGGCTCCCCCCTGCGCTTCTGGTCGTCATCGCGGCTCTCGGGTTCTCCTCTTTCCGGAGCCTCACGGCAGTCGGGGCGATGGGGTCTCCAGGTGGCACAGGATTCCCGGGTGGGTTACCCGGCGGACCAGGAGGGGTGAGAGTCCCGCCGCTGAGCTCTGGCGTCAAACTCCCAAAGGGCTTCCAGTCGCCGACGGTCGGGTCGCCGAACATCTCCGAGCCGGGGAACGGCAAGCCGCCCGCAGGGTCGCCGAATAGGCCCGAGGCAGGCAAAGGGAAGCCGCCGGTAGGCTTTGCCCCGGCGAAGGGCTCGCCCGCACCCGGCCACCAGTGATGCCTCTTTTCTCGCCTAGTGATCGACGGGACGCCTGACTCAACGGCCGTCTCAGTTCCGATGCGCGGGACAGCTCAGCAAGAGCGACGGGTGCGGGGAATGTCCCAGCGTCTGCTCAGCCAACACACAGGTCAACTTCGTAGGCTGACGCTCAGGCACGACGGGATGAGTTGAAGAGGAAGGGTCGAACCGTGCGTGAGAACGTGACCATCTCCTACCGGGGAGCAAGCTACGAGATCGGACAAGGGCCGGCCTTCTACGGGATCTGGACCGTAGGGCAGCCCTGGTCGCAGCCGCTCGAATGGTGGCCCGACACCCCCGAGGGCTGGTACGCCGCATGGTCCCGGTTCGTGGCGATGGAGCTGCCTGCGACGATCGTGCCGGTTGCCCAGCCCAGGGTGCCGACCGCCTGCCCAGCCCACCGCGCCGACCGCCCAGGCAGCCGAACAGGTCGCCGGCGCGGGCAGGTGGGCCGTCGCCGCCGCAGCGTTCCTTGCTATCGGCGTCGCCTGCGGGATCGCCGGGCTGTTCCCTGACTACCTGAACAATACGAGCCTGGTACGCCAGCCGGACGAGCTGGTACCTCATGCGATCTACTTCGCCGTTTGGAGCGCGAGCGCTCTGCTCATCCTGCTCGGCGGCCGCCGTCAACGAGCGGGAGCGCTCCTCGGGATGGGAACGAGCATCGTCACCTTCGGACTTTTCTTCGCGGACTCGGGCACGGCGATCGCCGGAGGCGCACACCTCATGGGCGTCGGCCTCGTGCTTGGGCTGGTTGGCTGGTTGGCTTGTTCCGCCGGCTCCACGGTCGCTTTCGCGCTCAGGCGCGAGGGGGTTGGGTTCGGTCGGCCGCGCGGCTCCGAGCTGGTTCCTTTCCTGACGTTCTCACTCGCCGCACTCGGCGTGGCGGCCGCGTTCGCCCCTTCCTGGGACAGCTACGTCCTGCAGACCTCCGCCGGTACGACCGAGTCGCTCACTGCGGGCAATGTCTTCTCGAACCCAGCGCCGGTGATCGCCGGGAATGTCGCCGTGATGGTCGCGTTCGTCGCAGTTGTCGTCGCCGCCGCCCTCTGGCGTCCGCTCCTCCACGGGGGCGTGTTGCTTGCCGGAGCCGTCATACCGATGGCGGCTCAGGCGGTCTCGGCGATCATCCAGATCGGCGAGCACACCTCCCCGACAATGTTCGGCATCTCGTCGTCGGCCGCCGCGCAGTCGGGACTGACGATCACCTCGGGTCTCACGCTGGCCTTCTGGATCTACTGTGCCTTCGTCGTCGTGCTAATAGTGGTGGGAGCCTCAGCGGTCGGTGCAACGCGTCCCCTCGAGCCAACCGGCTCCCCGCAAGCCCCGAGTGCTCAGGTGACCGGTCACTACTCCCCCACGATCCCCACCGTGCCGCCCGGAACTTCGCCGGTCGGACCGGAGCCGAAGACCGCGAGCCCAAACGCCCCCTCGGTCACGACGACAGGTCCGGGGCTCCCAGGAGGCGACCGTGGAGCGGGATCGTCGGATTAGGTTCGCCTTGCACCAGCCCATCCCGGGGCGCCTCAGCATTTAGGAACGGTTCATCGTGGCCGATGCGGGCTTCATGACCTCGATGCCGGGGGTCCTCCCCGCCAACGGTGTGCGCTCGGAGCCGCTGTCAAAGGCCTCCGGGAGAACCGACGCGGACAAAGGCGTGCCGGGCGCGTGAAGACAAGGCGAGCTACGCGGGCAGCGACCCGAGATGGCTTCTACTTGCGCTCTTGTCCGGGGGTCAGGAAGGACCCAGGAGCGACTCGATAATGCGGAGGAACCATTCCGAGATCAGGATGACCGCCACCCCGTCCACGTCGATGCGATACGTCCGGGCGAACAGGTAATCCTCGGGCACCTGCGAATCGCAAAGCACCAACGCGCGGCCCGGGTCAAGACCGGGAAGCTCAGAGCGGGTGAAGGCGATCCCGTCCTTGCAAAGGATCCGCCCGATCGGGTCATCGCCGGTCTCGAGCTGCCGGCAGAAACCAGCAGGAAGGCGACTTGGGTCGAGCAGGCTCTCGACGTGCGCGTACGGCTGCATCGACCTTCTTCCCTGCAGGACCGCTGAGCGTTGCAGCAAAGGGCGTCCCCCTTCGACACCCAGGAAGTTCGGCACGCCTGCCTCGATCATCGCGTGGTGCCGCTCGTGCGCATCGACAGGCTCTCCCGCGAGCTGTTCCAGGAACGCAGTCACCGTCGTGCCGCTTTGAGAGAACGCTGACTCCAAACACGACCGCAGGGTCACGACACCATTGAACCTCATCGGCGCGTCGGTGGTGACGGTCGTCCTCGCGATCGCCGGTAACGACCCACGCGCGGAATCGACGTTCTCGCCAGTGACCACGCGGCACGATCGTCGCACGATTTCGGGTCCGCGCGCCAGGGCGCGATCCTCAACGCGCGTTCTGGGGAGCAGGGGCCTCCGGTCGGCGGCAAGCGGGGCGGAGGCGGGGGTGGCCGGACCCGTCACGCTATCGCGGCTACCCGCATAGGTGGGCCCGTGCTAGCGGCGACCCGGCCTGCTAGCGGCGACCCGGCCTGCTCGCGGGCAAGCCCGTTGCTCTCCCCGAGAATGCCGGTGCTCTGGCAAGGATGCTCCACGAACCGGCAGGCATTAGCATCGATCCCGAGCAGGAGCCGCGATGATCAACAGCGGGTCGGGTCGACGCAGGTCACAGCAGGGCAAATTGCAGCGCCAGCTCGAGCTCACCTGCATGGGCAGCCTGTTGAAGAGCACCGAGATGTGCCTGTATTTCAAGGACCTGAAGAGCCGGTACCTCCTGGTGAGCGCAGGCTGGATCGCCGCGGTCGCTCCGGAGCGCACCGCGGAGGAGATAGTCGGCAAGACTGACTTCGACTTCTTCAGTGAGCAACACGCCACGGCCGCCTTCGAGGACGAGCAGAGGATCATCGGCACGGGCTGGCCGATCGTGGGGAAATTGCGACGGGAGACCTTCGACGACCGACCCGACAGCGTGGTCTTGTCCACGAAGATGCCGCTCAGGAATGGGCGCGGCCAGATCATCGGCACCTTCGGCTTCTTCCGCGACATGACGGCGCAGATCAGGGCAGAGAGCGTCCTGGCCTACCAGGTCCTGCACGATCCGGTGACCGGTCTGGCGAACCGGGCCGCCCTGATGGACAGGCTCTCCCAGGCCCTTGCCGCCCTGGAACGCGAGCCGGGTCGGCTGGCGGTCCTCTACGTCGACTTGGACCACTTCAAAGCGGTCAACGACGCGTTCGGCCACGAGGCCGGGGACCAGGTGCTCGCCGAGGTCGGCCGTAGGCTCTCGCAGCTTTCGCGCCACGTCGACACCGTCGCCCGCCTCGGCGGCGACGAGTTCGTCTTGCTGTGCGGGGCGCTGCGCGATGACGATGACGTCGGTCTCATCGGCGACCGCATCGTCCAGGAGATCCGCGCCCCCTACGCCGAGGATGGGCGCGACCTCTCCATCACCTGCAGCGTCGGGATCGTCGTCACCCGGGATCCCCTCGCCGAGCCCGAGCAGCTGATCCGCGACGCGGATGAGGCGATGTACGGGGTGAAGGACACCGGTCGGAACCACTACCTGGTCTACGACTCCACTCAGCGCGTCCCCGGCGGCACGGGCGCCCTCCGGGCCGAGCTGAGCGGAGCGATCGACGGCAAGGAGCTGTTCCTCCTCTACCAGCCGCTCTTCTCCTTGGAGGACAGATCATTGATGGGAGTCGAGGCGCTGGTGCGCTGGCGCCATCCCGAGCGCGGGATCGTGCTCCCGGACGATTTCATCCCTTTCGCGGAGCAGCACGGGCTGATCGGCAGGATCGACTCGTTCGTCCTGGACGAGGCCTGCCGCCAGCTTGCCGAGTGGACGTCCCGCGACGGTTGGCCAACCGCTTTCACCATGGCCGTCAACGTGTCGGGTGCCGAGCTGTCGGACCCCGGGTTCGCCGGGCACGTCGCCGAGGTGATCCGTCGCCACGGCATCGCACCGGCGCAGCTCTGCCTGGAGATGACCGAGACCGCGCTCATAGGCGAGTGGGGCGATATCCAGGAGACTTTGTCGGCCCTGCCAAAGCTCGGTGTGCGCCTCGCCCTCGACGACTTCGGGACCGGCTACTCCTCGCTCGCCCACCTGCAGCGCCTGAGGGTTGACATCTTGAAGATCGACCGGAGCTTCGTGGCCCAAATCGGCCGAAGCCCCCGCGACCGCGAGATCGTCGCGGCGGTGATGGCCATGTCGCGGTCCCTCGGCACAACTGTGATCGGCGAGGGCATCGAGACGAGCCAGCAGCTCGACACGCTCGCCGATTTGGACTGCGACCAGGGTCAGGGTTTCCTCTTCGCTCACCCACTGTCAGCGGAGGCACTCGTCGCGCTAGTCGGCTGAACGCTGCTGTGTCGCGCGGCAGCCCACGAATACGCGGCTGCGGCCGGCACCCAGAGCCAAAGGGGCTTTGAGCTTGCGACAACTTGGCTCCTGGCTGTGCCGGTCCGTGCGAAGAACTGTTGCCGATGCCCGGCGATGTGGCCCAGAGTCACTTCGCCGCGGGACTCGCCCGTTACGTTGACTTACGGCGCCCATGACACGGTCGCGGCGGTGGTCACGGACGCGAGCGGTCTTCCGCTCACCGTCAACGGCCCGGCGGCGACTTCTTCCAATGTGGGAGCCTCTGTCCCACCCAGCTTGATGTGCCCGGGCTGGTAGGCGAGAACGCCGCCTGCCGCAGTAGCCACCAACGCGCCGCTCCTCTCACCGGTCAGTACTCCCCGGCCGGACACCCAGACCACCGTCGTGCGCATGGTGCTCGCTTGAGTGCAGTCGATCATGGTGGCATCGAGGGTGTCCTTCGGGTCGAAGACGAACGATTCCACCCGCCAACGCGGCCCGGCCGGCAGGAAGGCCTGGCTGACGGTGCCGGTCGTCTCGTTGACCACGAATATTCGCGACACGGGTCCGACGCCACACCCGTCGGTGTGGTCGCCGAGCTCAGCGGCGAAGACCTTGCCATCGGGTGAGACGGCGGTCACCTCGTACGGAGGCCCGTTGGAGGTAGGTTTGGGCAGCGCCTGCAGCTTGGTCACCACACCGCTGAGACTTATACGCCATAGCTGGGTGCCGGTCTTGATGTCCGGCCCCATGATGAAGCCACCCGAATAGCCAACGACGTTGTCGCTAATGGGGACGGCCACCAACCGGTGGCGCACGGGCCCGCCGACGTTGTAGGAGATGAGCGTGGACGGCGAGCCCAGATCCTCGCCCGCCAAGAGCCGCGCTACCCCGGAACTTCTCACGGACCAACCCTCTGAGTACTGGATCTGAATGGCCCACGACATGCGCCGGTGAGTGACGGTGTCGTACCAGACGATCGCTCCCCGGCCGGTGTTCGGGTTGCTCTGCTCCCAGCCGAGGTAGCGCCCGCCGGCAGACCACTGGAAGTCCGTCACGACCACCGACTTGGCCGTGCCGCTCAGGTGGATGGGCCCAATTGCTGCGGACGTGCCCTTCTCCACCAAGGTCAGCTTGCCCGAGGCGAGTACGGCGAGCCCGGGAAGCTGTCTTACAACCGACGCCTGGACTTTCTGGGCCGCACCGGTGCCCGTCGGCAGAGCGAAAACGAGCACGGCACCGACCAGGCCGGTGAGAGAACAGAAGGCTGCAATAGCCCGGCGTGAGGGGAAGAGACGTGTCCATTTCATGCCTGCAGTCATATCAGGGCGGCGCCGCGGCATCAATGTCCAGAGTGCAGACGGGCTGCGCACACCCATGACGGCGTTGGCGAGGACCCGGACTCGCTCCTCCTGTCTACCGAGGGCGGTGATCTGCCTCCGACCACGAACCTCCTGGGCGCCGGCGCCGGGATCGCCACCAAATGGGACACGATGCGCCGGCTCGAGTGGGGATCTCTCCTCGACGACGAACATGGGCGCACGCAGGAGTCACGATCGGCTATCGTCGCCCCCGCGCTCAGCGAGCTCCTCAGCTCTCCGGTAGGCGACGCTCAATGCACACCTGCGTGAGGCCTGATCGAAGGGATTATCGGTGCTAACAAGTTGAACTTGGCGCTCGTGTGCGTTGGCCCAAAATTCAGTCTCGCAGCTGGCAGCGGCTTGCACATGTACTCCCCCTGCGCAAGGTCGCATCCGAACGATGCCAACAACGCATAGGTTTCCGCGTCCTCGACGCCCTCAGCCACCACGCGCATACCCAGCAAGTGACCGAGATCAATCGTCGCGCGAACGACGGCCCTGCTCTTCTTGTCAGCCGTGGAGGCAAGTCGTCTGGTCAGTGCCATGTCGATCTTCAACTCGCCGACCGCCAGATCGCTCAGATAGGCCAGAGATGAAAAGCCTGTCCCGAAGTCGTCGACCGAGACGATGAGCCCGAGACGGTCAAGCTGTTCGATTACTTCTTGAGACTTTTCCCGATCAGCCATCATGTTCGTCTCGGTGACCTCGACAACCAAGGATTCGGGCCCGAGACGGTATCGGGCAAGCAAGAAGCGAATCCGATCCGGCAGACCGTCGTCCAGAAGATTGGTGGCCGAAAGGTTCACCGAGACGTAGAGGCGACGCCCGTCCGCTCGCCAGGCCGCACACTGGGTGAGCGCGGCCTCCAGGACCAGGTCGGTCAGAGGTCGCATAAGTCCTGCTTCTTCAGCAAGCGGGATGAACTCCGTCGGTGAGAGGACCCCGTACTCGGGGTGCGGCCAACGGATCAGCGCCTCCACACCGACACTCTTGCCGGAGCGGAGCTCGTATTGAGGTTGGAAGTACAACTGGAACGCCTTTGCGGTGATGGCATCCCTGAGCTGCTCAATGAGCCGGAGCCGGTTCTGTCCCCCGTCTGGGAGGGTTTCGTACATCCGGTACGCACATCGAGCTGCTTTGGCCCGATACATCGCAACATCCGCGCAGCGGAGCAGTTCGGTGCTCCCCCGAGCGTGTGTCGGCGCCAGCGCAATGCCAATGCTCAGCGTGACATGCAAGCTCGCGATGTCCAAGATGAAAGGCCGTTCGAGCTCAGCAGTCAACCGCTCCGCGACTCTCCTGGCGTCGTGAGCGTCAGCGTCACCGAGAACTATGCCGAACTCATCGCCGCCTAGGCGTACCAGCACATCTGACTCCCGGAGCGCGGCTCTCAGACGCGGCCCCAGCATAAGGAGGATCTGATCGCCTACGGGATGTCCGAAGGAGTCGTTGACCTCCTTGAAGTGATCCAGATCGATCAACAACAGGGCGAGGCGCTCCTCGGCCACGGTCGCAGGTCCCCGGGAGAAGAAGTCGTCGAGCACAGCCATCAGGTGGCGACGGTTCCCCAGACCCGTCAAGTCGTCGGTCACGGATTGAAGCCGGTGCGACTCGGTGAGGATGCTCAGCTCGTGCAGGCTAAGCGTCGACCTCACTCCTGCGGTCAACACCGTTGCCGTGGCGAGCACCGAGCGCGATGCGGTCAACGTGGCCGACCGAAGCCACGAGGATCACAACGAGGCTGCCCATCACGGCAACCGCCGGTACGACGAACTGAGAGTGTGACCGTCTCGGTCGCTCCTCTGACGGCCTGGCGGGCTGCCATACGGCCAGTGAGATGAGAAGGATGGCGACTGGCCAGATAGCGCCCGGCAGGGTGCCCACCCGGTAGGAAGCGGCCGAGGACTGCAGAACATGCACGACGTCACCTGCCACGTTCAGCGCGCTCGCCAGGACGAGAAACATCCAGCGACGGTTCCGCCAGCTGACGATCGTCAAACCGCCGACCACGATCGCGACAAGTCCCAGATCGGCTATCGGATAGGCGAGGCTCGTAGCCAGCTTTGCGGGCGGGCCACTCAGCTTGCTCAAGATCGCGTCAAACCCGAAGGCCACGGTCACCGTGGCGGCGCCGAGACCTGCCACGACGCCGTCCAACCACCGGCTGAGGGGCTGATGCTTGACTTCTCCGCGCGCCAGGACAATCAAGCCCATGCACACAAGGGGGTAAAAGGCCAGGTAGAAGAGGTCGGCCCACGACGGCGTCGATGGACTGTGACCGCCTTGAGTCTCCAAGGTCCACACCACATCGCCAAGAGACCAGGCCAGGAGGCCGCTTCCGAGGAATACGGCCACCAGCCGATCCTGCCGGTTGGCAATTGCACGCGCGAAGCACAACCCGCTGGCGACGATCTCCAAACCGTCCATGGGCCACTTGTTGACGAATGCCCACCATCTGCCACCTGCATTGGGAACGAGCGTCACAATGACAGAGGCGAGGAACAGGACGACGAGCACGCTGAAGCCGACGGCAGCTACTGTCCCCAGACCGCGACGATCGGCACGCTTGTCGAAGGCGTGCGCGCGTTCCAGTGCGATCGCCGGCGCGACGGTCTCCACCAATGGACTATCGACAGCATTCGGTCTCGGATGAAGGAGACTCTCGGTAAAGCCACTGCACCTGATCGCGTCGAACCGCAGACCGGCGGCATCGCTCGAGAATCAAGACGTGACGGGGAGGTAGACATCTGCCCGCCATCGTCTGATGGGAAGGGCAAGAAGCGCACCCGCTGCCCGCAGCGCCCAGATGAGCACCTGCTCACTGGGTTCGTCAGAGGGAACGCGCAAGATGAGCCCTCGGCGAGGATGATCCTGTTCGACAATCCAGGTCTGTGGAATTGGAACGTCGAGCAAAGGCAGCTCGGAAAAGACGCGATGGCCGGTGATGTGCGCGATACCAAGAGTCGGCTGGACGAGTCCCCGACGATTGTGGCTCCCGGGGATCCAAGTGCACATCGTGTCGCCGGTGCTGCCGCCACTGAGCAACGTGAAGAATCTGAGCGAAGTCGGCCTGTCGTCGTCATCGCTTGATCCTGGGTATCAAGTTGATCCACCCGTCCTCGGCGCTGCCCAACCGCGCCATGTACGCGACAACCTCTTTCAGCTCATCGCCGTTGAATGCCACCCGCTCGATCTGTCGCCGCTCGCGGGGCATGCCAGGAGTATCGCAGTTAGCGGAGCCCCAGAGTGCCGGTCCTGCTGAGCGTGAATCATCTGCAACAAAGTCCCAGCTCAGACCCACAGTCGCAGGGCGCGTGTCGGGCGGCTCACGTAGCGGGTCTGGGACTCGCAAGGATGATCGGTCCGAGGGATGGAGTCGGCCGTTGTATGAGTCGCCGCCCAGAGACTGCGAGATAAGCCCTGCGTGTCAGGTACTAGTTATGAGACGGGAGTTCTGAACGGCGACGTCGACATGCCAAGCCCGCGATGACGAAGTACCCCGCCATCGCGATCCCCGCAACGACCTCGACTCTCCAAACTGCTGTGGACTCCCCTGGGAAAGTCCTGCCCGCGGCAGAAAGCGCGAACGGCTCCAGGCACAGGGCACCTGCCACGAGCGCTGCGCTGATCCAGGCGCGCCGAGTCCGCCAGCGTTGTCCGAGGAAGCCGTACAGGGGTCCGGTAACCAAACCTCCGATGATGTTCAGCGTGTTCGACAGGAGCAGGCCATGAGCCTCGCGGAAAGTGAAGCTCCATTGCCCTCCCTCGAACGGCCCCATGACCATGAGGAAGTAGCCAGCAAGGGCCGACATACTCGCGACAAGACCAGCTATCGCGGCTCGACTGGCGCGTAGTTGGCTGCAGCCGAAGGCGAACGGCAACACGAGCCATGGGGCAGACAGCAGACTCAAGGTTGTTGTCCAACTTCCCAGGGTGGTCATGCTGCCCAGGTACTGATCGCCTGCTCCAAAGCCGACGCCAACCAAGGCTGCGATCAAGAGCACTGGAGGCGCGGGAAGGTGGGAACGAACATTCATCACAGCTCGCGACGGCAGTGAGTGCCCCCCCCGTTTCCCCGGTCGGCATCGTGCAACAGCCTAACGGGGCGGCTCAGGCGCCAGCAGGGGCCCGGCGTATCCTCTAGAGCCTCCAAGAAGCTCAGGGCGGTTCAGGTGACGGCTTGAGGACGGAAGCCAGGAGTCCGGGCAGAGGCCACCCTGCTTGGCCGAAAGGGACAAGTTGACAGGATGAGTTGGACCGGAGGCGCCAGAATGGGAACCGTGGATCGGGCCGCTGCTGTGACCATGGACCTTGCCGACCCTTTGGCGCCTTACCGCAGCCAGTTCACCATCGGCGGGCCGATCTACCTCGACGGCAACTCCTTGGGTCGCCCGTCTAAGTCTGTGGTCGAGGGGCTGACAGCGGCAATACACGACTGGTCCGAGAAACTGGTTGGCGGGTGGTCCCAATGGATAGACCTGCCTGCCGCAGTAGGCGACAAGGTAGGCCGGCTGATCGGCGCCGGACCCGGACAGGTCGTGGTTTGTGACAGCACAACCGTCAACCTGTACAAGCTCGCCTCGGCCTGCCTGACCGCTCAGCCCGACCGGAGGGTTATCTTGGCCGACGCGGATGACTTCCCGACGGACCGCTACGTGCTACAGGGACTGGCGGAGACCAGCGGCCGTGAGTTGCGCCTGCTGCACGGCAGTGCAATCAACGGCCTCGACACCGAAGTCGTCGGCTCGGCAATCGACGCCGACACAGCACTCGTGTGCCTTTCACATGTCAACTTCCGCTCAGGCGCCCGACTGGATCTTGCGGCAATCACCGAGGCAGCGCACCGCTGCGGTGCACTCGTCCTGTGGGACCTGTGCCACAGCGCCGGCGCAATTCCGGTCGGCTTGGACGAGGCGGGAGCCGACCTTGCTGTGGGCTGCACCTACAAGTACCTGAACGGCGGCCCCGGCTCGCCCGCCTTCGCGTACGTGAGGCGTGACTTGCAGACCCAGCTGCACCAACCGGTGTGGGGTTGGTTCGGCCAGCAGGACCAGTTCGCCATGGGCCCGATCTACACCCCAACAGCCGGGATGGGGCGCTTCCTCTCGGGCACCCCGTCCGTGCTTGGTCTATTGGCCGTCGACGCCGCCGCTGAGATCGTGGAGTCAGCTGGCATCCCTGCGTTATGGGCGAAATCGCAGCAGCTCACCGCCATGCTGGTGGACCTCATCCGGAACCAGCTTGAGCCGCTCGGTGCCACCTTGGCCAGTCCGACCGATCCGGACCGGAGAGGAGCCCATGTGTCGGTCGCCCATCCCCGGGCCTGGCCGTGGTGCAAGGCTTTGATCGACCGTCGGATGGTCACCGGAGACTTCCGACCACCCGACGTGATCCGGCTCGGCCCGGCGCCCCTCTACACCCGCTTCGTGGACGTGTTCGATGCCGTCCAGCGGATGGCCAGGGTTCTCGAAGCTGGTGTGGAGGACGTGAGCGACCGCCCGCGAGTCACCTGACCGCCAAGCTTGACTCCCCCGTCGCTTGGTCAGAATCGGTGGAGCGCTCTTTCACGTCCCGTCTGACAGCAAGAAGTCTCAAGCGGTATGTCGACCGGTTACGCAGGCTACGGCAGGGGTCGTCGCGGGTCGCCGCGTCGAAAGTCGTAAGCTGCGGTGGCAAGAGATGGAATGGCCGATTGTGCCAGAACGTCTGAGCGGCAGGTGCACGATGACCCCGGAGCGACCAGCGGAGATCGAGGTCTTACCTGCGGAGTTTGCCGCGGCCCTTCTAGTTGCTGCCGAAACCACCGACTCGAGCGATGACGCGATCGTCTCGTACCGCCTCGACGGCACCATCACGAGTTGGAGCCCCACAGCTGAACTCCTGTACGGCTGGACGATGGCTGAGGCCATCGGCCAGAACATCGAGATGATCGTGCCAGAGGCTCATTTGAAGGAATTCTCGGCGATCACGGCCCGACTCTCCCAGGGCGAGGGTGTCGGTCACCTCGAGACGACGCGAACCCGTAAGGACGGCTTCAAGGCGCAGGTATCGCTGACGGTGTCTCCGATTAAGGACTCCGGCGGGCAGGTCGTCGGGGCTTGCTGCATCGCTCACGACATCACCGGTAGGCGACGCTCGGAAGAGATCCGAGCGCTGTTCGCGGCGATTGTGGACAACGCTGAGGACGCCATGTTCAGCATTGACCTCAACGGGTATGTGACGAGCTGGAACCGGGGCGCCGAGCTCCTCTTCGGCTACAGCGCCACGGAGATGGTCGGTCGCTTGTGTGGCGAGATCCTCGAGGGAGAAGAGCTCGAAGACTTCGAGCAGGTGTTCGCCAAGGCGCTGGCCGGAGAGCGCCTGAGTCACCACGAGACGATGCGGACGCGGCGCGATGGCACGAGCTTCGACGTATCGATGAACGTGTCGCCGATCTTTGCTCCAGACGGCTCGATCGTCGGGGAGTCCGCGATCCTGCACGAGATCACCGAACGCAAGCAGCGCGAGCGCGATCTCGCGGAGAGCCGGGCACTGATCGAGAGGGCCCAACGGATAGGGCACTTCGGTGGGTGGGCTTTTGCGGTCGCGTCAAGAGGACCACTGATCTGCACGAGTGAGGTGTTCCAGATCTTCGGAACCGCCGAGCGTCCCAACCTGACGCTCGAGGACTACTTCTCACGTGTCCACCCTGACGATCTCGAGCGCGTGCGAGCGGGGGCGCTCTCGGCGATCGCCCAAGAGGGCCACTACGAGCTCGAGCACCGGATCGTGCGCCCGGACGGCACACAGCGCTGGGTGTTCGCGGCGGGGGATGTCCTCGCCGACGCGAACGGGGTGCCAGTCGAGCTGGTCGGCGTCATACAGGACATCACCGACCGCCGCGAGTCCGAGGAGAAGGCACGGGCTGTCGAACGCCAGCTCCGCATGCTCGCCGATAACTCACGGGACCTCATATTCCGCTACCGGAGCCTCCCCGTTCCAGGCTTCGAGTTCGTGAGCCCGGCATCGGTCGCGATCACCGGGTACACGCCCGACGAGTTCTACGCCCAGCCTGAGCTCATCGACCACCTGATCGACGCCTCCTCTCGTGACCTCTGGATGGCGCGCGCGCGTTCGGGCCATGTCAAGGCGCCCGTCGATCTCGAGATCGTGCGCAAGGACGGCTCAAAGATCTGGGTCAACCTGAGCCTCGGCGGCGTGCTCGACGCAGACGGGGAAGTCGTCGGAATGGACGGCATCACTCGTGACGTCAGCGACCGGAAGGCGGCGGAGCTGCGGCTCGAGCACGAGGTCCTCCACGATCCCCTCACCAACCTGCCTAACCGGGTGCTGGTCGTAGACCGGATCGAGCACGGCCTGTCGCTGGCCTCGCGGGGAACGGGTCGGTCGCCTTGCTCTTCGTGGACCTGGACCGGTTCAAGGTCTTCAATGACACGCGCGGCCACAGTTTCGGCGATGCGGTGCTGACAGCCGTCGCCAAAAGATTGCAGGAGTGCTCGCGCGCCGAGGACAGCGTGGGACGCTTCAGCGGTGATGAATTCGTCGTCGTGTGCGAGAAGCTCCTCGCCGCGACCGATGCGATCAAGATCGCGGACCACATCCTGAACTCGTTCGCTGCCCCGTTCGACATCGCCGGCGAAGAGGTGCACGTGACGGTGTCGAACGGGATCGCCACGGGCAAGGCGGGCGAGAGCGCAGACAAGCTGCTGCGCGACGCCGATCTCGCGATGTACCGCGCCAAGGATCTCGGCAGGGCGCGCTACGAGGTGTTCGACGACACCCTACGGGCCGAAGCTGAATGGCACTCCATCGTAGAGACGGGCCTGCGTCGCGCACTCGACAACCACGAACTCTCGCTCGTCTTCCAGCCCATATGGTCGATGGTCGAGGAGCGTTTCATCGGTGCTGAGGCGCTGCTGCGATGGCACGATCAGGACCTGGGGATAATCGACCCGGCAGACTTCATCCCAATTGCGGAGGACTGCGGGCTGATCGTCCCGATCGGAGAATGGGTGCTCGAACAAGCTTGCAGATCGCTCTCACACTCCAACCGGACCAAGCCCCGACACGCAGCGTGCACCGTGTCGGTCAACGTCTCCGCCGTGCAACTGCGGTCCCGCGAGTTCACTCTCGCTCTGGAGAGACTGATTTCAGCGACCGGCATCGAACCGAACCTGCTCTGCCTCGAGATCACCGAGTCCGTGCTGATGGAAGACGTCGACTACTTCTCCAAGGTGCTGCATGAGCTGCGGGCCATCGGAACGAGACTTTCCATCGACGACTTCGGCACCGGGTATTCGTCGCTCGCCTACCTGCGTCGGTTCCCGGTCGACGAGCTAAAGATCGACCGGTCCTTCGTCACCAACCTGGACTCTGATCCCTACGACGCCACGCTTGTGGCCGCTGTGATCGCGATCGGTGAGGCGCTCGACCTCCGCGTGGTCGCGGAGGGCGTCGAGACCGCCGGAGAGCTCGCGGCACTACGTGACCTCGGATGCCAGTACGCGCAGGGTTACTTGTTCGCGCGACCGTGCAGCTTCGACGAGTACATGGAGTATCTCTAGGGCGGGCGCCCTGGCGGGTAGGAGACATCGGTAGCGGCCCCGAGCGGACCTCGGTAGGCGTGCCGGAGTGGACGCCGCATGACCAGCCGGCGACGGTGAAGCCTCGGAACAGACCCCATCTCGCAGCTCGTTGTCGGCGAGGGACTGCGACATGAGGGAGATCAGCCGACCGGACAATCGGATCGGCGTTGGATCAGCGTGCTTCACCCTTCACCTTTCCTTAGTCATGGCTCATGCCGAGGCTCGTCGCGAAGACCCCATAGAAACTGCGCATGGGAAGAGGACAGGTCGTCGAATTTGGGGCCGTAGAGTCGGTTACCTGATGGCGACCACGCCCGAGGAAGAAGTTGCGTCGTCATCGACCACCGACGCTGGGTTGCGTTCATCAGCGCCGACATCGGAATTCGATCTCACCAAGGCGAGCACCGGACCGGTCTGGCGTCAGTACCTGCGGGCCATGGGACCCGGGCTGGTCACTGGGGCGTCCGACGACGATCCGTCCGGGATCGCCACCTACTCCCAGGCGGGGGCCCAGTACGGCCTCTCGTTCCTGTGGGCTGCCCTGCTGACCTTGCCATTGATGGCCGCGGTCCAAGAGATCTGCGACCGCACGGCGCTTGCGACCGGCGCTGGTCTCGGCGAGTTGGCCTTGAGGCGCTTCCATCGGGCCGGGCGAGCGATCCTCGCGGTGCTCCTAGTCGCCCTCATAGTTGCGAACGGCCTCAACATCGCCGCGGATCTGGTCGCCATCGGTTCTGGAATGCAGCTCCTCCACGCCGGCCCGACCTTCATCTGGGCGCTGCTGGCGGGTGGAGTCATAACCACGTTGCTGGTGTTGGGCTCCTTTGCCCGCATTGCGCTCGTCTTCAAGGTGCTCTGCGCCGCGCTTCTGGCCTATCTCGTCGTGGCGGTCCTCGTCACTCATCAATGGGGCAGTGTCCTCACCCACACGCTCGTCCCCCACGTCGAGTTGACCAGGAGCTATCTGGCGCTCCTGGTCGCCGTGCTGGGCACGACCATCTCGCCGTACCTCTTCTTCTGGCAGAGCGCGCACCGCCTCGAGGAGATGCGCGAGGAACCGGAGGGCGGAGAAAGAGCACAGCCCCTCAGGCGCCAGAGCCCGGCGCGAGCCCAGCGCAAGCAGCGCACCAGCAGGCTCGACGTCTTCGTGGGCATGACGTTCTCCAATCTCGTCATGTTCGCCATCATCGTTGCGACGGCCGAGACGCTGCATGCCCACAACAAGACGAACATCCAAAGTGCCGCCCAGGCGGCCGAGGCCCTCAAGCCTTTCGCAGGACACTTTGCCAGCGCCCTGTTCGCCCTTGGCTTCATCGGCAGCGGCCTACTGGCCATCCCGGTACTCGCCGCCGCCGGCTCGGTCGGCATGGCTGGACTGCTCGGCCACGAGTGGGGCTTTTCGCGCTCGGTACGCAAAGCCCCCGTCTTCTACGGCCTTGTCGCCCTGGGGACTCTTGGGGGAACGGCGTTGAGCTTGCTCCATATCAACCCGATCCACCTGCTCGTCCTCGTGGCGGTCATCAACGGTGTCGCGGCAGCACCCTTCCTTGTTGTCGTCATGTGGGTATCGAGCAGCCGGCGAATCATGGGCGACTATGTGAACGGCAAGGCGGCCAAGACCCTGGGCTGGCTCACGGCCGCGGTCATGGCTGTCGCAGCCGTCGCCATGTTTGCCACGGGAGGCGTCAGCTTCTGAGCGCGCACACAGGCGGCCGAAGCTACCGGGGCTGTTCGATTACTTGCTTGGTCGTGGCACTGAACAATGCGCGATCTTTGGGTTCACCCCGGCGTAGTTGAGAGGACCCGCGAGGACAGTTACTGCAATGGTCCCAGCCTTGGCGCAGCTCGCATCCGACCCGCTGTAGTAGTGCCGCTGGAGACCTGCCAAGGCGCCAACGACAAGCCACACGATGAGTAACAACGCCACTCCTGTTGGCATGGGAGGCTCCTTCTGATCAGGGTTCCCCTCGAGTTGTCATACCTCGCCACCCTACCGGGGGCCTCGTCAGTGTCATCACGTGATCGGGGCCACCTGACGACCAACCATCACTGCCCCGTCAAGCCGTCAAACTCGTCTTCCTCCCATAGTTGACAGTTTCATCGGAAGTCAACGCGAACGCCCTGTCCATTCACCTCGTGAGGTGTAGCGTGGGGTTACCTTCGACAGCGAGGGCGTCGCGAGCGGCCTGAGATATCAGCCGCAATTCGGAGGCAGGGACCTCGTGTCCAGTTCCGTGTCGTCGCCTCAAAGATCGATTCTCGGTGTCGAACGGCGCCGTTTTCTCTCTTCGGATCAACGTCACTCCGTCTTCGCCCTGCTGGCAGAGGACCGCCGGTCGGGTCTTTCACGTCCGCTCCCCCGCTTCTATTGCTTTACTGCTGTTGCGGGCTCTCGACTCTTCTCGCCGACTCGGGGTTGGTCGTTTCCCGAGAAACACATATCGACTAGTGCGAGGCCACCCGCACGAAAGCAGCGAACGCGCGAAATGACAGTCCACCCCGCGGCAACAACCACCTCAACCGGGGCTCCAGGAGACACCCGCCGGCGTGTGAACTCGCCCCCCGACAAGCCACCACCACATCTGCGGATCGCTGAGGCCGCGGGCCCGAACGCCGCGAAGGGAACACGGAAGAACCCGTGTTCACTCCGGCGAAAGAGGGCTGATCCCTCTTCTCACATCCCAAGGCAAGGAGCCCAACCATGACAACGACCGACAAGGCAAAGAACAGCGCCCAACAAGCAAGAGGAAAACTGAAGGAGACCGTCGGCAAGGTCAGCGGCAACAACAAGCTGCGGGCCGAGGGCAAGGCCGACCAAGTGAAGGGCAACGTCAAGCAGGCCGGTGAGAAGCTCAAGGACGCCTTCAAGAAGTGAGGCGACTCCAGACCGCGATCAGAGCGTCTTATGTCGTTGGGCCATCAGTTACTCCTCGTAGACGAGAAGAAGGTTAGGAAATGATCATCCTTTTGGTACTGCTGCTTGTTCTGCTCTTTTTCGGACTGGGATTTGCCGCGCCCTTATTGTGGATCGTCGCAGCGATCGTCTTCTTCGTGTGGATTATCGGTATCGGGGTGGGGCGCGGGAGCTCTGAGAGGCACCACTTCTATCGGTGGTGAGCCAGGAGGGGTGTGCGTCGAAGGAGAAGGTCGCCGCTTGCCGTGCGCTTGGTGAGAACTCAAGCTGGTTGCACGGTCACCTGTTCGTCTGAACGAGTCCCTCTGCCCCTTGATGGTGTTGTAGCAGGTGTGCTACAACTGGAGCGTGGCTGAAGTTGCTTCCCGAGAACTACGCAACGACACCCGAGGGCTGCTGCGCCGAGTTGAGGCCGGAGAGGACGTCGTGATCACCGTCGACGGCCGACGGGTCGCGGTGCTGCGGCCAATCGGTTCTCGGCCGAGGTGGGTATCGCGTGGTGAGTTCGTGCACCGTTTCTCAGGCCGCCAAGCCGACGCCGCCCTGGCCGAGGACCTCCGTGAGCTGGCGCCCGACACGACCGACGACCTGCGTTGAGCCGCGGCATAGCCGACACCAGTTTGTTTGTTGCCAGGGAGTCCGGGCGGCCCCTCGCCGAGACCGACCTACCCGACGAGTTGGCGATCTCCGTGATCACGATCGGCGAGCTGCGTGCGGGGGTACTGGCCGCCGTCGACGTCGAGACCCGCGACAGGCGGCTGGCAACGTTGAGCGAAGCACTGGCCCTCGATCCCCTGCCCGTCGACCAGTCAGTCGCCGAGGCTTGGGCACGGTTACGCGTCCTGTTCCGCGACATGCAAAAGCGCATGCCGGTCAACGACTCCTGGATCGCCGCGACGGCCATATCGCTAGCGGTTCCGGTCGTGACCCAAGACGAGGATTACGTCGAAGTGCCCGGGCTCAAGATCGTCCGAGTTTGAAGTACCACGGGATGTCCTGCGACAACGCAATCCGCGTCGGAGGGCCGATGTCGCGGATCTGCGACTGGTCGTGAGCTGCGGCGAGAGAAAGCCGGCGTCCCTCGCTGCTCGATTCAGATACCGCTGTGGCCAGCTAGTCCGGGTAAGCCTGGTTGGCCACAAGTCCTGACCGATTCAGACAGGCGAACAACGGCTGCGTTTCCTTGCTTCGCCCGAACGTCGTCGTCCAGACCAGTCCGAACCCGGCTTTGGCATCCCAGCCGGTGCGAACGACGCCCAGGTTGTTCTCGCAGCGCTTCAGTACTTGAGCTCCGCGAGTAGGGGGGACTCGGTACAAGACTCCACGCCGCGTGGCAACGGTGGCTCTATGGCTCCCACCAGGTTGAACAGCGCGGTGCCTCCCCCTGGAGGCTACGCCTCGAACTACCGACCCATGCTCGGCCCGGGGTCTGGCGCAATTTCAGGAACTCCCAGCTCGACAGCAACAGCTCGCCTCCAAACGGCCTCTGTTTGCCGCAACCGAGAGCGAGCCTGCCTGTTGAGCTCGGGCTCACCAGCGAGGAACACGAACGCATCGTGCACGAGTTTGTCGATCTGAGCCGGAGTACGAGCCGACGCCCCTGCAATGATCGAAGGCGTCGTAGAGGTCGACGAGTCCTCGAGCAGCTTCAGAATCTCATATCGGTCCTTCCTGCCGGGCAGACTGTCAGGCCGATCAAGAAGTGCCGCGATCTTGGTGGCGGTGTGTGCAGCACTGGTTAGCACGCGATAGCCGTTCACCGTCTCGGCATGGGAGGTAAGCGACTCGACGCGCAGTTGCAGGTTCGCTCCGAGGCGGGACTGGAACGGCGCGTACAAGTCAAGGTGGATAGACCGCCACGTGGCCCGCCACTTCGTGCCGGCCAGGTGGTGTGACTCAGACAGATCACCGGCCTTCTGCTCAAGGATCGCCAGCTCGCCACGGTTCACGATCAGATCGACGTCGTGACTCAGCGGACCACCGGCACGGACCCAAGTCCCCCAGCCCCCGATGAGAATCGCGGCCGGCACCGCTGCAAGCACCTCCCCGAGCACTGCCCGCGAGAGGTCGGTCTGATCAGACGAGTAGAAGTGGTTCGTCACTAGCGGCCACCTTCTGTATGTCGAGCTCGGCAACAAAGCGGGCGGCCTGCCACCCTGGCAGTGAAAACAAATCTGCGTAGGCCTGACAGAACGGTGTCACAGGGCCGTAGCTATTGAGGAGACGATCCGGCTCGGCGACCAGTACCTCGGTGCCCTTCCCGCCCGGCGCGCTTGGCAAGTCGGGAAGGCATGGGTCGCCATAGAAGAGGACGGTGCTGTAGTCGGCGATGGGATTGACACCATGTAAGTGGGAAACCACAGCTCCGAAACCCCCAAGAACCACCTCCGAACTCTTCGCCAGCCGCTCGACTTCCCCGGCTGGTACTGCGACCCGAGATCGACTGAGGAGGTCGCGGCTCACCCGACGGTGAGCCGCGAAAAGGACTAACAGCCTCGCTGGATCAAGAACCTGCAAACCGTCGAGAGTCCCCACGCTGACCGCACCGATCTCTGCGGGGTGCTCCAATGAACGATGGGCGGTTGAGACTGGGATGTCCATCTCGCCCGCGAGTGCCGTGACTGACGGCCACCGACGATGACCCTCCCGGGCACCCACGAGCAGATGCCGCCAGACGACCTCGATCACTGGCATCATAGTTTCCATCGTACCAGATTTCCAGTATTTTAGGGAAACGGTGCAAAGGTCCCGAGGTGCAACTCCCTGCGCCGTGCGAAAAGCGTGGGGCATTGTGCTGAGAATGACCTTCTCGGGGCACTCCTCTGCCGCGTCGGGGGGGGACTCGGTACAAGACTCCACGCCGCGTCGCCGGGTCCGACCTCTGGCTATGGGTGCCTTGACCTGGACTCCTGCGCGCCTGGTCCCTCGAGATTCGTCTGAACGAGTCCCTCTGCCCCTTGATGGTGTTGTAGCAGGTGTGCTACAACTGGAGCGTGGCTGAAGTTGCTTCCCGAGAACTACGCAACGACACCCGAGGGCTGCTGCGCCGAGTTGAGGCCGGAGAGGACGTCGTGATCACCGTCGACGGCCGACGGGTCGCGGTGCTGCGGCCAATCGGTTCTCGGCCGAGGTGGGTATCGCGTGGTGAGTTCGTGCACCGTTTCTCAGGCCGCCAAGCCGACGCCGCCCTGGCCGAGGACCTCCGTGAGCTGGCGCCCGACACGACCGACGACCTGCGTTGAGCCGCGGCATAGCCGACACCAGTTTGTTTGTTGCCAGGGAGTCCGGGCGGCCCCTCGCCGAGGTTGAGCGAAGCACTGGCCCTCGATCCCCTGCCCGTCGACCAGTCAGTCGCCGAGGCTTGGGCACGGTTACGCGTCCTGTTGCGCGACATGCAAAAGCGCATGCCGGTCAACGACTCCTGGATCGCCGCGACGGCCATATCGCGGCGGCCGAGCATTACCGCTCACTTCCCGGCAAGCCACCCCCTGATTCTCGCCGCCGGCCGTCCCTCCTACGAAGTTCGGCACGACTTGCCTCGCCGCGTTCTTGGAGCCTTCAACTTGTCCGACCTGCCGCTGTCTTGTCAGTTACGAAGACACAACCGCCAAGATCACTAGCTGAGTGCCGAACTGAGCTTTCTCGACGCGTCAGGCCTCGAACCCGTATACCCGGCCGGCACCTTCAGCGTGTTGAAACGCGCCCCCTATGACAGCGGTGTCCGAGATAGCCACCTCGGCGCCGAAGCCGTCGCCGGCGACAGAGCCCTCAGGTTCGAGCTCGCCGAGCAGCTTGTCTGCCCGAGGCACGTAGACCTTGCCCGAGTACCCGCCCGGGACGAGCTCGCAAAGCACGGCACGAAGCCGACAGGCCACCTGTGCGCGGTGGCTGGCGAGATCTCGGTGACGCTTGGCCCACAGCTTCATCACGGCGGTGTTGTCTTCGGCGTGCACCTCGATCGGACTTGGTGAGCGCAGCGCCACGATCGCAACCGATCGCGCATCGTTGGGGTCATTCTTGTTCGTTGTCGCGGTGGGAAGAGGCCGCACTCTGGCCGCGAGCTTCGCTTGGACGTCCAAGACATGCTCACCAGCGGCCACGAGCTGTTGGGCCAGTAGGTAGCCGAGACTTCCAGCTCCTTCGACGGCCCAGGTGCGCTCCTCGAACTGGGCAGCCCAACCGAGCAGGCGCTGACCTGGTTGGCACCAGGCTGGGCGGCCCGCCAGCGAGGCCAGATCCGGTGGACCGCGAAGCGGTAGCCAAGCTATGCCCCTGTCTCGGCGACCACAGTCCCCGCCGCACACACTGTCACTTCGCGAGGTCGAAGTCACTAGCTCCGTGACGAAAGTGGCTTGGTGTGTGACATCAGGCCTAGAGTTCACGCCTGTGGCTCCAGGCCCAAGACGAGGAGCGACTGCTGGTCGCTGGCTCGTAGCTTATTGAACGGCGATGGGCGCGATCAGCCTCATCGTCGTGGTACTGAACTGGTCTATGGTTGCCGGGAACGACGGTGCTGGGAGGACTGAGGAGCGGCTGGCGAGGGTCGGCCCAAACAACGTTTCCTCCTCTAACTACGCGTTCACGCCAGGTGGAGTGTCACTTTGACCTTCCAAACCACCGTGCCGAGCGGCATACCGTCGCGCCCGGCCACCACTGAGGCCCCACTCCCACCCGTTTCGGTGCCGCTTGGCAAGGAGCCCGCTGGTTTCGTCGACCAGGGCGGCTACTCGATCGGCACAAGTGCTGGCCGTCCCAACTACCAGTGCAACGGCGAGGCGCGCAAGAACAACGGCATCTGCACCGCAGGTGCTGTGGCTATCGCCCAACTCCGGCTCCCCGAGCGCTATGGCAGCCAGTTCTCGATTGTCGTTGGTAAAGGAGCCAAGAAATAGCACCTTTGTACATCACCTTGAAGCGCCGGTCCGGGTGCGACCGCACGAGATCATCCACGCGCTCCAGGGCGTGGGCTTGTCATAACGCGCCGTCAGGAAAGGACCAGTGATCATGTTGCGACATATCTCACACTCAGTTCTCCGTACTGTGCGTGCTCACGTTGCGCAGACGGTCGTCGTCTGCCTAGCACTGTTCGGCACTGCGGCACCAGCGCATGCGAGCATTGCGGTACCCGCGCAAGCGAGCAGCCTCGTGTTCGTGGCACCGGATGGCAACGTCTGGCTGGCAAAGCCGGACGGCACTGGCCAGCTACGCATCACCTCTCACGGGACTGCGCTTAATCCTTACTTCTCGCCTACGGAAAGCACGCGCCAAACGATCGAGGTTGCGCGTGGCAAGGGCGCTGCGGGCGAACTGCTCCGTATCAGCCTCAGCGGCAAGCGCCTGAACGCACTCACACGACCTGGCGTGACGATCGTCGGCCCACAAATCTCGCCGGACGGCAGCCATGTCGCCTTCTCGACGTTCGCCAATGGAGAGCCATGCTATGCGCTCACCGACGCGTCGCATACGCCGTTCTGCGTCGATGTTGTCAGCGCGACCGTCGCGACCAAGCCGGCCTTGACCGGGTGGATGAACTTCGAGTATCCGGCATGGATCGGCAGCTCACGGCTCCTGTTGTTCGACGACAGCGGAACGCTTTATTACGCGGACACGTCCAAGGGTGGCTACGAGACGTGGTTCAACTGGCTGGACTACTTCAAAGCTGGAACCGATGGCTTCGGGGAGTGGATCTCCGGCGCCGCATCGGCGAACGGCGAGCGCCTCGCGCTCCTCACCCACGTCGACAACAAGGCGCGGTTTGTGATCCAGCTGTTTTCCGGTGCGACCAATGCGCGAACCGGGGACCTGACGGCATATGTGCCGTCGCTGTCAAGGTGCCAGCTGACCGCCCCCGATGGCGGCAACGGCGCCGATCCCAAACATCGGGATCTGCCCGCGTTCAACAGCATCAGCTTCTCACCGGACGGAAGATCGATCGCGTTCGGATTCAAGGGCGCGGTCTACGTCACGCACCTGGGGAGCCTGACCGACTGCGCACAGATATCGACGCGCAGGGTGATCAAGGCCGGGCTTGATCCGCATTTCGGAGCGGCCTAGATCACGAGGGAAGGCGAAGGCGTGACCGGCGGCCTGGTTGGCGGGCCTGACCGGTGGCCTTGAGCGCCCTGATTGTAAGCGCAACACATCATTGCCTGGGCCCAAACCCTCGCCGGCAAGGCCCTCGGAACTTGTCCTTCGGCCGCGTCAGACTTGGTCCCCCACGTAGCAACCAGGGGTCCGCAGGTGCTCGGCTTGCTGCCTGTCGTGAGTTCAGCCGGCGCGTCGCACAGATCAACCGACCTGAGCAGGCTCGCTCTCTGCTGTCGAA
>CAVSHA010000003.1:0-70933 GCA_963727645.1 uncultured Acidimicrobiaceae bacterium
TGGTGGTCAACACCTTTCTGCTCCAGCACGTGCTCGGCCATGGGCCGTTGGATCCCTATCCCTAAATCGCGCTGAACCTGGTGCTGTCAGGCCTTGCCGGCATCCAGGCACCAATCATCATGATGAGCCAGAACCGGGCGGCCGCCCGTGACGAGATCCTCGCCGCTCACCACTACGACGAACACACCGGATCGACAAACTGCTCGGTTCCAACACCGAGCTGACCCAGCAGGTACACGACCTCACCCAGAAGATCCACCAGATGACCGAGCTGATCTCCGGACGGATACCGCCAAACGGGCCTGCGGCCTGACGCAGGTCATCTTCGCCTGAACGTCTCGGGAAGGCCGGGGTCGCCCGTGTTCCCTGCACCAAGCGGCAGTTGGGAGCCCCGCCACGAGAGAGGCGAGTGCAGCAGGTGTGTGGAGCACGCTCAGGACGGTGACGAGGGCCACTCGGCGAGACGAACGCGCACGTCGGCCACGACCGCACCCTTCCGAAGGACAAACACGGGGTTGAGGTCCATCTCGGCGATCTCGGGCACGTCGTCGGCAAGTGCGGAAACGCGGTGGAGCACTTGGCGCAGCGCGTCGACGTCGAGGGCCGGCGCTCCCCGATAGCCCGTCAGCAGCCGGTACGACTTCAACGACTGGAGCATGTCCTCGACGTCGTTGTCGGTAAGCGGAGCGATTCGGACAGCGACGTCCCCCAGCAGCTCGACCAACGTGCCGCCGAGACCGACCATGACGAGCGATCCGGCCGATGGGTCATGGTTCACACCAACGATCATCTCCTGCCCCGACTCGATTTCCTCCTGCACCAGGAACTCGGTGGCCGCCTCACCGAGCCCGGCCGATTCCAGGTCAGTGCGAATCGCCCGCACCGCATCTGCGGCCCCGACAGGGGTTGTCACACCGAGCCGGAGGCCACCGACATCGCGCTTGTGGATCGCCGCGGCGACCTTGACCGCCACCGTGCACCCGAGCTCGACCTGGGCCGCCTCGGCTTCAGCCGGAGTGCGGACGCGTATCGCGCGGGCCATCGCAATGCCGTAAGCGTCGAGCAGCTCCTGGGCGTCGGCCACAGCGAGCCAACCATCGCTCGCACGGTGATCGGCCGCGGAAATGAGCCGGCCGACCCGGTGGGCGTCGACTTCCGGTCGCAACACCTTGCCGGGCGGACGGCCCAGCCGGTCTTGCCACGCGATGCTCCGCCCGAGGGCGCGTGCCGCGTTCTCGGGGAACGCGAACGATGGGATGCCTGCCTCGCGGAGAGCTGGGGGTGGACCCTCCCGATTCATGAACACCGTGACCAGTGGCACGCCCTCGTCGAGCTCAGCACGGGCCGCGATGAGCTCGGTGGCCACATCGAACGAGCGGGTGATGAGGGGCGTGTTGAACAGGACGATCAGTGCGTCGATCTCCGGAGTGGCCCCGAGGACGCGGACCGCCTGGCCGTACTGCTCTGCGGTGGCGCTGGCGATCATGTCGACGGGGTTGGACACGCTTGCTTCCGGCGGGAGAAGGGACCGTAGACGCGCGGCGGTGCGCGCGGCAAGCTCGGGCACGACGAGTCCGTTGGCCTCACAGGCGTCTGCAGCGAGAATGCCCGGTCCCCCGCCGTTGGTAACAACGGCTACTCGGCGTCCTCGGAACTGCCGCTGCGAGCTCAACATGGTGGCGAGGTCGAGCATCTCCTCGATGGACTCGGCGCGGATGACGCCTGCCTGGTGGAGCAGGGCGTTCGCCGCCGCGTCACCGCCAGAGAGCGCCGCGGTGTGCGACGCCGCCGCCCGAGAGCCGGCTTCTGTCCGACCTGCCTTCACAACCACTAGGGGGACCCGCCTGCCGACCCATCGGGCAGTTCGGATGAACCACCTCGGGTCCTGGATCTCCTCCAGGTAGAGCAGGATCACATCGGTGGCGGGGTCTTGACCCCAGTACAGGAGCAGGTCGTTGCTCGCAACATCCATGCTGTTGCCTACCGACACGAACCCACCGATCCCGAGACCGCGGATCTCCGCCGCTTCGAGCACGGCAAGCCCGATCGCGCCCGACTGGCTGAGCAGGGACGTCCTGCCTGGCCGGGGGACAGCCCGGCTGAAGGTCGCATTGAACCTTGCGTCGGCGACGCCGCTGAGTATCCCCGTGCAGTTCGGGCCGACGAGCCTCACACCGCCTGCTCGAGCCTCTCGCTCGAGGTCGGCCTGGAGAGCGGCCCCGTCTGCACCGGTCTCCGCGAACCCGGCTGAGATGACACACACCGCCCTGACGCCGAGGGCGCCGGCCTGGGCGACTACTGCGGGAACGGCGGAGGCCGGCACGCAGACGATGACTAGGTCGGGCACTACTGGGCACGAGGCCAGATCCGGATAGGCGGCGATACCCTGCACCGTGGGATGTTTCTTGTTCACCGGTAGCACGACCCCGCCAAAGTGGCTGTCAACCAGGTTGCCGAAGAGCAGGCCAGCGATTGTGTTCGGATCTGCGCTGGCCCCGACCACGGCGATGGAATGGGGGCGCAGGAACCCGTCGAGCGCGGCCTGTGCCGCGCTGGACCGGTCCCGCAGCACTGCGTCGAGATACCGACCTGTCTCGGTGTCGGCGCCCTCAAGGGTGTGGATCCCGACACGGCGAGCGATGCGCAGGACTTCCTCCGAGACCGCGGCACTCGCCTCGCTCATGTCCCCGATCCCCTGTGCAGGCCTTTCACCCCTCCAGTCTCCTGCAGTTGCCACCGGCGTTGTAGGGTCGAAGGGCACTCGGAGTTCTCACCTCGCGCCCTTGTCAAGATTGCTCGGGGCCGTGGTGAGGCACGACAGACGAGATCGGCGGGCCAGCTGACCTGCTAATACACATCGATGCCGAACGCGTCTTGAGACTCGGACTGTGGAAAGAGTCTTTCGGCCCCGCATGGGGCGACATAAAGGCCTACCCCACAGACGTCTGTGGGTCGAAGATAGAAATGGTGAGAAGGTCTTGTCCGGTCTCAGCGATCAGAGGAACACGTCGCACCGTGTCCGGGGGCCTACTCTCACTTGTGACGGACGCAGCACCACTGCGGCCGGTTCGAGACGCGCCGCGCCCACGAGATCGTGGACGCGCCCTGTAGCCAAGAGAGCGTGGGTGCCGGGAGTATCTGCGTGGCATCATGCCGGCCCCTCCAGGAGGTAACGCCATGACCAGGGTGGCCGATCGACCCAAGCCCTTCGTCCTGCCGCAGTACTGCAAGGGCTGTGGACGCTGCATCAGCTCGTGCAGCAAGGCCTGCATCACGATGGGTACCGAGATCAACCCGGAGACGGGACTGATCCCGATCATTCTCGACCTGTCGCAGTGCAATGGTTGCGGTCTTTGCTTCGACGCCTGTCCGGAGCCCTATGGTCTGAGACCGCAAGAAGATGCGGCCGCTTTCGAGTTGATCGACCCCGCCACGATGCTGGGCCCCCGTCCCTTCGACGCACCACAGCCGGAGCCCTGGCCGAACACCGCGGTCCCGTTGCCGGAACGCGAGCCGCTCATCGTCAAAGGGACGTACGCAGCGGCAGTTGGCGCTGTCCTTGCCGGCTGCCGCCACGTCTTCGGTTACCCGATCACCCCATCGACCGAGGGCGCTGAGCTGATGGCGAGGGTGCTGCCCGAGCTCGACGGCGTCTTCATCCAGGCAGTCAGCGAAGTTGCGACTGTGAACATGATGTACGGGGCAGGCGGCGCCGGGAAGCGCTGCATGACCTTCACCAGCTCTCCTGGCTTCAGCCTGATGCTGGAGGGGATCTCCTACATGGTCGGGGCAGAGATTCCCGCGGTGTTCGTGAACATCATGCGCGGCGGGCCAGGGCTGGGCAACATCGGGCCCGAACAGGCGGACATCAAGCTGGTCTGCCGTGGCCTGGGCCACGGGAACACCCACGCCATCGTGCTGGCCCCGGCAACACCGCAAGAGATGCTGGACCTCGCGATGCTCTCGTTCGAGCTCGCCTTCAAGTACCGAAATCCTGTCGTGATCGTCGGCGACGGTTATCTCGGCCAGATGACCGGGAAGGTGCGGCTGCCGCGCGAGATGGTCAAGCCCGGGATTCCCGAGTGGGCTGTGTTCGGCGA
The DNA here is from genome assembly GCA_963727645.1 of uncultured Acidimicrobiaceae bacterium. GTDB lineage: Bacteria > Actinomycetota > Acidimicrobiia > Acidimicrobiales > Bog-793 > Fen-455. Next base: position 4,101 of record CAVSHA010000003.1, read on the forward strand.
CCGCTCGCACCGGGGCAACCTGATCTGCTCGCTCGACCTCTCCGAGATCGGGCTCGAGCAGCACAACGTGCGCCTGAACGAGAAGTACGAACGGATGACGGCCGAGGAACAGCGGGCCGACCTTTACCGGTGTGATGACGCCGAGATCCTTCTCGTGGCCTGCAACACACCGGCTCAGCTCGCGAGAGGCGCCATAAAGGAGCTGCGAGACACGGGGCTGAAGGTGGGTCTCTTCCGCCCTATCACGCTATGGCCCTTCCCGATCGAGGCCCTTCGCACTCTGCTCGAGCGAGTGAAGCGCCTCGTCGTCGTCGAGGCGAGCAGCGGCCAGCTGGAAGACGAACTGCGGCTGGCACTGAGCCACGCGGACGTACATGTACCGCCACCGATGAGCCACGTCCGTCGCATGGGTGGGGTCCTCCCTTCGCAGGGCGAGATCGTCGAGCACGTGCTTTCTCTGGAGGAGGTCCGCTGATGTCGACTTCGGTCTTCTACCGCGAGTTCGAGCGCCACGCCAGTGGTGAGGGCATCGACGCGCACTCGACGACATACTGCCCGGGTTGCGGGCATGGGCTAGCGCAGAAGTACCTGGCTGAAGCCATCGACGAGCTCGGTGTCCAGGACCGCACTGTCCTGGTCTCGCCGGTTGGCTGCTCAGTGTTCTCGTACTACTACTTCGACGTCGGGAACACACAGGCCCCGCACGGCCGCGCTCCGGCGGTCGCGATAGGCCACAAGACGGCGAATCCGGACTCGATCGTGATCTGCTATCAGGGAGACGGTGATCTCGCGTCGATAGGCCTCGCTGAGATCGTGAGCACGGCGCAGCTCGGGATCCCGATCACGGTCATCTTCATCAACAATGCCATCTACGGGATGACCGGCGGTCAAATGGCCCCCACGACCCTCATCGGACAGCGAACCACCACCACGCCGAAGGGCCGGACCCCCCTGGCCGGCCAACCGATGAAGATGGCTGAGCTGATCTCTGTCCTGGACGGACCCGTCTACGTCGAGCGGGTCGCGCTCTACGACAACAGACGGCGGACCCACGCCAAGCGCTCGATCAAGAGAGCGCTCGAACTTCAGGTCGCCGGCACCGGCTTTGCCTTCGTCGAGGTCCTCTCCGAGTGTCCGGTCCATCTCGGCCTCGAGCCCGAGGCCGCCCAAGACTGGGTGAGAGACAACATGGCGCCGGTCTTCCCACTCGGTGTGAAGAAGGACACCACGGCTGGAGTGGCCGTCCCGGTCATCCCAACGGCCCGGTTCGATCCGGAGGAGGCGCTGGTGGCGTTGGGCGCGACCACCGAACGCCCACGTCGCTTCGCCGAAGGGTTCCCAACGCACCTCGACCCCGAGGACATCGGCTTCAAGCTGGCGGGTTCCGGCGGCGATGGCGCCCAGACCGCGGCGATGATCCTCACCCGCAGCGCCATCAACGAAGGGTATGACTCCACGCACATCCCCAGCTATGGCCCCGAGTCTCGCGGCGGCACGTCCTATGCCGACGTGCATGTGGCCTTGAAAGAGGTGATGTCCCCGGCCGCGCCTCAGCCTCACGTGCTGGTGGCGTTCAACACTCCGAGCCTCGCGAAATTCGGTCCCACCGTGCAGCGCGGCGGGATGGTCATCTACGACAGCTCGGTCATCAGTGCCCGGCCAGAAGGCCTCGCCGCCGGGATCAGGATCGTGGCAGTGCCCTTCACCCGCGTCGCCAACGACCTCGGTGCTGTGCTGGTGAAGAACGTCGTCGCACTGGGCGCTCTACAGGGGGCGACGAAGGTGTTTCCGGAGGAAACGTTCCTGACGGCCATCCGAGCCACACTCAAGCAAAAGTGCGCCATGATCCCCATCAACGAAGAGGCATTCAAGTTGGGGGCCAAGCTCGCCGGCGAACAGGTCAGCTGACTGATCAAGCTCCATGGCCATTTCCAGCACCCAGGCGCCCGCTGAGCCGTTGCGGATACTCGGTTGCCCGTCGCGCAACGATGCGGGAAGACGGGACCGCTGGGCGGCATCAGCCCGTGCCGCGGTCAGGCTGCGATTGCGAGCGTAGCCTTCGGCATCGCGCTTGGGAGGCTGCTCGCGGCAAAGGAGAGGCCTGCCTCTCCCACGGGGTCGTGCCCGGCTGACGACAAGGCCGAGCGTCGGTGGCACGCGACTCCCCGCTTCATGCGGTAACCGAGTCGCAACTATTCGTGGGCGGCACAGGCTCACGGCAGCCGCTCGTTTGCAACAGTCGTGACAAGGAAGGGCGCTGTCTCATGTCACTGCGTCACCTCAGACGACGGGATCCAGGCGACCATCCGGTCGCCGGACTGTGGTCGCCGCGGTCGGGCTCGGGCATCTCCCTCGTCATTCGTCCAACAATGGCCCCGGGTTTGCGGTCGCCTCTGGATCGGAACCGGACCACGTGAACCGTTCGAGGCGACCTGCTAGCTTTCCTCGCAATCGACCGGCTTCCTGCCGGTCGACTTCATGGGGGGGTCCGATGAAATTCATCGTCGAAGTCAGCTTTCCAACGGAGCCGTTCAACACCTATGTCCGCGAGGGCACCGCGGGGCAGAAGATCGGTGAGGTCCTGGACGCGATCAGGCCCGAGGCTGTCTACTTCACTGACAGCGGGGTTGGGCGCGGAGCCACCATGATCATCGAGATCGAGAGCGCCCGCCAGGTGCCCCATGTCACCGAGCCGCTCATGCTCAACTTCGACGCATCGGTGCACTATCGAGTTGCCCTGCCACCGGAGGACCTGCTGGCTTCCGGGCTCGAGCGTTACGCCACGGCGTGACAGCGGAGACGATGCCGATATGTGGGCACAACTCATAAAGACACGCCTGAGGCCGGGCGCGGAAAAAGGCCTCCCGCGACTGCTCGAGCAGTTGCGGTCAGCCGAACAGCCAGGTTCAGGCCTGCTGCGCTCGACGGCAATGCGGGACGAGGAGGACCCGAGCCATGTCTACATGCTGGTCGTCTTCGAAAGCGAGGATAAGGCTCGCGGCGCGAGAACGATCAGCGACGCCGAGAGGGACTGCAAGCTGTGAGGGCAACCATGGCGGAGATCTTCGACGGCGCTCCAGAGTTCGTAGACCTGAGCGTTGTGGAGGAGACGTCGTATTAGGCCCGTTTTCCGCGTGTTAAGCATTCTCAGCGAATCGGTCGATGGTACTTACAGATCCCCCCGCAGGAGCCGAGATGACCGAAACAGAGCCGCGCCAACACAAGTCCCGGGAAAGCGACACGCTGCGCGGGCTCAAGCGCACCTGCATGGACAACCTGCTGTCCACCACAGAGGAGTGCCTGTACTTCAAGGACCTCCAAAGCAGGTTCGTCCTGGTTAGCGCAGGCTGGATCGCCGCGGTCGCTCCGGAGCGCACCGCGGAGGAGATAGTTGGCAAGACTGACTTCGACTTCTTCAGTGAGGAACACGCCACGGCCGCCTTCGAGGACGAGCAGAGGATCATCCGCACCGGCGCGCCGGTCGTGGGCAAGTTGGAGAGGGAGACCTTTCACGACCGCCCGCACAATTGGGTCTCGTCCACGAAGATGCCGCTTCGTGATGCGCAAGGCCGGATCATTGGCACGTTCGGAATGTCCCGTGACGTGACCGCGCAGATCACGGCGGAGAACGCCCTCGCTTACCAGGTCCTGCACGATCCGGTGACCGGTCTGGCGAACCGGGCCGCCCTGATGGACAGGCTGTCCCAGGCCCTTGCCGCCCTGGAACGCGAGCCGGGTCGGCTGGCGGTCCTCTACGTCGACTTGGACCACTTCAAAGCGATCAATGACGCGTTCGGCCACGAGGCCGGCGACCAGGTGCTCGCCGAGGTCGGCCGTAGGCTCTCCCTCCTCTCTCGGAATGCCGACACCGTCGCCCGCCTCGGTGGCGACGAGTTCGTCGTGCTGTGCGGGGCGCTGCGCGATGACGATGACGTCGGTCTCATCGCCGATCGAATCGTCCGGGGGGTCCGCGCCCCCTACGCCGAGGATGGGCGCGACCTCTCCATCACCTGCAGCGTCGGGATCGTCGTCACCCGGGATCCCCTCGCCGAGCCCGAGCAGCTGATCCGCGACGCGGATGAGGCGATGTACGAAGCTAAGGACACCGGTCGGAACCGCTATCGGGTCTTCGACCGTGCCCAGCGCATCCCCACCGGAGCGAACCTCCTCCAGACCGAGCTGAGCCGTGCGGTCGACGACGAGGAGCTGTTCCTTCTCTACCAGCCGGTCTTGTCCTTGGAGGACAGATCGTTGGTCGGGGTCGAGGCGCTGGTGCGCTGGCGCCATCCCGAGCGCGGGATCGTGCTCCCGGACGACTTCATCCCTTTCGCGGAGCAGCACGGGCTGATCGGCAGGATCGACTCGTTCGTCCTGGACGAGGCCTGCCGCCAGCTTGCCGAGTGGACGTCCCGCGACGGTTGGCCAACCGCCTTCACCATGGCCGTCAACGTGTCGGGTGCCGAGCTGTCAGACCCCGGGTTCGCCGGGCACGTCGCCGAGGTGATCCGTCGCCACGGCATCGCACCCGCGCGGCTCTGCCTGGAGATGACCGAGACCGCGTTCGTCGGCGAGTGGGGCGATATCCAGGAGACTTTGTCGGCCCTTTCAAAGCTGGGAGTACGCCTTGCCCTCGACGACTTCGGGACCGGCTACTCCTCGCTCGCCCACCTGCAGCGAATGAAGGTCGACGTCTTGAAGATCGACCGGAGCTTCGTGGCGAAGATCGACCGAAGCCCCCGCGACCGTGAGATCGTCGGCGCGGTGATGGCGCTGTCCCACGCGCTCGGTATAACCGTGGTTGGCGAGGGCATCGAGACGAGCCAGCAGCTCGACACGCTTGCCGATCTGGACTGCGACCAGGGTCAGGGTTTCCTCTTCGCTCGCCCACTGTTGCCGAAGGCAGTCGTCGCGCTCGTAGGTTGAGTGACGCTTCGTTGTGCTAAGGGCCGCAAGTAGCCGGTCGCCGCCTTAATCTCAAACTGGTCGATTATCAGTCTGGGATCGAAGGACGACTGGTTGGGCGGCATATCGGTTCTTCGGATCTGAGCGGGGTACACCGCTCCCGATAGTTAGCAGTCGAACTTGGATGGCTAACCCCGTCGGTTCGGTCGTCCAAGAGCCCCTTCAGCGGACGCGCGGCGACGTAAGACCGGTCGGCCTGCCCGTCGGTTCGTCCGAGGGTAGGGACGGTAACCCCTAGCTGTGCCATGAAGGAACATTCGTATCGCCGTCGACAGCCATGCAGAACGAGGCCGACAGGCACGACACTGACACGAGACCGTTGCCCGGGCCGATGCTCTTGGCGGCGGACCATGCACCGCCCGCCCCCGATGGGCTCGAGATCGATGGGCTCGACGTCGCTGAGCTGGTCGTCGGACTCGAAGTCGGTGAGCTGGTCGACGGGCTCGACGTCGGTGAGCTGGTCGAGCAGGCGCTGGCCACGACGCTTGCGATCATGCAGGTGATGATGGCCGCGGCCAGCCGCGGTCCCCGACTCCTGACCGGCGCAACGGTCGTTTCCGTCATTGGGTTTCTCTGGACTCAGGGGTTGGTGGACGTGAGTACGTCGTCGTTGCCCACGGCGACACAGAGACGGAGGGTCGGGCAGGAGACGCCGGCGCCCATGTGGTTGGGCTGGCCCTCGTCGACCGCCTTCCAGGCCGAGGCTCCCCCCGTGGGATTGGTGGTGGTGATCATGTCGAAAGCCGGGTCCTCGGCCACGCAGAGCCGGGTACTCGGGCAGGAGATCGTCTCCAAGGGGACGTTGTTAGGGGCAGCTGTCCTCGTCCAGGCCGACGTGCCACCGGTGGGGTCGGTGGAGGTGAGAATTGGTTCGCCGGCGGCTCCTGAACCAGAGGTGACACACAGGCTCGGGCTCGGACAGGATACGGCGCCCAGGGTGTTGGAACCGTCGGTCGCACCGTCCACGGCGGCCGCGACCCACGCCGAAGCGCCACCGGTGGGGTTGGTGGAGGCGAGCACGTGCGAGTGGTCGTCCGAGGCGACGCAGAGCCGGGCGCTGGCACAGGAGACCGCGTCGAAGCCGTTGGCGCCGTCCACGGCGGCCGCTGACCCACGCCGAAGCGCCGCCGGTCGGGTCGGTGGAGGTGACGACGTAGCCCTCCTCATCGACGGCGACACAGAACGAGGCGCTCGGACAGGAGATGCCATCGAGGAAGTAGTTGGTGTCGACGTCGGTCGCCGTCCAGGCCGATGCGCCACCGGTCGGATCGGTGGAGGTGACGATGTTGCCGGTGTTGTCAACAGCAACGCAGAGGCTCGGCGTCGGACAGGCAACACCGTTCAGCGAGTTGGTCCCGTCCACATCGGCCACCGTCCAGGCCGACGCGCCACGGGTCGGATCGGTGGACACGAGCGCATTGCCGCCATCGTCAACGGCAACGCACAAGCTCGTGGACGGACACGACACGGCGTCCAAGGCGTTGGTGTCACTCAGCGACGTCACCTTCCACGAGGTTTGAGCGCTCGGTACGCTCGTCGAGGTCGTCATCGTTGTGCTCGGCGGCGCTGCAGTCGTCGAGGGAGCCGAGCTCGGGGATCCCGAGCTGCATGCGGCGGCGACGATGGCGACCGCAGCGAGCGTCATCACTCTCAGCAATCGCATGGGACCTCGGTTCTCGAGAGCGGTCGGTGGGGTGTGTTGGATGCTGGTTCCTATACTACCAATCGGCATGAGAACTATTGGCAGGGTGCTGACCCGTTTGCTACGCCCGGGCAGGCGCGTGACCGGGCTTCTTGTCGGCTCCACCAGTTCGGCGACAAGGGCAACTCGAGGGGAGGCCGAGATGGACTCCGCGCTGCCGAGGGTGCCAGCGACGACGCTAACGCGGAAGGGGGCGGTGCTCCTCGCGACTGCGTGCGTAGCCTGTCTCAGCGCGTGCGGGGGTATCGGCAGCTCGGGGAGTACGGGAAGGGCACACGTGGTCGGGGGGCTCCCCATCGAGGCGGTCGATCCAGGTGCCACCTCGCAAAGCCACGTCACCTACACCTCCCGAACAGTCGCGGTGGATCCGACGATCGTAGAGAACGACCTAGTCGGCGTATCGGCCGACGGCTCGTCCTATACCTTCTCGGGCGATCCCGGTCCGCTAGGAGAGCTCGCCCCCGGAAAGGTCATGCTCCTCGAGGGTTTCGACGTCGCCAACGTCACGAGCGTCGACCACGTCGGCGGGAAGCTCGTCGTGCACACCACGCCGGCAATGCTCACCGATCTCGTGCAGTCCGGCCAGATCGATATCAAGTCACCGCCCGACTTCGCCTCCGGCTTCGGCGCGGTATTGGGCGGCTCCACAACCCCTGCGGCGTCGAGCTCCGCTTACAGGCTGCCCGTCGGACACAGCCGCACGGCGTCCGCCGAGCTCGATGCCTACGACGAACCCTGCCCGCAAGTGAGCTGCCAGCCGGTCGTTTTCTCGTACACCTTCACCATAGGGAAGTTCACCTACACGATCGCGTTCTCGCCGGGCTCAGAAGGCGACAACGTGAGCTTCAGCGGTCAGATCTGCTACCAGCTCACAAGCAAGAAGCTAGGTGCTCTTGGCAAGCCTGGGGCCTGCGCCGGCTCCCGTACGGGTGGTATAACGCTCTCGTTCTCCGTGGACGGGAACCTCCGGTGGAGCGACATGACCACGGATATCACCGTCGTCAACGGCCGCGTGGTCACGAGCTCCTACTCGTTGTCCGGCCTGGTCGGCAACCTGACGTTCAGCTGGACGGCGGCCCGAGGGGGCGGCGGACAGGCCGCAGCGGATCCCCCAGTGCTGAGGGTCCCCTTCGACTTCGAGTTCCCCCTATGCCCGCCGACAACCTGCGGTGCGCCTCTGTACGGGAAAGTCGGCCTAGCCCTGTACTTCAAGGTCGTCGTCCCGGGGAAGAACTCAGTCTTCTCAGGCGGGCAAACAGTGACGTTCGGCGCGTCGAACGCCTTGGCCCAGAGCGGACAGAGGAATGTGGCGGGCAGCGGCTCGGGCGACTCGATTCACGGCTCGTTCGCCAAGCCGGCGGAGTTTGCTTTCGCTGCATCAGGCCTTGTGGTAGCGGTCCAGCTCAAGCTCTGCGCAGGGCTCGGGGTAAAAAGCCTCAACGCGCTCTACTGCCTGGCCTTCGTTGCCAGTCTCGGGCAGACCACCGGCGGGGAGGTCGTGGAGCAGCACAACTGCTCGACCTACCAAGCTCTCTACTCGCTCAGTGGCAACTACGAGATACAGCTCGGCAACTTCACCTACGCGGGCAAGCCCTACACCTTCAAGACGTTGAAGCCGAAGCCTTATACCTTCGGGTCCTGTCTTCCCGGCCTGGTCCTGCCTTGATCCATTGTCGAGTGCCCTATGAGCCGTCTGGGCTTCGTCTAGACGGCTCGCGCTCACAGAGGTGACGTCAGCTGGCCAATGGGCCCAAAGGGTTTGAACAACGAAATGAACCTGCTAGAGCGATCGGACACGAAAATCGGCCTGCCAACAGGGAGAACGTTATGTTTCTGACAACGGGTGGAGCTGAGGGGATTTGAACCCCTGACCCCCTGGTTGCAAACCACTTTTGGGCGTATTTTGGCGAACTACAGCGTTGTGTTACAGCAGCTCAGAGAGTTATCCACACGCTGGCGAACTACCCGGAATGTCAGCGTCCGCGCGATAAACGCGCGATGGATTGGTCATCAGTCGCGGGGACAGCAGGGGCGAGCGAGTTGCGGCATCAGGCTCGAGAGGGTCTCGACGGGAGAGTCAACCTCGTCGACCTCTGGCCGCTCAACTGAGAGCTCCGGGATAATGGTGCTGCATCCCGATTGCCCGCACAGCGGAGCGAGACCCGCCAGTAACTTCCTCTGAGTGGTTGCGGAGCGGTTCGGCGGAGGTCTCGAGACAGGCCCGCGCGGGCGTCTTCTCTGCTGGGTGGTCCTTGATCGGCTGAAAGCTGATCAGTCTTCCTCTCCCTTCTGACAGGCAAGGTTTGACCCCGATCCGGACGAGATGCTGAGGGTCCTCGATTCCTCGCTCCCGGCGGTCAATCTCGCAGCGCTCGACGATCCGGAGAACGAAGAGCTTCTGCTCGAGTGCGTCGCCGACTCTGTTGGGGCGGCTCGCTATTACCAAGATCCAGATGCGCTCGATCTTGCCCTCGCCGATCCGCGGATTCAGGCCGCACTCGCCCCGGTGGCCACGCGCATCGCCGCGGCGCGGCAGCGAAATGGTGGTCCGATCCGGTCGATCCTTCGAAGCAGGTCTACGTAGACAGGCGGGAGGACGGTTCCATTCGTCCTCCGGTATTCAGCGGAGCTCAGGTTGTCCTCGAGGCCTGGCGTAACAGGACAACCGGCCCCGGCAGACGCCATCGGGGGCAGTGGGTCGGCGGTCCATGGTGGTCCACTCCCGTCTCGTTCTTCACCGTGGAGGACATCAAACGCTACGGCGAGCCCCTGCCCCGGGTCGCCGGAACGACGCGATCGCGTCCAGGTCTCGGTGCCGTTGAGCTCCTGCTCGAGGAAGACAGCTTCGGAGCGCTCGCCGCGCTGTGCTGGCCGGTTCGAGCCCGAATGCCAGTTCGTGTCTTCGAAATCGACAGCCCCGATGATTGGATGGAGCTCGTCGAGCGTTACGGCGTCGACGTGACGGGCAAGCGCATCGCGCACTGGTCGCTGGCGACGGGACTCGACCGTCGTTGGGTTATTCCCGACTGGCTGGCCGTGGCCGAGGACTACGAGGTGGTGCACCTCACCGTTAACGGATACCTCACGACGTCCGGACGCGCGTTAGCTGTCGACACCGGAAGTTCGACTTTTCTGGCCGGCTGGAACCCCGACATGTCGTACTGGCTCTCGGATGTTCTGGAGTCTGCTGGCTCCCCGACGCTATGGGTATCCGAAGAGCACCACCCGGAGCGACGGTGGCGGCTGGCGGACGAAAGCGCCCCGTAAAGCCGGGTGGTGAGGCGGCCCGGCTCAGGTGAGCCGTGGTGCGCCCGGAGCCGATGGCATCGCCGTACCACGCGTCCAACGGTGCGCCGGTGACCACGTTCCCGGCTTCCTCAGCCCAGAACACGAATTGAACTCCCTTGTGGTCGGTTCCCGAGCAAATGGGACCCCGGACGGGTCGTATTGGTCGCGTTCCCAAGACTGGGCGCTCTCAGCACCCTGAACGTGAGCCGCATTCGGTTGCGCTGCTAATGCGGCCCTGCCGTTCAGCAAACAGCTCGGGTGAGCAGCTAGTCCCACGAATGGCCAGCAATGGACGTTTCTGGCGAGACTTGGCCTCTTCGCAGCTTGCCACTATCGACCGGTCGTCGCATCGTGAGACTGAACCTGGGTCGAATCAGATGGCGGTGACCGGCAGCCGACAATTGTGAGAGGAAGCGGCGTTCGACCTCCTAGCCGAGGGGGCTGCCCCTGAGAGTCAAGGCATCGGGTATCGCTCTCCGCTCCATTCCTGGCCGTCCATCTCGGCGAGTCGGTACCCAAGCTCGCGGCCTATCAGGGCGTCGATCGGCTGCCGCGCCATAGCCTCGATCTGCACCACCGGGCCAGGATGGGGACGCCTGAACGCCAGGAGCGCAGATCGGACACTATGACTGAGTCCCTCCCGGGTGTTCGCTTGATGGTGTCGGAGAATAAGCGGGGTAGTTCGTGGAAGATCATGAAACTTCGGCTGAGGCCGAAATTGTCCTTTACGGCGTGGTTGGTCTAGAACGCGGTCGGGGAGGCGGGCACGGGAACATCGGATTGCTCGGCAGCGGACGCCAAACCAGGGCGTTTCTGATGTCGGAGGGCTTGACTTTCACCGGTCCCGAGGGCGGATCGATCACGATCACGTCGTACCGGCCGGGCGATGATGAGGAGTTCAAGCAGATCCGTGACTGGGCTCCGATGAACACATATTTGGCTTCGTCGCGCGGACAGGCCGCTTTCGCCGCTTGGGACAGGGTCGGTTCCCCTCCTCGCCCTGGCGACGTGGAATGGAGGCCGACGACGATCGTGGTGGACGCCCAGGAAACTCGGTTCGAGATGTGCGATCTCGGCGACGGCTACTGGGCGGCCGCTGGCCGGGTGCCAGCTGCGACTATAACCATCGACAGCCGAGACGTTCCGCTCAGTGTGGTCAGCCTTGAGCGTCTAGACAGTCGAGAACCCCCTCCGCCGCCTGCCCCGGACCTCGGCGAGCGAACCGAGGAGGTCATCCGGAGCTTGGATGAACGTTTCGCCCGCGTGCCTTTCGGCAAGGTTCACCGCTGGGCGGACTATTGGGCACTTCGCGACATAGAGGTCGACCACGTGAACCGACTTGCCCGCCGGGAGGACCTCTCAAGACAACAACTCGAAGCCTTGGAGGCGTACTGGCTGGGGCGGATCCGGACCCCGCTTAGCAAGACCATGGACCGTCTGCGCTTCAAGCACATCGAAGCGATGCACCGCTCTGGAATCGCCAGACACCTGCGGTCGAATCTCCTGTTTCAGCTCTGGTTCAACACAGTCGGGCCAGGTGCCCGGACCTGGTTCGGCAATCGCTACGTCGGCATCCGCCGCTACACCTTCCGTCTTCGCTGGCGACCATAGACGCCCTCGTGAGGCCGTCCTGATCCGCCAACGTTGCCTCGTCGGCCGGGACGGGGTACGTGGCAGCCGCGGTCCAGAGCCTCATTCCGCTTCGCCTCCGGCGTTGCCTGGACATAGCGGGGTCCCGAGCCGCAGGACTTTTGCACCTCTTTGACGCCGCGACAGTCTGAGTCTGATCGATCGATTTATGGCGTAGCGGTACCGTTGCTGCTGGTGTGCGCGGCAACTGATGAACTCGAACTGACCCGCGCGGCAGTCACCCTCGTGATGAACGACGTCGAGGCCGAGCTCGGGCAGGGTGCAATCGTCATTGTCGTTGGCTCGCCCGACGAACTGTCCGCCCAGCTCGCAATCTGGAGACCCACCTGGCGCCCGAGGGCCGCTGGCGACGTCCCCGTTGTGGGCTGGGTCCTCGACTCTGGCGGTCACTCGGCGATCGCGCTTACGAGTCAGGCCGCCCTCAGCTGGGGGGAGCAGGCCGATCTCGGTTGGACGGAAGTCGTCGTCCGTGTCGCCGACACGGTCCAAGAAGGTCTCATCGAAGGTACCGGTCACGTACCGTTCCCAATCTGTAGAACACACGGAGTGCATCCCATGGACGCGGCGGTGATGGCGGGAGTTCCGTCATGGATCTGCCCCAAAGGAGCCGGAGAGCCGGTGCCGATCGGAGCGCTGGGAATCGGCCACCGTTGAGCGGGCCTGCCGCCAGAGCGGCTCACCACACTGAGGAGTTGCTCGCACATGGGCACGAAGCCGTCGCTCGACGCTCCTCGTAGTCGATGGAGTTGCCGCGGCCGACATCGAGCGGGTGATCTGCGCTCGTCGACCCTCGGCAATGTCTCTCCGACAGCGGTCGCACACCCGCTGGTTGACCGTGCTTCGCTGCCCTGAGACGATCAGTGTCGTGAGGCGCGTCCCCCACGGACCAGAGCGCGACGCGATGCGCGAGCGCTCAGCCCGTATGCGCGAGGTGATGGACGCCGCGGTCCGTACAGCGACCTTTCCCGTTATCGGCCTCGCCGGAGACGTCCCGACGCCAAGCGCGCTCGGTGGTGTCGCGATGCGTGGCGAGACGCTCACGACGGTCACCCTCACGTACGGCTTCGAGCATCCAAGACCGCTCGTGATGGTGAGAACCGGACTACTCGAGCGTGACAGGCCCGTCGGTTTTGGCCGGTCGTCGACCGAGGAGCTTGAGCACTGGGACGAGGATGACGGCGGCGACGCCGTCGGTCAAATAGCCAACGCGGTGGACGTCGAGGTCGCGATCGGCGACCAGCAGGTGCCCGCGCGCTACCGCGCTGGCCGCCGAGCCTGGTCGCTTGAGTTCCAGCTCGAGCTCGACTCCGCGCTCCTCGACGTGCTCGTGATCTCACGTGAGCGCACCCTCGGTGAGCTGCGCCTCGAACGGATCCACAGCCTCGAGCCGTTCATCGCCGGTCGCCATGCGTTCGAGCACGCACTTCGTGAGCAAGCCGAGCTACAACGAGAGCCCGAACCGGAGGAGTGGGAGCTTCCGCCCATAGAAGGCTTGGCCGCGCACGAGGAGTTGATCCGAACGACCCTCGAGGAGCAGCGGCGTTTCGCGCGGCTGCGGGACTCCAAAAGCCCCCGACGGCCTCCTGACCGCGACGGCCCGCGCCAGTGGGAGGCAGCCACGCGGGCTCAGATGGCACTCGCCGACGAGAGCCACGCGAAGGCGACAGAAGCGGTAGAACGACTCGTCAACCAGGTGCTTCGCCTCAGTGACACGGCCGCCTGGTTCGAGGACCAGATACTTGCCGAGTTGGCGATCACCGAGTGCATCGAACACGCAGCCCTGCAACGTGAGGTCGCGAGCGAAGACGCTCAGCGGACCTGGGCAAGGTATTGGGCGCCACACACGCGACCGCGGCCACTGCCACTGCCTGGTGAGCCGCCGAGTGAGACGGCGGAGGAGGTTGCTTCACGGTTCGGCGGTCTTGCCGAGGCGGAGCGTGACTGGCGGGCAGCATGGCTGCGCTGGGTCGAGGCGAAGCCGTAGCGCCGAAATACCAATCGTTTTGCCTGGGGTAGGACAAATCGGAGCCAGTCATCTAGGCAGGGCGTACAGATTGTTCTGTATCTCGGCGTAAGGTTGGAAGCCCCCGGCGAGTGCCGCCGACAGTGCCACTGACGCGATCAGTTCCTCGGTGGCGTCCCTGCCAGAATGGGTCGGCGCCGGGGCGCTCGATTCCCAACTTCGTCCGTCGCACCGAGGTGTTAGGACATGGCAAGGCTCGCTCCGGTAGTTGCAGCGATCACTTTCCTCATGCCCGTCGCCGCGACTGTGGGCGCCAGTCCATCGTCGCCGCCGACGCTGGACATCACGTCCTACGCCGCGAGCTGGCTGCCCGCACCGCCGCAGGCACCCAATTGGGGCCCAGGCCCGGACGAGCGCGGCCTTCTGTTCACCCAAGGCGGTACCGGGTTCCTCGTTTCGAGCCAGTCCCTCGTTCCGACGGGCGCAGGGTCAGTCGCCGAAGTGCAGCGCACCCGGGACCAGGGCAAGAGCTGGACGACCGTCTGGCGCCGGAGCAGGGTCTCGCTCTCGTGGGTGGGGACCGTTGGCAGTGAGGTGATCGCCGCCGGGATCTCACTAGTGGTGGGACAACCCTTCCTGATAGAGAGCAGCGATGGCGGTGCCACCTGGCAGACGGTTCAGGTCGCCCTCAGCCCGGACCTGGTCCCCGGGGTGGAGAACTCTGATGTGCAGCAGGCGTTGTGGTCGCTGTGGGCCTTTGACCAGTTTGACTTCGTCACGCCAAGCCTCGGGTTCGCCATGCCGGATTCGATGACGGGCCAGGCCGCGTTCATGACCCCTGGGCCACTTGCTCTGCTCCGCACGACCGATGGCGGGAGGAAGTGGTCGCGCGTCGCCTTACCGGGCGGGGTGCCCACAGGCGGCCTGGCATTTGTGGGCAACGGCCGTGGTTTTGCGACCGGCTCCGGCTCCAAGTGCCTCGGTCAGATCTGGCAGACGAGCGATTCCGGTCTCGCATGGTCACCCGTACCAGGCACGTGCGTCGACGACTGGCTCGACGCTCTCTCGTTCCCAACTCCGAGCGAGGGTTACGCGGGTGGTGGTGACTGGGCGAAGTACACCAATACCGGCCGGCAGCAGCTCGACCTGTTCCGCACGACCGACGGCGGCGAGCACTGGGCAAAGGTGTACCAATCCGCAGGACCGCCAGGCCCGGCGCTCGACTACAACCCCTTCGGCGAGGTGGACTTCGTCACCTTGGAGAAGGGTTTCGCTCTTGACGGCGGCCAGACGGCAGGCGCCGGCGGCCCTATCGGCGGGCACCTGTGGATCACAACCGACGGCGGTCGCCATTGGTCCGAGCAAGCGGTTGCAGGTCTCCGTCTCGTCGTGGACGGCAGTCACGGCGTGTGGTTGATGAACGGCGGGCCGGCTGCTGGCGGCGACGTCGTCCTCCGCTCAGAGGACGGAGGTCGCACATGGTCGGAGGTGGGCAACCCCGCGCGAACTGCTGTCTTGAATGTCGCGGGCAGCGGGCGCGAGCTGTGGGTGAACACCGAAGCAGGTGAGTACATAAGCCATGACGGCGGACGCACCTGGTACCGGCCGCCTGCGGCGATGGGACGGGTATCGCTGAGCTCGGATTACGGCTCTTCGCTGAGCTTTGGCCCGGGGGGCTTGGCGGTCATCCTCAATGGTGACGATGACTTCTGGGTGAGCGACGACGGGGGACGGACGGGCAAGACCGTGAAGGTGCCGATCCTGGCTCAGATCGGCATAGTTGCCGTTGCCTTCGCCAACGCGCGCGACGGCTTGGTCGTCGGCTCGGGCCAGTGCGGCTCGGACGAGGTGCTCGCCACTTCGGACGGTGGAAGGTCGTGGCACAAGGTAGGCGAAACGGGCGTGCTGCCCATCTCGTTCGCTTTCGACGGACCACTCGCCGTTGCCGCTGGGTGCCCGGGCAACGAGATCTCGGCCAGCTACGACCAGGGGCGCACCTGGTACGACTTGCCCCTCGGCAACGAGCTGTCTACGTCAATCGTGTCGGTGTCCGTAGCCGGCGATTCCGTCGCAGTCCTGTGCTACCTCATACCGAGCGGGCGCGAGTACATGCTCTTCAGTGCAAATGGTGGACGGCAGTGGGCAAGGTTGAGCTTCAGCGGCCCGGGCGCCAAGACGGTCCCGGGGGCCCTGGTTCTCACGAGCCCGCGATCTGTATGGGCCTATGGCCCTCCCGGGATCCTGTGGCATTCCACGAACGCCGGCCGCACCTGGTCTGCAGTCCGCCTCTTCCTACCCTTGGTGCCCTGATCCTTGGTGACGGTGGTCGGAGACCGGGCGAGGCTACTCGGCACAAACCAGCGACCTCAGCATTATCAGAGTCAGTGAAAGCGTTCTCGGGCGTCGCGCCCAATCGCATTTGGTGAGGCGCGCCCAAAGTTCACCACGAGGCGACGAGGCGAATCGGCGGTTGTGCTACAGCAGGACTGGCGTCCAGGTGGAACCGCCATCAGACGTCCCGAAAATCAAACCTGTGCTCAAGAGGGCGAAACCGTCGAGATCGTCAGCGAAGGACACGCTCGCGACGTCTTGCCCAACAGTTCCGAAGGCCGCGGGTAAGCCCCTCAGCTTCACGAAGATTCGCCCACCGTCGGTCGTCCTGAAAAACCCCGGCCTCACCGCGGTGATCCCGGGCTGGAAGAACGCCGTTGAAGCGGACACCGGCCACAGTTGGGTCCCATCGGTGCCGAAGCCGAAGATCTGTAACCGGGTCAAGTGCGCTCCGCCGTCCGTGGAGCGAAAGAAAGCCACCTGCATCCCTGTAGAACAGGAGATCCACAGCACACGGTCCGAGAACGGCGTGGTCCCGCAAGAGATAGCGGATGGGGCGACAAGCTTCTCGAAGGAACGACCTTCGTTCGTCGAGCCGAAGAGCGTCAGCTGACTCACCCCGTTGCCAACGAGGATCCAAACATCGGACCCGAAAGCGCTGAGGTCGATGCCTCCAGCCGCGTTGAACTTGCCGCTATCGGGCGCAGGTTCCTCCACCCACGAGGAGAACCAGTTCGTCGATCGGTACAGCCCGTAGGAGGGGCAGCTGTCGCCGTTCAAGCAATGGATGACGACGACATACGCGACCGAGCCGGCCGCTTCCATCCGGACGGTGTTCCCTTTCGCGAGATAAACCCAGGTTCCGCTGATGGGTCCGCGAGCGTGGGACCAAGATCTCCCGCCGTCGCTCGTGACAAAGAGCGAGGAACCGACAATGGCGACGCCTCGCTCCGCGCCTTGGAACTGAACGGTGAGATTACCGTGGCGGTAAACGGTCGTCAGGCGACTTGCCGGCGGTAGGGCCTCTTGTTGAAAACTGCTGCCGCGGTTGTCGCTGCGGAATAGCTCGACCCGTCCGCCTTCGGGTCCCGAGGAGGTCCCAACCACGTAGATGACGTTGTTGGTTGGCGTGAACAGCTGGGCTGCGACAAATCCCTTCTGAGGTTGCGCTGCAGTCGTCGATGCGCCACTCCCCCTCGAGGCTACCGAGGTCGTTCTGGCTGCTGGGCTCATTGTCGGCCCCGTCGTCGACCCGTGGAGGTTCGTGAAGCCAGCGAGGGCCAACACGAGAACCACTGCACCTATCGCGCCGAGATTGCGCACCGTGCTCATAGTCTCACCAAACATCCACGTAGCGGGTTCGCGTTCAGGCCCGCACAGAGGTACCCACGTTCGCCCGCCTGGCGGCCTTGGGGATGGGTGTAGGTCGGCGATGACAGGCCCGGGGCGCCGGCTTTTGCCGGTCCTCGTTTGCCGACAACTCAACTCCCTTTGCGGCTCGTCGAGGGGCAGACTACCGACATGGTTTGCGAGGTCCCGACCATCTTCCCTGTCTTGGTCGAAGGAGAGCGGCTTCGACTTCGCGAGGTCGACATCGACGACTTCGAGGCGACGTGGGAGTGGGCTTCGCGTGCAGAGTATTTTCGGTTCTTGCCGATTGACCAACCAGACCGTGATGCGGAACGAGCCTGGTTAGCCTCTGTCGTCGCCGAAGCGCACGAGACAGCACGGCGTAGCTATCAGCTGGGCGTCTAGCTCGTAGAGGGTTCCAGGCTCATCGGCATGGTTCGCCTCGAGATCGAGTCCGAACGGCATCGGAGTGCAGGCATCGGTTACGGCATCAGTCCAGAAGGTGCACAGCCTTCCGACAAGGCGACGCATTCTTGGCATCGATTGATCGCGGAGTGCTCACGGTGCCGGTGCAAAGGGTACGAGGCCAGATCCCGTTGCACGCCCGTGGTCTTATCGCCCTTTGGATTCACTACCACCCGGAGGTCGCCCGGGTGAACCTGAGCAGGCTTGCCAGCGTCAGCTATGACTACAACGAAAGGCGCCGCTGGTTTGACCTCGCCGATCAGGAGGGACGCTCGCTCAGGTTGCTGTACCCGGTCACCGGGCTCACGGAAAAGGAGACGGCCCTGCTCACGGTTCTGTGTAATCACGTCCGCGAGTGCCACCTGATGGTCGATCTCGACACAAGAAGGGTGCTCGGTATCAGCGACTATCTCCCCTGAGCGCCGAGCAAAGCGAACAGCCGAGTCAAACCCCCGACAGTCCTTTTGCCCGATTCGAGTGCTTCTCTACGCCGGGAGCCGCGTGAGCTCAGATCGTCAAAGTCGGCCGGAAAGCCTCGCCCTCAACCGCGTGGGCGAACTCGGCTCTGGGCATGGCGAGTGTCGCGCTGAGCCTGATCGCAAGCTCGGTGGCTGCCCGGGCGCGCGTCCGGTCCCGGAGGGCCTCGACAGATTCAACAGGGCTAGCAGGGCCAAGAGCTATGTGATCGGCGGGGATGTTCCATCGGTCCCGGTAGGCGGCGACGGTCGTGACCGCGTGCATCCAACGTTCCCTGGCGATGGGCTCGCAAGGTGGTACGCCAAGCGAGCCGACCCAGGCTTGGCCTTGCGCGACCGCCTGCTCGGCCAGCTCCCGCGCGCGGCGTTGCATCGTGATCTCTCGCTCATCGAGCGCCCGGGCCATGTCGGGATCGGTGACTCCGACGGCGCGGGGGATCAGGCCCGCAACGAGGTTCACACATAGCCGGTGGTTCGATCCGGCAGCCTGTGCCCATCGGCGCACTCGAGCGTTCATAACCGAGACCGGGTCCCTGGCATCGTCAAAGCCGCGGGCTGTGACGAACTCGGGGAAGTGTCTGTTCACGTCCAGTCCCCGTGATTCCGCGTCTCTGAGCGCGGCGAGGAGCGGTCCGTAGGTGGCGCTCTGGCGGATCTGTTCGAGATGATCAGGACCGAGTCCGGAGCGGACGAGCAGCTCGTCGAAGCGTTGCTGCAGGGCGACGGCGGCCAAAGTCTCGTACTCGGCGGCAAGGACGGCGAAGTCTTCTACCCGGCGCTGGGCGAGCTCGAGAGCCTCGTGGGCGGAGAGGTCGGCACCCTCGTTGGCGAGCACGCCGACGAGCACCTCGGCGGCACTCTGCTGCGGGGAAAGGTTGTCGTGACCGGTGGCGGGATCGGGATCGAAGCTCGTGTCGACATAGATCATGTTGGACTCACGCCCACGTGTCGCGGCTACGTAGAGCACCTCGCGAGTCGTCGACGGAGAGACGAGCGTGTGGGAGGTGTCGGTCGTGCGACCTTGGCTGCGATACGCGGTCGTGGCATAGGCGAGCTCGACGTGGCTGGCGACGTAGTCGGCGGGCAGCAAAACCTCAGGACCCCCGGAGCTGCGCCGCACGGCCATGGTCCCGTCGGGGTTGGTGGAAGAAACTACGAACCGGTCGCCGTTTTTCACCCAGCTCTTTCCGACACCAAGCAACCGGTTGTTCTGGCGGGTCACGATCTCGTCTCCGACGCCGGCTGTCTGCCCGTCCGCGATTGATAGCCCCGCCTCGGCGACAATCCCCTCGGCGACCTGGCCGGCTCTCGCCCGGGCGTTCAGCTCTGTGACGGTGGCGGCGTCCCCGGCGATCATGAGGCTCGCCTTTCCGGCTCCAACGTCGGAGCACCAAGCGGCGTAGATGGCGTCGAGAAGCTCTTGGCGCTCACCGGCCTTGATGCGGCCGTGGGCCTCGTAGGAGGCGATGGCGGAGCTGTTTCCGAGGCGCAGCTCGATGCTCGCGGCTTTCTCCCACTCGGAGTCGAAGCGCCGCACGTCGCTCAGCTCGGCGACGAGCTCACCGCGGTCCTTGACAAGGAGGGAGAACGCCCCGCCGGCTTCGACCGAACCACCCTGGGCGAAGTCCCCCAACAAGAGAACCTTGGAACCGGCATCTTTCGCGGCGCCCACGATCTCATCGAGGGCAAAGGTCCCAGCAAGCGAGCTCTCGTCGATCATGACAAGCTGTCCCGGCTTGAGGCGCCTCTCGTTGATCGCCTGGTTCGTCTCGGCGACGCTGTCGCGGAGCTTGGCGGCGCTCGGAGAGTTCGGGTAGGCGTGCCTTGCCAGATTGAGGGCGAGCCGGTCGCGCCGCGCCGTCAGCTGGGGGATGCGCCTCCACTCGGTGAGCCACTTGGCGGTGTTCTCGGTCTCTATCCCGAGCTCGTCAGAGAGCACCTCGGCCGCGACCGCAGAAGGGGCGAGACCGATGACCGACCCGGGTCCGTGGACCTGTTCCCATACGGCGCGAAGTCCCGCCATGGCAGTTGACTTGCCCGTGCCGGCCGGACCCACGAGGACGTCAAGGACGCGTCCGGAGGTGGCGATCTTCTCGACGGCATGGGCCTGGTCGAGACTGAGTCGGTAGTCGCGACCGGGAAGATTCGCCTGGGCAACATCGGCGACCACGGCCGTGCTCACCCGTGGCCCACCAAGCTGCCTGCCCGCTTCGAGGAGGCGTGCCTCTGCATCGAGAAGGGACCCTGTCGTGTAGACGAGGTGGCTCTTCGGGCTGAGCCTCGAGGAGCCGTCGGGGCGGATGTAGCGCTCCGGGGTGTGGTGCAACGCGGGCGGGGTGAGGCACACCGAGCGGGCGATGGCGAGCTCGGTGATGTGCTCGGCGACAGCGACCCGGTCATCAGGAGCTGCGAAGCGCACGCCGTGCAAGATGCGGTGCGCCTCGGCCAAAAGGTTCTGGCGGCCGTAGGTGGAATGGTGCTCGGCGACCGTGGAGACGACCGTCTCGGCGGCATCGGAAAGGATCGCCTCGCCGAGATCGTCGACGTGTAGCAGAGGCAGCTCGCTGCGGTTCTTGAGGCTCGAGACGAAGGCCAGCTGCTCGTCTTTTGCAACATGTGCTTCGGCCCGGGAGCGCCAGGTGTCGGTGAGCTCGCCGAGACTGTGTCTCTGTTTGTCGGGCCTCGTGGCGATCGTCGCCACGGCATTTAAGCGCATGTCCTCGACAGCGGTGGGCATCCTCTCATGGACAAGGTTGAACTCGGCCCGGAGTCGCGCGGAGTGCTCGGCGATCTGAACCGAACGCCGCGAGAACTCGGCCATGAGGGACTCGGCGACACCGGTGATCTCATAGCGCGGCTTTGCCGAGTGACGCCGTCCCCGCGCCTCCCAGCCGAGCCCGAGAGCCGAGGTCAAAAGGTCCGAGAGGACTCCTTGGTGGAGCTCTGAGAGCGTCGTCGTCGCCTTGAAGATGGCCCTTAAGTCAAGGGTCCTCCACTTGCCGTCCGACACGGACTTGCTTCGATTCCAAACCACGACATGGCTGTGCAACTGGGGATCGTCCGACCTGCTAGTGAAGTGGGTGAATGACGCCGCGATGACCCCGGTGATGTCCTCTTCGACGATCCCGTTCTTGCCAGAACGCGAGTGGAACACCTCTTTCTCCGCGTAGGAGATGACGTAGTCGATCGCCTGGCGGTGACAATCCGCGATGACTTCGCGTGTCTCATCATCGGCAAGAGCCCAGAGGACCGAGAACGATTTCGACGGGCTGAAACAAAGATCGAAGCCGGCGACAGGGGCGCTCACCGACCTCCTCGGAAGCGATCCGACTGTCTCGCCGCTGACGGGATCGGAGCACGCGACCAACATGTTCCAGAGGTGCTCCTCGCTCACCTGCGAGCCGGCCTCGAGCCCTTTTCCGCCGTCGAGATCCGCGAGACCGGCGCCTAGAAACACCCCAGGAGGGGTCCCCGACTCGGCGTAGTAGGCCGCGAGCGAGGACGACGGTTCCGTTGTCCCGTCGCCTCTTGCGACCGAATCGATGAGGTAGCGGAACCCGCCTCCCAGACTGATCCGGCGGATCGAGATCACGGGCGCACCTCCTTTTCGGAGGCCGCCACGATGACCGCCTCTATTAAGGAGGCACTGGGGCGTCCAGGCTATTGAGCCCGCTCCCGCCGACTCGCCTGAAGTCGCTGGTAGGGGGCAAATCCATGGATGCCGAGGGTGTGAAGTCCAGAAAGGAGCTTGGGAGGAAGTGAGGTTGGTGAGGGCGGAGGTTGGTGAGGGCGGAGGTTGGTGAGGGCGGAGGTTGGTGAGGGCGGAGGTTGGTGAGGGCGGAGGTTGGTGAGGGCGGAGGTTGGTGAGGGCGGAGGTTGGTGAGGGCGGAGGTTGGTGATGGCGGAGGTTGGTGATGGCGGAGGTTGGTGATCGAAGAGATGCTTGATGGAGGCGGTGGTTCGTTGGGGCCGAGATGCTTGGCGAAGGCGTGCTTGGTGAAGGCGGTGATCGACGGGAGCAGCTTCAGAAGGACCGCCAGCAGACGACTATCTCGTTCGGCCTTGAGCCGCCCTCGCGAGGAAAGCTCCCACCGAATTCCAGATCAGCGATCGTGATCTCGACGGGGACCATGGCCGCAAGCACTACCTGGATCCATTCGGGATGAGGCGGCAGCTCGCAGGCTCCAGCGAAAGGAGGCATCTCGAAACCAACCCAAATCTCCTCGAGCGTCTCGTCCTCGTTCGCAACAACCACTACTTGCACCAAGACCCCGAGGTCCAGGCGGCCAGCGATGACCCCGCGCACCTCTCGGCCGGCGGCTAGTCGGGCTTGAGCTACGAGCGCAGGTGCCTGTTCGCTGACTTGAACCACGAAGGCTCCCGCGTCCTCGAGCGACATCTCGAGATCGACGTAGTCGTGCTCGTCAGGCATCAGGGTGCCCGCCAGGTCGCGCGCCTTGAGTGTCGTGTATGCGTCGCCGCGGCTGCCCGACTCGTGCCAACCGACGCCCAGGAGCCACACGACGTCGCTGTCCTCGTCATGCCAGGTCAAGCCGCGCCATCGGCCGTGGTGCAGGTTGTAGACACTCGCCGCTGTAACCGGCAGGTTCGTCAGTTCCTGACCCCGGGGACTCTGCGACCGTCGTTCGACGAAGGCCGTGACGAAGATGTGTGCGTCTCGGTAGTCCGTGGCTGGCCGGCCGGCGTACCGTTCGATAGGCAGATCAAGATCTTCGAGCGCTCGACGTGTTAGACGAAGCTGCACCGCGTGACGGTAGCGCCCCGGTGACTCAGGGCTGATCTACGTCTCTTGCCGCAGCGCTTTGACCGAATCGGCTCGTCGCCTGGCCCGTTGTGCAGACTGTTCGTACAGATGAGAGGCGACCTGGTCGAGCTCACCGACCGAGAAAGCCTTTCGGGCTTGTTCGAACTCGGTGACGAACTCAGGACTCTGGCGAAATGAGTGCCACGCGCGTTCCAAGAGTTCCGAGGCATTGCACCCGAATAGGCGTGCGGCGGTATGAACCTCGTCGTGCACTGCTTCGGGGACTCGGACTGGGTTCGTTGCCATGGGCATCTCCTACCGTTACGGTGTAACACTGTAGCGGCTATCGCGGACCTGTCAACCCCCGGCTGATGCTCGTGAGTCGAGTCTGGATAGCCTGGATCCGCCAGTGCCTCCTATATAGGAGGGGTCGTCAGGATCCCTTCGAGAGGAGGTCCCATGTCGGCTCGCAACAGCGCACGCGTCGCGCATCGCAGGTTCTCTGTGCCCGATGCTTCCCTTCGCCATCTCGGCAACAAAGCGGTGGCGCATCTCGTAGCGCTCCGCGAACGAGAAGGAGAACATCGTGACCAGATTGCTACTCGCCGCCCCGACCGGAGGACACGATGACGACGACAATCTCTTCCCATCTCCCCCCGTTGTTCGGCATGCCCGAGGAGTCACCGTTCAACCCCGAGGACTCGTCCCCCGACCCGGTACTTCTGCTCACACCAGAAGAGGCCGCGCGCCGGCTGTCAATCGGGCGAACAACCATCTACGCGCTCATGGCAAGCGGTGATCTTCCGTCAGTGACCATCGGTCGCTGCCGGCGCGTTCCCGTGAGCGCACTGAGATCGTTCGTCGTCCGGCTCGGCGACGAGGCATCCCATGACCGGCACCCTTGGTGGTGTTGCGACGAAACCGCAGGTGAATCTACTGCTGGTTAAGATGGCGCCTCGCCGTACTCCCTCGTTTACCCCTACGACGGCAGAAGTTCTTGCGAGCGCTCAGTGCCCGCCAATCGTGATCCGTTACCCGCCGAAGAGGCGGCTCTTGCGATGCCCGAACGCTACCGACATCGGTGGAATCGCCGATCGTCTTTGCCGGAACGACATCACTGAGGAGACCAACGATGGCCCAGATCAGCACACGACGGACCGCGAACGGCGTCCGCTACGACGTACGCACGCGCATAGGCCGGCGCGTCGTCAGTCGGACGTTCAAGCGCCGGAAGGACGCAGATGCGTACGCCAGCACCGTTGAGGCCGACAAGCTCCGCGGCGGCGTGGTTGATCCGAGAGCTGGTCGCGTCACTCTCGAGGTCTGGTGCCGTTCCTGGCTCGCCAATCGCTCTGATCTCAGGCCAACGACGCGGAGCCTCTACGCGTATCTGCTGGACTCCTACGTGCTGCCTGCTCTAGGAGCGAACGAGCTCGGCCAACTGACCGTTTCGATTGTCCGGTCGTGGCACGCGTCCCTGCTTGCGAAACGCCCCGCCATCGCTCCGAAGGCGTACCAGGTGCTTCGAGTAAGCCTCAACACCGCGGTAGCTGACGGAGTGCTGTCTGCCAATCCTTGCAAGGTGAAGGGCGCCGGTACTGATCGACCAAGCGAACGGCCGGTGGCCAGCATGGGGGAGGTGGAGGCTCTCGCTGGTGCCGTCGGCGCGCGATGGCGCGCGATGGTCCTGCTTGCTTACTGGTGCGGGCTCCGTCTCGGTGAGCTTCGGGCGCTGCGGCGATCGGATCTTGACTTGCTGCACCGGTGGGTCGACGTGCATGAACAGGTCGTGGACGTAGACGGGCATCTGCTGACAGGGCCGCCGAAGACAGCTGCCGGACGTCGCCGGGTTGCAATCCCGCCGCACATCGTTTCGGAGCTGGAAAGCCATCTCCAACTTTTCGTCGGGGCCGACACCGATGCCTACGTCTTCACAGGACTTCAAGGCACGGGACCTTTACCATCGGCAACGTGGAGGCGATCCTGGGGACAGGCTCGCAGTGCAACGGGGCTTGGCCACCTGCGCTTCCACGACTTACGCCATGCTGGCAACACATTGGCCGCTGCTACAGGCGCCAGCACTCGGGAACTGATGGCACGAATGGGACACGCTTCGATGCGGGCTGCGGTGATCTACCAACACGCTACGGCCGACCGGGACCAGGCCATTGCTTCGGCTCTAAGCGACCTAGCGACTCAGGCTCCAGTCCGGCAGCTCCGTCCGACAGCTGTGACCGCGCGATAAACGCGCGATGGAAGCAGTCGGAGCCGAAGACAGCCAAAACAAAAACAGTGACTGACCTGCACAGATACAAGTGGAGCTGAGGGGATTTGAACCCCTGACCCCCTGGTTGCAAACCAGGTGCTCTGCCAGCTGAGCTACAGCCCCGTGTCCTATCAGCCTAGGCGCCAGGCGGGACATGGTTGGTTGGCGCCGGCGCATCACCTTGACCCAGCACTGCCGGAGCCACTGGCAGTGTTCTCGTGACGTCCCGGGCCGCCGTGCATCGATCAGGAAGCTCCTCAAGGAGATGGACCGCCTCGTTCACGGCGCGGTCACACAACGTCACCCGAGGGTGCCGACCTTCCGCACCCAGATGAGCCGAAACGAACCCCAATGACCGCCGGACTGGGCCCTGCGAAGCTCGGAGCTCTGTGCCTTGGCCAGCAGCACCCATACTCTCTCTCGACGAACGCGCCCGGAGATCGCCACGGCACAAGACCTTCCCACACCGGCCCGGAGGAAGTGGCGGTTCAGCGGTGCCCGGAGCCTCGCCCGGCGAAGCGGCCGTGTATCACGCGGTGGCACGCCGAGACCTGCCGACCGGGCGGGAACCGCCATTACCCTTGAGGCGTGCCCGGTATGCCTGCGGAGAGGGTCTACTTCAATTTGCATACCGCGCTGCTCGACTGGCAGGTCGGGCCCTTCCCGTTGCTCATCCTCGCAGCCTGCGTCGCGGCGGGCGTCTGGTACCTCCGGGCCGACTGGGCGCTCGCAACTCGGGGGCGCAGGTGGAAGACGCAGCGGACCATCTCGTTCTTCGCCGGCCTGATCACCGTCGACCTCGCACTCCAGTCCCCGGTCGCGACCTTGACCGGCTCTTACTTCGAGGCCCATGTCATCCAACATCTTCTCTTGATGATGATCGCCCCGGCGCTGCTGTCGATGGGCGCTCCCATGACCCTGATCCTGCAAACCTCGAGCCGCCGCACCAAGACCAGATGGCTCCGCATCTTTCACAGCCAGGGTTTCGCCGTCTTGTCGCATCCGCTTGTCGTCTGGGTGCTCTACTACGGCGTCATGCTTGCCTTCTTCCTCACGCCTCTCATCGGCTTCGCCATGAACCACATGTGGCTCATGGACATCATCAACTTAGGCTTCCTGTTCGGAGCGACACTGTTCTGGTGGCCGATGATCGGGCTCGACCCGATCCCCCGCTGGGGCGCCAGCTATCCAATTCGGATGGTCAACCTCTTGATCGGCGTGCCCCTCGAGTCGTTTCTCGCTATTGCCCTTCTCGGCTCGCGCCAGACGATTGCGCCCATGTACAGCCTGGCGAGCACTCACGCGGGAGCCGGTGTCCTCTGGGTGCTGTCGGAACTGATCACAGTCGCCGCCGTCATCCCGATCTACTTCCAGTGGATGGCCTCGGAGGACCGTAAGACCGCGCGCGAGGACGCTCGCCTCGACGCCGAGGCGGCCCGGTCGGTGTCGACCGATCTGCGTGGCTCAACGCGGCGCGCCAAGGACCTGCCCGCCGGGCGGAACGACTTTCGGCCCAGCGCGTCCTGATCACGGACGACGCGTCGCCCTCGCCTGATCGCTCCGTCCCTGGTTCCGAAGGGCTGAACCACTGCGACAGGTCCTAGATGACACTTGTGATCGCAGCCAGGAGCACTTGACTGGTCGCTGGAGCGAAGAGTGACGCGATAGCGTTTCGGAAAGAACGACTGGAGGACGAGGCACGTGGTGCCAGGGCGCCCAGACGCCGTGCCGGCGACGAGCCGGACGGCGGTCACCCCTTTCGAGTCAAACACGCAGAGCTCTGGTGACGGCGCGATCGACGCCCGAGGTGGCACGGCGATCACGGCTGAGATCCCTGCGGTACCGGTCGCCCCGGCCTATGGCGTGTTGCTGCCGGACGGTTCGATCTGGTACCCGGGCTCGAAGCGAAAGCTGCCGGCGCCAAGTCTGCTACGGGTGACGGTCTGGACGCTTGCCTTCCTCGTCGCAATCGGTGGCGCGGGACTCATCGTCGCGCACTACCAACCGTCCTGGATGGATCCTCTCCGTCACGTGGTGGGTGCGCCAAGCCAGTCCTCCGGTCCCGGCAGCAGCACAGTCACGACCCGCCCGGCGCCGGTCTCCGAGAAGCTCCAGGAGACATCGCAGACGACGAACTCGGTCACGTACTCCGTCCCTGGTAGCCCCTACGTGCTGGCGATCAAGACGACGCAACGGTGCTACGTCGTGGTGAAGTCACTCCAGAACGGGACGGACCTGTTCGGCTCGACAATCGGTGCCGGTGTGACGCAGTCGGTTCTCGTGCCGAGCGGGTCGACAACCTTGGAGGCTTTTGCCGGGGGGTCATCCCTTTCGGTCAGCGTCCAGGGCAGGCCAGTCGGCACCGTCGCTGTGCTCCGCTATGCCGTCACTTACAACTTCCGTCCGACCAGCTCGTGAGCCGCGGCCGCCGAGTGGCGACGGGCGGGGATCGGAACATCGCGCGTCAGCGGCGTTTCTGGACCCGCCGCGCGGTGAGCTGGGACCACGGTGCTGGCAACAATCCGGGTCTCGTCAAGGTCGTAGAGCGCGTGCTGACCGAGGCCGACCCGTCTCCTGGAGCGTTCGCCGTCGATCTCGGTTGTGGATCGGGCCAGGTCACGCTCGCTCTTGCCAAGCGCTGCAGGAACGTGCTCGGGGTCGACGTGAGCGCGGAGATGATCACCTTGCTGCTCGAGAACGCCGAGCGCGAGGGCGTCTCGAACGTCGAAGGACGCGCTGTGCCGATCGAGCGCCTGGGACTGCGAGAGAGCTCAGTGGACCTGGTGGTCTCGAACTACGCCCTGCACCATCTACGCGACAAGGACAAGCAGACCGCCGTCAACGAAGCGTTCAAGTGGCTGCGCCCCGGCGGCATGCTCGTGATAGGCGACATGATGTTCGGACGCGGCGGCGATGCCAGGGACCGGGAGATCATCGGTTCGAAGGTTGCCTTGCTCCTTCGCAAGGGCCCCGGAGGTTGGTGGCGGATCCTCAAGAACAGTGGTCGTTACGTGGTCCGGTTCCAAGAGCGGCCGATCTCGATGTCCGCGTGGGTGGAGATGTTCGGCAAGGCGGGTCTCGTCGACGTCGAGGCCATCCCCGTCGTGAACGAAGCAGCGGTCGTGCGGGGGACCAAGCCCAGACGGCGCTAGGAGCTCGCCAGGAACTTGACCAGCTCGGGGACGAACTTGGCCGCGTCGATCGTGCCGACTCCCGTTGCGAGGTTGTAGCCCGGCAGAGCCGGAAAGCCGGTCACGGTTGTGAGTTTGCGGTTCTGCATGAACGAGACCGTGTTGTTCCCTTTGGTGACGTCCACAATGCCGGCCGCCCGCGAGGCCGACAGGGCGTAGAGGGCCGGGTTGAGGAGCCCGAGCGGATGGCCCGCCTCCTGGTCGGCAAGCGCGACAACACCGGCAAACAGGGCTGTGGCGGCGCTCGTGCCACATTCCGGGTACCAGCCGGGGCCTTGCCCGGGGAAGCTCTGGTAGGAGTCGACTGCCCCGTTACAGGCTGCGCTCATCGAGATGTCCGGCACGCCACGATGCTGGCCCACGATTGACTCCACGCCGTTCTGATAGCTGGGCCGCTCGAAGATGATCGACCTGCCACCGCCACTGGCTTGCGGGGTCGGGTCGCTGTTCCCCGCGACGTAATCGGTAGCCGCCGAGCCGTAGGTGTCGTTCCAAACGCTGTCGGGCGACGCGCGACGGCCCCTGGCGTCGAGATGTAGCTGAGTACCGCCGACTCCAGTCACCAGGGGGTCGCTGGCCGGCCAGTCAGTGACCGGGAAGTCGTAATAGGTGGAACCGTCAGGTCCGACATCGGCCGCGCCGGAGTCACCCGAAGCGGCGAGCACCGTCACGTTGTTGGTGCTTTCGGCAGCGTCAACGTACGCGGACCGCAGCGCCAGCAGCGCTTGTGCCGTGAGGAAGGTCTGCTCGGTGGCACCAAAGCTCTGGCTGATCACACCGCCCAGGTGGTGTTTGATGACATACAACTCCGCTGCGACGATCTGGGGGAACCCGCTGGTCCCTTCGGTCTCCGAGGTCGGGGTCTCTACCAGCAGGAGGCTCGCACCCGGTGCCATGGTGTGTGCCCACTCGACGTCGAGGGTTGCTTCGCCGGCCCAGCCTTCGCGGTCGGCGGATGCCTTGTAGGGCGGGAGAGCTCCGGCAGGATGGATCACAGTGAACGAGGGCGGAGTGGGCAAATGGAAAGTCCTGTCGAAGACGGTCAGGTCGTGACCGATCGTCGGCGAGCCGAATGAGTCGACGATGACAATCGTCTGTCCGGCGCCGTCAATGCCCGCTCTGAACAACGGCCCCAGGTTGTAGGCCCGCTGTATCTGGGCGGGCTCGTAGCAGGCGATGCCCACGCTCTTCTCACAGGCGGACGTGCTCGGTGGTCCCGACAGGGCCGAGCCGATGTGATTTGCCTCGGGTTGAAGGACCACCGCGTTCGGCGGGATGGAGAGGGCTCGGGTGACCCCATGGGGCCCGGTGGGCGCCGCCCGAGACGCGATGGCGGCTGCCGCAACCGTCACAAGGATCGCCGCGATGCCCCAACATCTCTTCCGGCTCATCGATCTCCTCGTGCACTCGGTCCTCTTGGGCGTCCGGCAGCGATCGTAACCGACGATCGCTTTCGGCCCTTGCCCGAGGGCTCCCCGGGCCGCGAGAACCCGCTCACGCGCACTGTGCCCAGGTATCCCTGGTCGATGTCGTAACCGACGTGCCGACGACCGGTTTCGACGGTCGCTACCGCGGTTGAGCCTGAACCAAGGAACGGATCTAGAACAAGGTCATCGGGATACGTATAGAGCTCGATGAACCGCCTCGGCAGCGCAACGGGGAACGGAGCGGGGTGTGACACGCGGCGAGCAGCATTCCGATGGGATCTCCCATACAGATAGGGTCGCCGCGAGGAACTCATCCCGAGAGATCGTGCTCACGCCCTTGCGTGCTCGGCTCCATCGCTCCTTGCTGAAGCAAAGGCAGTAGTCGTGCAAATCGCGGAAAGTCGGATTGGACGCCGATCGTCAGCTGCCCCACGCACAGGACCCAGAAGCCCCCCTGCCTTGAGCCAGATGACTTGACCCCGAGGGAGGAACTTAAGGTCTTCCATGATTGAAGTGACGTGATCCGCCAGCGAGACCTACGGTCGGCGCCCGAGGTTGGCGACGTTCACTACGGCCCGTCCGCCCGGTTCGAGAACCCTATAGGTTTCCTTGAAGACCGCGCGCAGGAGCGCGAGATAGTCATCGAAGTTCAGGTCCGAGTCGTGGCCTTCCTGCTTGCCCACCCCGAAGCGCGTGGTCCTCGTCGCCATCGGGCCCGTCCTTCTCACGGTGATGCCGACTCGGGAGGTCGACCCTCCGTGTGACGACTTCTCTCGTTGAGGCTAACACCGGGAGCCAGGATCCCCCATGGCAGAGCTGCATGAGCTGGCCTCGCCTGGGGAGGCGACGACTGTGGGACAAGCTCAGGGGCGACTTCCCGGGCAGGTCTCCTAACTCAGCCAGACACCCTCCAAGCGGTATGCACCACCGGGGTTGACGGCGAACCCGTGCAACGTCGGCTGCCACGCGTAGATGTTCGGTGGGTAGTCCAGCGCGACGTAAGGTGCATCCTGAGCAACCAGCGCCTGTATCTGCTCGTACAGCGCGGCGCGCTTCGCGCTGTCGAACTCGGTCTCGGCCTTTCGCACGAGCGCGATGGCTTTCGGGTCGTCGTAGTAGGTCCAGAACGAGTGTGATCCACCGTCCTGCACGTCGACTTGGAACGACGCCATCTCGTCGGCGTCGCTGATGTCGTTCGTCGCGCCGTTGATCATCGCCTCGTAGTTGAAGGCCTCGAACGCTGCGGTGTAGGCGGCGTCGTCGAGCTGCCGAATCGAGACGTTGATCTTCAGCGGCTTGAGCTCCTGTTGGATGATCGTCGCCGCCTCGACGTACTGGGTGTTACCGCTGGGCACGAGGATCGAGGTCGAAAAGCCGTGCGGGTAGGCCGACTGCGCTAGCTCGGCCTTGGCGGCAGCGAGGCTGTGGCCAAGAGTGGGGACCTTGGCGTAGTACTGCAGGCTCGGTGGAAAGAACGAGTTCCCCGGTTCGGCGGTCCCGAAGGTCGTGACCTTGGCAAGCTGTGCGATGTCGATGGCGTGGTTGATCGCCCTTCGAACGTGGCGGTCCTTGTACTGCGGGACCTTCTCGTTGAAGAACAGCAGGTCGACGGCCCAGGATCCGAAAGCCTCCAGGACCAGAGCCGGGTTCGCCTTCAAGGCGGCCACCTGGGCCGGCGGGACCGCCGAGATCACCTGGACCTGCCCGGCCTTGAGCTGGAGCACACGCTGGTTGTCGTCGGAGATGTAGCTGAAGTTGACCTCGTCGAGATAGGGCTTTCCGGGCTGCCAGTAGTTCTTGTTCCTCGTCAGGACCGCACTCCCGCCCTTGACGAAGGACCTGAGCACGAAGGGCCCCGTGCCGACCGGATTGGCGAAGAAAGCGGACTCGCTCTGGCCACCGAAGTTGTTCGGCAGGATCGAATTGGCGAAGACCGAGATGTCCGACAGGAAGGGTGCCCACGGCTGGGAAAGCTCGAAGGTGACGGTGCGCGAGTCGGTTGCCTTGTAGGACTTGATCGCGAAGTCCAAGAAGCTCAGCGGTCCGTCGGCGTCGGTGGCAGCGCGATGGATCGAGAACACGACGTCTTCCGCGGTCACAGGTTTGCCGTCGGAGAACTTCACGCCCGGCCGGAGCGAGAAGGTCCAGGTCTTCCCGTCGGAGCTCACCGTGTGCCCCTGCGCGAGCCACGGGGTGAGCGTGCCCTGAGGGCTGGTGATGTACAGGGGCTCGAAGATCTTGTCGAGTGTGTAGACGTCACCCTCGACGATCGAGTTTGCCGGGTCTAGCTGAGTCGGCCCCGTCTGGCGGCCGAAGTTCAACGTGCCGCCGCGCTTGGGCGCGGCCCCGCCTGGCTTGCCGGACGTGGTGGGCGCAGCCGAAGCAGAGCTGCCGTAGGCGGCTAGAAACGGGCTCGCACCGACAACGCCCGCACCGACCACACCGAAGCGGAGCATCTCACGCCGGCTGTAACGCCGCCGGTTGTCGTTCGGTGTCGCCCGATCTTCTGCTGCCCCTCGACTTGTCACCTTCTGCCTCCGTTCGCGGCTGTGCTCGCTCCGGATATTCGGCTTGACCGAAGCAACCTATAAATCCGATCAGATTACTCAGGTTAATGTACCCGTCGCCTTGCCGTCACGCAAGCGCGGGTGCATCACGGCCGGTGCACCGAGTTGGAAAACGCCTGTCACTGCTCCGGGTTCGCTCAGCTGCGCCAGGTCGGTGGGTTCGTGATCAAGCACGATCGCGTCGAATTGGTAGCCCGGGGCAATTCTTCCGAGGCGGTCCCCGACCCCGCAGAGCTCCGCTCCCACCGAGGTTGCTGCCAACAGTGCCTCTTCGACGCTCAGGCCGGCTCGATGCAACAACGCGAGCTCGGAGAGGTTGCGTCCGTGGTCGTCGCGATGGCCGAAATCGCTGCCGAGCGCGACTTTGACACCCGCAGCCCGGGCGATCCGGACAGCTTCCCCAAGGTGTTCGCCGACCTCGATCGCCCGCGCCGCACGACCTGGGTCGAGCCCACCTGCGCGTGCGAGCGCCACGAGTCGCTCGTAGATGGCAAGAGTCGGGACGAGAAAGCATCCGCGCGTGGCCATGGCCGCCGCGTCGGCCTCAGTGAGGAAGACCCCGTGCTCGATCGAGCGGGCGCCGGCTTCGATCGCCCAGCCGATGGCGTCGCCACCCAGCGCGTGCACCATGACGGGGCGACGCCGGCAACCAGCCTCCCGCACGGCAACGGCGATGTCCTCGAACGACAGCTCAGGGTCGAACCCACCATCTGATGTCGCCAACACGCCTCTTGTGGCAACAAGCTTGATCCAGTCTGCTCCTGAGCGAAGAACGAGGCGGACGACCTTGCGCATCTCCTCGGGGCCGTCGGCGAGATACGGCGGTCTCCCCGGGTAATCCGGCACCGAGTAGTCCACCGGGCATTCCAAGCCGGGGCCGGTCAAGAAGCCGTCCGTGTGGCCCCCGGTCGAGCCGATGGCGACAACCGAGACCTGCATCTTGGGCCCGGGCACGTGCCCGGCCGTTACCGCGTCGCGTACGCCCGCATCAGCGATGCCGGCGTCGCGCACGAACGTGACGCCGGCAGAAAGGGTGCGCCGCAGAACGCCTGCCGTCTCGAGAACGCGTTGCGAGAACGGTGTACGCAGGAGCTCGAGCGTGTCGAAGCTCGACAGACCAGTGTGGACGTGACAGTCGAAGATGCCTGGCAGCAGCCACAGCCCATCGCCGTCGAGCGCAACCTGGCTCGCTCCAGGCGAAAGGTTCCGCCCCACTGCCACGACGACTCCGTGCGCGACGACAACGTCTACCGGGCCGACGAATCCTCCGGCTTCGTCCAGCACGTTCGCGCCGCGGATGAACATGTCCGGTGGGACTTGGCGGACGCGCGGCGTCGAGGCGCTCTCTCCCTCGCTCGCGTTCACTTGTCGAGGAGGATCGCGGCTGCCGCAGCGAGGACCGCCACGTGGTCGTCCACCCTGAGGAGGCCCGCTCCCATCGTGTTGAGGCAAAGGTGGGTCGCACGGGCCCTCCGCCACAGCTCGCCCTGAAGCTCGAGGTACGCGAGGTCACCCTCACCGACGTTGACGAACCCCTCCATACCGATTGCTGCCGGGTCCCGCCCCGCCTCCAGTGCTGCCCGTTCGATGACGATGACTGCCGCGTCCAGCTGTGGCCCAGGGGCGACCAGCGGAAACCAGCCATCCGCGAGCTGACCGACACGCCGCAGCGCGCGAGGTGACGTGGCTCCGAACCAGATCGGGATCGGGCGCTGGACCGGCAAGGGGGCGAGGCCGGCCGCGGTTACTCTCTCGAATTTGCCTTCGAAAGTCACCGACTCCTCTGTCCACAGCCGGCGCATTAGTCCGACCTGCTCGGAAATCCGTTCGCCTCGGTTCGAGAAGTCCTTGCCGAGGGCCTCGTACTCAACGGCGTTCCACCCGATCCCGACCCCGAGACGGAAATGGCCTCCCGAGAGCAGGTCGACCTCTGCCGCCTGTTTCGCGACGAGCGCGGTCTGTCGCTGAGGAAGGATCACAATCCCGGTCACGAGCTCGAGAGACGAGATGGCCGCCAAGTATCCGTATAGGACGAACGGCTCGTGAAACGTGCTCCGCAGGTTGTACGGACCACTCCAGCCGGTGTGCACTCTCGTATCAGCGCCGAGCACATGATCGTACGCGAGGACGTGGTGATAGCCGAGCTCAGAGACGGCCTCGGCGTAGCTGCGCACCGCGCCGGGGTCCGCGCCGATCTCGGTCTGAGGGAATACCACACCGATCTTCATGCGGCGACGACCGTGGTCATGAAGGCGCAAAACCGCAGTGCTTCAGGCAACACGGGCGCAGCGTAGCGCGGCCCGTTCGGCGTGTGGTCCGCAGACTCGGCACCTTCGTCGCGGACTCGGCCGTGAATTGACGGTGGCCTTCCCAGTCAGAGGTGCCATCTGAACGCAGAAGTGCCGTCCACTGCGATGCACGAGGCCTGCGACGAGCACGAGACCGATTCGAGGGTGACGCCCGGGTCGATGTTGTCGGGGGATGACCACCTGTTGCCGCTGTAAGCGAGCGCGTCCCCCTTGGAGCCCACTGCGGCGCAGAAGCTCGCCGCGGGACAGGAGACAGAAGTGAGCCCGCTTCCGTTCGAGTCGATCCTGAGCGGCTTGGACCAGGTCCTGCCTTCGTAGGTGATGGCCTGGAAGCTGCCGTCAACCGCCTCGCAGAAGCTCGCCGCGGGACAGGAGACAGAAGTGAGCCCGCCTCCGTTCGAGTCGATGCGCGAGGGGGGCGACCATGTGCTGCCGTTGTAGATGGTGACGCTTCCGTGAAGGTCCACTGCGGCGCAGAAGCTCACCGACGCACAGCTGACTGAGGTGAGACCGCCTCCGTTCGAGTCGATGCGCGAGGGGGGCGACCAGGAGCTGCGCTCGTATGTGAGAACGTTGCCATTCTCGTCCACGACGACACAGAAGCTCGCTGATGGGCAGGCGACAGAAGTGAGCCTGCCTCCGCCCGGGTCGATGCTCACCGGCCTTGACCACGTCCTGGCCTGGTAGGTGAGGGCGTGAAGAGCACGGTCCACCGCCACACAGGAGCTCGCCGTCGGACACGAGACTGAAGTGAGCCCACCTCCTCTAGCGTCGATGCTGAGGGGGGACGACCATCTTGCGCCGTTGTATGTGAGGACCTTGCCGTAGACGTCCACTGCGGCACAGAAGATTGCCGTCGGGCACGAGACAGACGTGAGGCCGCCCCCTTTCGGGTCGATGCTGTGGGGGGACGACCATGTGCTGCCGTCGTAGGTGGTGGCGTTGCCGCGGAGGTCCACTGCGGCACAGAAGCTCGCCGTCGGGCACGAGACAGACGTGAGGCCGCCCCCTTTCGGGTCGATGCGGAGAGGGGATGACCACGTCGCGATCGCAGCGTCGTAAGTCAAGATGTCGCCGCGAAGGTCCACTGCGGCACAGAAGATCTCCTTGGAGCAGGAGACCGAGACGAGTATGCCGGCGTCCGGGTCGACAAGGTAGGGAGCAGACCATGACCCGGACGTGTACGTCAGGGCGTTCCCGCCCTCGTCTACTGCGACACAGAGTTTCGACGTCGAGCAGGAGATGGAGCTCACGTAGTACTCACTCGAGTCGACGCCGACAGGTCTCGACCATGACGCGCCGTTGTAGGCGAGAACATTGCCGTCCGCGTCGACAGCAAGACAGAGGTTCGTGTTCGGGCAGGACACGGCATCGAGGCCCTGCCCGCCCGTGTCGACGTAGCGAAGCCCTCCCCACGACCTGCCGTTGTAGCCGACGGCGAAGCCGCCCCGGTCCACTGCGACACAGAATGTCGGCCTGGCGCAGGATACCGAGGCCAAGCCGAATCCCGTCGTGTCGATCCTGACCGGTCTCGACCACGAGCCGCGGTTGTAGGTGAGGGCGTCGTCGCTCTCGTCCACCGCTGCACAAAAGCTCGATGTCGGACAGGAGACCGATGTGAGCCCGCCCCCGTTCGGGTCAATGCTCTCGGGCGACGACCACGACTTGCCGTTGTAGACCGCGACGCTGCCATTCGAATCCACTGCGGCGCAGAAGCTCGCCGTGGGACAAGAGACGGCAGCCGGCGCTCCTGCGAGGGGATCAATCGTCCCTCCGAAGGACCAGGACGCGGCGCTCGGAACTTCCACAGCCGCAACTGCCGACCGAGCCCCAACGACCGCCGGACATGCGAGCGCTGCGACTGCGGTCAACCCAACGAGAAGGTGACCAACCATGCGCCGCGTCATCGTGGCTCCTCCTGTCTCGGAACTCTTCGGACGACGCCAAGGCTGCATCCAAAAAGCACTGGTCGGCGCGCCAATTGTCGCGTGACGACCCGACGCGCCCGGTGATCGAGCCCGGCTACCTGGTGTGCTCCCCAGACGCGCAGCATCCCATATGCCCGCCCCATTCGCCGGGCGGACGATCGGGGCACAGGGTCTAAGGGTCGGGTTCTTGCGAACGAGCTCTCGGTCTGCAGTCACAGCAATAGCTAGTATCCACGCTGTGCAGGCAACGCGGACAGGCAGCTCCTCGCCAGCGCGCAGTCGTTGAGAAAGGTCGCTACCCGTCTCGCCGGCGGACGTCGTCTCATCTGCCACCGGTTGTCCAGATGAATGTGCTCGTCACAGGCGGTGCCGGCTACATCGGCAGCGTTGTCGTCGTCAGGCTCCTCGAAGCCGGCCACAGGGTCACTGTGGTCGACGACCTTTCGACGGGACATCGTGATGCCGTCCCCGACGGTGCCCAGTTCGTGCTCGGCAGGGTGCAACAGATCTCCAGCGCACTCAGTCGGCAGTCCTTTGACGGCGTGGTACACCTGGCGGCCTCCTCGCTCGTCGCCGAGTCGATCACCAATCCCCAGAAGTACGAGGCGAACAACGTCGCCGGTACACGCAGTCTCCTCGAAGCCCTGCGCAAAGCCGAGATCTCCAGGATCGTCTTCTCCTCCTCGGCGGCCGTGTACGGCGAGCCGACCCGGGTGCCGATCGAGGAGGACGCGCCGACCGTGCCGCTCAATCCCTATGGTGCTTCGAAGCTCGCCGTCGACGAGATGCTCGCGGCGGCGGCCGCCCAACACGGTATTGCCGCGGTGAGCCTGCGCTACTTCAACGTCGCCGGTGCCTACACGAGCTTGGGGGAGAGGCATGAACCAGAGACCCACCTCATACCAATGACCCTGCGAGCGGCCCTCGAAGCCCGCCCGGTCGACATCTTTGGCGACGACTACCCGACGCCCGACGGAACCTGTATACGTGACTACATTCACGTCGTCGACATTGCCGATGCCCACCTACGGGCACTCGGTGCAGCCTTACCTGGCACGTGGCGGGTCTACAACCTCGGCAACGGACAGGGCTTCTCGGTCCGCCAGGTCATCGCCGCCGCCCGCAGTGTGACCGGGCTGCAGCTGACCGAACGTGTCACGACCCGCCGAACGGGAGACCCGGCAGTTCTCGTCGCCTCCTCCGAGCGCGCCCGTCGAGAGCTGGACTGGGTCCCGGACAGGCCGAGACTCGACGAGATGGTCGAGGACGCCTGGCACTTCGTCCAGCGACGGCAAAGATGAAGAGGTGAGCTCACCGGTAGCCTCAGGCGAGGATTTCCGCCGCGTGTTTGGACGGCCCCCGGAAGGAATCTGGTCGGCTCCCGGACGGGTGAACCTGATCGGCGAGTTCACCGACTACAACGACGGCTTCGTGCTGCCGCTTGCTCTACCTTTTGTCGCTCACGCGTGCGCTGCCCGTAGCGACGACGGTGTCGTGAGAATCGCCTCCGCTCAGCGCTCGGAAGACGGTGAGCTCTCAGTGGTCGAGGTCGCGCTGTCCCTGCTGAGACCCGGGACGACGAGCGGGTGGGCGTCATACGTCCTAGGCGTTGTCTGGGCCCTGCGCGAGGCCGGCATGAAAATGGCCGGCGTCGAGCTCCTAATAGACAGTGACGTGCCGATCGGGGCCGGCCTCTCGTCATCCGCGGCGCTCGAGTGTTCTGTCGCGTTGGCGCTACACGACCTCTATGAGTTGCGGCTTTCCCGACAGGACCTGGCGCTTGTCGCCCAGCGAGCCGAGAACGAGTACGTCGGCGTCCCTACCGGCATCATGGACCAGACTGCCTCCTTGCGCTGCAGGTCCGGTCATGCCCTGTTCCTCGACACGCGCACTTTCGATGTGCGCCAGGTGCCCCTCGATCTCAAGCCCGTCGGCTTGACACTGCTAGTCGTGAACACCGGAGTGAAGCACGCCCTCGGGAATTCTGCCTACGCAGATCGCGTCCGCGACTGCCGTCGGGCTGCCGAGGAGCTCGGCGTCACCGCGCTGCGGGACGTCGCGCCGGAACACATCGATGCCGCCCTGGCTCAGATCGCCGACGACGTGGTACGGCGCCGGGCCCGTCATGTGATCAGCGAGCAGCGTCGCGTGCTCGAAGTGGTCCGGCTCCTCGAGTCCGGACGTCCCGCTGAAGTCGGACCCGTGCTCAGCGCGGGGCACCGCTCGCTACGCGACGACTACGAGGTCTCCTGCGCCGAGCTCGACACCGTCGTCGGCGTCGCGGAGGCTAACGGGGCGCTCGGTGCCCGAATGACGGGGGGCGGCTTTGGAGGCTCGGCCGTGGTGCTCGTCGAGCTCGCAAAGGCCGAAGCGGTCACGGTGGCTGTGGCAAAGGCCTTCGCAGCACGGGGCTACAGCCCACCGCAGACCTTCGAGATCGTCGCCTGCGGTGGGGCCTCGCGGGTCTCCTGAACGCCGTCTCGCGTCTCGCTTGTCCGGGCGCAAGAATGGGCACCGCCATGCGGCGACGGCACGTCCCTTCCACAGGAGGCTGAGATGAAAGCGAGAACGAGATGAAGGCGATGGTCCTGGAGTCGTTGGCTCCGCTCGAGCACTCGCCGGTTCAATTGCGTGAGCGCGCCGAGCCGACCGCGGGCCTCGGCCAGATCGTGATCCGGGTCCACGCCTGTGGCGTCTGCCATTCGCAGCTTCACATGATCGAAGGCGAGTGGGCGGCACGTGGAGTGCCTTCGATGCTCCCCATCGTTCCCGGCCACGAGGTCGTCGGCTCGATCGTAGAGCTCGGTGCGGGCGTCGAGGGACTGGCGCTCGGCCAGCGGGTCGGGGTGCAACCGCTTTGGTCCTGTTGCGGACGCTGTTCCTACTGCCTCACAGCGCGTGAGAACCTTTGCGCCAACAAGAAGATGGCCGGCGAGACGATCGACGGCGGATTTGCCGAGTACATGCTCGCGACCGCCGAGCACGTCTACCCGGTGCCCGAGAACCTCGGCGACGCCGAGGCAGCGCCACTGTTCTGCCCGGGCCTTGCGGCCTACGGCGCCGTGGTCAAGGCGGGGCTCTCGCCGGGAGCCGAGGTCGCGGTCTTCGGCGTCGGGGGCGTCGGACACCTGGTAGTCCAGCTTGCCTTGCTCACCGGCGCGGGCGTGACCGCCGTCGACCGCATGGGCCAACACCTCGAGCTTGCCGAACAGCTCGGCGCGCAGCATGTCATGGACGCTTCGACCGGCGGTGTGGAGGAGGAATTCGCGGCCCGCGGCGGTGTGGACGCCGCAATTGTCTTCGCCCCCTCCGACGCCGTCGTCCAGCAGGCCGTGCGCGTGCTCAAGCCTGGCGGCATAGCCGTGCTCGGCGTAAGCGCCCAGGTCGGTGAGTGGTCCTTCGACGAGAAGCGTCTCGTGAGCACAGCCCTCGGCCCGCGCCACCAGATGCAAGAGGTCCTGCGCCTGGCCGCCGATGGCAAGCTTCGGGTTGTCTACGAGACCTTCGCCCTCGAGGACGCGCCGGCCGCACTCGCTCGCCTCAAGGCCGACACTCTTCGAGCCCGTGCCGTGCTCGTCGCCTGATCGAGCGACGCTGCAAACCGGCAGCCTACGCGCACAGCAGCGAACGGGTCCTCGGTCCGGCGTCCTGAGCCTGACCCAGGGCGAACACGCACATCGGTGAGTACGCCGAAGCTCTCCCAGCCAGCGAAAGCGCCGCACTGAGTGCCCAGCGTCGGGGCAGCCACAGTACTTGCCAGGAGAATTTGTTGCTGTTAGGTTTCCTAATTCGATAGGCAGTTTAGATGTGAGCCCAGTCCGCGCGAGAGCACGGATGATTTCGGCAAGAAACTGGAGGGCAGCATGGCAAAGGACATACCCGAGGAAGTCAGCAGCACGCAGCGAGAGTTTTCCCGGCGGCGCTTCCTGCGCAACGCGGGCGCAGTGGCCTCATTGCCGCTGCTCGGAAGCGTTGCGGGGATCCTGGGTTCGGAGGGAGCCGGTGCGCAGACCTACAAGCGCAATGGCGACCATCCGTTCTTCGCGTCACACAAGAAGTACCACTTCGTGATGGACAACCACGTGACCACGAACCCGTTCTTCACTGCGACGATCTACGGCTGTGAGGATTTCTGTGCCCTCACCGGTACCACCTTCTCGTGGGTCGGCTCCACGACTTCGGTCGTCGGCCAGATGGTCGCGGCCATGGAGTCGGCGATCGCGTCGAAGTGCGACGGCATCGGTGTACCGCTGATCGACAACACGGCCTTCAACGCCCCGACGAACGCCGCGCTCAACGCCGGCATCCCCGTGATTGCCTACAACGCCGACGTGACAACCGGCTTCGTCAACAACAGGATGGCCTACATAGGCCAGTCGAACCTGACAGCCGGAGCAGCGGTGGCAAGTGCGCTGATAGCTCACGGCGTGCCGAAACTGGTCAAGGGTGACCTCGTCGCCGGGATCATCGCCACCCCCGGTACCGGTAACATCCAGCCGCGGTTCGACGGAGCAAAGCCCGTCTTCAAGGCGGCGGGCATGAACTTTGTCGAGGTCGGGACTTCGCCCACCGTCGGCTCGCCCGAGTACAACGCGATCGCGTCGTGGTACTCCGGCCACCGGGACGTGAAGGGTTGGATGAGCGTGGACAGCGGCGACT
This sequence comes from uncultured Acidimicrobiaceae bacterium, assembly GCA_963727645.1. Taxonomy (GTDB): domain Bacteria; phylum Actinomycetota; class Acidimicrobiia; order Acidimicrobiales; family Bog-793; genus Fen-455. The sequence goes on from CAVSHA010000003.1 coordinate 45,400, forward strand.
CCGACGCGCTGGCACAGTTCATGGTCGCCGAGAAGCTGAAGGGCAAGGTGGCCGCCGCAGGGTGGGACACCGGCATCCCCGTGATGGACGCCATCGCGAGCGGCTCCCTTCTCCTGACCGTCGACCAGCAGGCCTACCTGCAAGGCTTTGTCACGCTCATGCAGCTGTTCCTCTTCGACATCTCCGGTGGGCTGATGAAGCCTTGCGACACGAACACCGGTACCGCCATCGTCGTCAAGTCGACCGTTGGCTCATACCTGAAGACCAACAGGTGGGAAGGCACAGCCCCCGCACAGTCGGTGGGCACTCCTCCCGTCCCGATTCCGTACTAATCCGTAGCAAGAGAAGCAAGAGCAGGTCGCCAGAACGGTGGCCCACCCTGTGACCAGCCCGGCCGAGCCCCAAAGCTCGGCCGGGCCTCAACCCGGCGGTCTGAGCCGCTACCTTTGGCGTGCTTTCGTCGCGCAGCGTGAAGTCACCCCGACCATCATCACGGTCGCTCTGTTCATCTTCTTCGCCATCGACTCGTCCAACTTCGTCACCTCCCTCAGCCTGAACGCTGCCGCCGGCTTCGCGGGACCCGTCGGAGCGATCGCCGTCGGCGAGGTGCTTGTGCTCGTGCTGGGGGAGATCGACCTTTCGGCGGGGCAGGTGTTCCTGACCACGCCCTGGGTCATGTACTGGCTGTGGCAGCTCGGGGTCCCCGTGGGATGGGCGATCGTCGCAGCGCTCGTAGTCGCCGCCGGAATCGGGATGATCAACGGGCTGATCACTGTGATGTTGAACGTCCCGTCGTTCGTCGCGACCCTGGCGACCAACTTCATCCTGTTCGGTATCGTGCTCATCGAGTCGAACGACACGGAGGCGACGCCGGTTCCCGGCGCGATCCCCCCGCAGACGTCGAGCGTGGTTCCCCATGTGGGCTTCTTCGGCCAGGTGATCGGCGTGTGGGAGTGGTCGGAGATCCTCTGGGTGATCCTCATCGCGGTGGCCATCCACTACTTGCTCAAGCGGACCCGTTTCGGCGTGCGGGTCGTCGCGACAGGTGGCAACCTGCTGGGCGCCGCCGAGGCCGGTGTGCCGGTCCGCCGCGTGAAGATCATGTGCTTCGTGTTGTGCTCGTTCCTGTCCGGGGCGATCGGGATCATCGACGCGGTCAAGTACGGCAGCATGGACCCGGGCAACGCCGGAGTGAACTACATCCTGTACGCGGTAGGCGCCTGTGTGGTCGGCGGGACTGCCCTCACCGGCGGCCGGGGCACCGTGATCGGCGCCTTCATCGGTGCCATCCTGATCGGTGTGCTCGAGGCCGGCCTCACGATCATCGGGATCAGCACGAACGACTTCTACGTCTACATTGGCCTCATAATGGTCATCGCAATGACGCTGAACGGGTGGCTTGACCGCTTGGCCGCGCGTACGCGGACGAGCTGACGGACGGGACGAGATGATGAACCACGCCCCAGAAGCGACTGGACTCCGAGAGGACAGTCCCAACGACACCGAAGTCGTGCTCGAAGTCCGAGACGTGACGAAGAGCTTCGGACCGCTCTCGGTGCTGCGCGGCATCGACCTGAGCCTGCACTCGGGCGAGGTGCTCGGTCTGGTCGGGGACAACGGCGCCGGCAAGAGCACTCTCGTCAAGATCCTGAGCGGCCTTTTCCCACCCGACAGCGGCCGCATCTTGGTCAAGGGCCAGGAGGTCCGTTTCCACTCAGTCGAGGATGCCTCCTCGCACGGGATCGAGACGGTCTACCAGGACCTTGCGCTCATTCCCCAGCTGTCCGTCTTCTCGAACCTCTTCCTCAACCATGAGATCACCTACGCCGGGCCCTTGCGGCTGCTCAACAAGCGCAAGATGCGCGAGCTCTCCAGGCACTACCTCGACGACATCAACGTCTACGTGCCGAACGTCGACGCCGAGGTTGGCCAACTCTCGGGAGGCCAGCGGCAGGCGGTCGCCGTAGCGCGCGCAACAAGGACAAACGCCTCCATCCTCCTCCTCGACGAGCCACTGGCGGCCATGGGCGCACGCGAGTCACGGCTCATCATCGACCTCGTAAGAGGGCTCGCCAAGAGCAGGAACGTGTCGATGATCATCATCGACCACAACTTCGCTCACCTCTTCGAGCTCTGCGACCGGGTCAATGTGATGCAGGGGGGTCACATCACAATTGACCAGCTCACAGCGGACACCTCGCTCGAAGAGCTGACCGAGCTGATGGTGACCAGCTACCGATCGCAGCTTCAGCAGGCCCTCGAGTCCTGAGCCGCGCGCTCCACGAGGGTCAGCGCGCCAAGCCCTGGGCGAGCCGGTAGTAGGCCTGGTTCCAGCGAAGCTCGTGCCTGAAACCCTCCGTGGTCGTGTCATTGGCGATGCGGGCGAGCTCGACACCGGCGATCTCGGCGAAGTCCTCGAGAGTCTCGACGGCCACGGCGGTGCTCAACGCGGTGTGGTGCGGGCCCCCGGCCATGAGCCAAGACTCTGTCGCGGTCGAGAAGTTCGGAGCGGGCTTCCAGACCGCCCGGGCCACCGGGAGCTTCGGCAGCGGCGCGTCGGGAGGCACGATCTCGATCTCGTTCGCGATGAGCCGGAACCGGTCGCCGAGGTCGACGAGTCCGACCACAAAACCCTTGCCCGGCAGGGCGTCGAAGACGAGCCGGACTGGATCGGAGCGGTTGCCGATACCGAGCGGGTGGATCTCACAGCTCGGCGTCCCGGCCGCGATGCTCGGGCAGACCTCGAGCATGTGCGCGCCGAGGACCTTCGGCTCGCCGGGACCGAGATGGTAGGTGTAGTCCTCCATGAACGAGGTGCCGCCCGGCTGGCCTTCGCCCATGACCTTCAGGATCCGCACGAGCGCCGAGGTCTTCCAGTCGCCCTCGCCACCGAATCCGTAGCCCTCGGCCATGAGGCGCTGCACGGCGATGCCGGGGAGCTGTTGCAATCCGCCGAGGTCTTCGAAGTTCGTCGTGAAGGCGGTGAACCTGCCGGCGTCGAGAAACGCTCGCAGGCCTGCCTCGATGCGGGCCGCGTAGCGCAGTGCTTCGTGGCGGGCACCGCCCTTGGCAAGTTCGGGCACCACCGTGTAACTGGCCTCGTAGTCGGCCGCGATCGCCTCGACAGTCGCAGGAGAGGCTCCCTCGACCTCGGCCACGAGGTCGTTGACGCCGTAGGTGTTGACAGAGACCCCGAGCCGCAGTTGTGCCTCGACCTTGTCGCCTTCGGTCACCGCCACGTCGCGCATGTTGTCGCCAAAGCGGACAAGCCGGAGCTGCTGTGCCGCGTGCCAACCGATCGCGGCGCGTGCCCATGAGCCGATCCGCCGGCGGACCAGCGGGTCGCTCGCATGGCCGGCCACCGTCTTTCGCCTGATCGCCATCCGTGTCTCGATGTAACCGAACTCACGGTCGCCGTGGGCAGCCTGGTTCAGGTTCATGAAGTCCATGTCGATCTCGTCCCAGGGAAGCGAGAGGTTGACCTGGGTATGCAGGTGCAGCAGCGGCTTTCGCAAGACGTCGAGCCCGGCGATCCACGCCTTCGCAGGCGAGAACGTGTGCATCCACGCGATGACACCGATGCAGTGATCGGAGGAGCTCGCTTCGATGCACGCCCGGCGTATCTCTGTCGCCCCGGTGAGCACCGGCTTCCAGACCAGGCGGACACCGATCTCCGGCCCCGCGTTCAGCAGGTCGACTATCTGGGCGGACTGCTGAGCCACTTGACGGAGCGTCTCGTCCCCATAGAGTGCCTGGCTGCCGGTCAAGAACCAGCATTCGAGAGTCTCGTCGGTCTCGTGCACGTGACCTCCTTCCAGATAGGACATCGACAACTATGAGCCTCGGCCCTTGACAGCGGCAGGTAGCGCACGCGGCAGCGCCCGGGTGCGACCTGGTCGAAGATGCAACGGATCATAGCGATCACCACCCCGCACGAACCAGGGCACCACGATCGATCTGGCTATCTCCACGACCCGGCTCTCCGTGGAAAGCGGCTGACGAACCTGGCTCCGGAGTCGAACGGACCGCCGGATCATGGGAACATGGGTGAGGTGAAACACCCCACGACCGCACGGACCCTTACACCGAATGTCGGGCTCATGGCCGTTTTCGCCCTCGGCCCAGCGCCATCGTGTGCGCCCAGTTGACGCGCCCGATGAGTCCCTTCTCCCCCGCTCCAGCGCTCAGCGCGGCGCCCACCGAGATGAAGGGTGTGAACCGGTACACGCTGACCAACTGCAACGGGATGGTCGTCAGGATCTTCAACTACGGCGGGATCATCCAGTCGATCTCGTTCCCCGACCGCCAGGGTCGCTCCGACGAGGTCACGCTGGGCTTCCCGACGCTGGCTGACTACGAGGCCTACAGTCCAGCGGCTTACGACGGGAACACGACCGGTGCCGGCGTCTACTTCGGGGCGCTGATCGGCCGGTACGCCAACCGGATCGCCCTCGGTGAGTTCACGCTCAGCGGGGCCGAGTACCAAGTGCCGGTGAACAACGGTATGAACGCGCTGCACGGCGGGACGATCGGTTTCGACCGGAAGGTCTGGACGCCGGCAACTTCATCGGGTCCCAGTACCGTCTCTCTCCGGCTCACATACGTCAGCGTGGCTGGAGAGATGGGCTTCCCGGGCACGCTCACGACGATCGCGGCCTACACCCTTGACAATGAGAATCGGCTGACGCTCACCTTCTACGCCACGACCACTGCGGAAACAGTGGTCAACCTCACCAATCACACCTACTGGAACCTGGCAGGTGAGTTCTCGGGATCGGTCTACGGCCAGATGCTCCATATCAATGCCAGCGGCTTCACGCCGGTGGACTCGACTCTCGTCCCGACCGGAGTGGTCGAGCCGGTAGCAGGAACCCCGTTCGATTTCACCAAGCCGACACCGATCGGCCAGAACATCGACGGCGGGTCGCAGTTCAGTACTGCGGACAACCAACAGCTGCTCACCTGTAAGGGATACGACTTGAACTGGGCCCTGAACCAGACAAACCCGCCGTCGCTGATCCTCGCAGCCCGGGCATCGGATCCCTCCAGCGGCCGTGAGCTCAGCATCTACACGACCCAACCCGGTCTCCAGTTCTATTCCGGCAGTCTCTCGACCGCGACGCTTGTGGGCACAAGCCGTCATCGGCAGAGCGACGGATTCGCGCTGGAGACCCAGCACTTCCCGAACTCCCCGAACCAGCCGAACTTCCCCTCGACCGTGCTCACGCCCGGCGACATCTACCGCGAAACGTCCGTCTACCAGCTGTCGAACACCTAGAGAGACTCACGACGGAGTTGGCCCGTGAGAACTCGCGGGCCAGGTCACCGAATCGCGACAAGCGGAACGTCCTCCGTAGACCTTGTCGGCGGGAAGGTAGCCTCCAGATCGATCGACAGGCTCACAGCCTTCCCGCAAGTTCGGTCACATGAAATACCGTCAATGGGGCAATTCCGGACTGCGGGTCTCTGCCATCACGCTCGGCACGATGGGCTTCGGCGGGACCGGATGGGCAAGTCCCGTGGGACACATAGACGTCGCGGGAGCTCGCAGGCAGATCCGTCTTGCCAGAGACTCCGGCGTCAAGCTGATCGACACCGCCGACGTGTACTCGTTCGGGTTGTCGGAGGAGATCTTGGGTCAGGCTCTCGGCAGCGATCGGGACCAGGTGCTCATCGCGACCAAGGTGAGGTCCCAGATGAGCGACGAGCCCAATGACGCAGGGCTGTCGCGTCACCACATCATCTCCTCGGCCGAGGCGAGCCTGCGCCGGCTGGGCACCGATCACATCGACCTGTACCAGGTGCACGGATGGGACGGTCAGACCCCGCTCGAAGAGACCCTGGGCGCGCTGGACCTCCTGGTCCGCTCGGGAAAGGTGCGCTATGTGGGCGCCTCGAACTTCTCCGCGTGGCACCTGATGAAGGCGTTGGCGGTGTCGGAGCGCGCTGGTCTGCCGCGCTTTGTCAGCCAGCAGATCTACTACTCACTACAAGCGCGTGACGCCGAGGCGGAATTGGTGCCGGTGTCGATCGACCAGGGCCTGGGCATCCTGGTGTGGAGCCCGCTCGCCGGTGGCCTGCTCTCGGGCAGGTACCGCCGACAGGGAAACGAAGCCCCAGAGGGCAGTCGGCACCTGAGCGGCGACTGGGACGAACCACCGATCCGCGACCAGGAGAAGTTGTACGACACGATCGAGACATTGGTCGAGATCGGCTCGGCGCGCGGTGTGTCGGCAGCTCTGATCGGCTCAGCCCGGCCGATCTCAGCCTGCTCGACCCTCACATCGGTTGACGCCACGGCACGCCATGATTAAGTTCAACCCATCAACAAAGTACTGAGGAGGTCTCTGATGCCGACACCGACCCGTGATGACCGCTTCTCGTTTGGATTGTGGACCGTGGGCTGGCAAGCTCGTGACACATTCGGGGATGCGACACGAGACCCTCTGGACCCCGTTGAGGCCGTGACTCGTCTCGCCGAGTTGGGCGCGTACGGGGTGACTCTTCACGACGACGACCTGATTCCTTTCGGGTCCGATGATGCCGAGCGCGCTCGGAGAATCAAGCGGTTCCGCGACGCTCTGGACGCGACAGGGCTCGTCGTCCCGATGGTCACGACCAATCTCTTCTCCCATCCGATCTTCAAGGACGGGGCCTTCACGAGCAACGACCGCGAGGTCCGCCGCTATGCCCTCCGAAAGGTCATGCGAAATCTCGACCTCGCCGCGGAGCTTGGGGCAGCAACGTATGTCTTCTGGGGTGGACGCGAGGGCTCCGACACCGATGCCGCAAAGGATGTGCGGGCGGCCTTGGACCGCTTTCGCGAGGCACTCGACTTCCTCGCGCAGTTCGTCATCGAGCGTGGCTACCCCATCCGGTTCGCGATTGAGCCGAAACCGAACGAGCCGCGCGGGGACATCCTCCTGCCCACCGTAGGAAGCGCGCTCGCATTCATCTCGACGCTCGAGCATCACGAGATGGTCGGGTTGAATCCCGAGGTGGGACACGAGCAGATGGCCGGGATGAACTTCGTCCACAGTGTTTCGCAGGCTCTTTGGCACAAAAAGCTCTTTCACATAGACCTCAACGGTCAGCGCGGGGCGAAGTTCGACCAGGACCTCGTCTTCGGTCATGGCGACCTGTTGAGCGCCTTCTACCTTGTCGACCTTCTCGAGAATGGAGGCCCGGGAGGTGGGCCGTCCTATGACGGCCCCCGGCATTTTGATTACAAGCCCATGAGGACAGAGGATGCAGCCGGTGTCTGGACCTCTGCGGCATCCAATATGCAGACTTACCTGCTCTTGAAAGAGCGGGCAGCAGCCTTCCGCGCCGACCCGGCCGTGCAGGAAGCCCTGCGGGCGAGCCAGGTCGCAGAGCTCGGCACCCCGACACTCAAGGAGGGCGAGTCCCATCAGGACCTGCTCGCTGACCGGTCCGCTTTCGAGGACTTCGACCTCAAGACGGCTGCTGTGCACGGGTTCGGGTTCGCCCATCTCGACCAACTCGCTGTCGAGCACCTGCTCGGTGCCCGTTGACCGGCCTGATGCCGAGCGACCTGCTGCCATACGGACCTGCCCGAAGTGAAAGCCTGATCCTCTCATGACACTCGTCGCCGGAGTGGACTCGTCCACTCAATCTTGCAAAGTTGTCGTTCGCGACGCTGCCACCGGTGAGCTCGTCCGCAAGGGATGGGCGCAACACCCCGATTCGACCGAGGTCGACCCGGAGAATTGGTGGAACGCCCTGCAGACTGCGTTTGCTGATGCGGGGGGCTTCGACGGTATCGCCTCGATCTCGATCGCCGCACAACAGCACGGCATGATCTGCCTCGACGAGGAGGCAAGCGTCATACGGCCGGCCCTATTGTGGAACGACACGAGATCGGCTCCTGAGGCCGAAGCACTCGTGTCGGAGATCGGTGCCGAAGCGTGGGCACGCGCCGTCGGGAGCGTTCCCCTTGCGGCGTTCACCGTCTCGAAGCTCCGCTGGCTTGCCGAGCACGAGCCTGGCAATGCCGACCGCACCGCGGCCGTCTGCCTTCCGCACGACTGGCTCACTTGGAGGCTCCTGGGCTCCCAGCACCAGGGCGGCTCGACGGTCGAATCGCTCACCACTGACAGGAGCGACGCAAGCGGCACCGGCTACTGGTCCGCCATCAGCGATGACTACCGACTCGACTTGCTGCAACGCGCGTTGGGACGCGTCGTCGGGGTCCCGCGTGTCCTCAAACCGGCGGAGAGCCCCGGACAGTGCGGTTCTGCTCGACTCGGGCCTGGCGCTGGCGACAATGCTTCGGCCGCTCTCGTCGTGGCCCCGACGGACGGTGATGTCGTTGTCTCGGTCGGGACGTCGGGCACCGCATTTGCAAGCTCGGACGTCTTGATGCCGGACAGCTCCGGCACCGTTGCAGGCTTTGCCGACGCGACCGGGCGCTACCTACCGCTCGTTTGCACCCTCAACGCCGCTCGAGTCCTCGATGGCATAGCCAAAGTTCTGGGCGTCGACCAACAAGGCCTTTCCGACCTGGCATTGTCCGGACCGCCGGGTGCCGATGGAATGGTCCTCCTCCCCTACTTCGAAGGAGAGCGCACCCCCAATCTGCCCGACTCGACTGGCGAGCTGTACGGACTCAGCCTCAAGACCTCGACCGCGGCCCATCTTGCCCGGGCCGCGGTCGAGGGCCTCCTGTGTGGGCTGGCGGACGCACTTGACGCCGTCGAGTCACACGGCGTCCAGATTGAGCGAGTGCGCCTGATTGGTGGGGGCAGCCGGTCCGAAGCCCTGCGACGGATCGCGCCGGCGATCTTCGGACGCCCGGTCCTCGTGCCACCCCCAGGCGAGTACGTCGCCGACGGTGCCGCATTCCAGGCGCTGTGGGTACTCGATCCGGACCACAAGCCGGAGCCTTGGCCCCTGAGTGGGACGTTGCGATTCGATGCTGAACCGTCTCCTGAGGTACGAGCTCGATATGCGGAAGTCCGCGACGCACACATCTCCCGTTCACGCATAGGCGAGAGATAGCCGGGGGTCATGGCTAAGGGCAATCGCGAATTTGCCCGGATGCCGAATCAGGCGGGGAGAACGCTTCCCGGCGTGCCCGCGCGTCAGCAGCTGCTGAAGCGCCAGAACCTTTCTCTCGTGCTCCGCCAAATCGCGACCTCACGGAGGTCGTCCCGTGCGCAACTCTCCGCACGGACCGGCCTGACCAAGGCGACTGTCTCGACACTGGTCGACGCATTGTTGGATGCGGGGCTTGTCGTGGAACGCGACCCGGAACGGGGCCTCATCGGGCGACCCGGCAACCCCCTCAGCCTGAATCCGCGAGGACCTGCCGGGCTCGGCATAGAGATCAACGTCGACTACGTGTCTTGTTGCGTCGTAGACCTCAGCGGTTCGGTCCGTTTCCGGCGGACCATCGTGGGAGACAACCGGCCGCTCCAACCAGAGGTTGTGCTACGACGAGCGGTCCGGGCCGCGAATCTTGTCTGGCACAAGGCCGACAATGCCGGGCTCACCGTAGTCGGCCTCGGCGTCGGCGTACCGGGTCTGGTGGACTTCGACGGTGTTCTCCATCGAGCCCCCAACCTGTTGGCGTGGCAGGGCATCCCACTGGCCGAGATCATCGTCGAGATGATCGGCCGGCCTCTGCGGTCGGTGTACTGCGACAACGAGGCCAATCTGGCGGCTCTTGGCGAGCGCTGGTTCGGTCATAGGGATGACCTGCAGGACTTCGTGTTCGTGTCGGGTGAAATCGGCGTCGGAGCCGGGATCGTCATCGGTGGCGAGCTGTTTCGCGGCGTCCGGGGACTCGGTGGCGAGCTCGGTCATGTGACCGTGGATCCGATGGGCCCGGAGTGCAGCTGCGGTGGCCGGGGCTGCCTCGAACGCGTGGCCGGCCAAGAGGCCTTGTTCGAGGCCGCAGGCCTACCGGCGAAGGCGGCAAACGCCGTCAGAAGCTCCGGCGGATCGGTGTCAGAGGTCGTCCAGCGAGCGGTCACGGGCGAGCAGAAGACGCTTCTGGCCCTCGAGAAGGCCGGAACTGCGCTCGGTATCGCACTTTCCGCGTTTCTCAACGTGTTGGACCTGCCCACTGTGGTCCTCGGCGGCTTCTATGCGGACCTCGCTCCGTGGTTGATCGGACCGGTGACTGCCGAACTGCAAGATCGCGTCGTCAACCATTCCTGGTCACCGATCGAGGTCGTCGTGTCCTCCCTCGGCGGTGAGGCTTCGGTCAGAGGGGCGGCGGGCGTGACAATACGACGGATCATCGATGATCCAGTCGCTCTGTTCCCAGAGGTCCTCAAGAGGACTTGAACGACCGCGCCCAAGGTCAAACGGGCAGCCGCCCGCGCTTGACAGCTCAGCAACAAAGTACCGCCTCGTGGTTTCGCGCCGGTCGGCTGACCGCCTGGAAGTCCTGGAGCTCCGGCGCCTCGCTACCAGCGATTGTGCACGGACGGGGCGATGTACAACCGGTAGATCTCACGAAGACGGGCCAATGTGTCCCCACTGAGCGTGCAGTGATCCCCTGCACTGGCGTTGTCGCGCACCTGGGCTGGCGTCTTGGCCCCCGGAATGACCGTGGACACGGCCGGATGGGAGCAGCAGAAACGGAGGGCCAGGCTCGTCAGGGTCTCGCCTTCCGGAAGTACCGCTTGAATCTCAGCCAGGGCGACAAGACCCGCTTCGATATCGACGCCGGAGAAGGTCTCGCCGACGTCGAATGCCTCGCCGTGGCGGTTGTAGTTGCGGTGGTCATTGGCCGCAAAGACCGTACCGGCCGTTATCTTGCCGGTCAGCAGCCCCGAAGCCAAAGGCACGCGTGCGATGATGCCTACATCGGCATTCTGGGCGGCAGGAAAGAGCCGTTCCTCCGGTCGTTGGCGAAAGATGTTGTAGATGATCTGGATCGTGGAGACCCCTGGGTAGTCGAGCGCCTTCAGCGCCTCCTCCACTCGCTCGACGGAGACTCCATAGTTGGCAATCCTTCCAGCACGCACGAGGTCGTCCATGGTGGCGAACACCTCCTGGTGGTAGAAGAGGTCCGTCGGAGGGCAGTGCAACTGGACGAGATCGAGGCAATCGGTCTCGAGGTTCTTCTGTGACCGCGCGACAAAGGATTCGATGTTCTCCGGCGAATAGCCGGCGACCGATTGGACGGGCAGCCTACGCCCCAGCTTGGTCGCGACCACGAGTTGTTCCTCACGCTCGCGGCGGAGCCGGGCAATCAGCCGCTCGCTGCGGCCGTCACCATAGGCATCGGCCGTGTCGAAGAACGTGACACCGGCGTCAACTGCGGCATGCAGGGCAAGCATGGACGTCTCGTCGTCCACCTCACCCCAGTCTGCCCCGATCGCCCACGCGCCAAAACCGATCACGCTGACGTTGAATCGGGTCTTGCCAAGTCGTCGAGTTTCCATGGCCTTATGGTAGCGAGCCGACGATTGAGCGACCGGTGGGATATCGAGCCGCGGGCGCACCCGGGAATGAAGTGGTGAATCGCGCCTACACGCGCCGGTACGTGCCGTACTTCTTCGCCGACTCAACGAGTGCGTGAATATTCTCCGACGGGGTGGTCGGGGCCATGGCACACCCTGGGCCCAGGATGAACCCACCGTCAACCATGCAGAGGTCGATGAGCTCGTGGCAGGCGGCATCAACTTCCTCCACCGATCCGAGCGCGAGCAGGTTGGTGTCTATGTTGCCGAGAAGGCATGTGGAGTCACGCGCCGCCGCCTTGAGGCGTGCTGCATCCGTCTTGTGGTCAATCTCGAGTACCTGAGCCCCGGTTGCAATGAAATCGTCGGTGATCCGCTCGGTGTTTCCGCAGATGTGCAGGTGCAGGATGATGCCGTGCTCTTTGAGCTCGGTAACCATACGGCGCTCATGAATCCATGGGTAGCGCGCATACTGCCGCGGCGAGATCATGGCGGGTCCCGCTATCGGCTCACCTATCGATGTCGAGCGGCCACCGGACTCCATCAGGGCATAGGCATAGCGAGTTGCGACACGCCTGGCATAGTCGAGCAGCGCGTGGATCCGATCCTCCTCTTCACCGGTCGCCAGATCCATCATGAACTCGCTCATACCGCGGAGTTCCGCTGCCAGGTCCATCGGCCCCTGGTCAGCCCGTGCGCAGATCCAGGCCTTGTCGCCGATCTCACGGGCAAGAATGCGCGTCGCCTTCAGGATCTCGGACATCGGAAACGTGACATAAGGGTCCGGCACCTGCAGGTCGGCGACCTTGGAGAGAGAATCGAGAATGGGTCGGCCAACCACGGGTGCCATGTCATCGCCGTAGCGGACCTCCATGCCGCACGCCTCAGCGCTGCAGGCCGTGCCGTTCTCCAACAGGATCATGTCGTGCCTGAACTCGCGCCAGGCCGTGAGCATCGCTTCGGCCAACAGCGCGCCGTCCCGGAAGATCTCTGACATCGGCAAGCCCGAGGCGCGGGCGGCCACCTGGAAGTCGTGCAGGTCCACAGGCACACGGTCCGCCTCACGCAGCTCAATGGCAGCCCCTACCCGCTCAATCGAGTTCATCGATTCACGCCAGTGGTTCGGCCGGTCGTCGCGACAACCATGACCTGGCGTGTCGTGCATCCAGATGTTCGAGCCGCGGACCTTCGTCCAGTGGTCATTTGATCATCCTAAGGTGACGCCCATCCAGACGCACCTTCCGGTCCGCCGGTGGCCACCACAGAGAGAGCCGGCCTGTGTTCCCACCACGCGTCGCTCCACTCATCGTCGCGGTGCGCCCTTCGCCGTCGAGCGTCTCTCCTGAACGGCTCAGGGCACGCGGGCGTTGCCTGTGACCGCCTCGACCATTGCCCAGAAGTTCTCGAGCGGCGTGTCCAGCTGCACGTGATGGGTCGGCGCCAGGATGAGACCGCCGTCCGCGCCGAGCGTTGCGATCCGCTCGAGCACCTCGTGGCGGACCTCGTCGGAATTGCCGAACGGCAAGGTGTGCTGCTCGTCTATCGAGCCCCAGAAGCAGAGGTCACTGCCGTATTCGCGCTTGACCCTGACGGGGTCCATCGCGGCGGGCTGGATCGGGTTGAGCACATCGATCCCGATCTCGATGAGCTCCGGGACGACCGAGTAGACGCAGCCGTCGGTGTGGTACGCCACTTTTACGCCTGGGTTGATGCTCTTCACGCGCTCGATGATGTGCGCCATCCGCGGCTTGAGGAACCGCCGCCAGTGACGGGGAGAGATGAACATGCCGTGCTGTTGGCCCACGTCGTCACCCAGCCAGATCATGTCGACGCCCGTGCGCACGAGTGTCTCGGCCGCGGCGAGGTGGTAGCGGTAGGGAATCTCGAGGATGGCGTCCGCCAGATCGGGGTCTTCGATGAAGTCCGTCAGCAGCTGCTCGAGCCCCCTCAACGCCCATGCTGTCTCGAAGATCGTTGTGACGGTGGATCCGACAATCCAGTAGTCCGCTCCATGCTCGGCAATGAGCCGCCCGGCGTCAACGTAGAGCTCGGGTCGCCCCGGGTCGGGCGGCCGGTAGCGCGCGACGACGTCGGCGCTGGCACCGGCAAGGGGATGGCCGCACGGCTCGGTATAGTGACCCACGCCATAGGGCGTCTCATAAGGCACCGAGAGCCAGCCCACTCCCCACTCGTCCACATATTCAGAGCCCTCTCCGTAGTAGGAGTTCGCCCAGCCGACCGAAGTGATGAGGACATCCTGGTCGAGAGCCATCTCGAGGTCGTACGGATTGCCACCGCCGTGAGGATTGTGCGCGCCCGTCGCGACATCAAAACGCAGGTCCGCGCGGAGCCGTTCGGCGAACTCTGGGGTGAAGGTCGCCTGCCACGGGCAGCGGTCCGACGTCACGTGATTCAGCGCTGCAGCCACGCGTTCGCGATGCATATGTCCTTCGCTTTCCGATTCGCACCACGCCACCGGCAGCACAAAGCAAGCAGGAGAGTCGGAACCGGGACGTGGCGATCTCCTGGCCGATCCTAACTACTTCGCCACCGGCCCCACTTGGCTCCGCACGCCCGGGTCACCGAGTGTCGACCGATTGATCGGCCCGGAGAATATCTCTGCGCGCCTCTCGTCGCCGTGCGCCTGGACAATCATCACTTGCCCGCCGCCAATGAGGCGCGGCGGATCTGCTTCAGGTGGTGGAGCCACTCGACGTGCTCTCGGCCGAGCTCGTCGTGCAGCGAGCCGAAGACTGAGTAGACCTCGTCGTATGTCGCACGGTGTTGCACGGCCGGCTCGTAGCGACGGGACATCGCAGGCCTGAGCTCACTGACGGCGGCTTCGAAGTCGTCGAAACCGCCCCGTGCCGAACCTGCGGCAATCGCGCCACAAAGCGCCGCGCCGCGTGCGGGAATCTGGCTCGAGTCGGGGATCGTGACCGGCAAGCCCGTCACATCCGCGAGCAGCTGCATCATGAGCACGCTGCGCTCGGCGATCCCACCGCACGCCACGATCTCGCCGATGGCGACGCCGTGCTCGATGAAGTTCTCGACGATCCGGCGTGTCCCGAAGGCGACCGACTCGAGCAGCGCCCGGTAGATCTCGGCTGGTGTCGTCGCGAGGGTGAGTCCGGCGATGACGCCCGACAGGTCCGCATCGCCAAGGATCGTCCGGTTGCCGTTCCACCAGTCGAGGGCCACAAGTCCGCTCGCTCCTGGCGCGAGCTTGGCCGCCTCTGCCTCGAACTCCTCGTGCCAGCTCCGCCCCGGACCAGGCTCACCGCTCTTCAAGCCGAGGAGGCGGCCCCCAAACCACGCGAACATGTCCCCGACGGCCGCTTGACCAGCTTCGTAACCGAAGAACCCGGGCAAGATGCCGTTCTCCACGACGCCTGTGATCCCCGGCATCCGGGCCTCGTGCCGGTCAATGACGAGGTCGCAGATGGACGTGCCCACGACCATGAGGAACACTCCGGGACTTTGCACCCCGGCGCCGGGGACCGAGACGAACGAGTCGACGTTGCCGGCCGCCACTGCGACCGATGTGGTCAGGCCAAGGGGGGCAGCCACTTCGGCCCTTAGTGTCCCGGCACGCTGTCCGGGAGAGACGAAGCTTGTCCCCAGCTTCTCGCGTGGGTCCGGAAAGGCGGGATAGGCGGCCTCGAAGTACGCCCGGGACGGCAGGCCGTCGCTCGCCGACCAGCATGCCTTGTAGCCCGCTGAGCAGCTGGCCCGGACAAGCGTGCCCGTGAGGTGCCACACGATCCAGTCGGTCGCCTCGACGAACGCGCTCATGGCGTCGTAGACAGGGCGATCCTTCTGCCAAGTCTCTATGAGCTTTGGGAAGTACCACTCCGAAGACAGGCGCCCCCCGTAGCGGGCGAGAAAACTCTCGCCGCGTTCGACCGCCACCTGGTTGAGGCGGTCCGCTATCGGCTGGGCGGAATGGTGCTTCCAGAGCTTCACCCAGGCATGGGGGTGATCTCGCCACTCGTCGAGCTGGCACAGCGGCGTGCCGTCCTCGGTCACCGGCAGGACGGTGCAGCAGGTGAAGTCGACACCGATGCCGACCACCTCGTCCGCGGCAACATTGCCGGCCGCCAGCGCCGCGGGAATCCCGCGGTAGAGGACGTCCAGGTAATCGCTGGGGTCTTGCAGCGCTGTGTCCGGTGGTAGCTCGCCGCCGGTTGACGGAAGCCTCTGGTCGATGACCCCGTGGGCGTAACGGACCTCGGTGACTGCGAGCTCTTCACCGTTGCGCAGGTCGAGAAGGAGCACACGGCCGGACTCGGTCCCGAAGTCGACTCCTATCGACACACGCCGATCGCCCGATGCAGCGGACGCGCTCACCTGCCACCCCCCACGGCGTGGTGTCCCGATTCCTCGGGCGTGCTCGCAGAGATCTCGCGCATCACCTCAGACAAACGCTTCAGAACATGACGGACCATCTCGTCATTATGTCGCGCCTTTGCACTGACCGAAATCGGCAGCGGTCGCCTCGTGAACTCGCGCGCCAAGGCGTCACGAAGTCGGCCCGAAACAGGTCCGATGCTCAACTGCACCTCCCTCCTCGACGGGCCCTTCCGCTGTCCTCTCGGGGACTCGGCGTGGGCGTCAGGAGGTCGCGGGCCCAGGAACGAACATGGCGCCTATCGCTTCATCGAGCCTGCCCTGGCCCTCCAGGAAGTCGAGCACCGTGTAGCGGGCGCGAATCCGGTTCGCCCACCGGAAGGTCGCCTCGAGCGTGGCGGCGTCGAGATCGAGGAATCCGGGCTCTGAAGGGATGCCTGCCACCGACAACGCTTCGGCAACGAGGAGGAACACGTCCATCGCCACGCCGACTCTTTCCTGCACGGTTTCCCAGCGCGACTGTGTCGCCGGCCATGCATGAGCGTGCTCGTCGAGGAACTGTCGCTTCTCGTCCAAGACGGTGTCCACCTCCGCCTCATGGCCTGTGAACCACGAACGCCCGTCGTCGCCATCGGGGGCACTCGGACACGGGGAGGCCAGCTGTTGTATGCCTCCGCCGAACGCGTACCGTTGGAGCCGCATCGCAAAGTGGGTCGCGTAGCCCACCTGAAAGCCGTGCGGCGCATGGGATCTCAGGCCGCTCGCCGCCATCATGTCCCAGAAGTGGGATGCGTGGTGCTCACAGCCACTCGCTGGTCGGGAGTTGCCGATCATCGCCATCGCGATCCCGGACTCGACCAACCCGCTCAGGAACCCCGAAACCGCCCCAAGAGACCCCGCGAGGATGTCATGCACGTGCGTGACAGCATGAACGAGGGGAGTGGTCACCCGCCGCTCAACCTCTGCGCAGTAGCGCTCCCCGTACAGTTCATGAGACGCCAACCAGTCAACGTGTGCAGACGCCTTTCCGAACAGGTCTCCGAGGCCGGCACGAGTCAGGTCCCGCGGGGCTGCCGCGATTGTTCGCGGGTCCGCGAATATCGCCACCGGGGGAGCGACCGGGAAGCTCCGTTTCATGCCTCCGAACTCCATCACAGCGAGGTTCGACGCGTACCCGTCCATCGAAGCGGCAGTCGGCACGCTCACGAACTCGCGCCCCATGAGGCTCGCTACATACCGCGTGGTGTCGGTGATGACGCCGGACCCGACCGCAATTATCGAGTCGGTTGTCGAATCCTTCAACGCCTCATGAAGGCGCGACACACTCGTTTCATTGGCGAGCAGGCCACTTCGCTCGGGAAAGCAGAGGGTCGTGACGGGCATGTTCGCTCTCGACAGCTCGCCTACGACGCGAGACCCGGCGGCTTCCTCGGTGTTCGCATCCATGACGACAAAGGGCAGCGACCACCCACGCCCGTTCACGTAGGCGACAAGTCGTTCGATGGCGTGCTCGTCGATAACGACCACTTCGGTCGGGACACGATGGATGGCTCCGCAGACACAAGGATCGTTCGGTTGGGTCTCGGTACTGGCAACAATTGGGGTGACCATGGACCTCACTGCCCAGAAGTAGGGAATTCTTACGCCGAGCCGACGGTTCGATAACCCGACGTCAGCCGTAGTATGCCGCCAAACTGCGCCCGCGAACCAGCCTGAGAACTGGTGGCGCCCTCGAGTCCGCCGCCCGTCGGGGCAAGACCGGCTCACGCTTACTGCAGTGATCAGACTTATCGCACACGTGTACTGAAGTAGGTTCGGGCAGAAGGCCTGTCCGTCACAGTCGCGGGGAACACGCCGCAGAGGAGCGATGGGTGCTGCCTTACAGCCGGGACCACCGCGGTGACCGCCCCATGTCGTGATCGGCCTGTTGGTCACCGTTGACGCAATGCCTATCACCGACCACGTCTTCTGGGGCAAGACATCAGACGTCTCGGCACTGCGCCGACAAGGAGCAGTTCCAGCAGCGCTTCGGCGTCGGCAGGGTCGCCCTTGTCGCCGACAGCGGGCTCACCTCAGAAGACAACCTCACCCTGGTCGAGGCCCACAGCTTCAGCTACCCATTGGCGACACGGTTGCACCACGACGATCGAGGCCGTCATGGCGGAAGACGTCGCAACGCCAAGATGATGAACCCGGACCTTGCCTGCCAGCACATAACGCCTCGCCGGGCGCGCGCCGAACAGGCCGGGTTGCGTATCGAGGCCGTGAACGCCGGCGAGCCCAGCATCAGGCCTGTAAGCAGGCCGACTCCGCTCGATGTCAAGGTGTTGCGGGGTGGACGCCTCCGGGCGGGGCAAGGCCGAATTTCTCTGAGCTGAGCGAACGGTTCCCGCGAAGTGGAAACACCTACTTTGTGAGGCCTATCCATCCGGACTTGCGCGATTGGCGCAAACGCATCCGCGTTCCAGTCAACGCCCTCGTCTTGAGCTGGCACTCATACTTGCAGGGCCTGGAAGACCTGCTCCTCAGCGAGGAGAGGACGGCATCAGGAGCCGCCCGGATGCCCGAGGAGCTTCGCTGTGCTCTTGCGCGGCGGGCGTAACCGCCGGGTATCATCACTGGCTCATCCAACAAGGGGGGGATAGATGCCGAAGTACCTGCTTGAAGTCAGCTACACCCTCGAGGGCATACGGGGACTCAGGACCGAGGGCGGTTCAGCACGAGTGGCGGCCGTCACCGCCGCGACCGAGGCCGTCGGTGGCAAGGTCGAGTCGTTCTATTTCGCCTTCGGCGACAACGACGCCTTCCTGATCGTCGACTACCCGGACGCCGCGACGGCCGCAGGCGCGGTGCTCGCGGTGACCGCCGGCGGCGGGGCGAAGGTCCGGACCGTAGCCCTCTTGACGCCGGCCGAGGTCGATGCCTCCGTCAAGATGCAGTCGTCGTACCGACCGCCTGGGGGCTGACGCGCTCGTGGGGCACGCCTTCCGGCTTGTCCCCGGGTGTCGCTTGCCCGTCCCAAGGGACCAGGCCATTGCCCCAAGCATGTGGTGCAGGTGTGGGAGCGTCGGCGGCACGGGGCCCAACCGTCCACAGGACACCAGACCGTTGCGCAGCAGACAATTGTGAGATAAGGCGGCGGTCGACTCCCTAGCCGAGCGGGCTGCCGCTGAGAATGAAGACATCGGGTTCCCTCTCCACTCGAGTCCTGGCCGCCCATCTCGGCGAGTTGGTGATTTCCGAGGCTCGCGGTTTGCCACGGCGCTGATCGGCTACCGCTCCCTAACCGTCGTTATCCCAAGCGGGATTTGACCCGTCTTTTCTGTAACAAACGAGGGGGATCGGGTCGCCGGTGGAGACGCGAATGGGTCTTTCTGTTGCTTGGTTCCGACTCCGGAGGGTGTCCTCCATCGGGTCTGGTTCCTACTTCGGGACTGCGGCCACGAGCAGCAAATAGGGGCTTACTCCGAGCACCGTGGGCTCGGACTCAACGGCCCGAGCCGCCCAGAGGATTTTGTCTCGGTCAGCTTCGTTCTCCCAGTTGTCGGCCAGTCCGGGCAGGTAGGCGGTCAAGCCCTCGATGCCCACCGGCTCCTGGGTGATCAAGCCGGCCTCCGCGATCTCTTCCTGCAGCTGGTGAGGATGGTGGAAGAAGGCCGTCGTCCACCAGTGCGGCCGCTCTTGTGGGTTGCGGTGCTGCCTCGTGGCGAGATCCTGCACCACGATCTCAACGAAGTCGGGGTCGAAGAGGAACTTGCGCGCGAGACCGTCAAAGAGGGCGGCGAACCGGCTGATCGCCGCTACGGCGACAACTCCACCAGGTCGGACCACCCGAACGGCCTCCCGGAGCGCAGTGATCCGGTCGTCATGCTCGGGGAGGTGGTACAGCGGGCCGAACATCGACACCACGTCGAAACTGTTGTCCGTGGCGTTCAGGCGGCGGACGTCGCCCACCTCCGCCACGACGTCCAAGCCGGACAACTCGGCGTTGGCTATGTCCACATGGCGCGGGGTGATGTCGATGATCCGCACGCCGTAGCCGTCCTCGGCCAGCCATCGCGCGTGGACCCCGGTAACGCCCCCCCACGTCCAGCACTCTCGCGGGCGGGCCGGGCATGTGCCGACGTAGGACCTTTTGAACCCGCAAGAGCTCGAGTTGGGAGAAGCCGTGTGCGATCCGGTCCTCCTCCTGGATCGCTTCGTAATAGCGGACAACAGCATCGTCGAGCGACCCCATGTGCACCAACGGTACGGCCGCGTCTTACTGTCGCCAAACGGATAACACCCGGTACCAAACAGGCGCGCCTCTCGCTTCGGGGCGGCTCGACGACCGGACGCAAGTTCGGCTTTCGCCGTTCACCCGCAGCGTGTGCCCCGTTACCAGTCGGAGATCCGCGACGTCGGCTCTCCGATACGCCGTGTTCGGTCGGGGGCGCGTGTCCTGAGTGTCATGGGATCAGCCGCCAGTTACCGGTAGTACGAGATCGTGTCGTTGGCTCTGCTGCTGTCGACCGCCGTCAAAGGACGCGTAAGCGTCGCGTATCCTCCGGTGAGTAAAGGCAGATGACGTCATCGAGATAGTTCAGGCGAAGGGCCGTCTCAAGCATCGCGGCGCCAGCACCCATTACCGGAAGATGAGATGTCAAGACAATAAATGGGCAGCGTGTCGGCTCCCCGGAGAGGAGGGCCCCATTCGCTATCGCCTTCTTGAGCGTGTCAGTTCTCAGAAGGCCCGGCCGCGTACCTTGAACACTGCCCTTGAATTCGAACCAGACAGCGTTTCCGCCTGGGCTGGTGGCAACGCAGTCAATCTCGACGCCGACATTTGCAATCAAGGTCCGGCCGTGCAGCGTGTAGCCGTAGTGCGTCAGCAGCTGGCTGCACTGTTCCGCGAACTGCCGACCTTGGACTCCGGCTGAGGCTTGGAAGTCAGTCAAGGTTGGTTCTCGTTGAATAACCGCGCCCTCCGAATTTCGAAGGGCGTCACGTCAGTACCCAGAATTTCATCTGACCACACATCCACTTCAGGATAAGCGTCGAGAGTTTCGCCAGTAGCAAGCATCCAATCCGTCACCGCATCCCGCACCTCTCAGCGAGCAGAGCCGCTCGGATGCTGTGTAGGAGCTCCGCGGGTAATCCTTTGGGATCGGTGGTAGCGACGACCCTGAGGGCAACCAGACGATTGAGCACATCGGCGTTGGTCGCCACGAACACCTGGGGCGGATCTGAGCGCACGACTGTCAAGGCGACACGTCCGAGCCGTCCGGATGGGTTCCGGTCGGACACGTCTACAGCGTCGATCGCTCTCTTTGGCCGCGGGCATAACTCCGCAGCGTCAGAAGATCGTTGGGAGAACTCAAGACAATCGTGTCGTGGATCGGCTTTCCGCGTCCTACTAGAACCGACAACGCCAAGTGTCCAGCGCTACCGCGCGGCGGGGCGTCCGTAGTGAGTAGAACCAACCGTGACGCGGGATAGGCCTCATGAATTACAGCCGCCTTTCCGAGCGCCTTCCACAGAGTGTCGGAGCGTCGAAGGCCCGGTCGATTCGACGTGAACCCACCAGAGACATCGAAGAGCCACTGCCCTCCGGTCTCATCCAAAGCAGCAAAGTTGACCTCAACACCCTGCGAAAGTTTGACATTTGCTTGAAGGTGGGAAAAGCCACATTGTTCAAGGGCTTCGCGTGCCAGGTCTCGCGCTGCGCGACCTTCTCGCAGGGCTCGTGCCTGAAAGTCCTCGTTGCCGCTCGTGGGCGGTGGGCCACTTGACAACACGACTCGACGCGGCTCGACCTCAGACTCCTGGAGTGCCTGAAGTGTCTCTTTCTCCCGGCTGACGCGCACTCGGGCTCGCTCGACGTAGCTGGGTTCAAGGTCGTAGCCGAGATAGTGCCGCTGTGTTCGGAGGGCGGCGATCGCCGTGGTGCCCGATCCGATAAACGGATCGAGCACAACATCGTCCCGGTACGTGTACAAGTGGATCAGTCTTTCGGGAAGCTCCACTGGGAACGGCGCCGGATGGCCCACGCGACTCGCGCTTTCGGGTGGTATCTCCCAGATGTCGGTAGTGGCTTCCATGAATTCATCCCGAAAGATCGATGCCTCAGAAGGCAGCTGCCTGCGGAACCGCTCATGACGGCTTAGCGCACGGTCGAAGCGCCCTTTGCTGGCGATGATGACTCGTTCGCTCAGGTCGCGAAGGACAGGGTTCGCCGGGCTCTGAAACGAGCCCCACGCGCAAGATCCCGCTGCTCCCCGAGCTTTGATCCAAATGACTTCGCCTCGGAGAAGAAGACGGAGCCGATCTTGCAAGATGAAGGCGACGTCCCCCGACAGTGACCGATACGGCTTCCGGCCGAGATTGGCCACGTTGACCGCGATCCTGCCTCCGGGCTCGAGCTTTCGGACGCACTCCGCGAAGACGTCTTCAATCATTGCGAGATACGCCGCGTATGTTGCAGGGACGTAACCTTCTCCCAGCGCGGTCTCGTATTCCTTGCCCGCAAAGTACGGAGGTGACGTCACAACCAGCGCGACGGAGTTGTCGGCGACGTGGTACATATCGCGGGCGTCGTGCTGAAAGATCTCGTCGACGACGCGGCTTACGCCGAGTTCGTTGTCTTCGGACACGGCTGGGAGGGCGAATCGTCGGTAGAAGGCTGTCGAGTCGTGTGCCTCACGCCGCGATGACCCGAACATGGACGTTTCGGTTGGCGCACGTCGGCGCGCCGGACGGCTCGGGCGCAGGGGAGACGGAAGAGCGGCGCTCATGCGACTGGTGCGTTGCTTGAGGCCGGCTCCGTACTGTCTCTCCGCCAGAGCTCCAGCTGAGTCGGCTCGCCCTCGTGCTTCGTCAGCCACTCCCGAACAGCCTTGATAACGAGATGGTTTACCGAGACGTCCCGCTCGTCAGCGACCCGCCTCAGCTCGCTATGGAGGGGCTCGGGCAAGCGAACAGCGGTTGCCTTGCGAGGCTCGGTGAATACCTTGGGTCGTGCCATGGCCCTATGTTAGCGCGCGATAGCGCGCGACGAAATTATGTTCGTCCAACACTGCTGCAACGCTAGCGAGGTCTCTTCTCGGCGGGGCGCAGCCGTCGCGGCTCGGAATCGGGCACTCTCTGAGTGGGACAAGGCCAATCCCGACATGGACCATGACCAGGCGCTGTTCCGGCGGGAGATCCTGCCGAGACTCGGGATCGTGCCATGTGGCGTGGCGGAACCAAGGAACGTGCTCATCCGGATGGACCCGAGGGTTCACGAAGCGTCAGCCCGGTGGACCGCCGACGAGGTCCGTAGCACCACGGTCCAGATCGAGCTTCTGTTGCGGGAGTCCCTCCTCCAAGCAGGACGGCTTCCCTCGCCTGAGAGCCGGGGAGAAATCATGACCGTCCGCTGGGAATTGTCATGGCCCCTGTGGGGAGAAACTCATGGCCGTTGACAGCGATGACCAAGGCACTCGTAACAAGTGGCCCGACGTCCTTCTCCAGCAGTGCCCGGCAAGCTTGATGGTCGGCATCGTTCCGATCGGCCGTGGCGAGCCGCGGGCCGGTGTCGACCAGAAGCACTCAGTCCCGCCCGGAGCCGCCGGCCAGTAGTTCGTCGACGTGTGTCGCGCCCCTCGACTGACCCGAGGCGCCAATAGCACCAAACGCAAGATGGCGGCTCGCTCCGTTGGACACTGGCTCGTGTTCAGTCTCGCTGAGCGCGGCGTCAAGAAGGTCGACGGCGGCAGCCTCGACGCTCGTTCCGCGCTCCCGCCACCGCCACCGCTTCGACGCGGCGCGCTAGTTCGTAGGGCAGCCTCACGTTGATACTCATCGCCCTCAAGTGCAGGCGCTCTCCGTCTGGAACGAGCCAACGCCGTCCCATCGTCTTGCAGTGGCTCCGCTCGGGTGCCGAGCGGGAGCCTTGGGCACAACGTTCAGTGGATAAATTCTTCGAAACCGCCCATTTTCCTCCCTCGATGAGCCCGCCTTGTCAAAGCGCGCGGATTAAGATGCCGCTTCCGGCGATGCCGTTGAAGATCGATTGTACAGCGATCGCGGCAAGAAGGATGCCCAGCACGCGCATGATAACGCGCTGCGCCGTGACACCGATCCATTCGCGCAACTCTTGGGCCGCGAGGAGGAGGAGGAGTGTTACCGCCATGACCGTCAAGAAGCGCGGCGACGACGGAGAACCTGTCCGGCAACGTTTCCCTTCGCATTCGCCATGAGCAGCATCGCGCCCGACATCGCGCCGGGCCCTGCAAGGATCGGCGTAGCAAGCGGGAATACGGCGATGTCGCCTTCCTTCGCCTGCGCCTCCGCGTTCTCCGGCTGCGAGATGGTGCTGCCGCCGATCTGCGCCTCGAATATCATGTCGAGCGCGATGAAGGCGAGGATGATCCCGCCCGCGGTCTGCAGCGCCGGGAAGGTGACGCCAAGCGCCGACAGAATGGCCGTGCCGAACAGAGCGAAGAACAGGATGATGGCCGTCGCGATGCCCGCGGCCTTGAGCGATATCGCGATCCGTTCCGCGCGGCTGAAGCGCGGGCAGAAAGTGGCAAACAGCACCGCTGCTTCCACTGGCCCGATGGTGGCGAAAAAGGTCGCGAAAGCCCGCAGCGCGGTTTCAAACATGATTTCAAGCCTCGAAGGTGATCTGCGATCGCAAGCGTAAGGCTGCGCAACGGCTTCTGCCAAGCCGCATGCAAGTGGCTGTGACAACAATACAGCATTAGCTGTGGAAAACGCGGCCGTGCAATGCGCCGGCTTCCATCTCCGCAACAAACGCATACCATCGATGCAATAATATTGGTGCGAGCGTTTCCAGCTGGACGGAAGAAAGTTCTGGCAATCCTAATAGGATGTGGAAACTGACTTGGACTTGTAACAATTGGCTTGTACAACCGCGATCAGTTGAGTGGGCGTTGAGAGTTGGAGTTGGGCATGATTAATAGCGAGGAACTCGACGAACTGTTCCGTTGCTTGCTGGCCTGCGTCGCCGCTCCGGCGGACGATGTGCAGCATCGCTACGAGCAGTCGCGGCAGCTTCTGCTGGCGTTCGACAGGATAAGGGATTCCAATCTCCGGCAAGAGCTGATCGTCTTGATCGAGATCGTCTCTAAGATGCCGGAAGGCTGCGCCAGACCCGCGCCAAGCTGGGAATCCGCGCTGGGGCAACTGCATAGCTGGAAGCTGCTCCCTAGCCTGACCCGCCGGCAGCTTCGCTGCTAGCGAGCGTCACGCGGGCGAAGCGCAATCCAGGCTTAGACAACGGCATAATTTTAGCCACGGCGGCCAAGGCCGCCTCGCTAGTGACGGACGCGCAGTTCGGTTACGGCTCTAAATCATGGCTCAGTTCCGCAAGCACTTGCTTCACAATTACGCTGGCCTTGTTATGTCCAGCTGCCCGGCGTATTTCGACTTAAGCGCCCCCATAACTTTCCCCATGTCTTTCACACTGCTGGCGCCTAGCGAGGCAACCAGTTCGCGCACGGCCGCCTTGGTCTCCTCTTCGCTCATCTGCTTGGGCAAGAAATGCTCGATGACGGCGATTTCTGCTTCCTCTTTGTCGACGAGGTCCTGCCGGCTTCCCTGCTTGTAAAGCTCGACCGACTCCCGCCTGGATTTGATGAGGGTTTGCAGCAGATTGAGAATCTCGTCGTCGCCGATCTGCTGATCGCCGCGCGGCCTGGCCACGTCGATGTCCTTTTGCTTGATGGCCGCATTTATCATGCGGATCGTCGTCGTCGCGGGCT
>CAVSHA010000004.1:0-312506 GCA_963727645.1 uncultured Acidimicrobiaceae bacterium
TGCCGCCGCCGATATCACGAGGGCCACGATCAGTTTCGGTTCTGCGAGTGCTCGACGCCTCCGGTTCATCGACCCTGATTCGTCTTCCACGCCGCAGATCGCGGAGCCATCGGTACCTCTCTGAAAGAGTTCAGTTGTTCAAGGGAATGTAGTTCTCTTCGAGTGTGACGTTCTCTAAGCTTTCCTCCGGTGCCCGCGACAACTACTCGGAGAGTTCTCCTGCATCCTCGCCGTCGTCACCGCCGGGTTCATCCAGCCGGTAACTGAGCGCCAACCTCAGTCCCGGTCCTTCGTCCGTCTGGACCGATTCGACTCGCACTCGGGAATCATCTACGTCCACACCGACCTTGGCTGCCAGGCGCCACAGTTCCTCGAATGACTTGGCGAAGTCTTCCGGTCCTCGTCCGACGCACACGATGGTGGCGGTCCACTCGGTGCCGACCGGGACGCGAAGCTCAGGTCTTTCCGGCCTGATTGCTTGTGGACCTGGTCGCCGCATCACGGCCGAGCGCGTGACGAACTGTGGTGGTCGGGGAATCGGTCTAGATATCCAGCCGACACGTCCCCTCGTACCAGGTACGGAGCAGTCCAGCCACGCGACGAGCGGGAAGACCCAACGGCCGGGGTAGCGGTACCAGAGGCGCCGGAAGCTGGTGAGCCGGTACACACCGCCTCGGACCGCAGTCGCCAGCGGCGAGTACATTGCATAACCACCGGGTCTCGCTGTCCGGGAGCAGCTCTACGACCTTCTGGCACAGCTCGACAAGCTCGACTCCGAGGTCGGTGATATCTCCGAGGCGATGCCCTCGCCCTCGCCCACAATCCCGAGCATCAGGTGCTCGGTACCGGTCTAGCTGTGTCCGAGTTGCTTGGCTTCGTGACCGGACAGGTCCAAGACCTTCTTGGCTCGCGGTGTGAATGGTGGCGAACCCTTCGGAGCCGACGCCCAGTGTCCGACTCGCTCCGCGACCTCGTATCGGACCGCCTCTAGGGGACGCTCATCTCCCCGAGCACCTGTGCCGCGATTCCGTCGTGCTCACGAAGTAGTCCGAGAAGCAAGTGCTCGGTGCCGATAAAAGGGTGATGAAGCTCGCGCGCTTTCTCTTGAGCGAGTGTCAGAACCCGACGTGCCTGGTCGGTGAAGCCCTCAAACACCGCCTCAGTGTGCCACGGCCGCGAGAGTGGGCTCGATTCTCCGCCCCGATGTTGAGCAGGTCTTGGATCGGTCGGGGGTAGCCGAGAGAGAGGTCCTCGAAGACCGCTCGGTTCGCATAGCTCCTGCCGTGCAGCGCGACCTCGGCGTCCTTCAGTTCAATCGGTGCCTGCCGCGTCGTGAGGGAAAGCGTGCACTCCCTCGGCGAGGAAATCGCCAGCTTGTACTCGGCGGTGAAGAACGCGCCGCGCCGGGTTGCGGTGCAACGGTAGCCGCTGCCGTCGGTCGACACCCCGTCGTCCACATGCCAGTATCGGCCTTGTAGATCGCTGCTCGTTGCTTGCCCATGACTGACAACCCTTCTTGCCCTCATCGCTCAGATGGTGGATAGAAGGTGTCTCAGGTTTTGTGGACACAGAGGGCAGCTTGGAACCGAGCCACCCTCGGGCGAGCCGTCGTAGGCCTAGCTTTGCCGAGACTGCCGATGGGGATCGGCTGATCCGGAGGAGTGACTGGAACTTGGCCCCGGTCCTAGTGGTCCGTCGCCAAAATGAGCTGGTGTGTTCCGGCCGCCCAGATTATTTGCAGCGTCGGCCACAGCGGGGCCTTAACCGGGCTCAACTGGTCGTCGCAACACCTCGATGATGGAGGTGCGCGATGGGTGTTCGCGAGCGTCAGCGGGCGGTTCAGATGACGTGGACAGATCTGGTCGCCGGGCCGGCCGTCGGTGGCGTGGCGGGAGGACCGGGTCGCGGTTCTGGGGGGCGATCGCGCGCGGGCTGACGACCGAGGACGCCGCGCGTCGAGGCGGGCGTGTCA
Organism: uncultured Acidimicrobiaceae bacterium; assembly: GCA_963727645.1. GTDB lineage: Bacteria > Actinomycetota > Acidimicrobiia > Acidimicrobiales > Bog-793 > Fen-455. The sequence goes on from CAVSHA010000004.1 coordinate 1,973, forward strand.
GCCCGCGTCGGTACCGGTGGTTCCGCCACGGTGGCGGGATGAACCCTTGTCTGCCCCCGACGGTCCCGGCCGCTACCTGTCGTTCGCCGAGCGCGAGGAGATCGCGATCTTGCACGCCCAGGGCGCCGGGGTGCGCGAGATCGCCCGCCGGCTCGGCCGCGCGCCCGTCGACGATCTCGCGGGAGCTGCGCCGCAACGCGGCGACCCGCAGCCTGACCGGCTCGAGTACGGGCCACGACCGCCCAGTGGCACGCCGAGCGCCGCGCCAGGCGGCCGAAGGTCGCCAAGCTCGCCGCCAACGAGCGCTGCGCGACTACGTCCAGGAGCGGCTGGCCGGCGCTGATCGCCGGCCCGACGGCACGGCCGTGCGGGCCCCACGGTCCGAGTGGAACGGCCGACGACAGGCCGCATCGCAGGCGACCGGCGCTGGGCGAAGGCGTGGAGTCCGGAGCAGATCTCGCAACCGGCTGCGGGTCGACTTCCCCGATGATGAGTCGATGCGGATCACCCACGAGGCGATCTACCAGGCGCTCTACGTCCAGGGCCGCGGTGCGCTCAAGCGCGAGCTGGTCGCGTGCCTTCGCACCGGTCGGGCGTTGCGGGTGCCGCGCGCACGGACCGCAGCAGAGCCTGGGCAGCACGTCACTCCCGAGGTCATGATCAGCGAGCGGCCCGGCCGAGGCCGACGGATCGTGCCGTCCCCGGCCACTGGGAAGGCGATCTGATCATCGGGCTGGAACAGCTCGGCGATCGGCACCCTGGTCGAGCGCACGACCCGGTTCACGATGCTGCTCCACCTGCCCCGCGTGGAGGGCCACGGCAGCGAGCCTCGCGGCCAAGAACGGGCCTGCGCTGGCCGGCTACGGCGCCGAGGCGGTGAAGAACGCGATCGCCGCGTCGATCGACGACGCTGCCCGAGCAGCTGCGCCGATCGCTGACCTGGGACCAGGGCAAGGAGCTGTCCCAGCACGCCGGCTTCGCGGTCGACACCGGGCGTCGCGGTCTACTTCTGCCGACCCGCACAGCCCCTGGCAGCGCGGCACGAACGAGAACACCAACGGGCTACTCCGCCAGTACTTCCCGAAGGGCACCGACCTCTCGCGGTGGAGTGCCGAGGACATCGACGCCGTCGCCGCCGCGCTCAACAGCCGACCCCGCAAGACCCTCGGCTGGAAGACTCCGGCCGAAGCCCTCGACGAACATCTAAGTTGGCGCAACAAGCCGGTGTTGCGACGATCGATTGAATTCACCTTATTCCCTAGTTGTTATGTGCGACCCGTCTCCGGCCCGGCAGTGACCGACGGTCGTAAACCTCCGCAGTTTGCAGGTGCTGTACAGGGCACCACACCCGGACTCCGATCTTTCCTTCCGCAATCTTTGCTTAAGACTTGGGCAGGTCTAACCTGCCGGAGACACCGCTGCAAGCCTCTAACGGTGTCTCATGCGCGACATCTCGGGTCCAAGGCATAGACGGCAATACCGGACTCGGAGGGGTTTGCGCCGTGCGTCTCGTTCGCGGCGACGATGAGGTTGGTCGCGTCGGCTGCCACGAAGCCCGGTGGTGTCGCGTCGGCAACGTTGTCCTGAATGAACGTGTTCGGCAGGCGAAGCGTCGCGTCCAGTCTCCCGGTTCTCCCCAAGACACACTCCAGAGGTCCACCTGCAAGCTGGAACCACAAGTCACCCACTTCGGGCACTGCGACCCATGACCCGTTCCACCCGCCGTCTCCAAAACCGCCTGCCAGCGGTCTAAGAGTCTCAGCCGAGTAGGCAGTCACATGGCTCTGGTTTCCTCCGGGTGGCTCGACCCAGAGGACGCTGTCGGTCGCGCCTATGAGATGCGCCCCACCGCCAAGGCCAGTCTCGCTCACGACCCGGTGAGCGCCGCTCACCGGGGTTGTAGGTCGCAATGGCGGTCACTGGAGTGTTCTTACTCGCTCCGAGGAGATAGAGCTGGCCGCCAGAGGACGTGACACTCTCGGGACTGAGCCCGGCAGGAAGCCACGGTAAGCATACAAGCGAGATTCGGCCCGCTTATGGGTTCAATGTCTTCAAGGAATAATTGTCGATGACCCACAGACGCCCGGCGAACGGGACAAAGTCCCATGCACTGTCTGGGACAGCGAACCCATGTAGCACCCGGAGCGAGGGGAAGACAGCTCAAGCCTCATAACATTCAACTAGTTTCCGCGAAAATGTAACGAGAACCCACGAATATCCAGGGGTTGACAAGAGGGTCGAGCGCTTCAAGGCGTAGGTAGTGAGGTCGACGCAAACTATTCGGTGTTGTGAAAAGACGTTTGTAGGACAAAGAGTGCGCCGGCGTCGATGATGCAGTCTAAAGTGTCCCTACGCATACGGTCCGGAGCCTGGCAAATGACCTGTGAGGTCGGAGGTCGACTATGGCCTCGTTGCCGGTCCCTGCGGCGAGCACGCCGCCTCTAGCGACCGGAGTCGTAGACAACCGGCCAGCGACCGATGCTGACGCTTGGCCCGGTCAGGTTGGTGGCACCAAGGGCCACCGCGACAACGCTCATGAGGAAGAACACGGTCTTCGAGTGGCGCAGCAACCTCCAGACGGATGTTGGCCGCCCCAATGTTCGTGGTCTGACGAGTCTCGCCCATGGTTTTCCCTTCTTGCCCGCTCGGGGGGAGGACAGCTGGGTAATGATCCATCGGGTGACGATCCTTGTCATGCCGCCAGCTCGGGGCCGGTTGAATGCCCCGGCTACCTGTGACATTGCGGATTGAACCATTTGCTCGCTCCCAAGTATCAATGGGATGAAGCGTATGAGTACCCCTCTGCTGCTGGTAGGCCGAGGGTCTGACAAGTCTCCTTGTTTCCGGGGAAGACCGCGGCCACGCCACTGGGGAGAACACAGACAACCAGGGCGGAACGGGGTGGTCAGGGTTGAGGTGCGCCCGCTCGCTGGGTGTCATTTTCGCTCCCGCGCCGCGGAGCCATGAGCCCGTCTTGCCAGATGAGCGTGCAGGCTGAGAGGGCGTTGGTGACCTGTGCGTGCGAGCCAATGGGGCCGGCAGCGGCCACGGAGGTGCCACGGAAGTCATTGCCTCCAGCGAGGCTGTCGACTGCGTAGCAGCGGGCCAGATCGGTTTCGGTGACGGGAGCGGAGGTCAGATGGACGATGGTGGCTGCTGCGGCGGTGCCGGTCAGGCCGAGGCCTACAGCGATGCCGACTATTGCCACTTTGCGGCGCACGGTCCTTCGCCTCGGCCTGCTACGGGGGGCCAGAGCGTGAGGGGTCGCGAACGGTGGCACGATCTGGCCTACTGGCAGTTCCTCGGCGCCAGCTTTCAGTACCCGAGTGAGCCGAGCTTCGAAATCTTCGCCGGGGTTAGTCATGGTCCTACCTCCTGTCGCAGTTGGGTGAGCGCTCGTGAAGCGAGGGACTTAACGGTCCCAGGCCGGCACCCGAGGACATGGGCGATCTCCGCCTCCGACCAGCCGCCCCAGTAACGGGCGACGATCACGACGCGCTGGCGATAGGGCAGGGTTCCGACGAGGTCGAAGAGATCGGCGTCGGCTGGCGTGAGAGCGCCGTATTCCCGGCTCAGGCGGACCGCTTTGAGCGCGCGGCCGGCGCTCGTTGCGCTGCCACGCTCGGGCTTGGTTGACGATGGCTCGATGCACGAACCCTCTAGGGTTTTCGATCTGTCCAAATCCCCGGTACAGGGACACGAAGGCTTCCTGTGCAAGGTCTTCGGCCACCGCCGACGTGCGGACAAGCAACCAGGCGAATCGAGCCGCCTGGGTGAACTCATGCTCGTAGAAGGCGACGAAGTCCGAGCCAGTGGCCCGAGGTGGAACACTCCCCGGCACGATCGTTGCCCTTTCGCTCACAGTCATACGTATCCCGAGAGCCTCCTTCGGTTCCAAGAAAATCCCGATTCGTTGTCCCGCTCGCTTGGGAACGACCGCGAGCCGCCGTCGAGCCCGGCCGCGCGGTCCGAGCGGTCCGGGCTCCTCTTCAATGTCTCACCAATCGGATCCCCAAAATACAGAAGACCGCCTCGACTTTGAGCTCAAGACCAGTCGGAGATCCCAGCGCCGTCGGCCCTCCGACGCGAACCCCCCACCTCGCTCTCGCTACGGCGGACGACGCTTGACCGATCACGGCAGAAGGGACCGAACGACTCATCTGTATGGTCGCACAGCGGTCTTGGCGGGACCGGCGGCCGACCAGATCGACGGTTCGCGCGTGCGACCTGCCTATTACGCGCCTCTTGACCGGGCTGATTGGCCGTACCCATCAGTTGTTATGGCGCGTCCCCGGCCCGATGGTGAGCGAGGGTCGTGAAGCTCCGCAGTTTGCGGACGATGCTGAGATACAGGGCACACGCCGGCATCTTGCTTGTCTGTCCAGCGCCACTCCTGTCATGCCTATGGCCCCGCCCGGTCCCTGGACCAGCGTGGTGAAAGTTCAGGGCGCCAAGGGTAGGAGAAGGCGGACTGCGGACCAGGTGCGGCCACCGTTCGCGGTGTGCCACAGGATCCCGGGAGGGCCATAGCCCCATACAGACCGCGGGCCCGTGAGTACCAGGGTCCCAGGGACCGTCTTGGCGCCCGGGCCGCTGAAGCTCGACTTAGCCCAGTGCCGTCCACCATTGGCACTGAAGAGCATGTACTCGTGCCCGCTCGGTATGACGTAGCACAGGACAGCGACGGAGTCACCGGCCACGGAGACCGACACGACTGACGTCGAAAGCTCGCTGCCGAGGGACACGTCGTACCAGGTGCGCCCCTGGTCGTAGCTGGCCGAGATCTCGTTGCCTGGGCACCCAGCGGCAACCGCGAGCGTCCCGTCGAAAGCGAACGAGATGGGCAGCACGCCAGTTTGGCCTACCTCGTGCCACGACCCTCCACCGTCCGAAGTGGCGAGCACCTCGTCCGAACCGCACTGGCCCGAGCCGACGACCAAGCCATCGCGCGCGTTGGCGAAGGCAACGGCAACTATGCCGATCTGAGCCAGGGCCGGCACCTTCACGGCCCTGCCCGTCCGCCCTCCGTCGTCGCTCACCCAGAAGTCGTCGTCACCATTGAGGATGACCGCCAAGCCGCCCGGGCCAAAGCTCAGCGAAGAGCCGTAACTCGAGGTCAGTGGTACCCGTCCCATCCCCGCAGGCGCCCGGTACCACGTGCGTCCGGCGTCATGGCTTATGTACTCACCGGCTTCGGTGTTCACCCACAGCTCGCGCCCGCTGCCCGCGACATTCAATACAGCAGTTCGCCGCGGGGTTGCCCACCTCCGACCATGTGCGACCTCCGTCCTCTGAGCGGAGGATGACGTCGCCGCCAGCGGCCGGCCCGCCGTCCAGCAACCACACGCCGTGACTGCCGGCCACGACGAGACGGAGACCCGCAACCTCTTGCTCGAACCAATGGCTACCTCCGTCGGTTGTGACCCACAGGTGCCCGCCGATGGGGCCGCCGCCGCCCGCCGTCTGGCCGCCGTCAAGAGCGAAACCCTTCTCCAAGGTGACGAAGTCCACCTCCCCGAAGGGGTTGTAGTCGAGCGCCGGGCCCGGCGGCCCTGCGGATTGGTACACCTTTGCCCAGTGCTGGCCGCCATCGGTCGTGCGGAACAGGTCGAGCTGCTGCCGGCCGTTATTGGTGTACTTCGCCCAGTCACCACCGCCCGCGTAACCCTCGCTCGGAGTTGGGAACGAGAGAGCGTCGAGCCAGTCGTTGACGCAGGTTCCCGGTACGGCTGACCATGCGAGACCGGAATCGCTCGTCTGCCAGATCTGACCAAAGCACTTGGAGCCGGAGCCGGTCGCAAAGCCATGGCCGTTGCCCACAAAAGCCAAGCCGCCTGTGGGCACCCCGCCCGGTAGGGCCACGCGCGACCACTTTCTCCCGCCATCAGTCGTGCGGAGGAGTGCAAGGGGCCCAGGGGCCATGAACCCCGCCTGGCCCGTCATCGAGTCCGGCATGGCAAACCCAAGGCTGGGCGTGACGAAGTCAAACTGCTCATAAGCCCACAGCGACCAAAGCGCCTGCTGCACATCGGAGTTCTGCACTCCGGGGACCAAGCCCGGGCTGAGGGCGACCCGAACTGTCTGCCAGGTGGCTCCGCCATCGCTGCTCTCTATCAGGAAGGGTTGTCCCACCACTAGTGAGATCCCGGCGGCGATCACCTCACTACCAGCGGCACCTATCCACGAGAGCGAGGCCCTGCTCTGGCGCCAGACGGTCGTCCAGTTCTTGCCCTGGTCCAGTGCGCGCTGTACTTCGGCGACTGACCCTGCACCCGTCGGGACGAGGGACTGGCTCGAAACCAGGAACCCGGTACCGCCTTGGGTGAACACCAGGCCACGCTCGTCCGGCCCTGGGCCCCAGTCGGGGGCCTGAGGCGGTGCCGGCAGCCAGCTCGTGGCCTGGGACGTGATGTCCAGCGTCGGCGGCGGAGGTGGACTGGCGCCCACCGTCGTGGCGATGGGCACGAGGCAAGTGATCGCTGCAACTGCCGCTGCAACTACCGGAGCGAGCCTTGCCATGTCCTGACACCTCGGTACGCCGGAAGAAGTTGCGAATCGAGCGCCCCAGCGCCGACCCATTCTGGCAGGGACGCCGCTGAGGAACTGATCGCGTCAGTAGCACTGTCGGCGGCACTCGCGGGGGCTTCCAGCCGTACGCTGAGGTACAGAACGCTTCTTACGGCACTGCCCAGATAACTGGTGCCAAATTACCCTGCCCACGCAGAACGACGTTCGCGCGGATGCTCGCGCACGTTCACCAGTGTCCAAAGCTCGCCGAAATTGGACCGATCGTTCCCGTTGATCAGCGGTTCAATTACCGCTGAACTGTCCGGGTGGCATGTCCCACTGCCCTTGGCTGAAGCTGAGTGGGTCCAACTTGCCGGTCGTGCACACGCCGGTGTTCCCGGGGTTGTTGGTGATCGAGTACCCCTGGCCAACGCCGTTCTCTCCGAAGCCAATGTTGTGCTCGGCCGATGCGCTCGGCGAGGTCGTGTCGATCACCAGGTAGCTGTATTCGCAGGCGGACTTCGGAAGCGTGCCGATGTAAAAGGACACGCCGTTCACCACCGCCACGTGTGGGGAGGGCAAACGCGACTCCATGGTGAAGCCTTGCGAGCCTGTGCCGATGTCGACCGTGGCGAGGCCCGGGTAGTTGACGACGCCGTAAATGACCGCGTCGCCCCCTGTGTCGATCATCTCGGTCTCTGACGGGTTTGGATACCCGGGACACAGACCGTACTCGTGGCCATCGAGGACGAGACCACCGTCTTCGAGCCCGGCGGCACCGGACTGGCCGTTGGCGGACCACAGACTCCAGGCCATACCCTCGACCGTTCCACTAGCCACCTCGTGCGCCGAACCCATGAGCTGGCTTGGCGACCCTCCAGACGTAGCGGCGTCCGTCGTCGGGCTGCAGATAGCGGGCCCGTCGTAGCCGACGCTCGCCGACCCAGACGGTGCAGTCGCCGTCGGACCCGGGTTGCTGGATAACGCCGCGCTCACGTTCATCGTGGTGCCTGAGCTACCGCCTGTTCGTGAAACCGCGTAGCCGACGCCGGCCCCGATCAAGAGCGTGACGACGACAAAGATGATCCTGCCCCGCATCTCGCGCGAGACGCGCGGTGCCTTTGTAGTGCTCGACTCAGCCACAGCCGGCCTCCAGTTCGTGACCTTGACAGGGGAAGAATCGCGCCACGCGGCCGCAGTTACACATCGCCAATTCGACAGTTCGGAGGCCGAACGATTGCATCTCGGCTACGGACGCACTGGAGCGGCTGCCAAGTTGCTCTTGAGCACTGAACATCACCACCGGACGTCACATATCCTGCGTGGGACGCTTGCGAAACAGATCGGCGGACCGAATATCGGCTTGCCGAAACAAGCGGCGAGCGCGGATCGACGGATACCGGCGCGGGTCGACCGATCAGCGCCGATCGCAGACTCGGTGCTTGTCAAGTCCCGCGGCCCGCTCGGCGCCGAATATCCATTCGGGTGCCGCTCTTGTCGACCGATCGAGGGACTGCGAGCCGGCCGGACCGACGATGAGCCCATCTCCGCGGTCCTCGATGTGACGTGATCATCGTGTAGTCAAAGAAGCGACCGATGACGTCCCAAGCGCAACGTCGAGGTGCACTATGGACCACGTGTATCGCTCCAGTTGGTTGGCGGCAAGCACTCTCCTCATTGTCGGCCTCAACGCAGCTGGAGGACCTCTCTCCGCCACCTTGGCGCAGCAGCAAACGAGCGCCGGCAGGACACCACAGGTGAGTTCCGTGGCGCTCGCCCAGCCCGCAGAAAGCGTCGCCGTAGCCGACGATCACTTGGTGCTCGCTGGGGAGGGGTGCACGACCATCGACGTCAGTCCTGTCTCGTTGGCACAACGGGTGGTCCACGCATCGTGCCCACCCGGCGGCGACGTGAGCATCGAGAGCCTTGCTGGCGCACCCGACGTGCGCCTGCGGATCACCTGGGGGTCGGTAAGCGACGCGATCCAGACCGAGCACATCGACCCCGTCACCAATCGTCTAACCGTCGGACCGGTGCTCATCACGGTGCCGAACTGGGACTGGACCCACTCCGGCGGTGCCGCCGTCGGCGACGGCTCGATCTGGATCTACGGGCTCGGGGCAACGCCCGGCCCGCAGCTGCTCGAGCTCTCGGCGAGCACCGGCGCGCTCAAACACCGCTTCGTCGTGAACGTCGGAGTCGATCCGCTGATGGTCGTTGACACGAGCGGTGCCTGGATCACCCCGGGCGTCTTCGGGGGCAGTGAGTGCAACTCGACGTGCGCGCTCTACCACCTCACGGGCGGATCCTCACGAGCCTTGGTCGTACTGCGCACCCGGGGGATCGGCGACGAGTGGCTCGTCGTCACCGGGAAGCGCGTCATCGTCGACGTCGTGAGTGAGACGTCAATCGGCTACGTGCAGAGCATCGAGGGTGTTGCCGCGGCGACGGGTCGTCTGACCTTCGGGACCCAGGCCAGGCTGCTGCCGGCGCCCACTTTCGCCGGGTTCGGCTCTCTCGTGGTCAGCTCGAGTCTCGGGCTTCTCACCCTGAGCGAGCTCCAACTCCGGGGCAGGACGCCAACGACGGTGAGCTGCGCGAACGGCGCGCCCGTCGAGGTCATTCGCATCGACCCCACCACTGGTGCCCAGTCTGAGCTTGCCGTGCTACCGGAGCGAGCGGTGAGACGGGACTGCTCGACCGTGCCGCTCATCGCCGGGCAGGCCGTCTTGTACGACGATGCGCTCTACTTCCTCAGTGATCCGACGTCGGAGGCTCAGGTACCGCTTTCCCGACTCGTTCGGGTACGACTCTGAGGTACGGACGGGTCCCGGCTCTCCCTCCATCGTCAGGACCATCCGCGCAGGCTGGCGCGGGCGCAGATCACCCCGTTCGGCGTGCCGCCCGGATGGTTGGCCGAAGATCCCGGCGAGCGACGGATATCGCCCGCGACAGTCGCCGTCATGGAGCTGCATGCGATCATGAGACGGTGCGTCGACTGATTCTCCTTCTCGGCATGCGATCGGTTGCAGCGATGCTCGTTACGGCGTCGTTTGCGATGGTGGGGTCGCAAACTCACCGCGTGGCTGCGGCAGCTGAGGCAAGTCCCTGCGCTGGCGCGCAGCTCGATGTCGGCGGAATCGGAAGCAGTGCCGCCACGGGCACCGGGATCCTGACCATTCGCATCACCAACGTCACGCCCGTTGCTTGCACGCTTGCTGGCCGCGCGCAGCTCGAGTACTTCGGCCCGGGTGGGAAGCCGGTCGTCTCACAGATCGGCGATGTTGGCCCGGGAGCTGCATTCGAGACTCCGAAACCCGTAATGCTGCACCCAGGGACGAGCGCCGGCTTCGTCGTCACCTCCAGGGACCTCCTCCAACCTGGCGCAGACTGCTCGGCGGTCGTGTCGATCCGGATCCACCTGGCCGGGCAAAAGGCCACCTTCACCTTCGATCTTCCCCGGGGCACGGCCTGGTATCTCTGTGGCGGTCGCAGCCATCCGACCGACGTGTCGGCACTCGTAGACGACGGCGCGCTGAACGGCTACGCGCCTGAGTGGACGGCTTGCGCAAGCAACGACCTCGTGCTCTCGTTGTTGCCTCCGGGCGCAGCCAGTGGCGCGGCGCTCGTGATCGTGCGGCTCACGGACCGCCTCGGTGTGCCCTGCACACTGGACGGCTATCCGAAGCTCAGGCTCACGACGGCAACGGGCCACACGGTGCTTCGCTTCACGTCCGGCCGTTCGGCAGGCACCTTCCCACCACCACCACTACCAAGGCCGGTATCGCTGGGCGATCTCGGCGTAGCGCAGTTCGTCTTCTCGGCAGCCGATTACCAGGTCGTTGCCGACAAGGCGTGCCCGTCTTCGACGAGGTTGCACCTCGTGCTGCCCGACGGCTCGGGCATGGTTCAGCCTCATAGCTTCAGTCTCTGCGGGAGAGGCGGGCTCGGTCCGTTCACCGAGCCGGGGATTCTGACCCAGCCCTACCTCTGGAACGGAGCCTGGCAGCGAGGAGGCGGAGCAGGCTGACGAAGGTCTCGGTTGAGTTGATGCGAGAGCGACGCTGGCAGGCACGATCGCGTCAGCGGAGTCTCTGTACTCGATGCTGTCTCTAGCCGCCAGCTGCTCGGGATTGCCGCCCCAGAAAGCCCGATACGGGGCGTGTTGTGCCGGCTGGCGCGCCCGACCTGCGAGCGCGGAACAACGGTTACGCGAGCACCTCGATAAGGCGAATCACGCTTCTTCTGTACCAGGCATCACCTTGGAAGCTGCACCGTCGTTGCTCAGTCGGACGGAGTAATCCGATACAGAGCACTGAAGCGTCCGACTGTTTCGGTACCGGACGGCGACGGGACCGGCGGATCGAGAAGGAAGAACGATCCCGCGAGGGTTACGCCGGTCCATGAAGTAAGCGGCGACAGATAGAGGTACTTGGCGGATCCCGAGTACCCGGCCTTCCACGCCGCCTCGATCCTCAATGCCCCCGACACCGGGTCGATGCGCACGACCTGTTGCTCGTCATACGCCGTCGGAGGCGCGGCCCACAATCCGTCCGCTGCGTCCCCGACCATGCCAGAATCGCCAGACGTCTCGGAGACCTGGACGAGGCTCGCGCTCTCGGGAACGTGCCAAACCGGCTTTGCCTCCAGACCTCGCAGCATCCACACCACGCCAAAGTCGCTCACGGGTCGCGGCTGGGCGTTCACCCAGACGTCGTCGCCGGACGCGACGATCCACTTCGCGAAACCTTCACCAACGAAGTGGAAGACCGGCGTCGCCACCGTGGCCCCCGGAGCGACGCGGTACAACGCTTCTGGCTGAAGGGTCTCGCCCGATGGCGAGATCCAGAGGCCGTCGTCGTTGTAGGCGAGGATCGCGTGCCCCATCTTTGGCATCCGCAGCCGCTGTAGGACAGCACCGGTTGTGGCAGAAATCCGCATGAGGTCGATGCCACCGGGGTTGTCCCATTCGTAGAGCCAGAGGTCGCCGCCGCCATAGATCCACGTCGGTGCAGAGTCGGACCACGCCAACGCCGGAAAGGTCATCAAGACGGGACCGAGCGTGTATCCCGGGGATTGGGAAACGACGTGGGCGATGCGCACGACCGCGCTTGGGCCACCAGTACTCGCGAGCAGGTTCTTGTCGATCGCGAACACCGGCAGTACCTGTCGACCTTCAAGTGCCGGATCGGCGCAACTGCCGGCGCGCTCGTCGCTCGTGTTGAGCGACGACGGATCGACCGAAGCGGAAAAGCAGGTGTTCGCGACTTCCGGGTCGTTCGACGAGCTCGTCGATCCGTAAAGCACGATGCGGTCGTTGACGACGGCGATCTCGGAGTACTTGTCGCTCTGGCTAAGATCGATCGTCGCAACTCGCGCGACCTGGGTCTGGAGAGATGTTGGCCGCGAAGCGGCGTGCACCGGCGACGTGGTCAGAAAGGACAGGCAGACTCCGATCGCTGTCAGTACGACGGCTGGGGGCAATCGGACGCTCCGCACGACGGAACTGTATTTCGCGACGAGTCGAGAAGGTGAGCAGCGGTACCGATTCAGCGCTCTACCGAAACGTCGCCGCACGCGAGGATAGGGCTCTGTGGCAGTAACGATCTACGGCGTCTGCGGCGTCAGCCTCATGATGGCGGCGTACGCGCTTGAGTCGAGGAGCCGACGCCGCTACGCGCACAGTGCTCCGTAGCGAAGGGAACGCGCGCCTGAACGAGATGGCGGCTGGATGTGGCGGCGACGCCGAAGGACGGCTCGGCGTGCGCACGAGATCGCCGAGTCGGAGCGGCACCGCTACGAGCCACTGGTCGTCATTCCGCGTCGTGCGCTGTGCGTGTTGGACGGTCTCTGCCGTTTGGGACTGAGTGCTGCGAGACTTGGGGGGTGGGCCCGGAGGAAGAAGAGAAACGACTAGCCCACTGGGCGAAGGAGGAGCTTCCCCTCTTTGGGGTTGTGGGTCTGCGCCGTGTGCGGGGCGGGAGCCAGACCGGTATGGGATCGACGCTGGTCGGAAAAGGCGACAAGCCGCCGACGACCGTCGTGATGTCCAAGCAGGTGAGGTTCCTTGCTCATGACGGCGCGTCCATTTCGGTTACTTCGCACCGTGGCGACGATGATCAGCGGTACGGGAGCACCCGCTCGTGGGCGCCTATCAACCCGTACCTTTCCGCCCAACGCGGAAGAGCCACCGCAACGACATGGGATAGATCGGTTCCTGGTCTCCCGAAGGACCTCGACTGGTCCGACATCACGGTCGTTGTTGACAACAAGGAGACGCCGTTCGAGGTCACCGAGCTGGGGGAAGGCTTGTGGGTGGCAGTCGGGCGAGTCCCGGGGACGACGATAAGCATCGACAGCCGTGGCGTGCCGTTGAACGAGGTGAGGCTCCAACGGCTAGCGGACGATCGGATTCCACCCCCGCCTCGACCTGATCTCGGTGAGCGCGGCGATGCAGTGCTGGATGTCCTCGATCGCCGCTTCGAGCGGATTCCGTTCCATCGAATCCGCCGATTGGCTGACTACTGGGCGCTCCTCGATGTGGAGGCAGAACATATGGGCAAGCTTGCACGTGAGCACCACCTCTCAGGACAGGATGCCCAGGCCCTTCACCAGTACTGGAATGAGCGCATCGAAGCCCATCTGGCCGAAACACTGGAGCACCTGCACCGCTCGCGCATGCTGGAGATGCGCCAGTCCCGAGTAGCCAAGCGCCTCGGACACGGGTTCCTCTTCCAACTCTGGTTCAACACTTTGGGTCCCGGAGCTAGAACGTGGTTTGGCAATCGTCACGCAGGCATCCGGCGTCACACATTCCGGATCAGGTGGCGCCCCTGAAAGCCACCTTCGTCCACCAGCATGATGCCAGAACGTTCACTCAGAATGCTCACCCCATGCATCGCCAGAGCACACCGATCGACTGTTATCGCGTCCCTTCGAGGTCGGCCGACGCGGGTCAGTAGGGTGTCCCGCAAGCCGAACGGCATCCGGCACATGGTGTGCGTCGCTCGTGCCGACCGAGATCATCGCCGCTCGGGGATCGGCTTGTGGGACGGTATCTGAGGCCGGTAGCCGGGACTTCGAAATCAGGGTCTGCTTTGCTTGATTCGGCGGCCCGCTATAACGATGACGCCGGTGATGAGTCCGATGACCCCGCCAACGATGGCCGCAGGAAGGCCGAGCTCGAGGACGGCAAACAGTGCAGTCGGTGCATAGACGATGAGGCCAATGACCAGCCCAACGACCGCCCCGATCATGCCTACAGAAGCCGCGCCAATGACCGCCCACCGTCCCGGCAGCGATAGGCCACCTAGCCGTGCCGCGATCGTGTTCACAGCCCATTCTCCCAGACCCCGTCAGACCTGGCGTGGCTCCGGATGCCGATCCGCTGGCGACACGCCATCCCCGGTTCCCCGGCCGTTACGGTCAGTCGAATGGAACCGTGGGACCTGACCCTGCGCTTATCCCACTTTGCCGGAATCGACCCAGACCAGCGTCGGGGCTCACCCGTAACCCGGATTCCACTGCGACATCGCGTCTCGACACGCCGCCCATGCCAACTCGGGCGTCACCGCATGCGCCGGTGCGACCGGGGTTCCAGCAGGTGAACTACGTCCCGGTGACCGAACCGCCACAGGGCACCTGTCATGGTTACCGGACTTGGCGCTCACGAAGATGTCGCGAAGTCCCGCATGGCCCGCCCGATGAAATGCCTGGTGACCATCCGTCGAGAGAAACAGCTTTTCCACACCCGGGCGAGTTTTCCTCTCAGATGACACAGATTTGTGTGATCTCAGCATTTCCTGCATGATGACTACATGCCGAGTGACGCTGAGATCACCTTCGCAGACCACGCCGGGCGCTTCTATGCCCGACGCTTCGGGATGGCCCCGGTGGTGGGCCGGCTGATCGGTTATCTGGGCGTGTGCGACCCGCGCGAGCAGAGCATCGCTGAGCTGGCCGACGCCCTGCTGGCGAGCCGGAGCGCGATCGCCGGCGCGGTGAAAGCGTTGGAGACCCTCGGGCTCATCCAGCGCTCCCGGGCAGCGGGCGAGCGGATGGACCGGGTACGCATCGACATGTCGTCGTCCCATGCGATGGGCTTTGACGTCTCGGAGTACCGGGAGATGGCCGACCTCGCCCGAGAGGGTCTGCGTCTGCTGGCCGATACGCCGCCTGCGCGTCGGGCGATCTTGTTGGAGTACGCGGCGTTCGCCGATTTCTTGGCCGCTCGTCTCCCGGTCTTAGAGCAGGAGTGGCTCGCACAACGGGAGGCGCTGCGTGCCGCGGGCGAGCTTCCCGACGAATCGACCACACCGCAATGAGGGAGAAGGCCATGACGAGCGTGTCTGCTGCAACGGGGATCGTCGCTCGAGACGTGTGCAAGTCGTTCGGTGAGCACGTGGTGCTCGACAAGGTGAGCTTGGCCGTGGAGGAGGGGACGATCCTGGCGCTTCTCGGCCCCAACGGGGCCGGCAAGACCACGATGGTCCGTATCCTGTCCACCCTGATCCCGGCCGACTCCGGGTCGATGCGCATCGCCGGTCACGACGTGGTCACCGACCCTGACGGAGTTCGAGCCATCATCGGCGTCACCGGTCAATTCTCGGCGGTGGACAACCTGCTCACCGGCGCCGAGAACCTGCAACTGATGGCCGACCTTCGCCACCTCGGCCGCGAGGCTGGGCGACGACGAGTGGCCGAGTTGTTGGAGCAGTTCGACCTGACCGACGCCGCCCACAAGCTGCTTTCGACCTACTCAGGCGGGATGCGACGACGCCTCGACCTCGCGATGACCCTCGTGGATCAGCCGCGGGTGATCTTCCTCGACGAGCCCACCACGGGCTTGGACCCGCGCAGCCGTCGCACCATGTGGGAGATCATTCGTGAACTCGCTGCGGCCGGGGTCACGATCCTGCTCACCACCCAGAACCTCGACGAGGCGGACCATCTGGCCCACCAGATCGCAGTGCTCGACCGCGGCCGGATCGTCGCTGAAGGAACACCCGCCGAGTTGAAAAGCCGCATCCCTGGCGGCCACGTCCGGTTCCATTTCGCTGACCTGCACGAGTTCCACTCGGCCGCAGACCTGCTCCCGGCGGCCGGTCCCGACCAGGACCAGCTCGTTCTGCAGGTCCCGGCCGACGACTCCGTGGACTCGCTGCGCGAACTGCTCGACCAGCTGCACCGCGCACGTATTCCTGTCGAACGGCTGTCGATCCACACTCCCGACCTCGACGACGTGTTCTTCGCCGTTACTGGCAGCCACGTCAGCGCCCAGCCCGACCAGGACCCCACACCACAAGGAGCGGAACGATGACCACGCTCGCGTACAGGCTCAGCGACTCACGGGTCATGCTGCGCCGCAACCTCAAGCACCAGCTCCGTTACCCGTCCATGACCGTGATGCTCATCGGCCTACCCATCGTGCTCTTGCTGCTGTTCGTCTACGTCTTCGGCGGACAGCTCGGCGCCGGCCTCGGCCCGCACCTGGGACGCCACGCCTACCTGGACTACGTGGTCCCCGGGCTGCTGCTCATCACCGTGGCCTCGGTCGTCCAGGGCACCTCGATCATGGTCGCCATGGACATGACCGGCGGCATCATCGACCGGTTCCGCACGATGGCCATCGCCCGCGCCTCGGTGCTCATCGGCCACGTCCTCGGGAGCCTGATCCAGACCCTCGCCGCCATGGCCATCCTCATCGGGGTCGCCTTCGGCCTCGGATTCCACTCCAGCGCCGGGCCGCTCGAGTGGCTCGCCGCAATCGGGATACTGGCCCTGTTCGCTTTCGCGCTGATCTGGCTGGCCGTCGCGCTCGGGCTTGCCGCCAAGAGTGTCGAGACCGCCAGCAACACTCCGATGATCTTGTTGTTGCTGCTCTTCCTCAGCAGTGGCTTCGTGTCCACCGCCACCATGCCGACGGGCCTGCGCCAGTTCGCCGAGTACCAGCCCTTCACCCCCGTTGCCGACACCGTACGCGGGCTATTCAGCGGTGGCGCCATCGGCGGTCACGCCATCGCCGCCATCGCGTGGAGCGTCGGCATCGCTGTTCTTGCCTACATCTGGGCCGTCCGCCTCTACAACACACGCCGAGCGGCCGAGCAGAACTAAGCGGAGGCGACACAGCGCGGCTGCGTTGCCGACGAACGGCAGGAGACCTCTACCCCGCCCTCACCTTCACCCACGAGGGTCAACGAGCGCACTCGCTCGAACGCGGTCGAGCTTCGCCGCAGCGAGCTTGTCGATCTCCGGAAAGAGGTCCCCGTAACGGTCGTAGGTGAACGCCACACTCGAATGGCCTGCGCACCTCGCGAAATCTCCGATGGATCGACCCCGGCGAGTGCCAGGAGTGCGACGTCGGTGTGCTTCAGGTCGTGGGGACGTAGTGGTTCGAGGCCCGCTGCGACGACTGCTGGTCGCCAGTGCCTGCGCCGCCAGTCGTCCGCGGCGATAGGTCGCTCGCCACTCGCACCGAAGACGTAGCGGGAGCCGGGCTGGGTTCCGAGGCCTCGTAGCGGGCGAAACCACAGCTATAGGCGGATGAGCGGTGCGAGCCACTCAACTCCCTCTGTCTTGTGCCGCCAGAACAGGTCCTCCCATAGGTAGTGGACGGCAAGGGCGCGCCACGGCGACCACCGAGCGGCTCGTTCCAATAGCACGCTGACCGGCAAAGGTTCGCCGGCAGAGCCACCGGTCAACAGGCGCGAGTAGATCCGCTGTTCCCACGGTGAGATGTGCCCCAGCTCATCGAAAGCGTGGAACACGTCGACGAGGATGTAGCCGACGGACGCTGGCCCGATGCCATACAGCGACAGCAGCGCCGCGCGCTGTTCGTCGCTCGTAGCGTGGCGAAGCGCTGCTTCGTCGATGTCGCCCCGAGAGATGGCCTCACTGACGTGCAGAAGCGACCGTGCCCGGTATCCGACCTTGAGCGCGCGCAGCTCCTCCTCAGCGGTGCCCGCGAGTGCCGCTGGGTTCCAGAAGCTATAGAGGTCGCGGCCGTCGAACTGGAGCCGGGTGCCATAGCGCTGGAACAGCGCCTGCAGCATCTGGACGGAGCGACGAACGGTCGCGTTCTGGAGGACGATCGCGATCACCAGGTACTCATAGAGCGATCCGAGGTGCATCGGGCGCATGCCCCGCCAGCGGCGAAGGACGGGTGCGAGCGCCGGGTCGCGGCGGGCACAGCGCTCGAAGTCGGCCAAGTCGAGCCGGAGGTTCGCTCTCCACGACAGTTCCTCCGCCACCGTGCCCAGCAGCTGGTCAGACACCCGCCCGCGGGCCCAGACATGAACACGGACGTTGGGCGTGGCGTCCTCGATCCGCAGCCCGAACGACTGGTCGCCGAGGCGGAGGGTCTGCCAGCGGACTCCGGGCTCCCACGCGGTGTCCGGTGAGGGGAAGTGGTCTGGCTTGTGAAATGTCGGGTCGAAGGCGAAGGGCTGCGTTGGCACGACATCGAGCGTCGCCACCTCGTGCAGTCTGGTCACGGCCGTTCGGCGGGAGGCGACTTGGGTGGCTGGGCCCGGCACGTGACTAATCTTCCCAGTCCGGCCGGGCCTGTGCCCACGTCGTCACTTACCCGACCGATCCGTTGGCTACGTCCTTGGGGTTCCCGTCGCGCGGGAAGGCGGACGTGCAGTTCCCTTTCAGCGCCGAGTAGCAGATCGGTGGCAGTCGAGCTGGGGGACACGCGCTCCAGCGCCTCGCGTCGACGAAGTCGAGCTCTTTCTTGCCAGCGGGCCCGAAGAACGTCACGCGGCCCACGCGGACAGCCTCGCGTCGCCCCTTGGTAGAGGTCTTTGCGGAAGTGATCGCAGCGGGATTCGAATGACGTGCCACCAGGCTGCCCGCGAATCCGGTCACCTGTGCAGTATCGGCTCATCCCCTGGAGCGATCGGCACTCGACCATCACCTCTCCAAGGTGAGGGCTGACGCCGGCTTAGCCGGTTCGACGTCCGCGAAACTGCTGGTTGAGACGGTGACGCGGAGGAGAGACATAACGGAACAGCCAGCAGAGCGCTATGAACTTCGCAGAAGGCGCCCGTCCAACCTACCCATGAGTGCTCGAGAACACCGTCACCGAGATGGATAGAATGGCGGTAATGAGCACACACCATCGGGCAGACAGCAGCCGGGGGCCGTCCGAGAGCGGGCGGCGAGACCTGACCTCGCGGGCAGCGCCGGATACCGATGAACCGACGAGAAGAGCAGGTAGAGATGCAGAAATCTCGTTCGGTTGTGGTGCACGTGGTACAGGATCGCCGTGGAATATGCACCACGGAAATACCACAAGCCATTGATAAACACGGTCGGTTACGGTCAACTATTGGCAGTAGAAAACGGCCCATACGCTGCACTCATTTATATTTAGCCAGGTAGGGCGGGTAGGCATCTATTTATTGCCAAGGTGAGGGTCGCGGGTTCGAATCCCGTCGTCCGCTCCAAACAAAGTCCAGTTCAGCCGGGGTGTGCGCCCCGGCTCTTTTATTGCCCACTGACCTTCATCGCGCGTCGATCGCGCGGTCCGATTCGCCAACCTTCGCTAACCCAGCGAGAGCATCCGCAATGGCTTGGTCACGGTCCTCTGTTGCGTGCTGATACCGAAGCGCAGCTCGCGGGTTGGCGTGGCCGCCCCTACGCATGAGTTCGGCCACGCTCGCGCCGCTTGCCGCTGCCCAGGTGAGCCCGCTGTGTCTGAGGTCGTGCAGGTGGAGGTCGGGCCGGCCCGCGATCTGTCTCGCCTTGTCCCAAGCCCGATTGAAGTTCCGCGGTGACAACGCCGATCCGGACGCGGTCGGAAACAGCCAAGCGTCCGGCTCGGAGCCGACAAAGTGTTCGAGGTGCGAACTGACCGCTGGCACGATGTTTGCCGGAATCGCCAACGAACGACGCCCCGCCTCGCTCTTCGGAGGACCGAGTACGGGACGCTGTCCCATCGGAGCTGTCCAAGCGCGCTCAACTCGAATGGTGGCGTGCAGGAGGTCTACGTCTCTGCGCTGAAGTCCGAGCACCTCGCCCCGACGTAGTTGACACCACGCGGGCAGCAGCAAAGCGAGCCGATACCTGTCGGGCACGGCCTCGACCGCGGCTGCCACCTCCAGGACGCTGGCGGTGGGTCGTTCGGGTGAACGAACCTGGCCCGCGCCTTTCACCTTGCAAGGGTTGACTGCGATCACCTCATCGGCGACGGCCGTATTGAGAACCGCCCGGAGCAACCGGTAAGCGTCGTCCGCGGTAACCACATATCGGCCGCGTAGGGCCATGTACCAGCCGCGGACTGAGGACGGCGAAAGTCGACAGAGATCGTGCTGGCCGAGTGTCGGGAGGATGTGGCGGTCGAGGAGGTGGCCGTACTTTGCCCGCGTAGTTGGACGTATGTCAGTTCGGCGCTCCATCCACTTGCGTGCGTACTCTGCGAGCGTGATGCGACTAGCGCGGGGATCCCTCGCTACGCCTCGCAGTTTGTCAGCTTCGACCGTATTCGCATAGGCGTCTGCGTCCTTCCGTCGCTTGAACGTGCGGGTGACCACTCGCCCGCCGATTCGGGTCCGGACGTCGTAGACGGTTACCGCGTTCTCAAGCTCGAGCGCGAACGCCTTAGCTGCTTTGCCGCCGTCGGAGAACCTTCCTGAAACGCCGTCAGGGAATGACCGCTCGACCCTCTTCCAGCCAGGTTCGGCCGCGGACTCGCCATATCCGCGCACGCGGTGAATGATCTGAGCCATGACGCCGTCAGCGTACGCGGGGGTTGCGCGGTGCCACTACCCCCACCGACTCGTGCTGGCGTGATGGCTGTACACGAAGCCCCTCGCCCTCGGATCCTCGACCTGCGACCGCTGTTCGACGTTCGCCTGTTGAGTGAGGTTGAACAGCATCGACGTCGCCGATCAACCTGTTGACGAACAACGACAGCGAGCTAACCGGCACACGCCTGCAGCGGCCGATGTTGACCGACTGGAGCTCACCACTGGCCATCAGCTCGTAGATGGTCGTTCGTCCGACCGACAGTCGGCGGGCGGCCTCTTCTGGCGTCACGAGCAGCAGGTCGTCGGTGATGCAGGACTCGTTCATGAGGTCCTCCGCACGGACAGTCACAGTGCTGGCCCGTCAGCGGTCACCAGAAGGGCAGGGACAGGGGTCATCTCGACAGCCGCGGCGTGAGCCGCGAGGTACCTTCCCGCCGGGAGTCGCCTTGAAGAAGAGTCCCTACGGGAGGGCGACGACTCGTATGCGGCCCCGCGCGCGTCCGAGCACGCGGCCCGAGTCGAGGATGCGGATCGCCTGGCGCCATCCCAAGCCTTTGCTTTGGCACACCCAGTCGACGACGGCAGTCGTCTGGCCGCAGCCGAGGAAGTGCCAGACGCCGTCATCGAGATGCAGTTGCAAAGAGGGGGAGCGCTCGAAGTGGCCATGGGAGGGCAGCCGAGCTACGTCGTCAAGGCCGTGGCGGGCGCGAGCGGCCTCGATGGTGGCGAGGTACCGGGTCGTTCGCGGTGACACCGACGTCAGGTGATCGTCATGGGTGGAGCGGAATCGAATCATGGCGCGATGATGCGCCCGGGGACTCACAGCACTTCTCACAGGACTACTCACAGCAGTGCTCACAGACGAGCAACCGGGACGGTTTCTTCGGTTCGACAACTCACAGCAACCCTCACAGCAACACTCACAGGCCCAGGTCACAGCCCTGTGAGTAGAGCGGCTCGGTCAGAGCGTCGCGGCTCATGATCGGGTTGTCCGGGGAGGCCGGGGGTAGGGAGGGGTAGTCCTCGGGATCATCGTGCTCGCAACCCGGAACGCGTATTCATGCGTTCTAGTGACGAAAGCAGTCTCCCGAGGCGGCTCGGCGTCCTCGCACCACAGAAAATCGTGCAAATTTCTTCGGTTCGACAACTCACAGCAACCCTCACAGCAACACTCACAGGCCCAGGTCTGCCCTGTGAATTGAAAGGGCGCGGTCGGAGCGACGCGGCTCGTGATCGGGTTGTCAGCGGGGACCGAGGAAGGGGTGCACGCCTTCCGGGATCATCGTGCCGTGGTCACGTTTGGCGTGCTATGGGTGAAAGCCCATAATGGTCCGAGGAGGCGATATGGCTCGCAACTATGAGGAGGCTTCGGCGACCCGCCGTGCGCGCCTGCCCGTCGAGGCGCGGAGCGACGGGGCGGTCTTCGGACAGACCTACCGGCTCGCTGTTCAGGTGATGGAGCGGCGGGAGCTCCTCGGCCTGACCCAGACCGAGCTCGCCGGGAGGACCGGCATCGACCAGGGCGACATCAGCAGGATCGAGCGTGGCTCGATCTTCTCGAACGAGAAGACGCTCCTCCGTCTCGCCGACGCCCTCGGTGCAGAATGGCGGATGGTCGACAAGGTGACGGCCTGAATCCAGATCTAAGCCCCGATCCACCGAAAGACATCTGGCGATCGACTCTCGGGCGCTGAACGATCAGAGATGAACCGGAGCTGGCGTCGAGGAGACTGAATGAGCCTTCGAGGCGACAGAGGGTGCGCGTCGGACCAGGCCCTCATGACGGGTTGGGGAGGACCCTCGTCTGCTGGCGCCGGGCACAGGGGGCGGGACGCCGTCGTCACCCAGGGATCAGGCGCGTAGGCAAAGCGCCGGCCGAGGAATGCAACGCAACCTTGCGAGGATCGTGTTGAACTGGTCCTCCCACGGCCATGCCCTCGGCAAATGCAGGGTCCTCCTGCCACCAGATGTGGTCATGCGCCCGGGCAGGCTCAACATCCGCGTGCGCAGGGTCTTGGTGGTCATGGACGTCGCTTCGGGCCCGAGGCCGATGCGGCCCACCCAGCGGCCAAGGTTGTGGGCGATGACGTTGAGGGTCATCCAGACGGCGTTGGCGCAAAAGCGCCCGGACGGCAGGTGGTTCATCCCGACGCCGTACTTCAAGTCTCTGATCACGTCCTCGACCACGGCGTGGCGGCGGTGATCGGCCTCGAGGGAGATCGTCTCGCCTGCACGGTCGGTGATGAAGGGGTGGTAGTCGTAGGTCGAGAACAACGCCAGCTGGCTGCCCGGGGAGGGCCTCACCCGTCGCACGATGAGGCGAACCTCGGGGTGCTTTTCAGAAAAGGGCTGGTAAGTCGTCTCGGCCACATCGGCGCCGTCGTCGATCCAGTAAGGAATCGGTGTCCAGTCCTCGGCTGGGATGGCGGCGATCGCCTTGTGCAATGCCTTGGAGGTCTTGACCGTGATGGAAAAGCTCACCCCCGCTTTTGCGCAGGCTTCGGTCACCTTGGAGCTGTAGAAGCCCGAGTCGGCTCTCAGTGTCATCGGCCCGGTTGCCCCCGCCCGGCGCACACGGTTGAACACCTGGGTGAGAAAGCCAGCCACGCCCCGGCCGGTATGGGCGTTGCCGCCCCGCAGGCGCACGCCCACGACCTCTTCGGTGCCGGCAACCGTCGCCAGGAGCGGGTGATACCCACGCCGATGGGTGTAACCGAAGCGGGCACCTTGCTTTTTGAGCCCGTAGGTCTCACAGATCGTCGAGTCCACGTCCAAGGTGACCGGCCCCTGCCCGGGCCCGGCACCGGCCGCCCAGCAACGGCGGAGCGACTCGTCGAACACCCGGTCCAGCTGGGCGACATGTCCCCAGGTGAACGATCTCAAGAAGATCCCGAGCGTGGACGGCGCCCGCACGCCGTGGCCCAGTACCTCGGTCGTGGCGGCCACCCGCATCGCGTCCGCGTCCTCGATGCAGTCGCCACCGGCCAGGGCCGAGTAGATCAAGGTCATGGCCTTGAGCCCGACGTTGGCGTGCCCGGGCCCAGCACCAAGGTGAACGCACTCGTCGAAGAGCTCTCGCAGCCCGAGATGATCGGCCAGCGTGGCCGGCTGGATCAGCCCGGCATTGGCGACGGCGTGGTCGTCGTCGAAGGTCACCGAAATCCGGTCTGGGCTGTGCGAAGATGAGCGCATCGAAATAGTGCCTTTCTTAAGGGGCATGGGTTGGTGTTGTGACCCCCATTTTCCCTTACAGGAAGGCACTTTTCGCGGATGCTAGGCCGGTCCTGGCCTCCGGAACGCCCTATTTTTCGGTGGATCAGGGCTAAGCTCGGTGTCGAGCGACGGAAGGGAGTTACTACGCTCCGCGAACACGGCGCGATCGTGAGTGCCGAAACGCTCGGACGTCCGCGCCGGGCGCCGCCGCCGGCCTGGCACCCTGTGCATCAGGCGTGTGTGATGCGTGTGATGCGTGATGCCCGTACGCCCCTTGTTGTGACGCCGATGCAAGCCGTCAGCGCAGGTCCAGCGACGTGCCCCGAGGTCGGATCCTGCCGCTCGCCCCGTCGTCGTGCCTCAGACGTGCCTCACGCACAGGCTAACAATGACGTCGGAGGAGATGAGGGGGTGCGGGGCCGATCAGAACCAGCGATCCGGTCCGTCTGGCAATACATTCCGTTCTCGACTGTCACGGACGAGCAGCCTGTTGCGCGGCAACTCGATCACCTTTTTACTTGGTCGCCGGTTCTTCGGTCTACTTTGACTCGGACCGCCGCTCGACGAGAAGGAAGGTTGCTGCTGTGCGCCCCGCCAACCGGGTCGGCGGGGCGGTTCGCGATACGGGGCGGACTTCCAAACGGCTCCGACGTCGTCGTCATCCGCATCCTCGCGTGGCCCGCGCTCGCGCTCGGAGTCGATTAACAAGGCCGCCCAGTAGCAGCAAGAACACGGTCCCAGCGACTGCGAGAAGCCTCCCTCATCACCCGACCCCCCGAGAGAGTTGTTGACATCAGGTCAACCCTGGTTTACTTTTGCAAATTGCTAAAGATAGTTTGGACCCGAACGGGAGTGAGGTTGGAGCGGACAGTCGGGGGTGCAGAACAGGCAAAGGGGCGGTCAGGCCTACCGGACATGCTCGACTACGACCTCGAGCGGAAGCGCGTCAAAATGTTGCCTGGTCAGCCTGGCTCTCGATCGCTCATACGCGACCTGAACGTCAGTCTGCTGATCGAGCTCGTCAGACGCTTCGGACTAGTGTCTCGCGCCGATCTGGCACGCGAAAGTCAGCTCAGTGCACCGACTGTCTCGGCAATCGTTCGCGTACTGCTGAACCGGGGCATCTTCTCCGAGGTTGCCGTGGCACCTTCGAGTGGGGGGCGCCCACCAATCCTGCTGAAGCTCGAGCCCAAGGCCGGTTACGTCGTCGGCGTCAAGTTGCGCGGGGACGGTCTCACGACGGTGGTGTGCGACCTCGACGGCCAGGTTGTCAAGACCGCCGAGACCGCTGTGGCACTGGTCGGGCAACCCGCCGCGGCAATCAAGGAGATCGCGCAAGCGACGCGCAAGGCGTTGAGCGACGCGTCAATCCCCCGCTCGAAGGTGCTCGCCGTCGGTGTCGGCGTGTCAGGAATCATCGACTCGCAGACCGGGGTGTGCAGGTTCTCACACCTCCTCGGATGGCGCGACGTTGAGATAGCCGCGCCGCTGCGGCAAAAGTTGCGGTTGCCGGTATGGGTGGACAACGACGTGAACACCCTCGCAGTGGCCGAAAAGTGGGCCGGCGGCGGTATCGAGGCCCGGAACTTCGTCACGCTCAGCATCGGGCGCGGCATCGGGATCGGCATCGTCATCGACCGTTCGCTCTATCGGGGCACGTCAGGTGGCGTCGGCGAGCTCGGCCACGTCGTGTTCGACCAGAATGGGCCGGAGTGCGAGTGCGGAAAGTTCGGCTGCCTGGAGGCATTCGTCGGTGAGCGGGCGCTCCTGCGACGCGTCGGTGAACGCCTCGGCCACGACGTCTCACGCGAGGAGCTCGTAGACCGGGCTGCTTCC
The DNA here is from genome assembly GCA_963727645.1 of uncultured Acidimicrobiaceae bacterium. GTDB lineage: Bacteria > Actinomycetota > Acidimicrobiia > Acidimicrobiales > Bog-793 > Fen-455. The sequence continues at coordinate 27,280 of CAVSHA010000004.1, forward strand.
CACGACCCGGCCACGATCGAGGTCCTGGCGATTGCCGGGCATGAACTGGGGCTGGCGGTAGCCAACGTCATCACCTTGCTCGCCCCCGAGTTGCTCATCATCTGCGGCGAGGGCACCGAGCTCGGAGAACCCTTCCTTGCGCCGGCGATCGCGGCAATCCGAAGCCAAGCCTTCGCCGATCTCGGCCGCGACCTCGAAATCAAATCGCAGAGCTGGGGCAATGACGCCTGGGCTGCCGGCGCGGCCACACTCGCCTTCCGCGAGCTTTTCAATCTCCCCGGTCCAGGCGAGGAACATCGCGCCATCTGGCGCTGGTTGGAAGCATGAACACCGACCACTGCCAGGCAGCGCACAAACCAGAGTCTGCTTTTGACAGAGCGGGCCTGCTGAACGGCGACCACGGTGAGCTCGTCGAGACGAGCGTGCGGGCGATGTTGGCAAACCAGCAGCCCAATGGTGCCTTCATCGCTTCTCCCGACTTCGGTCAGTACCAGTACTGCTGGCTCCGCGACGCCTCGTTCATCGCGCATGCCCTGGATCGAGTTGGCGAGCTAGAGGCGTCCGCCCTGTACCACGCCTGGGTCGCCAAGGCGATCGAAGGGATCGCGCCGGCAATGGATTCCGCCGTGCAACATCACCGAGCTGGTTTGGCACTCGAGCCCGCTGACATGTCACCAGCGCGTTTCAACCTCGCGGGCCTCCCAGTCTCCGACGACTGGCCCAACTTTCAGATCGACGGCTACGGCATCTGGCTGTGGTCGCTGCAAGAACACCTAGTCGCATCGGGCTCGGGTCTTCTCGCTGACCGGCTGGTGCCGCCGGTCGAGCGCACAGCCCGCTACCTCGTCACCCTCGCCCTCACGCCGTGCTTCGACGTCTGGGAGGAAGACGGCGTGTCGGTCCACACTTCGACGTTGGCTTGTGTCTACGGGGGCCTTCTTGCCGCGGCCAAGATGCTCGGCGATAGCGAGATCGCCGCGCACGCCGAAGAGGTACAGGGCGTCGTGCTCGAGCGAGGCCTTCGCGAGGGGCGCTTCGAGAAGTCGAGCGCCAGCCGGGAGGTCGACGCCTCCTTGCTCTGGCTGTCCGAGCCATTCGGGCTGGTCGATCCGTCTCATCCCGCGTTCGTCCAGACCGCAGTCGAGATCGCGGAGCACCTCGAGTTCGAGGGCGGGATCCGGCGCTATCCGAGCGACACGTACTACGGGGGCGGTGTCTGGCCGGTACTGAACGCCTCACTCGGCTGGTACTACGCCTCGGTGGGCGACCTCACCTCGGCGCGCCGCCATCTTGAGTGGATCGCAGACGCGCTTCGACGACAAAGGACGCCTTGCCGAGCAGTTCGGCGGCGAGCGCCGCGACCCTGTGAAGTACGGCGAATGGCTGTTCCGCTGGGGACCTCCGGCGAAGCAGCTCCTCTGGTCACACGCCATGTTCGTCATCCTCTGCGACGTAGTCGCACGCGCAGCCGCCGATGGCGTGACTGACATCGACGAGCCCAAAGGCCTCTGACTGAATCACAACGAAAGGAGCAGAGGATGCTACAAATGACCCACAAGGTCAAAATGGGGAGGTGGGGGGCTACACGTGTCGCGACGGCGTGTGTAGCGCTCGGCCTCGGAGCAGCAATGTTGTCCATGGCCAACCCGGTGAGTGCCAGCACGAATCACCCGGCAAGTGCGAGCACGACACACGCCGCGACTAGCGCAACGGTCACGCTCCAGTTCTGGAGCGCGTACAACGAGACAGACACCGAAGCGAGCACAATTGCGGATGTCGTCATCCCCCGCTTCGAACAGCTGAACCCGGGAATCAAGGTGGTCTCGGACGTCTATCCCTACGGCGTGCTGCTCCAGAAGTTCGTCGCTGCTGCAGCGGCCGGCAGACCGCCAGACGTGATGCGTTCGGACATCGCCTGGGTGCCGGAGCTCGCATCCGATGGCCTGTTGCAACAGCTCAACACGCTGCCTTGGTACGCCGCGACGGTCAAGGGCGCACTGCCCGGCCCGATGGCCACGACCGAGTTCAGGGGCAGTTTTTACGCCGTGCCGCTCGACACCAACACTCAGGCCCTGTTCTGGAACAAGGCTGACTTCGCTGCCGCGGGGATCACGAGCCCACCGACGACCATGACGCAGATGTTCGCCGACGCGCAGAAGCTGACCAACAAATCCGAGGGGCATTTCGGCCTCGGTGTCGACGGCACGGACATCTGGAACGTCGCGCCCTACATCTGGAGCGATGGAGGAGCCTTCACGAATGCCAACTACACGAGGGCCACGGGCTACATGGACGACGCCGGCACCCAGGCTGGGGTCCAAAAGCTCGTGAACCTCGACAAGGCAGGAGTCATCGGCAGTGACTTCTTAGGCGGCGCGGGCAAGGTCTCAGGTGAAGCTGGCTTCCCGAAGGACGACTACGCGATGTACATCGACGGTCCTTGGGCCGTTACCACCTACAACGACTTGAAGCCGGCATTCAAGGACTATGGCATCTCGCTGTTCCCCTCGGGCCCCGGTGGGTCGGCCTCAACGGTCGGTGGCGAGGACGCCATAATCCCCGTCGATGGTCACCACCTCACGGACGCGGCGAAATTCGCTCGAGTTCCTCGACTCGCCGTTCTCGCAGCTGGCAATGGCCAAGACCGGTCAGATGTCGGCATTTGCCACCGATGGGGCAGCGGAAGTGAAGGCGACCCCGTACTACTCGATCTTCGCCCAGCAGTTGCAGACCGCGAAGGTGCGTGCCGTGAGCCCGTTCTACTCACAGATGGACACCATCTTCTCTAACGAGCTGCAAGAGATCCTGGCTGGGAAAGTCACAGTTGCCAAGGGGCTTACCTCGGCGGCGGAAGCGGCGAATGTCGCTTTGCTGAGTGGCCTTTGAGCCAAGCACCAAGCCTCGGGGGGCTCCCGGCGACATTGTCGCCGGGAGCCGCTCCGCGGTTCGGGCGTCGGACCGGTCGCGCAACGAGGGTCCTCACGCCCTATCTCCTGCTTGTTCCCGCGCTCTTAATGTACGCGGCTTTCACCGTCTATCCCATCTTCCGCCAGTTCGACATCAGTTTCTTCACTTGGCACATCTTCCCCGGTGCCACGAGCCCGTTCGTCGGCTGGTCGAACTACAGCTTCATCCTCCACGACCCGGTCATTCGGACAGCGGCGTTCAACTCACTCCTCTACGTCGTGATCACAGTCCCGGTCCAGATGGCCCTCGGGTTGTTCGCCGCGGCGATACTCACCGATCGCCTACCTGGAGCAACGTTCTGGCGGGCGCTCATCTTCATCCCGGTCATAACCTCCTGGGTGATCGTCAGCTACATCTTTGCCTACATCTTCTCTGCTGGAGACGGGCTGGCGAACAGTTTTCTTAGCCTCTTCGCGGGTCACGCTGTGCGGATCGACTGGCTTGCTCAGACCTGGACCGGCAACGCGGTGATATGGCTGCTCGGGATCTGGAAAGGTGTCGGCTGGTCCTTCATCATCTTTCTCGCCGCGCTGGACGGCCTCCCCCGGGAGATCGTTGAGGCCGGACGGGTCGACGGCGCCTCCGAGCGGCGCCTCTGGAGGACAGTGATCATCCCGTCGCTCCGCTCGTCGATCGTGTTCGTGCTCGTGCTGTTAGTCATCGGGGCGGCTGGCGTGTTCCAACAGGTGTACCTGATGACGGCGGGTGGTCCATACAACTCGACCCAGGTGCTCTTCACCTATGCCTATCAGCAGGCCTTCCAGTTCTTTAACTTCAGCTACGCAGCCTCGATAGCTTCGCTGTTTGCGGTCGTGCTGTTCAGTTTCAGCGTTGTCGAGATCCAAGTGCTGCGTCGCCGCGAGAACTGAGGAGCGCCCCGATGTCACGATCCGTCGCTGCCACGGCCGCTCCACCTGGACTGTTTGGTATTCACAGACGAACCAAGACACGGCTGGTGATCGCCTTGATATTCGCCGCCGTCTCGGTCCTGCCTCTGCTCTACATGGTGTCCCTGTCGTTCCAGCCGACAGGGGACATCGCCATAAACGAGGCCGGAATGATCCCCACGCATCCCGTCGTCGGGAATTACATATCGGCTTGGACGGAGAACAGCTTCGGCCACTACTTCTTCAACAGCCTGGTCGTGTCGCTTGCCGCGGTCGCTCTTACCCTGGCCTTCTCCTCGCTGGCCGCCTTCGCTTTCGCCCGATACAAGTTCCCCTTGAAAGAGGTCATCTTCTATCTCTTCTTGGCTAGTCTTGCCGTGCCCAGCCTCGAGCTCATCATCCCGCAGTTCCTGCTGATGGACAGGCTCCATCTGCTCGACTCGCTGACCGGACTGGTACTTATCTACTCGACCTCCAACCTTCCGTTCTCGATCTTCTTGCTTCGAGGGTTCTTCGAAGGGGTGCCGCGAGAGTATGAAGAGTCCTTCCGGCTCGATGGTGCAGGAACCTTGCGGGTGCTGACCCGCTTGATCATGCCGCTCTCGCTTCCGGCTGTCTCTGCCGTAGCGATGTTCACGTTCAATTTCGCGTGGGATGAATACCCGATCGCCCTCACGCTGATCAACAGCCCGTCGCACAGGACGTTGCCGATCGGCCTCGCGCTGTTCATCGGGGCCCACACGACGGCATGGGGACCGTTCATGGCTGGGTCGGTCATCGCTACGGTTCCGCTCGTGATCGTGTACCTCGTGTCCCAGCGCTGGTTCCGCTCCGGGATCTCCCTCGGTGGCATTAGGTGAGCTTCTCGGATGTGAGCACTTTCTACCGGACCGGTGAGGAGATCGTCCTCGAAGACCTGCCACCCGGCACCGCCCACGTCGTCGCTCGGCGGGCGACAGGCGACTTCACCGAGGCGACAGTTGGCCGAGTCGCTCGGCTCGAAAACCTGGTGAACGGCACGCACGCCCTGGAGGCCGTGTCAGCCGACGGGCAGGTCCTCGCGGAGGAACTGACTACCGTAGGCGGCCATCCGGGTGAGCGACCGGTGCTCGGCTTTGCCACATCCTTCGACGAGGCCAGCGTCGCTCCCGTCCTCAAATGGCTGAAGGCGCTTCGCTGCACAGTCGTCCAGGTTTACGACTGGATGGCGAGCTACTCCGAGCCTCTCGGACCTCAGACGGGCTGGACCGACCCTCTGGGGAGGCCGGTCTCTTACCGTGCGCTCCGTTCTTTAGTAGCAGGCATCCGTGCTACCGGGGCGGTCGCGCAGGCCTACGCTCCGGTCTGCGCCTCGAATACGACGTTTGCCGCAAGCCACCCGGACCTGCTGCTCTACAGGGGCGACGGCGATCCGGAGCACCTCGGGGATCTGCTCACGATCGCCGACCCCGCCAATCGCGAATGGCAGCGGCACTGGTCCGCCGTCTACGGGGAGGCAGCAGACAAGATCGGGTTCGACGGGTTCCACCTCGACACCTACGGGTATCCCCGAGCGGCGCTCGATGCCAGCGGCGCCACCGTCGACATGCGCCTGGCCTACTCGTCGTTCCTCCGAGCCGTGCGGGCGGCGCGGCCGGCCGAGCTGTTGAGCTTCAACCAGGTGAACGGCGTACCGCCGCGCTTTGAACTTCCTACCGGCCGGGTATTTCGCTACGTAGAGACCTGGCCTCCGAACAACGCTTGGCGCCACCTCGAAGCGCTCTTGGATCGGAGCAACCCGAGCCCCGGCGCGCCAGGGGGGCGGGGCGTGATCGCCTGCTACCCACCAGTCTGGAAAGGAGACCGAGCCGCATCGCTACGGACGGTTACGTACACCGAAGCGATCGCCACGTGTCTCGGTGCCAGCCTGCTCGTGTTCGGTGACCTAAATGGAGTCCTCCAGGACCCTTACTACCCGAGATACGAGCGTCTCGCCACAGATGAGGCGGCGACGGTCCTGCGTTGGCGGCATTTTGCTTTGCGCTGCAGGGATCTGTTCTTAGAGGGAGAGGACACCAGCTGGTGTGAGATCGGCGACGAAAACGGTTCTGTCGTTCTCGTCGCAGCGGCGTCGGTGCACCCTGAACCGTTGGGGCAGGCACTGTTCGCACGGGTCGTTCGTCAAGATGGATGGGTCGCCATTGGGGTCGTGGACCTGACAGGAAGTGCGAACGGTCAGTGGTCCCAGCCGACGGCGGAGGGCCGCTGCCGATCCGTCCGTGTCCAAGTGCTCCTCGAGCATCCGGAGGAATGGTCGGCTTCGGCGGCGGTCCTCGGCGCATCAGGCGATCGCTTCACATCCTTGACCACCAGCGTGGTCGGGCACCGTGAGGGCCGCGCGCTCGAAGTCAGCCTGCCACTGGTCGCTGGTTGGTCAGTGCTGCGGCTCGTGCCCAGCAAAGGACTTCACCGAAGGTGACGACGGATTAGCTCGGCAGCGGTCGTGCTGGACTGTTCTCGGCGCCCCCCGACGCGCCAGGTCGGGGCTGCCCCGCCTGGTTGGTTGGCTCCGCTCGCCGCGTCCCGGCTGGGCTGGCTCCCGGCTGCCGGGGCTGGCTGGCTCTCTGGTCGGATTTGTACTCTCTCTCCTATCCCCTAACACGGCGCGATCGTGAGTGCCGCAACGCTCGAACGTCCGCGCCGGGCGTCGTCGCCTCCTGACATCCAGTGCCCTAAGGTGTGATGCCCGGACGCCCCTTGTTGTGACGCCGATGCAAGCCGTCAGCGCAGGTCTTAGACGTGCCCCGAGGTCGATCCTGCCGCTCACGCCCTCCTCGTGCCTCACGCGCAGGCTGTTGGCAGACGCCGGAGTGCCGGGGGACGATCAGAACAAGAACCAAGTCGACTCGCTATGCGCTCTCCGCGACGACGACGCCGGGGAGGTCAACCGGCGCCCGAAATCGCCGTTCTGAGTGAACCCGGAGTAACGACTCGCTTGCAGCGCGACGTTCAACTGCTAGGCCGAAGTTCCCCCCTGCCTTTCAGCAGAGTCCGGCCACAACCTGGTCTTTCGCGTCGGGAAGAGGCTGAAGTACTGACTACGCGTAGCCGAGGCGATGCGAGACGCCGAGCAGCTCGAAGGCTCGGCGCTGGATCGGGGTCGGTGTGGTGATCACCGTGAAGACGGGGAGATCGGTGTTGAGCGGCTGGACTTTGTTGGCGGCGATCGTGGCCAGGTCCTTCAACAAGGTGGCGAAGCTGTGGACCGGCTCGTCGTACTCGGTGCGCTTGGTGCGGATCTTTCGCAGTGCGCTCTCGGAGCGCAACGCAGGGGCGACCGGGCTCGAGCGTTGCGCCTCGGCGCCTTGGTGGTCGTCGTCTTTGAAGAGCATCGGCGCGAGGCGGGCCTCCATGTGCCAGGTGACGTAGTAGGAGAGCATGCGCAAGAACACGTGCGCGCGGACGCGCTCTTCGCTCCGGTGGCGGATCGGGCGGATGTCGAGGTCGGTGTTGAACCCCCGGAAGACCCGCTCGACACATGCCAGGGACTTGTAGGACGAGACCACCTCATCGTCGGCGAACGCTTCTTCGTCAAGGCTCGTGCGCAGCACGTAGATCCCGTCGAGGGCGGCCTCGGCGGCGATCTTCGCCTCGTCGCGATGGAACGAGAAGACGTCGTCTTCGATCTCCAAGACGAAGTGCTTGGCCATTTTGTAGTGGTTGATGACCTTGCCGACCCTAAGGGCGATCTTGTCCTTGCCCCGCAGCGGGCGGCTCTGGCGTCGCACGGCGGCGGTGATCGTGGCCAGCTCGGCCTCGGTCGCGCTGAGCAGCGACTCGCGCTTTCTCGCCCGCTCCATGGCGAGCAGCGGGTTCTTGCAGGCGACGAGGCGCTCGCCCGGGTAGTCGGGGTGGGCGATCTCGAACAGGTCGGAGGTGTCGAACAAGGAGAGCTGGATGGCACCGGATTCGACCAGGGCCTTGATCTGGGGGGCACGCAAGGCGGTGATGAACTCGAGCTGGGCGGGGATGACGTCGTTTTCGAGACGGGCCTTGGTCAGCATCCCCCGGTCGCCTACCAAGACGACATGGGAGAGGGAGAAGCGCTCTTTCAGCTTTTGCACCTGGGAGGCGACCGTGGCCGGGTCGCCGGTGTTGCCCTTGAAGACCTCGATGGCCACGGGGACGCCCTCTTTGCTGGCCAGCAAGCCGTAGACGATCTGGAGCCGGCCGTGCACACCGTCTTTGGGGTGGCCGAGCGCGCCGAGGGGACAGGTCCGGCCCTCAAAGGCGGCCGAGGAGACGTCATAGAGCACGAGCGTGCCGTCTTTGAGATGCCGGGCCGCGAGGGCGTCCTCGATCGCTTCTTGACGAGGACCCAGCCAGTCCATGGCCGCGTAGAGGTCGTCCTCGTCGGCGCCGGTCAAAGTGAGCACCTCGCCGAGCGAGCTCGAGGCCGTCTCGGCCCGGAGTCCGCGCGCCAGGGCGAACTTGGAAGACGGCTCGATCACTTGGGCCACGACCATGGCGACGACCAGGTCACGCGAGCGGGAGGGGACATGGTCGATTATCTCTTGGAGACGAAGGTCGGAAAGTGCCCCCAGCACGGCGGCGACATGACCGTGGGGGAGGCTGCGGATGATGTCGAAGCTCCCCTCGAGGCCGGCCGCGGGCGCACGCCCCTTGAGCACGGCTGCGAGGGCGTCGACCTTCTCCTCGGGCCAGCGCGACAAGTTGGCGAGCGTGCGGTTCTTGACCTTGCCCCCCTCGCGGTAGCTCTCGCGCAACAGGATCGCCGGCGGTGAACCCCGGTTCGGCACCCTGGCCACGTACATGTCGACAATGGTACTACCTAAGTGTATCTATGTCAAGAACTACAAGAGTTCTCCTGACACCAGCTCCTCTCTAACATGACTACACTACTGCCATCTTGAGGACGGAGAATCCCTGCTCATGATCGTGCGAGGGTGTCTGAGCCGGGGCGATCAGGGGGAACTACGGGCTAGTCGCGACCTCGGTGTCAGCGCCACTACCGAGCACGACGCAGTGACGGACGGACGGACAGGCGATCGCGGTGTAGGCCGGTGCGTCACCGATCGGCTGTGGCCACGGGACGTACGTTGCCGGCGCCTCGAAGCCTCCTGCTGTGGCGACCAGGGACGGAAGGGATAAGTTCGCCCAGCTGCGACCTCCGTTGCGGCTGACGAAAGCCGTCGCACGCGACAGCGCCTCGCCCGTCGATCCCACCGCGATGCACACCGAGCCTGAGGGGCAGACCTCGCTCGGGTCCGGCTGGAACGCCGGCGCTGAACCGGTGACGAACTGATCCCGAAGGCCGGTGCCCACGAGCTCCCAGCCCTTGTCGCCGCTGACGCCCATCGCGACGCAGCGCCGCACGCTTGGGCAGCTCAGCGAATCGACCCAGCCCGAGTCGAGCTGCCGCCAGGTGAGCCCGCCGTCGGTCGTCGCCAAAAGGCCTGACCCCCCGCCCACCCAGCAGTTCGACACGCTCGGACAGGAGATGTCGTTCAGCAGAATGCCCGACTGCACCGCTGGCACCGCCTCCTCGTGCCAGCGTGCTCCTCCGTTGGTCGTGACGACGACTGCGTCAGAGCTGCCGTCCTCGCCCGTCACAGTGTCCCCAGAGGCGAAGCAGGTCGCCACTTCGGGGCAGCTGATCGCGTTGAGGTCGACGAGCCCTGGCGCAGTGCCCACGCGCCGCCAGAGCCGCCCACCGTCGACCGACTCGAGCAGGACGGCTATGTCGTCCGTGAGCTGCGTCTGCTGCTTTGGCGGCAGCAGAGCGAGCCCGGTTGCATAGCATCGACTCACGCTCGGACAGTCGACCGCGCCGAGCCCGAGGACCCCGGACGGCGGGCGCTGCTCGGTCCAGCTCCAGCCTCCGTCGCTACTCGTCATCACCTCAGCGAAAAACGGTGGCTCCTGGCCCGGGCCACCTCCTACGGCCACGCAGTAGCCCGAGTCCGGGCAGGAAAGCGATGTCCACTCGCCCCCAAAGCTGTGCAGGCGCGCGACGACCGCATACTGCGTCGGCGCGCTTGAACGCGAAGCAGCCATCGCGTCGGAAATAACAGGCGCGGTCTTGCTGCCGAGCCCACTCATGAGACCCACCGAGGCGATGAGTCCCCCTCCGTCAAGTGCCGTGCCGGCAATCAAGCATCCAACTGCCGCCGCGCAGGTTGCGCTGTCGAGAGCCTCGAACGGCCCGCGCCTCTCAGCCATCTGGTTCCAGCTGAGCCCGCCGTTTCTGGTCACGCCGATCGTCCCCCCGGCGCTCACGGCCACGCAGAAGCGTCCGCCGTTCATGCAGCCTGCGGCCGTAATGCCCGGCATCATCATCTGCGAGTAGTTGTCTTGCACGAGCGCGCGACGCCAGCTCTTGCCGCCGTCGGTCGTGGAGACGGCGTACAGCGCCATCCAGGGGAACCCTCTGCCAGGCTGCAGCGGCCCGACAGCCTCGCCCAGGCCGACACAGCGGCTCAGCGTCGCGCACTGGATGACAGAGAGCGGCAGTGCCTCGGCGGGCCTCGTCGAGTCGTGCTCGAGCTGCCAGGTGACGCCGCCGTCGGTCGTCAGCGCCAATCCTGACGAGCCACCGATCGCGAAGCACCGATCGACGCTCGGACAAGAGATCGCGCCGAGGCTCCCTGGCGGCGCTTTCGGGCCCGCGGCCCAGGTAAGCCCTCCGTCCGAGGTGTCGATGAGAAAGCGCCGATCCGGCTTCCCACGCGTCTCGGCGCTCGCGTAGCAAACCGCCGCCGTCGGACAAGACAGCCCGCCCAACCAGAGTCGGCCCGGCCCGCTGGCGCGGCGCCAGGAACTCCCTCCGTCGGTGCTGACGAGCAGGACATCGGACGGAGCAAGAAACGCTGCCGTTCGGGTGCTGGCGTCTGAGGGCAAGCTCGAGGTGACAACCGGAGTCGCGATTGCCACACAGCGCCGCGGTGTCGGGCAGGCGAGATCGCCGGGGGTGAGCCCGACAAGATCCGGATCGACTCGGAGCTTCCAGCTACGGCCGCCATCATCGCTCGTCGACTGCCAGCCGCCTGGGCCGAGCGCGACACAGCGCGTGCGCATGCTGCAAGCGACGACCGAGAAGGCGTCTGGGCCGAGGTCGTGGGAACGCAACGGCGACGCCGCGGCGCTCGGTTGACTGGGCGCTCCGCCGACCAAAAGGCTCGCGCCGAGACCAGCCGCGGCAGCGACGATCGCCGCCGAGGCAATGCCGATACTGCGCCGCATGCCGGCATCCTCGCGCGCCGGTCGTCGCTGCGGTGTCGCGCGGAGGCCGAACTCGCGACGCAGATTGTCTGACGTGCGCGGACCCGTCTATGTATGTGCGCTGATCTCGCCAGCCGGTCGTCGCGTCGACCCAGATGGGACGTTATGTCGCTTGCGCTAGACGGCGGTTCGAGTCGGAGGGCCGACGGCGCGGATCTCCAACTGGCAGTGAGGTCCCGTTCCACCGGTGAGCTTTGCTTGGACTCGGGCAGGTCTAACCTGCCGGAGGCACCGCTATGAGCCTCTAACGACGCCTCATGCGTCACATCTCGGGTCCAAGGCGTAGACGGCAATACCGGACTCGGAGGGGTTCGCGCCGTGCGTCTCGTTGGCAGCAATGATGAGGTTGGTTGCGTCGGCTGCAACGAACCCCGGTGGAGTCGCCTCGGCAATGTTCTGCGAGCTGAATGTGTTGGGCAGCCGCAAAATCGCGTCGGTACGCCCCGTGTTGCCGGAGACGCACTCGAGGGGATCGCCAGCGAGCTGAAACCACAGGTCACCTGCATCAGGCACCGCTGTCCATGTCCCGTTCGGACCGCCTCCTGAAAAACCGCCAGTCAGGGGCCTGAGACTTTGCGTGGAGTAGCCAGTCACCGAGGACGACATGCCACTTGGTGGCCCGACCCAGAGGACCCGGCCGGTTACGCTGAGCAGGACCGACCCGCCTGCCAACTGGCGCGCAAACCGATGAGCACCACTAAGCGGGTTGAAGATCGCAATCGCCGTGTCCGGGCTTTTCTGACTCGCTGCGAGCAGGTACAGCTGGCCACCAGAAGACGTGACGCTGGCTGGACTGAGACCAGCAGGCAGCCACGGTAGGCGTGCGACCGAGATTCGCCCGTCTATGGGGTTCAACGTCTTCAACGAGTAGTCATCGATGAACCAGAGACGCCCGGCGAAGGGGACAAAGTCCCACGCACCGTCTCGATCGGCGAAACGATGAAGCACCCGCAGCGTCACAGGAGAAAGCTGCAGAAGGCTCACGTTGGTCGAGTTGGTTAACACCCAGATGGCGTCGAGGCCCGCGAACATCAAGAAGCCTCCGGCGAGGGCGGTCGACCGCGCCACAGCGTAGGTGGTGAGGTCGACGCGGACGACCTCGGTACTGGCATCTTGGGCGGGACCGACATCTTGAAGGACAAAGAGCGCCCCAGCATCGATGACGCCAGTCCCATGAAGGGTGCCTACGCATACAGTCCGGAGACGGGCGAATGACCGGTGGCTGTCGAGGTCGACTGCGGCCTCGTTGCCGGTCCCTGCGGGCGAGCATGGCGCCTTGGTGACCGTAGTCGCAGCTGACCTGCCAGCGAGCGAGGCTGACGCTTGGCCTGTCAATTGGGCAGCACCAAGAGCCACCGCGACCACGCTCATGAGCAAGAGCGCGATCTTCGAGCGGCATCGAGGCAACCTCCATACGGATGCAGCCCCAACTGCTGTGGTTTCACGAGTCTCGCCCATGTTCTTTCCTTCCGTCCCTACTTTGGACCGTGGAACGCCATGGGGCCATGATCCATCGGTCGACGACCCTTGTCATGTCGCCAACTCGGCGCCGGTTTCACGCCGTGGCAACCTGTGGCATTAGGGAAGGAGAGGTCGCACAAGGGCGGGTGCGTGCCCTGTAACAGCACCCGGAAACTGCATGGCGATGCTACTGAGCTTCGGGCTCGGCTGGGGAGGACCGGTCAAGGCCCGATAGAGCAATCCCGGAGTCGTTCCTGTGACGACGGGATCGCGTGGCCTTGAGGGGTCCGGTCATCCACTTAGGGGATGCTTGGCGAGCAACCGCCGTAGCCGGTTCTCGGGTGCTGCCTATGGTCGACAGGGAAGGTGAACGTCGGAAAGACAGCAATCACTTAACGATGCCGGAGCGGCCCGGTGAGCAAGACCAGGTTGGCCATCGGCGAGATCGGCTCGGAGTTCGCATCGGAGGGCCGACGACGCGGATCTCCGACTGGGTTGTGAGGTCTGCGCCAAAGACTGCATCCTGGCGACAGTGCAGTCCTCAGTTCGGTGCAGAGCGCGCGGCGTCGCCGTAAACCCGCCAGACCATATTCAAGATCCCACTGTGCAAGTAGGCCTTCATCTGGAGCAGGCTCGCCTCGGGCCTGCCCATTAACACGAGCATCGGCTCGCCGCCGGGGACCGCCCATTCGGCCAGCGCAACCCAGCCGTTGAGAGTCGCTCCGTCGACTGGAGGCTCGGACCGCAGCACGGCGTCTAGTTCGCCGTCTGCCGAGGAGGTTCCATAGGGCCGCACTTCGGCTCCCTCCTTTAGCTCATCTCTATTCGCGACTGTACAACGCTGTCCCGAGATCCGGCTGGGAAACGGGACACCCTTCTCCAGAACGGCGCGACCCTTGACGCACGACGCGAGTGGGGCGCAAACGGTGCAAAATACTGACGTTCGGAGGGCCGACGTCACGGATCTCCGCCTGGCAATGGGTCCCGCGGTCGGAGCGATGGAGCCCCCTCGAATGTGTTGTCACGGGCAAGTCGTTGTCAAACACGCGTTGTCCGGGCTCGAGTGATTTACTATCGGCCTGTCGATGCATAACTGTCCGCTACGGACTGTTTCCCGTCGTTGGGCAGCCGAGCGAGAGGCTGGAGAGCGGGACGGTCGTGGCATCAGGGCCTCCGCTGTCGCTGACGAAGACGCCAATGACGGTCCTGCCGTCGCTCTCGTAGACCGGGATAGAGATGTTCCGGTTCTTCGAGGCTGCGTCCCAAGCCAGGGCCTGGGCAGGTGTATGCACCACGTAGTTGCCTGACGCGCAGTTGAGGTCGCTGGCCTTGACGTAGCCCTGGACTTTGCCTTGATCGATTATCACGGCGACAAGGTCGGGGGTGCCGTTCTGGTTCGTCACGCCATAGGTTTGACCGCTCGCGTTGGTGCCCCACGAGGTCGTGACCCGGTTCACGTAAATCGCTTGAAGTGTCCACGACGCGTTCGCGCTGGTGTCGATGGTCACCGTGTGTTGGCCGGGCTGGAGCGGAACAACCTCCGTACTTTGTCCGTAGGAGCCAGCGGCGGTCGACAAGGGGGGAGAGCAGGTCACGCTCGACCCGTCCGGAAACTCGAACGTGCCCACGGATAGGCAGGTCAGGGTCAGCGAGATATTCGTCGCGGTGGCTGGCGCAGGTCCGAGGTCGACAGTCGCGGACCCCGTGCGGGTGACGGTGATGATGTTGCCGAGTTGGGTGTCTAACAGCGCGCCTGGTGGGGAAAAGACTCCTGCGGCCAGCGCGGCTCCGCCTCCGACGAAGACGGAACCGGCAAACAGGCCGATACCCAGGCGCCACTGCCAGCGACGCCGCAGGCGAGGAGCGTGCTCGACATTCGCGATCAGAGCCTCGCGCAGTGCCGAGGCGAAAACCGGGTCCATCTCCCGTGTGGTCATCGGAGCATCTCCTTCATCACGTCGTCTCGTTCTCCAGCGGGCGAGGCTTCAAGTGCTGCTGCCATTCGAGCTCGGGCACGATGAAGTCGCGTGCGCGCTGCGCCCTCGGAGATGCCAAGAGCGGTTGCCGCCTGGGCGGGTGAGTACTGTTCGAACGCGGTGAGCGTAATGAGCGCGGCGTCCGACTTCGCGAGGGAGTTGAGCGCCTGTCTCAACTGCTCGGCGACGATGACCTCCTCGATGTGCTCGATCGCCACATCTCCAGCACTACGGGCGTCGTCGGAGCGCGGCAGCGCGTCGATCAGCGCTCGATAGCGTCGCAGGCCGCGGGCATGATTACGCGCAAGGTTGGTCGTGGTGACCAGGAGCCACGGCAGCACGGTTCCGTCGACGACTCGTACCGACCTCCGTCGACGCCAGAGCTCGAGGAATGCGCCGGCCGTGACGTCTTCCGCGTCGTGCACATTCCCAGTCAACCGGAGCGCGTGGCGATACACGCGGTCCCGTTGGCAATCGAAGACGGCGGCAAAACCGTCGCTATCGCCGCTGAGCGCCTTGGTCCAGGACGTGTGCTCCTCCGGAAGCCATCCCACTGTATGTAATGTCCGCACCGGGTGCAGCGTTACACGAACTCACAGTTCGGAGTCGCCTCAGCCCCGGACGTTGGTTCACGTGGCAGATAGCCCGACAGGCAGGTGATCCACAGACAACTGCCGTTCTCGTGTAATCCAGTAGAACTACTGGCAAGGCCAGGGACCACGCCGAACGGATCCGGAGGGCGGGTGCGTGCCCTGTGACTCTTCGCCAGCGTCCGACTCCGCCACTTTTTTCTCCTCCGTCGGCACTCCTCATGTAAGTAAAGACGCCCGGCGAGTCCAAATTGCAACAGCCGGCCGACTGAGTTCTACGCAGTCCAGAGGGACGAGCACCTTGGTAACAAGGAGAGCTCGGCCGGTAGACGTGATGGAGAAGGCGTGATACCCTTTAGCTATGAGGATAGATAAAGAGGTATGCGAGCCTGAGGCGCCGGTCCCGTCGATGGTGTTCCGCCTCGAGCCGCGCTCTGGCGTCCCGACGTACCTTCAGCTCGTCCATCAGGTCGAGCACGCCCTGCGCCTCGGCTACCTGGTTCACGGAGACCAGCTGCCACGGGTGAAGGACGTCGTCGCCTCGCTCTCGATCAACCCCAACACCGTGCTCAAGGCCTACCGCGATCTCGAGCAGAAGGGGCTGACCATTGGACGCCCAGGACAAGGCACCTTCATAGCGGCGTCTCCCGAGACGGTGGGCCTGGAGCAGCTGACATCTCTCCGGCGCAGCCTCGCCTCCGGCTGGCTCAAGCAAGCCGCTGACGCAGGCCTCGACGAGCAGGGGACCATTGCGCTCTTCATGGCAGCGCTGCGGGATTTTCGTGACAGCCCCGTCGAGAGTCGTCCCGCCCGCCGCGACGGACGGCAACGGCGGGTGGGGGCGGCATGAACGTCGTCGAGACTTCAGGGCTCGCAAAGCGCTATCGCAGGACCTGGGCCCTTCATGACTGCAATCTCGCGGTACCCGCTGGTCGCATCGTCGCCCTCGTAGGTCCGAATGGGGCCGGCAAGACGACGTTGCTGCATTGCGCTGTCGGGCTCTGCACCGCGACGAACGGGAGCATCACGGTGCTCGGAGACCTTGGCGCCGGCTCACTCGAGGCCCTCGAGCGTGTCGCCTTCGTCGCTCAGGATGCACCGCTTTACAAGTACCTGTCTGTCCGGTCCATGGTGGCGGTGACCCGCAATTTGAACTCACGCTTTGACCAAGCTCAAGCAGAAGAGCGGTTGCGCGGACTGGAGATCCCGCCGGACCGCAAGGTCGGCAAACTGTCCGGCGGCCAGCAGGCCCAGCTCGCTTTGACCTTGGCGCTCGCGCGCGGTCCCGACCTCCTCGTGTTGGACGAGCCGCTTGCACGGCTCGACCCGCTCGCCCGCCACGACTTCATGGCACTTGTCATGGCCGCGGTGGCGGCCAGTGGCTTCTCGGTGATCTTCTCGTCCCACGTCGTCTCCGAGCTCGAGCGGTTCGCCGACTACCTGATCGTGCTCGCCAACGGCCGTGTGCAAATGGTGGGAGACATAGACGATCTCCTCACCTCTCACAAAGTGCTGAGCGGGCCGGCGGAGGAGTCCGATCTCGTGGGCGAGCAGTTCACGGTCGTGCAGACGCGGAAGGCGGCCCGGCATGCCGAGCTCCTCGTCCGGACGACGGGCGAGTCGCAGCTCCCGAGCGGCTGGGAGTCCGACGACGTCTCGCTCGAAGAGCTCGTCCTCGCCTACCTGCGCGACCCGTCCGCGTCGATGCTGCCCGGTCCGCTCGCGCCCGATGAGCTCGAAGTGAGCGAGGCGGCGCGATGACGACAGTGGCCGTTGCACCCGTGAGCCCACGCCGGCGCGAACACCCGGTCCCGTGGAAGGCGATGGCACGTGTCACCTGGCTGCAACGCCGGTCGACGCTGATCGGCCTGCTCGTGGTCTTCGTCGCGTGTGCCGTAGCGATCGTCGTCGGGCAGGCCGGCACGCATGCTGCATATGCCAGTTTCGTCGCCAGCGGGTGTGTACAGAACCGCTTTCACACACCGTGCGGGAACTTCGAGAACTGGTTCGCGGACAACACCGACCTGTTCTCCGCGATGGTCATCGCCCTGCATGTGGTTCCGGTCGTGATCGGAGTCTTCGTCGGGGCGCCGCTGTTGTCGCGTGAGCTCGAGTCCGGGACCTTCCGCTTCACCTGGACCCAGGGCGTCGGCCGTTCCCGCTCCGTCGTCACCACGTTGGTGCTACTCGCCCTCTTCGTCACCGTGGCGACCTGCGTACTCGGCCTTGTTCTCAACTGGTTCGCGCATCCCTTCGAGGTCATCGGGATCGAGAGCCAGTGGCAGTCCGGTCTCTTCGACACGACCGGCCCGATGCTCGTCGCCTGGACACTGTTCGGCCTCGCCCTCGGCACGTTTCTCGGGGCGTTGATCGGCCGGACGGTTGCCGCGATGGCTTTGACCGCTGCAATCGTCGGGGGGTTCCTTGTCGCGTCGTTCGTTTGGCTTGTTGCCCGCCTGGAAGCCATCGGAGCCCTTGCCACGACCCGGCTCATGCCAATGGGGCTGAGCATCGGGCAGCTCAACGTGCCGGGCGCCCAGTTCAACGGGCCCGTGGGCAGTTGGCTTGTGCGTGCTTGGTTCACCGGACAGGGCGGGAAGCGCCTCAGCTCGG
The DNA here is from genome assembly GCA_963727645.1 of uncultured Acidimicrobiaceae bacterium. Classification (GTDB taxonomy): domain Bacteria; phylum Actinomycetota; class Acidimicrobiia; order Acidimicrobiales; family Bog-793; genus Fen-455. Next base: position 45,055 of record CAVSHA010000004.1, read on the forward strand.
CGGCCGCGTCCAACGTCATAGGCCGTATGTACGGCGGACCGGCTACCGGAAAAGTCGGCCCGTTACATTGGCTGTCGGTCCACCACTACATCTACTGGGTGAGCTACCAGCCGGCGAGCCGCTTCTGGATCTTTCAGGTCATCGCTGCGGCGATCCTGGTAGTCCTGGCCGCACTTCTGGTGTTCGCTACCGTTCGGCTTGTCCGTCGTCGCGCCTGAGTTCCAAGTCAGTTTGTTTGCTGGAACGGCGCTGCGCTGTAGCGCTCGAGCCGGGAGGCACGACTTCGTCGTTGGAACCGAAGGAGGCTCTCGGGATACATATGACTGTGAGCGAAAGGGCGACGATCGTGCCGGGGAGCGTTCCGCCTCGTTCCACTGGCTCCGACTTCGTCGCGTTCTACGAGCATGAGTTCACCCAGGCGGCTCGATTCGCGTGGTTGCTTGTCCGCACCTCGGCGGTGGCCGAAGACCTTGCACAAGAAGCCTTCGTGTCGCTCTACCGGGGATTCGGACAGATCGACAACCCCCGAGGGTTCGTGCATCGAGCCATCGTCAACCAAGCCCGAGCGTGGCAGCGCAACGAGCGCCGGCGCGCGCTCAAGGCGGTGCGCCTGAGCCGGGAATACGGCCCGCTCACGCCGGCCGACGCCGATCTCTTCGACCTTGTCGGGACCCTGCCCTATCGCCAGCGCGTCGTGATCATCGCCCGTACTGGGGCGGCTGGTCGGAGGCGGAGATCGCCCAGGTCCTCGGGTGCCGGCCTGGGACCGTGAAGTCCCTCGCTTCACGAGCGCTCACCCGTTTGCAGCAGTCTTTTTGTGAAGCCAGCGGTGCTAACGGAGGCTGACACCTCCATCTGTTGACCTCAGGCTGCATGACCGAAGGAGAATGCAGCCATGGGAAGACAATCAGCGTTCACCCCCGCTCAGAAGCGCGACGCAGTGCTAGCGGTGCTGAGCAAGCGAAAGAAGGTGGCCGAGGTGTGCCGCGAACTCGGCGGTGCGAGCACTGATGACGTTGAGCGCTCCAACGTTGGTGAACCGGTACCTCGACGCAGCACGGCTGCGTCGGCCGACGATTTGGTTTGCGCCGGAGCTCCTCCGGCAGGGGTTCGAACATAGTCCCATCAGTTCCGGAGCCGACCATGAGGCGGGCGGCTTAGCACCCGAAATTGGTCCCAGCTCAGAAGTTCGTGTTGCATAACCCCAGGTCAGCGGGCCAGGAGGGGTTCAAACATAGTCCCATTATCTCCACCGAAGAGGTAGGCATTAGGTGGACAGGCAAGGAGTGCGCCGCTCTCGCAGAGTGAGTTCCATGCGCCAGCCCTGGTAAATCCCTCTCTAACGAACAGGCGTTCGATACAATTCGGCTGATGGGGGCGCAACCGGGTATCCTCGGTCATGGTCCAAGTCGGATCAGGCTGGTTCGAGATTACGGCGGACAGCCGGGGCAATCGCCTGGCGGACTACCACGCTACGCGCACGAAAGACGGCTCCAGGTGCTTCATCGAGGCAAGCTGCTGCTCTGCCGTCCTGAACCAGATCCAGATGGTCCTCGACGGTCGATCCCCACGCCTTCTCAGCACGACCGACTTTTCGCGCTGGCAGTACAAAATCGAGTACGAACCGCCATACAGCAGCAGTATTCACAACGGGCTCGAGATGCTGAAGACGGTGTTGACTCTCGGCGAGACAGACGAGATGGACGGAGCCATCGCACTCGACTTCTACAAGATCCCCGAGGAGGGCGTTCCCGGCGATCAGTGGGAGAACACCGAGGTTGGTCAGCTTATTCACCGAGGCAAGTACTACAGCAGCGGCCCCTCGGGAGCGGAACTGTCAAAACGGATCGCCGAGACGATGTCAGCCCACCCCTACTACGCGGCCTGCGAGACGGTCATTGCGATTCCTGGAAACAAGCACGACTTCGGAGAGCGCTTAGCAAAGTCAGTGGCTGTCAAGCTCGGACTTCCCGGCGTTCTCAGCAGGCGCGAATTCGTGCCTACTCAAGCTGCCAAGACTGGGCACGCGAGCACGGACTTGGAGAAGTATTCGGTGCCCACCGACCTATCTGGCGAGAGAGTCGTGATCGTCGATGACGTATACCGCTCCGGCATATCCATGCGCAGCGTCGCTGCCGCAGCACGAAAATCGGGTGCTACAGAAGTGGTCGGCATCGTCGGTGCCCGAACCATGCGCAAATAGGGTGTCGAACCACATCGAGCGGCTGACGGTAGCCGTAGCCCTGTTCAACGTCTACCGGACTCCCGAACGAGTGGCACGAACAATCGGTCAAGGCGGGTTCTTGGCTGCTGTGGGAACACTTACGGGAAGCCAACTTGCTGAAGCGGCGGAGGTCAGTGACGAGCTTGCCTCGCGCAACATTGACGTTTGCTTCTTTGGCGAAGCCAAATACCCGCAGCGCCTTGCGTTAATGAATCGACCTCCAGCAGTTCTTTTCACTTGGGGCAACCAAGACCTTCTCAATGAGCTGGGCCTCGGCATGTGCGGCAGCAGGAACGCCTCGGAACGTGGCATCGCGGCTGCCAGACACTGCGGCGTTGTGGTAGCAGACCACAAGTTGATGATTATCTCTGGCTACGCCCGGGGCGTCGACACAGAGACGCATCTTGCTGCTCTGGGATCTGGAGGTCGAACCGCCATCGTGCTCGCCGAAGGGATTCTGCATTTTCGGCGAAAGCGGGCGTTTGCTGGTGTCGATTTCGATCCCACCCGGATTGTCGTCATCTCGCAGTTCGCTCCGAGTCAGGTGTGGAGTGTGGGCGCAGCCATGTCCCGAAATCGGGTGATCGTTGGTCTCGGCAAGGCGCTAGTCGTCATAGAAGCCGGAGAAACAGGGGGAACTCTCGATGCCGGCATGCAAGCGCTCAAGGCTGGAAAGCCAGTTCTAGCGCTTGAGTTCTCGGACGGCGCTACACCTGCCGGGAATCGGCTCCTTCACGAGAAGGGAGCGGTCAGAATCAACAATAAGCAGCACCTAGCGGATGTGCTCAGAACAATCAGGACGACGCCAGAGTTTGAGCCCATCAGCTCGGAGCAGCTGAGTTTGCTCTAACCGGCGCCACGGGCCCGCAGCCTGAGCAGCCGCCGGCAGAATGTCCTTCTCTCCAAGCCGCCAGCCCACCGGCCGGTCCGTCTTCGGCTTTTTCTCACGCCATGTCGTTTTCACCTGGATCGTGACCGTCCTGCCGGTGTCAGCATTAACCGCCAAGACGTCGGTGCGTGCGACACCTTCGCGGGTCAATGCAGCAGCCCAATTGAATTGAGCGAGCACGCCACACACGAGACACTCGCCCGATGAGCCGCGAAGCTTCCTGTCCACCTGCACGTCGTTAGAGGCTACTTCCAGCTCTCGGAATTGCCCGGCGCCCGGAGGCAGCCCAAGGGACCCCTGTCCCGTCGGCAAAAAAGCCAACATTCGAGCCAACAAACCCGTCCCAGAGCGTCGCACGCCGTCGCACGCCGTAGCGAACGACTCGCGCGACGGCAGTTTGGACCGGCCAAAATGCGACGGCGCGGGACAATCTGACTGACGTTCCGCACTTCTCGAGACCGATATACGCCCCCACTTCAGCTGGCGCCGGCCTAGGTGTAGGCGCTCACCGGCACGTGCAGCAGCTCGAGGACCTTTTGCTGTAGTGGGGTGAGCTCTGGCTCGAAGACCTGCACGACCTCCCCATTGCTCACGAGGTGGTGGCGCTGGGCCATGTTGAAGATCTCGAGGATCCTCGGCGCGCTCGGAGCCGGGCAGTTGCGCAGCTCGGGGTAGAGAGGGATGCCAGCGATCTCCTCGGTCTTCATCGAAGCGCGGATCTCTCGCTCGATGAGTGCTTCTGTGAGCATGGCGAGGAAGTGGCACAACAGCAGTGCCTCGATGCGGTGCGGGTTCTCCACGAAGACCGGGGCAACGTCCTGGGGCCCTTTCAGCATGTGGTGGCGGCGTTCGAGGTTGGGCTGGTAGCGGTAGGCGGCGAGGACCTCGGCGGGGGTCATCTCCCTATCGTTGGTGATCAACGGGAAGCAGCCGTCGGTGACGGCGTCGTAGGCGACGTTCTCGGCTCGCACCTTTGCCTCGACCCGAAAGACGGGCTTCTCGCTCTTGCGGTAGCGGGTCGCCTCGCCCGGACGTCCTCGTCGCTCCTGGAGGAAGGACACCTCGGTCGACTCGGTCACAGAGAACTCGACGTAGCGGGCTGCTCTCGCCTCGGCGAGCGCAGCGGTGGTGGCCTGCTCGACGGCGACTCTCGTCTTTAAGCGTGACTTCGGGCTCTCGATACGACTCTGGAGGGCATCGATCGCCGCCAGCCCTGCCTCGATGCGAGCCGAGCGAGTGGCGGAGTCGCGGGCTGCCTTGTCGCTGGAATGCACCCAGATCACCCGGTAGCCGTCCGTTGACGGCACCGGCGCCTCGAAGGTCCGCCACACCCGGTCGGGGTCACCAATGCGATCTCCCTTGCGGCGCTCGGCGTCTTGCCAAGCTGGAGCGTGAGCCTGGGCCCAGTCCCGGAAGAAGGTGTCCTCCTTGCGCCCGTGCGGAACGACGGTGACAAAGCGACCCTTGCGAGCAGCGATGTGGCCCATTGCTTCGGAGGAGCAGAGCTTGGAGTCAGCCACATAGAGGAAGTCCGGCCGGCCGACGAGACGGGCGAGCTCGTCCCAGGTCGGGATGTGGGTGAGATCGTCGGAGGTGCTCCCGTCCGTCGCCCGGTAGGCGATCGGCACGGCCCCGTCGGCCGAGACGGTGAGGATGAACAGCAATTGCTTGAGGTCGGGCCGGAAGTCCTTGTTGTGACCATGGCGGATCGCCGGGGTCGCCTTGCCGCCGCGGGCACGGCCGTCGGCAGAGGTGTAGCTACCGGTGAAGGTGACGGTCGTCGAGTCGTTGTGAAGCTGGGAGACATCGACGGCGAAGTTGCGGATCACCGACAGCACCGTCTCTGTGACGAGCGTCGCCCGGTCGGCGTCGAAGAGACGGTCGAGCATGCGGCCGACTCGGTCGTCGTTGAGCGCCAGAGCATCACCGGCTCCGAGCCCGAGCAGGCCGGGAACATAGGGAGCAGCCCACTCGCCGATCGCGTAGACGGGGCGATGCGACACGACGATGTTGCGGACGACAGCCCCGATGACCACCGCCGGTGCGAGACGCAGCCGGACATCGTTGTCAGGAAGGTGGCGCTCCAGGCACTCGGCGACCCCCATCCGTGCGAGGAAGTGCTGGACGATCGGCAAGCATCCGATCAGCTCGCTCGAGAGCTCAAACTTCCCCGAAGTCCCCACCGCATCCTCCTTGACACAGTTCGCCGTATCGGTCAGCATAGATGCTGACAGATACAGAAGCGCGGATCATTCCCCTGAGAAGGAACCGAGATGCCGAGCAGGCTCGAACGCTACGAGGCCAAGTACCGCTTGCTGGCCGCAGAGCTCTCACGGCTCGGCTTCATCAGCCAGGGCAGCGTCGTCGTGCGCGAGACCTCGTGCGGCAAGCAGGGCTGCCGCTGCCAGGCCGACCCGCCACGACGGCACGGGCCCTACTACCAGTGGAGCCGAGCAGTGAAGGGCAAGACCGTGAGCCGACGGCTCACCGAGAACGAGGCCGAGCTCTACCGATCGTGGATCGACAACCGGCGACGCCTCGAGGCGATCGTCGCTGAGATGGAGAAGGTCTCAGCCGCAGCTGGCAAGATACTTCTCCGTCAAGCGGCCACATCCGCGCGATCCCACGCCGCGAAGCGGTGACCAGGAGAAGTGGGGGGCCAAATCATCATCGAGAAGTGCGGAACGTCGGATCTGACACGACGTGCGACGGTATTGAGCTACCTACGGATGGGGACGTCCCATGAGTTGGTGTAAATCGCGCAGAGGGTCCACCACGTAGCGGACCACCGGAGTGAATCTCGACGTGTCCCTGACAAGACACGACAAGGAGATCACCCCGATGGCCCAACATGATTTTGATCCCTATGCGCTTCTTGACGCGCTTCGCGCCGGCGGCGACGTCGATCTGATTCGAGCGAGCGTCGAGCTCGTTCTCCAGGCCCTCATCGAGGCCGAGGTGTCCGGCGTGATCGGCGCCGAACCCTATGAGCGCTCCGGTGAGCGCACGAACTACCGAAACGGGCGCCGGCCCCGCCTGTTGTCGACCAAGGCCGGCGATGTCGAGCTCAAGATCCCCAAGCTGCGCTCAGGCTCGTTCTTTCCTCAGATCTTGGAGCGCCGCAGAAGGATCGACCGGGCGCTGTACGCGGTGGTGATGGAGGCCTACGTGCACGGCGTGTCGACGCGAAAGGTCGACGACCTGGTCGAGGCGCTCGGTGCCGCCTCGGGGATCTCGAAGTCCGAGGTCAGCAGGATCTGTTCCGAGCTCGACAAGGAGATGGAGACCTTCCGGACCCGGCGCCTCGACCACATCGGCTTCCCCTATCTGTTCTGTGACGCCACCTATGTAAAGGGGCGACTGCGCGGTCGCGTCGTCAGCCGGGCCGTGGTGGTCGTCACCGGCGTGACCGCCGAGGGCAACCGCGAGGTGCTCGGCTGCGACGTCGGCGACTCCGAGGACGGCACCTTTTGGACGGCGTTCCTCCGGGGGCTTCGCGAGCGGGGACTCTCGGGCGTCCGACTCGTCGTCTCCGATCAGCACCTCGGACTGAAAGAGGCGATCGGGAAGGTCTTCATCGGGGCCGCCTGGCAACGCTGCAGAGTGCACTTCTTACGCAACGCGCTCTCCGGGGTCCCGAAGGCGAAGACCCAGATGGTCGCCGCCGCCATCCGGACGATCTTCGCCCAGCCTGGCGCGGAGCACGTGGCCCAGCAGCTCGACGTCGTCGCCGACACGCTCAGCTTCACCCTCCCCGGGGTCGCGCAGCTCCTGCTCGACGCGAAGGAGGACCTCGTCGCGTTCTCGACCTTCCCGATCGCGCACTGGCCCAAGCTGTGGTCGACGAACCCCCTCGAGCGCGTGAACGCTGAGATCAAGCGCCGCACCAACGTCGTCGGCATCTTCCCCAACGACGCCTCGGTGCCCCGTCTCGTGACCGCGGTGCTGGTCGAACAGCACGATGAATGGGAGGTCGCCGAGCGCCGCTACCTATCCGAGGAGTCGATGGCTCTCATCGACCAGGCCGTCAACGACGAGCTCGGCGCGGAGGGGGTGTCATTGGCGATCATGAAGTGACAAACTGCACGCGCGTCGAGAACGCTTCGGCTCAGCCGATTTACACCTCTCCGCGGGACGCGATCCTACGGATTAGAAGGTTGTGAATGCGGTCCAGTTTGAACATCGCATCGACGTGCTCCGAACCGTCCCTAGCCGCTGCTCGGGCCCAGTCGATCTTGTTCGTGCGTGCACGACCAGAGCCCACGATCGGCCGCCACTGCAATTCTGTCTGGCTTCGACGACTCGATGATCCGCCACCTGTCGCGCCCAAACGGCGTGAACCACAAGAACGAGTCGGGTAGATCCACGCCGAGGTCATCATCGCCCGCTGTAGAGATTGAGCTCGCGCCGCCTCCATCCCGTCACCGCCATAGGGCGCCGGAGTCCGTCAACGTCCGTGACGTGCAGTTATGTCCAGAAGGTGCAGCACAAAAGCCCAGGACACCTCGCCGGCAAAGCCCTTGAGAAGTCTGATTTAGCGGGAAATTCGCATCCCGCGAATATCCCGCGGACGCCGCCGTCCGTGGTCGTTCCTCAACGTGCGGCTAACGCGATGACCTGCCCTAATGGGTCGCCCTGATCCGTCCTCGTACGCCTGACCGCCCTTCCCAAGCCGAGAACGCGGGCCGTGCGAGTCCTTTCGTTGGCTTCCGCGTCGACGCGCTGCGAGGGTGTTTCCGTACCTGGTTCAAGACCAGCAAGGTCGGGGACAGCTGGCGGCCATCACCAGTAAGCCACTCGGGCCGTTCGAGGGGTGCTCATCCTGGATCCGAGGAACTCGAGCTCGTCGTCGGCGTCGTTGTCGTTGAGCTCGTCGCGATCGCGCTCGCACGAGGCACAGTTTCGTAAAGAGACTGCTCCCGGCCCGCTCAGCTGGCAGGCGAGGGTCCGGCGGCGGATCCACCCACGAGGGCGCGGAGCATTCCAGCGTCCCGAGCGAAGGCTTCGGCCAGGGCGGCCACGTCGTCGACCGGGATATCCGGCGCAACGACGAAGCCCTCGCGGACCATCTGCGCTGTGGCCTCGAGCAATCGGGCGCTGCGAGTCAACATGGCTTGGGGGAGCAGGACAGGTCCGGATGGTTCTGCGGGGATCTCGCGCAGGAACTGCCCGAGGAGGGACATGAGCTGCAGTGCTCCATGGGCGCCAACGGTGTCGGCGTTGAGCACCCTGACCTGGGCGGCTTCGGCGAGCGCGGCGATGTTCCGTCCGATTGTCTGGAGGGACGCGGGGATCGTACGGGGCTGCTCGTAGAGGTTTGCGCCGGGCTGCTCGTCGGCGAGCTTGACGGCCGCCTCGCGCGCAAGCTCGCGAAGGTCTTCTTCCTCCAGGTATCGGCGCGCCGATTGCTCGGTGACATCCAGCGCTTTCATCACTGTCGCGAGCCGGTCGCGGATGAGCTCGGTGACGTGGACACGCAGCGAAACGAGTCCAAAGCTCGCGAGTTCATCGATGACGACGTCCGTGCTGTTTTCGAGCCAGCTCCGGGCTGGTGGACGGAGACAGTTACAGATCGCCCTCCAGCGACGCTGGCGCGCCCGAGTGGCCGAGTGGTTCGCCTGGAAGGCGACGACACCGATCAGCTGCTCGAAGTCATCCTCGTTGCCCGAAAGCTCGACACCTTCAGGACGTGAACGGGCGCGATAGAGCAGACGCTCGCATCCTTGGCCGAGAGCGATCTCGTCGAGCAGCAGCTGATATGCCTTCTCGGGTATGACAACTTGGACCAGGCCGCCTCCTTCGTCAGACTCAGAAAGAACTGACAGATCGTCGAGTGAACCCTGCCAGCCGTCGATCACACCGGCTTCGTCGCAAGCCGGGCACTCCCACAGGATCCGGGAGGGAAGGTCCTGGCGCTCCACGCGCAGGCGCCCCGGGCACGGGACCCGGCCCGGACGCCGGCGACAGGGGAGGGCGGTTGGCTGGATTCCCCGTCCCGCAAAGACCGTGGCCGCGCGAACGATCCGGCGTAGATGGGTCGCGAGCCGCAGCGCCGGAGCCGGCACCCCGGGATCGAGTTCGATGCCTTCGAAGTGGCGAAGGTCGGTAACCAGCACGGGGCGAACGATACAAGCCGGCGACAGCTTGCCACCACAGGTAGCGGTGAAGGGTAGGACCTTGCCACTGCTCGTGGCACGCGGTGGGCAACCTCGATGAGATCGACCTCAGCTGGGTTCGCGTCCATCCCGGTCGAGCCGTCCGAGCCCAGCCCGGTCGAAACGGTCGAGGAGGCTGGACTTCTTCAGGTGTTGTTCGCGTAGCTGTGCGAAGCGTTTTGCGAACGCCTCCGGTCTGCCTTTGCGTTCACTGACGGCCCTCAGGTCGCTGAGGAGCCCAACGGCGGAGTCGTAGCCGGCGGGCTTCTTGGTTTCGATGGACGCATCGACCTGGCCCCAAGCCTGCTCTTCGTGCAGCGCGAGCTCCTCCAGCCGCTTGTCGCGGGCGAGTGCCGCGTCGCGTTCGCGCCGGGCTCGCTTGCGCGCCTGCTCTATGGCGGCGAGCCGCTCGCGCTCCACGCGTCGAGCCGCCGCGGCGTCTCGCAGTTCTGCCACCGTACGCGGCTCCCTGTGTTGCGGGCCGTCAGTGGATTCTCCGTGAGAACGTCGTAGCAACTCCGTTCGCAGGTGCACGTCGTCGCCGAGCACAAGGCGTACGAGGAGCGCGTCCCTCTCCCTTGCGGGCAGCACCGCGACCCACCGCTTCAACTCCTGGGGCGACGGGCTGGAATCCTTCTGCTCTTCGCTAGCTTCGCCGCGACCGCAATCAGATCCTCGTCGAGGCGGAGAAAGTCGGCCAGGCTGCGCAGCGGCGCGTTCAGCGCCGCCATCCCCGGCGGGATCGGCGGCTCGGCATCGTCGTCGGCAAGCTCTCCCGATTCGACCGACAGCAGCCATGCCAGATACAGCAAGCGCAGATCGCCCGTGGCGAGTTCCGCGCGCGCCGGGATGATCGAGCCCAGCGATTCCTCGCCGTACTCCTCGTCCTCCCAGCTCCCGTCCTGATCCTCACGAGAGAGGTCGAGGATGACGATCTTGCCCGCGGCCCATGCAGAGGCGGAGTCGGTGTGGCAGTAGCGCCGCGCAGTGGAGGGGTCGAGCAGCCGGGATGGCAGACGCAGCATCAACCGCCGGGCGCCCCAGTTCGCCGTGTAGAGGAACGCGTCGAAATACTGGGTCATCAGTGCCCGCGGGTCACCCCGGAAGTCGCCCCACTGGTAGGTGTTGACGAACCGGCTCGGGCTTATCCGCGCTCTTGTGGACAATGCTCGCAGCTCAGCGAGCTGGCGGGCGTCCAGGGGGCGGTCGATGGCCAGGAACTCGTAGTACTGGTACTCAGCCACCGACGTCCTCCACCGGGCCTCCAGCCCGCGGGACCTTCGTGGCGTTCCTCGCATCCCGCTTCTGCGCTGCCACTCGGGCATGTTCTTCGAGGGAAACGACGTGTTCGGGTCGATCGCGTCCGAACCGCTCCAGGTAGAGCTGCTCGATGAACTGGTGCAGCGGCACCTTCCATGGTTCCTGGTGGTGATTGTCAATGCCGCCGAGCTTCTTCGGGCTCAAGCCCAGCTCGCGCGCCATCTGCACGTGGGCGTGGGAGAGCCGGTGGTGTCGACGCGCCTCGATCCAGGCCTGGTCCTTCGCCGAGATGATCCCCGACTTGTTGGCCATATCTCCGTCTCGACTCGATCGGTCACTCGTCGCTTCTGGTCCGGTCAGCAGAGCCAGCGGCGGTACGCCTCGATCCACTCCGCACCCTCGGGAGGCGGTGTCGGCAGCGGAAGATCGAGGATCGGAACGGTCTGTCGAAACTCGTCCCGGGTGCAAATCGCGACGATCTGACCGTTGGTCGTCAGTTCGACGCCTTCCACTGTGACGCCGACCCCGAGCACCAGCGTCTGGAACGGGACCACGAGCTCGTCTTGGATCATCGTGAACAGGCCGGTGACCTGTTCCTCCTCGTTGTAACAGTCGACGGTGGCATCCGCGATCATCTGATCGAACCGCTTCTCGTATCTCGGGCTCACTTCGGCAGATTAGCGGGCAGGTGAGGCGTCGGACGGCCTGGTTCTCGTCCGATCCCCGGCGAACCTTGAGCTACCGGCCCTATGGGCCGTGGAGGCCCTCGCGGTGCCGCGACCCGAATAGAACCAAGTCGACCCGCGATTGCAAGCAACTCCAACCAGTCGGTCTCTCGCCCCCTCGACGGTCCCAGCCGTGCTTGTCGCGACTGGGGAGTCGAGGTATTCGCGAATGCAGATCTCGCCGCCGTGTTCGTGCTGGTTGCCCGGTGGTCCGGGCGCCACTGCCGTGCGGCGGCGACTCCGCTCGAACCGTTCCTCATCGTCGGAGTCTTTGTAGCGATCCTCGTCCATGTGCGGCGGTCGGATCACGCCGCGGCCCGGTTCATCAGCGAGAGTCGTCTCGCGAGTCCTCACTTGTTACACGGTGTCGGAGCCCCGCCCATATCCGAGGACGCTCGTTGCGGGTCACCTGGCGACGCCGACCAAGCGACCGCCGGGAAGCTCGCCGAGGAGGCGTAGGACAAGGCTGCGGTCCTGCGGTCGTCCCTCTGCCACGGCGCGTTCGTCGTCGTCAAGATCAGCGAGCCACAGGTACAGCCGAGACAGGCCTCGCCCGAGATCGCCGAGGTCGGGAGGCGGGACGGACAGCAGGCCGATTGCCTCATCGTCGAAGTCGCGTGCCCCTCGGGGCACAAGCCACCTGTCAACATCGAACGGGCGAGCGCCGGGGAGAGGTGCGGACCAGCTGGCATGCTCGGTGTGCAGCCCATGGAGATCTACCCACGCCTTGACGACAGCAAGGCGGCGGATCAGGGAACGATCTAGATCGAGGCCGGGCGTGCGGGCCACCCACACCAGGTCGTACGCATCGCGGGCAGGGCTTCGTCGGTTGAGGCGAGAAATCTTCTCGGCGACGTTCTCGGCCAGGTCCACGACAGGCAGTTGGGGGAGCGGACCGCCGTAGCGGCTGTGGATCGGCACGTCCACCCACGAACGCGTGGTGGGTGCCAACCACGGAGGCGGCCCGATGTCGATCTTCGACTGGAGCTGACCGGTGGGGTCAGGCCCGAGCTCGCTCCGGTAGATGATCGTGTGGCGGCCGCGACGGTCCTCGATGTCGTAGGTGAAAGGACCAAGGCGCGTGCCGTCGATCTCACCGACGAGTAACTGGGTGACCGAGGCGGGGTCGTCGTCGAGGGTCGCTACAGAGAAGTCGAGGTCGGTCGAGAACCGCCCGGCGCCGCCGGCATACGCCTTTCGAAGTGCCGTGCCACCCTTGAAAGCGACCAGTGTGAGGACACCACGCTCGGACAGATGACGCAACAGCAGATCCTGTGCGATGTCGATGACCGCGGCGTCGCGACCCTGCGGCGACTGGGCCGGCGCGTGGCGTAGGACGTGGCCTTGGGTCAACCTGACGTCGTAGGGACCGTTCATGCCAGGGGGTGAAGGCTCGCGGGGTCGAACGGCAACAGGGTGTCGGCGACCGAGAACCGGGCGCTGTGGTGCTTGAGGCTGCCGCGGGGCCCGAACCAGACCTTCGGAGCGGTGCGCCCCCCATCGTTGGGCGGGACCAGGCGATCGGCCAGGTCGGGAGCAACGCCCTGGGTAAGGTAGGCAAGACGCACCCGCACCGAACGGGGCCGGCCAGCTAGCTCACCGTCGATGTCCGCAGGCGTGACCACCTCGACGAGTTCGGGCAGGGCATCGGCGATCGCGCTCCATCCCCGTACTTCGCCCGGTCGAGCCGCGATGTGCACGAGGATGGTGACAGGCAGGTGAACCGGTACCCCGCGGGATAGTTCGGGAGCGAGGTTGGCGTCGAAGACGACGACCCGTGTGGCACGCCGCAAACCTTCGGGGATGGAGGCTCCCGTCTTGACGGCGACCTCGAGGCGGTCCGGGGCGCGATCGGTCAGGCCTTGGGCCGCCAGTGCCGACACGAGACATACTGCCGCGTCGAGCGACGGGCGGGCCGCGAGCGCGGCCCGCAAGCTCGAGGAACTGGTCGCCGTGGCCGATCGGCCCCGCATGGGCGGCGGGGGCGAACTCCCACACACCCGCCGTCTCGGTGGGCAGCAGCCAGCCGAGCTTGCGCATGCGGTCCGCGACCACCCTGGGCTCGGTACCGATACCGGTTCGCGTTGTCAGGGCTGCGAGCTCGGCCAGGGTGACGACCTGGGGCGCGTCGAGCTCCAACTCGGTCAGTATCGGACCCAGCGAAGGTGGGATCGTGCGTGTCATTCTTACCGGTGAAGTATCAGATTCTGATACGGATGCTTCCTCTATGACACGCATCCTACTCACTTATCTGCGGATGTCAACTGACTGGTATATATATCAGATCAAGATACTTGAGTCCCTCTGGTTGACACACCAAGGATCATCGCGCTGATCGGCCCAGGGAATCGCCGCTGCACCAGCGTCTCCATCTGCGTTTCGAGAGTTCCCGGTGTCAGCGGAGCGGGGTGGCGTGACGAATGCCAACGCGATAGAGCGCGTAGACAGCTGGCGCGTAGCGAGGATCGCCCGGACGACGTGCCGATAGCGAACGCGCTCTTGGAGCTGCGTTCGAGAACTCGGACCTCGTGGGGGAGCACAATCAGCTCGACATCCTTGTCGTGCTCGGGTCGTTGGCGGGACCGCAGAAGACCGAGGGCCCCAGCAGAGTCCGATGTAGCAGAGGGTGAAGGCCGCGGTCGATGATGTCTGACGACAGGGAGGCTATCGCGCGTCTATCGCGCGTCTATCGCGCGGGCGCCGCCGTTCGGGTGGGTTCGCTGACGTATACAAGCCAGTGTTTTCCTGCACTATCGGTCGCTGGCATTCGCCAGTTTTCGCCAGTATCTACTTGCCAAGGTGAGGGTCGCGGGTTCGAATCCCGTCGTCCGCTCCAAAAAAGAAGTGCAGGTCAGGAGCCCGAAAAGGGCTCCTGATTCGCCTCGTCCTACGCCCCGTGAAGAAGCAGCTCAGCCGACGATGCGCTCGCCTATCGGTCCCAAGATAAGCATCGGCAGGTAGATGAGGCCGCCGACGATGATGATGACGCCGAACAGGAAGGCGACGAAGGTAGGCCCCGAGGTGTCGAGGGTGGCCCGGGTCCGGGCATGCACGCGAGCCCCGGCCAGTGAACCGGCCACCGCGAGCGCCAGGACGATCGGAACGAAGCGGCCAATGAGCATGACGAGCCCGAGCGTCGTGTCGTACCAGCTCGTGTTGGCGGACAGGCCCACGAACGCCGAGCCGTTGTTGTTCGCTGCCGACGCGAAGGCATAGGTGATCTCGGTCAGGCCGTGGAAGCCGGGGTTCAAGATCGCGTGGACGGAATTGAGAACCAGCGAGACGCTGCCGAACCCGAGGACCACTGTCGGGATCGCGACTACGTAAAGGATCACCAGCTTCATCTGGGTGCCTCGGATCTTCTTGCCGAGGAACTCCGGCGTGCGTCCCACCATGAGCCCCGCGATGAACACCGCCAAGAGCACGAAGATAAGCATGGTGTATAGGCCGCCCCCGACACCGCCCGGGCTGACCTCACCAAGGAGGATCGCCACGAGGGCAGTGGCTCCTCCGACAGGCGTGTAGCTGTCGAGCGCGGAGTCGGTGGCGCCAGCGGTGGTGCCCATCGTGCCAAGTGTCATTAGTGCAGATCCCGCCGGGCCGAAGACGGCTTCCTTTCCCTCCATGTTGCCGCCGATGTTGATACTGCCCACCTTCTGGTTGATCGTCGCGGGGAGGTTGGAGTTGCCGTGCGCTTCGGCCTGCGCGCCGATGAGGGTGTGGGTCGCGAAGAGGATCGCCATGACCGCGACGATTGCGTAACCCTGGCGGCGGTTGTTGATCAGCCTGCCGAACATGAGGGCGATAGCGAAGGGGAGCACGACGACGAGCAGCAGGTCGAACATGTTCGAGAACCCGGTGGGGTTCTCGAACGGGTGAGCCCCACCCGCGTTGTAGAAGCTGCCGCCGTTGGTGCCGAGCAGCTTGATGACCTCCATGGAAGCCACGGGCCCGCCGGGGATCTTCTGTGTCGCGCCCGCCAAGCGTGCTAGCAGTACGAAATCCATGGAGGTTCTGGACGACCCCCTGGCTGATGAGCACAAGAGCCCCGACTACTGAGACCGGGAGCAGAATGCGAGTAACGCCGCGGGTGAGATCGGCCCAGAAGTTGCCCACGGTACGCGTTGCACCGGAAACGCCGCGCACGACCGCCAACGCCACTGCCAGTCCGACGGCGGCGGCAGTGAACTGCGCCACCACAAGCCCGGCCATCTGGGTCAGGTAGCTCGCCTGCGTCTCGCCCGAGTAGGCCTGCCAGTTGGTTCCGGTGACGAAGCTGATCGCGGTGTTGAACGCCAGCATCGGGCTCATGCCAGGAGCATGGGTCGGATTGAACGGGAGTACTCCTTGGAGCCGCAAGATGGCATAGAGCAGAAGAGTCGAGACGAGCCCGAAGCCCAGTACCGCTAGTGCGTAGCCCTTCCAGGTTTGTTGCGCCTCGGGGTCGACGCCCAGCGTGCGGTGCACCAAACGCTCGATCGGGAGGAAGAAACGATCTCCCGGTGCCCGCTTCCCTCCGAACACGGCCGCCAGGTAACGGGCGAGCAGGGGGGCAGCTATGACGACGGCCACGCCGATGAAGGCGACCTGCGCCCAGGCCCACGCGTCCATCAGTCACCTCCTCGGTTCAGTCCGAGCAGTACTGATCGCGCCCGGCTCATCGCAGGCTGCCGAGGCCGAGGTTCAGCTCTAGCACGTTCACTGCGGGCTCACCTAGAAAGCCCCATTGCCGCCCTTGGGCGACACGATGGACGAGGGCGACGACTTCAGCCGTGGATAGGTGGCGGGAGCGCGCGACGCGTGGCGCCTGATCCAAGGCATTGGCGATGGAGATGTCGGGATCTAGCCCAGAACCTGAAGCCGTCACCGCGTCAACGGGGACGGGCACCCCGGGCGCAAGTCCGTTGAACTGGCGGTAGGCGATGGCCCGTTCGGGGATGGTGTTGGGATTGCACACGAATGTCCCGTTTGGGTTCCTCTCGTAGACAGCCTTGCCGTGTCTGTCGACGATCGGATTCCCGCTGTGACCGATGGCCTGCACAGGCACGCAATGGGGATCGCTCGGAGTTGCGTAGGGATTGCCCTTGGCCTTGTTGCCGATTAGTGCCGGGTTGGAAGGTCCCAGGTTGGAGGCGCCCGACGCCGTTGGGTCATAGCCGCTCGTCCCCGCCGCGGACGGCCGTGGTTGGAAGTACCGGGCGAGAGGTTGGCCCTTTGCATTGGTGAAGTTCTGCCCGATGAGCGACGAGCCCACGAGCTTGTTGTCGCGGTACGCGAGCGAGCCGCCGGCCTGGTGCGGAAAGAGGAGGGTTCCGATACCGGTGACCAGGAGCGGATAGGCGCCACCGAGGACGACGGTGAGGAGCACAAGCATGATGACGCTCACGACGGTCCTACGTGCCATGTCAGCGCACTCCAAGTGCAGACATGACGAGGTCGATCAGCTTGATGAAGACGAATGGCGCCAAGATGCCGCCAAAGCCGTAGATGAAGCCGTTACGTCGCAAGATAGCCGCTCCGTCAAGTGGCCGGAACTTCACACCCCTGAGCGCCAGGGGAATGAGAAACGGGATGATCATGGCGTTGAAGATGACCGCGGACAAGATGGCCGAGTGCGGGTTGTCCAACCGCATGACGTTGAGCACCCGCAGTTTGGGGTACACGACCTGGAACATCGCGGGGATGATGGCGAAGTACTTGGCTACGTCGTTCGCGATCGAGAACGTCGTCAGCGAACCTCGTGTGATCAAGAGCTGCTTGCCGACTTCAACGACCTCGATGAGCTTGGTCGGGTTCGAGTCGAGGTCGACCATGTTGCCGGCTTCCTTGGCCGCCTGCGTGCCGGTGTTCATGGCGAGTCCGACGTCGGCCTGCGCCAAGGCGGGCGCGTCGTTGGTCCCGTCACCGGTCATGGCCACGAGGTGCCCGCCGCGTTGCTCGCGGCGGATGAGCGCCATCTTCTCCTCCGGTGTGGCCTCGGCAAGGAAGTCATCGACTCCAGCCTCGGCGGCGATGGCGGCCGCGGTGAGGGGGTTGTCACCAGTGATCATCACGGTGCGGATGCCCATGTTGCGCAACTGGGCGAACCGCTCGGTCATCCCCGGCTTCACGGTGTCCTTGAGGTGGATCACTCCTAGTGTAGTGTCTCGCAAATAGATGGTGATTGTAGTAAGGTGTCGACATGCGCGCGCCGAGCCCACCACTTGCGATGACCGACGGCCAGCGGGAGATCCTCGAGAATTTCTCCAAGTCCCGCACGGCGCCCCAGCGTGAGGTCATAAGGGCCAAGGCGTTGCTGTACGCCGGCGAGGGCTTGGCGAACACGGCGATCGCGGCGCGTCTCGAGGTCTCGCCGGCCAGTGTCGTGGCCTGGCGGTCCCGCTTCGGCGAGGAGGGCGTGGCCAAGCTCGGCCGGGTGCGGCCGGGCCGGGGGCGTAAGGCGTCGATTCCGGCGGAGAAGGTGGACAAGATCGTGCGCGCCACACTCCATGACAAGCCGGCCGGTGAGACGCACTGGAGCTGCCGTTCGATGGCCAAAGCCCAAGGCGTGAGCCCGGCCACAGTGCAGCGGGTCTGGTCTGCGCGGGGTCTGCAACCGCACCGGGTGGAGACGTTCAAGCTCTCCAACGACAAGCGTTTCGAGGAGAAGCTCGTCGACGTGGTCGGGCTCTATTTGAACCCGCCGGACAAGGCCGTGGTGTTGTGCATGGACGAGAAGAGCCAGATCCAGGCTCTCGATCGGACCCAGGCGACCTTGCCGATGAAAAAGGGCCGGGCGGGCACGATGACCCACGATTACAAGCGCAACGGCACGACCACTCTCTTTGCTGCGCTGAACGTCCTGACCGGAGTGGTGATCGGCCAGTGCTTGCCCAAGCACCGCAACACTGAGTTCTTGAAGTTCCTCCGCACGATCGACAGCCAGGTTCCAAAAAGCTTGCAGATCCATATGATCTGCGACAACTACGGAACGCACAGCCACGACAACGTTCTCGCCTGGCTGGAGAAGCACCCTCGCTTTCATCTGCACTTCATCCCCACTTCGAGCTCATGGCTGAACATGGTGGAGCGCTGGTTCCGTGATCTCACCGGCAAGGCGCTCCGCCGGGGGGTGTTCAAGTCGGTGCCCGATCTGATCGCCGCCATCGAGGCGTTTCTCGCTGCCCACAACGACGACCCCAAGCCATTCGTTTGGACCGCCACGGCCGAGGACATCCTCGAGAAGGTCCGCCGGGGCCGAGTCGCTCTCTCCATGCAAACACCAGTTAAAACTGAGACACTACACTAGAACCCTGGCGCCGTCGGCGACCGTGAGCGGCGTGCCACCCGAGGTGGCGATGCGCTCGACGATCGGCGACAGGTCCACGGGTATCGATCCACCGTGCTCGGACACCCACCGTCGCACCGAATCATCGGCTCCCTTACGGATGGAACGGCCGCCGACGTCGATTCCGCTCATCCTCGTGAGGGCGCTGAACTGGACGAGCACCGCGTCGGGCAGTAGTTGTCGCTCGAGTCCGTAGTGCTGCTCGGCGAAGCCGACGATCGACCTTCCCTCGGGGGTCTCGTCGGCCAAGCTGGACAACAGCGCGGCGTCGGCCAGCTCCTGTTCGCTCACTTTCTGGACCGGGAGGAACTCAGCTGCCATGCGGTTGCCGTAGGTGATCGTGCCGGTCTTGTCCAAGAGCAACGTGGAACAGTCGCCGGCGGCTTCCACGGCTCGGCCGGACAGGGCGAGCACATTCCGCTGGACAAGGCGATCCATGCCCGCGATGCCGATGGCCGACAGCAACGCGCCGATCGTCGTCGGAGCCAGGCAGACGAACAATGCCACCAAGACGACGACCGACTGGATTGCCTTGGAATAGATGGCCATAGGTTGCAAGGTGGCCACCGCCACCAGCAGTACGAAGGTGAGCCCGATCAGGAGGATGTCGAGGGCGACCTCGTTGGGCGTCTTCTGACGACTGGCGCCCTCCACGAGGGTGATCATGCGGTCGAGGAACGTCTCGCCTGGTTTGGAGGTGATCTGCACCTCGACGCGGTCGGAGAGGACCGTCGTTCCTCCGGTGACGGCCGAGCGGTCACCGCCCGACTCCCTGATCACCGGAGCAGACTCGCCTGTGATGGCCGACTCGTCCACAGTGGCGATGCCGTCGATGACATCACCGTCGCCCGGTATGGTCTGGCCCGCCTCCACGACGCAGATGTCGCCGATGTGGAGCTCAGCAGATGCGATCTCGAGGACCGTTCCGTCGCTTTGGAGAACGTATGCCGTCGACTCCCGGCGCGTTCGACGCAAGGAGTCGGCCTGTGCCTTGCCGCGTCCCTCGGCGACGGCCTCAGCGAAGTTGGCGAAGAGAACCGTCGCCCACAAGAAAAGGGTCACAAGACCGGCGAATACGGTCGGGTCACTGAAGAACAGGACCGTCGTCCAGGCGCTACCCACCTCGACGCAGAACATGACCGGGTTATGGATCATGTGACGGGGATCCAGCTTCACGAAGCTGTCGAAGGCGGCTCGGCGCAAGATGGCCCGGTCGAACAAAGCACGACCGGGCCGGCTGCGAACCTTCGGCGGACGATGCTCCAGGGGCGGGGCTACCAACAGCCCGACTCGTTCAGGATCGTTGTCCACGGCCGCAAAGCCTCAGATCTCGCCCACGGGGTAAGCCGAAGCTTCGTCAGGATCCGCTTCCTGCTCGGGTTCGTCGGCGTTCGCGGAGGTGACGATCGGGTGCAGCCACCGCACGATCAGCATGGCCAGTCCGAAGAACCCAAGGATGACGGCGATGAAGATTAAGTCAGCCACTGCAGCAAGCTCCGATTGAACATCGATCGGGGAGGGAGAGGCCGTGCCGCCCCGATTTAGACCAGTCGATCGCACATTCAGGACGGTTCCACATCGCCTTACCTCCTCCAGCTACGACACTCTGGCACTCACGACGTCAGCAGGTTGTAAATAGCTCGCGGACCTTCGCAAATAATCCATAAGGCTCCAGATCGACTGGCCCTGCCAGTGCACGGTATAGGAGGAACTGGTGTGCAGGAACGGTTTGCAAGCCATGGTCTGGGCACCCGGCCAACAGAGCGCTGATTTCCGCGGCTTCGCGTAAAGAGCACCTCAAATCGGGCTGAAGGGTGCCACCTGACAATTGGTGACTCTCCGTGACTACGGTGCTCACTTCCATGACCAGTTGGATCCGCCTCGCCGATCCACGAAGGGCATGCGGCGAGAACATTGCCGCGTTCAGCCCGGTAACTCCGAGAACGCCGGTTGAACGGACTGGCCATCAGCCAGTCCGCGATCGAAAGGTTCAAGCAGCCTTCCGGTCGTACTCGTGGATGAGCCCACCGAGCAGGTCGCGGCGTCCGATCCCGCTCGGCTCCGGGCTCAGTGCTCTTGAAGGTTGTGGCCCTCCTGGTGGTTCGAGCCCGAGGCTTCGGTGCGGGCGCTCCTTGTCGTAGTGCTTCACGTAGGTCGTGAGCAGCTGCTCGAGATGGCGTCGTCCGAGGACCATCACACGGTCGAGGCACTCGGCTCGCGCTGTGCGGATCCATCTTTCGGCATATGCGTTCGCCTTCGACGCCCGCCAGGGAGTGCGGACGATCTCGGTGCCCTCGGCCTTGAAGACCTCGTCGAAGGGCGCGCCGAAGCGCTTGTCGTGGTCGTGCACGAGGAAGCGGATCGGTTCCGCACGATCCTCTCGCGCCTCTGAGAGGTTGCGTGCGATCTGGGTCGCCCAGGCGAGGTCTGCCGCTTCGTCGGTGACACCTCCGATGAGCACCCGCCGGGTATGGAGCTCGATGAAGAACAGGACATGGAGGGTCGTCAACTTCACCGACTCGACCGTGAAGAGGTCGCAGGCGATGATCGAGGAGGTCTGCGATCTCATGAACTGCCGCCAGGTGTCCCGCTTCGGCCCGGGGCGGCGCTTCGGCGCGGTGATGCGGCGGATGCTGGTCGCCGAGATATCGATGCCGATCTTCTGCAGTTCGCCCTGGATGCGCCGGTAGCCCCAGGTGGCGTTCTCCCGAGACATCCGCCAGACGACGAGCTGGGTCTGGAGCGGGACGGTTCTTCTCTTGTTGATCCGGTGCGGGCCGTCCCACTTCCTCCGCCCGAGCTCTCGGTGCCAGCGCCGGAGGGTGTCGGGGGTGAACAGGTTGGAGAGTCGCTCGTGCACCGGACGGAGCCGCTGTAGGACAGTGAGCACGAGCCGCTCCTCGCGCCTCGTCTTCGGATGGGGCACCTGGCGGCGCAAGACGGTGAGTTCCTGGCGCAACACGAGCAGTTCGAGGTCCTTCGAGCGAGACGACCTGCAGGTGAGGAGCAGGAGCCGGAGGGCCTGGCGAAGGGAGAGCGTGATAAGGCGGACAGTCACCGGCCCAGTCTCGCTGCCGGTGGACTGGTGTGTCGGTGCTAATCAAGCGGCCGACCGTGATGTGGCACCCTTCAGGGTCCACGAGGGACCAGGTCGCGTGAAAACCTTGTCCAAGCGGCGATCCTCGACGCAGACGGCACTGCGGAGGCTCTGACACCAGCGCTTTGCTTCGTCCCGTTCGGGACCTTCCGAGCGCTTCGCCCGTTATGCACGGGCCCAAGGGGGATCCGATCTGCCAAGTGCCCAGGTCGTCGCCGCGACGACCGCGATCACAATCAGGGCGATCACCAGGGGAAAGACGATGCGGACGTGAATGACCAACGCCGCGCCGATAAGGGCCCCGACCAGCATTGCGGCCACGGAGACCAAACGGCGTCCGGACAGGGAACCCTTGCCTCCCGCGAGCGCGCTGTCGGCAGCGGTGCCGGTGAGGGTCAAGGTGAGCACGGTGGTGGTCAAGTCGGGCACTGCGAGCTTGCGCGCACTTGCGTTCTGGATCCCCATGGCGATCCCGAGGACGACGATCAAGGGGTAGCGAAAGCCTTCGGTCATCGTGTTGCCGGCCAGTGCGGCGAGGATCACCGAAGCCGCAAGGAATACGGCCTGGATCAAGGCGGCAGCGTGGAGCAAACGACCCCGGTGTTCTCCAAGGCTCGAGCCGACCTTGCCGCCCACGAGGGCGCCGGACCAGAACGACGCCAGGGCCACCAGCGATGCCGCGATCGAGAAGCCTGGCGCCCCGGCGAGTGCAAATCCCAAGAACACGACGTTGCCGGTCATGTTGGCGACGAAGACATGCCCGAGCACCAGATAACTGAAGGCATCGACGAGACCGGTGAGAAGCGTCAGGGCCAAGAGCAGAGGAGGCAACGGGCCATGCCTGCCACCGCGTTGCGGAACGAGCGTCCCGCGGACCTCGGCGAGGAAGGTGTTCACGGTCGCACCGTAGCGTCGTCGTAGACGACCGACAGATCATCATCGCCCCGTCCGTTGGTCACAGCGCGATGCCACGCCTCGATGAGGCTCTGGGTCAACCGCAGCTCGATGCCGACCGACTCGGCTGCATCAAGGGCGAGATCGGCGTCCTTGACGGCGTGCCTGAGCGCGAAGTTCGGCGTGAAGTCGCCCTCGAGCATGCTTCGACCTTTGTCAACGGCGTAAGGCGATCCGATCGGCGCGTCGAGGAGGTCGATGATCATCGCCGGGTCGATACCGAGGGCGCCGGCGAAGTGCAGCGTCTCGGCGGTGGACTCGACGAGATCGACAAGCCAGTTGTTGAGCACCAGCTTTGCCCTGCTGCCGGCACCGGCAGGGCCGAGCCAGATCGTCCGCCGGCCGATCGCGTCCAGCACGGGCGCCACGGTCTCGTGGGCTTCATCCGGACCGCTTGCAAGCACAAGCAGTGTGCCCGCCTCGGCCGGACCGACGCTGCCCGAGACCGGGGCGTCGACGAACGCCGTGCCGTGCGCACGAGCGAGCGCTGCGAGCCGGTCGGTCCAGTCGATGCCGACGGTGCTCATCTGCAGCCAGACCCTGTCGTGCTCGGCGGAGGCGAGCGGCCCGTCCGCTCCGGCCATCACGGCTTGAACCGCCGGACCGTCGGACAGCATCGTGAGAAGGACGTCGGCGCCCGCCGCTGCCTGTGCAGGCGAGATCGCCGCCGTCGCCCCGGCATCGACCAGTGGCGCGATCTTGGCGGGCGAACGGTCCCAGACCCTGACGGCGAACCCGGCCGAGACGAGTCTCGCGGCCATCGGTCTTCCCATCTGCCCGATGCCGAGGACGGCAATGGTGGGCAACCCTTTCCGTCCCGGCTCCTGCTTTCCAGTGTCGTTGTTGCGCATGGGGTCTCCATTTCGTGCGTGCTGTATCTTCAGATGCCCTCGGGAGAGGGCCCGACTACCGTCACCGCCCCGGCGATGATGGTGTCGATGCGGGCGAGGGCCCCTCGTCGAGCGGGAGATCGGATGCGCGGATGGCGTCGTCGATGTGGGCTGGATCGCGCGTACCGACGATGGCCACGTCGACCTCCGGACGAGTTCGGGCCGGCGTCGCGTGTCATCTCGTTGCCGTCGGGTCGGAGCACTGTGCGTGCCGAAGACTTCGTCCATGCTATTGCCTTGGGGACACTGTGTGGGCGGACTGGAGGACGGGATCGGCACGCGCCAGCGGTCAGGACCGTTCAATCCCTCCGACGTGTACCTCAACCTGGGTGCTACGAGTAACCGACCTGCGTTAGGCAGAAGTCGTCCGATACATGTCACCCCAGTTCAGGGTACCTGGACGACATCTTTGGCACTCACAGGTCCGGAACAGGTGGTGGCCCGGCCGTTCTAGGAGTGGGTGAAGGCGGCATACTTGAAGTACGTCAAGAAGTCATGGAAGGACGGCCGACACGTGAAATTGAAGCTCAGGACCTATACGGCGTACAGCATCGGATGTGCTGTTGCCTGGGCCGTCCTGTTAGCTGTTGTGGCGGCTGGTAAAGGCAAGCACGACATGCGCAACATGCTCTTGGTGTTCTATGGATGGGTAATCGCGTGGGTCTCCAATACCATCGCCAGGGCCGTTTATCCGCCGCCCAGAGCGCGGCAGCCGAGAACCCAACACCTTGAGGGGTAAGAGTGAGTGAGGACTTGACTCGCCTGTCGGCCGCAACGGGCCATCTCGAAAGTGCCGTTCCAGAGCAGGCCAGAAGAAGCTCCACACCTCCCGAACGTACGCAGCAAATGACGGGGTCGTGAGGAAGCTGGCGCGAACAGTGCGAGCGGTCAGACGGCCATTATTTGACTTTCGTTCAATCCGACAACTCCTCCTTGTGCTCATGCTGGCCGTGTCAGTCACGCTAGGGCCGGTCGCGCACGCCGTGGCCTTTGCGCAGACGACGACTCCTGCCTGGGTACGGGTGTCGGTGGCAACGGTATGGCACCTCCCGTCGAGTCCGCGACCTGTCGACGCGCCGGCGCTCGGTGACCCGGCAGGGATCGAGCACTGGCTCACTCGGCTGAGCGTGACCGAGCGGCTCGGCCTCGACAGCCGCATCAACACCCAGGTCCTGTTAGGCCAAGAGGTCCTCGTCCTCGCGCGCCGGGGGCGATGGAGTGAGGTCGAGGCCCCCGACCAACGCGGCTCGCGCTTTCCCGATGGCATCATCGGCTGGGTGCCGGATGTTCAGCTGTCCGCCGTCGCACCACGGGCAAGCTCCCGGGAGGTGATCGTCAGCGTGGCGCGCACCTGGCTCTACGCCGTGGCCAAGGGCCGCATGGTCATCCGGCGCCGCTTCCTCGTCAGCTACGACACCGAACTGCCCGTCGTCGGGGCAGTGCCGGGCTACCTCGTCCTCGGACTCCCAGGAGGACAAGAGGGGGCGATCGCCGACAATGCGCTCAGCCCAGTGCACCTTGGCGCCGTGTCAGGGACGACCGTCGCCAACCAGGCGCGTCGGTTCCTCGGGCTTCCCTATCTCTGGGGCGGGACGAGCGGCTTCGGCTACGACTGCTCTGGCTTGGTGTACTCGCTCTATGCCCGCTACAGCATGTACCTACCCCGCGACGCGGCCGACCAGCAGCACGCCGGCATCCCGGTCCCACTCGCCAAGCTCCAGCCGGGTGACTTGCTCTTCTTCGCCGGACCTGGTGGAAAGGGACTCGTCCACCACGTCGCGATCTACGTGGGCGGCGGGCGCGTGATCGATTCGCCGTATACAGGGGCATCTGTCGAGATTGTTCCGATGACGTCCCTCCCCGTCTGGGATGAGTTCGCCGGCGCGATCCGCGTGACCGTAGCTAGCGCACCCGCCTGACGCCCTTACGGCCTTCGTTCCCGGATCGATACTCGCTCATTACGGCGTCCAAGATGGCCTGGTGGGGAGCGAGACTTTGGTCATGGTCGCCAGCGGAGACGGAAGGTGTAGTGGCGGATGCCGACGTAGCGATTGCCGAACCAGGTCCTGGCACCTGGCCCTACCGTGTTGAACCACAACTGGAACAGGAACCCCGACCCGAGGCGTCTGGTCAGAGAAAGTCCAGGTCAGGGATCCATAAAGGGTCCGACAACCAAGTTCGATGGACCCGACCTAAGGTCCACTCCTGGCCTTCCCAAGGTTTGCCAAAGGACTCCACACCGCGCTCCGGATCATTCCGCAAGTGTCCGGCGGCTCACGGCTTGTCTTGTGGCAATGGGGACATCCCGAATCATGAGGTGCCATGACAGCGCAAGCGACCACAATTCGCCAGGGCCGGACAAGCCATCTTGCGATGATTTCGGTTGCAGCGATTGCGTTCGCGATCGGGCTCGGCACCAGTTCGTTCGTCGGCGCGGGCGATGCCGGTGCCACGCCGCGACTCGGTACCGCCGCGGTAGGCCAGCTCGCCACTAGTACTGCGCTCACCGCGTCGAAGCCGAGCAGCTCAACTAGAGCCGCCGTGACGCATGACCTCGCCTACGACCTCGCCGAGGCCAACGGCAGGGTTGTGGCGGTTGGCAAAGCCGCCTACTACGGCTCCGCTTTCGGCAAGCACCTGGTCGCGCCCATCATCGACCTGGTGTCCACTCCTGATCGCAAGGGCTACTGGCTGATCGGCGCCGACGCCAGCGTGTACCCGTTCGGCGACGCTCGTAACGAGGGTGGTGCCGGGGGCAAGCTGCGGCGGGACCCGGTCGTGGCCGCTGCCGCGACGCCTGACGGTCGCGGGTACTGGCTTGTCACTTCGCGCGGCCAGGTACTGGCCTTCGGCGACGCCGAGAGCTACGGCTCGCTCACCAAACCGATAAGGGCCCACGTCGTCGCCATAGTGGCCACCGACGATGGCAAGGGATATTGGATCGCCTGCAGCACCGGAGGCGTCTTCAACTTCGGCGATGCCAACTTCTACGGCTCGGCAAGAGCGGGCACCCCCGGTCTCCCGATCGTCGCCGCTGCGGCGACGCCCGACAGCAGCGGGTACTGGCTCGTCGACTCAAACGGCACCGTGTTCAGCTTCGGCGACGCGTTGCAACTGCCGACGTTCTCGCCGGTGAGAGCCACATCGCCCGTCGTGGGAATCGCCGTCACCCCCGGCGGGACAGGAGCCTGGATGGCCGAGCGGAACGGCACCGTCCTCAGCTTCGGCACCGCGGCCGCCCACGGCTCGATCACCGGCTTGCTGACCGGCTCACACGTCACCTCCATCGCGGCAATATGGGTGCCACCTCCCAGCACTGTCGCCTACGACCTCGCCGAGGCCAACGGCAAGGTGGCAGCAATCGGGGGAGCAGCCTTCTACGGCTCTAGGTTCGGAAAGCACCTGGTCGCCCCCATCGTCTCCATCGTCTCCACCCCTGATCGCAGGGGTTACTGGTTGATCGGCGCCGACGCCAGCGTGTACCCGTTCGGAGACGCGGAGAACAAGGGCGGTGCCGGAGGAAAGGTGCGACAGGACCCGGTCGTCGGCGCAGCGGCGACCCCCGACGGCGGCGGGTACTGGCTTGTCACCTCGTCCGGCCAGGTGACGGCCTTCGGTGACGCAAAGAACTACGGCTCGATCACGAAACCGATGCGGGCCCACGCCGTCGCCATAGTGGCCACCGCCGACGGCAAGGGATACTGGATCGCCTGCAGCACCGGGGGAGTGTTCAACTTCGGCGACGCCCTCTTCTACGGCCTGGCGAAGGCCGGCACCCCCGGTCTGCCCGTCGTCGCCATGGCGGCGACACCCGACGGCGGAGGCTACTGGCTCGTGGATGCAGACGGGAGCGTCTTCCGCTTCGGCGACGCGCTGCACCTGACACTGCGGGAGAAAGCCAGGTCGCGCGTCGTGGGTTTCGCTGTCACTGCCGACGGAACAGGAGCCTGGCTTGCTGAGCGGGACGGCACTGTCCTAAGCCTCGGCACGGCGACCGACCGCGGCTCGCTCACGGGCGTGCCGACCACCTCATACGTCGTCTCCATCGCCGCGGTGCTGATGCCGGCGCCCAACGCTCTCGCCTATGACCTCGCCGAGGCCAACGGCAGGGTTGTGGCGGTTGGCAAGGCCGCCTACTACGGCTCCGCTTTCGGCAAGCACCTGGTCGCGCCCATCATCGCCCTGGTCCCCACTCCCGATCGCAAGGGTTACTGGCTGATCGGCGCCGACGCCAGCGTGTACCCGTTCGGGGATGCGGAGTACGAGGGCGGCGCAGGCGGCCGGCTGCGACGGGACCCGGTCGTGGCCGCCGCGACGACTCCGGACGGTGCCGGCTACTGGCTCGTCACCGTTACCGGAGGGGTCATGGCCTTCGGCGACGCCAGGAACTACGGCTCGATCGGATCATCGATCACCGGCCACGTTGTCGCGATCGTGGCCACCACCGACGGCAAGGGCTATTGGATCTCCTTTAGGACCGGGCGGGTCTTCAAGTTCGGCGACGCCAGGAACTACGGCTCGGCGAGGCCGGGCAACGTCCGACAGCTGATATCCGCCATGGCGGCGATGCCCGACGGGGACGGGTACTGGCTCGCCGAGGCAAACGGGAACGTGCTCCGCTTTGGCGACGCGGTGCACCTTGCGACCTTCTATCCAGCGAAAGTGACGTCGCCCGTCGTGGGTCTCGCCGTCACCCCCGACGGCACGGGAGACTGGATGGCCGAACGGGACGGCACCGTCTTGAGCTTCGGCACGGCGACCGCCCACGGCGCGCTCAAGGGTCGAGCGGCGAGCTCGCCAGTCACCTCCATTGCCGCCATGCCGGTTGCGCCTCCCCCGTCGCTCCAGTATCCGCACGGCAGCTTCGGTTACGACATCAACTGGCCCCAATGTGCCGCCTCAGGATCGTCTCAGACCGTAGCTCTACCCGGACCGCCGTCGTACCCGTCGGGGACCATCGACTACTCCGTCGCCGTCGTCGGCGTCGACGGATGGGCCGTCGGCAAGTACAACCCGTGCCTGCAGGCCGAGGCCAGATGGGCCGCAAAGGCGCAGGGGACCGGCGGCGCACCCTACGACCTCTACATGTTCCTCAACTCGCCGTCGTCGTACGACACGATCGACGAACAAGGTCCCGCGGGGACCTGCTCGCAGCTCTCTGCCGCGACTCAGCCGGGCTGTTTCGCCTACAACTACGGCTACAACGCGGCTCAGGCCGCGGTGGACTACGCGAACTCCCAAAGTGCGTCGTCACCTGTGTGGTGGCTCGACGTCGAGAACGACACCTGCGGTCAGTACTGGTCGTGCAACCAAGCGTTGAACTCCGCCACGATCCAGGGTGCGATCGACTTCCTCCATGCGCGGAGACTCACAGCCGGGATCTACTCGACCTCGCTCCAGTACCAGGGGATCACCGGTGGCTACGTGCCGCCGGGCCCCCAGATCCCCATCTGGGTCGCAGGCGCCTACTGGACCTCACCGCCGTATCCATCGAGCTTCGACTACTACCCCCCGGCGGTGCTCGCGCCGTACTGCGGCACGAAGTACGCGTTCGCCGGCGGCGACACGTGGCTCTTACAAGAAACCCCCGGTCCGAACAACTATCCCTTCGATCCCGACTATGCATGCTGAGGTTGGGCCGCAGAGACGCGAGATTGAAGAGTCAGTGGAAACCCGAGGACGCGAACAGGTAGAGGTTGAATACCACAACGCCGCTCGTGGCGAGCCTCCAGCCGCCTGACCCGCGCCGGGGCGGCACCTCGCACGCCGCCAACTTCGGCGCTCTGGTCCCGAGCGTGATCGGTCCCGCGCCTCTTATGGACTAGAGCCGACCTGCGGCCGGCTGACCGATCGCCTTGTGGCCGACGACGTTGACCTCGCCGGGGAAACCTCCGGCCACGTATGGGCCGAGTCCCGTGCAGATGAGGTTCTGCCCGACCTGGTTGCTAGCGATGAAGATGGTCGGCATCGGGTCGTTGTTCGGGGGGAGCCCGCCGGTGACACCGGCTTCGAGTGACATTTCGTGACTCTGGCAGTGCCGACCATGTTGTCTGCCGACTCGCTCAGTTGGCAGGCGGCGGTCCGGTGGCGGATCCACTCACGAGCGCGCGGAGCATTCCAGCGTCTCGAGCGAAGGCGTTGGCCAGGGCCAGCACGTTGTCGAGCACCCTGACATGGGCGGCTTCGACGAGCGCGGCGATGCTCCGTCCGATTGTCTGGAGGGACGCGGGGATCGGACGGAGGTGATCGATCGCCCTCCATCGGCGCTGGCGCGCCCGAGTGGCCGAGTGGTCCGCCTTGAAGTCGACGACGCCGATCAGCTGCTCAAAGTCATCCTGGTCGCCCGAAAGCTCGACACCGTCAGGCTGTGGACGAGCGCCATAGAGCAGACGCTCGCATCCTTGGCCGAGAGTGGCATGTATCCCATTCAGTGGACTGTGATGAGCGTGTTCCCGCGACTACGGCTCTTCGGATCGCAGATCAGTATGCCGAGCAAGCACCTCGAAATCAGCGTCTGCATGCAAGATCGGTAGGCCCGCGCGAATGGTGATGCTCGCGATAAGGCAGTCGATGAGCCTTCTTACCGTTTCCCCTTTGCGGCGGCAGATTCGATACAGCGCAGCGGCCTCCTCGTAGTCGGTCGGCTGAGTCGGGATAACCGATGCTCGCGCCAACAACCTGCGGAGATCGACGAGGTGGCGCTCGTCGCGAGCTCCTGCGAGGACCTCCATCCGGATCGGATCGCACGTGGCGACGTCGCCTCCGAGCAGTTGGTCGACGCGGATGCAGACTGGGCTCCCGGTATCTCGCAGAAATTCAATCCACGCCGAGGTGTCGATCACTATCACGTGCCGCGCCCAGCTCGCATTTCCTCGAGATCGCCTTCCCAACCCGAGCCTCGCAAAGCACGCGAAGCTTCAAGGCCGAGCGGTTCAGCAGCGAGGATCCGCAGAGCAAAATTCACTGCGTCGCGCTTGGTCAAGAGGTGGTAGCGCTCCATGACAGAGCGGCATGCCTCCTCGTCCAAGTCGATGTTTGTGCGTGACATACACTAATGATACACCACGCCAGTCTCGACGCGCGCCCAGCGCCTCGTGAGCTCTCGACCCAGGGCGCTCACAAACAGTGAGAACTCTTGGCTGACTGGTAGGGCTCCACGCGGGTTCCGTGCCTATCTGCCCGTAGCAACGCGTATTACTACGAAGCGGACTTGACAGCACTTCCCGGACGAAGGTACGGACGGGGCCACGTCGACGGACGGAGCAACACTGCCGTGGCGGGCTCAACCAGTCATCGCAACGAAAGCGGCAAGGGGGTCGATCGATCAGACGGCGAACTCGTTCCCGCTGGTCAAGCCGGGCCAGGTGGTTCTTGGACCCTCCGGGAACCAGGAGCTGCGAGTGCCATCCACCGACGAAGAGGGACGACCTCCGACGGTGGTATCGCAGGCGTGATCTTCGGCTCGCGGCAACCCGCCAAGAGAGAGTGCTCGCCCCATCGCGGTTATGCGCGTGTGCAACTCGAGACAGGGGACAACTCCGCGCCGCTGAATAGCGACGGCATTTGGGGAAGGCGCCTGACCGCCCACGGCGCAACTACCGATGACCCGGTTGCTACCAGAGCGCTGCCGACGGCCATTCCCCACCCGACCGGGCCCATCGGTGTACACCCGAAGAAGTGGCTTAGTAACGGAGTCTGGACGATCCCCACGAGCACACCTGCTGAGACCAGCGTCGATGTCAGCACAACGGGGCTCGTGCCCCCGATGACCGCTGTCTGCCCGAGCTGGGTGCCTACCAAGGCCACCAGTGCGACGGTGTTGGCTCGCCGCGAGCTTCCCGTCGACCTGGCAAGCAGCCAGGCGCCCGTCGCCCCGGCCGCCGTGGTCGCCGCGCGCAGGGCGATCTGGCTGGCGAGGGCGCCACCGAGCGATGCCTCGGGCCCCTCATGCAACAGGTCCTCGGGAGAGCGCCGCGCTGGAGAACGCAACGCGATTGTCATCGCCGGCAGCATGTCGGTGAGCAGGTTCACGAGCAGCATCTGGCGCGCCCCGAGCGGCGAAGCCCCCGCTATCGCGGTAGAGGCGAGAACGAACCCGACCTCTCCCAGGTTCCCACCGAGGAGGATGGCCAGCGCGTCGCGGACGGAGGCCCACATGGCGCGGCCCTCCACGATGGCGTCAATGACCGTCTCTATGCGGTCGTCCAGCACGACCAAATCGGCTGCCTCGCGTGCGGCGGGAGAGCCGCGCCCGCCAAGGGCGATCCCTGTATGCGCGAGCCGGATGGCGGGAGCGTCGTTGGCCCCGTCACCGGTCATCGCGACGGTGCGGCCGATTCGCTGATAGGCGCGAATGATGCGCATCTTGTGCGCCGGGGTGACGCGGGCGAACACCGTTGTCTCGCCCAGCACGGCGTCAAGCTCGTCATCGTCCCACGCGTCGAGGTCGGCGCCGGTGAGCACCGGCGCGCCGTTCAATATATGAAGCTCCTCGGCGATAGCGGCCGCCGTGGATGGGTGGTCGCCGGTGATCATGACGACCGACACGCCGGCCGAGCGCAAGTCGGCCACGGCCGCGGCGGCCGTTGGGCGCACCCCGTCAGCCAAGCCAAGGAAACCGAACAGCTCCATGTCGCTCACTCGCTCATCGGCAAGCTCGGCACGCGCCGCCGCTGGGCGCTCGGCCACGGCTAGCACCCGTAGTCCCCGGCTCGCGAGGCGTTCCACCTCGGCGTCGAGACGTAGCCGGGTCCGGCGGTCCAAGGCGATCACGCCCTCGGGCGCCCGCCAAGTGGTACATCGCGGCAGTACGATCTCGGGCGCGCCCTTGACTGACACCCGTGAGCCGGTCGGGCTATCGCCGACGACAGCGTGGTACCCACGTGACGGTTCGAAAGCTAGTTCGCCCAGGAGGCTCCAACCTCCGAGCCCGTGGCTGGCCTCAACTCCCGCAGCGTCGGCGCCCTCGAGCACTGCGCGGTCGGTCGCATGCGGAAGGTCGTCGCCATCGTCGGCGGGACTGGCCCGCAGCGCTGCGGCCAGCACCTCCACAGACCGGGGCGACAGATCGCCTACTGGCTCTTCGGTGGAGCCGTCAGTTACCCGCTGCAAAGCGATATGCCCGGCCGTCAGCGTGCCGGTCTTGTCGAAGCACAACACGTCTACGCGTCCGAGCGCCTCGATCGTCCGCGGATTGCGGACCAGTGCCCCGCGCTCCGCGAGACGGTGCGCGGCCGCGAGCTGAGCGACAGTGGCCAGCAAGGGCAGCCCCTCGGGCACCGCGGCGACCATCAGGCTGACACCGGAGCTCACCGCGGCACGTGGTGAACGGCCCCGCAGAAGGCTCATGCCCGCGACTGCGGCTCCGCTCGCCACGGTCGCGGGCACGGTTAGCTTCGTAAGCGCGGACAGCCTGGCCTCTACCCCGCTCGCTGGAGGCTCGGGCGTGTCGGCAAGGCTCCGACCGACCTCGGTCTGGTCCCGAACGGCGACGACTGCGGCAAGAACCGTGCCGGTGGCCACCACCGAACCCTCGTAGAGCATGCAAGCGCGGTCGGCGAGTGTCGTTCCGGTGACGGTCAGAGCGTGCTTAAGAACCGGGAAGGACTCACCAGTGAGGGCGGACTCGTCGACCTCGCACCCGAGGGTCTCGAGAATGCGACAGTCGGCAGGGACCATGTCGCCCGCCTTCAGCTCGAGCACATCGCCGCGCACGAGCTGGGTCCGTTCCATTTCCTTGACGCGGCCGCCTCGGCGCACATCGACACGTGTCGTCATCGCGTACGTCAACTTGTTGATCGACGTGTCAGCACGGACTCGTTGCACCCCGCCAATGAGGGCATTCGCAGCGGTGACCCCGGCGACAAGTCCGGCGTCTGTGGCTGAACCGACCGCGGCGGCGAGCCCGGCACCCACGGCCAGCACCGGGGTGAGGGGGTTCGCCAGTTCGCCGGCTACCGCCCGGGCGAACGAGAGGTGCGGTGATCCTTCGGCAGGCAGCTCCGCGTGGCGACGCGCCGCTTCGGCGACCGAGAGCCCTCGACGCGACGAGCCGAGTGCACGGAGCACGGCGTCAGGCGTCATGGCGTGCCACGCGACTTCTCTGAGCGGCGCGGGTGCGGGGCGCCGTCCCAGCGATGAGGCAGCCACGGTCCCTGCTGCTTGGGCGGCGAACGCGGCCACATTCACCGGTACGGCCGCTCGCCGGGACGCGCTCGAAGCCGGCCCGAGAAAGGAGAACGCCGCCCCCACGACGGAGCCCGCTGCGGAGAGGGCCACGCTACGCGTGCTGACCGAGCGCGCCACGGGCAGGGATTCGACCACGAGGTGTGCGTCGGCGAGACCGGGACGTGTTAGCAACGCGGCGCCCCAGGGCGGGTGGCGGCCGTGACCGTCGACACCGACCCCGACGTCGGCCGCGCGCAAGGCCACGTGTGCGGGCCCACCTGATACGAGGAGCACGCCGTGGCCGGCTCTTTGCAACGAGCGCACCGTGGCCGCAAGACGAGTACCGCCGGCGACCAGGCCGTCGGCGGCGAGCTGCTCTTCCAGTCCGCTTTGCAACCCCGCGAGCAGTAGCCGGCGGCCCCCCCGGCGCACGGAGTGGGCAAGAGGCTCGGCCAGGGGGTCCAGCTCTGCTTCGAGGGCTATGACACCGACGAGAACGCCGGCTCGGGTGACGCCGAGCGCACCGGGCCGGCCGCGCCCGAGAGTCCGCACCCGCGCGGCGGTCCCAACCCGTGGTTCCGCGTCGATCGACGCAATTGGCGCCACGCTCCAGGTACCACGCCGCGCCGAACGGAAGGGCCGCGCCGGGTCGAAGAGCTCGAGCGCCTTGAGGCCGACTGCGGCTGCCTCGAGATCGCCCACGGCCTCCACCGCGCCTAGTGCGAGCCGTCCTGTGGTCAGCACTGCGGCGTCGAGCACGACCACGTCGATGCGGTCAAGCAGGCGCAGGACATCACTGTCAAGCACGATGACGTCCCGTGTCGCTAGCTCGCGCCCAAGCCGAGCGGCAAACGCATCGCGCCCGTGACGCGCCGCTTTCGGCACGGCGGCCGTCACAATACCCCCGGCGCGTCTTGGGCTGCCCGTCAGGGCGAAAGTGGCAGCGGCTCCGGCCACGCTGAGCGCGCTCGAGATGTCCGCGTACCCCTCCACCGGCCCTCTGCCGAGGGGCGCTTCGCGTGTCGGCAGGCTCACTGCGCCGATCGGGTCGTCGTGTGGCGCGTTGCAGAGGTCTGCCTCGCGGCGCTCCCACGCGCGACGCATCGCCTGCAGTTCGCCCAAGCGGTTGGCGCGGTGGGTGATGTCGGTTGCCAAGGTGAGTGGTCCCTGGGACAGCGACTGAACGAAGGCGCTTGTGATCCCGAGGCCCAGATCGGTGAGAGCCACTCCGAGGTGCTGTTCGAGGAAGTGGCGGAACCGAGGCTCGTTCTCCGCGAGAGCAACGAGCGAACCGAGCTCTGCCGGGATTGGCGTCACCCGCAGCAGCTGGCCGAACAGGCCGCTGCCAAGGGCAACGACGTCGGCGCCGATGGCTATGGCCTGGCGTCGTACCGGTTCAATGTCGCCGGGATGTTCGGGTCGCTCATGGGAGAAGCGTTCCTTGTGGACCTCGTGTAATTCCTCCACACGCTCGATGACCTCGATCAGATCCTCGGGCGAGGGGCCATCGGGGTCGAAGGCCACGACCACGCGTCCGGCGACGGCGTTCACCTGTGCCCACTCCACCCCCTCGACGGCGTGCAGTGCCCGCTCCACGTCGCGAGCCAGGATCTTGCGCTTTGGGTCGTTTACTCCGCGTACCTCAATGTGAGCCTTGCCGTCACCGACCCACGACCGGCGTCTTCGCCGACCCGGGCTCAAGCGGTCCAGCGCGCCACCGATGACGGCACCGGGGACAGCTGCACCCTCGCGCAGCAGCCTGACTGGGTTCACGGGCCGGTGTGCGCTGGGCCGGCTGCCCTGTGGAGGTGGTCAGGCGGTCGTCGAAGGCACGACGGCCTTGGCACGGGTGCCGGAGCCGACCCATTCCAGCAGACGCCAAAGCGCAAGCTGCACAGCGATAGCCAGGACTTCCACGAGCAACCGTTCCAAAATGGCTTCCACCCGACTCCTCCTGTCCCGACTCTGCGTGACTGGTGAGCTTGATGGTAAGGATGTGAAGTGAACGCTAGTCGGCAACCAGCCGACGAGAGGGCGAATTTTGGGTGAAAGCTGCCCGTACGGCAACCTATGGGCAACGCGATGGCCGAGGGAGCACGGAAAAAGGGGCCGTCAAGCACGCCGATGGCGGACGATCGCCACGCCAACGCCAGTGAGCAGGACAAGGGGCCAGTCGAGCGCGCCCACCGCCACCGCCGTAGCCAACCCACCGTAGAAGCCAGCCTTCACTACGGGCTCAGGCAAGTGGACGTGGACCACGGGAACGACGTAGTCACTTGGGGAACGCCCGCTGTCAGCCGCAGTCTCCCGCTTTGTCCCAACAGGACGTGTAACCATCATTCCTCCTGGTTGTTGTGGCAATCGATGTTATCCACGCTTGGGCAGGAATGGTTCTGCAGGCGCACGGTTGACAGGCGTGAACGGTCGACAGCGCGCCCGAATTCGTATGCGCCCTGCGCCCCCCGTGCCCGGATCGTCCCGTGCACAAGACGGGCACTGGGTGCACCTGCGTCGGATGGTCGGTTCACCGGCGTTACCACCTGCTTGCCGATCGCGACCTCGACGACTTGACGATGACGAGAGCGGCGGGATCCGGAGACGGCGCGGGAAGGCTGGGAAAGGACGAGTGTCGGGCGGTTCCGCCTCGTGCCCTCGATTGTGAGTGCGACTCCTCAATCCAACCCGCACAGAGCCATGGCTTTGGCGTTCGTCTGGTACGAGCATCGGGTGGCCGTGACCTCTCCGGTGGAGTTCGGTATTGGCTTCCCAGTCGCGAGCCTCACGTAGTCGAACGACCCGGAGAAGGTGGGGTGGTTCGACTGAGCGGTACTGTTCGACTTGAACACGAACTTGACGTGGTAGTTCGTCGTCTGCGTAACACCTGGTTGTACGCCCACCACAAGTGTTGCCTTGCCGGTCACCGGTGAGAAGGTCCCCAGGATCTTGAATTCCGCCAGGGTGCCGGTCACGCGAGCGGAACCCTGTCTGTTGTTCAACAGGAAGAACTGGTTGGGGCTGCTGGGTTTGCCCTACCCGGTCGCCCACGCGCATGCGAGCCAGATCCCATTGACCCCTGGCGCCTTCGTCCCTGCTGCGGCAGCTCCGTTCACGGCGCTGACTGAAACGCACAGTCCAAGCACACACGTGGCGACTGTCGCCACGCACCTTGTTCTCGTGATCATGTTCCCCCCTCGGAAGTCTGTCTCGGCGTCTTGACCCTGACGCCACGCAACAGCCGCTCCGGCATGGCGATCGGATCCGGCTGAGCAGACGAGACCATAAGTACGGGCATGTGTTCGGAATCCCGAGGGTGAGTGAAACACCCCGCTCCTCGCCCGTTCGTGCCCGCCCAGCGCATCGGTACCCAGTCAGAAGGGCCGGTAGCCTCGGAATGTTGGCGGGAGCCACCGTGAGCTCGTGTTTCAACTTGGTGCGACGGGGTCGCCAATGTTCCCCGGCTGTCAACGCCGGATCAGACAAGGGCACGGCTAGCCGAGTCGAGGAAGCGTGCTGCCGTTCACCGTTGCCGGCAAACCTCGCAGTAGAAGTTGCGCCCAGTCAAAGCCAATACCTCCCGTCACGAACATCTCAACGGCTGCAGCGCCCACGATCGCGGCAGTAGGCCACCCAATGATCTTGGCCGGCTTGCCCTTCACGTAGTGGCCCATGGAGGGGAGGGAGAGGGTCAGGCTCCGTGCCGCGACCGCCTCAGTCGCGGGGCGATGAAGCTCAGCCGGGGCTGATCCGGCCCGGCATTCTGTAACGGAGCTGCGCAGTCTTCCGACCTTTCTCCTGGGCTTCCGCTTCGGG
Source organism: uncultured Acidimicrobiaceae bacterium (assembly GCA_963727645.1). Lineage (GTDB taxonomy): Bacteria > Actinomycetota > Acidimicrobiia > Acidimicrobiales > Bog-793 > Fen-455. The sequence continues at coordinate 82,553 of CAVSHA010000004.1, forward strand.
GATCACCGAACTTGAAGTGACCCCGTATCTGGTCGCTCGCCGGTGTCGACGAGGTCTCGCGCGACTTCCCGCAGCTTGACGTTGAGATGTTGCGAGGCCTGGCGCAGAACATGGAAGGCCTGGTCAGCACTGATCCGCTCGCGTTCGATGAGGATCCCCTGGGCCTGGCCGATCAGCTCTCGAGTGACCAAGGCTGCATGTAGGTCCTCGGCACGTCGTTCCTCGTCCGCGTGAGAGCGTGCGATGGAGCAGGCGAATCCGGCCATTGACGCGAGGAGCAGTCCCCTCGCCCGGTCTACGACCCCGAAGGCCTGGGGGTAGCGGGCATAGAGGTTGACGGCCCCGAGCGTGCCGTCGGTTGCCATCGGGAGTGCCAGCAAGCTGCGCATGCCCATTGCGGCAGCCTCGGGCCCGAAATTTGGCCAGCGGGGGTCGGTACCGAGTTCGTCGGCGTAGAAGGTCAGCTTGTTCGCGATGGCATCGAGGCAGGGCCCCTCGCCGGTGCGTAGCTGAACGGCATCGACCTCGACCACGATCGGGTCTGTGCACGCCCGAGCAGTGATCTCGTCTCCCTCGAGGAGGAAGGCGCCGGCGAACTCGCAGGCCTCGATGGTGACAACGGAGAGGCGAACTGCCCGCGCCAAGCTGTCCTCGACGCTGTCGGCCAGGAACAGGCTCCGGGCGACTTCAGTGAAGGCGACCGCCGACGCGATGGCGGAGTCCTCGATGGTGCTGGTCTCGTGCTCAGTTGAGGCCACGGCGCCTCGCTCGGTCGTTGCTCCCAGGTTCCCAGAATCTCACCGCCAACTTACCAAACTGTCGCCCTTGTCCACCTAGCTTCTGAGGTGTAGGGTCGGTTTCACCTTCGGCAGTGAGGGGCGTCGCGGGCGGCCTGAGTGATCAGCCGTCATTCGGAGGCAACGACTTTATGTCGAGTCTCGTGCTGTCGCCCGAAGCGTTCTCAGCGTCGCGTGCCGGCGTCTTTCCTGGCATTTCGGGGGGTGGCCCATCGGGCGCCGGCTGCCTTTCGTGGTCGCCATCAGGCTCGCCCCCAACCGCGCGGCGAACGGGTGTGGTGCGGACGTGACCATGGCAACCGATTCTTTCGGAGAGTTTGCGATCGCCGTCGGCTTTGAGAACGCAAGCGCGGTGCTGGCCATCCGAGGCGAGGTGGACCGCTTCAACGCGCCAGAACTGGGCGCCATCTTGGACGCAGTCATCGAGCGACACCGGTCCGTGGTGCTGGACCTCGCCGAATTGGACTTTGTCAACGGCTGGGGACTGGGAGCTATTGCCGCCCGGGCGTCGCGCCTCAGGCGCGCGGGCGGCATTCTCACCATCCGGTCACCCTCGGCCATGGTCTTGGGCCTGCTCGACATCACGGGCGTGGCGGAAGTGGTCCTGCTGGAGAACCCCGATCCGCCCCGTCGTCACCTCGGCGCCGAGCAGCCGAGCGAGATCGCCGAAGCGCCTCTTGGGACCGAGCCGGACCAGCTGCCTGCGCGGGTCGGGAAGATCACGGCCATCCCCGCCGATACCGACGTCGTCGACGGCGCCCTGCGCCTGGTGGTGGCACTGGCGCGGGCTACGGTCGGCGGAGCCGACGGGGCAAGCGTCTCGCTGCGGCGCCATGGACACCTCGCCACGGTGGCGTCGAGCGACCAGACGATCGCGGACATGGATGCCAGCCAGTACGCGACCGGCGAGGGACCCTGCGTCGACGCCTCGGTCAACGGACGTTGGTTCCACGCTGAGTCCTTGGGCACCGAGACCCGCTGGCCCGCCTTCACGCCGAGGGCTCAGGCTCTCGGGATCAACGCCATTCTGTCGTCGCCCCTACTCGCCGAGGACAGACCGGTCGGAGCCCTCAACATCTACTCCCGCACCGCGATGGCCTTCGCGCCGAAGGATCAGGAGCTGGCATCGGTGTTCGCCGCCGAGGCCTCGCTCATCCTTGCCGGCGCCGGCGTGGCTGTGACCGATGAGCAGCTCTCCAGCCGTCGCAACGAGGCGCTAGCGGCCCGACGGGTAATCGCCCAGGCTGAAGGCGTGATCATGGAACGTGAGGGTGTCGAAGCTGATGACGCCTACAGCATGCTCTGTGACTACTCGCGAGCGTCGAATCGGCCATTTCGGGAGTGGGCAGAAGACGTGGTGGCCTCCACCCAGCGGCCCCAACTCGACCCCGAGAGCGAACCGAGGCGAAGCCGCTGTGGCTGAGATCTCGGCGGCTGAGCAGCCGGCAGACCTGCTCGATCGGTATCGCCGTAACGCCGGTCTCTCCCACGGCGACCTGTGGTTGCGCTACTTCGAGCTCGGGGGCATGAGCGATGCCCTCGAGCTGGAGGCGATCCTTTACGGCGCCCTCGAGCCGAGCGCGCACGACCGCGAGGTGATCGCCCATGCCCTGAACGAGCGGTTCGTCGAGCTGGGCGGCAATCACCCTGTCCCGTACTCCGAGAGAAACGCCGGGAGACGTCGGGACGAACGAGAGCAGTGAGACCACGTGTTCGAGGTCATTTGAACTGGTCGGAGATCGGAAGGGAAGAGCATGCCCGCAGAGCGCCTGGCTCGTAGTAGGCATCCGGTCGTTCGCCAAGCCGTGGCTGGTCCAGCGGCCAAGAAGCGCCTGGTGGGTCCCACCGGTATCGCGCTCATCACAGTTGCGGCGATCCTCACTTTGCGGGGCTTTCCCAGCACGGCTGAATACGGCTGGGCAAGCATCTTCTTCTACGTCTTCGGTGCGATCTTCTTCTTCATCCCTCTCTCGTTCGTGGCGGCCGAGCTCGCCACGGGCTGGCCCAAGGCCGGTGGGATGTTCGCGTGGGTGAGCGCAGCTTTCGGGCCCAGGGCCGGATTCCTAGCCGTGTGGTTCGACTGGATCGAGAACGTCGTGTGGTTCCCGACGGTGCTCTCGTTCGTCGCGGCGACGATCGCCTACATGTTCGAGCCGAACCTGGCCAACAACAAGTGGTATCTCGTCATCATCATGCTGGTCGTGTTCTGGGGCATGACGCTGGCCAACTTCCTGGGGTTGAAGAACATACTTCGCTTCAACAATGCCGCCGTCGTTGTCGGGACCTTGATACCCATCGCGCTGTTGATCGGTCTGGGACTCTACTGGCTCGTGAGCGGGCGACCGAACGCGATTCCCTTTCACCCATCCAAGTTGTTGCCGAGCTTCTCGAGCATCGGCAATCTCGTCTTCTTTGCCGGGGTGCTTCTTGGCTACGCCGGCGTCGAGATGGCCGGCTACTCGGCGAAGCAGCTGAAGAACATCCGGCGGGACTACCCCCGCGCCGTCGCAGGGTCGACCCTGCTTATCCTCGTGCTCTCGATTCTCGGCACGCTTGCCATTTCGTTCGTCGTCCCCGACGGAAAGCTCAGTCTGGTCGCAGGGCTGATGCAGGCGTTCCAAGACTTCTTCACCCGTCTAGGCCTTGGCATCTGGGCAACCAAGGTCATGGCCGCACTCGTGGGGCTTGGCACGCTTGCCTTGATCAGCACGTGGATGCTCGGTCCGTCCGAGGGTGTCTACGCTGCCGAGGGTAGTGGGGAACTGCCCCCCGAGCTTCACTATGTGAACAAGCGCCACGTCCCCGTGGCCATGCTGCTGGCCCAAGGCGTCCTTGGGACGATGTTCGCCCTTCTCTACCTCTTCGTGCCCGGGGTCAGCACTGGTTACTGGATGCTGACAGCGTTGACGATTCAGCTCACTGTGCTCATGTACATCATGATGTTCGCTGCGGGCATCCGGCTTCGTTATACGGAGCCCGGCACATCTCGCCCCTACCGGATCCCAGGTGGCAAGCGCCTCGGCATGTGGGTCGTCGGCGGCATGGGGATTCTCGGCTCTGTGTTCGGACTGGTGCTCGGCTTCTTCCCGCCAACCGGGATCGCTCACTGGTCGACGCCGGTCTATGTGCTGGTGATGGTCGTCGGTATCGTCATCTGCTCGATTCCGCCGTTCCTCGCCGACCTCTTCAAGAAGCCGAGCTGGAGGATCACCCATCCAGATCCAGTCCTCCTCGACATCGAACAGGAATCGCCGAGTGACTTGGTGGAACCGCGCTCCCCGGTGCCGGTTTGAGAACCCGGTACTTCGCAGTTCAAAGTCTTGCGACCTCGCCGCCCACAAAGGAGCACAGAGAGTGCAGTCACCCATGAATCGTGCCGAAGTCGTCAACGGAGCGGTCGGCCCCTTCGACGACTACTGCGACGGGTACGGCAACCCGGGCTCGAGCGGGATCGGTTACATCTCGGTCCTGAAGCTCTCGACGGGCACGGTGGCAAAGACCATGGACTCGGTGCTCGAAGGCATCGTCTCCTACGACCGGGCGGAGAAGAACGACGCCTACGCAGGGCAGATCAACATGATCGCCGCCTCGTCGTTCTCCGGCCTCAACGGTGCCGTGTGGGGCTACGACCTCGCCCGCCACGACGGCCTCGTCGACGGATCGATCAAGACACTGATGACAAGGAGGCGCTCGGACGGAGCCGAGATCCAGGTGTTCCCGGTCGCGCCCCTTCTCGAGGCGGGGGAGGCCTTGTTCGGAACAGCGGAGTCGCGGCGCTTCCCCTTGCTGCCCGGCGCGCACGTGATCTGCGCGACGAAGGACGTGACCGTCAGTGGCCCAACCTCGGTGTGGTCGGCCATAGCGCTCTCGATCGCGGAGGACCGCGAACGCGACTCCAGCCTCTTCATCGAAGACGTCGGACAGGACGCCGCCGGTGACACGCCCGCCGAGCGGGCGAACGCCCTCCATGCCCGCATGGAGGACATTGTCGACTCCGTCGTGCTCTGTAGTGAGGACCAGGGCGTCAAGTACAAGGAGATCTTCGTCGGCTTCAAGACAGAATGGGTCCCAGAGGGCTACGTCGGTTGTGGGCTGACCTGTGCCCCCTACGTCGTGCTGGCGAGAAACGCTGTCCCGAACCCTGCCAGCAAGCTGCTCGACATGTCGCTTTCTCAGTGGGAGCGCCAGTTTGCCATGGCGACGACATCTCTTCGCGGAGCAGGCCGATGACCAGCCGAAGCGTGCTCGACCGTTCCGCCTTTCCGATCCTCGTGGTGGCCGGCCCCGAGCGTGAACGTCTCGCTGGCGAGACGCTGCGGCGGATGGTCGCCGAGCTCGCCGTGCTCGGCCATGAGATCGTGCGCTCCAACTCGATCAGCGACGCCGCAGCGCTCGTAGCTTCGGACCCGTCCTTCGGTTGCCTGCTTCTCGACTGGAACCTCGAGTACGAAAGCGGCAGGCGACCCGCCAGGGCCGTTCTCGACCAGGCGCGTCGCCACAACGTGCGCGTGCCGGTCTTTCTCATGGTCGAGCGGGAGGATCTCAACGACATCCCGCTCGCTGTGGAAGAGATCGTGCAGGAGTTCGTGCTGGTGTTCGAGGACACGCCGAGCTTCGTAGCCGGGCGGATCGACTACGCCTGGCGCCGCCACACCGAGAACCTGCTGCCCCCGTTCTTCAGAACCTTGGTCGCGTTCACCGAGTCCCATGAGTACTCCTGGCACACGCCGGGCCACGCCGGGGGGACGGCGTTCCGCAAGTCACAGGTCGGCAAGGCCTTCTACGACTTCTACGGCGAGACCCTGTTCCGCACCGATCTCTCGGTCTCGGTTGCAGAGCTCGGCTCGTTGCTCGATCACTCGGGAGTCGTGGGAGAAGCCGAGCGCAACGCCGCCAGGGTGTTCGGGGCCGACGCGACCTACTTCGTGCTGAACGGGACCTCCACCTCGAACCAGATCGTGGCGCATGCCTGCGTCGTGGCCGGAGACGTCGTGCTGGCGGACCGCAACTGCCACAAGTCGGTCAACTACGCCTTGACGGTCACCGACGCGGTCCCGGTCTACCTCATGCCGTCGCGCAACGGTTACGGGATCATCGGTCCTATCCTTCCGGCGAGGCTCTCGCCGCAAGCGATCGCCGATGCGGTGGCTGCCAGCCCACTGACCGAAGGCGCCGCCGAGAAGACACCTGTGTACGCCGTCGTCACCAACTCGACCTATGACGGTCTGTGCTATCGCGCCGATCGGGTCGTCGAGCTCCTGGGCCAGAGCGTCCCGCGGGTGCACTTCGACGAGGCGTGGTTCGCCTATGCGCGCTTTCACCCGCTGTACGCGAGTCGATACGCCATGCACGACCGGATGCCGGCACCGGGGGACCCGACCATCTTCGCCACCCAGTCGACCCACAAGCTCCTCGCCGCCTTCTCGCAGGCCTCGATGATCCACATCCGCCCGAGCGATCGCGCGCCTGTAGATCCGTCACGCTTCAACGAGGCGTACATGATGCACGGCTCGACATCCCCCTTCTACCCGATGATCGCCTGTCTGGACGTGGCCACGGCGATGATGGACGGACCCGGTGGGCTCACCCTTGTGAAAGATGCGATCCGCGAGGCGGTCCAGTTCCGGAAGCGGATCGTCACCGTCGCCCGGGAGCTCGCGAAGAGCCTCGATGGGGGAGCGCCGTGGTTCTTCGGGGTCTGGCAGCCAGTCGAGGTGCGCGATCCGGCATCGAACGCGGTGTTGCCCTTTGTGGACGCGCCCGACGACCTGCTCGAGACAGAACCTTCCTGTTGGGAACTGGAGCCGGGCCAGTCATGGCACGGCTTCGGCGAGCTCGACTCCGGCTACTGCATGCTCGATCCGACCAAGGTCACCCTGACAACCCCCGGCATCGACGCTGCGGGTCATCTCGCCGACATTGGGATTCCCGCCCCCGTCGTTTCCAGCTACCTCGACAGTCATCGCGTCGAGGTCGAGAAGACGGGCGACTACAGCCTGCTCGTCCTCTTCTCCATCGGCACGACGAGAGGAAAGTGGGGGACGCTGCTCGAGGGCCTCCTCGGGTTCAAACGCGCTTACGACTCGGGACAGTCTCTTGCAGAGGCGATCCCGGACCTGGTCGCCGCCTACCCCGGCCGCTACGGCGATACGACGCTGCGGGAGCTCTGCGACGAGATGCACGCCGAGGTCCGCGCTCGCGCCACGATCGAGCTGCTCGACCGGGCCTTCGCCGAGCTGCCGCTGCCTGTGACCACCCCGAGCGAGGCCTACCGCCGTCTCGTGCGTGGGCGAACAGAGCGAGTACCGGTCTCGCAGATGGCGGGTCGTGTCGCTGCGGTCATGGTCGTGCCCTACCCTCCGGGCATCCCGATCCTCATGCCCGGCGAGCGCTCCGGAGCACTCGACGGCCCCGTGCTCAGCTACCTGTGTGCCCTGGAGGCCTTCGACGCCAAGTTCCCGGGCTTCACTCACGACATCCACGGGGTCGAGCGTGACGAACACGGCATCTTCTCGATCGAGTGCCTCAGCGACGAGGCGGGGTGAAGCTCCGGGATCGAGTCGCTTCTGGTGATCGTCGCCCGAACGAGGGCCGCGTACGGCTTGCAGACAAGAAGTCGATGCTCCCACCTGCTGGGATCGGCTCCTCAGCGGACTGAGGTTCACAGAGAAAGGGAAGATGCCGACATGACCGAAGATCAGGACGAGGCGACGTGGAGCGTCGCTGAATGGCACGGTAGGGTGCTCGTCGACCGCAACGGCGAGAAGATCGGCAAACTTCAAGAGGTCTACGTTGATGTCGAGACCGACGAGCCGCAGTTCGGCACTGTCAAGGAAGGCTTCATCGGCCGCCACTTGACATTCGTGCCGCTGGGGGGCCTTCAGATCGGTCCCGAGGACCTGCAGGTCACCGTGACGAGGGACCAGGTCCGGTCTGCGCCCGACATCGAGTTACATGGCGAGGAGTTATCCCAGGCAGATGAGTCGGCCCTCTATCACCACTTCGAGATGAACTACACACCCATCAACACAGAGAGCGGACGTCGACTGGCTCGCCGCTGACGATCCTGATCTCCCTTCGAGTGGTGGAGAGCCCGACATCAACACTGAGGTTTGGTCTTCGGGTGACCTTCGGTGCGGAGAACGACCGACACATCGAAGGGAGGCATCCGATGTGCCGTCTTCCAATGTGCTTCCAATCGGCTGCGCATTCGTCGATAAGTATCTCTGGCGAGGCGGTAACAGATGAGCGGCGAGACCTGGGAGGAGGAGGCGCTGCGAGTGACTGAACAGCCCTACCGCTGGGAGTTCCGGGCGCGCTTTCGCCGCCACTCGTTCGGTTGGCGCTCGCAGCCAGCCGTCCAACGCGTGAAGCAGGCCGTCAGCGAGGTCAAGGCAGTCGCCAGGCGGGACCCGATGCTCGGTGCCGAAGGCGCGGTGCTCTTCCTCGAGCGGGTGTCGCCGGCGCTCGAGCACGTCGACAGTTCGTCGGGAGCGATCGGGACGGCCGTCTGCCACGCCATCGAGGCATTTGCCCCGATCATCGCCGCCGCGCCAGCAGACCCAAAGACAAGGCAACAGTGGCTCGATCGGCTCTGGGCAGCCCACGAAGCCGATGCGATCCCCTTCATCGAGACCCTCGCCGACCACTGGGGGGAGCTCTGCGCCTCGAAGGAGGTCGCCTCTCATTGGGCCGACGAGCTGGTCGGCATCACCCGCATGGCGCTCAGCCCAGACCCGAAGTTGCCCGGCCACTATCACGGCACTTCCGCTTGCCTGAGCGCTCTGTACGCCGCCGAGCGCTACGAGGAGATCGTCGACGTGCTCCGAGTCGACACCATCTGGGCCTACAAGCGATGGGCGGTGAAGGCGCTTGTTGCCATGAGCAAGAAGGCTGAGGCCATGCGCTACGCCGAGTCGTGCCGCTCGCCGTGGGCGTCGGATCACGAGATCGACGCCATGTGCGAGGAGATCCTCCTCTCTTCTGGACTCGTCGAGGAGGCGTACCAGCGCTACGGCCTGCGCGCGAACCGCTGCGGCACCTACCTGGCAACATTCCGGGCCGTCGCCAGGAGGTACCCGCGAAAGAGCCCGAGGGAGCTGCTCGCCGATCTTGCAGACACGACGCCCGGCGACGAGGCGAAGTGGTTCGCCGCCGCCAAGGAGGCCTGCCTCTACGACGAGGCCGTCGCCCTCGCGAGCAGCGGTCCGTGCGACCCGAAGACGCTCACGCGGGCCGCTCGAGACTTCGCCGACAAGGAGCCGGCCTTCTCTCTCGAGGTCGGACTTCTCGCCCTCCGCTGGCTGGCTGAAGGCTATGGCTACGAGGTAACGAGTGCCGACGTCTGGAGCGCCTACACCCACACGATGAAGGCCGCGTCAAATTGTGACGCCGCCGACGAAACGCGTGAGCGCCTGCGCCAGCTCGTCAGCGGCGAGGAAACGGGGGGTTTCGTCACGAGCGTCCTCGGCAGTCAGCTCGGGTTGTGACGGCACCCATTTCTACGGGGAAACCATGAGGACGCGCGCCATCATCCATGTCGCGGGACCGCCGCAGCCAGGCAAGACGTCGTTCGTCGAGGCGGTGCTGAGCTCGCTGGACGCATGGATTCTGGCGGCGCGCCGCGTACGAGACCACCACGGCCTTGCCCACACGGCCGGTACGTCGGCACGGTTGATCTGCCCCAACCCACCAGGGACCGTGGAAGTCGAGGCCGAGGGACCACTGCTCGGGCGGCAGCGCGGCCTCGAGGTCAGCGAGTATGAGGTCTGCTGCGCGGCTTAGATGGGCTCCGGCTACACGTCTTCGAACAGTTGCGTGATGTCGAACGAACGGGTGTCGTCGGCCATCTCGTCGTCCGACGGCACCCGTGCCGGCTGCGAGGCGGCCTCGAGGATGTGTCGGAGCAGGTGGAAGTCGCTCGAGGAGTTGAGGAAGAAGCCCGGCCTTCCGAGCACGTAATGCACTGCTCGGGCGATGGCACCGGGATCGTCGATCGGCTCGTACCAGCTCCGCCTGTCGCGGGTCGTGTCCGCCGGCCAGGGGCGGCGCGCCACGGCCTTGATGGTCTGCACGGCGACGTCGCGCTGTCGGCACACCGCAAGCAGCTCTTCGACCTCGTCGTGGTAGCGGCTGTTGGCGCGCATCGTGAAGTTGTAGGGCAGCAGCACCGAGTCGTAGTCGAAGCGCGCGAGGCTCCGCAGGTGCATCCGGGCGATGCTCACGCCGTGACCAGTGACGCCGATGAAGCGCACCAGTCCCTCGTCGCGCGCCCGGCACAACGCCGCTAGTGCTCCGTCGGGAGCGTGCGCAGCTGCCCAGTCCTCCTCCTCCACGAGGTTGTGGAGCTGGACAAGATCCACGTGGTCCACGCCGAGACGCGAGAGCGAGCGCTCGAGCTCGCGCCGGGCCGCATCACAGTTGCGCTCGCCTGTCTTGGTCGCGAGGAAGTAATCGTCACGGTGGCCCACCAGCCAGGGCGCGATCCGCAGCTCGGAATCGCCGTAGCTGGCGGCGGTGTCGAGGTGGTTGACGCCGTACTCGCGAAGCACTTCGAGAACGCCGTCAGCCGTCTCCTGGCTCGCCGAGCCTAGCGCCGCGCCGCCGAAGATCACCCGAGTGCTGGAATGACCGGTTCGTCCGAACCTTGCACGCTCGATCATGAGAGACGAACCTAACGTTGCCTGAACCGCCGAGAGGCACCAGCCCCGAGCAGATCGTCCGCTTGCTCGCGGAAGGAGAGAAGCGGTCAGGGAACGTGGCGATCCGTCGACCCCCTGACCACCAGGGTCCCTTCATGGTGACGGGTACCACCGCCGACCCGGGTGCCACTGATCATCGCGAACAGGTCATTCACCGCAGCCGCGCCCAGCTTCTCGAGGTTCATGTCGAGCGTGGTCAAAGCGGGGTCGGTCTCCTCGGCGAAGACCGTCCAGTTGTCGTATCCCGTGACGGCGACATCGTCTGGGACTTTGCGGCCGGAGTCGATAACTGTCTCGATTACCCCTGCTGCAATCTGATCAGAACCGCAGGCAATGGCATCTAGGTCAGGGGAGCCGGCAAGGACGTCTCGCGCCGCCTGGCGTGCCCAGCGTTGTGACCACTGGCCGTACCTGATGCCGCCCACAAGCTGCAGGCCATGCTCTTCGAGGGCGTGGCCGACCCCCAGGACTCGCTGCTGGACCGCCGGTGAGTACTCCGGACCGGTGATGTGGGCGATGCGGGCCCGGCCAACCTCGACCAGGTGATTGACGATGGCGACCGCACCTGCGAAGTCGTCCACAAGATGGACGACATCCCTCGGGTTCGTTGTCCGACCATGAACGTAAACGCTTGGGATCTTGGCCGAGGCACTGATCGAAGGAGTTAGCCCTTGGTTGTCCCCGACGATGAGCAGGCCGTCGACGTTCCGCTGGCGGAGCATGGCTGCCAGGTCAGCGAGGCGGTCGACAACTTCTCGGGCGTCCGCGATGATCGCCGAGAGCTGCCACTGTTCAAGCATGGATTCTGCGCCCATGACAATAGGCATCGCAATGCGGTGGATCATGGGGTCCCTGAGCAGGACTCCGATGGTGCTGCTACGGCCGCTCGCCAAGCTTCTGGCCACGAGGTTGGGGGAGTAGGAGAGTTCCTTGGCTGCTCGAAGCACTCGTTTCCGGGTGACCTCGGAGATCCGGTCCCTTCCGTTGACCGCCTTGGACGCGGTGGTGAGCGACACCCCGGCCAGTTGGGCCACCTCTGTGAGCGTGGATTGTCGGTCCGCCTGCACGAGCCAAGCATATGCACGACGAGGAACGACTTTGCTCGTCCTGCGGGTGGTCCGAGGTTCTCCCAGGTCACCCGCAGTGGCGTCGTGCCCACATATCGAGGAAGCGCTACTGCACCTGAGCGCCGCCAGTGTCGGCAGAAGAGAACTGGCGACTCGTTCACGTGGCTCTTTGAACCGAGCTCAAGCTTGAGGTAGCGTTTCCTCAGGCTGACAACAGGCACCAGGGGGCGACCTGCCAGCGAGGGTGACAAAGTAAAGGCCGCACTCGAGCAAGGGGACGTATGGAAGGAAGGCATCTGGCGCCGCCGGTGTTGACCAGGCGCCCCACGTTTAGCGTCGCCAGCGACAGCCCGGTCAGCCCGACGGGCGGCGCGACTGCGCATTTCCAGCCTCTCGGCCTACGCGAAGTGGTACTGGGAGAGAGCTGCGAACTTGGCGATTGGCAGCGGCGCAACAGCGTCAGGACTCTCCCTCACTGCGTGGAGCAGGTCCGGATCGCGGGCGGCGTCCGGAACCTGGAGCGTGCGGCTGAAGGCCGCGGCCAGAACGGGCTTCACGAAGGCATGCACTTCTCCGACTCCGACGTCTACAAAGTCGTGGAGGCCGCCGCCTGGGACAGCATCAGAGGGCTCTGCGGTGGAGTGCAGGAGTTCGTCGAGGAGGTCAGCGCCCTGATAGCGCGCGCTCAGCGCAACGATGGCTACCTCAACTCCTGGGTCCAGGCTCAACATCCTGATCTGGCCTGGAAGGACCTGCGTTGGGGCCATGAGCTTTACTGCGCAGGCCATCTGCTCCAAGCCGCGGTGGCCGGCCGGCGGACCGGCAGCCGACCGGACTTGTTCACCGTGTCGAGCAGGTTCTTCGAGCACTTGCTCGAGACGTTCTCAATGAGCGATGGCGACGGCCGGCTCGTGGGCGTGTGCGGTCATCCAGAGGTGGAGACCGCCCTAGTGGAGTATTACCGCCTGACGGGCGACGTGCGGGCGCTGCAACTCGCCATCAGGCAGGTTGACCTTCGGGGAAGGGGGGACGTTGGACTGCCTACCTCTGGCCTGCTGGGTGACAGTCGGTTCCCCATGTCGTATTTCTTGCACCACGCGCCCGTCCGCCAACGAGCGTCGGCTACGGGTCACGCAGTGCGTGAGCTTTACTTGCAGGCGGGTGTCGTCGATGTTGCGGTCGAAACCCACGACCAAGAGCTACTGCGTGCGTCCGAGACCATCTGGGAGGACCTGTTCGTTGGCAAGACTTACGTCACCGGTGCACACGGTTCTCGCCATCGCGACGAGTCGATCGGGGACGCCTATGAACTACCGAGCGATCGCGCCTACGGGGAGACATGCGCTGCTATTGCGAGCTTTCAATGGAACTGGAGGCTCCTACTGGCCACAGGCCGAGCCCGTTACGCCGAAGCGATGGAACGCGTGTTCTGGAACACGATAGCGGGGGCAGTCTCTCGGCACGGGACAGAGTTCTTCTACTCCAATACACTGCACTTGAGGACCGGTCACGATGGTGCAGACGAGGACTCTCCAAGTCATCGCCTCCGCTGGTACGGGTGTTCGTGCTGCCCACCGAACCTGGCCCGCCTCATGGCGAGCATCCAGGCCTACTTGTTGACGCGCGACGCCTCTGGGTTGCAGGTGCACATGCCCTTCAGCGGGACAGTTTCTACCAGCGTCCCAGGCGGGGCCGTGGAGCTCACGCTGCAGGCCGGTCATCCTTGGTCGGGGGACACCGACATTGAGGTGACGCACTGCAGTTCCGCCGAGCGCTGGGACCTGTCACTGCGCTTCCCCGATTGGGCCAGCAAGGAAGGCACGCGAGTAGCGCTGAACGGCGAGCACGTCGAGACCTCGTGGGATGGCTCTTACATCACGGTTTCCAGGCATTGGCGCCCCGGCGACCGCCTCCAGGTGTCTAGTTCGATACCCGTGCTGGTTCTTAGGCCGCACTGGAGAGTCGACGCCGTCCGCGACTGTGTTGCAGTCCAACGGGGTCCGTTGGTGCACTGCATCGAGGCCGACGACTTAGGGGAAGGTGCAGTCATAGAAGACGTTGTCCTAGACGGGGCCCGGCCGCTCGAGGCGACCTACGACGTGCCCGCCGGCCTCGAGGGTTATGTCAAAGTGGCTGTCCACGCCTGGGGAGGACAGCTTGACGGCCCAGACCGGCCACTTTACGCCGCGAAAAATGAAAGCAGGCTCAGCACCAAACCCTCACGTCTGACCTTCGTGCCTTATTTTGCCAGAGGCAACAGGCTTTCAACCGCCATGCGGGTCTGGGTCTCGGCCCCCTCTGCGGCAGTACCATTGGGTCGAAGGCCGGTCAAGACAGGACCTAGGAGCCCTTCTTCGAGACAACGCCGCACCTCGACAACGGATGGGGGACTGAAGACAGCTCGACCGGGAGTGGCACCCTCCGCTCCCATTGAGCAAACGGATTCTCTTTAAGGGAAGGCGAAGCGAATGGCAACCTTCACGGGCGACATATCTGGGTTCACGGTGCGAGAGGGTCGTGAGACCCTCAAAGTCGAAGCGTGGGGGGACAGCGGTGTGCGTGTTCGTTCCGCCCTGGGGCCTTGCATAAAAGAGACGACCGGCAGTGCTCTGACTGAGCCCGGGCCCGCCCATGTCAGCGTCGAGATCTCAGACGACCGAGCCCGCATGCAAAATGGCGACCTTGTGGTTGAGGTGTCGAGCCAGGACAGCGGCTCCTTCCTGGGCTTCCCGCCCTTGGTGCGCTTCTCTCGTTCAACCGGCGAGGAGCTGTTCAGCGAGAGCGTCCCCCATTTCACTGCCCCCCCACAACGCCGATATGCACCAGCCGGGGGTGACCTTTACCGCTGTGAGGTCACGTTCGACTCTTTCCCAGGAGAGCGCATCTATGGCCTCGGTCAGCATCAGCACGGCCTGTTGGACCAGAAGGGCGCCGTCATCGATCTCATCCAGCGCAACACCGAGGTGTGCATACCTTTCGCGCTCTCGAACCGGGGCTATGGGTTCTTGTGGAACATGCCAGGAGTGGGCCGCGTCGAGCTCGGCACCAACCGCACGAGATGGGTGGCAGACGGAGCGCGGCAAATCGACTATTGGGTAACTGCAGGATCCTCGCCGGCCGATCTCGTCAGCCGCTACACCAAGGTGACCGGGCTCCCCCCCATGCTGCCACAATGGGCTTCGGGCTTCTGGCAGTGCAAGCTCCGTTACCGCACGCAAGACGAGCTTCTCGAGGTGGCGCGCGAGCACAAGCGCCGCGGACTTCCTCTCGCCGTCATCGTCATCGACTACTTCCATTGGACCCGCCAGGGCGAGTGGAGATTTGACCCCTCCGAGTGGCCGGATCCGCAAGCGATGGTGGACGAGCTCCGCGAGCTGGGAGTCGAGCCCATGGTTTCCATTTGGCCCACTGTGAACCCCGACAGCGCCAACTACGCCGAGATGGACCGGCTGGGGCTGCTCGTGGGCGGTGCCAGGGCGTTGCCTCTTCACCTCCCCTTTTGGGACAAGGTCAACAAAGGTCCCGCCTTCATGCGCTATTACGATGCCACAAGTCCCGAGGCTCGCCAGTACATCTGGGCAAAGGTCACAGACGGTTATGGGCGCTATGGCATCAGGACGTTCTGGCTCGATGCCTGCGAACCGGAGATGCGCCCTGAGAACCCTGAAGGTGCCTTGTACTACCTCGGCCCAGGCATGGCCGTGCAGAACGTCTATCCCCGCGAGCACGCACGTGGTTTCGCCGAAGGGCTCCGGGCGAGCGGCGAAGATGAGGTGTTGCTTCTTTGCCGCTCGGCGTGGGCCGGCAGCCAGCGGTACGGTGCCGCAGTCTGGTCAGGCGACACCGACTCCACGTTCGAAGCACTTGCCGCTCAGATCCCAGCCGGCTTGAACATAGCCATTTCGGGGATCCCCTGGTGGACGACCGACATCGGCGGTTTCAAAGGGGGTGACCCGAGCTCGCCGTACTTTCGAGAGCTGGTGGTGCGCTGGTTCCAGTTCGGCGTCTTCTGTCCGCTCTTCAGGCTCCACGGCATCAGGGAGCCGGGTTCCCTGGTCGGCTCGGAGCAGACCGGGGCCCCCAATGAGGTCTGGTCCTTCGGCGATGAGGCGTACGGCATAATCCGGGAGCAACTCGCGATACGCGAGCGATTGCGCCCGTACATCATGGACCAGATGGCCACGGCGACCGCCACCGGTTTGCCGCCCATGCGTGCCCTCTTCTTGGAGTTCCCCAGCGAAGTGCCGGCGTGGGAGGTACGCGACGAGTTCATGTTCGGTCCGGACGTGCTGGTGGCTCCGGTCACCGTGCACGGCGAACGGGCACGGGACGTCTACCTTCCAGAGGGGGCCTCATGGCTGGACGCCTGGACCGGGGCCCCTGTCAAGGGCAACGGCTGGACCAAGGCGCAAGCGCCTCTGGAACGGATACCCGTGTACCTACGGCAGGGCGGAGCCTTGAACACCCTGTCCAGCGGCGGAGGAAGCCAAGGATGAGGGGCCCGGACATCAACGCCCTGGCAACGGAGGGGCCGACTTGGCTCGGGCCAACATGAGCGCGGTGACAGGCGTTCCATCCCAGAGCGTAGGAGCGGGACAGGGACATGGGGGCACTCACGCCTCAGGGGTCAGAAAGGCCCGGGGGTTCACGCTCGGGCGTCGCCAACACCTCGCGGCCTGGCTCTTCCTCACGCCGGCCATCTTGTACGTGCTCTTCGCGTTCGCCCTGCCCATCATTTACAACATAATGCTGAGCTTCGAGCAAACCTCTCCGGCGACGATCGCCGATATCACCGCCCCGTTCGCCGGGCTCGGAAACTACCGCTTCATCCTTGATGATCCCACAAGCCGGACCGCCATTGTCCACACGTTCGAGTTCACCGTCGGGTCGCTCTTCGGCCAGTTCATAATCGGCTTTTCCCTCGCCTTGCTGTTTACGCTCCGGTTCCCGGGGAGGACACTGGGACGCTCGCTCATCATCGTCCCTTGGCTGCTGCCGCTGATCGTGACCGGGCTCATCTTCAGGTTCCTGTTCCAGCTGGAAGGTGGAGCGGTCAACCAGCTGCTCATGGACGTCGGATTGGTCCACCAGCCAATTGACTGGCTGGACAACCCGCACCTGGCTCTGCTGACGGTACTCATCGCGAACATCTGGCTCGGGGTGCCCTTCTTCACGCTCCTGCTCTACAGCGCTCTTCAAGACGTGCCGGTGCAGGTCAAGGAAGCGGCCCTCATCGACGGTGCCGGCGCTTGGCAGAGGCTCCGCCTCGTCATAGTGCCGATAATCCTGCCCGTTATAGAGGTCACTCTGCTCCTCGGGTTCGTGTTCACCGTGAAAGTGTTCGACCTGGTGATCGCACTTACCGGCGGAGGTCCGGCCAACACGACGCAACTCATCACGACCTGGTCTTACAACTTGTCGTTCCAGGAGTTCTCCTTTGGCGAAGGTGCCGCGCTCAACAACGTGCTGCTCGTGCTGGCGATGATCTGCGCGCCGTTGTACCTGTACATGAGTCGGGGTTCCTTGAGGCGCAGCTCGGGAGCAGAGAAATGACTCGCCTGCAGCGCTCGAGGGCCCTCCGGTGGCTATGCACGCTCGCGACGGTCGCTGCCCTCGCAATTGTGCTGTTCCCGGTGTACGCGGTCATCGTGGGCTCGTTCGAGTCTACTGAAACCCTGTTCAGCGGCACGTACTATTGGCTGCCGCACGCTGCCACACTGGCCAACTACCGGATGGTGATCCAAGCGCAATCGGGCAACGTGCTGACAAGCCTCATCGTCGGCGTGGGGACAGCGGTGCTGGCCCTGGTCGTGGCAGTGCCAGCGGCCTATGCGCTTTCGAAGTACCGCTTGCGGGTGACCGTTGTCATAGTCAGTGCCCTGCTCGTGGCGCAGATAGTTCCCTCCATCGTCCTCGCCACTTCGCTGTTCGTCATCTTCCACTGGATCCACCTGGTGAACACGTACCCGGGCCTGATTATCGCTGACGGCACTTACGCCATTCCCTTTTCCATCCTCGTGTTGCGGGCGTTCTTCTTCAGCCTGCCGAACGACCTGACGCAGGCAGCAAGAGTTGACGGTGCGTCTGAATGGCAGACGTTTCAACGCATAGTGATACCACTCGCGCGCTCGGCCCTGATAACCGTTGCGGTGTTCGCGTTCTTGAATGGTTGGGGAGACTTCATATTTGCATTGACGATCCTCAACGGCGCCACCATAGTGCCGGTCACGCTGGGGATCTACACCTATCTAGGGAACTACTCGACGCAATGGGGGGCAGTGATGGCCGCTGGAGCGTTCGCCATGGTGCCGGCCGCGGTGATGCTGGTGGTGGCACAGCGTTATATCGCAAGTGGCCTCACGGCGGGTTCGGTGGTGGGGTAGCGATGAAGACCTTGCCACATATGAGAGAGGTGCGGGTGGGGGTAGGCACGCCCGCCTCCGCGAAGTACCAGAAGGGGGGTGAGAGACAAGACCAAGGTAGCAAGTTGGGCAGTTTCACCTTGTAAACGACGGTTGAATTGATTGTCCACTGCCAGAAGAGAAGGAGAGACCGACAATGAAAGTATTAGGGAGAAGGCGGCACTTGGGGCTCGCAGTCGTGGCTGCCGCGATGTTTGTCGTGGTGGGATTGTTGCAGGTGGGCGTGTCAGCCGCGACCTCTACCCCACACTCGACCTCAATAACGCTCACTGAGGAGGACTACTTCAACACCCCCGGCCAGATCGCCGCATTGGCCGCGTACGCCAAGAAGTTCGAAGCTGCGCATTCCGGTGTGACGATAACGAGAGAGTATGTACCCTTTGCCAATCTGGACACGAAGCTTCTGACACAAGCCGCGGGCCAAGACCTGCCCAACCTGTTGGCCGTGGACAACCCGTTCGTGTCGACGATGATATCGACAGGCCAAGTAGTGCCCCTCAGCACTATCAAGGGCTTCAGCACCAAGGGGTATTTCCCGGCTGTGATCGACGAGGGCCTGTCTAGTGGCAAGTACTACAGCCTCCCGGTGGCCGGCTTCAACTCGATCGCGTTGATCTACAACATCCCCATGTTCAAGGCGGCCAATATCACCCCGCCGAAGACGTGGGCACAGCTTGTGACCGACGCCAAGGCCCTGACGACGAGCCAGCACTACGGCATCGCGTTGACCTGTGAGGCTGCAGAAGACACCACCTGGCAGTGGGAGCCGTTCTTCTGGAGCAACGGCGGCGCTTTCACGTTCGCCAATATCGCGTCTGGGCCGGGAGTACAGGCCCTGAGCCTATGGAAGGAGCTCATAACCGACGGATCGGCATCGAAGGCTTGCCTTACCTGGAGCCAGACTCCGGCGGCGTCGAGCCAGTTCGAGGCGGGCAAGGCCGCGATGATGGTCAACGGCCCCTGGAACTTCTCAGGCCTCAACCTGGCCCACATGTACTACGGCAAGCAATTTGGGGTCGTCCCCGTCCCGGTCCGTGTGGCCGGGCAACACGTGATCGTGCCGTTGGGCGGCGAGGACTGGATGGTAGGCGCCAGTGGTGGCACTGCTGCCCAGCAACTGGCTTTCGACTACATCGAAGGAATGCAGTCGCCTTCGGCGGAGTTGTCGCTGTCGAAGCTGTTCGGGTACCTGCCGCCTAAGGAAGCCGTTGCCAAGACCTTCGTGCAGCAGGAAGGCGCTGCGTGGAGCGTGTACGCCAACCAAACCATTTACGCCCATCCGCGTACTCTCGGCCTGGGTGTGAAATACCCGAAGGTGTCTGAGGCAGTATGGACTGCCATACAGGCTGGATTGTCGGGTTCTCAGTCCGTGCAGTCCGCATTGAAGACAGCGCAGTCGGCGATCAAGGGAATATTGGCCGGCTAGAAGTCAGGGGAGCAGCTGCTGGCGCCCAAGCGTGGGTGGCTGCTACTCACCGAGTTAGTTGAAGAAGTTCTTGACGGCAGCCCGGTATCGCTTGTCACGAGACTCTGGCGGCGGTACCGGGCTGCTGGCACCATAGTGCCGCGGCTCTCGGCGTCAGCGGACGCGCCCAGCGTGGCGGGTCCAGTCTCTCGTCCGCCCGCAAGATGAATGAGTTATGGGGTCCAAGAATGGGTACAGGCGACGGGTTCGGCGGGACCGCATCTTGATGGGGCGATGCAGCCGAGATGAGAACTGATATGGACTCCCGCACCCTCGACTACTTGTTGGCTCCGGCGCCCCTCATGCGCCCGAGCGAAGTGGACCCGTACCTGAGCGTGGCGCCTGCTGCGCGACCTGGGCACTTGGACGTGATGACGCAATCGGGGCGCAGATTGGACGCTGAGGTCACCGTGCCGGTACCGGGCGTCCTCCGGCTCCGGCTCGGCTCAGCCGAAGACCTGGCCACAACTCCTCGGCCGAGCTCGATCCTCAGATCGGGATTGGCGAACGAACCAGCCAAGGTGACGAGTGTGCCCGGTGGCGTCGCCGTTTCCGGGTCAGGCAGGACGATGACCTGGGCTCCAGGCTCGAGCAACACCGCCTATGGCTCTTCGTACCAGGCCACCGACGGTGACAACCAAGCGGAGCTGGGCTCGACCGCGCTGCTCTCTGGAACTAGAGAGTCGGGCTACCGGCACCTATGGGGGCTAGCACACGACGAGGACATCTTCGGCGGCGGCGAGTCCTACCAGGGCCCGAACCTCAGAGGCCGGTTACGCCGCGGGGTCAACGTAGAGACGCACGGAATCGTCGGCCTCGACTTTGCTTATCTCAGCGTGCCGATGTTCTGGAGCAACCGGGGCTGGGGCGTTTTCGCTCACACGGGGGCGCCCACGGTCGCCGACGTCGGTTCCACCGATATCGGGACCATGGCCCTTGACATGGAAGGCCCCCTCCTTGACCTCTTCTTCTACTGGGGAAGCCCGGAAGAGATCCTTCAGGCGCACTGGTCGGTGACCGGAGCACCGCCCGTCCTGCCGACCTGGGCGCTCGGGGTCTGGACCAGCCGCTGCTCGTACCTCAATGCCGGCGAGGTCAGCGAGGTCCTTGACGGCTATAGAGACGCAGAGTGCCCCGTCGGCGTCGTCCACATCGATTCCTGGCAGCCGGGCAACCTCCTGCGGGACTTGACCACGGCCTGGGAGGTTGACCGCGACAGGTGGCCCGCGGGCTGGAGCTCTTCCTTGAGGGCTAGCGGTGTTCGCCTTTCGCTATGGCATAACCCTTACCTGCGCCTGGGGACAGCTGCCGGGGACGAGGCCTGCGCCGCTGGCCTGGTATTGACCGACAGCCAAGGGCGCCCAGTAGTTACCAACGACATGCCCGACCGCCTGCTCGTCGATTTCACGAATCCCGAGGCAGTCGCGTGGTGGCATGAGCGGGTTCGTACCCTGGCGACCAGCGAGGGCGCGAGCGCGCTAAAGGCAGACTTTGGCGAGGAAGTGCCGCCACAGGCGGTCGCCTTCGATGGTCGTACTGGTTGGGAACTCCGTAACGAGTATGCGGTGATGTACCAACGCGAAACGGCTCGGGCCCTCGCCAGCCTCGACCTCGCCGACGACTTTGCCATGTTCTGTCGCTCTGGCTCGGCCGGAGCTCAGCGTTACCCGTGCCACTGGGTGGGCGACTCCATCTCCACCTGGGCAGGGCTACGGGCGAGCTTCAGAGCATGCCTGTCGTTGTCGCTGTCTGGCTTCGCGTACGTGAGCCACGACGTAGGGGGCTTCTGGTCGCCCAATAGCTACGAGGCCGCCTACGAGGCGTCGGACAACAACGACCCTGACCTTTACCTGGCCGAGGTCGAGCCTGAGCTTTTCGTTCGCTGGACTCAGTGGGGAGCTTTGACGCCGCTGATGCGCTTCCACGGTTGTGGGCGGCGAGAGCCATGGGCGTACCCGGAGCCGTACGGCGGGGCCGCAGTACGCGCCTGCCAGTTGAGGGAGAGACTGACGGCTTACCTGGAAATGACCTCGGCCGAGGTGGCGAGTCGCCGGTTGCCAATGATGCGACCGCTCCCATTGGTGCTTCCCGATCAACAAGAGGCTCGCCAAGCGGCCCACCTCGAGTATTTCCTCGGAGGCGACGTCCTGGTGGCGCCCGTCCTCGAGCCTGGAGGGCGCGTCAGCTTCTGGGTGCCGCCCGGGACATGGGTAGGCCTTGACGGCGCACCCGACTTTGCCGGACCGCAGTGGGTGGACACGACCGTGAGCCTCGGGGCAATTCCGGCGTGGTCGCGCGCGGGAAAGGGGGTGTTCGCATGAGCGCAGTCCAACTTCCGTAGTCGCCTGAGGACTGCATGGATGAGTTGGACACGGATAACTCATATCGCCCACATCGAAGGGTGGGAGACGAGGCGTTGGCCAGCGCCAGTTGTCGACGTCTCCCGATGGACTGACCAACGGTGACCCCGCTCACATCACTGCTCCCATCTGCCACGGGGCGAACTCCTCGTCACCCAAGCCGAGCAGCTCACTTCTGGTCTTTGAACCCGACGCTGTGGCAACCAGGGCGTGGAAGATGCGTCGGCCCATCTCCTCGACACTGACCTCTCCGTCGACGATCGTGCCGCAGTTGAGGTCCATGTCGTCGCCCATTCGGAGGAACAGGGGAGTGTTGGTCGAAAGCTTGAGGCTCGGCACGGGTTTGCACCCGAACGCCGAGCCACGTCCGGTGGTGAAGCAGACGACGTTCGCGCCCCCCGCCACCATCCCGGTCACCGATACGGGGTCATAGCCCGGAGTGTCCATGAACACGAGCCCTCTCGCCGTGATCGGCTCGGCATAGCGGTACACACCGGTCAGATTTGTGGAGCCGCCCTTTGCGACCGCGCCGAGTGACTTCTCCAATATCGTCGTCAGCCCACCCGCCTTGTTGCCCGGAGCAGGGTTGTTGTCCATGGAACCGTGGTTGGCAGCCGTGTAGGTCTCCCACCAGGCGATGCACTCGAGCAGCTTGTGTGCCACCTCGGGGCTCACCGCACGGCGGGTGAGCAGATGCTCGGCCCCGTAGATCTCTGGCGTTTCCCCCAGCACCGCGGTTCCGCCTTGGGCGACGAGCAGATCGGCTGCGACACCGAGTGCGGGGTTGGCGGTGATGCCGGAAAACGAGTCCGAGCCCCCGCATTGAAGCCCGAGGACGAGCTCGTTCACCGGCACCGGCCGCCGGGTCGCGGCGTTGGCCTCAGGAAGCATCTCTCGCAGGCAGGCGACGCCTTTGTCCACCGTGGCCGTCGTTCCGCCCTCGTCCTGGATCGTCATGACGCGAATCGGCGTGCTCGTAGGCTGTGACCACGCTTCTGTGAGGGCGTCTACCTGATTGTCCTCGCATCCAAGGCCGACAAGGAGCACGCCGGCAAAGTTGGGGTGACGCGCGAAACCGGTCAAGGTGCGTCGGAGCACCTCGAGGCCCTCACCGTGGCCGTCCATACCGCAACCGCCGGTGTGGGTGAGCGCGACGATCCCGTCGACACCGGGGAACTCGTCGAGAACGCCCGGACGGCTGAAGTGTCTGGCTATCAACTTCGCCACGGTGGCCGAGCAGTTGACTGATGTGAGAATGCCCAGGTAGTTGCGGGTCGCCACCCGGCCGTCGGCGCGCACAATGCCGTCGAAGCTGAGCCGGTCGCTCTCCGCGACGAGCCCGGTCGTCGTGGTGCCGGCTCCGGGTACGTGGACGCGCGAGAAGGTCCGGAACTCCAAGTTGTGCGAGTGGACGTGTTCGCCGGTGGTGACCGTCGCAGTCGCGAACCCAATGATCTGGCCGTACTTGCGCACGGGATCCCCGGCGGCGATCGGGCGCAACGCGATCTTGTGGCCCCGCGCAACGTCCTGGATCGCTCTGATCACGTCCCGGTCCACGCGCACGTGTGCGCCGGAAGTGGCGTTGGCGGTGAGCACGGCCACATCGTCGTCCGGTCCGAGCCGCAGGGCGAGCACAGTGCTGGGGTCGCTCCCACCCTGAGTTTGGGGTTCGCGCATCACCAATTACACCAGACCAAGAGTGCGGGCAGGTGTTCGGAATCCGCCGGGGTGAGCGAAACACTCCACTGCTAACGCCGAGCGGTTCAAGGAACCGATGCGAGTTTGTAGATACGGCGTGCCGTGTCACCAAAGAAGGCGCCGATCTCTTGTCCTACGAGCGGCGCTACGAGGTCACGGGCCAGAGCGAGCACCTCGTCATAGCTCGCCACGGCTGTGCAAACCGGCCAGTCGGAACCGAAGAGCAGACGGTTCGGGCCGAACAGCTCGACGACCCGTTCCACGTAGGGACGAACAGCGGCGGGGTCCCAATGCCTGCCAGCCTGGGAGACGAGCCCCGAGATCTTGCAGACGACCGACTCGCTGCGGGCCAGCCGGCCAATCAGGCTGTTCCAGGGCTCCCAGGTCGAGGTATCGATCTCCGGCTTGGCTATGTGATCGATGACAAGAGTCGCATCCTCGAGATGCTCGGCCAGATCCACGGAGGCGGGGAGTTCACGGGTGGTCACGAGAAGGTCGAAGGTCCGTCCGCTCTCACTCACGGCGCGGACACCGCGTCGCACCTCAGGTCGACGGAGCCAGTCAGGATCCGGCTCGTTGGAGACGAGATGGCGGACACCGGCGAGCTTGTCTCCCCCGGGGAGCTCGGCTACGCGTGCCAGAGTCTCTCCGACTCCCGGGTCGGTCAGATCGACCCAGCCGATCACTCCGGCGATGAACTCGCTTGCGCCGGCAAGTGCCAGGAACTCCTCCGTCTCCGCTGGATCGTTCAGAACCTGGACGAGCACTGTGGCGGACACGCCAAGTGGCTTCGCGACCTGCTCGAGTTGCCTCAAGTCGAACGGCCGGTTGAGCGACGGAAGCTCAACGAGCCAGTCGTGGGGGCGCTTGGCAGGGTCCCAGATGTGGTGATGCGAATCGACGATGTCGCCGACTCCAGGCGAGACACCCGTGCCGAGCTCAGTCACCACTGTCCTTCCCGAGCCGCGGGCTGCGAGGTTTGGCGGTGAGACGCGCCTGGCGGCAACGCCGGTGTAAGGCCTGCCCCGGCAAGCTCTTCGAACAGCTCGTCGGGAACCGCGAACCGGAAATGGGCAGCGTTCTCGTGAGCCTCTTGAGCGCTTGCCGCACCGACGACCACCGCCGTCACGGCCGGATGTGCGAGGACGAACTGCAATGCCGCCGCGGCCAGGGGAACGCCGTGGCGATCGCAAACGGAACGGATGCGGTTTACTTGCTCGACGACCGAACTGGGTGCAGGGGCATAGTCCAGGTGTGCTCCTGAGCGCGGGTCGGCGAGGATGCCGCTGCGGAAGACCCCGGCCGCCAGCACCGACACGCCCCGCTTCGCGCACGCGGGGAAGAGCCGGTCTGCCGCCGGGATCCCGAGAAGGGAATAGCAACCGGCGATCAACACGCAGTCGAGCTCCGTTCGTTCGACGAGCCACGTGAGCGTGTCTGCGTGGTTCATGGCGACACCGATTGCACCGATCACGCCCTCGTCGCGGAGCTCCCTAAGCGCCGGATACGCCTCGGTGAGCACCAGCTCGGCGTACTTGTCGGGATCGTGAATCAACGCGACATCAACGCGTTCACGACCTAGGCGCTCGAGACTCGCCGCCATGGATCGGCGGACGCCGTCTTTCGTGTAGTCGTCCACGAGCCTTCGACTGGGCGCTCCGTAGAAGAGGTCCTCACTTGGGACCCCGTCGTCGGCGTCGACGAGCAGGTGGCCGACTTTTGTCGAGACCACCGCCTCGCCGACCGCTCGATCGGCCAGGAAGGCGCCGAGACGCTCTTCTGACAGTCCGACCCCGTACTGGGGGGCGGTGTCAAAAGCGCGAACCCCGTCGTCCCAAGAAGCCTCGAGAACAGCTGCGGCCCTCCTGTCCTCGACGGGGGCGTACATTCCGGCCAAGGGTGCACAGCCCAGCATCAACCGTGTCACATAGACGTCGCTATGGCCGAGACGGACACGCTCCATGCCATCAGGGCCAGCGGAAATGTCGGGCAAGTTGTCGCTCATAGCTGGCGGATCGAGTTCGAGGGCTTGCCGCATGTCCGCAGGCCGAACGGAGCTCGAGGTGAAGGAAGCACGACGTTCGATCCGATGGCCGAAGTGCCCCTGTCGGTCGGCCGGCTAGCCATCTTTCACGGGCTCTGGGTGCTCGGCGCGCCGGCTTTACGCTCAAGCCAGGACCGCAAGATGTGCTCCCGCATCACATCGGCTGCACCGTCGGCATCGCGTGCGGCCAGTCGCTCGTATATGGCGACGTGACCTCGATGGCTCATCATCATGTGGTCGGCGCTTACGCCAGTTCCGCGGTAGCGGACGTTCATGCGTGCCCGAGGGTGGATCGAGCGGATGATCGATCGCCCGAGACGGTTGCCCGAGCCTCGAAGGATCAGGTCGTGGTAGGCGCTTTCAGCCTGCTGGTACTGCTCCGGCTGGTCCAGGAGCTTCTCGAGGTCCGTCAGGGCGTCGTGCAGTTCGCGCAGCTGTGCATCGGTCATCCGCACTGCCGCGCGAGATGCCATCTGGCACTCGAGCGCGACGCGCACGTCGATCACGTCGTCAAGGATCTCGAAGGAGTCGGCGTAGCGCATCGCGGCGTCGAGTATCAGCGGGTCGAGCAGGTCCCACTGCTCGGTCGGCCCCACCGTCGTACCTTGGCCCTGCTTGACTCGCACAAGTCCCTTCGCCTCGAGCAGCTTCAAGGCCTCCCGGATGACGGTACGGCTGACGCCGAAGACCTCACACAGTGTGGACTCGGTCGGGAGCGACGACTCAGGAAGGAGCTCGCCGCCCACGATCTTGTCGACCATGGTCAAGAGCACGGCGGTCGCGAGACGAGCAGGTCTGCGCGGAACAGCCCCTGCCAGGATGCTTTCGAAGCTCTTCGTGGGAGTTTGTTCCGCTAGGGTCACCTCTGGCTCACCTCCCGTCGCTGGCGTCGGCTGCTACCCATGAATTTGATCATACGTAGTATGTTAAGGCAACCCGATCGAGCCGGGTGACGGGTTTCTCCCCGGTGGAGCGCACTCTGAGCGCGAGAGCCACCGGAAGCCCCGAGTAGCTCGGAGACGCGGATACCCGAGCTCACGGCGCCAACGCGCCACGAGCCGAAATCAATAGTTGCGCTGGACTTCCATCTCGCGGAGGCAGACCGGCCACCGCGAGGCGAGGACTACTGGGAGCAGCTGGTTCGTCACCGCACAGGCTGAGGCGCCGTGACCAGAGCGGCGTGCTTGCACGCTCCTAATAGGTATGACATCATAAGCCAGTCGTCATAGGAGTGATGTCAATGGCACGGGTGCGCATTACTCACGTCGAGAGCTTCAAGGTGTTCGCACCGGGCGCCCTGCCCAATTTCGCGTGGCGCGAGGGACTTCGAGGCGGCCCCGCAGACGGGCTCGTCGCCGTGCTGCGGCTTCACACCGATGAAGGCGTTGCCGGCGTGGCCGTCGCGCAGAACCGCGCCAGCGCAGTCGTCCTCGAGGACTTGGTCGGACGCCTGCTTCGCGAAGAGCTTGTCGGGGCCGATCCGCTCGAGCGTGAGCGGTTATGGCACCGGATGTGGGAGCTCGACAGGACAGAGGAGTTTCCGATCTGGCTGATCGGTCTCGTGGACAGCGCGTTGTGGGACCTCGCCGGGCGTCTCTACGGCTCGCCGACCTGGGAGGTGCTGGGCGGCTTTCGACGCGAGATCCCTGCCTACGCCTCGACGTCGACCTTTGCCTCCGTCGGCGAGTACCTCGAGGTCGTCACGCAGTGCGTGGAGCTCGGCTACCCGGCGATCAAGCTCCACGCCTGGGGTGACGCCCGGCGCGACGCCGCCCTGTGCGCAGCGGTTCGCGAGCATGTCGGCGCGGGCTTCCCGCTCATGTACGACGGCTCGGCCGGCTTCGATCTCGCGGATGCCGTCTATGTCGGAGATGCACTCTCTGAGGCCCACTACCTCTGGTATGAGGAGCCGATGCGCGAATTCAACGTGACGGCATACAAGTGGCTCGCTGATCGGGTGAGCGTCCCCCTGAACGTTGCCGAGACCTCTGACGGCGTTCACATGAACACCGCCGATTTCATCGCGGGCGGATGCGCCACGTTCGTCCGTACGAGCACCGAGCTGCGCGGCGGGTTCACCGGGGCGATGCGGATCGCCCATCTAGCCGACGCCTTCCGGCTCCGCGCAGAACCCCATGGCAACACCGTTTACGCGAGGCACCTCTGCATGGCGATCCCGAATTGCACGTACTACGAGTCTCTCGTCACCACCAACCCGGTTCAGCGCGAGTTCGGGGTCGACGCCAACGGCATGGTCAAAGCACCGACGGCTCCGGGAGTTGGCCTTCCCGTGGGCCCCGAGTACCCCAAAGAACTCGAGAGCTACGTCGTGGATCTGGCCGGGGATCCGCTCTCGCGTGACACCAGTATCCGGCACAGCGCAGCGTCATAGGTCCCTCAAACACAAGACAAGCTGGCTACCACAAGAGAGGAAGGCAAACACAAAGACCTCACTCGGTACGGGGAAATCCCGTCACTCACTCACCAGCCGCGGGATTCGAACGGCAGTGGCCATGTTCACCGCTGTCAGCATCGGCTGTGCTTCCGTCGCCATCGGGGCAGCACCTGCGGCGCCTAGTACCGATTATCCGCCCGGCTCGCCAAATACGTGGTCGAGCCGTGACGAAGGGAGCAGTTGCAGTCTTAACCGAAAGCAAGCATCACAAGACGGAAGGAGTTGAGCCTGAATCATGAAGTCCTTTTTTAGCCTCCAATCCTGGCGAGGTCGCTCGCTACGGAACCGCGTCGCGCTCGCCACGGTTGTGGTCGCTGGCCTTGCAATCGCGATGCCAGGGGCTTCGACAGCAACAACGAAGTCTTCGTCGAAGCCGCTAATCGTCTGGATCGACACCTCGCGCATTCCCTACGAGCAGGCGTACATGAAGGCCAATCCTGGTGCCAACGTCAAGTGGGTCATCTACAACGGCAACCAGAATGGCACCGGCGTGCTGCAGTCGAAGTTCGCGCTGTGGAACCGCATCGGCTGGCCATCGGTCGCGCCGGACGTGATGTTCGACTCGCAGAACTACGACGCGGTCCAGCTCGGTACGGCGCCGTACAACGACCTGCTCAACCTGAGCAAGTACGTCCCGGCGAGCGTTCTCAAGGGATATGCGGGCCACAGCATGAGCGCCTGCACTACCCCTTCGGGCAAGATCGTCTGTCTACGCAATGACACAGCCGCGGACGTGCTCTGGGTCAACCAGGGCCTGTACACGAAGTTCTTCGGCAAAGCGGCAGTTCCGACGACCTGGTCAGGGATCGTCGCAGACGGGCAAATGCTCAAGAAGAGCCACCCCGGCTACACGGTCGGGGACATCGGCGACGAGTTCGATGACGACTTCATCTATTGGGGCAACGGGTGTCCGCTTGACAAGGTCGTCGGCGCGAACACGGTCGAGATCGACCCGACCAACGTCGCCTGCACGAAGATCAACAACCTGCTCGACAACTCAGGGCTCGAGGGCAACGCCATCACCACCACCTACGTCTTTGCAGCCGGAGGCTTCCCCGCTGCCAAGGTCGTCATGATGGTAGGCCCGCTATGGTACGGGACCGCCGTGTTCGAGAACGGCAAGAAGGCGCCGAACGGCGTGCCGAACGGCACGATGGCGGCCTATCCGCCGCCGCTGTCAGTCCTCGGCCAACCGATCACCGGTGCCCTCGGCGGCGGTTTGTGGCTCGTGTCGAGCCACTCCAGCCAGCCGGCTGCTGCGGCCGCTCTCGCCGAGTTCATGTCGACAAGCCCGAAGGTTCAAGCAGTTGGCGTCGACGCGGGTCTGCCCGACTACACGCCGGACCAGGCCGCCTATGTCGGCGCGTTCGGCTCCGTCTTCGCCAACCCGGTTACCTCTGGGAAAGCATGGGAAACCGCCGCAGCCGAGGTCTGGAACGGTTGGGGCCCCACTCCGTGGAGCACCGACGCAGCCTGGGCGTCGACGGTGGTGCCGGGTGTTACCGCCACCCCGCCGAGCACACTTGGAAAGCAGATGAACTCGTTCGCCTTGGCTCTGGCGAACGACGCCAGGCTGGCCGGCTGGACCGTCAAGAGCACCAGCAAGTGCATCAACTCCTTTGGCGGCTCGGGCTGCTAGGAGGTTTGAAAGCGCGACATGACTGACCCTCTGGTCACGGTTGCCCCCGACGAGCACGCAAGCGCTCGTCGGGGGCGTCGCTCCCGGTGGCGCCAAGACCGCCCACCGGCCGGCGGCTCGCGAACAGCGGGCTACTTCTTCGTCGCCCTCTACGTAGCGATGCTCCTGTGTCTCGGCGTCGCTCCGACGATCTACGCGATTTCACTCGCACTCAGGACCTCTCATGGCCTTGGTTTTGGGAACTTCGTCGACAGCTATCACCTGCCTGAGTTCATGCCCGCTTTCAAACACGTGCTGTTGTTCGAAGCCATCTGGCTGGTCAGTCAATCGGTGCTCGTCGTGTCGCTGGCGCTCATGGTCCACAACCTGGCGCGGCGAGTCAGCGCGACCTTTCGTTTCATCTTCTATCTCCCGGGCGCCATGGCGGGAGCAGCCAGCGTGGTCATCTGGCTGTTCATGTTCACCCCAACCACGAGTCCTTTTGCCTTCATCGAGCACGCACTTCATTACACACTTCTCGCGAACACGGTCACGCCAAACAATCTCCCCGTGCTCTTCGCGATCATGGCATTCTGGACCGGCGCTGGGGGATGGATCGTCGTCATGCACGGCGCGCTGAACAACGTTCCCACTGAGCTGATCGAGGCTGCCGAGATAGATGGTTCGAACGTGTTTCAGACCGCAATTAGAATCAAGCTCCCGCTCATTCGCAAGTGGGTCGTCTACATGCTCGTGCTCTCGTTCGCGGCCGGCACGCAGCTATTCGTGGAGCCGCAGATTCTTGGCATCGCGACCGGGGGCGAAGTCCCGCCGCAGTGGTCGCCCAATCAGCTTGCCTACTACCTCGCCTTCCAGCTTGACCGCTTCAACGAAGCCGCGGCGATCTCGGTCGACCTTCTCGTGTTCGGCTTGCTCGTCGCAGTGTTGATCGTCTGGCGCGGCAGGCTCTTTGAGGTCCAGTGATGCGCGCGCGACACTACGTCTTCCGCTTCATTGCAATCCTCATCTTGCTCGTGTTCGCTGTGTTCTTTTTCGGGCCTATCATCTGGCTGCTCCTGGCGCCCACCAAGACCGATAGCCAGATCATCAATCAGACACCGCTCGCGTTCGGCAGCTTCGCAACATTTGGCCACTCGTTCCACGATCTCGTCAGCTACGAGGGCGACCTCGTCTTGACCTGGCTCAAGAACTCCGCCATCTACTCCTTCGGCGGTACCGCGCTCGCAGTACTGGCTGCGATTCCGGCCGGGTACGGCCTGGCGTTGACGCACTTCGTCGGGCGCCGCGCTCTGCTCGCGATCACGCTCGTCGTGATGATCGTGCCGGCGACCGCGCTCGTCCTGCCGCTGTTTCTCGAGGCCAATACCGTGCACTTGGTCGGCACGGTCTGGTCGCTCATCCTGCCGTTCGGGTTCTTCCCGTTCGGCGTCTATCTCGCTTACATCTACTTCTCAACGACTATTCCGAAGGATCTGATCGGGGCGGCGCGGATTGACGGAGCCGGCGAATGGGGCGTGTTCCGGCGTATTGCCTTGCCGCTCGCGACGCCGATCGTGGCGCTCGTCGCCTTCTTTTCGTTCGTCGCGAACTGGAACAACTACTACCTTCCGTTTGTGATGACCTATGACAACTCGCAGTACCCGCTGCAGGTGGGCCTACCGATCCTGCTGGGCAACTCGCCGTCGATCAACCCGGTCGCGGCGACTGGTGGACAAGCCGTCATCTATCGGCCCGAGCTGGCGATGGCGACGATCATCGCAATCGCACCGGTACTGCTGGTATTCCTGTTCGCGCAGCGGACGCTTGTGGCGGGCATGCTCGCGGGATCGACAAAGGAATAGGGATGGCGGAGGCGGCAGTTGGCCCGACTGGACCAATTTCTGCCTGCCCTACGTAATGTTCTGGAACGACAGGCGGCACCGGCTCGCGGTTGGCCTGCAGTACCTCCCGGAAAGCACAGCCGCGTTCAACGCGTCGCTCGGTGGCGGCGTGAGTCCTGTACTCCGGCCGGAGCTGGCGATGGCCACACTCGTGGCGATCGCGCCGGTCTTCATTGTTTTCCTCTTTGCCCAACGTGAGCTGGTTACCGGAATGCTGGCCGGTGCGACGAAGGGGTAACTCGTCAAGGCAGCCTCGGTGCCGACGGGCTTGGAAATAGGAGGCTTTCATGCGAGTTGTCTTCATCGGAGCGGGGAGTGTGGTGTTCACGAGGAACCTCACACGGGACATCTTCACGTTCCCGGAGCTTCAAGACAGCGAGATCGTGCTCATGGACATCGACGCCGACAGGCTCTCGCGTTCCGAAAAGCTCGTGAGCCGCATGGCCGAGACGGCCGGGTCACCGGTACGGGTCGTCGCCACGACCGATCGTCGTGAGGCCCTCAAAGGGGCCGATTACGTCGTCGTCACGATCCAGGTAGGTGGGAACGACGAGTGGGAGGCCGACATAGGTATTCCGGAGCGTTACGGCGTCAGCCAGTGCGTAGGTGACACCGTCGGGCCCGGTGGGATCTTCCGCGGTCTGCGACACCTGGCGGTCTTCGACGGCCTCATAGAGGACATGGCGGACCTGTGCCCAAGGGCGCTCGTTCTGCAGTACTCCAACCCCATGGCTATCCTCACTTGGCGCACGGCCCTGTCGGGAATGCGGACCGTGGGACTTTGCCACTCCGTCCAGCAGACGGCGCGCCTGCTTGCCGAGTGCTGCGAGGTCCCCGCGGAGGAGCTCACCTACTGGGTGGCCGGGATCAACCACCAGGCCTGGTTCCTCACGCTGGCACACAATGGCACCGACCTCTACCCCCGTCTGCGCTCGCACCTCGACAACCCCGAGACGCTCGCCTTGGAGCCCGTGCGGTTCGAGTTGATGCGCAGGTTCGGCTACTTCGTGACAGAGTCGAGCGGGCATGCGTCCGAGTACCTCCCTTACTTCCGCAAGCGACCCGACCTTCTCGCCTCTTTGGTGGAGGCCTTCAAGTCGGCGGGGTCCGACCACTCGGCATGGTTCGGCTACGGCCAAACGGGTGGCTACGTCGCCAGCATGCGACTCAAAGAGCCTGCCTACGAGCAGGAGGTTGCCCGGCAGGTCGCCGGCACAGAGCCAATCGTGTTCTGGCGCTCGGACGAGTACG
Organism: uncultured Acidimicrobiaceae bacterium; assembly: GCA_963727645.1. Lineage (GTDB taxonomy): Bacteria > Actinomycetota > Acidimicrobiia > Acidimicrobiales > Bog-793 > Fen-455. The sequence continues at coordinate 115,332 of CAVSHA010000004.1, forward strand.
GCGCCCGAATCATTCATGCCGCGGAGACAGGCACCCACCTTCGCATCAACGGCAACGTGCCCAACGACGAACTCATCACCAACCTGCCTGCTGGGGCGTGCGTCGAAGTCCCGTGTCTTGTTGACAGGGGGGGAGTTCACCCCTGTGCCGTGGGAGCCCTCCCACCTCAGCTGGCCTCGTTGAACCGGAGCAGCATCGCCGTGCAGGAGCTTGTCGTAAAAGGGCACCTCGAGCGAGACAGGGAGGCCATCTACCAGGCGATGGCACTTGATCCGCTGACCGCCGCGGTTTGTTCCCTGGACGAGATATGGAAGTTGACCGATGACATGTTCGCGGCGAACAAGAGCTGGCTGACCCAGTTCGCATAGGGGCTGCCGATCGTCACTGAGGGTGTTGGAACCGAGTGCGGGCCTTCGTTCGCCGTGCCTCCGGGCAGCGCGGTGTGCTCGGCGGGCTCAGGGCCGGTGCGCCCAAAGGCTGAAATCAGAGAACAAGATCCAGAAAGGTACCAGAATGCTCGATGACACCGGAGCAGCGCTCGAGTACTCCTCGGGCCATGAGCGCTTGCGCTTGGAGGCTTGGGGCGAAGACTCGATCAGAGTGCGTGCCGGTCAAGCCCAGTCATTAGAGGAGCTCCCGGGCGCGCTGATCACGCCTCGCCCCGCTCCGTCAGCTGGCGCGACGTGTGACAGGACCACCCTCGTCAACGGGAGGCTCAGGGCTCAGATCTCCCCAGACGGGCTGGTCAGCTTCTGGCGTTCCGACGACGACCGCGAGCTGCTTTCCGAGCAGAGGGCGCACCCTTGGTGGCCAGGGTCCCGGCTGTTCGCGGCGAACGGCAATGGGCACTACCGCATAGAGCAGCGCTTCAAGGCCTACGACGGGGAGAAGCTCTACGGTCTCGGTCAGCACCTCCACGGCCGGTTCGATCAGAAGGGCCTCGTCATGGACCTTGTCCAGCGAAATGGCGAGGTCTCGGTGCCCTTCATGGTCTCGAGCAGGGGACATGGGTTCCTGTGGAACTCTCCAGCAGTAGGGCGGGTTGAGCTTGCCAACAACGGGACTCGCTGGGTTGCCGATAGCGCGCGCCAAATCGACTACTGGGTGACCGTCGGCGACACGCCCGTAGAGATCCTGTCGCATTATGCCGACGCCACTGGGCACACACCCGAGCTGCCTTCTTGGGCAAGCGGCTTCTGGCAGAGTAAGCTTCGCTACCGCACTCAAGAGGAACTGCTGGAAGTAGCTCGGGAATACCACCGCCGAGGAATCCCGCTGGCGCTAATCGTGAGCGACTTCTTCCACTGGGAGTACTTGGGTGACTGGGGCTTCCATTCTGGCGAATGGCCCGACCCGGCTGCAATGGTCAATGAGCTCAGGTCGATGGGCACCGAGCTCATGGTCTCAGTCTGGCCTTCTGTCAGCCCACTATCGGCCAACTACAAGCCTATGTTGGATCGCGGCCTGTTTATCTCGAGCGAGCAGAGCACACCGGTGCACGTTACCTGGCCGGAACGAGGCGTGAAGTCCTGGATCGGGGTGTCCATATACGATTCCACCAATCCCGCAGCCCGCGACTATATCTGGGAGCAGGTCGAGAAGAACTACCACAAGGCGGGGATCCGGGTCTTCTGGCTCGACGCCTGCGAACCCGAGATGCAGCCAAGCTTCCCCGCGAGCTTGAACTTCGCAGCTGGCCCCGGTCTCGAAGTTGCAAACCTCTATCCCCGTGAGCACGTTCGCGGGTTCTACGAACACATGGTCGGCTGTGGAGAGGAGGAAGTGCTCCTGCTGTGCCGGTCGGCATGGGCCGGCAGCCAGCGCTACGGCGCGGCAGTCTGGTCCGGTGACATACCGTCGACGTTCGAGTCGCTTCGGGTGCAGGTCCGCGCAGGGCTCAACATGGCCATGAGCGGCATTCCATGGTGGACGACCGACATTGGTGGCTTCTACAAGGGCGACCCGGACGACCCGACATATAGGGAACTTTTCGTGCGCTGGTTCGAGTACGGGGCGTTCTGCCCGCTGTTCCGGGTCCATGGGGACCGCCTCCCCAACGCTGCGATGAGCGCGGACATGACAGGTGGCCCCAATGAGATCTGGTCTTTCGGTGAGGAGGCTTACTCGATCCTGAGGGACTACATCTTCCTTCGCGAACGTCTGCGGCCTTACCTGCACGCCGTGGCAAGAGAAGCCAGCAAGACCGGCGTACCCATCATGCGGCCGTTGCTCCTCGAGTTTTCCCACGATGAGAGGTGCTGGGACATAGACGACCAGTTCATGTTCGGACCAGACCTATTGGTGGCTCCGGTGCTGGAGCCGGGAGCGGACGGTCGGACCGTGTATCTGCCGGCCGGGGCGAAATGGACAGACACCTGGACGGGAGCAAGTGTGCCAGGCGGCGCCGTCGTGACAGCTGACGCTCCGTTGGAACGGATCCCAGTCTTCCTCCGCGACGGAGCAGGGGTCGATATCGGGGTCTTCACGAACCAAGATTGAGCTCGACGGCCCAAATTGTTCGCACATCCCCATGAGGGTGGTCCAGGGCTCCTGGGCCTCCGCTCGGTCGCGACGTTTCGGCCGGGGCGACGCCGATACCATCTCTGTCGGACAGGGGAACACGACCAGGTAATCCGGGCATGTCAGGTTCTTACAGGGTCATTTCCGGTTGGCTCGCCGGGCAGTGCGGTATGGCGGTTTGACACGACCGTGACCTAGTATGAAGGTAACCTAAGGCGACTTTTCGACCAAGACCAGCTTGATGGCCATCAAGGAGACTCCATGGCAACTGTGAACCTGGAAAAGGTGAGCAAGGTCTACCCCAACGGCCTGCCCGCGGTGTCCGACCTGGACCTCGACGTCGCCGAGGGCGAGCTGATGGTGCTGGTGGGCCCGTCCGGCTCGGGGAAGACGACGGCTCTTCGGATGGTGGCGGGCCTGGAGGACATCACCTCGGGGACGCTTCGCATGGGCGGCAAGGCCGTCAACGACCTGCCCCCCAAGGACCGCAACGTGGCCATGGTGTTCCAGAACTACGCCCTGTACCCGCACATGACCGTGGCCCAGAACATCGGCTTCGCCCTGAAGCTGAGAAAGTTCCCCAAGGCCGAGATCAACACCAAGGTCCGCGAGGCCGCCCAGCTGTTGGGCCTCACCGAGTACCTGAACTCCAAGCCCGGGCAGCTGTCGGGCGGCCAGCGCCAGCGCGTCGCCATGGGACGCGCCATCGTGCGCGAGCCCTCGGTGTTCTTGATGGACGAGCCCTTGTCCAACCTCGACGCCAAGCTGCGCGTGCAGATGCGCGCCGAGATCTCCCGCATCCAAAGGCGCGTCGGGGTGGCGACGCTTTATGTCACCCACGACCAGACCGAGGCCATGACCATGGGCGACAGGGTGGCCGTCTTGCACATGGGCCGGCTCCAGCAGTGCGACTCGCCCCAGGCGCTCTACGAGCACCCCGACAACCTGTTCGTGGCCGCCTTCATCGGATCTCCCGCCATGAACCTGTACGAGGCGGTCATCTCCTCCGACGCCACGCAGGTCAAGGTGGGCTCCCAGTCGCTCAACTTGTCCGACGCCCTCTTTAAGGCCCGCCCGGGCCTCCGGGGCTACAAGGACCGCAAGGTGGTCCTCGGCATCCGTCCCGAGCACCTCACAGACGCCGCCTTGGCACCGGTGACCGCACCGGGCACCACCCTCAGCGCCGACGTGGAGCTGATCGAGGCCCTCGGCAACGAGCTGCAGGTGCACTTCATCATCGACGCCACGCGCGTCCAGTCAGAAGAGGCCCAGGCCGCCGCCGAGACCCGTGAGCTCGAAGGGCTCCAGACACTTCAGACCGGAGTCGCGCGGGCTGCCGGCGTCGCCCGGGTCTCGCCCCGCAGTGAGCTCAAGGCCGGCTCACGAGCCACCTTCGCCGTCGACACCGAGCGGCTCAACTTCTTCGACTACGAGAACGGGTCTGCCATCTGGGCCTGAACCGGCGGGCGGCCGGGCGTCACTCACGAGACCCTGATCGGGCTAGCTGAGCCGGGGGTCGCGCCGACTCACCACTGCGATCTGTTGTGTCACTTGTGAGTTGGAGAGACCACTTCGCCACCGTTGCGCCGTTCCACGACAGCGGTGACAGCCACAATTGACCTCTGCGAATAGGAGGCCACCGGCCCGGTCACGTTTACGACTGCCTTTTGGCGGATGTCAGACGATGACGCGCCCACGGCAAAGCGGAAAAGGCCGGGCTCCACGACAAACCGCATGGCCTCGTCATAAAAGGCGAGGCGGCTTGGGTGGACGGCGAAGGTCACCCGCGCAGCTTCGCCTGGGCCCAAGTGCAGCCGGGCGAAGCCGATGAGGGAGGCATCCGGTCTGGCCACCGACGCCACCAAGTCCGACACGTAAAGCTGGACGAGTTCCTCGCCTGCGCGAGACCCCGTGTTGGTCACGGTCACCCCCACAGTGATGTTGGACGAAGTGTCGCGGGCCTTGGCCGTGATATCCGCGTAGCCAAACGTCGTGTACCCGAGGCCATGGCCAAAACTGAACAGTGGGGTGCAAGCGCAGTCTGTGTAATCGCCGTGGAAGACCGAACGCGCACCCCCGGAACGATGGCTGCTGTAGAGCGGGACCTGCCCGGTGGCCCGCGGAAGGGTCACTGCCAACCTGCCAGTGGGCTCGGCACGGCCCAACAGGACATCGGCAAGAGCATTGCCTCCCTGTTCCCCAAGCGGCCAGGCGACGAGCAGAGCTTGTACCTTGTCGGCCACGTCGCTCAGCTCGTGGGCCCTCCCGCTCATGACGACGAGCACAGTAGGGGTGCCTGTTGCCGCCACGGCGCTGGCCAGTTCTTCCTGGACGCCCGTCGGCCTGAGGTTCGTGGCGTCGCGAGCTTCTCCCACCGTTGAACTCTCGTTCAGCCCGGAACGGCCTCCGAGCACCACGATGGCGACGTCGGCTCGCTTCGCCGCGGCGACCGCAGCCGGGAAACCTGAGCGGTCGTCCCCCAGTAGCTCGCAACCCTTCTCGTAGGCAATTTCAACCCGGGGACCCAAGGCGGCCCTGAGCCCAGCGAGCGGCGTAATGTGCTCGGTGTAGTAGTTGCCGGGTTTGAGCGCCCCTTTTCCACTGGGCAGGTCAACAGCGTCAGAGATCTTGTGCTTCGAGCTGACACCGGCAAAGGTGTTCGGAGCAGGCTCCGAAGCAGTGCCTGCCTCCTTAGAGGTGGCTGCCAAAGACGGCCGGTCGAGCACCGGTGCCCCATCGGAATCGAGGAACAGTTCCTGGTGCGCGGGGTAGTGGTAGTCCCCTTGTAGCAAGCGCCGGTCATCGGCCGCCGGCCCGATGACCGCCACCTTCGACACGTGCTCTGGTAACGGCAAGACGCCGTCGTTGGCCAAGAGGACAATGCCTCGCGTGGCGGCCTTCCTGGCCAGGCTGGCGTTGGCCGCGTCGGCGAAGACGAGCCTGGCTTGGCCAGCGTCTATATATGGCGACTCGAACAGGCCTAGGCGCATCTTGGCCGTCAGAACGCGGCGGACGGCCCTGTCGACCACAGCCATGGGAACCTTTCCGCTCGTTACCGCGGCTTTGAGCGGCGCGCCAAAACAATCGAGAGCGGGAAGCTCTAGGTCGAGGCCGGCGGTGATGGCCTTGACGGCAGCCTCGGACCGGTCGGCGGCCACTCGGTGGTAGCTCATCAAGAAGCTGACGGCCGAATAGTCGGCCACTACGATGCCTTCGAACCCGAGCTCGTCGCGAAGCAGCCGCGTCAGGATCTCGGCTGACCCGCTGCCAGGGAGCCCGTCGATGCAACTGTAGGAGCTCATTACCGACCCCAACCCGGCGTCGCGTATGGCAGCGGCAAAAGGTTCCGCATAGACCTCGCGCAGCTCCCGTGGCCCAACTTGGACCGGAGCGTGGTTGCGGCCACCCTCGGAAAGCCCGTAGGCCAAGAAGTGCTTCCCGGTGGCGAGGACGCCCCGGGACAAGTCGTCAGTCTGCATGCCTCGCACGTAGGCCGCTCCCAGCACCCCGGCCAGCACAGGATCCTCGCCGTAGGTTTCCTCCAAACGTCCCCACCGGGGGTCTCGAGCCACGTCGAGCACGGGCGCCAAACTGTGCCGGGCGCCCACAGCCAGCAACTGGAGCCGGATCTTGTCGGCCACCTCCTGCACCAGATCGGGATCCCAACTGCAGGCGAGGGCGAAGGCCTGAGGGAACACCGTGGCGTCCCGGGCACAATAGCCCGCCAGCGATTCTTCGTGCACTATTACGGGGATCCCGAGGCGTGTGCGTTCAACTACGAGCCGTTGGATCTGATTCAACAGCTCAGCACTTTGCTCCGGTTCGAGACCGGTGGTGGCACCTATACGCGTGACTTGGCCGATGCCATGGGGGACCACAACCAGCGCCGCATCTTCGTCGAAGCGTTCGTCTTTGATCAGGTCTGGAAACCCAATTGCCCCCAGTTGGGCCAACTTCTCGTCGAGGTCCATACGGTCGATCAGGTCGCTGACCCGGTCTTCTATCGCCAAAGTGGCATCGGTGTATGCAGTGGTAGTCATATGTTTACCTCGGTGCTGTACTCGGAAATTCGTCGCGTACCAACAACCGACACCTTGCGGGGCTGCCAGGGGTCAACGGAGGGCGAACCCGCCGATGCCCTTTACGAACTGGCGGCGCAGGACAATATAGAGAAGCAAGATTGGTACCATCGTGAAGAAGACGAAGGCCATCACAACCGGCACGTTGATACCGTACTCCGAGTTGGTGGCGAAGCGGTACAACCCCAGAGGAAGCACCATGTCGTTATTGGACTGGGTAAGGATGAGCGGCAGGAGAAAGTTGTTCCAGGCCCCGAGACCAGCGTAAATACTGACCACAGCCAGCACCGGACGAGCCATGGGGAAGACCAGGCGGGTAAAAGTAGTCCATTGGCCCGCCCCGTCGACGGCCATCGCATCGTAGAGTTCTCGTGGTATCAGCCGCACGTAGTTGACCATCAGGAGCACGGCCACTGGGACGAGCGATGCCGCGATCACTAGGACGAGGCCGTAGAGCTTGTCGTAGATATGGATCTTGGTCGTGATGAAGAAGAGCGGTATTACGATCGCCTGGATAGGCACGGCGATGCCGAAGAGTATGAGGCGGAACGAGACGGCCGCGTAACGAGAACCTCGCCGGACGATCCGGTAGGCGGCCCCGAGCGAGAGCACCGTGACGAGTGCGATCGTGCCCGCCGCCAGCTCGGCGCTGTTACGGAGCACCGTTCCTATACCGGATCCGTGGAACATTGTCGAGTACGACGAGAGAGTCAGACCGCCCGTCGGCAGCCAGGCGTTTGCCGTAAAGTACTGATTACCGGACCGGAAACTCGCCAGGACCATGTAGTAAATGGGGCCGAGCACGATCACCAACCAGATCGTGCCCAAGACGAAGCTGATGCCGCGAAGGCCTTTCGAGCCACCCTTGATGCCACTCAAGGCCTCCGAGCGGGCGCGTCGCCGTTGCCGGCCCGTGGCCCGGCCGGCGCGCCTGCCTGCAACGCGTTGCGGGGCTGTCGTTACCATATGCCCTCTTGGCCCCCCTCCATCGATCCGAACCCCGTCAACCTGACAAGCGCGAGGGCCACGAGAATCCCAAGTACGCCTAGGACAGTTGCTATGACGCTCGCATAGCCGAACTCCGTCTCGACGAAGCCGGTGTTGTACATGTCCATCGCCAGGACCCGGGTCGTGTCGCCCGGCCCGCCCAAAGTCAAGATGTAGATGATGTCGAAATACGTCAGGGAGCCGACTAGGACCAGTGTTGACGACGTTACGATGCTGTAGCGCAGCTGAGGCAGTGTCACGTGCCAGAAGGCTTGGCGCACATTCGCACCATCAACCGTGGCGGCATCATAAAGCGCCGCCGGTATGGCGCGCCTGCCTGCTTGGAAGATGAGCGTATGGAACGGGACGAACTGCCAGGCGATGATGACTATGATCGTGAAGAGGGCAAGGCCGGGGCTCCCGATCCAATTCTGGTTGAGGAAGTTCATGTGGAAGTGGACACCGAGCCAGGCGAGCCCGCCGAACTGAGGGAAGAGGACGTCCTCCCACATGAGGGACAGCCCCGCGGTGGAAAGCAAAAGAGGCACCAGGTAGATGGCCGCGTAGACAGCGCGGTAACGCTGTCTCCCGGCGATGAATATACCGAGGGCCATCGCCAACGGAGTCTGCGCCAGCCAGCTGAAGCCAGCAAGCTCGAAGGTCACGAGCAAGGAATGGTGGGCTACCGGGTCCGAGAAGAAGCGGCGCCAGTTTGAGAACCCCGCCCATGTCAGCGGGCCGAGCACGTCCCAGTTGGTGAAGGAGAGGAACAGGGCTAGGGCTGTCGGGATCACGACGAAAGCTCCGTACAGGACCAATGTTGGTGAGATCCCGAGCAGGTCGGCCAGGAAGTTGCGGCGGCGGGCTGTCGTATAGCCGGGACGGGCTCGACCCGCTTGGTTGTCGCCGAGAAGCGCAGTACTAACTGCCATGGGCTCACCTCTGGTCGTGGAAGGCCCGGCCCACAAGGAGGACGCGGGCCGGGCCTTCGGCCGTTCAGTAGTTGCCTAGGTCAGGACCTTTACTGGAGCTTGTTCATAGCCGCGGCGAACTGCTGCGGGGTCTCCAGGAGCTCGAACACCTTGGCGAGGTTGTCCAGCATGGGTTGAGCCTTGGTCGCGCCGAGAGCCTGGTCCCAGGAGTACTGGAAGTAGGGCGCCTTCAGGACGGCGTTGTAAATGGGGATGAGGTACTGCTTCAACTTCGGGACGGCGTTGAAAGCGCTCGGGTTGACCTTCAGCGCAGGCACCGCGCCTTGGGCGATCAGCTCCTTCGCGTACGCCGGCGTGTCCCAGATCCACTTGGCGAACTGTTCAGCCACGTAGGTCTGCGCGGCACTTAGGTGGGCGGCCAGGCCCGCGTAGGTGGTCGTGTTGCCTTCCAGGTCAGCTGGGTTGCCCGCCCCGCCTGGCACCGCGGGAAAAGCCCCGATGCCAAGCTTGCCGGAGTTGACCCATGCCGGGGCATCGGAGGTGAAGAAGCCGATGTCCCAGTCCCCCATGAGCTCCATGCCGGCCACACCGTTGTAGATCATGGCCGTGGTGAACCCGGTTCCCCAGTCAATGGCGTCGTAGCCTTGTTCGAAAGCCTTGTCCTTGACCAGGGTCTGGATGTCCTTGAGGGCCTTGATGACAGCGGGGTTGGACCACGCCCCCGGCTTGTTGTTCTGGATGTTCAGGAACACTTGAGGGCCGCCCTCCCGGTCCGTGAAGTACTCCAGGTACATGAGGCCTTCCCACTCGCCGTTGTTGCCCAGGGCGATAGCGGTGACGTTGTGCTTGGCCAAGAGCGTGACGTCGGCGATGAGCTGGGTCGTCGTGGTGGGGAAGCTCAGGTGGTATTGGGCCATCAAGGGCTTGTTATAGAAGAAGAAGACAGGCTGCGTGCCCGTGAAAGGCATGCAGTAGAGGACCCCGCCGTAAGTGCAGCTGCCGAGGGTCGATGACAGGAAGTCGGATTCCCAGGTGGGTTGACCAGCATCGCTCTGGCCGGGGTCACCGATGGGTTGGACCACCTTGGCGGTTATGTACTGCTGGAAGATGCCGCCGCCCCAGGTTTGGAACAGCGCCGGGGGGTTGTTGCCTTGGAGTTCGAGTAGGAGCTTTTGTTTGTAGACGTTGTTGGTGGGGACGACGTCCATGTTGACATGGTCGCCGGGATGGGTCTTGTTAAAGGCCGCAGCCTGCGCCATGTAATAGTTGTCAAGGTTCTTGCCTTGGTCTTGGACCTCCACGCTGATGGTGGCTGTCGGCGCGGACGAAAGTCTTGCGGCGGACGAAGCAGTGGCGGGTACTGCGGCGGCAGCAATGGCGGCAAAGCCTGCCAACAGGCTGGCTCCCAAAAGGGAGGCTCCCCTGCGATGTAGCCGTGGGTCCTTCAGTGATGCTCGGGACAATTCTTTTCCCCTTCTCGCTCGCCCCTTCCGGGGTGGAACCGAACTCTCATGATCACCTCTGCCAGAGGCAAAACAGACCAACCCCCTTTCTTGGACGGCTCAACTCGGTTAACATCGGACCGAGATATTTCGAACTCTTTGCGTAGATATTACGAACGGCACCGTACACCCGTGCTTTCCCGGAGTCAAGAGTCTGATAGTGCTGTCTGCCTGCGGTGATACGAGCTCCGTCTGGTTGCCCTCGGTGGTGGCAGGAGGCCGTGGTGCAACTCAGCCTCTCAACAATGCCGAATTAGCCGTCTCCCCGACGAGCCTCGGGACTGTAGGTTTAGGTGACGAACCCGAAAGATGCCGCTATCATCGTCGGGTGAGATGACTGGCCGTGATGGGTACGCCCCCAAGACGTCAAGCAACGGCGCTCGTGCCGCCTCACAGGCTGTCCAGGTGCCGCGACAAGCGCCGCAACACGACGGCGCCCGTCGGCCGGTCACGATCGCACGGATCGCGGAAGAGACTGGCTTGTCGACAGCGACGGTGTCCAAGGTTCTGAACGGCAAGCCTGACGTTTCTCCCCGGACGCGCAAGTTGGTCCAGGACGTCCTCGTGAGCTCCGGGTACCGCAAGCGGGGGAGCGGCGATGCGCCTCCACTGATCGACGTCGTGTTCAACGACTTCGACAGCCCTTGGGCGATCGAGCTTGTCCGAGGGGCAGCTGCGGCTGCTCAAGCTCATGGGCTCACGGTCGCCTTTACTGCGCTGTCGGAGGGAGACGAGCGCCGAGTCTGGTTCGACCACATCACCTCCCGCGGCACCCGAGGGATCATCCTGCTTCTCTCTCAGCTTTCCGAGCGCCAAAGGGGAGAGCTCGCCGTGCGGGGTCTGCCGATCGTTGTGATTGACCCGACTGCGGAGCCGGGTCCGGAGGTTAGCTCGGTCGGTGCCACCAACTGGGCGGGCGGACTGGCCGCGACCAAGTACTTGGTGGACATGGGGCACCGGCAGATTGGGATAATTACGGGCGCCCCTGAACTGCTGTGCAGCCGAGCACGCCTCGACGGTTACCGCGCCGCCCTCGAGAGGGCAGGTCTTTCGGTGAATGACCAGCTTGTGAGACCGGGCGACTTCCGCGTGAAAGCCGGGTACGAGCAGGCGAAGGTCCTGTTCAATCTAAGGGAACGCCCGACCGCGATCTTTGCAGGGAGCGACCTGTCCGCTCTGGGCGTCCTGCGTGCAGCGCGCGAAGCCGGCCTTCGTGTTCCCGAGGATCTGAGCGTCGTCGGTTTCGATGACATCCCGCTTGCCGCGTGGATTACTCCCGCGCTGACGACGGTGCGCCAGCCGCTGACGGAGATGGCTGCGGTAGCAGTACTCACGTTGCTCGAGGGCGCCGAAGGCGGCGAGCCGCCCAGGCGTCGTGTCGAGTTGGCCACCGACCTCATCGTGCGCGAGAGCACGGCGCCACCTGGGGCTACCTCGCCGGTTGTGCCCGAGGAGCCTCTCTAGGCGAGAACCCCCAATCAAACCGGTGAGGGCCGCCCCATCACGTCCGGGTTTGGATTTGGGCAACCCGCTGGCAGTGCGGCTACACGTCCGCTCGCAACCTGTAAGTCCCAGGGACAGGAGCATCGAGAACGCTCACTCCCGGCTCGTCGGTTGGCGAGAACCTGGCCTCTACCGGCTGACTTGCCGTGAGCCGGAGCAGGGTATCGCAACGTAGCTTCACCACCCGGGTGCTCGGCACGTCGAGGCTGACCTCAGTCACGCGCCCTTGCTCCCATGTGATGCCCACGGCCAACCCCCCTCGCGCCCGGAGGCCGGCAACCTGACCCTCAGGCCACGCCGGGGGCAAGGCGGGCAACAGGTCGAGGGTTCCCGCATGGCTCTGGAGCAGCATTTCGGCGATGGCAGCTGCAGCCCCGAAGTTGGCGTCGATTTGGAACACGCCCGGGTCGTGGGAGCCGAAGAAGTTGTCGGACAGGGAACCCTTGATGAGATCACGCAGGCTCTCCCAGGCCAGGCGTCCCTCGAGCAACCTCGCCCATAGCCCGACCACCCATGTTCGGCTCCAACCCGGTCCGCCGCCCCCGTTCGCCAGGCGGTGCTCGAGCGAGCGTCGCGCGGCTGCCACCAGCTCAGGGGTTGACCTCGGCGTCGCTTCGTCACCTGGATAAACGCAGAACAGGTGTGACAGGTGACGGTGCCCGGGTTCCGGTTCACCGAAGTCCTCCCACCACTCCTGCAGGCGGCCGTCGGCGGCCACTTGAGGGTCGCGAAGCATCGCCAGTGTGCTTGTCAGTCTCGCCCGCAGCTCCTCGTCCAGGCCAAGGATCTCCGAGGCAGCGATGCAGTGGCGAAACAGATCCCTGGTCAACCAGATATCCATCGTCGACGCGGCGCTGACGGCGGCTTCCGTGCCGTCGGGGCTGAAGAAACTGTTCTCTGGTGATGTCGACGGGCAGGTGACCAGTTTCCCGTCCGGCCCTCGTGTCAGATAGTCGAGCAAGAAGAGGGCCGACCCGCGCATTGCAGGGTAAGCGCGCTCCAGAACGGACCGGGACTCGGAGAAGGCGTAGTGCTCCCATAGGTGCTGGCAGAGCCAGGGACCGCCCATTTGCCAGTTCACCCAATACGGGTGAGCCGCCTGGTCGCCTGTCGGCCAGGTCGAACGCCACAGATCCACGTTGTGGTGAGCCGCCCAGCCCCTGCAACCATAGAAGTCCTTGGCCGTGCTGACGCCGGCGCTTGAAAGGTCCGCCACCAGGTCCATGAGCGGCTCGTGGCACTCGGCCAGATTGCTGGTCTCCGCGTGCCAGTAGTTCATCTCGGTGTTGATGTTGGTCGTCCAGTTGGAGCTCCAGGGCGGGCGCACTTGGTCGTTCCAGATCCCCTGCAGGTTGGCTGGCTCGGTGCCGGGACGCGAGCTCGCTATCAGGAGGTAGCGGCCGTAGTGGAACAACAAAGCGCATAGCCCCTCGTCGCTATTGCCTTGGCGCAGGGCCCGGAGCCGCTCGTCAGTCGGTACCCGGTCGCCTTCGCTTCGCCCAAGTTGCAACCAGCACCGGTCGAAGAGCGCGGCGTGATCGCGCACATGCCTCGCCCTGATGACGTCGTAAGGATCGCTGAGCAGGGGGGCCAGGACCTCCCGGCACGTGTGCCGGAGAGCGGCAGGGTCTTCGACCGGCGAGGTGCCGTAACCCGCGTACCCCGTGGCGGCTGCCACGAACAAGGTGAGGGATCGGGCGCCTTCCACCCGCAAAGATCCCGCGCTCACGGAGCGAATCACGCCGCCGTCAGCCCTGAGCGCCAAGCCAGCGACAAACCGCAAGCCGAAAGCGTCGTCGTAGACGATGGCCGGCTCTTTGTCCCAATAACGGGGAACGACGTGCGAAGGCGCCCTGCCTTCCAGCCAGGCAACACCGTCGGCCTCCTGGTCCCGTCTGCTCGGGTGGGGGCTCCCGAGCTCGAGGGTCACATTCAGCTTCCCGGTCCCCAACGCCCTCAGGTGCATCACGAAGGCCCCGCCCGGGGCAGAAACAAGAGCTTCCCGCTCGTAGACAGATCCCCCGACCTCGTAGCGCACCGAGGCAATGCCGTTCCGCATGTCTAAGGATCGCTCGTAGTCTTGGGCCTCGCCGCTGTCTGCAAAGCCGGCGATCAGGTACCCGAGCGGCTGGTAGGCCTCGTTGAACGAACCCTGCAGGCGAAGGGCGAGCGCGTCGGCTTCCGCATACGCACGGCGCTCGAGGACGGCGGCACGCAGCGCCGTCAACACGCCAGCAGAGCCGTCCGGGCGGGCGGTGTGGGGACCGCCAGACCACAAGGTGTCGACGTTGAGGTCCACCCTCTCTTGTTGGGGTCCGCCCCACAGCATGGCCCCGAGCCTGCCGTTGCCGAGGGGGAGCGCCTCCAGCCACTTGCTCGCCGCCTGGCGGTACCAGAGACGGAACTCCCTGCCGGAGATCAATTTCGTTCCTCCTCTACGACCGCCGAACAGTGCGTCCAGAACCGGCAGGCCTGGCCCGCATTTCAGCCGCGCCTCGACGATAACCCCGGCACAGCGCCCGTTGCTGACTCCGCGACCCTGGCTCGAAATACCGCCCTGAGTGTCTCGTCCAGCGGTCAGGGGCCGCGGATCCCGGGTCATTCCAGTACGATCGTGGCCATTGCTCATTAGCCCTCACGAGGCACACGACCACCAAGACGAGGACCAGGCATGCCCAATTACAAGCTTCCGACAATCTCTGAGCGGCCCGCCCTGGAGCCCAAGACCGTTTGGCTCGTTGCCAGTGGGGACCTGCGACAGTCACCGAACACAGCCGGCTGGCCAACGCAGGAGAAGCTGGAACGGTCCCTGACCTCTGCCCTGGCCGACCTCGGGTGGTCGACTCGCCGGGCCCATGCGTACGACCCGGTCAAAGGCCACGGGTTCATCGACAGCCAGCGTATGGGAATGTCCGTTTTCGCTCAGATACCCGTAGATGCACCTTTGGTGGTGGCCGAAACTGTATGGCAGTACAGCCACCATGTCCTGGCTGGCCTCCGCTCCCATCGCGGGCCGGTCCTTACCGTTGCCAACTTCGACGGCACGTGGCCTGGCTTGGTGGGGCTGCTCAATCTGAACGCGTCCATGACCAAGATGGGAAGGGAATATTCAACGATCTGGAGCACGGACTTCACCGACGAATGGTTCCGTGGTGGGATAAAGCAGTGGACGGAGACGGGAAATATCGTTCACGATGCGTCCCACGTTCGCCCGCTGCCTGCGCTGCCTGTTTCGAGCCCCGAATTCCAGCTCGGCCTCACCGTTGCCAACAAGCTCCGCATCGACAAGGCCATCTTGGGCGTGTTCGACGAGGGGTGCATGGGCATGTACAACGCAATAATCGACGACGACCTTCTCAATGGCATCGGGATCTACAAGGAGAGGCTCTCCCAGAGCGCGCTCTATGCCGAGATGGCGAGGGTCGGCCAAGAGGAGACGACGGCCGTCCGGCGTTGGTTGAGCGATCGCGGCATGACCTTTTGCACCGGCAAGGACGAGGCCACCGAGCTGACCGACGAGCAACTACGCCAGCAGTTCGCCATGTACATCGCGGCTCTACGGATAAGTGACGATTTCGGGCTCGATTGTGTCGGCATCCAGTACCAACAGGGCCTGAAGGACCTCGTGGCCGCGTCGGACATCGCCGAAGGGCTGCTCAACAACCCTGACCGTCCGCCGGTGCGGAGCCGGGACGGCTCGCGGGTCCTTTGGGACGGTGAGGCGCTACCGAACTTCAACGAAGTGGACGAAGGCGTCGCCGTCGACGCCCTTGTCACCAACCGGGTCTGGACAGCGATGGGACTGGACCCCTCCACCACCCTTCACGATGTCCGCTGGGGCGAAGACTTCGGTGGCCAGTTCGTGTGGGTCTTCGAGATCTCGGGCTCGGTGCCCGCCTCCCACTTCGTCGACGGCTACGCCGGTGCGACCAGCATGCGTCAGTCCCCGGTGTATTTTCCGCTGGGCGGTGGCACCCTGCGCGGCGTCTCCAGGCCCGGTGAGATCGTCTGGTCCCGTTTGTACGTGATGGATGGGGCGCTTCACTACGACATCGGACGCGGGCGTGCTATCGAGCTTCCGGCCGAGGAGACCGAGCGCCGGTGGCGGGCGACCAATTACGAGTGGCCCATCATGCACGCCGTATTGCACGGAGTGAGCCGCGACCAGTTCATGGCTCGGCACAAGGCCAATCACGTGCAGGTCGTCTACGCGCCCGATGCCGACCAGGCTGACCGCGCCCTGGTTGCCAAAGCAGCCGCCTTCGACCAACTCGGCGTTGTGGTGCACCTCTGCGGGGACGTAGACCTCGCTTCGCAGTCACTGTGAAGCAGCAGGCCTGAGCTCCCGAGGGCCGAAGCTCCGCCACTGGTCGACCGTCACGGGTGATTTGCACGGCTTCGCCGTATTCAAAGTTGGACGGCCCGCGTTCTCGGCCTCTTTGACGCGCCGCTTTCTCGAGAATGCCGCACGCCTTCTTCTCGGCTTCGCGGGATCGACATTCAGCCGTCTGAGCTCCTCGAGCCCAGAGCAGTGACCGCCTCATCGACTGAAGGGAAGAAACGGTGGGCGCCGATGCGCTCGAGCAAGCCGCTGCGGGTCAAGCCCTGGCGCAAGTGCGACCCTGCCCGGGCCACCGCGACCTCGATATCTTGCCGATCAAGCTTGTCGAGCACCTCCCGGAGCGCATGTGACCCGGTGTAGTCGATGTCGCTCATGCCCATCGCGTCGAGAACGAGGAGCCTCGGCGTCCCTTCGGCGCGCTCCAGCGCCTGATCCACGTTGGCTCGGAAGTGGACCGCGTTCGCGTACCAAAGCGGCGTCGCGAAGAGCACGACCAAGATCCCGGGTACCTGGGCGGCGTTGGCGGTGCTGCTCAAGGGTGCCCAGCTCGTCGTGCCGGGCATGCGGCCGAGGACATGCAGCTGAGGGCGAGCGCTGAGTCGGGTGCGGTCGAGGACGGCGAGGCCAACTGCTACGCCGATGCCCTGCTCGACACCGACGAGAGCCACCGTGAGCAGGGTGATCACCGAGAGCACGAACTCGAACCAGTCGAAGCGTGCGATGGCGACGAGGTCGCGGACGTGAAAGATCCGCGTCGCCACGAAGATCAGCACTCCCGCCAGGGTCGCCAAGGGCACGTCCTTCAACAGGCCTGCGGCCGGCACCAGCAGCGCCAGCGCGATTGCAGCGCCGAGACCAGCAGCCTGGGTGCGGCCTCCGGCCGAGGCCACGACGGCTGTCCGGGGAGGGCTCGCGTTCACGGGAAATGAGCCACAGAGTCCCGCCACGATGCTTCCTGCTCCGACCCCGAGAAAATCTCTTCCAACGTCCACCTCGTATCCGCCCTGGTCGGCGAAGGCCCGGGTGGTGGCGGCCGACTGGCTGAGGACGACGAGTGCGACCACCGCGGCGATGGGGGCGACGCTTCCCAACGCCGACCATGAGAGGCCCACCAGCCCAAACCGCGGCGCTCCGTGCGCGAAGCTCCCGAGCACGGCAACACCGTGGGAGTGAAGGCCGAGAACGCCAACGACGATGGTGGAACCGATCAAAGCGACAAGGGCGCCCGGGAGCTTGTGGTCCAAGCGCTGCGCAGCAGCGACGATCGCGAACGTGACAACGCCGATGCCGAGGGCCCAGCCCTTGGCTTGGCCGAGCTCGCCTGTCAGCACCCCGACTCGATGAAACGTGGAGCCGCTGATCGAAGGCAGGCCCAAGAGGTCAGGCAGTTGGTGAACGATGATGATGACCGCCACGCCGGCGAGGAAGCCGGCGATGATCGGCGCGGACAGGAATTCGCGCGATCCAGCCCAGTCGCAGGAGACCAACGAGGGCCACGATCACTCCGACCATCACGGCGAGGATCCCGACCAGGTCGACGTAGCGGGACGAGTCGATTGGAGCAAGGTGGGCGATCCCCACCGCAAAGAGCGGGGCGATCGTGGAGTCCGCCCCCACCGACATCTGCGGGTTCGACCCGAGCACGGCGAAGAGAACCGTGCCCGCGATGAACGCGTAGAAGGCGGTGATCGGGGGCATGCCGGCAAGCCTGGAGGTCGCCAGTTGCTCGGGCACGACGACGGCGAGAAGCGTCACGGCGGCGAGCGCGTCGACACCGGCAAACGACGACTTGTAGCCGCGCAGCGACTGAAAGAGCGCACCGGGCAAGTGCCGGTGTGTCTGTCCCTGCCTCCCGGCGGACGAGCGAGGCAACCTGGTCCCTGTCACCGGATCATCATGACCGAAAGGACTGCCGTTGCCCAGGCTTGCATGGGCCGGTGGCGGGTGCCGTCGGCGGACAGGGCGGTTTGCGCGCCTGGCCTGTCGTGTTGATTCAGCCCGCCAGGTCCCGCAGTCGAACCGACAGGCACGTGACGCCTCCCTCGAGCTTCTGGAACTCGCTCACATCGACGCGCACGACCTCGTAGCCGAGGTCCTCGATCAACTCGGTGCTCTTCGGGCAGTCGGCAGCCATCATTACCAGTCCGTCACCGAGGTCGACGACATGGGCACCCGACTCTTCAGGCACGCCCATGTAGTGGGGGAAGAAGCTTGGGTTGTCGACCACAGGCGTGTGCCCGACGATCGTGCCGTCGGGTAGGGCTGTGACGGCGGACTTGAGGTGGAGCACCTTGGTGACAGGCACGGCGATGACCCGAGCCCCGAGCGGCTCGAGGAACGAACGAAGTTGGCGCACCGCTTCGGCATTGGTTCGGCCACCGCGGCCGGCGTAGATCGTGGGGCCGACCTTGAGGATGTCCCCGCCGTCCAGCGTCCCGGGCGCGCTGATCCGCTTGACCGAGTAGCCGAGGGAGGCGACCGACGCCTCGGCAGCCTCGACCTCCGGCCGCCGAGACGGATGTCCAGGATGCGAGATCACAGCGAGGTTGCGGTAGACGACCATCGTGTCCTCGATGAACACCCCGTCGGGGCAGGTGTCGATCGGGTCCACCTCGATGGTCTCCCAACCCGCCGCCCGGAGCGCCTTCACATAGCGCTCCCATTGCCGGAGGGCCAGGTCCGCGTCGACGGCCTCGCGCTCGCGGAACATGACAAGGCCATCCGCGAGTCTGGAGCTCGGTTGCCTCACCAGCGCCTTCTTGCTCATGGCCCTTCCATTGTCGTCTGCGATGAGGACCAGCACACGTCGCGAAGTGTCACCTCGGCGCACCTGGCCCGGGACGCCGTGCGTACGATGCTCCAGATGAAGGATGACGCGGGCTGCGACCCTTGGTGCCAGTGGATCGCCCGGCACCGCCACGGCGGAGACGATGAGCTCCGTCGCGAGTTGTTCGCCGCCTTCCTGGTCCCGGTGAGGAATCGCCTGCTCGATGCGGCCCGCATCCAAGAAGGAGACGTCGTTCTGGACCTGGGGACAGGTGACGGACTGATCGGCTTCGGCGCGCTCGAACGCGCGGGCCTGTCAGGAAGGGTGATTCTCAACGACCTCTCCGCTGACCTTCTGGGCCTGTGCCGGGATTACGCAGCTGAAGCGCGTGTGCTGGATCGATGCCGGTTCGTCCTCGGGTCTGCCGATGATCTCGCAGAGGTCCACAAGGCGTCTGTGGATGTGGTCACGATCCGTTCCGTCCTGATTTACGTGAAGGACAAGGCGGCGAGCCTTCGGGAGTGCCACCGGGTGCTGCGACCTGGTGGGCGGCTGGCGCTCTGGGAGCCGATCAACCGCTTCATCATCGAGGACCATGGGCGCGCCTTCTGCGGCTACGACACGTCGCCGATTGCCGACCTCGCGGCGAAGGTCGACGCGTTCTACAGCGTTATCCAGGACCCGGCGAAAGACGCCATGTTCGACTTCGATGAGCGAGACCTGCTCAGTTTCGTGACCGTGGCGGGCTTCGACGAAGTGCACATGGAACTGCGCGCTGACATCGAGCCAAGAATGGGCCCCCAACCCTGGGAGCGCTTCCTTGCCAGCGCCGGCAATCCACTGGTTCCGACAGTCGGTGAGGCGATCTCGCAGGCTCTCAGCCATGGGGAAGCCGCCATCGTCGAAGGACACCTTCGTCCCCTTGTCGAGCAGGGAGTCGGCAGGCGCCGGATGGCAACTGTGCTCATCCGGGCCGTGAAGCACGGTTAGGGTCGCGACGTCTCGGGCCCTCTGGGGCGATGTCTTGCGCGTCGCACTCGATCTCATGAAGGCTGGTCGGCGTGTCCACGCGAGCAGAGGGAGTGTGCGGTGAACTTGGAGGATCTTGACGGCCGGATCGGTGAGGGCTGGGGTGGCTTCTCGCCCAACGGGTGTCACGTGAACGTCGTGCTGGCACGGCGAGGCAGCCCGACCGCCGCGGCAGCAACGGGCATGTGGGCTCACCCCACGCCCGGCCACATGCCGGTGCTCTGCTGTGTCGGGACCGAGGAGAACGGTTACCGGCACTACGAGCCCATCTGGCCGCCGACGTTGATGATGAACAAGACGACCACGACCAACGACCAGATCGACAACCTGCATTCGGGTGCCACCCAGCTCGGCATCGGTCAGGGCGTGCTCGACTCGGTCGCCGCCGGCCTGATCACCGCGTCGCAGGATCTGATCGTATTCGTGTCGGTCTGGATCGACAAGCAGGCGAGCGACGAGACCGGTGTCCGCAAGGCGGCCCGCGAGGCGGTCGGCAAGGCGGTCAAGATGTGCGTCGACGGGCGCGACCCGGAGGCGGCCGCACGCCTGGTCGCCGAGCGCGACTCAGTTAACAGCCCCTTCTACAACGGCGACTGACACAGAGCGATGGCGCGTGGCCGGTTCAGTCGCCGAGCTCCGCGCGTCTGCGATTGACATAATCCTCGAGCTCTTCGCGGATCGCGTCGTTGAGCGGCGGCTCTTGGTACTCCTCGAGCGCCTTCTCGTAGATCCCCGTCGCACGGGCGCTCGCGTCCAGCGCCCCTTGGCGTGTCCAGCGCTCGAAGTTCGTCGACGACGAGACAAGCGGATGGTAGAAGCAGTCGCGGAACCGTTGCATCGTGTGCGCGGCGCCTAGGAAGTTCCCGCCCGGGCCGACCTCTCGGTGGGCGTCGAAAGCGAGCGACGCCTCGTCGATCTCGAGCGGCGTGAACTCCACGAGGAGCATCCTGAGCACCTCGATGTCGATGACGAACTTCTCGTAGCAGCTGACGAGTCCGCTTTCCAGCCAGCCCGCGGAGTGCATGACCAAGTTCGTTCCGGCCAGAAACGTCGGCAACATGGTCATGAGAGCCTCGTAGCCGGCCTGCGCGTCGGGCGTCTGACTCGAGGTCAGGCCCCCCCCAGTACGAAATGGCAGTCCGAAGTGCCGTGCGAGCTGGCCAGTGCACAAGATGCCGATGGCGGACTCCGGTGTCCCAAAACACGGTGCGCCTGTCTGCATGTCGATGTTCGACAGGAACGACCCGAGCACGACGGGGCACCCCGGACGGACGAGTTGGGTTAGAGCGACGTCGGACAGCGCCTCGGCCAACTGCTGGACGAGCGCGGCCGGGATCGTTACCGGGGACATGGCCCCCATGAGGAGGAAAGGAGTGAGGACGACCCCCTGGTTTGCGCGGTTGTACTCGAACTGGGCGTCGAGCATCCGGCCGTCCCAGCGCAGCGGTGAGTTGCAGTTGATGGACGCGAGCGTGGCGGGCGTCTTCTCGATGGCCTCGCGACCACCGAAGAGGATCTCGGTCATCTTGAGCGTGTCGAGGGCGTTGGGCCCCGAGATGACGTCGCCGAAGTAGAACTTGTCCGTGAGGGTCTGCTTGGCCAGGATCATGTCGAGGTGGCGCGACTCCAAAGGCAGGTCGTTCGGCTCGCAGATGACGCCTCCCACCGAATCGAGCTCGGGAAAGCTCTGGACGAGCATCGAGAACTTGCGGAAGTCGGCCATGGTGGAGTCCCGGCGGACGTCCCCTTCCCTGACGAACGGCGGTCCGTACACTCCGGTGAAGACCATGTGGTCCCCCCCTATACTCACTGTGTTCTCAGGGTTGCGAGCCTGCACGTCGAACTCCCGCGGTGCCTTGTGGACCTGTTCGAGAACGAAATCCGGATCGAGCCGGACTGTCTCGCCATCGACGCTCTGGCCGGCCTGGCGGAACAGCTCTACCGCTTCGGGCTTGGCGAATTGCACTCCGATCTGGGAGACGATGCGGCGCCAGCCGCGGTCGATGGTCTCGATCGCGTCCGGAGCAAGAAGTTCGTACCGCGCCATCCTGTTGACGAACATCGCCACCTCGTTCCCCTCGGATCGCTTGACGCTTGTACACGTCTCAGATTCACACAGTAGAACTGTGTTTCATCTGGCTGCCGTTGTTGCGCAGGACCGCTGGGACGGGCTCGCCCTACGGTGCATCGCGTAGGCCAGTGCCCTGTCTTCGTTGCGCGGCTACCGATCACAGAGAGAAGGTGCGGCATGAACCAAGAAGAGCTGCTCGAGCGGATGCACGCAGCCGCTCTAGGGGGCGAGCCCGCTGTCGTGCTCGAGCTCACCAGGGCAGGGCTCGAGATGGGGATCAAGCCGGAGACGATGCTGTTCGGGGCTCTTATTCCCTCCCTCGAGGAGGCGGGGGCGCGCTTTGAACGCGGTGACTTCTATGTTCCGGAGATGCTCGTCGCGGGTCGGGCGATGGCCGGCGCGCTCGAGGTGCTGAGGCCTTTGTTGGCCGCGACCGGCATCGAACCGGTTGGCACCTTCGTGATGGGCACCGTTAAGGGCGACGTGCACGACATTGGCAAGAACCTCGTGAACATCATGCTCGAGGGTGCCGGGTTCCAGGTCATCGACCTTGGGGTACAGGTGGCCCCGGAGAGGTTCGTGGAGGCGGTGCTCGAGCACAACGCGGACGTCGTCGGGTTCTCGGCATTCCTCACCACGACGATGCCGATGTTCAGGGAGAACATCAAAGCGCTCGAGGAGGCAGGCCTGCGCGAGCAAGTCATCGTCGTGGTGGGCGGCGCTCCGGTCACCCAGGACTACGCCGAGGCCGTCGGAGCCGACGCCTATGCCTCTGACGCGTCCGGCGCCGTGAACCGAGTCCGCGAGCTCCTAACTCGCAGACGCGCCGTCGCCTCGGCTTAGAGGCTGGGGCGGAGGCAGCACTGTGCACACGCCGACCGGCTGTTGAATCGGGATCCGTGGGGAATGTCCTGGATCGTCGCGTAGTTCGCCTAGCAGGCCTGGAGGGCTGATGACGGGCTTTGGGGCCGGGCAGGCGGCTCAAGACGCCGGGGAGATGGCCGGCCAAGGCCCGACCGACGACGGTGAGCCGCCCCACGATGGTCCTGGCCGCTTCGATGTCGTCTTCGAACCGGCCGGCCGCAAGGTCCGCGTTCCCCCGGGTGTGATGCTGTTCGACGCGGCGAGCTGGAACGGCATCGCCATCGACTCCACATGCGGAGGCCACGGAACCTGTCGCAAGTGCAAGGTGAAGGTGCTCGACGCCATCGCACCGATCTCGTCGTTGGACACGCGGGCGTTCTCGATCGACGAGCTCGGCACGGGATGGCGCCTGGCTTGCCGTGTCCAGGTCTTGACCGATTTGCATGTGGAGGTGCCGCCGCAGGTCACGCGCCCGAAGGCAGCGACGGTGGGCGTCGGACGAAAGGTGATTCTCCGGCCAGCAGTCCAGAAGCGCTATGTCGAGCTCAACGAGCCGAGCCTGTATGACCAGACGAGCGATCTCGAGCGGTTGTTGTCCAGCCTCGACGACCTCGAGCTCCGGCCCGACCTGCACGTGCTGGGCTCCTTGGGCCGGGTGCTGCGCGAAAGCGACTACAAACTGACCGCTGTCGTCGTCGACGATGTGTTGATCGACGTGGAGCCGGGGGACACGACCGAGCGCCTCTTTGCCATCGCGTTCGACCTCGGTACCACGACCGTCGTCGCGACGTTGCTCGACTTGTCAACAGGCGCGTCGGTGGCCGTGGAGTCGATGCTCAACAAGCAGCAGAGCTTTGGCGCGGATGTGATCACGCGGATCGGCAGGACCATGAGGGACCAAGGCGCGCTCGAACGGCTCTGCCGGCTCGCGCACGAGTCGCTGAACGAGTTGGCACAGGCCGTTTGCGAGTCCGCTGGGGTGAGGCCGAGAGAGGTCTACGAGATTGCCGTTGCAGGCAACTCGACCATGACACATATCGTGTTGGGCATCGACCCCGGGCCATTGGGGGTTGCGCCGTTCATCTTGTCGACGAGGACGTTCCCCGAGATCCTCGCGGCACAAGTCGGTGTGAGAATCCATGAGCGCGCCCGTGCCGTGATCTTTCCTTCTGTGGGCGCTTATGTCGGCGGCGACATCGTCGCCGGTCTTCTCGCATCTGGAATGGACCGAGATTCGGGCATACGACTGTTCTTGGACATCGGCACGAATTGCGAGCTCGTGGTCGGCAACAACGAGCGTCTGGTCGCGACCGCCGCCCCCGCTGGTCCCGCGTTCGAAGGAGCGGCGATCCGCTGCGGCATGCGTGCAGGCTCGGGAGCGATCGAGGTGGTGAGAATGGCCCCTGACAAGCTCGAGCTCGGCGTCGTCGAAGACGCTGAACCTGAGGGTCTCTGTGGTTCAGGCCTAGTGGACGCGGTGGCGGAGCTCGTCAGGTTGAAGCTCATCGACTCCTCGGGGCGTTTCGTCCCCGACGAGGAGGCCGTTCGGATCGCGCCCGGCATCGGCGCAAGGCTCACCCGGCTCGAAGAGGAAAGGATCTTCGTCCTTCACTGGCGTGGCGAGGTGGGCGATGTCGCTCGCTCTATCTACCTGTCGCAGCGCGACGTCCGTGAGCTCCAGTACGCGAAGGCTGCGATCGCGACCGGTTGGCACATCCTGCTCGAGGAGGCCGGGCTCACGGCGGAGGACATCCAGCAGGTGTTGCTCGCCGGGTCGTTCGGAAGCTACCTCTCGCCCGCGAGTGCGATCAGGCTGGGCTTGGTCCCCAATCTGCCGCTGCTGCGGGTTGTGAGCGTGGGCGACGTGGCTGGTGAGGGTGCCAAGATGGCCCTGCTCTCGATGAGAGAGCGCGCAGGAGCCATGGCGCTTCTCGAGGAGGTGGACTATGTCGAGCTTTCCGATCGTGGCGATTTCAACGACCGGTTCCTCGAACAGCTGCCCTTTCCCGTTTGAGCGGGCGCCCGCTCGGCGGCCCGGGTCCTGCCCCGGTTCAAAGGCTCTCTCTCCGGTTCGGCGAGCTTCAGGAACCGGCCGCGCGTTGGCCACTGAACCTTGGCGAACCGGTCCGAACGGGCAGAGAATGGTCGAGGTCGTGTGCATGAGGAGCTGGTGACGCAATGACGGCTGATAGGCAACTCGCGCCCTTGGGGGATCCCGGAGTGACCGCGCCGGGCCCGTTGTGGCTGGAGCGGAGATCCCACCTTTGCTGGCTCGAGGAACAGGTCGACCGACTATTTCGCTTCTACGAGCAGACCTGTGTCGATCCGGGCGGGGGCTACTTCGCCCTGGACGATGACGGAAGACCTCTGTCGGTGAGAGCTCGGGACCTGGTCGGGACGGGTCGTATGGTCTTCTGCTTCTCGCTTGGAAGTCTGCTCGGCCGTCCGGGCGCCGGGGCGATCGCCGACCACGGCATAAGGTTCCTCACCGACCAGCTGCACGACGGTATTCGTGGCGGCTATGTGTGGGAGTGGCAGGACGGCGCTCCGAGCGACGATCACAAGATGGCCTACGGGCACGCCTTCGTGCTGCTGGCCGGTGTCGCTGCCATGGCTGCCGGACGTCCAGGCGCACGCGAGCTCATGCGCCGATGCGGCCGGCGTCCTGCATGAGCGGTTCTGGTCTCAGGAGCACGGTCTCCATGTCGACGAGTACAGCGCGGACTGGTCGGTCCTCGACGCGTACCGCGGGCAGAACAGCAACATGCACCTGGTCGAAGCCCTTTCGACCGCTGCTGCGGTGACCGGAGACCTCTCCTATGCCGTGAAAGCGACGAGAATCGCCGACTTCATCGTGAACAAAGTGGCCAGGAGCCGGTCGTGGAGGATCCACGAGCACTTTAACGAGCGGTGGGGCATCGACAGCGACTACAACCTGAACGATCCCGACCACATGTACCGACCGTACGGCACCGTCCCCGGCCATTCCTGCGAGTGGGCCCGCCTGCTCCTTCAGCTCCACTTCCTGCAGCCCGGGGGGACGGCCTGGATGCCCGAGGCTGCAGCGGCGCTGGTCGACCGAGCTTTTGACGACGCCTGGGAGCGCGACGGCGAGCCGGGCATGATCTTCAGCGTGGACCCCGACGGTACGCCCAGGAATCATGGTCGCTACTGGTGGTCTCACGCGGAGGCCATCGGTGCCCTCACCGTTCTCGGCCACTACTTCGGACCAGAGCGGTACGAGGAGAAGTACCGCCAGGTCTGGGATTTCATACAGCTTCGCCTGGTCGACGGGGCCCGTGGAAGCTGGTATCACCAGCTCGACGCCCTGGGTAACCCTCGTTCAGGCGTGTGGAACGGCAAACCTGATCTTTACCACTCCCTCCAGGCCTGCCTCATGCCGTTGTTCGCCCGGGACGGGACGAACCTTGTGACATCGCTCCAGAAGGCGTCGTAAAGGGCTGGTTGGCCGTAGTTGGACGACAACGGTCCGGGTGTCGGCAGGTCGATCACTTCAAGCCGCAATGTAGGGGATCGTCTGCGGTCCGTCAGGAAGCACGCACAGGCGCGCCCGGGGACCGGCGCGGCGCAGTGCGCGGGCGACGAACGTGGCAATGTCCCCGGCCGGTTCCAGACCCACTTCGGCCAGATCGGCATCGGAGATGCAGCTGGTGTGGACGGCGACCCGAGCCGCACAGAGAATTCTTGCTTGGATCTGGGCTTGCCACTGGTCGGCCACCGTCTCCGAGCCACTCTCTATGCTGTCCAGCAACTCGGCAGCGGAGCCTTGCGAGCAGAGCAACTGACGATATGGGCCTTGGTCGGGGAATCCGTCGCGGCACTCAGCGGCACAGATTATCTGGCCACCGGGCACGACGATCTGGGCCGCCGCCGACATGCCTTTGACAGCCTGATAGAGGTTCTGATCAAGGGGAAACCCGGAGTTGGTCGTGAGAACAACCTGAAACCGTGCCTCAACGGGGACCATGGCGATCCGGCGGGCCAGCGTCGTGGCTGCACGATGCATGGCGAGGATCTCGCCCCCGAAGACGGCGACGATGTCACGCCGGCGGTTGAGCACCACGTCGAGGGCAAAGCTGACCCCAGTTGCGGTGGCGATGGCCCGCACGTCCGACTGGATAGGGTTGCCGTCGATAACCCCCCAACGGGCCGAGGGATGGCCGATGCGCTTGGAATCGTGAAGCACGAGCACCGTCTCAATGCCCGCAAGACCAGGTGCCACCATTTTGGGACCCCCGGAGAATCCGGCGAACATATGCGGCTCGACGAATCCTGTGGTGATGCGCACGTCTGCTGCCAGCCATTCGCTGTTGATCCAGACGGGCACGTCTGCGCCGAGCCGGCCCATGTAGGTGAGCCCGGCGGGGTCCCTGCAGTCGTGGTTGACGACCCGCACCGTCCGCACGAGGTCAGCTCCCAACATCGAGTCGATCTCGGCGGGCGTGTTGGGTCGGTGTGTGCCCGTGGCCAACACAACGACAACGTCTGAGGGGTCCACGAGCCCCTCGAGTTGCTCCAGGATCGAGCCCACGACCAGCGCCCGCGGTTGGGTCCGGGTGCCGTCGCACACCGAGATGGCCACGGTCTGGCCTTTGCGTACGAGCCTGCGCAGTGGCGGACCGGCAACGGGTCTCGTCAACGCCTCCACCAGCGCCGCGTGGGGATCAACCACCCCAGGCCGAGGGTGCGGCTCGATCACGACAGTGGGCGAGTCGGGAAGCTCGACGCTCAAACCGTTATCGCCGTAGGCCAGATCCACTCTCATGAGGCCATTCCTAGCGGGTTCGGCGCGACGTCGGCCTCCTCTCGGCTCAGCATGTCACGGCCGCTGCCTTGGCCACTCGACCCGCACCCGGCGCGCGATCTCCGCGTGCTTGAGCAGCCAGGAGCGAGCGAACGGGCACTCTGGCACGACGGTGAGATCACCGGCGATGGCCGCTTCGACGGCGGTCCCGACGAGCAGGCCACCGATCCCACGACCGCCCAGCTCATCGGGCACCTCGGTGTGTGCCAGGACCAGTCGATCGCCGTCGCGCCGGTAGACCAGCTGGGCTATGTGCCCAGCCACGGTGGTTTCGAAGCGGTGTGCCACGACATCCTCCGTGATGGTCACGGCGTCGCGCGCGCAGCTCATCGTGCAATCTTGACGCCTTGTCGGATCAGGTCGGCGTCACCTCCGGTTGCGCCGTGTCGTACGGGCCTTTTAGGGCCTGCCGGGACACTCCACCTACACTTTGGCTGAGCCGCTTGCTCGGTGTCGGCACCGCCCAGGACGGTGCGAGGTGGAGGAATGATTCTCAGGGCTGCTGTCATCGGCCATATCTGCGCTGACCTGTGTCCGAAGCTGGGTGGCGACGAGCAGATCATCCCCGGCGCGATCGTCGACGTCGGACCTCTGACGGTTGTCCCCGCCGGGTGCGTGGCAAACACCGGTCGTGATCTGTACTCGCTCGGGGTACCCGTCCAGCTGGTTGCCGACATCGGAGACGACGAACTGGGATCGAGCCTCGTCCACCTGCTCAGCGAGTCCGGGATCGATTGTCAGGGCATCCGTCGTGTCCACGGTGTGGCGACGTCGTACTCGTTGGTGTTCGAGCCGCCCGGGAGAGACCGAGCATTTTGGCACCACGTCGGTGCCAACACGTCCTTCGACGGCACGCGTGTCATGCCCGAGAAGGCCGATCTGGTCCATCTGGGCTATCCGCCCCTTCTCCCGGCGATGTACGCAGCCGGGGGTGCGACCCTGCGATCTCTGCTGGCGCGGATCCGCCGGGCTGGCGCGACGACGTCGCTCGACCTGTCGACGATCGCGGTGGGTTCCCCAGCCGCTCGTGTCGACTGGGGGGACCTTCTCTCGCGGACGGTGCCGCTCGTGGACGTGTTGTCACCGAGCGTCGACGACGTGGTCAGCGCGCTCCGGATCGACAGGCCCACGTCTCGTGCCGGTACTCGAGAGCTCGCGCGTCACGTTCTTGGTCTGGGTGCGGCGGCGGTGCTGCTGACCGATGGTGCGCGAGGGATGCACCTTGTCACTGCCGACGCCGATCGGTTCCGCCACGCCGGTCGGTGCTTTGCCGAAAGAGCCGGGGATTGGGCAGACAGAGAGCTCTTCCTGCCTGCCAGCAAGAGTCGCCATGTTGTGACGACCGGTGCCGGTGATGCGGCGAGCGCCGGGTTGTTGTTCGGGATTCTGTCTGCTTTGCCGGCTGGGGAGGCCGCGTCGATCGCAGCAAAGCTCGCGGCTTTCAAGGTCGACGGAGGCGGACGGTCTCTGTTCATTGTCTAGGGCTCCCCAGCGTCTGTTCGCGGCACGCCTTCGATATCCGCGAAGCCCAGCGCGGGTCAGCCGTGAACGACCGCATGCAGCTCGGCAAGGAGAGCGGCCGCTTCGTTTGCCGGCCTTCCCCACAGCTTGCGCCCGATGACGATTCCGCTCGCCCCGGCTTTGATCGCCCTTGTCACGAGCGCGACCAGCTCGGCGCTCGAGGCACCGTGACCACCGCCCAGCAGCACGACGGGGATGCCGAGCTCCTCGCACCAAGACCGCAGCACGCCGTCGTCGCCGGGATGGGCGACCTTCAAGATGTCCGCGCCGATCTCAGCAGCGACCCTGCACCCGTGAGCCGACGCCGCGACCGCCTCCGGGCCGGTCGTCTCGATCGCCAATGGCTCGACCATGACGGGGAGGCCGAAGCGGTCTGCGTTCTCCACGACCCCGGCTATGAGCGCCGCCGTTCTTGCCCGCTCCATTGCTGAGACGTCCCAGGGCATCAGGATCTTGACGCCGTCCACACCGAGGGCGGCTGCGGTCTCGAGGCTTGTCGCCAGGCGATGGTCGCCGCCACTCGCGTCGTGCCAGGACACGTCCATCGTCAAGAGCCGCGCCGGGGCCGAGCGGCGCCCGAAGAGCTCAGCCGATCGGCGAAGCACTCCGGGCCCGAGCACGAAACCGTCGCAAGGCGCGTCGATGAAGCGACGCAGAACGGCCACGGGATCTTCCAGGTCCGGGACGCGGCCGGCGATTGTACCGTGATCGAACGGCACGAGAACGCAGCGCCCGTCGTCACCGAAGATGCGCCGCAAACGAATCGTCTTGCCCGCTTGGCGCGCCGAAGGCGCGGTATCGACTTTGGTCATGTCGGTCAGTCTGACACGTGCTGCCGGCGCAGCTCGAGACGACGGGACGGCGACGCAACGCAACAATCTGAACAAAGGCTGTCGGAGGCGCGGCTCTCGTGCAACAAGTCGCTGCATTGGGCGCCGGACAGGTGCAGTCGCGTAGTCTCGTTCCCGTGCACGCGGTGATGAACGAGACTCACGATCGTGAGACGGCCCTGCTCGGGTTCACCCATAGGAGGACAGTCAATTGAGAACCGTCTTCATCGGAGCGGGAAGTGTCGTGTTCACGAGGAACCTGACCAGGGACATCCTCACCTTCGGCGAATTGGGCGGCAGCGAGATCGTGCTCATGGACGTCGACGACGAGAGACTCTCTCGAGCCCATAAGCTCGTCAGCCGCATGGCAGAGACAGCCGGGGCACCGGTACAGGTCATCGCCACCACCGATCGCCGCCAGGCTCTAAAAGGGGCCGACTACGTGGTCGTCACCATCCAGGTGGGTGGGCTCGACCAGTGGGATGTCGACATAGTCGTCCCCGAGAGGTTCGGCGTGAGCCAGTGTGTGGGGGACACCCTCGGACCCGGCGGGATCTTCCGTGGGCTGCGCCACCTCGCTGTCTTCGACGGGCTGATCGAGGACATGGCTGACCTGTGCCCGAGCGCCTTGGTCCTGCAGTACTCCAACCCCATGGCGATCCTCACCTGGCGCACAGCCCTGGCGGGCCTGCGGGTGGTGGGCCTTTGCCACAGCGTCCAGGGAACGGCGCGCCTGCTCGCCGAGTACTGCGAGGTGCCGCCCGACGAGCTCAACTACTGGGTGGCCGGGATCAACCATCAGGCCTGGTTCCTTACTCTGGCTCACGACGGCGGGGACTTGTATCCCCGATTGCGCCTGCACCTTGACAACTCGGAGTCGCTCGGGCAGGAGCCCGTGCGTTTCGAGCTGATGCGCAGGTTCGGCTATTTCGTGACCGAGTCCAGCGGCCACGCGTCCGAGTACCTCCCATATTTCCGCAAGCGGCCCGACCTCCTCGCCTCGCTGGTGGAGGCCTTCGAGGCGCCGGGGTCCGACTACTCGGCGTGGTTCGGTTACGGTCACACCGGTGGCGACGTGGCGGCCAGGCGACTCGAGGAATCGGGGTACGAGGAGGAGGTCGCCCGACAGATCGCCGGTACCGAGCCAATCGAGCTCCGGCGTTCAGACGAGTACGGTGCCCTCATCATTCATGCCGAGCAGACCGGCACTCTCCTTCGCATCAACGGCAACGTACTCAACGAAGACCTCATAACCAATCTGCCCCACGGAGCTTGCGTCGAGGTTCCCTGTCTGGTGGACCGCGGAGGGATTCACCCTTGCGTCGTGGGAGCTCTCCCTCCCCAGCTGGCTGCCTTGAACCGGAGCAACATCGCCGTGCAGGAGCTTGTGGTCAAGGGGCACATTGAGCGGGACAAGGAGGCCATCTACCATGCGATGGCCCTCGACCCGTTGACTGCCGCAGTTTGCTCCCTGGACGAAATATGGCAGATGACCGACGAAATGTTCGCGGCGAACGAACGCTGGCTGCCGCAGTTTGCATAGATGCAGCCCACCGCCGGTGCCACCGCCGTGGCCGTCAACCCCTACGGTTACTACGACCCGGGTTCCCGCGAGTACGTGATCACGCGCCCGGACACGCCTTCACCCTGGATCAACTACCTGGGACAGGGTCGTTACGGAGGCATCATCTCCAACACTGCCGGTGGCTTCTCCTTTGACCGCGACCCTCGTGACCGCAGGGTGAGCCGCTATCGCTACAACTCGCTCCCGCCGGACCAGCCCGGTCGCTACGTCTACCTCCGCCGCAATGACACCGGTGAGTACTGGGGCGCCACCTGGCAGCCGGTGCGGGCGGATCTGGACAGCTACGAGTGCCGCCATGGCGCGGGCTACACGAGGATCACCACCGAGAAAGCAGGCATCCGGGCGGAGATCTTGTACTTCGTGCCTCCGACGCCACCCGGCGACCCTTGCCCGGTGGAGCTGTGGGTGCTCCGTTTGGTCAACAACTCCCAGACCAGAGAGGCGATCCAGGTCTTCAGCTACGTGGAGCTGAGCTTTGTTGACGCTTCCAGTGACATGCACAACCTCGATTGGAGCCAGCACATACTGAGCTCCCGCTATGACGAGGAACTCGAAGCCATCGTGGCGGGGACCAGGTTCTCTCCCACCGCTCAGTTCTTCGCCTCGGACCGTCCCCCGCTCGGATTCGACAGTGATCGAGAGGCATTTGTAGGCCCGTACCGAGGACTGGAAGACCCGGTGGCCGTGGTCGCGGGAAGATCGGGCGGAAGCGAGGCTCCCCGCGGCAACAACATTGGGTCGTTCTGTCATGAAGTCGTCCTGGAGCCCGGGGCGGAGGACAGGATCGTCTATGTGCTGGGGATCACTGACACTCCCGGTGACATCAGCACGGTAGTCAAGCGCTACCGGGACCCGGCAGAAGTGGAGCTCTCCTTCGAGGCGCTGGATGCCGACTGGGAGGCCTACTTCGAGGCTTTCGGCGTGCAGACACCGGACGTGGAAACCACCGCCATGCTCAACTGCTGGAGCCCGCTGCAGTGCCGCACCGCCCTGCACTGGTCGCGTTTCGTGTCCGGGTACGAAACCGGGCTTGGACGGGGGATCGGCACCCGTGACACGGCCCAGGACGCGTTGGGAGTGGTTCACGCCGCCCCCGGCGAAGTCGCCTCCCGCATGGAGCAGCTATGGGGGGTTCAATTCGCGGACGGGCACACTTGGCACCAGTTCTTCCCGTTCACCGGCAAAGGTGGCCCGGGCCTGGCTGCCGAACGGCCTACCTGGCCCCAGTGGTTCTGCGACGACCACCTGTGGCTGGTAATGGCCACCTGCGCCTACCTGAAGGAGACCGGTGACTACGCGTATCTGCAACGGCAGGTTCCCTATGCACGGGGAGAAGTGGTCGGCTCGCGGAGTACCGCTTCAAGCAACAACGAACCGGGCCCCACGGGCAGCGACGACACGATCTGGGGGCACATGTCGGCTGCCTTGGGCTTCACCCTTGCCAATCGCGGTCCACACGGCCTGCCGAGATCCGGCTTTGCCGACTGGGACGATACCTTGAACGTCGACCACGGCTCGGGTTTGGCCGAGAGCGTCTGGTGTGCGATGCAGTTCTGCCGCGCCGTGCTGGACCTGTCGGAGCTGGCAGGTCATCTGGAACGCCCGGAGGAGGTGGCGCGCTTTCAGGCCCTGCACCACGAGATGGCACATGCCGTCAACGCCTGTGCCTGGGACGGGTCCTGGTATGGACGCTCCTTCGACGATGACGGCAGGCTCCTTGGAGTGTCCTCGGAGGCTCGCCACCGTATCAACCTGATCCCACAGAGCTGGTGTGTGATCGGCGAGGTTGCCCCACCCGAGCGAGCCGAGCTCGCCATGGCCTCGGCGCACGAATTCCTTGGCACGCCGTACGGGCCCGCCTTGATGTGGCCGCCTTACGACGGTGGCGACCCGCGGGTGAACGGGACGAGCACCTTCCCACCGGGCGCCAAGGAGAATGGCGGGATCTTCTGCCACGCCGCTGCCTGGTCGGTTGTCGCTGCCGCCAAGATGGGCGACGGCGACCGGGCCTATGAGTACTACCGTCAGCTCCTCCCCTTGTCCCGGCCCGACGTCGAGCGGTCGGCGGTCGAGCCCTACGTCTACTGCCAGAACATCTGCGGCCCTGCCCATCCTCAGTACGGCCTGGGCCGTAACGCCTGGCTCACCGGAGCAGCCGCGTGGATGTACGTCGCGGTCACCCAGTGGATCCTGGGCATCAGGCCCACCCATGCCGGGCTCCGAATAGCTCCTGCCATCCCGTCTGCGTGGCCGGGGTTCTCGGCGAGGCGTTCGTTTCGGGGCACCTGGTACGACATCACCGTGACGCGGCAGGGTCCGGGCACTGCGGTTCGCCTCACGGTGGACGGCAAGCCCGTCCCGGGAGACGTGGTGGCGCTGCCGGCACCGGGGACGCCACTGGTCGCGGTGATGGCGACCCTAGGTGGTTGAGGGCCTCACGCAGCAGGCGGAGATCAACCGTTCCCGCAACCTCTCAAGGGGTCCGGCTCGAGGCGGGAACGGCGGCCACCTTGCGTACGCCCATGCGGTCCAGGCTCTGTGCCGGCGTCTTGAACTCGGCCATGTCGTCGTGGGGGACCGGTTGCTCCTTGTTGTCCTCCAGTTGCCACCATTATCGTTTCGAGCCTGAGAACCGTGCGGCGCTCGCGAGCCGTCGCCAGACAGTAACCGGAGAGGACCCGTCGTGAAGCACCATCTTCCGGCCGACAACCGCTACGACTCGATGACCTACCGCCGCTGTGGACGCAGCGGTCTGCTGCTGCCTGCCGTCTCGCTCGGGCTCTGGCAGAACTTCGGCGATGAGCAGCCGCTCGAGAGCCAGCGCGCCATACTGCGCCGCGCCTTCGACCTGGGCATTACCCACTTCGACCTGGCCAACAACTACGGGCCGCCGTACGGGAGCGCCGAGTCCAACTTCGGTCGGATCCTCCACTCCGATTTCCGTGACCACCGCGACGAGCTGGTCATCTCGACCAAGGCCGGTTGGGACATGTGGCCGGGCCCGTACGGCGACCTCGGCTCTCGCAAGTACCTCCTGGCGAGCCTGGACCAGAGTCTTTGCCGCATGGGCGTCGACTACGTCGACATCTTCTACCACCATCGCTTCGATCCCGACACCCCCCTGGAGGAGAGCCTCGGTGCGCTCCACTCAGCGGTCCAACAGGGAAAGGCCCTCTACATAGGGATCTCCTCCTACTCCGGTCGGCGCACGCAGGAGGCCATCGCCATCCTCAGCCGGCTCGGCACCCCGCTTCTCATCCACCAGCCTTCGTACTCGATGCTCAACCGGTGGGTCGAAGAGGACCTTCTCGACGTGCTCGGGACCCACGGCGTCGGGTGCATTGCCTTTACGCCCTTGGCGCAAGGTCTCCTCACCGACCGATACCTCGAGGGCATCCCGGAAGGCTCTCGCGCCTCGAGGGACGGCTCGCTGTCGCACAAGATGCTCAGCGACGACAACCTGGCCCGCGTGCGCGCCCTGCACGCCATCGCGCAACGACGCGGACAGCCCCTGGCCCAGATGGCCCTCGCCTGGGTGCTTCGCGACCCGCGCGTCACCTCGGTCTTGATAGGGGCGAGCAGCGTCACCCAGCTCGAGCAGAACGTCTCGGCGCTCGACCACCTGGGCTTCTCCGCGGACGAGCTCGCGGAGATCGACCGGCACGCCGTCGAAGCAGGCGTCGACCTGTGGCGCACTCCTGCCACCAGCTGAACCGGACCTTGGGGGCACACGCGCAAGCACGGTGAGGCGCCGGCTTCGGGGCGCGTGATCTTCGCCGGCTGTGCGGAATTGGCCGTTGGCCAAATGGACAGGACTTCGCTCTAGCAGTGATCGTGCGTCCTCTACGAGTCCCTATGGGCACAAGTCCCGCAACTTCAGACGTAACGAGCTGTTCACACAGCGCTCACGGTGAGGAAACGGGGACTCTTTATCGTCGTGGTCGAGCGCAACAGTGCGGTCCGATGCGGTGCGTCAACTGATCGCGTGAGTGACGGCCACAACGAGGAGGGACGGAGACCATGTCGGATGTGAGCTCGGGAGAGATGCGCAGGAGCCTGACGTTGACGGGGGTCACCGTCAACGCCATGGCGCTGATCGCGCCGGGCGCCTTCTTGTGGACGACATTTCAGACTCAAGCCGCGTTGTCGCGCCACGGGACCTCGACCGCCGAGGGCATGTGGGCCGGGCTCTTCCTGTCGCTCATCCTTGCCCTATTGACGGCGTACAGCTATGCGGAGCTGGCACGAATCTACCCGGACGCCGGTTCTGGCTCGAGCTACTACTTCGCCGAGGCTGCTTTCTTGGACAAGGAACGTCCGGAGCACCAGCAGTACGCCCGTTTCGCCAAGCTCAGTGTGGGCTGGATCAGCCATCTCTACTACTGGATCTACCCCGGCATCATGGTCGCCTATACGGCCACCCTCTTCGGCTACTTGTACTCGGCCATCTTCCACCACCAGCTGACGTACTTGCCGCTCGCCATCGTGGCCGTGGTCTTCGCTGCCCTGGTTGGGTACATCGCCTTCCGGGGCATCAGCGGGTCGACAATGACCTCGATCGCGATCAACGTGATCCAGATCACCTGTCTCCTGCTGGTCAGCGTCTTGTTCATCTGGCTCCGGCTTGCCCATGGCCATGCCACAGGCGGCTTCGAGCGAGCCAATGCCCTTCATGTGATCATCCCGCACAGTGTCATAGACATGCTGTACCAGTCGACGATCGCCATCTTGCTGCTAGTAGGATTCGAGTCGGCCACGGCATTGGGGTCAGAGGCAAGGAACCCGCAACGCGACATCAAGCGCGGGGTTCTGATCAGCCTGCTGATCCAGGGTGGCGTCTGCTACCTGTTCGAGTACTTCTCGGCCAACTTGGCCATCGGCGGCGCGGTGCTGACCACCGGTGCCGGCAAGAGCATGGCCCAGGGCTACGCGGCGGCGGCCAACGACGCGGCTCCCATCGGCGACATGATCAAGACGGTGGGCAACCGCTACCTGGGCCATAGTGGACAGACCCTGGCGGTCCTCGTGGCGCTCACCGTTCTGCTGGCCCTGGTGGGTACCGCGCTCGCCAGCCTCAATACCGCCGTTCGGATCACGTATTCCATGTCCAGGGACAAGGAGATGCCTACCGTCCTTGGCCTGCTCCACGGTCGTTTCGCCAGCCCTCACGGGGGGATTGTCGTGCTCACGGTCGTCTCCGCCTTGCTCGGGGTCTTCGGTGCCGATCCGCACCAGGTTGACAACCTGACGCAGATCACGCTTGCGTCCAACCTCGGGACATTCCTGGTCTACGGGGCAACGTGCGCCATAGCCCTCGTTGCTTTCGCCAGTCGCCATGACAAGCACCTGATCAAGCACATCGGCATTCCGGCCCTCGGGCTGGTACTGAACGTGCTGGAGATGGTCGGCGTCCTCTACATCGCCGTCACCGGCTCGGGGACCACACCGGGTGACGCCTACAAGGCCCTGGGCGTGGTTGCGATATGGGCGGCGATTGGCATCGTCTGGGCCTTCGCCAACCCCAACAAGACCAGGGCTCAGGCGATCATCGAAGAGAGGAGACGATCGTCGGTGGCTGTCAGCTGAGGCTCCAGGACCATGCCGGGTGTCCGGTGCCACACATGGCGACAAGTGGCTTTGCTGACGCGCTCAACCTTGTCTCCGGCGCTCGCGCCGCAGGATCGTGGCGCTGGAGCCGCGCACGAAGAAGAGCCCGATCCCGACGAAGACCACTGCAGGGAGGAATCTCCATCCAGCGTGCATGGCAAACAGGACGATCACTCCCGCCGCCACCCACAGCAGGCCCGTTACCAGGAGCAAGAGGGGCGACGACGGCCTCCGGCCGACCTGGAAGGGTTGCGCGGGGTCGAAGCCCCGGCGCCTCGACGCGCCCGGCGACCGATCTTGAGCGACCGGTGCATTGCTCGACCGTCCCGATCTGCCCTGCCGCCGGTTGGACTTCGTCTTCCTGCGACTGCTGTTTGCCACGACCGGGGAGGCTACCCGCCCTTCGCGGACGACAACACACGCGTTCGGGGTAGGTGCGTCCGATGAGCAGGCCTGGGTTCGGTCCCGATCCACCGATTGGCGGCGCGGGCAACGGTTCGCTCCGGGGCCATGGTCTGCTCGCAAAGCTCGGGTGGGCCCTGCGCTCGGAGCCCGGTGACGTCCGGCCCCACAACGAGGATTACGCCGGGGCGTATGCGCCGACTTCGCCCGACGACGCCTGGGACCGGGGACCGTTGTTCGTCGTATGCGACGGGCTCGGAGGCCATGTGGCGGGCGAGGTGGCAAGCCGCGCTGCAGTAGAGTCGGCCCTGGCTGCGTGGACCGCCCCTGACCCCGGGCCTCCACCGGCAGCCCTTCGGGTGGCCGCCCGGGCGGCCAATTCCGCCGTCTTCGACGCCGCCCTCGAACATGGCCGGCGTGGCATGGCGACCACCTTCACGGCGTTGACCCTTGCCGGGCGCGAGGCGGTCATCGCCCACATCGGTGACAGCCGGTGCTTTCAGGTGCGACGGGGGATTTGCACTCAGCTCACCTCGGACCACTCCAGAGTCGCCGAGATGGTGCGCAAGGGCCTGCTGACCCCGGAGGGGGCTGCCGAGCACCCCGCCCGTTCTCAGCTCCTGCGAGCTGTGGGGCTCGAGCCGGTGGTCCAAGTGGACGTGATCAAAGCCGCGACCGAGGCAGGGGACATCTTCGTGCTGTGCTCCGACGGGCTGTGGGACGTGGTGACCAGCAACGAGATCGCGGAGCGGGCCGGGGCAGTGGGCACGTCCGCGGTGCCGACAGTGGTGGACGCGGCGGAGCAGCTCGTTGACTTGGCCCTAAGGGCAGGAACCACTGATAACGTGACGGTGCTCGTCGTCAAGGTGACGACGGACCGTGCGGTCCCGGCTGCGGGAGCCCGCCGACCCTTCTTCCGGCGAGACCGAACATGGCGCGCTTTCAACCCGACCAGGTAGTGGGTCAGTATCAGATCACCGAGCTCCTCGGGGTCGGCGCCTATGCCGAAACCTACAAGGCCACCGATGTCAAGACAGGTGTCACGGTCGTGCTGAAGATGCCCGATCCCGCCCTTTTCGGTGATCCGGCCCTCTTCAACCGCTACCGGAGAGAGGCCGAGGTGGTCAGTCGCCTTGACCACCCTGGTGTGCAGCGAGGGATCGCCTGGGGTGAAAGCGGAACTGAGCCCTACCTGGTTCTCGAGTACTTCGAGGGCGAGTCCTTGCGTCGGCGGCTCGCATGCCGAAGCGAGAAGGTGGAGGTGAGCCGGGCGGTCGACTGGGGCCGCCAGCTGGCCGAGGCGCTCAGGTACCTGCACAGCCAGGGCATCGTGCACCGGGACTTGAAGCCGGAGAACGTCCTTGTCGACACCGAGGGGACGCTCAAGATCTCCGACTTCGGCACGGCGCGTCTCGACGGTTCCCGTCGGCTTACGTGGAAGCACCTGTCGGAGAGCCTCGGCACACCCGATTACATGAGCCCGGAGCAGGTGC
This sequence comes from uncultured Acidimicrobiaceae bacterium, assembly GCA_963727645.1. Classification (GTDB taxonomy): domain Bacteria; phylum Actinomycetota; class Acidimicrobiia; order Acidimicrobiales; family Bog-793; genus Fen-455. The sequence goes on from CAVSHA010000004.1 coordinate 154,191, forward strand.
AGGGCGAACGCGGTGACGCCCGCAGCGACATCTATGCCTGGGGAGTGATGATGTACGAGATGCTGACTGGCGAAGCCCCCTTCAACGGGGACAACGCCATGGCAGTCATGATCGGGCACTTGCAGGGCAACGTCAGACCGATACGCAAGGCCCGGCCGGAAGTGCCCGCGGCGCTAGAGGCCGTCGTGCTCCATGCCATGCGTCGCCACCCGGAGAGCCGGTACCAATCGGTGGACGACCTTGTCGCGGACCTGGACAGGCTCGACTCGCTCGACCCGGCAGCCTACGACACCTCCCCGGAGAAGCCGCTTGGCTCCATGGCCGTCACTGCCTCCGGCAGGCGGCTGTGGGCCTATGCCGGGTTGATCGCGTTGGTCTTCATCGGCGTGGTCGCCGTCATCATCACGCTTTCGATCGTGCGGTGATGGACGACGAGGTGGCGAGTTTCCCCGTCGACACGTAGCGGCGCAGCGCGACGAGGGTCCAGACGCCCTCGACGACGCCGAACGGCCAGGTACCGGCGAGGAACCCGTAGCTGCTCGAAAGCGCGCACCCGAGCGCGAAGGCGGCGATGAAGTGGCGATTCCGCGTTTCGAGCGCGTACATCACCATCATGAAGCTGACGGCGATGACGCCGTAGATCGTGACAGCCATGGCTTGTCAGGCCGGTCTCGTGAAAGCGACAAGGTCACCCAGCATCGTGGGCCCCTGTGTCGGCAGCTGGACGACACGCGCAGCGGTGATCGGAGTTCTCACGGGTGTGACCCTAAGGCGGTCAGCTGCCAACGAGCGCGCCCAACCGTGCAGTGTCGTACGCCAGCACGTCCTACCGGGTTGACCGTTGACCGAGCTATCACCCGCCTGCCATGGCACCGACTACGAAGAAAGGCTCGGCTCCGGTCGCCACCGCGCCGGGAAGAGGCGCGTCCGGGGACTCGTGCGACAGGTCCTCCTCGCAGGCGAAGAAGCGCACGAACGGGCGCCGATTATGCGTGACCGGGTCGCGGATGGTCCCTTGCAGCACCGGATAGCGGGCCTCGAGCGCATCCATCAACGACCGCTGGGTGGGCGGGCTGGTGACCTCGACCTCTATTTCCGGCCCGAGGTGTGCGAGCGTGCGCAGGTGCGCCGGCAGCACAACTCGGATCACGGCAAGGTCTGGACTTCGACCGACAACACGGCCGGCAGGTCCCGGACGACAGGCGCCCAGCTGTCCCCGGCGTTGGCCGAGGCGTAGACCTGACCCCCGGTGGTGCCGAAGTACACGCCGCATTCGTCCATCGAGTCCACGGCCATGGCGTCACGGAGCACGTTCACGTAGCAGTTGGCCTGTGGGAGACCATCTGTGAGCGCCTCCCATTCGTTGCCTGCGGTCCGGCTGCGGTAGACACGCAGCTTCCCTTCGGGCGGGAAATGCTCCGAGTCGCTCTTGATGGGAACGACGTAGATGGTTTCCGGCTCGTGGGCATGGACGTCGATGGCGAAGCCGAAATCGCTCGGGAGGTCTCCGCTGACCTCTTCCCAGGACTCGCCGGCGTTGTCGCTACGCATGACGTCCCAGTGCTTTTGCATGTAGAGCACGTCTGGTCGCGATGGGTGCATGGCGAGGCGGTGAACGCAATGACCGACCTCCGCGTCCGGGTCCGGGATGCCCTCTGAACGAAGACCCTGGTTCTTTGGACGCCACGTCCCACCGCCGTCGTCGGAGCGGAACACGCCAGCAGCCGATATCGCGACGAAGACGCGGTCAGCGTCGCTCGGGTCCACGATGATCGTGTGCAGGCACATTCCGCCGGCTCCCGGCTGCCACGATGATCCGGTGTCATGGCCGCGGAGCCCGGAGAGCTCCTGCCAGTTCTGGCCGCCGTCGGTCGAGCGGAAGAGACCAGCGTCTTCAACGCCGGCAAGGATCGTGTCGGGATCGCGCAATGACGGTTCGAGATGCCAGACCCGCGCGAACTCCCACGGGTGCGGTGTGCCGTCGTACCACTGGTGGGTGCCGGGCACGCCTTCGTAGAGGAATTGGTTGCCCACCGGCTCCCATGACTTCCCACCATCGTCGGAGCGTTGGATCAGCTGCCCGAACCAGCCTGTCGACTGCGACGCGTAGAGCCGATCGGGGTCAACCGGAGACCCCTTGACGTGGTAGATCTCCCAGCCCGCGAAGAAGGGGCCGTTGACGTGCCAAGCCTCGCGCTTGCCATCCGCCGTCAGGACAAACGCTCCCTTTCGTGTCCCGACCAGCACTCGTACGCTGCTCACCTGTACTCCTCTCCATGTTCTTGGAAGGGTCCCGCCGGTCCGAAGGCAATCGGCGGCGAGAGGCCGTTGACCGCGTCACACGGGCAGACGGACCCATTCTCTCGATTTCATCACGCGGCTGGACACCGAGGACCGAGTGCCAAAGGCGGCCAGGCATGGCGGCAGCATCACCACCGGCTGAAGTTCCCCTCCTTGGACCCGTTCGGTCGACATGACTCCAGATGTCCCCCCACGCAGCGCGAGCGGCCGAGATGGTCCGACCCGTCGAGAGATTGTAGTCAGCCGGCTCGCGGCGAACCCGCGTCGTACGCGACCTGATCTCGTCACGAGCCCAGCTTGGCCGCGCAGCGCGCTGGTTAGCTCAGGGACGGGCGGGACGCCCATCGCGTGACGCGTGACACTTGGTTATCGACCGATGTCCTCCCCGAGGTAGGCCATCCGGACGCGATCGTCGCGCAGCAAGACGGCGGCCGTGTCCTGCAGCACGATCCTCCCCGTTTCGAGCACGTAGCCACGGTCAGCCAGCTGGAGGGCCTTGGACGCGTTCTGCTCGACCAGAAGGACCGTGACACCCTGGTCACGGATCGTCTTGATGATCTCGAAGATCGTCTGGACGAAGAGCGGGCCCAGCCCCATCGAGGGCTCGTCCAAGAGCAGGAGCCGGGGTTCGGCCATGAGAGCGCGGCCGATGGCGAGCATCTGCTGTTCACCGCCCGACAGGTTGCCACCCTGCTGCTTGCGGCGCTCCTTGATGATCGGGAAGAGGTCGAAGACATGCTCGGCCTTCCCTGCCATGCCGTGGGGCTTGTTGTAGGCACCGATCTCGAGGTTCTCGAGCACGGTCATCTGTGGGAAGATCCGCCGCCCTTCGGGCACGTGACTGATCCCGAGCTCGACAGTCTTGTGTGCCGCGAGCCGCGAGATGTCGACACCGTCGAAACGGACCGTGCCCAGCGACGCGTGGTGCAGCCCCGAGATCATCCGGAGCGTGGTCGTCTTGCCCGCCCCGTTGGCACCGAGCAGCGTGACGATCTCGCCCTGATCGACCGAGATGGTGAAGTCGTGCAGGGCCGGGACCGTGCCGTAGCGGACCTCCACGCCTGTCACCTCGAGCAGTGCCATCAGAGCGCCTCTGCGCCGGTGCCGTCTTCGCTGTCGGGTGTGCCCAGGTAGGCGTTGATCACGACCGGGTTTTTTTGGATCTCCACCGGCGAGCCCTCCGCGATCACCTGGCCGAAGTTGAGCACGATGATCCTCTCCGCCACCGACATCACGAGCTTCATGTCGTGCTCGATCAGCAGCACGGTGACGCCGAGCTCTGAGCGCACTTTGCGGATCAGCTCCCCGAGCTCGACCTTCTCGGCCGGGTTGGTTCCCGCCGCGGGCTCGTCCAAGAGCAACACCTCGGGCTTGGTCCCGAGCGCACGCGCGATTTCGAGGCGCCGGCGGTCCCCGTAGGGCAGCGAGCTCGAGATCTCGTTGGCGCGCCTGGTCAGCCCGACGAACTGCAAGAGCTCCAGCGTCCTGAGATCGCCCTCGTGCTCCTCGCGCCGGGTCCGGGGCAACCTGAGCATGGCGCCGAGCGGACCGGTGTGCTGCTTTGACTCGACCCCGATCTTCACGTTCTCGAACGTTGTCAACGCGCTGAACATCCGGGAGGTCTGGAAGGTCCTCGCCACCCCGAGACGGTTCACCTTGTAAGGCTTGCGGCCGATGACGTTGACCGGGTGCCCGTATTGGGGGGTGAAGATGATCGCCCCCTCCTGGGGCGTGTAGACACCGGTCAGGCAGTTGAACAACGACGTCTTTCCGGCTCCGTTCGGACCGATGATCGAAAGGATCTCGCCGCGGTGCAGGTCCAAGGACACGTCGCTCAGGCTGGTGACGCCTCCGAATCTGAGGGTCACGTGCTCCACTGAGAACACGAGGTCGCTGCGTTCCACCGCGACGGCTTCGGGCGACGCGGTGGTCATTGCGTCTCCGGGCCTATGTAGCCGGGCTCGTCCAAGGACAGCTTCCCGTAAGAGGAAGGAAGTGTCTCCCCCAAAGATGTGCTCCGCACGGGACCGCCCGGCGACTGCGCGTGACCGACGCCCTCCTCGGTGAGGAGGATCTCCCGGCGCCGGCGACGCGAGGGGATGAGGCCCTGCGGCCGGAAGATCATCATGAGAACGAGCAAGGCCCCTAGGTAGATGAACTCGTCTTGGAACTGGTAGTCCTGGAACGAGTGGACCTGGAGGTACTGGGGCAGCCACTGGATCGCGGCAGCTCCGATCACAGCACCTGCGATCGAGCCCATACCGCCGAATATGACGAACACGAGGACCAGTATCGAGGTCTGGATGATGAAGTCGTTCGGCACGAGGCTCTGCACCTGGCTCGCGAAGAAGACCCCGGCAAATCCGGACGTCGAGGCCCCGATGGCGAACGCCATGACCTTGTACTTGAGGGCGTTGATGCCCACCGAGTCAGCCGCGACTTCGTCCTCGCGGATCGCCGTCCAGGAACGTCCCACGCGGGAGTGCTCGAGGAAACTGAAGGCCACCATGAAGACGACCGCCACGCCGAGGATCAGGTAGTAGTACGGCAGGACCGTCCCTGTCCACCCATAGTTGATCATCAAAGGCTTGGCCTGCAGGTGCACCGAGAACTGCGGGATGACGCCCGGGGTACCGGCAGGCCCGCCGGTGACTCCGTGGAGGTTGTTGGCGACGATCTCGATGATCTCCCCGAATCCCAAGGTCACGATGGCGAGATAGTCGCCACGAAGCCGAAGGGTGGGAGTCCCGATCAGGACACCCGTGAGCATGGCGGCGATGATGGCGAACGGGATGATCCAAAATGGGTTGAGCAAGAACGGTGGTTGGATCGGCAACGCGCCGGTGAAGTAGGCGGTCGTGTAGGACCCGATCGCCCAGAAGGCGACGTAGCCGAGGTCCAAGAGGCCAGCGAAGCCGACGACGACGTTGAGGCCCATGGACAACAGCACGTAGATGGCGACTTGGGTGGTGAGGATGGACTGGATGCCGGGGTCCATGTGCAAGGGCCACTGGATCGCCACCAAGAGCGCCGCGATCGTTATCGCCGTCTTTCCATAGGCGAATTTCGCCTGTTTTGTGATCCCGGCGAACTCGAACTGGCCGACGCGCTCCCGAGGTGACCCGCGAAGGACGCGACCGAGGTCGATCGCCACCCCGGAGAGGGCATAGACGATGACGATCGCGCCGACTGCCATCACGACAAGGCCGGCATTGTGGCTATGCGGCAGGACGTGGATGGAGGCGAACCAATGTGCGAGGGAATGTGGGCTCGACGCGCGCCAGGAGGTCCACGACGTCCACATCAGCCACCCGTAGGCGACGAGGATGACCCCTGCGAGCCTGATCTGCCGGCGGCCACGCTGTGGGGAGACCACCTTGCGCAAAGCCGCGAGCCCGAAGAGCAGGACCTCGATCACAGTCAGGCCGAGGGCGATCCATAACAGGAGCAGGCCGATGGTCCGGCTGTGCGGCACAGCCCCGATCGTGTTCAGGTACTTGGAGACGGGATTGTGCATCCATGCGAGCACCCCGTACAGGGCGAGGATCGCGTAGCCACCTGACCTTGCGATCCACAAGGACCGTGACTCGAAGAGGTAAACGACCAGCTCCATCGCCGCGAGCGCGAGGCCGATCTCGATGCAGACGCCGCCCTTCCAGGTGTCGCCGGGCGCGATCCACGAGACCCAGATGAAGCCGAAGGCGACGAGCGCCGCATCGAGAGCCATCCGCATCGGCCTCTGTGCGGTGATCCGGACGATCGACGAGGCGAGTCGGCTCGTCGCGCGGCTCGCCGTGCGGCCGGAGGCTTTCCAGATCGACAGGACGGCGAAGAGCACGGCATCGAAGCCGAGAAACCAGAACAGTCTCGGGAACTGGAGCGAGCCAGTGAAGCCTGAAGTCGGTGCTTCATTCGTCCCGGGGGGACCGGTCATTACTGCGAGGACCACGCCGGCCACCATGCAAGTGCCGAGCCGCCGCGCAGGCTCGCTGCCGGCGAGGCGTGCGAGCCGCGTCGAGAGCGGCACCTGTGGCTGCCCGTGGACGGGTCCCGGACCCGGGCGTTCCTCCGCGTCCAGCGCGACGACCGTCATGCCTCTCTCCCGAGGCGCTCACCGAGGATCCCGGTCGGGCGGAAGAGCAGGAGCGCCACCAATACGCCGAAGGCGACGACGTCCTGCCATTCGGCGGACATCCAGCGCAGTGGAAGGCTCTCGAACACCCCGAGAAGGAGACCCCCCACCATGGCTCCACGGATGTTGCCTATGCCTCCGAGGACTGCGGCGGTGAAGGCCTTCAGCCCCGGTACGAATCCCATCGTGTAGATGACGCCGAACTGCAGGCCGAAGAGGAACCCTGCGGCGCCACCCATGAGGCCGCCGAGCACGAAGGTGAGCGCAATAGTCCTGTCGATGTGCACGCCCATGAGGCTCGCCGTCTCGGCGTCCTGGGCGACCGCACGGATGCCCTTGCCGAGCTTGGTCCGGTTCACGACGGTGTCGAGCACGAGGAGCAGAATGACAGCGGTGACCATGGTCAAGATCCAGTCGGACTGGACGCCGACGCCGCACAATGTGAAGGCGTTGCCCTGGACCACGGCAGGCGTCGGGATAAACGCCGTGTAGCGCCCGAACTCCTTGCCCGAGATGTTGTAGAGGAAGAACGACGCGCCGATGGCGCTGATGAGGTAGGTGAGCCTGGGGGCGTTGCGCTTACGCAAAGGTCGATAGGCGACCCGCTCGAGCACGAAGGCCGCCGCGCCGCCGGCGAGGGCACCAGCGAGGATCCCGATGAGCATGAACCCGATGGCCCAGAACCCCGCTGGCGTGGACGTGCCGAGGAGCGCCCGCAATGCGAACAGGCCACCGAAGCCCCCGGCCATGACGATCTCGGAGTGGGCGAAATTGATGAGCCTGAGCACGCCGTAGACCAAGGTGTAGCCCAGGGCGATGAGCGCGTAGAGGAAGCCGTTGGCCAAGCCGCCAACGACGAGCGACACCCAGATGTTGTTGTTCGCTATGAACCCCGGGCAATGCATCTGTTCGCTTCACATCCCTCGGCCTTGCGCAGCAGAGTAGCGAATTGGCCCGACGATGGAAAAGCCGGGCACCCCGCAGTTGCGGAGTGCCCGGCTCGTTCACATGTTGGCGCGTGGCACTTACTCGAGGCCGAGCTGTACCAGGTTGCCCTTCTGCACTTGGTTGACGTAGATCGCTTTGCCTTTGACGTTCCCGTTGGACGTGAACGAGATCGTCTTCGTGATGCCCACGTACACGATCTTGTGGAGACCGACGACCACGTTATGACGAGTGATGTTCATCAAGCCGCCCTTTTCGGAAGAGAGGATCTTGAGCTCCTCGATGATCGTGTTGGTTGCGTCGAAGGCTTCAGTTGAGTAGATGGCCGGCGCGAACTTCGCGAGCTTCTTGAAGCCGGCGGCGAAAGCCTTGTCTGCCGCGGTGTTGCCGACCACGGCGCATGCGCAGGTGGCGTACACGCCGTTGGCGGCGCTGGGCGGGTTGGTGGCGGTGACCAGCTTGATGCTGTCGCTTCCGTCGCCGCTCATCACCTTGCCGGTGTAGCCCGCCTTGTTCAAGGCGCTGACCAGGAGGCCGAGGTCGCAGTAATAGCCGCCGTAGAAGAGCAACTGCGGCTTCGCGCTCACGACCGTGGCCGCGTCGTCCGGGTACTGCGTCGGACTCGCGGTCCCGTCGCTGCACTGGGTTGTGCCCGGGAACGAGCCGCGGGTCACCTTGGCTCCGTCCTTCCTTGCCTGGGAGGCAAAGGCGTCGGCAAGTCCCACGCCGTAGGTGCTGGCGTCGTCGACGACGTACAGCGTCTTGTCCTTGAGCGTGCTGATGACCCAGTTCCGCGTCAGCCGGTCCCTGGACGCCGTCGTCCGCCACGACCCGGAAGAAGTTCTTCCATCCGTAGGTGGCGAGCGCCGGCAGGGTCGCCGACGGGCTCACAGTCGCCAGCTGGTTCGCGCTGAAGGTCGGCTCGGCCGCCTTGGTCGCACCCGAGAATGCGGGTCCGACAACGGCGATGACGTTCTTGTTGGACACGAGCTCTTGGGCGTCGGTCGGCGAGAGCGTCGCCGAGCCCTGGTCGTCCTTGGGGACGTAGGTGAGCTTGAAGGGAAGCTTGCCGAACGCCGACTTCCCGGAGTTCGCCGCCTGGACGGCGTACTCGGCCGCGTAGGTCATGTTGAGGCCGAGCTGCGCGTTGCCACCCGAGAGCGGGCCTTCGTAAGCAATGGCGAAAGTCGGCGTCGTTGTGGCCTGGTGCTTGGCGTTTGCGAACGCCGCTCCGCTCAGGCCGGCGAGCACGAGTGCTCCGGCCACGAGCGGAGCAGCAGCCTTGATGAGCAAATGCCTCATGTGGTCTCCTTCACTTGGGTATGCACTTGGGGGGCTCCCGTTTGACCCCCCAGTACCTGTCCGCGGACAGTGCGGAAACATTACTGGCTCAGTGCGGATTGAACAAGCCGGGGCGTAACCAAGACGTAACCGAGCAGCAACACAGCTTCATGGGTTGGCTTCCAGATGCCGACTGAGTCAGCAGGAGTCAGCAGATGAAGGAACACGGAGTCGACCTGCTCGTATGGCTCGACACCAAGTCCGCACCCGTGCCAGGGCGTGGTCGTCGTGGCTCTTCCTCACCAGCCCGGTCGCGTCGGGCTGCCAGGGCTCAACTCGGCGGTAGGCCGAGGTCGCTCCGAACAACGTCGCCAGCGCTTATTGCCGTCAGCCCAGTGGCTGTGAGTTGAGCCTTGTCATTCTTGAGTTGGGCCACGGTTTCTGTCTTCACGGCTTCCAGGTCCTTGATGACGACTTGGTCATCGGCGATCAGGGCCTGAATGTCGGTTTCCGTCTTGCCGGTGACGTCGATGCGCGATATCGCGTTGTCGAAAGTCGTCAGCTCACCTGCGTAGGTGTCACAAGGACCGATTGCCGGGCTGACCGTTGTCAGGCCTTTGATCGCGGCCCTCCACGTGTAGTACGCGGCCTTGGAGACCGTGGCGGCCGCCAGGTACTGCTGGGACGCCTTTGCCGACGAGACCGCCGTGGTCGACGTCGTCGGGCTGGCGGTCGTCGACGTCGAAGTCGGGCTGACGGTCGTCGACGTCGAAGTCGGGCTGACGGTCGTCGACGTGGAAGCCGGGCTGACGGTCGTCGACGTGGAAGCCGGGCTGACGGTCGTCGACGTCGAAGTCGACGGAGTCGCTGCCGGCGGGGAGCTTGAACAGGCCGCCGCCAGGACCGCCAGTCCTATCAGGACGATGTGTCTCGCCTTCATCGAGCCTCCTGCGCTTGCGGACTTGAAACTCCGTTCCCGGATCGAGCCTGCGCACGCGCTCCTTGCCTCCGGTGTGGTAGCTGTCGCTTATCGTGCGCCTTCAGTGCGTCGGCCGTCAGGGCCGAATGTCACAAAGGTGTGTGCCCGCCCTGGTCTGTGCGCGTGGTACAAAGACCGTGGCACACCGCTGACGGTCGAAGTCGCGCCAGGTGAGGGAGGGCTCGCATGCTCATCGTGGGGACCACGGCCCACATGGAGGATCTTGATCGTTCGTACACCTACGCCGAGGACGTGTCGGTCACGGCGCTGGCGGTCGGTTCGTTCACCGGGGGCGTCGGGAGCTTGCTGCCTTCCAGCCCCCGCCCGGTGTGGGGCATTCTCGATCGGGAGCGCATCGTGCAACTCGAGGAGTTCGACATCACACCGCTGGTGCGCCTGCCGACAGCGACCGCACAGAGCCTGGCCGTCTCGTCGGGAGGAAGCCTCGTAGTCGGGATGGAAGGTGCTCATCTCCTCACCGTCTCGAGCGACGGCGTCATCAGCGAGCTCGGCTCCTTTGACACGCTCGTCGGCAGGGATGCCTGGCAGAACCCCGCAGCCCCGGTGCCGGACCTGCGGTCGATCGCCGTCTCGAGCGACGACATCTGGTTCGCCGGCGTTCACGTTGGGGGCCTGTGGCGATCGCAGGACCGCGGGGAATCCTGGCAGGACGTCATTCCGCCCGAAGCCGATGTCCACGAGGTCGTCGCCGGGGACGGCGCTCGTGTCGCAGTTGCCGCGGCGATCGGTTTCGGTTGGAGCGAGGACGGTGGTGACACATGGCAGTGGATGACCGACGGCCTGCACGCCGGCTATTCGAGAGCCGTCGCGCTCGACGGCGACACGGCCTTTGTCACTGCTTCGACCGGCCCTGAGACGACCGACGGTCGCCTGTACCGATGTCATCTCGGAGACTCTCTCGAGCCGTGCTCCGGCGGGCTTCCTGAGTCTTTCCCATTCAATCTCGACTCTGGGTCCATCGCGGCATCAACCGGTCAGGTCGCCCTCGGCACGCGCGACGGTCGAGTCTTCCGGTCCGGTGACAGTGGGTCGACTTGGACTCTCGCGGCCGACAGGATGCGGCGCGTCAGCGTCCTGCGCTTCGGCTGAGGGCACCAGTCAGAGCGCCAGGGGCGGTCGTGCGGACCGCGGTTCGGCGACGGAGAGACGAAGGGGCTCGACGCGATCGCGCATATATGATCCCTTAACCAGCCCTGAGAACAGCAGCTGGGAACACCTCGCCCGGGCGGATCAGCACGTTCACGACCGCGTCCGGACGCGATCACGAGAGGGGACACGGTGTCGACGAGAGCTGTCAGGCAGGACCTGGCCAATCCCAGCGCGCCAGGAGCTGTGACGGCCCGACGTCCGATTTGGTCCAGCCGGCTCGTCGGCATGGGTGCCGCACTGCTCACGTGCAGTCCCTTCCTGGCGATGCTGCCGTTTGCAATGGCTGGCGCCAGTTCGAGGTCTCCGTCGATGGTGGTGGTCACGGGCGCGCCTCGGATCCCCGTTGGCGATGGCGCCTTGGGCTCGGTGGCGACGGGCCGGAGAGAGACCGGCATCGTGGTGCTCCGGCCTTCCGACGAGGCCGGGCTCACGAGCTTCATCAGTGCGGTGACTGACAAGAGCTCGCCCCTCTTCCACCGGTACCTCGCGCCCGGGGAGTTTGCCAGTCGGTTCGGCCCTGCGCCGGCGACAATCGGGGCGGTGAGAGCCCAGCTGACAGCAGAGGGCCTCCGTGTCACCAACGTGTCAAAAGACGGTCTTCTCGTGAGCTTCTCGGGCTCCGCCGCCACGGTCGAGAGCGCCTTTCGGACCGGGATCGAGCGCTACCGGCTCCCGGACGGCAGCATCGGCCAGGCGACAAGCTCGGCCGTGCACCTGCCCTCGACTATTGCTGGCTCGGTTATCGGAGTGGTCGGGCTCGACGACCTGGTCCACGCTCAGTCAGCGATTGTGCGGCCCGGTCCCGTCTCGGTTCAGCGCACCTTCCCCTCCGCCAAGGCGGTGAGCTTCTCCCACCCGACGGGCTCGCCGAGCGCGTGCAGCCTGGCCCAACAGGTCGCGGAGACCTCGGGCGGGCTTACCGACGACCAGATCGCCAACGCCTACGGCGCCTTCGGCCTGTATGGCCTGGGCGACTTCGGCGCCGGGCAGCACATCGCGGTTTACGAGCTGCAGCCCTTCCTGGCGACCGACATCGAGAACTTCGACACGTGCTATTTCGGCGCGACCGAAGCAGGCCAGATGTCAGGTGCAAAGGGCGTGCTCACAGGTAGCCGGCTCTCGCTCGCTCCCGTGGACGGCGGTGAAATTCAGCCGGGCCCCGGCAGCTCGAACGACGAGTCGACCCTCGACATCGAGGACGTCTCCGCGCTCGCCCCGGAGGCGGACATCGACGTCTACGAGGCCCCGAACACCACTTCGGGCGGCATCGACGAGTACGCGCAGATCGTGAACAGCGATGTCGACCAGATCGTGACATCGAGCTGGGGCGTCTGCGAGCAGCTGGCTCAGGTGGCCGAGCCTGGTATCCAGGAGGCCGAGAACCTCCTGTTCGAGCAGGCGGCTGCCCAGGGTCAGACGATTCTTTCGGCGGCAGGCGACACTGGTGACGACGAGTGCAACGAGGGTTCCACCGTCGCTCCGCCCTCCGGCCAGAACCCGCTCTCGCTTCTCGACCCCGCCAGCCAGCCCTATGTCTTGTCCGTCGGTGGCACCACGATCGACGATGCCACTCAACCACCCGCGGAGCACGTCTGGGACGACGGCGCGCAGTTCGGCGCCGGTGGCGGTGGCATCTCAGAGTCCTGGGGGATGCCGGCCTGGCAGCAGGCGGTGGCGAACACGCCCGACAACGCGAGCGACATCGCGAACGCCGAGGCGTTCGAGACACAGACCCAGAGCGGGTCCGCGCCCTTCACGACGCTGACATTTTGTGACGGGACGCTGGGCCTGCCGTCGGGGACCCTTTGCCGGGAGACGCCGGACGTCTCTGCGCAGGCCGATGAGTTCACCGGCTCGGTGACCATCTACGGAAAGACACTCGGTTACAGCAGCCTGAAGGGTTGGGCGACGATCGGCGGCACCTCTTCGGCGACCCCGATCTGGGCGGCGATGCTCGCCCTTGTCAATGCTTCGCCGACCTGCGCGGCGGACAAGATCAACGGGGTGCAGGACGTTGGCTTTGCCGGCCCGATCCTTTACAGCGTCGCGGCGAACCCGACCGCCTATGGCAGGTCCTTCAACGACATCGTCTCGGGCAACAACGACGACTTCGGCCTCGACAACGGGCTCGTCTTCCCAGCGCGCGTCGGCTTCGACATGGCCTCTGGCCTCGGGTCGCCGCAGCTGACGACGCCGACGGGGGGAAACGGTCTCGCCTTTTACATGTGCGACTACGCCGGACAGCTCGCGCCGCCCACTCTTACCGGGCTGAGCCCGTCGTCGGGATCCACGGCGGGGGGCTACTCCGTGACGGTCTCCGGGTCCGGGTTCGGCACGGCGAGCAGTCCGGACGTTTCTGGTGTCGAGGTGGGAGCGGCACAGGCCACCGGTGTCAGCGTCACGAGCAGCACGACCCTCACCGCGATGTTCCCCCCGGCCGCAGAGACGTTGCCGGCCGGTTCGCCGGGCTCGGGAGCCGGGCCGGCAGCGGTGGTCGTGACCTTGAAGAACGGGGAATCGAGCTTCCCGAGCGCTAAGTCCATGTTCGAATACGTGGACGACAGCGTGTCCGAGTCGCCGATCCCAACTGTGACGGGTGTCGGCCCATACGCCGGTCTGGAAGCGTCACCGGCGCCGGTCACGGTCTACGGCTCGGGGTTCACCGGTGCTACAGGGGTCAGCTTCGGTGGCGTGACGGTGCCGGACTTCACGGTCAAGTCACCCTATGAGATCACCCTCACGCCTCCTGCTTATTCGAACCAGGCCTGCGCACCGCTTCCGACAACTGGCGTTTACGCAGGGGAGAACGCCACCAACGACATCTGTCAGGTGCAGGTCGTGGTCACCAAAACCGCGGGCTCGAGTGCGACGAGCACGATCCTGCCCCCCTACGAGGGCGCACTGAGATTCGACAGCATGCGTGCTCCGGTCGTTCCGGCGGGGTACGAGGTAGCTCCACAGCCGACGGAGTTCGACTATGCCCCCGCCCCTACGATCACCTCCGTCTCGACCGGCACGGTCGCAGACCTGAAGAAGTACTGCGCAGCGCCGGCGTCTGCGCTGTGCAACGCGGACATGCTCGTGAGCGAGTCCGGGGGTCTGCCGGCGAACCTCGTCACAGTCGATGGGACGGGCATGAACGACCTGACCCTCAACTACGCCACCTTGGGCGTGCCCACCGACGAGAGCTTCATCGCCTTCCCGGTGGCGGCGACCGGGACGTCCATGGAGCTTGTGGCGCCGGCGCTCCCCAAGTCCGACAAGCCTCCGACCGTTGGGCCGTTTTCGCTCCCGGTCGGGTTCGCGTCGATCGTCGGCGCGTCCAACGAGAGCAGCGTCATCTATGCCGGAGTGCCCCAGGTGACCAAGGTCGTGAACCCGCTCACGCACAAGAGCGGTGTCCCTGACTCGGTCGCGTGTGCCGGCTCGCCGCCGAGATCGGGGTGCGGGACGCCGGTCGACATAAGCGGCGAGGGCCTGCTCCAGGTCGTCGGGCCCATCGGGTTCGTCGACAACCAGACCGGTTTCTCGTTGGGCACCCAATACAACTTCGCCGTCAGGAGTGACACGAGGATCACCACCGAATCGGTCGCTCAGAACCCTGCGGTCGCTGACGTCGAAGTCTGCACGGTCACCAATTGCAGCCACGACCCCGACACCGACGTTCTGTTCGTCTATCCACCCGGCAACCCCAACATCGACACGATGGCCCCTGCCGGCGGACCCGCTCAGGGCGGGAACGAGGTGGTCTTGGACGGGTCGAACCTCGGTTGTGTTGTCGCAGTCGCCTTCGGCAAGGTCGAGACCGAAGAGGCCACGAACTCCAAGGCGTTGCTGGCCTGCGACAGCACGAATCAATTGACCGTCACCGCCCCACCCGGCATCGCCGGGACGGTGGTACCGGTCAGAGTGGTGACGGCCGAGAGCCTTCTGGACCCCGCAGGTAGAGCAAGCAATTCCGCCACCTACGCCTACGCGCCGAGCGCGCCGAGCGCGCCGACCAGAGTGAAGGCGACGACGCGGCCCGGCACCGCGACGGTGAACTGGGGCGCACCGGCGAGTGACGGAGGTAGCGCGGTCACCGGCTACACGGTGACCGCCTCGTCCCCGGGCCTGCCGAGCGTGCGCACGGCCGTCTTGTCCGCCGCACGGAGGGCCTTCTACGACGACCTGCAAGCGGGCGCTCCATGGAGCTTTGCCGTGAGGGCGATCTCCGCCAAGGGCATGGGCCTGGCCGGCGTGTCGAATGCGGTCACGCCCGGGCTCGGTGCCGACGGGTACCTGGTGGAGACCACCGACGGTGCGGTCCTCGGCTTTGGCGACGTCCTTTCCCACGGGGGCATCGCCGGCCAAGGCGCGCAAGCAGCCGGCATCGCGACGACGGCCGACGGGCTCGGCTACTGGGTCGTGACGACTACCGGCTCGGTAACGTCGTTCGGCGACGCGGCCTTCTTGGGCCAGACGGCGACGGAGAACGTCACCGGGATCGCGTCGCTACCCGACGGCACCGGTTACTGGATTGTGACCGGGCGCGGTTCCGTGCATGCCTTCGGCCGTGCAAAGACCTATCCGGGCACTCTGCCCGAGGGTGCCGACATCACCAGCATCGCGTCGTCTCTCGACGGCAAGGGATATTGGCTGGTTGCAAGCAACGGTGTCGTGACGGCCTTCGGCGACGCCCACGCCTACGGGTCGCTCGGCGCGAAGAGCTCCGGCCAAGCGGTCGCAGGTATCGCGGTCACCCCGGACGGGAAGGGCTACTGGCTTGCCACCGCGGACGGAGGCGTGTTCCCCTTCGGCGACGCCCGACCGTACGGCTCACTGGCCACCCGGCTACCGAGCCGGCCGATCGTGAGCATCGCGGCCACACCGGACGGGAAGGGCTACTGGCTCATCTCGGCGAACGGAAAGGTCTACAACTTCGGGGGTGCGCGCGATCTCGGGGGCACGACGAGCGCCGTGGCGATAGGCCTCTAGCGACGTTCGTACGCCGAGTTCCAAGGCGACAAGTGGCGGCGTGGCCCTTGTGACCGCGCCGCCACCAGCCTCGGTGGAACGGGCAGGCGTCCGTTCTAGCCCTGGCGTCGGTTCTCGCCCCGCCGTGCCGGCGCGTCCGCCTTCAGGCGACGAGGCCGGGCGCCCCGGCTGGCGGCTGCTCCACAAGGACGGGGAGCCCTGCTGACTTGATCGCTTCCCGGAGCGCCTCGGCAAGCTCGGCGTACTCGCCGGCCCTCGTGCTGGACCGGCGGTGAACCATCCCGACGCGGCGGCCGGGGAGCGGTGAGCCTCCAAAGCGCGCAGTGGACAGCGGCCCGCGAACCTCTATTGGCACAGCGCTCGCCGGCAGCAGCGTCACTCCGATCCCGGCCGCCACCAGCTGGGAGATCGTCGTGAGCGAGGCCATCTTGGCGGCTTGGCCGACTGCGGCGCCGGCTTGACGACACACGTCGATCGTCTGGTCGCGCATGCAGTGTCCCTCTTCGAGCAGCAGGACCTCGAGCCCCTGCAAGGTGGTCGTCGGGAGGCCTCGGGCACCGGCGAGGCGGTGCTCTTCATGAACGAGCAGGACGAACTCCTCCCAGTAGAGGGGCAGCTCGATGGTCTCGGCCTTCTCGCACGGCAGGGCCATCACGAGAAGGTCAAGGCTCCCGGACTCGAGTGCCTTCACGAGCGTGCGCGTCATGGCCTCAGTGACTTCGGGCACGAGAGCTGGAAAGCGCGTCCCGAAGGCGTCGAGGATTGTCGGCAGCAGGTACGGGGCGACGGTCGGTATCACCCCGAGCCTCAACGGTCCGTGGTGCACCTGTCCCGAGCGTCCGGCGTCCGCCACCAGATCGTTGAGCGCGGCAAGCGCATGGTGAGCCAACGGCAGGAGCTGCTCACCGAGAGCTGTGAGGATCACACCCCGGGGGGTGCGCTCGAAGAGCTTGGCGCCGAGGCTCGTCTCGAGCGAGGCAATCGCGGCGGAGACCGCCGGCTGGGTGACCGAGAGCTCGTCGGCAGCGGCTCCGAAGTGCCGCTGATGGGCGACAGCAGCAAATGCGCGCAGCTGCACGACGGTAGGATCTGTCATAAAGCTAATCTATCACCGCATGTAGATTCTCTACTTTGCTCGATCGGCTAGTACGGGGCAAAGTGGTAGCTACGCAGGATCCAACCTCAAGGAGAGACCCCATGCTTGGTATCGGTGACCGTTTCCCGGAGTACTCACTCACCGCGCTCGTCCCCGGTGACCTGAGGGCTGTCAAGGCGAGCTCGCCCGACGATTACTTCATGACAGTCGACTCCTCGATGTACGAGGGCAAGTGGAAGGTCGTCTTCTTCTGGCCCAAGGACTTCACCTTTGTCTGCCCCACCGAGATCGCCGAGTTCGGGCGGCTCAACAACGAGTTCGCCGATCGTGACGCACAGGTGCTCGGGGGCTCGGTCGACAACGAGTTCGTCCACTACGCCTGGCGTCTGCAGCACGAGGACCTGAAGAACCTTCCCTTCCCGATGCTCTCCGACCTCGACCGCGAGCTCATCACCGATCTCGGCGTGCTCAACAACGACGGTGTCGCCGACCGGGCGACCTTCGTCGTCGACCCCGACGGGATCATCCAGTTCGTCATGGTGACGGCCGGCTCTGTCGGGCGCAACGTCGAGGAAGTGCTCCGCGTGCTTGACGCCCTGCAGACCGACGAGCTGTGCGCGTGCAACTGGCACAAGGGTGCGGCGACCCTGGACGTGAAGGCCCTCATGGGTGCCGGCGCCTGATGGGCGTCCCCGCGCTGAAAGAGGCGTTGCCGTCCTACGCCAAGGACATCCGGCTGAACCTGGACTCGACGATCGCCGTGTCGACGCTGCCCGCCCAGCGCCTCTGGGGCACGGTGCTGGCGACGGCGATCGCTTCACGGGGAGCGCGGGTGCTCGTCGAGCTCGCAGGCGAGGCCAGGGAGCACCTCTCGGAGGAGGCTTTCGACGCGGCCAAAGCCGCGGCCGCCGTCATGGCGATGAACAACGTCTACTACCGGAGCAAGCACCTCCTCGCCGATGAGGGAGAGAAGGGTTACGAGGACATTCCCGCACGGCTCCGCATGCAGGTGATCGGCACCCACGGAGGCGTCGACTCGACGGACTTCGAGTTCTGGTGCCTGGCGGTGAGCGCGGTGAACGGCTGCGGAGGCTGCCTCGCGGCCCACGAGCGGGCGCTTCGCGAGCTCGGTGTGGGAAAGGACCAGGTCCACGAGGCACTCAGGATCGCTTCGGTGGTCCACGCCGTGGCGGTCACGCTCGAGGCCGAGGAAGCAATCTCGGGCGGTCCCGTCGCCTAGCCCAACAGGCGCATGCCACACAGTGCGAGCGCACGGCTCGCGACATGCAGCTCGTCGAGCGCGACGCGCTCGTCGCTTTGGTGTGCGACCGCGACATCACCCGGGCCGAACACGACTGCCGGGCAGCCGGCGGCCTCATACCACGCGGCATCGGTTGCGAACCGCATTCCTCGGCGCTCTTCGGGCACGTCCCGCCCGAGGCCGACGAGCACTTCGTTCAGGACCTTCTCGAGCTGCCTGTTGTTCGTCCCCCGCAGCGGCGGGAAGGAAACGGTTCGCGACAGGTCCCAACTGAGGCCCGGGCGCTCGGTGCCGAGGCGGCCGAGCAGATGGCGCACCTCGTTCTCGGCGGCCTCCAGGTCCTCAGAGGGGAGAACCCGCCGGTCGAGCGTGAGCTCGCAACGATCGGCGACCGTGGAGCCCCCACGTCCACCTTTGACGAGCCCAACCGAGCAGGTCGCCGGCCCGATGCCCGCCAAGGGGGCAGTCCCGAGGCGGCGGGCCTCCTCCTCCACGAGGCAGATGAACGCAGCGGCGTCGTGGATCGCGTTCCTGCCGTCCTCGGGATGTGAGCTGTGCACGGCGTTGCCGTGGAAGACGATCTCGAGATTGAGCTGCCCGTTGCCGGTCGCGAGCACCTGGGCGCTCGATGGCTCGGTGACGATGACCCAGTTTCCGGGGTGCTCCAAAGCTGCCCTCCTGGCGCCGGCGGAGCTCACCTCCTCGTCGATGACGGCATGAAGGGCGAGGCTGCCATGCAGCGGCACGCCTGATCGCTTGAGGGCGAGCAGAGCGGCCGCCATGGCCGCAAGGCCGGCCTTCATGTCACAGGCGCCGCGGCCATAGACGTGCCCGTCGGTCACGTCTCCCGAGAACGGGTCGAGCGTCCAACCGTCGCCGGCAGGCACGGTGTCGAGGTGCCCGCAGAGCACGAGCGTGGGGCCGGAAGTGCCCAGAGTCGCGTAGAGGTTCGGCCTGTCCGGAGCCAGTTCGACAAGGTGGCACGCGACGCCTCGCCGTTCGAGGAACGACGCGAGAAGCCGGGCGCATGCGCCCTCATTGCCCGGTGGGTTCTCGCTCGGCTCAGCGATCAGCTGGCGAAGCAGCTGGAGCGTCTCTTCATCGTCGATCGCCTCCAGCACGCGCCGTCCAAGGGCGTCGACCCGGTTCGCGACCGACGCGGGGCCGTTGGTGCTCGAATCGGGAAAAGCGACCATACTTCGCCAAAGCTATTCCGGCCGGCAACCGAGAGGAGACGCCGTGACCACTGACGCGCTGGGCAACAAGGGAGCGACCCAGAAGCTCGGGTTCGTCGGCCTGGGGACGATGGGTGCCGCCATGGCGGCCAACCTGGCACGAGCAGGCTTCCCTCTCACCGTCTGGAACCGCACGCCTGGTCGGGCAGGGCCGCTTCTGGCGCTCGGAGCAGTCGAGGCGCCGAGCCCCCGGGAGCTGGCGCGCGCCAGCGACGTGGTCGTCACCTGCGTGACCGACTCACCTCAAGTGGCCGAAGTCCTGTTCGGTCCCGACGGGCTGGCCGAGGGTCTCGCCTCGGGGTCGATGTTGATCGACTGTTCGACGATAAGCCCCGCCAGCGCCCGCGAGATGGCGGCGCGCCTCGCCGATGGCGGCGTCGCCATGCTCGATGCGCCTGTATCGGGCGGCTCGGAGGGCGCGGTGGCAGGGACATTGACGATCATGGTCGGCGGAGAGCCCAGTGACGTCGAACGGGCCCACGACGTGCTCCACGCGATGGGACGCACCGTCACGCACCTCGGGCCCGTCGGGTCGGGACAAGTGGCCAAAGCCGTCAACCAGGTGATCCTGTGCGGAACTTACCTGGGTGTGGCGGAGGGCATCGTGCTCGCCATGAAGGCCGGCGCGGACGTCGAGCGCCTTGTCAGCGCCCTCGCCGGTGGGGCGGCGGGCTCTTGGGTCCTCCAGAACCGCAGCGGGCGGATGATCGCTGACAGCTATCCGCTCGGCTTCAAGATCGCGCTGCACCGAAAGGACATGGCGATCGCCCTCGAGCTGTCCCGCAGCATCGGAGCGGTGCTTCCGGTGGCCGCGCTGGCGGCGACGCTCGAGGACGGGCTGATCGCCCAGGGCCATGGTGATGACGACAACTCGGCGCTTGCCCGGGCGGTCCGCCGGCTTTCGGGTTTGTGACGCCGTGGCGGCCTATTGGCCGCGAGGACCTCCGGCACGGTGGACGACGACAAATGGGGTGAGCTCGTCGCCCTGGCCCATCGGGTTGTCGAGCAGGAGGAGGCGGGCTGTGGCCCTGTCGACCGGCATGTCCGCGCTCATGCCGAGCACCTCGACGTTGATGTTGTTCCCGTCGATGATCACCACGGGATGGCCGAGGAAGCGAGCGAAGCTCGCGCAAGCCTGGTCCGGGTCGGCGGGCCCGAGCATCGCGAATTCGTTGAAGGGTGCGATGGTGTCCGGGTTGAACCCGTCGATCTCCGCAATACGGTGGCCGGCGATGCGGTAGAAGTCGCCATGGCGTCCGAACAGCTTGGTCACGCCGCCGACAACCATGGCGAAGGCGGCCCGGGCCGAGCCGGTCTGCATGATCGCGACCTGCATCTTGCGGGGGTCGGAGTAGGCGACGTCATGCTCGTACTTCTTCGTGCCCTTGACGATGAGCTTGGCGAGCAGCCCAGGCCGGACCACCGACTCGTGGATGACTCTGCCCTCGGAGATCGCCACGACCTTCTCCGACATCGCCACGAAGTCACCTTCGCGCAGCAGTGGCCGGACGTGGGCATCGAGAAGGGGCTCGAGAGGCTCTTTGATGTGGATCAGGTGGGTGTGCACCATGATGCGCTCCCAGGTGCACCCGCCGAGCTCGACCGGCGGCGGGCTGCCGGTGTTCGGGGCCATCAACGCCTGCCGATCGGGGTCATCGCACAGTCACCGGCGAGTCGACATAACGACGTAGCCACAGCTCGGTCACGAGCACCCTCCAGAAAGCGAGCCCATCTCCCGGCTTGCCCCCGAGCCAGGCGTCGAACTCTTGGACGAGACGGCCGGAGTCGAAGATCCCGCGTGACGACAACGTGGCCGACGAGAAGATGTCCCTGATCAAAGGGGCCCGCTCGCGCGTCCATGCCGTCTCGGGGTTCGTGAAGCCGATCTTGGAGCGCCGGGTCCGGTTGGCCTCGGGCATCTTTCCCTTCATGGCCTGACGGTACACGTACCGGTTCCACCCCATCTTGATCTTCTGGTCGATCGGGAGCTGGAAGATGAACTCGACCAGCTCGTGGTCGAGGAAGGGAACCCTGGACTCGATCGAGAAGGCCATGGAGTTCTTGTCCTCGTAGCGCAGCAGGTTGGGTGTCGAGTAGCGGAGCACGTCGTCGGCGAGCCGGACGTTGAGGTTACGGCTGGGTCGGTAGTCGAACTCGGCGAGGTCGGCGGGCGTGGCGGTGAGGAAGTCGGGCATCGAGATCTGGCGCGGCCCGCCCGGGCGACGCCTGGCCGCCAGTTCCCGGGCGAACTTGGCGTACAGGTCCCGCCCGAGCACGACCTCCCGGACCGCCGCCAGGTAGTGGTGCTGATCGGTGGCCGAGCTCAGATAGGTTCGGAAGTAGGGGAGGTACCCGGCGAGCAGCTCGTCTCCGCCGTTGCCCGAGAGGATCACTTTCACTTGGCCCTTGGCGATCCGGTAGACCGAGTAGTAGGCGTACGGGGCCGACGAGATCGTCGGCTCCTCCTGGTACCACACCCACTCTGCGATCTCGTCCCAGAACTGGTCCACGGTCGGGTAGGCGTAGTGGGGGACGCTCTTGACGTGCTTTTCGATCGAGTGCACGTAACGGCTCTCGTCGATGCTCTGGCCCGGGTACAAAGCGGAGAAGGTGTGCAACGAGCCTTCGGTATGGGTATCCGCGCCCGAGCCCATGAGAGAGGCCATCACCGATGAGACGCCGCTCGAGTCGAGCCCTCCCGACAGCGACACGCCGACGGGGACGTCGGCGATCATGTGCCGGCGGATGACGCGCTCGAACAGCTCCGAGAAGCCCCCTGCGTACTCGGCGTCGGGCCGGGACGACGAGAACTCCGGGTTGACCTCGGGGGCCCAGTACCTCGTGACAGAGGTCCGGCCGTCGGCCGAGACCGTCATGAAGTGGCCGGGCAGTAGCCGCCTCACGCCCTGGAAGAAGGTCTCCTCCCCGGAGTCGTGCACACGGTGGAGCAGGAACTGGTAGAGGACCCCCAAGTCCGGGGCGCGCGCGACGCGCTGGTCCTGGAACAGGGCCTTCAGCTCTGAGGCGAAGCTGAACCGCCCCGGCGCCGCGTGGTAGTAGAGAGGCTTGATCCCCAGCCGGTCGCGGGCGAGGTACAGCTCATGGGTGCGCCGGTCGACGATCGCGAAGGCGAACATCCCCGTGAAGTGCGTGACGCACAAAGCGCCCCACTCCTCGTAGGCGCGAAGCACCGTCTCGGTGTCGGAGTGGTCCGACACGAAACGACGTCCCGCGCCGGCGAGCTCCGCGCGCAGTTCGGCGTTGTTGTACAGCTCCCCGTTGAACACGATGCAGGTACCGGTCTGCTCGGACCGGATGGGTTGTTCTCCACCCTCGATGTCGATGATCGAAAGCCGCCGCATCCCGACGGTGAATTCGTCGCCCACCTCAGCGCCCCACGAGTCGGGCCCGCGGTGCTCGATCGAAGCCAGCATCGCTTGGAGCAAGCCCGGGTCACGGCCGGTGAACCCGGCAATTCCGCACACGGCGGTTCTGTCACGCTCTAGGAGGTCGTCGTGGGGGTCGCCGTGGGAACTGTCGTGATCGTGGCCCCGGCCGGGACCTGGAACAGCGATGACGGCGGCGAAGACGAGTAGCTCTTGATCTCGAAGTCCGCGGACTTGGCCGACACCGAGACGTAACCGAGGACCCCTTGGGACGTCACGCACCACTTGGAGTTGGTGGGGTTGGCCTTGCTGCCCGTGATTACGACACATGAGAGGGCGAAGCCGTTCACCGACATGCTCGTCGAGTGGATCTTGATGCCCTGGAGTGCCGCGGCCGCCGAGTAGACCTTGAGGAAGTCGATCCAGTACGCACCCGAGTAGAGCGCGTACATGGCTTTTTCGGTCTCGACCTCTGCCCCTTTGACCTCGGCGCACGACCACGTGGCGCTCGAGCTCACGCCCTTTGAGCAGGCGAACTCACCGGTTGAGTTCGAGATGACCTCGAGGACCTGTCCTGACACCGTGGTCCTGAACGCGAGCTCGTGCGGGGGCGAGGACGCGAGCTCCGTCGTAACCGGGCTAACACCGGTAGTCACGTAGGTCACCTCGTAGGGGTTCTTGTCAGCGGACTTGAGCTTGTTCGACAGCGCGCTGATCGCGGCGCCCTGGTGCAGCACGTTGTGGACGGTCTTGATCGCGTTGATGACCTTGCTGCAGCCGGTCAGTCCGAGGGCGACGGTCATGACCACAACGGCGATGAGGACCGTCCTCCGGCAAGCCACGGGGATCCTGCCCACATGAGTGATACGTGTCAATGCTCGCTCCCCCGGTTGTCCAGTTGTGATGGCCTAAGAATAGGGCGCACGAAACCTCAGGTCAGCCGGTGCGTGCCCGCAGTGTGGCTCCGGGCCCCTGGCCGGAAGGGAGATGGGGCGCACGCGTGACCCTTTAATCTCAGAGTGTTTCGATCGAGATAATAGAAATATGTCCGCGGCCACCGCCTCGCCACAGGCGGGGCAAGCTAGGAGCGTGAGCGCAACTTCTAGCCGCCGCGAGCGAACGGGCCTGACACCACAGCGGCGCGGAGCGCCGAGCGATGACGTGCTCAGCGCTGCTGTTCACGCGCTCGAGCTCTGGCGCGGCGCGAGCCGCGGAGTGACGATCGTCGCGATCGACGGGCATGGCGCCTCGGGGAAGTCGACGATAGCGGAGGGCCTTTGCGCGAGGACGGGGGCGAGCCTGGTGCGCATGGACGACTTCTTCGTGCCTCCCGTTCAGCAGGTTCTTGTCGCCGAACGTGGCGAACCGGCAATTGTCAAGGTCAGCGCGGTAGGGGAGCCCGTGCGAGGGATCGGGTCGTTCTACGACGTGAAACGGTTGCGAGTCGAGGGTCTCGAGCCACTGCGGGCGGGGCACGAGGCCGTGCTCCACGCCTTCGACTGGGACTTGGGAACGGTCGCCGGCAAGGAGACCCGCGTCGAGCCGAGTGATCTCGTCATGCTCGAAGGGGTGTACTCGGGAGCACCGGAACTGCGCGATCTCGTCGACCGGGCGATCTATGTGGACACGCCGGAGACCGAACGGCTGCGCCGCCTTCGCGGCCGCGTCGCCCCGGAGGAGTGGGACGAACAGTGGTTGTGGGCCGAAAGGGAATACTTTGCCCACGCGCGGCCGTTGGAGTCCTTTGATCTCGTGATCCCCGGCATCGGTGCGGAATCTCCGGCGCCGGCACGAGCCCGTGCACCGGGCGGGGGCCGGTGCACGGGCATTTTCGACAGCGAGGCACACCGGCAGTGACACATGTACGGGTGATGCCCGACTACGTCCACCCGTGGCCGAACGCGGCCGGCCTCTACGTCGAGCGCGGTTGGTACCCTCAGAACGGGACTGATCGAAAGCCACTAACCTACGGGTAAGAAACGCACGGGAGCTCGGGTGTACCGGGCTGAGAGGGTGGCTGGCCATCGGGTCGCAGTGCCACCGACCGTTCGAACCTGTCCGGGTAATGCCGGCGTAGGGAGGTGGCCATGGCGGCGACATCAAGTTCGAGGGTGCTCAGCACGTTATTCGGAAGTCGTCGGTTCGAAGTCGGTCGGATTCTTGGCGATCGTGCTCAGGTCGATCCTCGGCGCCGTGACGGTTGTCGACATGCCGCGATCGTTCTCGCACTCGTCGCGTTCGCTTCGATCGCGCTCGGGGCGTGCAGCTCGCCGGCGACAAGCTCAGGGACCGCCGCCACCTCTGGTCCCACCAGCAGGGGGACGCCGGTTGCCGGTGGAACCGCCTACTTCGCGGAGCAACCCGAGACTCCTCCCGACTACATCTTCCCCCTCGTCTCCGGCCAGTACTTCACAGTTGAGAACACGGCCGATTTCCAGACGCTTCTCTATGAGCCGCTGTACTGGTTCGGCGACGAGAAGAGCACTTCGGTCGACTACCGGCTGTCGATCGGGAACGCTCCGGTCTACAGCGACGGCGACCGGGTTGTGACGATCACGCTCAAGCACTACCTGTGGTCGAACGGCCAACCGGTGAGCGCCCGTGACGTCATCTTCTGGATCAACCTGTTGAAGGCGAACCGAGATGACTGGGCCTCATATGTCCCAGGAGGCTTCCCCGACAACGTGACGTCGGCGACAGCACTCAGCTCGACGACCGTTCAACTTCACCTCAACGCCGGCTACAACCCCATCTGGTTCACCTATAACGAGCTATCGCAGATCACGCCCCTCCCGCTCGATTGGGACCGCACGTCGCTGGCGGCGCCCGCACCCTCGCAAGGGGCTAGCGATCTCCCCGATGTGACGCCGTCGGGCGCGACATCCGTCTACAACTTTCTCAACGACCAGGCCAAGAACATCGGGAGCTACGCGTCGAGCCCGATCTGGTCCGTGGTCGACGGTCCGTGGAAGCTCGTTGGCCTCACGACCGACGGGACCGCGACCTTCGTGTCCAACGGGCGCTTTTCCGGCCCGAACAAGCCACGCCTGGCCAAGTTCGTCGAGCTTTCGTACACCAGCGCCGCAGCGGAGTTCTCCGTGCTGCGCGCAGGCTCGGGAGTCGGCGGCCCTGGCGCGGCAGGCTCGGGCGATCAGATCTCGGTCGGGTACGTTCCCGACAACGACTTGCCGCAGTCCGGGGCCCTCAAGGCCCAGGGCTACCGACTCGTCGACTGGTACCCGTTCCAGTTCGACTACTTCGAGCCGAACTTCAACAACCCGCAGGTCGGTCCGATCCTGCGCCAGCTCTACTTCCGCCAGGCGTTCCAGCACCTCGTCGACCAGTCGGGCTGGATCCACGCCTACTTCGGCGGGCTTGGGATTCCCACCTACGGACCGGTGCCCGCGAGCCCGCCCAACCCGTACGCGGACGCGAACGCCTCGGTGAACCCGTATCCCTTCAGCATCTCCGCGGCAAGGAGGCTGCTGGCCGGCCACGGCTGGAAGGTCGTCCCGAACGGGGTCACGACCTGTGGCCGGCCCGGCACGGGCCCGGACGACTGCGGGAAGGGGATCGCAGCAGGCGACGGGCTCAACTTCACCCTTCAGTACCCGAGCGGGCTGGTCTACACCGACGGCTCGATGGTGGACCTGCAGTCGGTCGCCAAGCAGGTGGGCATCGAGATCACCCTCGAAGAGGTCACACCGACCACGATCGCCTCGACGATCCTGAGCTGTGAGCCGAGCCAGGCGGCCTGCAGCTGGCAGCTCGGACAGTACGGCGCCGGGTGGGTCTTCGAGCCGGACCACTACCCGAGCGGAGAGGAGATCTTCGAGACCGGCGCGCTCGGCAACGTCGCCAACTACTCGAACCCGACGACCGACAGGCTCATCGTGGCCACCACCAAGACCCCGGCCGCGCGTGCGCAGGCCGCTCTCGACGCCTACCAGGACCAGGTTCGCCTCGAGCTGCCCAACTTCTGGCAGCCGAGTCCGGGCACACTTGTTACGGTCCAGTCGAGCCTTCACGGCTTCGTCCCGAACGCTTACGGGTTCATCAGCCCGGAAGAGTGGTACTTCTCGAAGGGTTGAACCCGGGACCGATTCGAATGGAGAGCAAGACCGCACATGATCGGGTACACACTGCGCCGCCTCGTCCAGGCCGTGATCGTCCTGCTCGGCCTGACGGTGCTTGTGTTCCTGCTCGAGCACATAATCCCCGGCAGCCTCGCGCGTGCCATCCTCGGGCCCAGGGCGGGTCCCAGCGAGATCGCGGCGTTCGACCGGGTGAACGGGCTGGATCGCCCCGTCGTCTCGCAGTACCTGACGTTCCTCTCCCATGTCCTGCACGGGAACCTCGGGTATTCCTACCGGCTGAACCAGAGCGTCGACTCGCTGGTGGTCCACGAGCTCCCGAACGACCTCATCCTCGTCGGCATCGCGCTGTGCCTCGCGCTCGCGATCGCGATCCCGCTCGGGATCGCCCAGGCGGTGCGACGCAACCGGGCGCTCGACCATGTGGCGACGGGGGTGTCGTTTCTGCTGTACTCCATGCCTTCGTACTGGCTCGGGCTCCTGTTGATCGCGGGGCTCGCGATCGCCGTGCACGTCTTCCCCCCTGAGGCGCCCCAGGCGGCTTCGCCGGCCGGTGTCCTCGCCGACCCCCGCGCACTGGTGCTCCCCGTCATGACTCTCACTCTCGTCAACGTGGCGTTGTTCGGCCGCTACATGCGCTCGGCTGCGGTCGACACCCTCGCCCAGGACTACGTCCGCGTCGCGCACGCCAAGGGCCTCCCGGAGCGTGCGGTCCTTGCGCGTCACGTGCTGCGCAACTCGCTGGTGCCGGTCGTCACGCTTCTCGGCCTGTCCGTCCCGGCCGTGCTCACGACCGGGCTCGTCGTCGAGTACGTGTTCAATTTCCCCGGGCTCGGCCTCACTTATTTCAACGCGGCCGTGAACGCGGACTACCCGGTGGAGCTCGGCGTCACGGTGATAGTCGGGATCGCGACCGTCCTCGGCAGCCTGCTGGCCGACCTCGCCTACGCCGTGCTCGACCCGAGGGTCCGATATGGCTGAGGCCGGGACCTTGTTCGTGCCCGTCGAGGTCGACGGAGAGGACCCCGACACCTTTCGCGCGGTGGAGGTGGCTGGCGAGCATGGCGAGCGGCAGTCGTTCGCCGCTGCGTTCGCGGAGAACCGGATGGGCGTTACCGGTCTCGGGATCGTCGTCGCTGTCGGCGGGTTCTGTTTTCTCGGCCCGCTCTTGTACCACAGCGACCAGGTGCACGCGAACATCGCGCTCACGAACCTGGCGCCCGGCCCGGGGCACCCGCTCGGCACCGACGCGAACGGGTTCGACATTCTCGGCCGGCTCATGGTCGGCGGTCAGAGCGCGCTCGAGATATCCCTTGCCGTGGCGCTCATGGCGACATGCTTCGGGGCGATCTGGGGGGCCGTTTCCGGCTTCACCGGTGGAGTGGTCGACGCCGTCATGATGCGCATCGTGGACGTCGTCATCGCCGTGCCCGCCATCTTCCTGCTCATCTATCTGGCGACCGTGTTCAGGCCGACGGTCCCGCTTCTCATCGTCGTGCTCTCGCTTCTCTCGTGGCTGGGGCCGGCGCGACTTGTCCGCGGTGAGACGCTGTCGCTCCGGACCCGGGAGTTCGTCGACGCCGTGCGCGCGGCCGGCGGCCGGAGGTCGCGCATCGTCGGTCGGCACATCATTCCCAACGCGCTTGGGACCATCTCGGTCAACGCGACGTTCCAGGTGGCCGACGCGATCATCATCCTCGCCACCTTGAGCTTCCTCGGCTTCGGCCTGCCGCCGCCCGCTGTGAGCTGGGGAGGCATGCTCTCCCAGGGGACGACCTACCTGCTGGACGGCTACTGGTGGGAGGTCTATCCGGCCGGCCTCATCGTCATGGTGACGGTGGTCGCGTTCAACTTCATCGGGGACGGGCTGCGCGACACCCTGGACGCCCGGCTGCGCGATCGATAGATCTCACTCCCAGCGGAACAAGCGAATCGCCGGCAGGCCGAAGACCACTGCGCACGCGACCGGGACCAGCAGCGTCGCTCGTCGAATCGGCGAACCTAGATCGGCAGCCCTGCCTCGAGCAGGGTGAGGGCACGACTGAACTGCTCGAGGTAGTCATCTACGAAGCTGTCTGAGATGCCGAGAGCAACACCAACGAGGGCTCCGGCGAAGGTCCGCACCTCGAAGTCGTCAGGCTGCCGGCCAACGCGCTCGGCGACGGCCTCCGCGAGCATCTGGATCATCTCGGAGAACTGGGCGAGCATGCGCGCCCGCAGGTCGGGCACCGCTATCACGAGCCGGATCCGCTCGGCTTCCTGGGCTTGTTGGCCTTCGGGCATCGACAAGAAGACTTCACCGATGGCGTTCCTCAGGGCTTGCAGCGGTGGGATCTCGACGTCTTGGGCGTGGAACGCGGCTATGAGCAGGGCGTCATAGTCGTCTTGAAGGACGACGTCCTCCTTGTTCGGGAAGTAGCGGAAGAATGTGCTCGGCGACACTTCGGCGGCCGCCGCGATCTGCTCGACGGTGGTCCTGTCGTAGCCCTGGTCCTTGAACAACGCCATGGCGTGTTCCCTGATCGCAAGGCGGGTCTTGGCCTTCTTGCGTTCCCTCAGGCCGGCCGGGAGCTCAGTCACGGGCACCGGCCTCGACGCGCGACGCGACGGAGGGGACAGGCGTCGGCGTGACCGCACGGCGTCCGGGCAGGAAGGCGAAGGCCAGACCCATCGCACCGAGCGCGATGGCACCGCACACGCACAGCATGACGTCGAGCGAGGTGACGAACGCGGACCGGACCGAGTGCCCGAGCGCCGCATCCCCGAGCTGCCGCGCAGCCTGCATCCCCGTGGCCACGCCCTTTCGTACCACCTGGGCTGCCGACGCGGGGAGATGGGCGACGTTCACGCGGTCGCGGTACTCGGAGTTCAAGATGTTCCCGAGCAGTGCCACACCGATAGTGGCGCCGACCTGACGACAGGCCATGATCAGGCCCGAGCCTGTGCCGGCCCGATCGGGGGAGAGCGCGCCGAGAGCCGCGTTCATCGTCGCCGGGAGCGAGAAGCCGAGCCCGAGGCCGCAGATCACGAACCAGAAGACGGCCCAGCCGGTACCGCTGCCGAGCGTGGTGGTTGCACCGATGAGGAGGCCCGCGGCCATGAAAGCAAAGCCAATGGCCACCACGAGGTTGGCGCCCAGCCTTGGCGCCGGCGGTCTCGCCGCCGTCGCGTCGTGTTGTGCCCGGGCTCCCTGCAGCCGGGTGGCGAGAGCCGCACCGACGACGAGACCGCCGATGAGCGGCAACAGGCGGATGCCGCTTCCCAAGGGGTCCTGGCCCATCACGGCCTGGAAGTACTGGGGCATCGCGAACAGCAGGCCGAACATGGCGAAAGACACCATGGTCGCAAGCACGGTGCCCCAGGTGAACCGGGCGGACCGGAACAGGCCGAGATCGACCAACGGCTCTCGGTGGAGACCAGCGATGCGACGCTCCCAGGCGACAAAGACCGAGAGCGCGACCGCGCCGATCACGAGGCCCGCCACGGCGCGAGTGCTCGACCAGCCCTCCTGGCCGGCTTGGATCACCCCGTAGGTGATTCCCACCAAGCCGAGGCTCGACAGGACTACGCCGAGCCCGTCAAGCCTGGAGGGACGGGCGCCGCGGGACTCCGGCATCAGGACTGCGATCGCCACGAGGGCCATCGCCACGACGGGGACGTTGATGAGGAAGACGGACCCCCACCAGAAGTGGTTGAGCAGCCAGCCGCCGAGCAGAGGACCGAGCGGGTAGCCGAGCATCGTGCAACCCAAGATCACTGCCGTCGCCTTCTGCCGTTCCTCGTCGGTGGGGAAGAGCACGGCCAAGATGGAGAGCGAGACCGTCACGATCACTGCGGCACCCCCACCGAGCAGGGCCCGGATGGCGATGAGGGCAACAGGAGAGCCGGCGTAGGCGCACCCCGCCGAGCTCGCTCCGAACACCACGAGGGCGACGAGCAAGAGCCGCTTGCGGCCGTAGCGGTCGGCAAGGAGACCCGCGGGGAGCAGCAAGCCTGCGAGCACGAGGCTGTAGGAGTCCACGAACCATTGGAGCTGGCTCGTCGAGGCGTGCAGGGACGCCGCCAAGGTGGGCAGCGCCACGTTCAGCACCGTCAGGTCGACGCCGACCACCAGCACCGCGATTGACAGCGCTACCAACGCCCACCAGCGTTTGCCCACGTTGTGGACTCGCATCGACCCACCACTCGGTCTGGAAGTTTGCACTATTTGACAGTGTCTCTCATAAGAGAGAAAGAGTCAACAGCGTGAGACTTTCATTCAACCTCCCACGGAGGCGCCGCTGTCGACTGCGAAGGACGATCAAGTGCCGGCGAGCTGGAGGCCCAACGCCGGCTTCCAGACGAGGCCCACGGGTGCGGGCAGGTCACCGGCGGGTGAATGGCGCTGCAGGCCGGCGGTGCCCTGCAGGTCGTGAGGTGAAGCGACGGCTCTCACGGTCAAGGTGAAGCTCCACGTTCCGGTGTCACCGACGAGGTCTCTCACGGTACCGGTGATCTTGTAGACGGCTGCCGTCAGGAGGAGGGCGGCCGGTGCCGAGAGCTTGCCTGAGGCAGAGACAGTCAGGACCTGCGCGCCGGTCAACTGGGTGTACTCGACAGGCCCGTACGATCCCGAGACCTGGAGCTGGCTGGCGAAGGACTTGCCGACCGTGGTCGTACCCGTTGTCGGGGCGTCCTGTGTGAGCTTGGCGGAGTTGACGGTCACCAAGGTGAAGGTCCATGTCCCGGTGTCACCGAAGGTGTCCTTGGCAGTCCCCGTGGCCTTGTAGGTTCCCGCTGCCAACGAGGCCGGGGCCGAGACCTGGCCCGAGGACGACACCTTTAGGTCAGGCGCGCCGGTCGACTGGGCGTAGGTAACTGTGCCATGGGAGCCCGACAACTCGAGCTGGTCGGTGAAGGCCTTGCCGGTCGTGGTGGCGCCCGTGTCCGGGGCGGCCTGTATGAGCTTGGTGGCTTTGACGGTCAGGGCGAAACTCCACGTACCGGTGCCGCCGTAGGTGTCCTTGACAGTCCCCGCGGCTTTGTAGGTTCCCGCCGCCAACGAGGCCGGGGCCGAGACCTTGCCGGAGGACGAGACTTTCAGATGAGGCGCGCCGGTCGACTGGGTGCAGGTGACCTTTCCGTGGAAGCCGGAGAACTTGAGCAGACCGATGAAGGCTTTGCCGGTCGTGGTCGTGCCCGTGTCCGGGGCGACCTGTGTGATCTTGTGCGCGGTGACTGTCAAGGCAAAGCTCCAGGTCCCAGTGTCACCGAGGGCGTCTCTCACAGTGCCCTGCGCCCTATAGGTCCCAGGCACCAAGGTGGTCGGGGCCGAGACCATGCCCGAGGACGAGATCTTCAGACGAGGCGCGCCGATCGACTCGGCGTAGCTGACCGTTCCGTGCGAGCCCGAGACCTCGAGCTGGCCTGTGAAGTCCTTGCCGGCCGAGGTGGTGCCTGTGGCTGGGGCGACCTGGGTCAGCTTGGCGGCCACGACCGTCAGGGCGAAGCTCCAAGTCCCGGTGTCACCGAGGGCGTCTCTCACAGCGCCCCGTGCCTTGTAGACCCCTGCCACCAAGGTGGTCGGGGCCGAGACCTTGCCCGAGGACGAGACCTTCAAGTCAGGCGCGCCGATCGACTGGGCGTAGGTGACCGTGCCATGCGCGCCCGAGACCTCGAGGTGGCGGGTGAAGCCTTGGCCGGTCGCGGTCGCGCCCTTGGCAGGGGCGAGCTGAGTGAGCTTGGCAGCCACGACGGTCAGGGCGAAGCTCCATGTCCCGGTGTCACCGAGGGCGTCCCTCGCAGCGCCCTGCGCCTTGTAAACCCCTGCCACCAAGGTGGTCGGAGCCGAGACATTGCCCGATGGCGAGACTGTCAGATGGGGCGCGCCGGTCGACTGGGAGTAGGTGACCGTGCCATGCGCGCCCGAGACCTCGAGGTGGCTTGAGAAACCTTTGGTGGTCGCGGTCGCGCCCTTGGCCGGGGCGAGCTGAGTGAGATCGGTGGCCACGACGGTCAGGGTGAAGCTCCACGTGCCGGTGTCTCCGGAACTGTCTCTCACAGCGCCGGCAGCTTTGTAGGTCCCTGGCACCAAGGTGGCCGGGGCCGAGATCTTGCCCGATGACGAGACCGTCAGATGGGGCGCACCGGTCGACTGGGCGTAGGCGACTGTGCCGTGCGCCCCCGAGACCGCGAGCTGGCCGGTGAAGACCTTGCCGGTAGGGACGGTCGCCGCGTTCGGGGCAACCTGGATGAGCTTGTTCGCGGTGACTGTAAGGGCGAAGCTCCAGTTCCCGGTGTCACCAGAGGTGTCTTTCACGGTGCCTGTGGCGTCGTAGGTCCCTGCTGTCAAGGTGGCCGGGGCCGAGATCTTGCCCGAGGACGAGACCGACAGATGAGGCGCGCCGGTCCCTTGGGTGTATGTGACGCTGCCGCGGGCGCCGGAGACCTCGAGCTGGTCGGTGAAGGCTCTGCCGATGCCGGTGGTCGCAGTGGTCGGAGCCTCCTGAATGAGCTTGCTTGCTGTGACTGTCAGGGCGAAGCTCCAGTTCCCGGTGTCGCCGGAAGTGTCTTTCATGGTGCCTGTGGCGTCGGAGATCCCTGCTGCCAAGGTGGCCGGGGCCGAGATCTTGCCCGAGGACGAGACCGTCAGATGAGGCGCGCCCGTTCCTTGGGTGTATGTGACACTGCCGCGGGCGCCGGAGACCTCGAGCTGACCGGTGAATGCCCTGCCGGGCGTGTTCGTCGCCGTTGTCGGGGCTACCTGGATGAGCTTGTTCGCGGTGACTGTCAAGGCGAAGCTCCAGGCCCCGGTGTCACCGAGGCCGTCTTTGACGGTGCCCGTGGCCTTGTAGGTCCCTGCCGGCAGGGTCGCCGGGGCCGAGACTGCGCCGGAAGCCGAGATCTTGAGATCAGGAGAGCCGGCCGACTGGGAGTAGGTGACCGTTCCATGTGAGCCCGAGACCCCGAGCTGGCCGGTGAAGACCTTGCCGATGCCGCTGGTCGCCGTGGTCGGCTCCACCTGGATGAGCTTGCTCGCGGTGACTGTCAGGGCGAAGCTCCAGCTTCCGGTGTTACCGGAGGTGTCCTTGACGGTTCCCGCGGCCTTGTAGGTCCCCGCCGCCAGGGTGGCCGGGGCCGAGACCTTGCCCAAGGACGAGACCGTCAGATGAGGCGCACCGGTCACTTGGGCGTATGTGACGGTGCCGTGCGCGCCGGAGACCTCGAGCTGGCTGGTGAAGGCCTTGGCTGTCGTGGTGGTTCCCGTGGTCGGAGCGACCTGGATGAGCTTGTTCGCGGTGACTGTCAAGGCGAAGCTCCAGCTTCCGGTGTTACCGGAGGTGTCCTTGACGGTTCCCGCGGCCTTGTAGGTCCCCGCCGCCAGGGTGGCCGGGGCCGAGACCTTGCCCAAGGACGAGACCGTCAGATGAGGCGCACCGGTCACTTGGGCGTATGTGACGGCGCCGTGCGCGCCGGAGACCTCGAGCTGGCTGGTGAAGGCCTTGGCTGTCGTGGTGGTTCCCGTGGTCGGAGCGACCTGGATGAGCTTGTTCGCGGTGACTGTCAAGGCGAAGCTCCAGCTTCCGGTGTTACCGGAGGTGTCCTTGACGGTTCCCGCGGCCTTGTAGGTCCCCGCCGCCAGGGTGGCCGGGGCCGAGACCTTGCCCAAGGACGAGACCGTCAGATGAGGCGCACCGGTCACTTGGGCGTATGTGACGGCGCCGTGCGCGCCGGAGACCTCGAGCTGGCTGGTGAAGGCCTTGGCTGTCGTGGTGGTTCCCGTGGTCGGGGCGACCTGGGTGATCTCCGCGGCGCTGAGCGTCAGAGAAAAGCTCCAGGTCCCGGTGTCTCCGGAGCTGTCAGAGTCGGTGCCCGAGGCCTTGTAGGTTCCCGCGGAGAGCGCGCCCGTCGTCGTGACGACACCGCTCGAGGAGACTCTGATCCCGCCCGCAGACCCGGGCGGGGCCGAAGTGGTGACGAAGGTGACCGCTCCGGTGTTGCCCGTCGTCGCCAGCGTGTCGGTGAACGAAGTGCTCTTGGCTAGTGTCGTCGAGCTCGAGAGCGGTGCAGTCTGGGTGATCATCGTCGAGGCCGGCGGAGGCGGGGCGCCGCCCCCACCACCCCCGCCGCCGGTGTTGGTCTCCGGGAAGTTGAGCGGGCTCGGAGTCGTCCCCGAGGAGGCCGCGGCGACGTTGTAGGAGCCGGCCGTCGCGTTGGCCGTGAAGGTGAGGGAGCTGGCGAGACCGTTCGAGCTCGTCGTCGCGGTGCACGAGGGCTGCGCAGACCCACCGGAGGCAAGACAGGTGCCCCCGTTCGACGCCGCCAAGAAGGTGCCGCTCGCTCCGCTCGACGGTGCGGTGAAGACCACCGTCGCACCCGAGACCGGGTTGGAGGAGCTGTCGGTGACGAGGGCCACGAGCGGGTTCGTGAAGTTCGTACTGACCGTCGTCGTCTGGCTGTCACCAGACGAGATGGCGATCGTCGTCGCCGTGCCAGCGGTGTTGGTCAAAGAGAAGCTCGGTGGGCTCGCGACTCCCGAGGCGCTCGTCGTGACGCTGTAGTTGCTCCCAGCGATGTGGTTGGCGGTGAAGGTCGAGGCCGTGGCGTCACCGCTCGCATTGGTGGTGGCCACGCAGCTGTAGGTCTGCGGGTTGGACGTGCAGTTGCCTCCGGAGGCGAACGTGCCGCTCGCTTCGCTCGACGGTGCGGTGAAGGTCACCGAGACCCCCGCGACGGGGTTGCTGTACTGGTCGAGGACCTGGACCTCGAGGCCGGTCGCGAAGGCGGCCCCGACGGTCGCGCTCTGCGGGCTGCCCGCGATGATGGACATGGTGTCGTTGGTGGTCTTGGCGCTCACGCTGAACGAGCCACTCGCACCGGTGCCGGTGAGACCGCCACCGGTGCCAGACAAGGTGTAGCTCCCGACCGTATCGAACACCAAGCTCGAGAATGTCGCCAGCCCGCCGCCAGAGGTGGTCGCGGTGTTGCCTGAGAATGTGACCGACGGGCTCGAGGCGAGCGTCACAAGCACACCGCTGTCAGAGACCGGGTTGCCATAGGTGTCCTCCACCTGCACGGTGACTGCAGGCGACATTGAAGCGTCGGCCGTGACGTTGGACGGACCCTGGACAAAGGCGAGCTTGTTCGCCGTGCCGGCGGTGTTGGTCAAAGAGAAGCTCGGTGGGCTCGCGACTCCCGAGGCGCTCGTCGTCACGCTGTAGTTGCTCCCAGCGATGTGGTTGGCGGTGAAGGTCGAGGCCGTGGCGTCACCGCTCGCATCGGTGGTGGCCACGCAGCTGTAGGTCTGCGGGTTGGACGTGCAGTTGCCTCCGGAGGCGAACGTGCCGCTCGCTTCGCTCGACGGTGCGGTGAAGGTCACCGAGACCCCCGCGACGGGGTTGCTGTACTGGTCGAGGACCTGGACCTCGAGGCCGGTCGCGAAGGCGGCCCCGACGGTCGCGCTCTGCGGGCTGCCCGCGATGATGGACATGGTGTCGTTGGTGGTCTTGGCGGTGTTGGTCAAAGAGAAGCTCGGCGGGCTCGCCACTCCCGAGGCGCTCGTCGTCACGCTGTAGTTGCTCCCGGCGATGTGGTTGGCGGTGAAGGTCGAGGCCGTGGCGTCACCGCTCGCGTCGGTGGTGGCCACGCAGCTGTAGGTCTGCGGGTTGGACGTGCAGTTGCCTCCGGAGGCGAACGTGCCGCTCGCTCCGCTCGACGGTGCGGTGAAGGTCACCGAGACCCCCGCGACGGGGTTGCTGTACTGGTCGAGGACCTGGACCTCGAGGCCGGTCGCGAAGGCGGCCCCGACGGTCGCGCTCTGCGGGCTGCCCGCGATGATGGACATGGTGTCGTTGGTGGTCTTGGCGGTGTTGGTCAAAGAGAAGCTCGGCGGGCTCGCGACTCCCGAGGCGCTCGTCGTGACGCTGTAGTTGCTCCCAGCGATGTGGTTGGCGGTGAAGGTCGAGGCCGTGGCGTCACCGCTCGCATTGGTGGTGGCCACGCAGCTGTAGGTCTGCGGGTTGGACGTGCAGTTGCCTCCGGAGGCGAACGTGCCGCTCGCTCCGCTCGACGGTGCGGTGAAGGTCACCGAGACCCCCGCGACGGGGTTGCTGTACTGGTCGAGGACCTGGACCTCGAGGCCGGTCGCGAAGGCGGCCCCGACGGTCGCGCTCTGCGGGCTGCCCGCGATGATGGACATGGTGTCGTTGGTGGTCTTGGCGCTCACGCTGAACGAGCCACTCGCACCGGTGCCGGTGAGACCGCCACCGGTGCCAGACAAGGTGTAGCTCCCGACCGTATCGAACACCAAGCTCGAGAATGTCGCCAGCCCGCCGCCAGAGGTGGTCGCGGTGTTGCCTGAGAATGTGACCGACGGGCTCGAGGCGAGCGTCACAAGCACACCGCTGTCAGAGACCGGGTTGCCATAGGTGTCCTCCACCTGCACGGTGACTGCAGGCGACATTGAAGCGTCGGCCGTGACGTTGGACGGACCCTGGACAAAGGCGAGCTTGTTCGCCGTGCCGGCGGTGTTGGTCAAAGAGAAGCTCGGTGGGCTCGCGACTCCCGAGGCGCTCGTCGTCACGCTGTAGTTGCTCCCAGCGATGTGGTTGGCGGTGAAGGTCGAGGCCGTGGCGTCACCGCTCGCATTGGTGGTGGCCACGCAGCTGTAGGTCTGCGGGTTGGACGTGCAGTTGCCTCCGGAGGCGAACGTGCCGCTCGCTTCGCTCGACGGTGCGGTGAAGGTCACCGAGACCCCCGCGACGGGGTTGCTGTACTGGTCGAGGACCTGGACCTCGAGGCCGGTCGCGAAGGCGGCCCCGACGGTCGCGCTCTGCGGGTTGCCCGCGATGATGGACATGGTGTCGTTGGTGGTCTTGGCGGTGTTGGTCAAAGAGAAGCTCGGCGGGCTCGCCACTCCCGAGGCGCTCGTCGTCACGCTGTAGGCGCCGGCGATGTGGTTGGCCGTGAAGGTCGAGGCCGTGGCGTCACCGCTCGCGTCGGTGGTGGCCACGCAGCTGTAGGTCTGCGGGTTGGACGTGCAGTTGCCTCCGGAGGCGAACGTGCCGCTCGCTCCGCTCGACGGGGCTGCAAAGGTCACCGAGACCCCCGCGACGGGGTTGCTGTACTGGTCGAGGACCTGGACCTCGAGGCCGGTCGCGAAGGCGGCCCCGACGGTCGCGCTCTGCGGGCTGCCCGCGATGATAGACATGGTGTCGTTGGTGGTCTTGGCGGTGTTGGTCAAAGAGAAGCTCGGCGGGCTCGCCACTCCCGAGGCGCTCGTCGTCACGCTGTAGTTGCTCCCAGCGATGTGGTTGGCCGTGAAGGTCGAGGCCGTGGCGTCACCGCTCGCGTCGGTGGTGGCCACGCAGCTGTAGGTCTGCGGGTTGGACGTGCAGTTGCCTCCGGAGGCGAACGTGCCGCTCGCTCCGCTCGACGGGGCTGCAAAGGTCACCGAGACCCCCGCGACGGGGTTGCTGTACTGGTCGAGGACCTGGACCTCGAGGCCGGTCGCGAAGGCGGCCCCGACGGTCGCGCTCTGCGGGCTGCCCGCGATGATAGACATGGTGTCGTTGGTGGTCTTGGCGGTGTTGGTCAAAGAGAAGCTCGGCGGGCTCGCCACTCCCGAGGCGCTCGTCGTCACGCTGTAGTTGCTCCCGGCGATGTGGTTGGCCGTGAAGGTCGAGGCCGTGGCGTCACCGCTCGCGTCGGTGGTGGCCACGCAGCTGTAGGTCTGCGGGTTGGACGTGCAGTTGCCTCCGGAGGCGAACGTGCCGCTCGCTCCGCTCGACGGGGCTGCAAAGGTCACCGAGACCCCCGCGACGGGGTTGCTGTACTGGTCGAGGACCTGGACCTCGAGGCCGGTCGCGAAGGCGGCCCCGACGGTCGCGCTCTGCGGGCTGCCCGCGATGATAGACATGGTGTCGTTGGTGGTCTTGGCGGTGTTGGTCAAAGAGAAGCTCGGCGGGCTCGCCACTCCCGAGGCGCTCGTCGTCACGCTGTAGTTGCTCCCAGCGATGTGGTTGGCCGTGAAGGTCGAGGCCGTGGCGTCACCGCTCGCGTCGGTGGTGGCCACGCAGCTGTAGGTCTGCGGGTTGGACGTGCAGTTGCCTCCGGAGGCGAACGTGCCGCTCGCTCCGCTCGACGGGGCTGCAAAGGTCACCGAGACCCCCGCGACGGGGTTGCTGTACTGGTCGAGGACCTGGACCTCGAGGCCGGTCGCGAAGGCGGCCCCGACGGTCGCGCTCTGCGGGCTGCCCGCGATGATGGACATGGTGTCGTTGGTGGTCTTGGCGGTGTTGGTCAAAGAGAAGCTCGGTGGGCTCGCGACTCCCGAGGCGCTCGTCGTGACGCTGTAGTTGCTCCCAGCGACGGTGTTGGCGGTAAAGGTCGAGGCCGTGGCGTCACCACTCGCGTCGGTGATGGCCGTCGTGGTGTCCGTGCCGGAGTCGGTGAAGATGCCCGAGGCGTCCGAGGCCGGTGCGGTGAAGGTCACCGTGATATCCGGGACGGGGTTGCTGTACTGGTCGAGGACCTGGACCTCGAGGCCGGTCGCGAAGGCGGCCCCGACGGTCGCGCTCTGCGGGCTGCCCGCGATGATGGACATGGTGTCGCCGGTGATCTGGGCGGTGTTGGTCAAAGAGAAGCTCGGCGGGCTTGCCACTTCCGAGGCGCTCGTCGTCACGCTGTAGGTGCCGGCGACGGTGTTGGCGGTGAAGGTCGAGGCCGTGGCGTCACCACTCGCGTCGGTGATGGCCGTCGTGGTGTCCGTTCCAGAGTCGGTGAAGATGCCCGAGGCGCCCGAGGCCGGGGCGGTGAAGGTCACCGTGACATCCGGGACGGGGCTGAGGTCTTGGTCGAGGACCTGGACCTCGAGGCCGGTGGCGAAGGCGGCCCCGACGGCCGTGCCCTGGCTGTTGCCAGCGATGGGGGTCATCGTGTACGGCGGCTGCGCCTGTGCAGGAGCCGCCAGGATCGGCACGAGCGCGGCGCCGAGAGCCAGCACTGCGGCGACGCGCAGGGGCAACGCCAAGTTCCGCGACGGTTTCACTTTCTCACGGCCTTTCAAGGTCTTGCCCACCCGGCTTGGTCAGTTGTCCGCGACGGTAGGGGCTTCTGGGTCCTGCGCCCATGCCGTCTCTTCGGGAAGCCGACTCGATTTGTCTCATCCGCCAACCCTGTCAGAATGACCAACTGTACCTTGACTTTTCTCGTGCCTGAACAACGAGTGGGGACCTGAAGCCCTCGGCATACGATGGCCCGGCCGCAGAGCTCCCGAATTGCCGATCTATGCAGATCGGGAGTTAGCGCTTTTGACCTGAGGTAATGATCGGCAAGTTCATGGTGACCGGTCTCCGGCATTTGTCGGGACACGCACTGATCACCAAGGGCACGCATCGCTGCGTCGCCGGTGGTGTAGGTGAGCCGAGATCAGTGCACGCGACGCACCGGTGATCATGTCGGGCGATCGCCAATTCATGGGCCGCCCGCGGTCGTGTCGCGGCGGCGCGGAACAGTGCCAGTGAGTCGGGCCGAAAGTGCCTGCCGCCGCACCCCCGACTGCTGCGCCAGACTGACTGCAATGGACAGACGGAGTCTTGCCGCCCTCATCAACGGCCGCTGCCGGCTCGAGGGGACCTTCACCCTCCGCTCGGGACAGGTCTCCGACCACTACTTCGACAAGTACCTGTTCGAGAGCGACCCCGAACTGCTGGGTGAGGTGGTGGCTCACGCCGTCGCGCTCATACCCGCCGGCACCGAGGTCCTCGCCGGCCTCGAGCTCGGGGGTGTCCCCTTCGCCACTGCGCTCTCGCTCGCGACAGGGCTCGAGGCGGTGTTCGTGCGCAAGGC
Organism: uncultured Acidimicrobiaceae bacterium; assembly: GCA_963727645.1. Taxonomy (GTDB): domain Bacteria; phylum Actinomycetota; class Acidimicrobiia; order Acidimicrobiales; family Bog-793; genus Fen-455. Next base: position 194,875 of record CAVSHA010000004.1, read on the forward strand.
GGCCAAGGCCTACGGGACCGCCAAGCTCGCCGAGGGCGCCCAGGTCGCCGGTCGCCAGTTGCTCGTGGTCGAGGACGTGATCACGACGGGCGGTCAGGTCGTCAAGTCGACCGAGGATCTCCGCCGGCGAGGTGCCCTCGTCAGCCACGTCCTGTGCGTCATCGACCGGAGCAACGGTGCCCACGACAAGCTCGAGGCCGCCGGGCTCAATACGGGTGCTGTGTTCACGGGGGCCGACCTCGACCGGGCAGCCGCAATGGAACGCGGGCGTCCTTCGTAGCGGCGTTCGCCGTGGTCTGCAAGGCGCCCTCGCAGGCGGGCGCCAGGTTCACGGCCACGGAAGGCTACGCTCGAAACCGCACCGACCCGAGAGGTGGGCGAATGGAGAGCGAGGCCAGGACGACCGTTGAGAGCGCCTCGGGCGCGCTCGCCGGCCCCGTGTCCGAGCAGGACCCCCGGCCGGTCTCGAGCGCCGCAGGGGCGGGCGGTCCCATGGTCCGTGCGGGCGGCGAGGCGGCCGGCGAGATGCTCGCGGACCTGCGCCGCTCGGAGTCGGACCTGCGCCGTTTCCTCCACGGCCTGCCCGGGGTCGACCAAGTCGGTGCCGAGGCGAGGGCGGCCTCGCTGGCCACCCGGTCGATCAAGACCTCCGCCAAGCTGTGGGCCCTCGAGATGGCGGTGAGCATGGTGGACCTGACGACACTCGAGGGAGCCGACACGCCGGGCAAGGTCCTGAGCCTGTGCGCGAAGGCGCGCCGGCCTGATCCCGGTGACGCGTCGGTCCCGCCGGTCGCGGCGGTGTGCATCTACCCCGACCTCGTGCCCGTCGCCAAGCGGGCGCTCGCGGGCAGCAGCGTGAAGGTGGCTTCGGTGGCGACGGCATTCCCCTCCGGGCGCGCTTCGCTTGCCGTCAAGCTCGCCGACGTTCGAGACGCCGTGGTGAACGGAGCCGACGAGGTGGACATGGTCATCGACCGCGGAGCGTTCCTCAGCGGTCGTTACGGCCTGGTCCTCGAACAGGTACAGGCCGTCAAGCAGGCCTGCGGACAGGCGCACCTGAAGGTCATCCTGGAGACCGGCGAGCTCGTCACCTATGACAACGTCCGGCGCGCCAGCTATCTCGCGATGGTGGGTGGCGCGGATTTCATCAAGACATCGACAGGGAAGGTCGCCCCGGCGGCGACACTTCCTGTCGCGCTCGTGATGCTGGAAGCCGTGCGCGACTTCGCCGAGCTCACCGGAGCGCTCGTCGGCGTGAAGGTGGCCGGTGGCATCCGCAGCGCGAAGGACGCCATCAGGTACCTCGTCATCGTGAACGAGACCGTCGGCGAGGCCTGGCTCGATCCGTCCTTGTTCCGGTTCGGCGCTTCGAGCCTTCTGAACGACCTGCTCAGACAGCGCTCCAAGCAGCTGAGCGGCGCCTATGCGGGGAGTGAGGATTTCAGTATCGAATGAGCGAGACCTACGAGAACCACAAGTCAGGGGCTGCAGTCGAGACTGGCCTGGTGCACCACGATGATGCCGGTGTTCTCGAGCAGGCGGCCTTCGAGTACGCACCGGCGCCCGAGTCCCGCTCGGTCGTGCACATCCGGCCTTCGTACGGGCTCTTCATCGGCGGGGCCTTCGTCGAGCCGGTCGGCGGCAACGCCTACAAGACCGAGAATCCCGCCACCGAGGAAGTGCTCGCGGAGATCGCCGCGGCCGGGGTTGAAGATGTCGACAGGGCGGTGGAGGTGGCCGGGCGCGCCCAGAGAGAGGTTTGGGGGCCGATGTCCGGCGCCGAGCGGGCGAAGTACCTCTTCCGGGTCGCCCGCATCATTCAGGAGCGGGCGCGCGAGCTGGCTGTTCTGGAGAGCCTCGACAACGGCAAGCCCATCCGTGAGTCGCGTGACGTCGACGTCCCTTTGGCTGCAGCCCATTTCTTCTACTACGCGGGATGGGCGGACAAGCTCGACTACGCGGGCTTCGGGCCGCGTCCCTCCCCCATCGGAGTGGCCGGCCAGGTCATTCCCTGGAACTTTCCCTTGATGATGGCGGCATGGAAGCTTGCGCCGGCGCTCGCGGCCGGGAACACCTGTGTGCTCAAGCCGGCTTCCACGACGCCGTTGACAGCCCTGCTGCTGGCCGAGATCATCCAGCAGGCCGACCTGCCACCGGGCGTCGTCAACGTCGTCACCGGTGCCGGGTCGCTCGCCGGCGCCGCGCTCGTCGCCCACCCGGGGATCGACAAGGTGGCGTTCACCGGCTCGACCGAGGTCGGAAAGAACCTCCAGCGCGCGCTCGCCGGCACGGGCAAGCACCTGACACTCGAGCTGGGTGGCAAGGCGGCGAACATCGTCTTCGAGGACGCGCCCATAGACCAGGCGATCGAGGGCATCGTCAACGGCATCTTCTTCAACCAGGGTGAGGTCTGCTGCGCAGGTTCGCGTCTGCTCGTCCAAGAGTCGATCGCAGACACCGTCGTCGAGAGGCTGAAACGCCGCCTGGCGACTCTTCGTGTCGGCGACCCGCTCGACAAGAACACCGACCTCGGTGCTATCAACAACGCCGCGCAGCTCGACAAGATCCGGGAGCTGTCGGACGCGGGTGAGGCCGAGGGGGCCGTTCGCTGGTCGCCGAGCTGCGTCCTTCCGGAGAAGGGCTACTGGTTCGCGCCGACTGTGTTCACCAACGTGTCCCAGGCGCACCGGATCGCCCAGGAGGAGATATTCGGGCCCGTCCTCTCAGTTCTCACCTTCCGCACACCGCAGGAGGCGGTGGCGAAGGCCAACAACACTGTCTACGGCCTTTCTGCCGGGGTGTGGACCGAGAAGGGGAGCCGAATCCTGTGGATGGCCGGTCAACTCCGCGCCGGGGTTGTGTGGGCGAACAGCTTCAACCGTTTCGATCCCACCAGTCCCTTCGGCGGCTATCGGGAGTCGGGCTTCGGCAGGGAGGGCGGCCGCCAAGGCCTGGGGGCGTACCTCGATGTCTGACGAACGCTTGGCAGTGCGCAAGACCTACAAGCTCTACATCGGCGGGGCGTTCCCACGCTCGGAGTCCGGTCGCTCCTATGTCGTGGTGGACTCGGGCGGCGCCTTCCTCGCGAACGCGGCCCAGGGCTCACGAAAGGACGTGCGCGACGCAGTCGTAGCCGCCCGCAAGGCACAGCCCCGCTGGGCCGGTGCGACCGCCTACAACCGGGGACAGGTCCTCTACCGCGTCGCCGAGATGCTCGACGGCCGGCGTTCGCAGTTCGCCGAGGAGGTCGCCTCGAGCGAGGGGACGAGCCGGGAGCAGGCGGCGGCGAGTGTCGACGCCGCAGTCGACCGCTGGGTCTGGTACGCGGGATGGACGGACAAGGTGGCACAAGTCGCCGGGTCCTCCAATCCGGTCGCGGGCCCGTTCTTCAACTTCAGCGTTCCCGAGCCCACCGGCGTCGTGGGTGTGATCGCGCCGCAGATCTCGTCGCTGCTCGGGCTGGTGAGCGTCCTAGCACCGGTGCTCGTGACCGGGAACACCGCGGTGCTCCTCGCGAGCGAGACGAGACCTCTCCCGGCCATCACGCTCGCCGAGGTGCTCGCCACATCGGATCTTCCCGGGGGTGTCGTGAACCTGATCACGGGACGTGTCGCCGAGCTCGCGCCGGTGCTCGCGGCCCATCGCGACGTCGACGCGCTCGATCTGGCGGGCGCGCCGGCCTCGCTTGTGGTCGAGCTCGAGCGTGCCGCCGTGACCAACGTGAAGCGTGTGCTTCGCCCCGATGAGTGCGAGAGCGACTGGACCGAGGCGCCCACGCCGCGTCGCATGCTGGCCTTCCTCGAGACCAAGACCGTGTGGCACCCCATCGGCCTGTGAGCGGTAAGGCCGGGCGGCGTCTCGGGCACGCATCTCGCTAGCCTTTGGCTCCGTGACGGCCGCAAGCACCTCCTCGAACCCGTACGAGCTCGCAGCCGAGGCGGCCGCCGAGGTGACCCGCTGGGCAGGCGCTCCGCCGCATGACGTGGCGATCGTGCTCGGCTCGGGCTGGCAGGGCGTCGCCGACGGGTTCGGGACCGCAGAGGCCGAGCGGTCGACTGCAGGTCTCCCGGGATTCGCGGCGCCAACGGTTGCCGGCCATGACGGACAGCTGCGTTCGCTGAGGGTGGGCAAGCACCGCGTCCTCCTGCTCATCGGGCGCACCCACCTTTACGAAGGCCGTTCGCCGGCCGAGGTGGTCCACCCGGTCCGGACCGCCGTGATCGCCGGTGCCCGGGTCGTCGTCTTGACCAACGCGGCTGGCGGCCTCGATCCATCCATGAGGCCCGGGCAGGCGGTGCTGATCCGGGATCATCTCAACTTGACGGGCGCCTCGCCATTGGGTGGCCCGGCGCCTCCGGCGGGCTACAGGGGACGCTTCGTCGATCTCACAGCTCTCTACCCGGCAAGTCTGCGCTCGTTGGCCAAACAGGTGGACCCCACGCTCACCGAAGGCGTCTACGCGGCCCTTGGCGGTCCGCACTACGAGACACCCGCCGAGGTCGCGATGCTGCGGGGGACGGGTGCGGACCTGGTCGGGATGTCCACGGCGCTCGAGGCGATCGCGGCCCACCACCTGGGTGCCTCTGTGCTGGGCATTTCACTCGTCACCAACCTCGCGGCGGGGGTGAGCCCGACTCCCCTCGACCACGAGGAGGTGCTCGCCGCCGGCGCCGCAGCTGCGCCCTACCTGGTCGAGCTCCTCGCGGGAGTGCTGTCGGCACTGTGACGACCGGGCGCGAGGAGACCGAGCCGATCTCGGCCGGTTTGGCCGCTGAGGCAAGGGCGTGGATGGCGGCAGATCCCGACGGCGCCACGCGGGCGGAGCTCGCCGCGCTTGTTGATGCCGGCGACGGCGCCGCCGTACGCGACCGGTTCGAGAAGCCGCTCGCGTTCGGGACTGCCGGGCTTCGTGGCGCTCTCGGTGCCGGCCCGGCCAGGATGAACCGGCTTGTGGTTCGCGCCACGACCGCCGGAGTGGCGCAGTGGGTGCTCAGCCAGGGTGCCGAGGCCGCCCGGCGCGGGATCGTCGTGGGTCGCGACGCCCGCCACGGATCCGACGAGTTCGCCCGCGACGTCGCCACAGTTGCTGCGGGCGCCGGTGTGCGAGTACGGGTCCTTCCCCGTCCGCTGCCGACCCCCCTCACGGCCTTTGCCGTCAAGCACCTCGGCGCGGCTGCGGGGGTGATGGTGACAGCGAGCCACAACCCTGCGGCCGACAACGGCTACAAGGTCTACATGGCGGACGGCGCCCAGGTGATACCGCCCGACGACGCCGTCATCGCCGAGGCCGCCGGCACCGCGATGGCAAGTGCGATCGCCTCGCCCGCGGGCTCGACGACTCCTGAGGCTGCCACAGGCCGCCACGGCGAGATCATCGACGAGGCGGAGCTTCTCGGCGCGTACCGGCACGCGGCGTTCGGCTTGCTCGACCCGGCGGGCCCGCGGCGGCTCCGGATCGTCTACACGCCTTTGCACGGCGTCGGCGGGGCGGTCGTTCCGGAGCTCCTGGCCCAAGCGGGCTTCGGGCCGGTGTCTGTCGTTGCCGCTCAGGCTGTGCCCGACCCGGACTTCCCGACCGTTGCGTTCCCGAACCCGGAGGAGCCCGGGGCGCTCGACCTCGCGTTCGCCGATGCCGTCCGGCTCGATGCCGACCTCGTCTTGGCCAACGATCCAGACGCCGACCGCCTGGCAGTCGCCGTGCCGAACCCTTCGAGCGGGACGTGGAGGATGCTGACAGGCGACGAGCTCGGTGTGCTCCTCGCCGATCACGTTCTCGCCGTGACCAGCGGCGATGACCGGCTGGTGGCGACCACGATCGTCTCGGCGACGATGCTGTCGGCGATGGCGCACGCGGCCGGTGTCGCCTACGTCGAGACGCTCACCGGCTTCAAGTGGATCGCGCGGGCCGCGCGGCGCCGTCCCGGCTCCCGGTTCGTCTTCGGATACGAGGAGGCGCTCGGCTACCAGGTCGGCGAGGCCGTCTCGGACAAGGACGGACTGTCGGCGGCGCTGGTTGCCGCCGAGATAGCGGCCGTTGCCAAGGCTCAGGGGACCTCGGTGATCGACCGGCTGGACAGCCTCGCGTCCCGCTTTGGCGTGCATGAGACCGCGCAGTGGTCCTTGCGGCTCGAAGGCCCGGCCGCTCAGGGCGAGATGGCCGGGATCGTCGGCGCCTGGCGCACGCGCCCGCCCGCGACACTCGCCGGCCTGACCGTGACCGGGCTCGTGGACCTCGCCGCCGGGACCGGGGAACTTCCCGCTGCCAACGCCCTCGTGCTCCGGCTCGAGAAGGGGGCTCGCGTGGTGCTGCGGCCGAGCGGTACCGAGCCGAAACTGAAGGTCTACTTCGAGGTCGCCACCGGGCCGGTCTCGCCGGAGCACCTCGCCGAGGAGCGGCGCCAGGCGGACCTGCTCTTGGGATCGCTACGCGACGACGTCGTGGCGCGCTGTCAGTCGATGATCGGCTCGTCGCCGACAGGGGCCTGAGCAGCGGGCCGATCATGCGCAGGCATTATGCCCGCCTCCGGGTCCAGAGCGGCGAAACCAGGCTTGATCCGCCCGTCGATCAGCGCCAGGCGTTCTTCGAAGGGGCAGAAGGCACTCTTCATCGCGTTGATCGTGAACCAGTTGATGTCCCTCCATGACCAGCCGAAGGTCTCGACCAGCCCCGCCAGCTCCGAGGAGAGGCTGATGCCGCTCATCAGGCGGTTGTCGGTGTTGACCGTGACCCTGAACCTCAGGCGGCGCAGCAGCCCGATCGGGTGCTCGGCGAGCGAAGGCACCGCTCCCGTGTGCACGTTCGAGGTTGGGCACATCTCGAGCGGTATGCGCCGGTCCCTCACGTACGCCGCCAGCCGGCCGAGCCGGACGCCGCCGTCGGGGCCCACGACGATGTCGTCGACGATGCGAACCCCGTGGCCGAGCCGCTCGGCGTTGCACCACTGGATCGCCTGCCAGATCGAGGGAAGGCCGAATGCCTCGCCGGCATGCAAGGTCGCATGGAAGTTCTCTCGTTGCACGAGATGGAACGCGTCGAGGTGGTCTGTGGGGGGATAGCCTGCCTCGGCGCCTGCGACGTCAAAGCCGGCCACCCCTACGTCCCGGTAACGCACAGCAAGCTCGGCGATCTCGCGCGAACGTGCCGCGGTGCGCATGGCCGTGAGCAACGCACGCACGACTATCGGTCGTCCCGCCGCCGCGGCACGCGCCATGGCGTCGTCGAAGCCCGCGAGCACCGACTCGACGACTTCGTCGAGCGTCAGGCCGCGCTCGGTGTGGAGCTCTGGGGCGAAGCGCACCTCGGCGTAGACGACCCCGTCCTCGGCCAGGTCTTCGACGCACTCGTGCGCGACTCGGTCGAGTGCCTGGGAGGTCTGCATCACTCCGACGGTGTGCACGAAGCCTTCCAGGTAGCGCACGAGGTCGCGCCGGGGGGCAGCCGACACGAACCACGCCGCGAGCTCTTGCGGATCTGTCGTGGGCAGGTTCCCGTAACCCTGCTCGGCCGCGAGCTCCACGACCGTGGCCGGCCGCAGGCCGCCGTCGAGGTGATCGTGGAGGAGCACCTTCGGGGCGGCGCGGATCTGGTCGAGCCCAGGCCTGGCACTCAAGAGATCACCTCCAGCACGACAGACGTGGGCTCCGGCGGCTCGTCACCTATGGCGATCGCGTCCTGGAGCGCATCGCGCGCCCAGCCGAAGCGCTCGGAGTGGTCGCTGTGAAGCTCCAACAACTCCTGACCCTCGGTCACCTCGTCGCCAGGCTTGACGTGGCACACGACGCCCGCAGAGGCGCTCACGGAGTCTTCCTTGCGCGCCCTGCCGGCCCCGAGGCGCCACGCCGCGACCCCGACCGCACGGGCGTCGAGCTTCCCGACGATGCCAGGCCGCTCGGCGGTCACCAGCTCGATGTGAGCGGCGCGGGGCAAGGGGGCGTCGGGATCACCTCCCTGGGCCACGACCATCGCCCGGTACCGCTCCAGGGCCGAGCCGTCCCGGAGCGCGACGGCGGGGTCGGCCCGGATCCCCGCCAATGAGAGCATCTCCCGTGCGAGCGCCAGCGTGAGCTCGACAAGCTCGGGTGAGTCGTTTCGGCCCGAGAGCACTTCGACGGACTCGGCGACCTCGAGCGCGTTGCCGACCGTCCGACCGAGGGGAGTGTCCATCGCGCTCAACAGGGCCGTGACCTTGAGCCCGTGGTCGCGACCGAGGCGGATCATCGTGCGGGCCAGCTCTGCGGCCCGGTCCCGGTCGGCCATGAACGCGCCCGCGCCGACCTTCACGTCCAAGACGAGCGACTGGGTCCCCTCGGCGATCTTCTTCGACATGATGGACCCGGCGATCAAGGGGATCGACTCCACGGTGCCGGTCACGTCGCGGAGCGCATAGAGCTTGCGATCCGCCGGGGCAAGACCGGCGCCGGCCGCGCAGATGACGCAGCCGATCTCCTCGAGCTGGGAGAGCATCTCGCTGTTGGACAGCTCGGAGCGCCATCCGGGGATCGCCTCCAGCTTGTCGAGAGTGCCACCGGTGTGCCCGAGCCCCCGTCCCGACAGCTGTGGCACCGCGGCTCCGCAGGCTGCCACGAGCGGCGCCAAGATCAGGGACACCTTGTCGCCGACGCCACCGGTCGAGTGCTTGTCGACAGTGGGCCGCGACAGGCCGGAGAGGTCCATGCGCTCTCCGGAGGCGATGATCGCAGCCGTCCACCGGGACAGCTCGGCCACCGAAAGGCCGCGCCAGAAGACCGCCATCAAGAAGGCGGCGACCTGCTCGTCGGCGATCGTGCCGGCGACGTAGGAGTCGACGACCCAGTCGATCTCGGCGTCGGCGAGCTCGCGGCCGTCCCGTTTCGAGCAGATGAGGTTCACCATGTCCATGTGGCGCGGATCTCCTTCAGGTTCGCCAAGTCTCGCGCACCGGGCTTGTTGCCACCGCCCCCTGGGCGGTTCCGGGGCGGCCGGCCAGCTGCGCGCCGGCCTGCGGTCCGACGGTCCTGATGCCCGGTCATATGATCCGGGTAATGATCGATCATGTATCTGTTCAATGTGCCAACGTGAGCTCGAGCTCCTTGTTCTACGACCGTGTCCTGGCCCCGCTCGGTGGCAGCCGTGTCATGGACTTCGGCGAGGTCGTCGGTTACGGGCTCGAAGGAAAGCCGGAGTTCTGGATCGGCCCGCTGGTGTCGGGAGGGCCCAATCGCGAGAACCACCTTGCGTTCAGGGCCAAGGACCGCGCCAGCGTGAGGGCCTTCTTCGACGCGGCCGTCTCCCTCGGCGCCGAGGTGCTCCACGAGCCGCGCGCGTGGCCCGAGTACCACGAGCACTACTACGGGGCGTTCGTGCGCGATCCCGACGGGAACAACGTGGAAGCCGTCTGTCACGACGCCGAGTAGTCCTCTGACCAGTGACCCTCGACATCGCCAGGATCAGGTCGTCATACCCGGCGCTCGTTGACGGGTACGCCTACCTCGACGGGGCGGCGGGCACGCAGATGCCCTCGAGCGTCATCGAGGCGATCTCAGGTGCGTATCTTGCGGGGCTCGGCAACGCGGGAGGGGCCTTCCCCGCCAGCCGCCGCGCCGGGGAGATCGTTCGCGCCTGCCGGCTCGCCGTGGCCGATCTCGTCGGTGGCGAGCCCTTGGGAGTGATCCTGGGGCCGAACATGACCACGCTCACGTACCGGCTCGCGGAGACCATCTCCCGGCGCTGGGCCGAAGGGGACGAAGTGGTCGTGTCGCGGCTGGACCACGATGCGAACGTGCGCCCATGGGTCCAGGCAGCTGCACGTGTCGGGGCCCTCGTCCGCTGGGCCGAGATCGACGCCTGCAGCGGTGAGCTCGCATCCGGGCAGTACGACGAGCTGCTGTCGGAGCGCACCAGGCTCGTCGCGGTCACAGCGGCCAGCAACCTGATCGGGACTCGGCCCGATGTGGCGGCGATCACGCGCAAGGCACATGAGGTCGGGGCGCTCACCTACATCGACGGCGTGCACGCGACACCGCACGCGCCGGTCGACGTCGCCGCGCTCGGCGCGGACTTCTACGCCACCAGTGCCTACAAATGGTCCGGCCCTCACATCGGCGCGGTCATCGCGAGCCCCGGGCTGCTCAGGACCCTGCATCCCGACAAGCTCGCGCCGAAGTCCGACTCGGTTCCCGGTCGTTTCGAACAAGGGACGTTGCCGTTTGCCGACCTGGCCGGGCTCGTCGCCGCAGTCGAGCACCTGGCCTCGCTCGACCCGGCAGCGACCGGTTCGCGACGCGAACGGATCATCACCTCGATGACGGCCGTCGAAGCATATGAGCGAGCCCTGTTCCAGTCGCTCGTGAGCGGCTTGGAGGCCATCGGGAGTGTCACGACCTATGGGAAGGCTCCTTGGTGCGCACCGACCGCCTGCTTCAATATCGCCGACCTGAGGCCGTATGCCGTGGCGGAGCACCTTGCACGACGCGGTGTCAACGTCTGGAGCGGTGACAACTACGCCTGGGAGCTAGCCGGGGTGCTCGAGATCCGTGACCGAGGGGGAGCGGTGCGCGCCGGTGTCGTGCACTACAACGACGAGTCCGATGTGAACCGCTTGCTCGAGGCGGTCGCCGAGCTTGCCGCCGGCGATGCCTAGGGCTCGGCCGTCTCCTGGCCCGAGCCGGTCTCAGTAGAGCTCGAAGGCTGCCGGCAGGAGATCGTCCACGGTCATCGAACGGAACCGCCCGTCTTCGAGGAACGTGACGACCGCGTCGCGCCCGAACTCTGCGAGCACTTGACGACACGCGCCACAAGGTGATGCGGTCTTCACCTTCTTGCCGGGCGAGCGGGCGTAGACGGCCACAGCTTCGATCTCGATCTTGCCGCCCTCGGCACCGATCGCGGCGAACACGGCGTTGCGCTCCGCGCACGAGGTCAGCCCGTAGCTGCCGTTCTCGACGTTGCAGCCCACGTAGATGCCCTTTTTCGTGCGCACGGCAGCGCCGACGTGGAACTTGGAGCTTGGCGCGTACGCCTTGAAGGAAGCCTCGAATGCACGCGAGACGAGATCGCGCCTGTGCGGGTCTGTTATCGCTACGAGAGCCTGCGGGGGCCGGGCCACGCAGCCACACTATGGCCGGATCCACGGTGCGGGGCGGATTCACCCTCTCGTACGTATGTTCGATAAACTGTAGCAGTGGACGAGCAGGACGGACCGGGCCCGCTCCGGTGGCGCCTCGCCGAGCACGAGGAGTCCGGGATGCTGTTCCCCGAGGCGGCCCTCGGTGAGCGCCATGTCGGTGCCGGCGAATATCGTGGCATGGAGTTCTTCCACGTCAATGCGCGGACCATCGTCAACAAGGTGCCGGCGACCTCGAGGATGCAGTTCGGCCACACGATCAACGCGTACCGGGGATGCAGCCACGCGTGTGCGTACTGCTTCGCAAGGCCGACGCACGCGTATCTCGGGTTTTCGCTGGGCGAGGACTTCGAGCGCAAGATCGTCGTCAAGGTCAATGCCGTCGAACGGCTCCGCGCCGAGCTTCGATCACCCCGATGGAAGGGCGACCCAATAGCCATGGGGACGAACACCGATCCCTATCAGAAGGCCGAGGGCAAGTACCACCTCACCCAGGGCATCGTGCGGGTGCTTGCCGAAGCCGGCAACTCCTTCAGCATCCTGACCAAGTCGACACTGGTCCTGCGCGATCTCGAGCTGCTTGCAGACGCCGCGACGCGTACCCGTGTCAGGCTGGCCCTCTCGATCGGCTCACTCGAGCGCGAGGTGTCGCAGCTGGCCGAACCCGGGGCGCCACCTCCGGACAAGCGCTTGGAGGCGGTGAGGCGGCTCAGCGAGGCCGGTGTGCGCTGCGGCGTGCTGATCGCCCCGGTCCTTCCCGGGCTTTCCGACTCCGACGACCAGTTGCGGGCCGTCGCTCAGGCTTGCTTCGAGGCAGGTGCGGTCTCGGTCACCCCGGTCGCTCTCCACCTGCGCCCCGGGGTCCGGGAGCACTACCTCGGCTGGCTAGCCAGAACCCGGCCCGACCTGGTGGACCTGTATGCCCAGCGTTTCCACAAAGGCTCCTACCAGCCGCAGGTCGAGCAACATCGCATCACAGAGGTCGTGCGCGCAGTGGAGCAGTCCGCAGGGCGGGGCCATCCCGGGCGCCGCCACACCGAGCGTCGCTCGCCGGCGCGCCCACGGCCCGAAGTGCCGGCTGTGGCCGTGGGTTCGTCGAACGAGCAGCTCCGCCTGCTTTGAGCGCAGTCCGGAGCTCTGCTACAACTCGGCGATGCAAAGCGTGAATCCTGACGGTGCGGTCTCCGCGGAGCCGGACCGATGCCGCTGGGCGGCGGGTGCATTCCTGCAGCCATATCACGACCAGGAGTGGGGCGTACCGGTGCACGACGATCGCCGGCACTTCGAGTTCCTGATCCTCGAGTCCGCGCAGGCCGGCCTGAGCTGGGTCACGATCCTGAAGCGCCGAGGCGGCTACCGGAGGGCCTTCTGCGACTTCGACGCGGATGCCGTCGCCGCGCTCGGGACGGCCGACGTCGGGCGACTTCTCGCTGATCCCGGCATCATCCGCAACCGGCGCAAGGTGGAGAGCGCGATCTCCAATGCCCGGGCGTTCCTGGACATCCGGCGCGAGTTCGGCACCTTCGACGACTACATCTGGGGCTTTGTCAGCGGCGTGCCGATAGTCAACGCCTGGGGCGAGGATTCTCAGATCCCGGCCGAGACCCTGCTCTCGAAACAGGTGAGTGCGGACTTGAGGCGGCGGGGATTCACGTTTCTCGGGCCGGTCGTCTGCTACGCGCATCTCCAGGCGACCGGTTTGGTCATGGACCACGTGACCAACTGCTTTCGTTGGCGCGAGCTGAGCGCCCGGACCTGAATTGCTCGCTACGGTGAGGACCCATGACGACCGACCGAACTCCCGATGAACTCGAACGGGCCGACTTGTTGGAGACGCTGTCCACCCATCGGTCCTTCCTGCGCCATACCGTCAGGGATCTCACCGACGAACAGGCGCGCCGGCGAACCACCGTCAGTGAGCTCTGCCTGGGTGGCCTGATAAAGCACTTGACCCGGGTCGAGCGGCGCTGGGCAGACTTCATCGTCCGGGGACCGCAAGCCATGAGCCCTGGCGGCCAAGAGGCGATGAAAGCGCACGCAGACTCCTTTTGCATGTTGGAGAGTGAGACGCTGGAGGGCCTGCTCGAGGACTACGCGGAGGTCGCTCGCCGCACCGACGACCTGGTCGCCTCGTTGCCTTCCCTGGATGCCTTGCAGCCCTTGCCCGAGGCCCCTTGGTACAAGCCCGGTGCCCGTTGGTCCGCCCGCCGGGTTCTGCTGCACTTGATCGCCGAGACGGCCCAGCACGCCGGCCACGCCGACATCATCCGGGAGTCCCTCGACGGCGCAAAGACGATGGGCTGACCGGCGCCTGCGCCGTTCGGACCGAGGAAGCCCGGAGTCCCCGAAAGGGCCCGGAGTGGAACTAATACCCCGCTACGTAGCTCACTCCCGAGAGGGAGTAGAAGGCGCTCGTGCCCGGCCCCTGAGTAAGAGCATTGCCGTTCGCATAGATGTGGAGTGCCCCGAATATCTGGGGACCGTCCTCGGAGAAGATGGAGAAACAGTCGTAGTAGCCCGGACGGGCGCCTTTCGGCATGACGAAGGCGGGAAGGGACTGGTTCGCAGGGCCCGTGAGCGAGCCCGCGAGGTACACGACGCCCTCCGCAGACACCGCGTACTGGGGGGAGCCGGTGCCGTACTGCTGTGCCGACTTCGCGCCGTTCAGCAGTGTCAGCGCGTGGAACACAAGCTTGGAACGTGCAGGAACCGTCGTGGGGGTTGATGACGCCGCCAAGGCCGACCTCGACGTTGTGGTCGTTGTGGCCGACGCCGGCTCCGAGCTTCGGCTTGCGGCATACCCGACGCCCGAGAAAGTGCCTATGAGCACTGCCGTCGCGACGATGAGCAAAGGGATCGGCCGCCCGAGGACACGGGCATGGATCTTGGGCATCGCAGGTCTCCGTTTCTTGTCGGGTTGGAGTGGTGAGTCCTGTGAGCGTTGACTCAAGGTTCCCCGGTGCCGGCCTGGTGTGCCTTCAGGCGCCGGGGGAGATGGCAGGCCCCCCGCCGGCCATTGTCGCGCAGCGGGGCCCGGCTGTGGACCCGCCAACCGAACCGATCAGCGCAACGGTTCGAAGCGCGCCGTGAAGTGGCGCAGCTGAGGCGCCTCCTCGACGATGCGGTAGCCACGAAGGTCGCCGACCTCTTCGGCAACCGCCAGGCACACCTCGATGACGTAGTCGATGTGGCTCTGGGTGTAGGTGCGCCTCGGGATCGCCAGCCGCACGAGGTCTGTCGCTGCTGGCCTCTCGGTGCCGTCGCTCTGCCGGCCGAACATCACGGTTCCGATCTCACAGCCGCGGATTCCGCCGGTCTCGTACAACGCCACCGCGAGTGACTGGCCCGGGTACTCGAGGGGCGGGATGTGGGGGAGAAGCCCACGAGCGTCGAGGTAGACGGCATGGCCACCGATCGGCATGAAGACCGGGACGCCGTTGCGATGCAGGGCCTCGCCCAGATACGCCGTCGACTGGATCCTGTAGCGCAGGTAGTCGTGTGAGACGGCCTCCCGGATCCCTTGTGCGATGGCCTCCAGATCCCGGCCGGCGAGCCCGCCATAGGTGGGGAAGCCCTCGGTGAGGATCAACATGTTCCGGAACGACTCGGCAAGAGCGTCGTCGTTGCACGCGAGCCAGCCGCCGATGTTCGCGAGCGGGTCCTTCTTCGCGCTCATCGTCATCCCGTCGGCGAGGGAAGCCATCTCCCGCACGATGTCGGCGACTTCGCGCCCTTCCTGGCCCTCCTCACGCTCCCGGATGAACCACGCGTTCTCGGCGAATCGGCAGGCATCCAGGAACAGTGGGACCTGGTGCTTGTCGCAAACGGTCCTCACTTCGTGGAGGTTCGCCAAGCTGACCGGTTGACCACCGGCCGAGTTGTTGGTGATCGTGACCATCACCACCGGTACGTGCTCGCGCCCGCGAGCCCTGATCAGAGCGTCGAGCGCGACGGTGTCGAGGTTCCCTTTGAACGGGTGCAGGTTCGCCGGGTCGCGACCCTCGGCGATGACGAGGTCGACCCCCTCGGCACCGGTGAACTCGACATTGGCCCGTGTCGTGTCGAAATGGGTGTTGCTCGGCACGACCTGTCCGGGGCCACCGATCACCGAGAAGAGGATCCGCTCCGCGGCGCGACCTTGGTGGGTGGGTATCACATGGCGGAACGGGAACAACTCGGTCACGGCGTCTCGGAAGATGAACCATGAGGGCGAGCCGGCATAGGACTCGTCGCCATGCTGGACCGCCGCCCACTGGTCACGGCTCATCGCGCCGGTGCCGGAGTCGGTCAGCAGGTCGATCAGCACGTCGCGCGCCGCGAGGTTGAAGACGTTGTATCCGGCGTCGCGTATGGCGGCGTCACGCTCTTGGCGAGTTGTCATCCGGAGCGGTTCCACCGCATGGATGCGGAACGGCTCGATGATCGTGCGGAAGGTGCGTGGCGTAGCTGTCACGCTAGCTCGTGCCGACCGAACCGGCTCAGATCAGGCGCCGTTCTGTCGCCCACCTGGTCAGCTGGTGGCGTGTCGAGAGCTGGAGCTTGCGCAGCACGGCCGAGACGTGGCTCTCGACGGTCTTGATCGAGATGGTGAGCTCCCGGGCGATCTCCTTGTAGGTGTAGCCGCGGGCGATGAGGCGCAGCACCTCACGCTCGCGCGGCGAGAGCTGGTCGAGCTCCGGGTCGAACGGGCCCGGCAGCTCGCTGCCCGGAGGCATGGAGGCGAACGCGTCGAGCACGAAGCCGGCTAGACGCGGCGAGAAGACGGCGTCGCCACCGGCGATCCGCATGATCGCGTCGACGAGCTCCGGTCCCGAGATCGTCTTGGTCACATAGCCGCGGGCCCCGGCCCGGATGACGGCGATCACGTCCTCGGGAGCGTCGGACACCGACAGGGCCAGGAAGCGGACTGTCGGATGAACCGGCTTGATGGCCTCGATCACCGCCTTTCCTCCTCCGCCCGGCAGGTGGACGTCGAGCAGCACGACGTCAGGCAGTCGCTCGCAGATCAGCTCGATGGCCGCAGCGACCTCGTCGGATTCCCCAACGACTTGGACCGCGTCGCCGATCTCGCTGCGGACCCCCGCGCGGAACAGGTGATGGTCGTCGACGAGGAAGACGGTGGGGACGCGGGCTGATTTCATGGGCGGCCGGGACGCCTCGGGACGCTCAGCTCGACCTCGGTACCTTCTCCGGGCACGGAACGAATGACGGCGGTTCCGCCGTGGCGCTGCATCCTGCCGCGGATCGACTCTGCAATGCCCTTGCGGTCGCCGGCGATCCGCTCGGTGTCGAAACCGGCACCGCGGTCTCGCACGAACATGGACACGCGTCTCGGCTCGACTTCGACGTAGATCGAGACCGAGGTGGCTCCGGACCACTTGGCCGCGTTTACCGTCGCCTCCCGGCCGGCCGCCAGTAGCGCGCGCAGCTCGTCGTCGAGCGGGGAGTCGCCGACGGTGACGGCATCGACTGCGATCCCGTGGGCGGCTTCGACCTCACGCTCGATCTGCTCGACCCCGGCGGAGAGCGTCAAAACCCCTCCCGCCCCGAGCGACCCCGGCGCCCGCCCTTCGAACAGCCACGACCGGAGCTCGCGCTCTTGGGCACGAGCCAGCTTGGCGACCTCCAGGGGCTGGTCTGCAGACCGTTGGATCATGGCCAGGGTCTGCAGGACCGAGTCGTGGACCCGCGCTGCCATGTCGGCGCGCTCCTCGGCCCGGATGCGTGCCTGGCGCTCGCTCACCAGATCGCGTGCCAACCTCAGCCACCAGGGGCCCAAGAGGACGACGGTCGCTGCGATCAACAGCAGCGTCCCTGCGAGCGGCCGCAGCCAGGACCGGCTCAGAGCCCCGTCGGCGATGACGAGGATGCCGATCATGAACAGGAGCCCGCCGGTGCCGAGACGGACCATGAAGGATCGATGTGACTGCCGCGGCTCGGCACCCAGCTGGAGCAAGGCCTTTGCGGAGTCGACCAGCCACTCCCGTTCGTCGTCATCGGCGTTCCGGAACACCAGGACCAGCCCGGCCGCGCTGAGCAGAAGTGGCGGTCCCCAGGACGAGGCGAAGCTCGCGTGCAGTGCAGAGGCGATGAGCAGGACGAGCACCAACACCGGTACGAGGGCGAGCGCGAGGGTGATCCCTTGTCGGTCCGAGACGGCGCGCGCCGCGATCGTCTCAGATGCTCCCTCGGCCGGGAGCAACAACCATGCCAGCACATAGCAGACGACTCCGAGCCCGCTCAGCAGGGCCGACAGCGCCAGGAGGATGCGGACGAAGGTCACGTCCCTGCCGAGGCGCGCGGCAAGGCCGCCGGCGATGCCGGCGAAGATCCGGTCTTCCCGGCTCCGGTAGAAGCGGCCTCGCCCGAGATGGCGGCGGTCTCGCCGGCCAACGCCCGGCTCAGCGGCATGTGGGCCCCAACGAGGGCCTCGTGCCTCCCACCGTGGTGGCCGTGACTTGAGCTGATCGGAGATGTATCGATGATCGCACCTGGGGAGGACCACCACCATCAGGTGGGACCCTGATCTGTCCGCGGCGGTCTCGGGGTGCGATCCGGGATGTCCCCGATATCCATCGCGCCCCAAAGGGCGGACGATGGTTGCGTGGAAAACAACATGACAGATAAGGACCCAGTCGAGACCCGGCTTCTCCGCAGATCAGGCGATGGAGCGATGTTGGCGGGCGTGGCCGCGGGCCTTGCCGCCTACTTCGACTTCGACGTGACACTGGTACGGATCGCCATCGTTGCGTTGTCGCTCTTCGGTGGTGCCGGTGTGCCGCTCTACATCGCGGCCTGGCTGCTGATCCCCCAGGAAGGCTCCGAGGTCGCGATCGCCACCGACCTGTTGAACCACGTCCGGTACCACTGACCGTGGCCGGATCCACCGACCCCGTTCATTGCCGAGAAAGGAAGAACATGCCATCGCGATGGGACATCGCCTGGGGATCGCCGCCGAAGCCGGAGAACAACGCCAACATGCGAGTGTCGGACGCCGAGCGCAACGAGATCGGCGAGCAGCTCTCCAAGCACTTCAGCGACGGGCGCCTGGACTCGGCCGAGTTCCAGGAACGGCTGGACCGGGCCATGAGCGCCAAGACGCGGGCCGACCTGTCCGGGCTGCTCGTCGACCTGCCCAGCCTGCAAACCCCCGAGCAGGCCGCCGCCGTCCAAGCCCCGCCTCGCCATCGACCGCGCCTGCTCCGGGTCGTCCTGTTCGCCATCGTGGTGTTCTGGGCCCTGTCGCTCGCCGCCGCTGCGGTCAGGGGGTTCTGGCCGTTCGGGTGGATTCACGTGCCGTGGATCATGATCGGCCTGCTCGCGGTGTTCCTATGGACACGGGACCGCAGGCACCGGCGCTACGGCTATCGGCGTCGGGCCCTCGACCAGGGTCCCCGGTAGAGGGGCAGGCGACCAGGACGGCTGTGAAGGCGGCGTTTGGAGGACGCCGGCGTCGCCTCGGGGGGGGCGAAGGCTCGTTCCGAGGCGGCGAGGCTGCGGCTGAGCGGGCGTGTGATGGCGAGTGCGACGACGCACTGAGCCACACCTGCGATCACCAGCGGAAGGCGCAGTCCGTGCACCGCGAGAGCACCCCCGATGAGCGACCCGATCGGGAACGCGCCCCACACGACACCGCGCCAGGCCGACCCGACGCGACCCATCAGGTCTCGAGGCGAGAGGCGCTGACGGAGGGAGTTCGCTATGACGCTCCCGGCGTAGACGGCGAAGCTCACTACGGCAAAGGCCACGCCGGCGAGCACCCATCCCTTCGCGCAAGCCATGACGAGGTAGGCGAGCCCTGAGACGAGGGCGGCACCGATGAGTGTCGGGATGTTCCCGATCCGAGCCGAGATGCGGTCTGCGAGCAGGGCGCCGGGGATGTTGCCCGCGGCTCCGGCCGCCAAGAACAGTCCGTACAGGCTCTTGGACACTCCCCAGTCGACCGTCGCGACGATCACGAGCACGCCCATGACGAGCCCCTGCAAGCAGGCCAGTGCCGCGAGCAGGGTCACAAGAAGTCGCAGCGACCGGTCCTTAAAGAGCTGTCGGGCGCCGGCCAGGATCGAACCGTGCGCGGGCCCGGCCTCGAGGCGCTCGGTGCGGAAGCCGAGCAGCGACAGGCCGGCCGCTCCGACCGCCACGGCGTCGGCGAAAAAGGGGAAGGCCTTGGTCACCGCGAACGCGAGGGTCCCCAGGATCGGGCCGCCAAGGTGCTCGGTCGCGGCCTCGGTGCTGCTCAGGATCCCGTTCGCACGAGGGAAGGCATAGGGCTCGACCAACTCCGGCACGGTGGCCTGCGAAGCGGAGTAGTAGACAGCGCGCGCCCCGCCGTTGACGAACACGAGAGCGATCAGCAACAGGAGGTCGATGTGGTGGCTGGCCACCAGCAGTGCCAGCGTCACCAGAACGAGAGCGCGTCCCATGTTGGTCACGGACATGACCCGGCCTCGTTCGTAGCGGTCAGCTACTGCGCCGGCGGGCAGCGCGAGCACGAGCCATGGAAACGTGTCCGCTGCCGCCACGGAGGCCACCGGAAACGGGTGCGGGTCCACGAAGAGGGCAAGGAGGGGAACGGCTCCGTAACCGAAGCCGTCGCCGAGGCTCGACACTACGAAGGTGGCCCAGAGGTAGCCGAACCGTCGCCCCAGTGATCGAGTAGTCCGCGGAGTCATCCGGCGACTGACTTCGTCCTTTCCGCGCGCCTGCTCGGAGGTCACAGTTGCATCATTGCTCGCATTTGGCACCCGCGCTGTGATTATCGAGGTTGCTGCTGCTTGCCAGTCTTAAGGGACCAGGCCGTTACCCCAAGCATGGGACCGCCTCGCGTCCACACCGACCGGCTGACGCGGAGAACGGCAGGCGGGAATCTCTTTTCACTAAAGGATTCCGCCTGCCGTTCCGATAACAAATGGTGAAGAGCCGCCGCCACCTCAAAGTAACAGCGGCTCCACATATGAGCTCAAGCGGTCAGAACCGCAAGACTCATCCCCATACGGGGATAGAGAACAATTCGACCACCTCCCTTCACAAGCAGGGACCACGGTCGGGGGATACGAGGGCGATGAACCGAGCTACCGGTGCCCTCAAATCCCCCGTGTCCACAATCATCCCAGTTCGGGGGGCTACTTCACAACAGTCACACTAAGCACGCTCGCAACGACTGTGCAAGAGGCAGGCGGCGACGACCTTCGGGTCGTCAACCCGGAGCGTCGCGAGGTGTAATCGTGCCGAGGTGAGCCCAGCTCACGAGATGAGCGCTCTTTCAGCTTCACTTGATGGCCGCGACTAGTCGTGCGGTTGTGTGCTCAGCCTCTGAGCTGGGAGTTCTCTTTCCTGTCGTCCGGCTTAGGGTCTTCCAGCCGCCCCGGAATGATGCGGAGCGGTCGTGACGATGGGACTTCACGGGAGAACCTGAGGCGTGGGTGGGTGGCCAACCAGCGCAACAGATCGTCGCGTCCCAACGGGGGTGAGAAGTAGTAGCCCTGGACCGCGTCGCAACCGGCATCGGCAAGGATTGCACAAGTGACTTCGTCCTCGGCACCTTCTGCGACAACGGTCAGGCCCAGCGAGTGCGCCATCGCGATGGAGGAGCGGACGATGATCGAGTTGCTCTGGTCGGCGGCGACATTGGCGACGAACGACCGGTCCAGTTTCAACTCGTTGGCGGGCAAGCGGTGCAGATAGGCGAGCGACGAATACCCGGTTCCATAATCGTCGACGGCAATCCGCACTCCGAGATCGGCGAGCTGACCTAGCACGTCGCTCGCCTCGGAGATGTCGGCCATGACCTCGGTCTCGGTGATCTCGAGCGTGAGCGAGCTTGCGGGAAGCTCGTTCGCTCCCAGGTGGGAGGTGATGTTGCGAACCAGATTGCGGTCCGAGAGGTCGCGTCCGGAGATGTTGATCGCAAGTCCGATCCCGAGGCCGTCGCGCCTCCACTGGGCCGCCTGACTGCAGGCCTCGGTGAGCACGAAGTCCGTGATCTGACCGATGAGGCCCATCTGCTCTGCGATCTGTATGAACTCGTCGGCCGGCACCTGGCCGTGCACGGGATGGAACCAGCGGGCGAGGGCCTCGACACGGACCACCTCTCCGGAGATCAGGCCTGCGATCGGCTGGTACATGACGCTCAGCTGCTGGCCGCTGGACAGGGCCTCGGCGAGGTGGCCCCCCAAGAGGAGCTTGCGTTGCATGCTCTGGTCGTGCTCGGGCAGGTACAACTCGATGCCTGAGCGCTTGTCCTTCGCGTGGTACATCGCGATGTCTGCGCGCTGAAGCAGAGTTGCGACATTGTCACCGTGCTCGGGTGCGAGGGCGATTCCCGTCGTGGCGGTGACCGCGAGCGTGATCCCGTCGATGTTCATGGGCTTGGAGATCGCAGCGAGCAGGTCTCGTACGATGCCCAGGGCCTCTTCGGGCCCAATGATGTCCGGCACGACGAGCGCGAACTCGTCGCCTCCGAGGCGGGCAACCGTCGCTCGGCCACTGCTCGCACGGACGAGGCATTCGGCGACCTCGCAAAGCAGCCGGTCGCCTGTGTCGTGGCCAAGGGTGTCGTTGACTTCCTTGAAACGGTCGAGGTCGAGCAGGGCGACGGCTGCTCTGCCGGTGTCTGTCAGGGCATCCGCCGCGCGGTCGAGGAACAGGGTCCTGTTGGGGAGCCCGGTCAGCAGGTCATGAGTGGCCTGGTGCCACTTGCTCTCGGCCTCGAGACGGAGCTCCTCGACGAGCTGCGCCCGCTCCATGGTCGTGCTCGCGTGAGCGGCCAACGCCTCGAAGAGCCTCAGGTCATCGTCGTCGAAGGGGTCGAAGCCTTCATCGCGGTCGAGCGCGATGAGCGCGCCAAAGTTTCGTTCTCCGCTGGCGAGCGGGACAACGATCGCGCCGCGGAACTCGCCGAGAAGAGGATCGACGTTCAATTCTCGTTTGTGGTTTCCGGCCGTGCCCAACAGCAAGCTTGTCTGCTGGTTGGTGACGGCTCTGGCGATCACCGACGAGCCATCGACGATCGTCCTTTCGACCGTCGAGCGGACACCGCCGTTCAGCGCGATGTGCCTGACGGCAGGCCATTCGTCGACGATGATCAGCTCCGCCCGGTTCGACCGCATCACCGACTGCACCTGCTCCAGGATCGTCCAGGCGGTTCCGGCGGTCTCGAGGTAGGGACCACTTACCGACTTGCTGAAGTCGTAAAGCTGCTGAAGCGAGCCGAAACGATTCGTCAGGCGCAGGTAGCCCCGGTAGGCGAACACGATGAGGGCGAAGACAGTTACGAGCGGGAGCATGGCCCAGGTGTCCCACCAGGCCGCGTCCAGGACGACCAGGGCAAGGGCGATGCTCGATACAAGCACAAGCGCGACCGTGGTGAACTCGAACCCGTACTTGCGTTGCGGCGCACGTCCCGTCAGGTGCACGACGACTGTGACCGCCAAGTGGCCATAGACGAATGCCGCGCTGAGCGCCAAGGCTCCTGCCGCCCAACCAATGGGAAGGACCGCGACGCGCGGTCCTCCAGAAGCAATGAAGGGTCCGAGGAGTGTCCGGTACACGAGGAGCGCGAGAACGCATGACATCGCACCGGACGCAAGGTTGAAGGCGAGCTTCAACGGCGACTGTCGCCGGATGGCACCGAGAGCGAACGCCTGCCCCAGCACGTAGCAGATGACGAGGACGGCAGGTGCCGCGGTCACCAACCCGAGCAGCACCGGCACTTCGCTCAGCACGAGAAGATAGGTCTGGCCTCGATAGTGGACTGAGACCGGCCAGAGCGTCGTGGCCGCGAAAGCGATGGTCAGCAACGCGGCGACCAGGGGCTGGGCGATCAGGCTCCGGACCGGCCCGAGGCCGGCAATCGGCCCCCAGACGAGAAGTACCGCTGTGCCAGCAGCAAGCAGGGAGCTGAATGCTGGGACTCCGAGTCTCGCAGGCAGCTTTGGCGCCTGCGTCCCGAGCGCGGGTGCTGTGCCTGCCACGCTGCCGCTCGTTTCCGGGGGCTTCACGAGGTCGTGCGGATCGGCCTGTCCGGGGGCGGCCTTCGACGAATGCGCAGCAGCGCGATCACCGTAGCGGTCTTGTGAGGCCACGAGAAGAGTTATCGGCACCTGGGCATCATCCTTGAGGCATCTCCTCTGATGACACGAAGGTAGTTGCCCGGACGGCCCTGGAGGTGGTTCTCGTCCTGCACGGGTCGAGCACTAGTATCGAACACATGTACGCCGATACGGGCTGGGATGCAAACCTTGACGAGGCACAGCTGTCGGCGGTCGTCCACGGAGACGACCCTCTCGTGATTGTGGCCGGTGCCGGCACCGGCAAGACGCGCACGCTGACCGCGCGGGTGGCCCGACTGCTCGAGCGAGGGGTGGCACCGGAGAGAATCCTGCTGTTGACCTTCACACGGCGCGCGGCAGACGACATGCTCGCGCGAGCGGCCGCCCTGAGCGGCCACCGGGAGTGGGGGCGACGTCTGCGCGGGGGCACCTTTCACGCCGTCGCGCACCAGCTCATCAGCAGCTGTGCAGAGACGCTCGGGCTGCAGCCTGGGTTCTCGCTTCTCGATCCAGCGGACGCCGCCGACGTGATGGACCTGTTGCGAGACGAGCACGGCCTCGATGCAGGAGACGTCCGCGTGCCGCGCTCTGCCACTCTCGTCGAGGTGTACTCGAGGTGCGTCAACACCCGACATCGCCTCAGTCAGGTGTTGGCGACGGACTTTCCCTGGTGCGAACGACATGCGGAGGCCATTGCCGCCCTGTTCAAAGCGTACGTCTCCCGTAAACGGGCGAGGGGCCAGGTCGATTTCGACGACCTGCTGCTCTTGTGGCGCGCGGCACTCGACGACGACCGGCTTGGGCCGCACATGATCGGGATGTTCGATCATGTGCTCGTCGACGAGTACCAGGACGTCAACGCGCTGCAGGTCGAGATCGTGTGCGCGCTTCGGCCTGACGGCCGTGGGCTCACCGTCGTGGGAGATGACGCACAGGCCATCTACGGCTTCCGCGGTGCCGACTCACGGTACTTGTACCACCTGGCGAGCTCGTTGCCGGGGGCCACCGTCATCGCGCTCGAGCACAATTTCAGGTCCGTCCAGCCCATCTTGGACCTGGCGAACCTTGCCCGGCCGTCCGAGGCCGGGGTCCGCCTGACGCTTCAGGGAACGCGACCAAATGGTCGCCGGCCGGTACTCGTCCGGTGCCACGACGCGCCGAGCGAGGCCCGCGCCGTCGTCGACCGGATCCTCGACGCCCATGAACAAGGGATGCGGCTGCGTGACCAGGCCGTCCTGGTACGCGCCGCTCATCACAGTGACCTCATCGAGCTCGAGCTCACGGCTCGCCGCGTCCCTTACCGGAAGTACGGGGGTCTCCGGTTCGTGGAGGCCGCGCATGTGAAGGACTTCGCCGCTGCGGTTCGGCTGCTCGACAATCCGGCAGATGAGCTGGCGTGGTTCCGACTGCTGCGCATGCACGATGGCATTGGTCCTGCCCGAGCACGCATGCTGCTCGGGGTCCTCGCGCCGCAGGCGGGCGCAAGCGCGTACGCGTGGGGTGAGGTGGTTGCCGCAGCGCCGGCGCGGGCGCGTGTGGCGCTCACCGAGACCCTGCAGGGACTGGAGGCCGCCCGTGAGCAGGTCGGCACCTCTGCGCGGGTGACGGCGGTCTGCCGGACTCTCCGCCCGCTCGTTCTCAGCCGTTACAGCGGGGGCTCGGCGAGGGTCGAGGACCTCGACCGCTTGTCGGGCGCGGCCTCGGCCATGGACGACCTGTCCGCATGGCTGGCCGAGATCACACTCGACCCCCCGGTGGCGACAGGGGATCTCGCCGGACCGCCCCATCTCGACGAGGACTATGTGGTCATCTCCACAGTGCATTCCGCCAAGGGTCTCGAGTGGTTGGCCGTTCACCTTCCTCACCTGGTGGACGGCGGGTTTCCTTCAGACATGGCACTCACGTCCGCGGCGGGACTGGCCGAGGAGCGGCGCCTCTTCTACGTCGCGACGACCCGCGCCCGTGACCTGCTCACGCTCTATACGCCCCTTCGGATGCCGGTCCACCGGTGGTCGCACAACGACCGCCACTGCCTTGCTCCGGCGAGCCGGTTCCTCTCCGACGAGGTCCTTTCGGCCTTGGACATCCAAGAGCTGACACCTCCTCGCCCGCGCGTGACGAGCATCGAAGCCGCGCGTGCGACGATCACTGTCGATCTGGACCATCTGTGGCGCTGAGCTGCTAGTGGCGCTGCTGAGCCGGCGCCGGATCGTGATCCGCGTGGGGCGCTTCTCACGGCTGCCAACTTGAGGGCAGAATCCTTCCATGAACGATGACCCGTCAGTCCCCGAAGATCCAGCCCGGCCCGAACCAGCGGAATCCAGCCCACGCGTCCTCCTGCCGGCCGAAATCGCTCAGCCGGGCCCTCTGGAGGATGAGGAGGTCGTCTCGCAACCCGCCAAGCTGATGAGGATCGCCTCGATGGCGAAGCAGCTCCTCGAGGAGGTCCGGATGGCTCCGCTCGACGATGCGAGCCGCATCCGTATGAAGGAGATCTACCACGAGTCGATTCGCCAGCTCGAGGGGACGCTCTCACCCGAGCTGGCCGCTGAGCTCGATCGCCTCGCGATCCCCTTCGACGACGGCCCGCCGACCGACGCGGAGCTCCGGGTCGCCCAGGGCCAGCTGGTCGGGTGGCTGGCCGGGCTCTTCCAGGGCATTCAGGCGACGCTCTTCGTTCAACAGGTCGCCACCCAGCGACAGCTCGAGCAGATGCGAGGTGTGGGACCCTCCAGAGGCCACGCCGGCGGGGAAGCCCAAGGCGAGGAACGGACTCCATACCTATGACGTGATGCACGAGGGCTGCCACGGCTGGGGCCGCGCTCGAAGCCGAGATCAGCGGGCTCCCGTGAGCGTCGTGCCGGTTGCAGGCCCCGAAGCATCACGCTGCCGGGCGACCATGCATCGGGCTGGCAAACTGAGCGCGTGGGGACAACCGGGAGGCGCTCAGGAAGGTGACTCGGGCCATCCACACATCGCCCGCGGCGATCGGGCCGGACCCGGTGGACGCACAGGGTTTGAGGTCCCCTCGATGCTCTGACCTGCGGTCGCTCTCAAGTCGCGGCACGTTCGGGCCGATGTTTACAGGCGTGACCACGGCGGATGTGTAGTCAGATGGCTTCCGATCCCCCGCTCGGACCGCCGGCCACCAGGCTGGCGGCGGTCAGCGACGCGGTCGAAGCGTGGTCGGTATTCGGGCAGTTCTTCGTGCTCTCCTACCGGTCGGCTCCCGGGATTCCCGTCCTTATCAACGATCTCAGCATCCGCAGTGGCAGCGTCCTCGGGATCTCGCCTGACAGCGTGCTCAACGACTCGGAGCTCTTCGAGAGGCTCCTGCACCCAGATGACCGGGACCGGGTCCTGATCGAGCACTGGGACGCGGCGGCCAACGGCGAGCCGTTGGTGAGCGAGTACCGGATGGTCAGCCAGGACGGGACCGTCCTGTGGATCTACGACAGGGCCGTACCCGTGACCGATTCCGCTGGCGAGACCACGCTTTACGGGAACTGCCTCGACATCACGCCACGAGAACGGGTCGAGGTGGGCACGAGCGGCACCGAGGCGCACTTCCGCTCGGTCGTCGCCGACATCCCGGGCGTCGTCTACCGCTGCACCTGCGACCCGACATGGACCGTCGAGTACGTGAGCGACCAGATCGAGGAACTCGTCGGCTACCCGGCGAGCGACTTCACCGGCAACAGCGTTCGCACCTTCGACTCGGTGGTCCATCCTGAAGACGTCCCGTACGTGAGGGCGGAGGTGGGCGACGCCATCGAGCGAGGGCTTTCGTACTCGCTCGAGTACAGGTTGATCCACGTGAGCGGGGAGACACGGTGGGTTGCCGAGCATGGCCGCCCAGTTCTGGGCCTCGATGGCCGCAGCGAGAGGACCGTCGGCGTGATCCTCGACATCACGCGGCAGAAGACCGCGGAGAAGTCGCGCGAGATCATCGAGCGACAACTCCGCAATCAGGCCCTGCACGACTCTCTCACCGGGCTCCCCAATCGTGCCCTGTTCGTCGAGAGCGTCGCCCAGGCGATCTCCGAGGCGGAGCAGAGCGGCAGTGAGATGGCCGTCCTGGCGATGGACCTGGACGGCTTCAAGGAGGTCAACGACGCCCTCGGCCACGCGACGGGCGACCGGGTGCTGCAAGAGGTTGCACGGCGCCTCAGAGAGGCACTGCGCGAAGACGACTCGATCGCCCGGTTCGGTGGCGACAAGTTCGCCGTGCTCGTGCCCAGGGCGCGCCGCGCGCATGTGCTCGAGATCGTTCGCCGCGTGCGTGAGGCGATCGAGGAGCCGATCGAGCTTGAAGGGCTGCCCGTGAACCTCGCAATGAGCATCGGCATCTCCGCGTGTCCCCGTGACGGCGTCGACGTCGAGTGTCTTCTTCGGTGCGCGGACACGGCGATGTACGTGGCCAAGGACACGAGCCTCGGGTACGCGTTCTACGACGCATCGGTGGACAGTCGCGCCGCGACACACGTCGGCTTGATCGGCGACCTGCGCCATGCCATCGCGGATCAGGAGCTCCTCCTGCACTATCAGCCGAAGATCGCGGTTCGCAGCGGCCGGGTGGTCGGTGTGGAGGCTCTGACACGTTGGCAACACGCCACTCGGGGCCTCGTGATGCCGAACGAGTTCATCCCAGTTGCGCAGGAGACGAGCCTCATAAAGGAGCTGACGCTCCACGTCATCAACGAAGCCGGTCGGCAATGGCGAGCATGGGCGGACGAGGGCCGCCGCTTGCTCATCGCGGTCAACCTCTCCATGCGGGATCTTGTCGATCCTGGTTTTCCAGGCGAGGTTGCAACGCTGCTCGGCAAGTGGCGGATGCCCGTCACGATGCTCAAGCTCGAGGTCACCGAGAGCTCGGTCGTGGACGATCCGCAGAGGACCGGGGACGTGCTCGAGCGCCTCGGCGCCATGGGCCTGCGGTTCTCGGTAGACAACTTCGGCACCGGCTACTTCTCCCTCGCGTACCTGAAGCGCCTCCCGATCGACGAGATCAAGATCGACCGCTCGTTCGTGGCGGCCATGGCCGCCCACGAGGACGACGAGATCATCGTCCGTTCGACGATCGAGCTCGGCCACAACCTCGGGCTGAGCGTCGTGGCCGAAGGAGTCGAGACGCGCTCTTTGATGGAGCGCCTTGCGTCGTTCGACTGTGACGTCGCCCAGGGTTACTACCTGGGCCGGCCGATGCCGGCCGACGAGTTGGAGATCTGGCTCGAGCACCATCCCGCCTCGGGAGAGCCATTGGCGGTGAAACGGAAGTTCCGCGATGGGACTGTCCTGAAGATCGCCTCAGCCTGACAGGGCGGTTGGCACGGCCACGGTTCGGGGAGGCACTCGGGGAGGCACTCGGGTAACCTGCGAGAGATGTCACGTTCGGGAAGAGGACTCCGGCTCGTCACCGAGCCAGCCCGGCACCCCTCCGCAGGAGGTCAGCGCGTGCTTGTGATCGATCACCCGATCGTCGCGCACCGCTTGTCGGTGTTGAGGGCGGTCGAGACGGACAATGCGACGTTTCGGGCGATAATGGGCGAGCTCTCTGCTTTCATCGCCTACGAGGCCCTCCGGGACCTGCGCACGGCCGAGCACCGGATCGACACTCCCATGGCAACCGACGTCGCCAGCCAGCGCGTGAGCGAGATGGTGCTCCTGGTCCCGATCCTGCGCGCCGGGCTCGGGATGATTCCCGCGATCCAAGAAGTGCTCCCCTTGACGGAGGTGGCACACGTCGGGTTGCGCCGTGACGAGGAGACGCTGCTCCCGACGGTCTACCTGGAAAGGCTTCCCCGCGACCTGTCGGGCAGGCGCGTGATCATCTGCGACCCGATGTTGGCCACGGGAGGATCGCTGGTGAGGGTTTGCGACCTGGTCAAGGAGCGGGGGGCCACCGAGATCCATGCGCTCTGCCTGATCGCGTCGCAAGCCGGCCTCGACCTGTTCTGCAGCCATCACCCGACCGTGAAGGTGGCGTGCGTGGCTGTGGACCAGGACCTGAACGAGCACGGCTTCATCGTCCCCGGGCTGGGTGACGCCGGTGACAGGCTCTTCGGTCCCCCTGCCTGACCTGTAGTTGCGCGCGGGCTCCAGACGGGCGAGCATCGCGATCATGGTCATCGCCGCAGGGACGTATCGCGCGACAGTCGGCTCCCAGGAGATCGACCTGCCACTGATTCCTATCACCGAGGACCTGGCGATAGCGCTTCTGATCACCGTCGACCACGGCGTTCGGTTCGTCGAGCGGGCGGCAACTGAGCTCGCCCTGCTGCTGGAGCCGTACGAGATCGACATTGTGGTCTCCGTCGCGACAATGGGCATCCCCCTGGCAATTGAGGTGACCAGGGCACTTGGTCTTGACGACTACCTGATACTGCAGAAGACGCCGAAGCTGCACCTGCGCGACGCGATCACCGAGCCCGTGAAGTCGATCACGACCGGTGCCCAGCAACGGTTGCTCTTCGATGCCGCACGGGTCGAGGTGGTCAAGGGGAAGAGAGTCGGGCTCGTCGACGATGTCATCTCGACGGGAGCCTCGATGCGGGCAGCGCTGAACCTCCTTCATCGAGTCGGGGCGGAACCGGTCGCGATCGGCACACTGGTGACCGAGGCGGCCACGTGGCGTCGTGAGCTCGGCGACACGGTGGCACTCGTGCGCGCGCTCGGGGCCATCCCGGTGTTCCGTCGCAACGCGTCCGGGGTGTTCGTCGAGGACTGGGACGGAGGCGGTGAGCCCGACGGCTTGGCCATCGCCCCGCTCGGCGGGATGGCAACGGCCGAGCCCTGAGGGCGCCCGCCCGAGAGATCTAGTCACGGCCAGGGTCCGCCGGCGCCCCGTGGCCGAGGCGGCGTGAGCCTAAGCTGCCCCGGGGTGGAGGGAGCGGCGACACATCCCGAGGGAGGGACCCCTGGTGAGGCGGCCGCTCCGGGTGCGGCCCCCGCAACGCCGGTTCCGTCCTCTCAACAGGGCCGGGCCTGCGGCTTCGCGCTCGCGCGTTGGGGACCGGTCAGCGTCCTGACGATCGCGGCAGCGCTGCTGTCCGCTTACCGGCTCGGCGCGTCGCCTATGTGGAGCGACGAGACCGCCGCGGTGTCGATCTCGGTCCAGCACGGCCACACGTTCTGGAGCGCGGTCGCGAGCGACGGCGGGAGCATGTCGGCGTACTACGTGCTGCTCCACACCTTGTTCCTCGCTGGGATGGGACAGTCCGCGGTCTTTGTCCGGCTGATGTCGGCGGTCGCCTTCGTCGTGACGGTCCCTTTCCTTTACGGCCTCGTACGGCGCTGTTGGGGCACCGAGGTCGCCGTCGTGGCGACCGCGGTCGTCATGACCAACCGAATGGTGATCTCCAAGGCCCAAGAAGCGCGTGGCTACGCGCTCGGCCTTCTCCTGGTGGTCGTGGCGGCGTGGCTGCTCACCTTGGCAGTCGAGCGGCTCTCGACCCCCCGTGTCATTGCGTGGGCCATCGTCGCGGCGCTTGCCTGCTACAGCCTGCTCCTGTCACCGCTGTTCGCCGTTGCCCAGTTCGTGTCGCTGGCCACGCTGCGCCGGCGGGCCCGCCTCGTGCGGGCAGCCGTGATCGCGGCGGTCATGGCGGCCGTGCTTGTCGTGCCGCTCGGTCTGATGGCCCTGCACCGGGGCACAGCTCAGATCGACTGGATCTCCCCCATCAGCGCGGGATCGGTGAAGGGTCTCCTCTATGGGCTCATCGTGCCCTGGTTCCCCACGTGGCTGCGCTGGCTGATGCTCGTGGTCATCGTGGCGGGCATCGTGCAGACAGTTCGCGACGCCGTCGGCAGCGAGGCGGGCTCCCTCGAGCGATGGCACCGTGTCCTGCTGTTGAGCTGGGCGGGGTTCCCGCTCCTGGCCGTGCTCGCGATCTCGTTGTCGGTCTCGCTTCTCCAGTCGGACTACCTGATCGCGGCGGTGCCCGCCTTCGCGGTGCTCGCAGCCATCGGGGTCACTTCGGTCGCGAGGTGGGCCGTCGCAGGCGTCGGCAGCACAGTCGCGGCGATGAGGGCAGGCCTCAGGTCTCCGATGGCGGGCGGCCCCGTTGCAGAGTCGATGCTCGTGGCCGTGGGCGCCGCCCTGATCGTCGTGTGGCCGCTCGCTGTTTCCTGGGCCCGCTACGGGGCGGTGATCGAGAACGGTCCAGGCGAGACAAGTTTCATCGTCGCCCACGCCCGACCCGGCGACGCGATCGTCTTCGATCAGCCCGCGCAAAGGATGATCTTCGACTACTACCTGCTCGCGGACTTCGAGAAGGCCGGCCGGCTTCCCCTGCTCCCCGCGCCGGTCTGGCCCCCGGATGCCTGGGGCACACAGCTGCCCTATGCCGCAGATCATCTCGTGCCCACGCCCGCGGCCGTAGCGGTGCTGGCCGGCCGCTTCACGCGGATCTGGGTGGTCGACGGAGGCTGGGCGCCGCTCCGCCGGTACCTGACCCGGAGCCGCGAGATGCTCGCGGCGATCGACAAGGATTATCCGGTCGCGGGCGAGGACGACCTCCGGGGCGTGAAGGTGCTGCTGTTCGCGAGGTCTGGGTCGCTGCCGGCGGCCATGCACTCGTGGGCCGGTGGGCCGTAATGGCCCACGAGGTCAAACCCCGAGGTGCACGTGCCAGACCACCTCGATCTCCTTGGCCGCGGCCATGGCGACGATGTCACAGCCCCCTGGTGGGGCAAGGTGGATGCCGTCGCTGTCCCTGGCGAGCACCGTCTGACCCGAGCGGTCGGTCAGATAGGCGCTGTAGCGGCCTTGCGCGTTGGAGAAGAGCTTCCAGGTCGGCATGAACGTGACACCCGGGTGCAGGGCAGCCTGCGCCTTGTAGATCGCGTTCAACATCTGCATCGAGGCCGCGAAGGCGGGGTCCTGCATGATCGGCAGCCCGACCCAGAGCATCTTGGCACCGGCCTTCAAGGTCTCTCTCATCATGAGGGCGACCCTCTTTGAGTAGACCGTGTGCCACCGGGCGGTGCCGAAGACGACCGCCTCGCCGTTGACGAGGAAGTTCTGAGCGTCGTTGCCGCCGATGAGGATGGTCACCATCTGCGGGTGGTACTCGCTGAGGTCAGCCTCGAGGACCGCGGGCCAGTTGTAGTAGTCGGGGCGGGCGAGGCCGCTGTCGCCGTGCGCCGCCTGCACGATGCGCACGAGCGGGTTCGTGCCCATCGTGTACCCCAGGCCGAGGCCGAGGTCCTCGCCGAGCGAGTCGCCGACGTCGAGGATCGTCATGGGCTTGGACTCCTTCGGCTGGCGGAGGGGCGTCGTGGTCGTCGTGGAAGTAGTTTCGTGCCGGCAGCGGGGGAGATGGCGGGAGTCGATGAGGTCCCGGCAACCGACGCGTCGGTCCCGCAACCGGTGAGAAGGGCGCAGAAGCTCACGATCAGGACCGCGCCGAGGACGAGCCGGGTCGACATGGCGGCCTTGCCGGACGGGGGTTCGGGCACGCCGCGAAACTAGCCGCACCACTGCCGTGGAACAGAGCGGCGGTGCCGGCCGTGGAGCGCGGCACGGTCGGCGGTCGCGAGGAGTATCGCCGGTCCACTGGTAGGTAGATTGCGACATGCTCGGGGATCGGTGAGGTGATGGGACCTGGACGCGGCATGGCCCACGGTGCGCCGGGGATGTGGTCCTTGATGAGGGACCGTTCTGTGACCAAGCAGAAGCTCCCTCCGGGCACGCTGGGACGGATCATGAGGTTTGCCGGGCCGTACCGGCGGATGCTCGGGGTCTTTCTGGGCGTGATCGTGGTCGACGCCCTCATAGGGGTGTGGAACCCCTTGATCTATCGAGAGATCATCGACGGGGGCATCGTCAGGCACGACTCGCGCCTGATCGTGGAGCTCGGCCTGCTCCTCGCGGTGCTGGCGCTCGCTGATGCGTCGCTGTCGCTCGCCCAGCGCTACATCTCGTCGCGCGTAGGCGAAGGGCTGATCTACGACATGCGCGAGAAGGTATTCGGCCACGTCCAGGAGATGCCGCTTGCGTTCTTCTCGCGCACCCAGACCGGCGCCCTCATCTCCCGGCTCAACAACGACGTGCTCGGAGCACAGCAGGCCTTCACCGACACGCTCTCCTCGATCGTCTCCAACCTCATCACCGTGGTCCTCACGATCGCGGTGATGGCCTTGCTCTCGTGGCAGATAACAGTCGCGGCCTTGGTGCTGCTCCCGCTCTTCGTGTTCCCGGCGCGCCGCATCGGCCGGAAGCTGCAACAGCTGACCAGGGAGGCCTACAACCTCAACGCCCAGATGAACAACACGATGACGGAGCGCTTCAACGTCTCGGGCGCCCTGCTCGTGAAGTTGTTCGGCCGCCCGGACATGGAGCACGAGCAGTTTGCCGCCCGCGCGGCACGCGTCCGGGACATCGGCGTGCAGACGGCGATGTACGGCAGGGTCTTCTTCCTGTCGCTCATCCTCACCTCGTCGCTCGCGACGGCACTGGTCTACGGCTGGGGAGGCGTGCTCGCGGTGGACGGCCGTTTCAAGGTGGGCACCGTCGTCGCTCTCGCTGCACTGCTCACCCGTCTCTACGGTCCGCTCACCGCGTTGTCGAACGTGAACGTAGACGTGATGACCGCTCTGGTCTCTTTCGACAGGGTCTTCGAGGTGCTCGACCTCCCGCCGCTGATCGCCGAGCGG
The DNA here is from genome assembly GCA_963727645.1 of uncultured Acidimicrobiaceae bacterium. Lineage (GTDB taxonomy): Bacteria > Actinomycetota > Acidimicrobiia > Acidimicrobiales > Bog-793 > Fen-455. Next base: position 228,683 of record CAVSHA010000004.1, read on the forward strand.
CTGGACGCCGTCGCCATACCCCGTGGTCGGGTTGCAGTCGAGTTCGACCACGTCGACTTCAGCTACCCGACGGCGGAGGAGGTCTCACTCGCCTCCCTCGAGTCGGTCGCCGTTCTGGACCAGACGCCGTCGAGCCAGGTCCTCTACGACGTGAGCTTTCGTGCCGAGCCGGGCCAGCTGGTGGCGCTCGTCGGTCCGTCCGGGGCGGGCAAGACCACGATCAGCTACCTCGTCTCACGCCTGTACGACGCGCGAAGCGGCGCCGTCCGCCTGAACGACATCGACGTCCGCGATGCCACCTTCGCCTCCCTGCGGGAATCGATCGGCGTCGTGACCCAGGACGCCCACCTGTTCCACGACACGATCCGGGCCAACCTGGTATACGCAAAGCCCGACGCGACCTCAGAAGAGCTCCGCGAGGCCGTCTCCGGCGCACAGATCCTGCCGTTCATCGAGTCGCTCCCCGACGGCCTCGACACCGTCGTCGGCGACCGCGGCTACCGGCTCTCAGGTGGCGAGAAACAGCGCATCGCCCTTGCCCGTCTTCTGCTCAAGGCACCGGACGTGGTCGTGCTCGACGAAGCCACAGCCCATCTCGACTCGGAGTCCGAGGCGGCGGTCCAACGTGCTCTGCAGAAAGCCCTCGAGAGCAGGACGTCGATCGTCATCGCACATCGGCTTTCGACTGTGCGCGGCGCCGACCAGATCCTCGTGGTGGCCGACGGCCACATCGTGGAGCGAGGTCGCCACGAGGATCTGCTGGCGGCCGGCGGGGTGTACGCAGATCTGTACCACACCCAGTTCGAGCGCCAGGCGGTCGAGGAAGCGGGTGCCGTCACGACCTGAGCTCGCTCGAGCCGGTCGTGCTTGCGGGACATACTGGACATGTGGCCGTTCACGACCTCGATGAGCTCCTGGCGCACCTCTCGATACGCCAGCGACCCGGGAGCTGGTGCTTGGTCAGCGACGTGACGGTGCCCGCCGGGGTGGTGGTCGCGGCCACCATCGCCGAAGACGAGGGCACGACCACGGTCCTGTCGGTCGCCGACGCGCAGCGGCTGGGGGCCCGACCGGAGTTCGTCGCCGCTTGGCTCACGGTGGACGTGCCCTCGGCCCTTGACGCCGTCGGCTTGACTGCCGTACTGGCGACGGCCCTGGCTGCCAGGAACATCGCGTGCAACGTGCTGGCCGGGTACCACCACGACCACCTCCTGGTCCCCGTCGATCAGGCGGACCAGGCGATTGCTGTCCTCGACTCACTGCGCGACCCGTACCGCGGCGCTCAAGGTACCTTGGAGGGGCTGTGATCAGGGCGCGTCAACCCGACGCGGCCCGAAGAGACGAGGAAGGCAGTGCCGTGACGGCAAAGGAGCACTGGAAACCGGAACCGGAGGAGCACGACTATCCGGCTGCTGCGAGCTACCTCTCACTTCTCCTGCCCCAGCCATCGGTCGATGCCATCGTGACCGAGCTGCGTGCTGCGCCCATTGCACAGTGGAAGGCCAGGGACCTCCTTCGTGCGAGCGGCCTCGCACTGCTGCCGGTCGACGACCCGCTTGTCAGCTCAGACCTGAAGAAGGTCAAAGACGGCGAGAAGCTCTCGCCGGTCCTCCTCGTCCGGGGGAGCATGAACAGGTCGGCCCCGTTGCAGATCGCGGACGGCTACCACCGCATCTGCGCGAGCTATCACTTCGACGAGACCGCCGACATCCCTTGCCGGATGGCCTCGGACCCATCGGCCTGATCCTCTGACGTGTGGCGGCAGACCTCTACCCAATTTATGGTCCGCGGTTCTTCCAACCGCGAGGCATGGAGGTTGATCCGATGATGGTGTTGGACGCCGAGGCTCGTTTCGGGCCTGCTACTCGTGCACGCGCGCTGGAACGCTGCGCGTCGGAGACCTTCGACGTGCTCGTCGTCGGTGGCGGCGTGACCGGCTTAGGTGCCGCCCTCGATGCCGCCAGCCGCGGCCTGTCGGTGGCCCTGGTCGAAAAGCGCGACTTCGCCGCCGGGACCTCGAGCCGTTCCAGCAAGCTGATCCACGGCGGGCTGCGGTATCTCGAGAGCTTCGACTTGGAGCTGGTGCGCGAGGCACTCCATGAGCGGCGGCTCCTGGCCGAGAAGATCGCCCCCCACCTGGTCCATCCCACACCGTTCCTGTTCCCGCTCAAGCACAGGGCCTGGGACCGCTTCTACATGGGCTCGGGGCTCTTCCTCTACGACGCGCTCGCCGGTTTGCACCCGGCGATGCCGCGCCACCGGCACCTGACGCGTCGCTCGTGCCTGCGGGCCGTCCCGGCCCTGCGCTCCGACTCGCTGACCGGTGGCATCCGCTATTTCGATGCCCAGGTCGACGACGCCCGGTTCTCGCTCGTGCTGGCGCGGACGGCCGCTGCCTACGGTGCGGTCTGCGTCTCGGCAGTCGCGGTCGTCGGCTTCCTGCACGAAGGCGAGCGAGTCGCCGGGGTCCACGCGCAGGACCTCGAGTCGGGTTGTGAGCTCGACGTGCATGCCCGCACTGTGATCAATGCGACGGGGGTGTGGACCACTGAAATGGAGCGCCTCGCGGGTGTCGCGGACCCAATGATCGTGAGGCCGTCCAAGGGAGTGCATCTCGTCGTGCCCAAGGACCGGATCGACTCGCAGTACGCGCTCATCTTGCGGACTGAGAAGAGCGTGCTCTTCGTGCTTCCCTGGGGAGACCGCTGGATCATCGGCACGACCGATACCGACTGGCACCACGGCCTCGATCATCCGTCGGCGACGCACGCCGACATCGAGTACCTGCTCGACCATGTCAACGAGGCGCTGCGAGATCCGCTGGGATTCGAAGACGTCATCGCTGTCTTCGTCGGCCTGCGTCCATTGCTGGGCGGCACGGCCGAAGAGACGGCGAAGCTGTCTCGTAACCACGTCGTGCGGCGCAGCGCTCCCGGGTTGGTGAGCGTCGCGGGCGGCAAGTACACGACTTACCGGATCATGGCCCGTGACGCCGTCGACATGGCCGCTCACGAATTGCACTTCGCGGTTGATTCCAGCCGCACCGCCGACGTCCCGCTCCTGGGCGCTGTCGGCCTGTCGGGCGCCGAGCTGCGGTTGAGCGGTCACCCCGGTGCCGGCCATCTGGCGCCCGCCCAGCTGCACCACTTGGTGGCGCGCTACGGCGCACTGGCGACAGAGGTGCTCGACTTGGTTGCGGGTGACCCCGGCCTGGCCGTCCCATTGGCGGGCGCCGAACGGTACGTCGCTGCCGAGGTCTGTCACGCTGCGGCCTACGAGGGAGCGCTCCACGTCGACGACGTGCTGACACGCCGAACTCACATCGCCTTCGAGGTGCCCGACCGGGGGCGATTGGCAGCCGACGACGTCGCCCGGCTGATGGCACCAGTGCTGGGCTGGGACCAAGCCGCGGTCGATCGCGAGACCGCCCATTACCGGGCGCGGCTCGACGCCGAGGCCGCCGCGCAGGCCCTGCTCACCGACGCCGCCTCCGACTCGGCCAGGGCCGAAGTGCGCGACCCCCGGCTCGAACAGCTTGACGCGCGAGGAGAATAGGGACGCTGCCCGGAGTTCGCGGACCGCTTCGCCGCGGGGGTGTAACGCCGAGGCGGATGAGCGAGACTGGGGAGCATGTTGCGATCCCGAGCTTCCAAGACCTCTACGACCGGCAACGAGGCGCCACGCGACGTCTCGCTCTCCGAGGACGAATGGCGCAGCCGCCTGACGCCTGAGCAGTACCGTGTCCTGCGCAAAGCCGGAACCGAGCCCGCCTTCACCGGTGAGTACGTCGACTGCCACATCGACGGCTCCTACCACTGCGCGGCCTGCGGTGCCGAGCTGTTCTCGTCGAAAGCCAAGTTCGACTCGGGCTCGGGCTGGCCGAGCTTCACCGAGCCCGCTGTGGCCGGTGCAGTGGAGCTGCGCAGCGACCGGTCCCTTGGGAGAGAGAGGACCGAGGTGCTCTGCCGGGCGTGCGGGTCGCACCTCGGACACGTGTTCGACGACGGGCCGATGCCGACAGGCAAGCGCTACTGCATCAACTCGTGCTCGCTAAGCATCGAAGACAAGCAACGATGACCTGGTTCAAGTCCAAGTCGGAGATGGTGGGGCCCGACCAGGCCTTGCGCGGCCGGGAGGTGGAGATGGCCGTTCCCGAGCGCCATCTCGTGCTGGGGACGCCCCTCCGGCCGCCGGTGCCGGACGGCTTGGAGCGCGCGATATTCGCGATGGGCTGCTTCTGGGGCGCCGAACGGAAGTTCTGGGTCGTGGACGGTGTCTACACCACCGCAGCGGGCTACAGCGGGGGTTACACGCCGAACCCGACCTACGAGGAGGTCTGCTCGGGGAGCACCGGCCATGCCGAGGCGGTGCTGGTGGTGTTCGATGGTGCGAAGACCTCCTACGACAAGCTGCTCACGATCTTCTGGGAGAACCACGACCCGACCCAGGGCATGCGCCAAGGAAACGACGCCGGTACTCAGTACCGCTCCGCGATCTACACGACCGCTGCCGCCCAGCAGGTGATCGCAGAGCGGTCGCGCGCCGAGTATCAGCGGGCGCTCGACTCGGTGGGCTACGGGCAGATCACCACCGAGATCAAGCCGGCAGGGCCCTTCTACTACGCAGAGGGCTACCACCAGCAGTACCTCGAACGGAACCCGAACGGCTACTGCGGCCTTGGCGGTACCGGGGTCTCGTGCCCCATCGGACTTCCCCTGTTCGACGGAGGGCCGTCGCTCTAGCCGACAGGCGGTCCGTACACTTCCACCCGGTGGCGTGGCTGGCTGCGGTCCCGTTGATGATCTGGGTCTACCTCTCGCTGTTCCGGGGCGGGTTCTGGCGCACCGGCGTGCGGCTGCCCGCCGTCCCGGACGCCGCGTCGTGGCCGTCGGTCGCTGTTGTCGTGCCCGCTCGCAACGAGGCGCTCGTGCTGGGTGCCAGCCTGCCGACCCTGCTGGATCAGGACTACCCCGGTCCGCTGCGGGTGGTCCTGGTCGACGATCGCTCGACTGACGAGACCGCCGACGTGGCCCGGCGGCTGGGGGCACGACCCGGTGGGCGGGTGGTCCCTGTGGTGGTGGCCGGCGTGGAGCCTCCGCCCGGCTGGTCCGGCAAGCTCTGGGCGGTCGCCCAGGGCGTCGACGCCGTGTCGTCGGCTGGTTCGGGGGTGGCGGCCCCTTGTGCTCCTCCGGCGCCGGAGTTCCTCCTCCTGACCGACGCCGACATTGCCCACCCTCGTTCGTCGGTGCGGCAGTTGGTCGCCTGGGCCGAGGCGGCCCGCCTGGACCAGGTCTCCCTGATGGCCCGGTTGCGGGTGCAAACCGGTTGGGAGCGGCTTCTCATTCCTGCCTTCGTCTACTTCTTTGCCGAGCTCTATCCGTTCGGCTGGGTGAACCGGCCCGGCCGGAAGACCGCGGCAGCAGCAGGGGGGTGCGTCCTGGTTCGTCGTCAGGCGCTGGAACGTGCCGGCGGGATCTCGGCGATCCGCGGTGCGGTCATTGACGACGTGGCCCTGGCCAAGGCCTTGAAGGGGAGCGGTTCTGCCATCTGGCTCGGTCTCGCGGACGAGGTGCACAGCGTTCGCCCTTATCCCGGGCTCGCAGACCTGTGGGACATGGTGGCTCGCAGCGCGTACACCCAGCTCGACTTCTCTCCTGGGTTGTTGCTCGGGACCCTTGCCGGGCTCGCCATCACCTTTCTGGGGCCCGTCGCCGCCGTGGTCGGTGGCCTTGTCGCCACCTCGCCGGCGGTCGCGCTCGTCGGGGCGGTGTCTTTCCTGGTCATGGAACTGACCTACCTTCCCACGATCGGCTATCACCGTCTGGGCTGGTGGCGGGCCGCGGGACTGCCCGTGGTGGCCTGCTTGTACGGGGCGATGACGGTGACTTCGGCCTGGCGCCACTACCGAAAGGGCGTGGCGTGGAAGGGGCGGCACTACGGGGCCGGGACCGACCAGGGCGGCGGACTCGCGTAACGTCGTCGGGATGGACGAGGGGATGGAGGAGATCCGCGACGATGTGACGCTCTGGCGGTTCGAGCGGGACTTCCTGGAGTCGAGGTGGGCCTGCCTGTGGGGCCGGGGGTGTCTGGGCATCGGCCCCGAGCCGGCTGAGCACCTCGGCCTCGGCTGCTGCTCGGTCGGTGCCGAGCTGTGTGACGTGGACGAAGCCCGGATGACCGCCGCGCTGGCGGCGACGCTCGACCCGGTCCGCTTCGAGCGTCACAGCGAGGCCCGCGCGCTCGGCATCTTCAGCAACGACGCCCGCAACCACACCCGAGTCGTCGACGGAGCCTGCATCTTCCTCAACCGTCCCGGGTTCGCCGGCGGCGCGGGCTGTGCGCTGCACCTGGCGGCTGTCGACGCAGGCGAGCCGCCGATGGACTGGAAGCCGTCGGTGTGCTGGCAGCTGCCCATCAGGGTGGACTGGGAGCAGGGTGCCGACGACACCGAGGTGGCGACGGTGCGCCGCTGGACGCGGCGCGACTGGGGCGAAGAGGGCGAGGAGATGGCGTGGTGCTGCACCGAGGGTTCGTTGGCCTACGTGTCCGACCGTCCGGTGATCGACTCGTTGGGCGCGGAGCTGGAGGCGATCGTCGGCACCAAGGTCTACGTCGAGTTGCGCCACCGGATCGCCGGGCAGTAGCCGCCCGACCAACGGTCGCGTCCCGCGTCAGCCGTCCGAGACGCGGATCACCGCAGCGCCGTTCACGGCGTCTCGGGCCAGATCCTCGAGTGCGGCAGCCGCTTTCTCGAAGGGGTACTCCGTGGTCGTGGGCCGGATCGGTATCTCGCCGGCGAGCGCCAGGAACTCCTTGCCGTCGCGCCTCGAGTTAGCGGTCACGCTGACGAGCTCACGCTCTTCGAAGAGGTGGCTGTCGTAGTTGAGCATGGGAATGTCGGAGAGGTGGATGCCGGCGATCGCGAGCCGGCCGCCGCGGTCCAGGGCTGCCATTGCGGGGAGCACGAGCGTTCCGACCGGGGCGAAGAGGATGGCCGCGTCCAGCGGCTCCGGAGGGGGATCGTCGGCTCCTTGCGCAGACGCGCACCCGAGCGAGAGCGCTAGCTCCCGAGCGTCGGGCGCCCTGGTCATCACGTGCACGGTCGCGCCCTCGAAAAGGGCCACCTGGGCCGTCAGGTGAGCGGAGCCACCGAAGCCATAGATGCCGAGCCGGCCACCGGGACGCAGGCCGGATCTCCGCAGAGCGCGGTAGCCGATGATGCCGGCGCAGAGCAGTGGGGCAGCTTGGGTGTCGGAGAACACCTCCGGGATCCGGTAGGCGTACCGCTCGTCCACGACCGCGTACTCGCCGTAACCACCGTCGGCGTCCCAGCCGGTGAACGCGGGGGCAGTGCAGAGGTTCTCATCACCCCGCGCACAGAACCGGCACGCGCCGCACGTCGAGCGCAGCCACGCGATCCCGACGCGCTCTCCCTCGGCGAAGCGCCGAGCGTCGCGGCCCTCGGCGACCACGTGGCCGACGACCTCGTGTCCCGGCACGACGTCCGGACGGCGAGGGGCGAGATCGCCCTCCACGAGGTGCAGGTCCGTGCGGCAGACACCACAGACGTGCACTTTCACGAGGATCTCGTCCGGCCCTGGCTCGGGGACCGCGCGCTCGACGAGGTGCAACGAGTGCTCGGCGGCCGGGGCCGGGTGATCAAGCGCCCAGGCCCTCACGCCGCGGCCGATCCCTTCCCGTCAGCGGCCGACCCTGCCGCGGGCTCGAGGGCCGAGGCGACGATCTCGGCGACGTCGGTCACGAGATGCACGCTGAGGCCCTCGAGGACGTTCGCCGGCACGTCGTCGAGGTCGGGGCCGTTGCGGGCCGGGAGGAAGATCTCGGTCAGTCCGGCGCGGTGAGCGGCGAGCAGCTTCTGCTTCACCCCGCCGATGGGGAGCACCCGACCGTTCAAGGTGACCTCCCCGGTCATGCCCACCTCGGCACGCACCGGCCGGCCCGAGGCGAGGGAGGCCAGGGCGGCGACCATCGTGACGCCGGCGGACGGCCCGTCCTTGGGCACAGCGCCCGCGGGCACGTGCAGATGGACCGCGCCGCCGGCAAGCCGTTCGGTGTCGATGCCGAGCGCAGCCGAATGCGAGCGCAGGTACGACAGGGCAATCTGGGCAGACTCCTTCATGACGTCGCCGAGCTGTCCGGTGAGCACCAGACGCGGCTCTCCTTCCATCACGGTCGCCTCGATGAACAGCACATCGCCGCCGGCGCCGGTGACGGCCAGGCCGGTTGCAACGCCCGCGACCGCGGTCCGCTCGGCCGACTCGGGCGTGAAGCGGGGGCGACCGAGGAACCCCTTCAAGTCCTTGGTCCCGACCTCGACAGGTGTTCCTTGCGAGTCACCTGCGAGACGCGTGGTCACCTTCCGGAGGACCTTCGCGATCGCCCGCTCGAGTTGGCGAACCCCGGCCTCATGTGTGTACTCGGTCGCGATGACCCGAAGGGCCTTGTCGTCGATGCCGACCTCGTCGGGAGCGAGCCCTGCGAGGTCGATCTGCCGCGGTACCAGGTGGTTGCGGGCGATCGCGACCTTCTCGTCCTCGGTGTAGCCGTCGAGGCGGACGAGCTCCATCCGGTCGAGAAGCGGCGCGGGGATGGTGTCGGCGACATTCGCCGTGGCGAGGAAGAGCACGTCCGACAGGTCGAGCTCTATTTCGAGGTAGTGGTCCCTGAAGGTGTGGTTCTGGGCCGGGTCGAGCACCTCGAGCAGGGCCGAGGTGGGGTCACCCCGGTAGTCGCTGCCGAGCTTGTCGATCTCGTCGAGCAGCACAACGGGGTTCATCGACCCGGCTTCACGGATCGCCCGGACGATGCGACCCGGAAGTGCGCCGACGTAGGTGCGGCGGTGGCCACGGATCTCGGCCTCGTCACGAACGCCTCCGAGCGACACGCGGACGAACTTGCGCCCCAGGGCGCGGGCGACGGACTCGCCGAGCGATGTCTTGCCAACCCCCGGCGGGCCGACCAGCGCGAGGACGGCTCCGGACCCGCGGCCGCCGACTACCTGAAGGCCGCGAGCCTGCCTACGGCTGCGGACCGCGAGGTACTCGACCATCCTGTCCTTCACGTCTTCGAGGCCCTCGTGGTCGGCGTCCAGCACGTCACGCGCCCCGTTCACGTCGTCGTTGTCGTCGGTGCGAATGTTCCACGGCAATTCGAGCACCGTGTCCAGCCAGGTGCGGATCCAGCCCGCCTCGGGGCTCTGATCGCTCGCGCGCTCGAGCCGGCCGACTTCGCGCAGTGCCGCTTCGAGGACCTTGTCGGGCAGCGCGGCCGCCTCTACGCGGCTGCGGTAGTCGTCGGCGCCGTCAGGCTCGCCCTCGCCGAGCTCCTTGCGGATCGCGGCAAGTTGTTGACGCAGGAGGAACTCGCGTTGGCTCTTCTCCATGCCGTCGTGGACGTCGCTGCGGATGCGCTCGGCGACGTCGAGCTCGGCGAGGTGCTCCCGGCCCCACTCGACGAGCTTCGCCAGGCGCTGCTCGACGTCCACGGTCTCGAGCAGCCAGAGCTTCTGTTCGTTGGACAGGTAGGGCGCGTAGCCCGCCATGTCGGCCAGCTCGCCCGGTTCGGAGATCCGCTGGACCGAGTCGATGACCTGCCAGGCGCCACGCTGCTGAAGGATCGAGACGACGACGTTGCGGTACTCACGGCAGAGCTCAGCTCGAGGTCTCGCCGCCTGGGACCTCGTCGAGTATCTCGGCGTCGACCCAGAGTGCCGATCCCGGCCCGGTCACTCCGGAGCCGACACGTGCACGGGCCACGGCGCGCAGCACTGCAGCGGGCTCGCCGCCGGGCAGCTTGCCTAGCTGTTCGATGGTCGCGACGACGCCGACGAGGGCGTACTTGCCGTCGAGCCGCGGCACGACCAGGACCTCGTTGCCGCCTCCTGCGCCGGCCGCGTCGACGGCCGCCTGCCGCTCGGTGTCGTCGAGGGTGACCGGCACGACCATGCCCGGCAGGACGACGACGTCGGCCAGCGGGAGCACCGGGAGCTGTTGAGTCTTTGACACCAGTCGATCTTCCTCTCAGTATTGAGTCTTATACACTCAACCGTGTTGAGCCTCTTGATGTTCCCAGCCATGGTTGAGCAGCTCAGGGCCATTGGGAGGGTAAGCTCCGAACGATGAGTGATGCTGCGGAGAAGCACGAGCGCTTCATTGTCGTCGGTGTCGACGGTTCCGAGCCGTCCCTCAAGGCCCTCATGTGGGCCGGCGAGCAGGCCCGCCTGACGGGAGCGACCCTGCGGGTGCTCACGACCTGGGAGGTCCCGACCAGCACGGGCTGGGTCCCGGTGTTCCCGGTCGAATACGACCCGGAAACCCTGGCGACGCGGGCCCTCGACGAGGCGATCACCGAGACGCTCGGAGCGGACCCCGGCATTGTCATAGAGCGAGTCGTGAAGGAAGGCCACGCGGCTCCTGTCCTGTTGGCCGAAGCGAAGGACGCAGAACTGGTCGTGGTGGGGAGCCATGGTCACGGAGCGTTCGCGGGCATGCTCATCGGCTCGGTCTCCGAGCACCTCGTGAGGCACGCGCCGTGTGCCGTGGTGGTCGTCCACTGCGGCAGGCACTCTCGCCACTAGGTCCGGGCGCGCTCGCCGATATCGGTTCGGCCTGTCCAGGTCCTCGCTGCGCGAGACTTTCGCCCGATGATGCCGAGCGGGCGCGTGCCACAGGCTGATGCCGAGCCCGCAACGGCCTTCACGGCACTGCTCGACCGCGTGACCGTCACGACGCCTGACGGCCGACGTTTGCTCGGACCGGTGTCGCTGGCTGTCCGCAAGGGCGAGCACTGGGCAGTGCTGGGCGCGAATGGAGCAGGCAAGACCACGCTCCTGCGCGTGTTGGGTGCCGAACGTCATCCTTCCTCCGGGACTGCGATCGTCCTCGGCGCCCGCCTCGGCGCGAGCGACCTCCGCCAGCTCCGCTCGCGCATCGGCGTCGTGAGCCACGCGGTGGCCGACCGGCTCCCTCCGGGCGCGGCCGCTCTGGGAATCGTGCTCACCGGCGGGCGCGGTGTACTGGCGCCGTGGTGGGCATCGACCGACGAGGCGGATCTCGTAAGGGGCAGGCAGATCCTCAAGGCGCTCGGGTGTGACGGTCTCGCAGAGCGCCCCTTCGGCTCCTGTTCCCAGGGTGAGCGCCAGCGGGTCCTGCTGGCCCGATCGCTGTTCGTCGAGCATCCCCTGTTGCTGTTGGACGAGCCGTGTGCCGGCGTCGACCTTCCCGGGCGCGAGGCTCTCGTCCTTGCGCTCACCGCTCTCGCCCGGAGCTCGGACTCCCCGACGACGGTGCACGTGAGCCACCTCCTCGAAGAGCTGCCTGCCACCACGTCCCATGCGCTGTTGTTGCGAGAGGGCGAAGCGGTGGCGATGGGCCCGATCGAGGACGTGCTGACGGAGCGCTCGTTGGGCGACTGCTTCGGCTTGGCGATCACCTTGACGAGGGAGGAGGGGCGCTGGACCGCGCGCGCTTCCCCCTCTTGGTGACCATTGCAACATGACAGGTAATCATGTAATCTAAGCCCATGACATTTCATGAACATCAACATGACCCTCGCCAGCGCGGGGGACGGCGTGGCCCCGGCCCCCGCTGGGCGCGGGGCCGATGGGGCTCGGGATCCGAGGAGCGCCCCTCTGCCGAGCAGCGAGCGGAGATCAAGGCCTGGTTCACCGGCCGGCTCCCGGACGATTTCTTCGTCGGGGTTCCTGAGGTGACCGTCGACAACGACGAGATCCTCGTCGTTGGCACGCTCAGCGCAGTGGAACTGGAGCAAGGAGCCGCGTCACAGGCGGCTGCAACCGCCGAGGAGGCGCGGATCGAACGGTTCCGTGAAGACACCAGGGAACACCGGGTGCGCATCGCAGAGGAGGCACAGGGCCGTTTCGGGCGCGTCGTCTCCTGGGGCGCCACGGTCGGCGGCACCAGCCGCTCGTTCACAACGGCCAACGTGCCGGTGATGACCCGGTTGCGGATGTCGCAGCGCCAGGTTCTCGACACTCTCATCGACGCCGGGATCGCACGTTCGAGGAGCGAGGCGCTCGCCTGGTGCGTCGACCTGGTCGGGAGGAACGAAGCTGCTTGGATCGACGAGCTCCGCTCCGCGTTCGCCCGTGTCGAGGAGGTAAGGGCTCAAGGCCCGAACGCGAACCGCTCAGGGGATTCGTAGGCACTCACCGATCGCGGCCTCCCGCGGGGACTTCCCGCCGTGGCCCGCCCACGTCGCGCGGTACGAGCAGCCCGTCACCCTGGCGTTCGGTGGATTGATCGTGTAGGAAACAAGCCTCATGGTGTGGATCAGTTTCGTGATCGGGGCGCTCATCGTGGTGTTCGCCACCATGAGCCTGGTGACCACCTTCGTGCTCCCGCGTGGAGGCTCGAGGTTCCAGGTGTTGCCGCTGGGGGTGGGCCGGGTCGTGCAGCAGGTCTTCCTGCTCGTGGCTCGTGCTGTCCGCAGCTTTGCCCGCAAGGACGGCCTGCTTGCGGCGGTCGGCCCGGTGTCACTGATCGCGCAGCTTGCGGCGTTCCTCGCCTTGTACATACTCGGCTACGGCCTCATGCAGTGGCCCTGGACAGGGTCGTTCCTGGGCGGCATCAGTGAGTCGGGCGCCTCGCTGTTCTCCGTCGGCCTGGTGCACGCGAACGCGACCGGCAACGACGTGATAGTCGTGCTCGCGGGCGCGACCGGGGCCATCGCCGTGGCGCTCCAGATCGGTTACCTGCCTGCCATCTACCAGGCTTTCAACCGACGCGAGTCTCTCGTGACATTGATGGAGAGCCGTGCGGGCGTGCCGGCGTGGGGTCCCGAGGTCCTCATGCGCCACCAGCTGGTACGGATCACCGACGCGTTGCCCGCGCTCTACGGCAACTGGGAGCTCTGGGCCGCTGATCTCGCGGAAAGCCACATCTCCTATCCGGTGCTGCTCTGGTTCCGTTCCCCCGAGCCCGGCTTCTCGTGGATCATCTCGCTGCTGGCCGTGATGGACGCCGCCGCGATGCACCTGTCGCTGAGCCCGACCAAAGCGCCTTCCGAAGCGCGGATGTGCCTGCGGATGGGCTTCACGGCGCTGCGTCGCATCGCCCAGGCGCTGCACTGGGAGTTCGACGCCGACCCGGCACCGGGGGGAGAGCTCCAGCTCGGCTACGAGGAGTTCGCCTACGCGGTGAACCTCGTCATGGAGACAGGCTTCCCCGCCGAGCGCACGAGCGAGGAGGCGTGGCCGCACTTCCGCGGCTGGCGCGTGAATTACGAGGCCCTTGCCTACCGCTTGGCGGACCATGTCGTAGCGCCGCGCGCACCGTGGTCCGGGGAGCGACGCCACCTCCCTCTCGACCTGATGGCTCCCAAGAGGCCCCCGCACCGTTCCCCGGACGGCGGGATCTTCTACGATCAGCGGTTCCGGCCCGATTGAGGCCGTTGCGTGTCGGTGGACCCTTTGTCGTCATCGACATGGGCTGGCACACTTGGCACCGGATTCGAGGAGGCGCATCACAGATGACGACCGAGGAGCCCGACGCTGAGTTCTCAGCCCTTCGGCTCGATGCTGTCCGCGCTGCGGTGCTCGACCGGGCGCGCCAGCTCGGCTGCGAGCACGCCGAGGCACGCATAGAGCGGATCCGCTCGCAGGTCGTGAGCCTGCGCGACGGCCGCCTGGAGACTTCCGCCGACGACCTCGAGCTCGGCCTCGGCCTCCGGGTTGTCCACGAGGGCGCCTTCGGGTTCGCTGCCACGGTCGAGCTCGACGCCGACGCCGCGGTCGCGCTCGCCGACCAGGCAGTCGCAACGGCGCGGGCCACGGCCCCCGCTTTCGGCGAGCGCGTCGAGCTGGCAGACGAGCCGTCGCACGGCGAGTCGGCATGGACCTCCTCGTACGATCTGAACCCGGCCGAGGTGCCCACGGCGGAGAAGGTGGCCCTGCTCGAGGACTGGAGCGGGCGCCTGCTCCACTCGCCGGGCGTGGACCACGTGACCGCGTACGTGCTCTGCGTGGTTGAGGACAAGCACTACGCGGATCTCGCCGGCACGGTCACGACCCAGCGCCGCGTCCGCGTGCACCCGGTCGTGGAGGCGATCGCGGTCGACGCCGAGGCTGGGGGCTTCGAGACCATGCGCACCCTGGCCCCGCCGGCCGGCCGGGGCTGGGAGTACCTGCTCGGCGAGGGCTGGGATTGGGACGGTGAGCTGGCACGCATCCCCGGTCACCTCGTCGAGAAGCTCCGTGCCCCCTCTGTGGCGCCCGGTAGCTACGACCTCGTCATCGATCCCACGAACCTGTGGCTGACGATCCACGAGTCCATCGGGCATGCCACCGAGCTCGACCGGGCGATGGGCTACGAGGCGGCTTACGCGGGCACGTCGTTCGCCACCTTCGACAAGCTCGGCACCCTCGCCTACGGCTCGGGGATCATGAACGTGACCGGCGACCGTACCGTCGCCAATGGCTTGGCGACCGTCGCCTACGACGACGAAGGAGTCGAGGCGCAGAGCTTCGACCTCATTCGCGACGGCGTACTGGTGGGCTACCAGCTCGACCGGCGGATCGCACGCCTCATGGGTCTTGGCCGGTCCAACGGCTGTGCGTTCGCCGACTCGCCAGGGCACACTCCGATCCAGCGCATGGCCAACGTCTCGCTGCGCCCGGCACCGGGGAAGGGCCCGACCACCGAGGAGCTCATCTCGTCGGTCGACGACGGCTTCTACATCGTCGGCGACAAGAGCTGGTCGATCGACATGCAGCGCTACAACTTCCAGTTCACCGGGCAGCGCTTCTTCAGGATCGAGAAGGGCAAGCTTGCCGGGCAGGTGAGGGACCTGGCCTATCAGTCACGCACGACCGAGTTCTGGGGTGCGATGCAAGCCGTGGGCGGTGAGTCGACCTATCACCTTGGCGGCGCGTTCAACTGCGGCAAAGGCCAGCCCGGCCAGGTCGCTCCCGTGAGCCACGGTTGCCCGTCAGCGTTGTTCCGAGGCGTCAACGTGCTGAACACCCGCGCGGAGTCCGGTCGATGAGCGCCGGCCCGGGTCGTCTCGTCTCAGCAGACCGCGTCGTCGAACAGGTTCTCGACGCTTCCCGATCGGACGGTTGCGTCGTGATCGTGGAGGAGATCAGCCAAGCAGAACTTCGCTTCGCCAACAACACCGTGACGACCAACGGCACTCGACGCGACCGTGACGTGACCGTGATCGCCCTCAAGGACACCGACGCGGGGACCTCGGTCGGGACGGCGAGCAGCAGCGGTGCCGGTGACCCGGTCGAACTGGTACGTCGAGCCGAGGCCAACGCCGCCACGGCCCCACCGGCCGAGGACGCCGCCGCGCTCGTGGCCCCCTCACTACCGGGGGTTCCGAGCGACTTTGCGGACCCGCCGGTCATGACGGCGCTCTCCGGTCTCGGCGACGTGCTCAAGGGGCTCGGCGACGCCTTCGCCCGAGCGGGCGCCGCCGGTGTGAGGTTGGCAGGCTTCGCCGAGCACCACGTCTCGACCGTGTATCTCGGTTCTTCGACAGGGCTGCGGCTCCGTTACGTTGAACCGACAGGCAAGCTCGAGGCCGTCGCCCGGGCAGACGGTGGGACGCGATCGGCCTGGGTCTCGACAGGCGCCTCCGACCTGGCCGCCGTGCACGTGGAGGAGCTGAAGGAGCGGCTCGACCGCCGTCTCAGCTGGGGCGAGCGGAAGCTCGATCTGGACGCAGGTCGCTATGAGGTCGTGCTGCCACCCGACGCGGTGGCCGACCTCGTCTTCCTCCTTGGGGAGGCGACCTCGGGCCGGGAGGCCGAAGAGGGGCGCAGCGTCTTCTCCGCGCCGGGAGGCGCGACGAGGGTGGGGGAGTCGCTTTCCCCGCACCTGTTCTCCCTGCGCAGCGATCCGTTCGCCGAAGGCCTCGAGTGCGCACCGTTCCTCGTAACGGGGGCCTCCGGTCAGGATGTGTCGGTCTTCGACAACGGCCTGTCGCTGGAGCGGACCGAATGGATCGCCGACGGCCGCCTCGCGCGCCTGCAGTACCACCGCGCAGGAGCCGCACGATCGGGCGTCGAGCCGGCAGCGCTCGCGAACAACCTCATTCTCGAGCTGCCGGGGGCCGCGAGCACCCTCGAGGACCTCGTCGGGCGGATCGAGAGGGGACTGCTGCTCACGTGCCTTTGGTACATCAGGGAAGTTGACCCGACGACGCTGTTGGTGACCGGCCTGACGCGAGACGGCGTCTACCTGGTCGAGCACGGCGAGATCGTCGCTTCGGTCAACAATTTCCGCTTCAACGAGAGCCCTGTGGACCTGCTGGCGAAGACCATCGAGGCGGGACGGACCGAAAGGGCGCTCTCGCGGGAATGGAACGAATGGCTCAACAGGACAGCAATGCCGTCGCTGCGCGTGGCCGAGTTCAACATGAGCTCGGTGAGCCCGGCGACCTGACGGGCTCAGCTCCGGGCGAGCTCGGCGGCCAGCTCGTCCAGCAGGGCGACGCACCCGGCTTGGACCAGGTCGAGACACGACTCGAATTCCGCCTCGTCGCCGTGCCACGGGTCAGGGACCTCCAGTGAGCCAGGGTGCCCACCACGACCCGTCGGGTAGCTGAGCAGGAGTCGGACGGCTGCGGTGCGGCCCGTCTTCGGGGAGCGGTTCTCCAGCCACCGCACCTGGCTCTTCTCCATGGCGACGACAAGGTCTCGTTGCTTCAGCCAGGCGGGCTCGAACTGGCGCCCGCGGTGACTGATCGGCCCGTAGCCGCGTCGTTCCAGTGCCCTGCGGGCCCGACGGTCGATGTCGAAGCCGACGTCAGCTGCGATGCCAGCACTGTCGACCGCCAGGGCTTCGGCGAGCCCGACCGCCGAAGCTTCGTGACGGAGGACCACCTCGGCCATGGGCGAGCGGCAGATGTTGCCCGCGCACACAAAACAGATCCGGAAGCTCACCGCGCCATCGTGGCATCCCGGGGCTCTTCGGCGGTAGCTGGGTCGCGCTCGGCTTGCCGGGTCGCGCGCACCTCTCGCCGGCCTACGCTTGGCCGGTGACCGGCCCCGCCCTGCACGACTGGCTCTCACGGGCCGTTCTGGAGCTCGTCCCGGCCGGTCCGGTCCAAGGCACGCTCGACGCGCCGTCCTCCAAGAGCTTGACCAACCGCCTGCTCGTCATCGCCGCTTTGGCCGAGGGCAAGAGTGTGCTCAGCCGCCTGCTCGAGAGCGACGACACCGTGGCGATGACCTCGGGGCTTCGTACCTTGGGTGCCCGGATCGAGGATGTCGGCGGCGACACGGAGGTGACAGGGACCTCGGGCCGGCCTGTGGCCGGGGGGACGGAGGTGAACGCGGGGCTTTCGGGAACAACGCTTCGTTTCCTGGCGGCGGTGGCGCTGCTCGCGAAGGGGACCGTGGTCCTCGACGGCGAGGAGCCCCTGCGCCGGCGTCCGATCGCCCCGCTCCTCGAGGCGTTGCGCGCTGCCGGGGCCGACGTCGAGAGCAGCCAAGGCAGGCCACCGCTGCGGATCTCGAGCCATGGCCTCGCCGGTGGCCGGCTCAGAGTCGATGCCTCGGCCAGCTCACAGTTCGCGACGGCGCTTCTCCTCGTCGGCCCATATGCCGATGACGACCTCATCGTCGAGGTGGGGGGTCTCCACGAGCTCGGCTATGTGAGCCTCACGGTGCGAGTCATGGAGCGTTGGGGGGCGTCGATCGCCCAAGAAGCGCCGGGCCACTTCAAGGTGAGCGCTGGGGCCCCTTACGTCTCCAGGGCGGAGTCCGTCGAGCACGACGCGAGCGCCGCGGCACACCTTTACGCCCTCGCCGTCGCGACGGGGGGGTCGATCACCGTCGCCAACGCCTTGGAGACCGTGCAGCCGGACGGTGGCCTGGTGGAGGTTCTCGCCGCGATGGGCGCCAGGTTCTCCCGGGGCCCCGGCGGTACGACGATCGAGCGGCGAGGCAAGCTCACCGGAGTCGACGTCGATCTCGCGGCGATGCCGGATCAGGTCCCGACCATTGCCGCGCTCGCAGCGCTGGCACACGGAGACACCGTGATCCGTGGCGTCGAGATCGCTCGTGGCCACGAGAGCGATCGCATCACGGTGGTCGCGACCGAGCTCGCGCGCCTGGGAGCTCGTGTCGAGGAGACATCAGACGGCCTGGTCGTGCACGGGGGCGCGCCCTTGCACGGCGGCCGCGTCGACACCCACCGTGACCATCGCATCGCCATGGCCTTCACCGCGATCGGCGCGGTCGTGCCCGGGGTCGAGCTCTCCGACCCGGGCTGTGTCGCCAAGACCTATCCCGCCTTCTTCGACGACGTGGGCCGGCTCGGCGTCGGGATCCGCTGAGCAGCCTGGGCCGGGGCCCCGGCCGCGATCACTGGGCCGAGAGGCACTGCGCGACGACGTCCTCGATGAGGTCGAGGACGTCGGATCGGGCTCGTTCCGGCCCGAACCGCTCGACGAGGCTGATGAGCTCGAACCCCGCGGCGCTCGTTCTGCCACACGTGCGGGCCTCTGTGGCCACGTCGCCGACAATGCACAAGATCGGCACCTTTGTGGCCACGTGAGCGATCACGCCGCCGACGACCTTGCCGGAGAAAGACTGGCGGTCGAGGCAGCCCTCCCCGGTCATGACGAGGTCCGCGCAGGCGAGGTGCTCGTCCAAGCCGACGAAGCCGGCGACAAGCTCGAAGCCCGAGACGATCTCGGCCCCGAGTGCTGCGAGCCCTCCGGCGAGGCCACCGGCGGCCCCAGCTCCGGGCAGTGCGGTGACGTCCACGCCGAAAGCGGCCCGATAGTCGTCCGCGAGACGGGCGAGGCGGGCGGTCAGCGCCTCGACCTGTTGGGGCGTGGCGCCCTTTTGCGGAGCAAAGACCCTTGCTGCGTCCAGGAACCCGGTCGTCACGTCGCAGGCGGCGATGAGCTCGACACCCTGTAGCGCTTCACGTGTGCCGATGGCCGCGAGCGCGCCTGCACCGCCGTCGGTCGTTGCCGAGCCCCCGCAGCCGATGATGACTCGCGTCGCACCCAGAGAGACTGCCCGCAGGATCAGCTGGCCGGTCCCGACCGTGGAGGCTTTCATCGGGTCGTTACCGAGCTCTCCACCGGCGATGAGAAGGCCCGACGCGTTCGCCATCTCGATCACCGCAGTCGGGCCGGCGTCGCGTGATGTCCCCGGGACGAGCTTCCAGTCTGCCGGCACCGGTGTGCCGAGGGGGCCGGTCACCTCGTCGCGCCTGGGCTCTCCGTCGAAGGCTGAGAGCAGCCCGTCACCCCCATCGGCCAGCGGTACCTCAGCGGCCGTCCAGCCCGCGCGACGCGCCCCGCGTGCCGCAGCCGCAGCGGCCTGTGACGCGTCCGCGGTGCCCCGGAACTTGTCGGGCGCTGCGACGAGATGGCCCACCTCGTGCGACACGACAACACCTACGCGCCGGACCGGCCCTGCAGGTGGGTGACCACCTCTTCGACGAAGCGGTCCATGTTCTCCCGTTTCTGGCCGGCGTCCCGGCCGAGGGAACGGTCCGAGACGACGAACTCGTCCACGCCGACCTCGACGTAGCGAGCCATGACCTCCGCAACTTCAGGCGCAGTACCGATGATGCGGGGCATGACCGAGATGTCGGACCGCCAGCTCTTCAGCTGTTCGGCGTTGTCGCTCATCAACACGACGGCTTGAGCCGAGCGCCTGATCGAGGCCGGGTCCCGCCCGATCTCGACACAGTGGTGCTCGAGGACCTCGGCCTTGCGCGCCATCACGTCGGGCAGTCCCCAGCAATTCCACTCGTCGGCGTAGCGGGCGGCGATTCGCATTGTCGTCTTCTCGCCACCGCCGCCGATGAGCAGCGGGAGTGGTCGCTGAACCGGCTTCGGCTCGCACGGGGCGTCCACGAGCCGGTAGAAGCGTCCCGCGAAGTTGCTGCGTTCCCTGCTGTGCAGGAGTCGGATGACCTGGCAGGCCTCGTCCAGGCGCGCCAGGCGTTCGCCGACTTCAGGAAGATCGATGCCGTAGGCATCGTGCTCGTTCACCTGCCATCCCGCACCGAGTCCGAGCACAAGGCGTCCTTCGCAGATGTGGTCCACGGTCGCGGCCATCTTCGCGAGCACAGCGGGATGCCGGTAGGTGTTGCCCGTCACGAGCACACCGACACGCACCCGCTCGACGCGAGCCGCCAACGCCGCGATGGTCGTCCACGCTTCGAGGCGGGGCGAGGAGCTCCGCTCGCCGTTGGGCATGAAGTGGTCCGCCACCCAGATCCCGCCCCATCCGGTGCGTTCGGCGTGCGCCGCCGAGCCCAGGACTTCGTCCCAAGTCTGCTCTGCTCCCAGCCAGATGCTGAACCGCATGTGCTCGACCTCCCGAGCCGAGCTTAGGGCTGCTCGGTTCGGCGACGCCGGCGCCACTCGCCGGGCATTGTTCGGCATCGAGCCCGTCCCGATCCTGGCATGCGCCGGCCGGCGCGCAGCCCAAGGGGCACGGCGCCGCCAGAACTCGGAGACTTATTGCAGCGAACTGCCGATACTCAGTTGTCAGCCACCCGAGGCGAGGTGCGCTCGAACTCCTCTAGAGCCCGAGCTCGGCGCTGCAGGCCGGCCACTGCCCCCAGCCGGCCTCGGCTTGGAGCCTCTCAGCTGCCTGGTCCTGCACGGCGTGCGAAGCGTCGCTCGGCAGGCCGGAGTAGCCGAGGCCCCACCACGTCCCCGGCGCAAACTGGTACGCGCCGTAATAGCCGTTTCCTGTGTCCTCGGCGTAGTTGTTGCCGGATTCGCAGAGCCGCAGCTCCAGCCAGACGCCGCCGAGGTCGCCTCGTCTGGAGGTTGTCGGTGCCGCCGCGCCAGGCGCTCTTGCCGGGGAGGTTCTTATGGTCCTTGTGGTCCTTGTGGTTCTTGTGGTTCTTGTAACTCTCGTGTTTCTTGCTGCGATTGCTGCCTTTGCGGTTTGAGCTGCCTGCGCTGCTGCTTGCGCTGCTTGAGCTGCTTGAGCTGCTTGAGCTGCCTGAGCTGCCTGCGCTGCTTGAGCGGCTTGAGCGGCTTGCGCTGCTTGCGCTGCTTGAGCGGCTTGTGCTGCTGCCGCGCGAGCAACTGCCGCACGCGCAGCTGCGGCACGGGCGTCGGACCGCTGCAACTCACTCCATGTCGACGGGAGCAGGGTCTTTGGCGGGCGACCGCCATCATGAATGGCTACACGGTCGCCGGCAAGACCCTGCCAAAAGGGCAGGTACTTCTCTCGCGCGACCTGCGCCTTGAGTTGCGCTGTGGCCCTGGCACGCTCGCGGACGACCGCCGCGAGCCACCTCGAGTCGGTGGCAGGCACAACCGCCGAGCCACTGTCACCCTTGCTCAGATGGGAAGTGGCACGCACGGGCACTGAGTTGTTCACACTGCTGGCGCCGGCGGCGCCGATAAATATGGATGCAGCAACAAAAGTAAACGCAATGAGCGCGATCAAGGGGTGCTTGCGCATCTTGCTCCTCCTTGGAGTGTCGAAAACCCGGTGGGTTCCAGGTGGGTGCTTTGATGCGGGCAGGCCGTCTATTGCATGCGACTCGCGACTCGGTGCCGGAAGGGCTGGCCGGATCTGGACGTTGGGACGTCCCTACGAGGTGCAGACGGGTCTCGCCCTGTCTTCTTTGTTGTCGCGACTCCTTTTCACTCCATCAGGAGCACAGGTCGGGACGAGCAACGCCGCTCACGCGGCTCGGCTCGCAGGCGCCGAGGTGTCCAGTCATGCCTGCGGGGAGGCAACAGCCTTAACCCCTACCCGGCGTGAAGGTACCGGGCGTTTCGGCACCACTCGTCGTTGACAGTTGGTGTGGCGCAAACCCTATGGGAGGAGTTTCGCCTGCGCAAGTGAAAACGGGTATTGAGATAGCATCTATCGTCAAGTCAGATGACGAGACTGCTCCGGGAAGAGCAGTCCGGTGATGGGCGGACGAGCAAAGGTCCTGTCCCACAGACGCGTCGCGGGCCTGCTCGGTCAGTAACAGAGCGTCACAACCCGCCTGTCAATCAGGTGATCCCACCTGTTGGCAGTGGTGTGCCAATGGAACTGTCACACACGGTGATATCCGCGAGCCGTCTCCAGGCACAGAGAGGCGGCAGCCATTGCGGCCGCCACCACGTCGCCGGTCTCCGGCCGAATGTCCTCGGTGACACTGACGAGTGGGGTCACCACAGCCCATCCGAGCCCTGTCAAGGTCTCGTCCGACTCGTCTCCGATGTCCGGCTCTGAGGCACCGGGGTCTGAGGCACCGAGGTCGAGTCGCACTCTTGCCCCGCCATCTACGGCTTGTGCTGCCAGAATCAGCCCGGAGGCCGCCAGGCCTGCGCGGCGGACGCCCCGGATTTCGCCAAGCGCAAGATCGGGCACGTTCAAGTTGAAGACGGTGCGAGCGGGTGCCCGCTCCAGGTGAGCCGCGAAGGTGACAGCGAGCGCAGCCGCGCTTTCGAAGTGTGTGTGGGCGTCGCTCCGGGGCTCATGAGCGGACGGCGCCGAAACGGCCCGGATGCTCGTGGCGAGCCCTTTCAAGCCGAAATGGACACAGGTGAGAGCCGCGCCCACGGTGCCCGAGTGCAGGACCGCCCGTCCGACGTTGCGACCAGGGTTGATGCCCGATGCAACGAGGTCCGGAGTCGGTCCGAACGCACCGAGGCAGGCCATCATCACGATCATCGCCGGAAGCGCGTCCGCTGCGAAGGCTGTGATCCCGCCGAGACCAGGTGGTGCAACCGCTTCGACGTGGATGCCGCCCCCCATCGCCCGCAGCGGCCCGATGCCCGCGCCTGATCCGCTTGCCTCAAGGAGAGGCGCGGCCACGAGCACTTCATGTCCGGCCTCGGCGAACGCGCGGGCCAGGACAGCCAAGCCGGGCGCGTCGAATCCATCGTCGTTGGTCACGAGAACCCGCATGCCCACGCGCTCCTTTTGGGATCGTTCGTTCGGCCGAGACTTGAGCCGGTCTCCGGCCCGCCGGCTGGACGAGCCACTTGAGTGGGCCTGCCAGGTACGATACCGCCATGGTCCCGCCCTCAGGCGAGCAAGTTCTGCTTGTCCACGGCGACCTCGACGCGGTGATAACCGAGGTTGGTGCGACGCTGCGTTCGTTCCGGGCCGATTCGGTGCCCATCATCTGGGAGTTTCCCGAGGATGAGATCTCATCTGGCGACCGGGGTCAGGTGCTCGCGCCTTGGCCGAACAGGCTCGAGGACGGTTCATATCGATTCGGGGACGTCGTCGGCCGGGCCGCGCTCAACGAGCCGGAGCGGTCAAACGCCATCCATGGTCTCGTGCGGTGGCTGCCGTGGTCGATCGAGGAGCGTTCCGCAGACCGGGCGGTGTTCTCCTGCGTCATCCATCCGCAACCGGCCTATGGCTTCCGCGTTCGGCTCGACCTCGAGTACACCCTCGGCGACGGCGGGCTCGGGGTCGTTTGCGGGGCGACCAACGCTGGGAGTGGCATCGTCCCCTTCGGGCTCGGCTTTCATCCGTATCTCCTTGCAGGCCAGGGTGGCCTCGACGAAGCGGAGATACGCCTGTTGGCACAGAGGCGACTCCTCTTGGACAAGCGCGGCCTACCTGTAGGTGAGGAGCCCGTGTCCGGTTCGGCCTTCGATCTCGACGGGCGGACGCTCAGGGGACTCGAGCTCGACGACTGTTACACCGGTTTGGCAGTCGGTACTGACGGTCGCTGGCATGCACGGCTGGGCCTTCCCGGGCGCCGCTCGGAGGTCTGGGCCGACGCCGCGTTCGCGTACGCCATGTGCTACACGGGTGACACGCTGGCCGAGCCGGCTGATCGTCGTAGAGCAATCGCCATCGAGCCGATGACCTGTCCGCCGAACGCGCTCCATAGCGGTACGGGCTTGATCTGGCTCCGGGAGGGTGAGCAATGGCACGCGAGCTGGGGTGTCGCGGCCGCCCTAGGTTGATCGCCGAAGCGGCTGGACGGGGCTCGCAAGGACGGTGACGAGGGTCCCCAGCGGTGTCAAGCCGAACATGGTCTCCGCATTCGCGTAGGTCATCTCGACGCAGCCGAGGCTCTGCGGGAACCCGTAGCTCGCCCGGACGTAGCCGTGGAGAGCGTCGCCACCATTGAAGTAGCTTACCCAGGGGATGCCCGGGTCTGAGTACGGCTTCCCGTCAGGGTTCTTACCGGTCATCGTGGTGACCAGGTAACGGGCAAAGACGGGGTAGGTGCCAGGTGCGGTCGGCGCGACCGCAATGCCCGTGTTCACGGGCGTGGTGAAGATCATCCGGCCGTCCCGCCAGACCGAAGCCGTCTCCGGGATGGTCTGATTGACAACGACGTAGTCGTAGGGGGAAGTGGTCACCTGATGCTGTGCGACTGCTTGGAGAACCGCGGTCCACACTCGGGGCCCGGCTTCGCCGTCGATGGTCAGTCCGTGGGCGCTCTCGAAGGCCATGATGGCTCCGGTCGTGATCACGTTGGGCACTCCCGGCTTCCAGAGCGCCGCCAACGAGGACGGCATGTTGTTGAAGCGCCACAAGAGGCTGCCCGTCAGGGCCTGGACGGGGACCTCTGTCGCGACAGGAGGCTCAAAGTCGATCGCCGGGATAGACGCGGCAGTCGTCGTGGTGCTGTGCTCGTAGGCATGGCGGGCGATGGACGACAAGGCGGCGATGTCAACGGTGTCACCGTCGGGCGGCGGGGCACGCACGAACTGGAGGGGAAGGTAGCCGAGCTCCGAGAGGAGCTGTTGGAGCCTCAGTTCGGAACCCGGCTCAATCACGAAGTTCTTCCGAAGTGTGGCCGAGAGGCCCTGGCCGGAACGACTGCGAATCCCGCCGGGCCCGCCTGGCACGCTGAGCTGCACGGTACTGAAGGGAGCGAAGTAACCGTCCGGAACGAAGCGCACCGCCGCCGGTGCGGTTCTCACCCAGTACCCGGGCGGTGCCGGCGAGAGCGTCGGTAACGGGCTGTCGGACGCGAGGGGCTGAGAGAAGTCCACGGTAACGCTGGTATCGAAGGAGGCGTCGACCGTGCCGGGTGACGGTGACACCGAAGTGATCGTCAGCGGTGGCGGCGGGACCGTGGTCGGGTGGGAGCCCTGCTGGGTGCCCGGACCGTTCGCCGAGGACGTGTGGGCTCGCTGCAGGGAGATCAGGGTCGCGGCCGCGCCGAGCGCGACCACTAGAACGATGCCGGTCACAACACCGGGGACGCGGCGTCGCCAGGCCCGGTCGGTGGTCTCTGTGCGATCTCCTCGGCCCATATTGGGCTCTCCACCCTCCCTGCACGCCCTATTGCCAACTATAGGCAGCACTTTGAAAGGATTCGGGCGCGCCTCACGCGCTTTTCGCGAAGTGGGGCCCGGGGCTCGGGCGACTCGTCGGCGCGCTCGGCGGGGATGCGCAGATGGCCCCGGGGAGCCGCTTGGCAGATACGACATCCGTGGCCAGCTGGGCGGATGTACGGTTCAGGGGAGGAGGTTTCATGATCGAGCCCAGAACCAAGCAGGAGCGAGGACTACGACCCGGGCACAAGCTGACCGTGGTCGCGGCTGCCGTTGTCGCTGCGATCGTGGCCTTCGTCGTACTGCACGCGATCGTTGGCCTAATCGCTTTCTTCATCAAGACCATTGTCGTCCTCGTGGTCATTGGTGGCGTGCTGTATCTAGTGTTTCGCCACGCCGCAAGGCGTTAGCTCCGGCTTGGTGGTCCCGACAGCTGTACCGTCCTCGGCACCCTTGCCGAGCGCAGCTGGCATTGCGCTGACCCGCCGTGGCGCGTGGTGGAGGTGCGCCTGGGCAAATGCTCGTGCAGTCTCGTAGACTGCAAGTGGAGCTGCCGTCCCTCGCGAGAGGCACTCCGTGACCGCCCCCGGCACCTCGGGTCCCGGGGGCGGGTCGCGCCGGGCGACACCCCAGCCTCTCAGCGTCGGGGCCCGGGTCGTGCTTGCTGCTCGCCGGGCGGATCGCCTCGACGCACTCGCCTCGGAGCTGCCAGGCTCACTGGCTGTCGCAACCGATGTCACCAGGCGTGAGCACCTGGAACGACTGGTGGCCAGAGCCCTTGACACCTGCGGCAGGATCGACGTCCTGGTGAACAACGCCGGCCAGGGCCTGCACGTCCCCATCGAGGAGTTGGACCCGGCTGACCTGCGCGCCGTATTCGAGCTCAACGTGATCGCGCCACTGGTGGGCGAGGCCATCGCCTTCGCCATCAGCACCGGAGAGGCTCATGTGCTTGTCGGCAGTCCACCCCGGCCGAGCATCCCGGGGGACGACAAAGGCTGGAGCGCCTTGCTCGCTCGGCAAGCACCTGGCACTTGACGTCTGCACATCCATTCACAAGGCGAGTCGCGCCGGCGAGCGCTGTTCAGCCCGCCCGGCGGCGCTCGGGTGTCAAACCCGGAAGGAGCTCAGGAAGCCGGGTTCTCGACCATGGACTCGAAGAGGATCGCGCCGGTCACCTTGTCGCGCAGGAGGAAGAGGAACGGATGGTCGATGACGATCGGCTCGGTTCCAGCCTGCGTCGCGGTGGCGATGACTCCAATTCCAGTCGCCGCCGCCGCCGTCGTGCCCTTCGGGGTGACCTGAAGGTAGGCGTGCTGCTCGACGGTGCCAACCGCAAGCGGGACCGTCGCGTTGATCCTCCCGAAGTCGGCTCCGGTCTCGAACGCCCGTGACATGCCCATCGACGACAGCGTCTGGTTCAGCTGATTGTCGGAACGCAGCGTGAAGGTGGGCATCGAGAAGTCGACGAACTCGGTCGACATGCCGCTGACGATCCTGTCGAGCGAGGCCGGGGTGAGCGAGGAGACCATCTGTGGCAGCGAGGACCCGGTCGGCATCACGACGAGCGCACCCAGCTTCTTTCCGGCATAGGGGAGCTCGACCGCGACGTACTTTTCGGTCTTCGACACCGGCGTTCTCAACGCTTTGGTCGAGTTGACTGGTTCCGAGCTCAAGAAGGGGACGCTTTCGGTCCCATCGCTCGCGAGATAGAACGGCCGGTTGGTCGTCGCGGTCTCGAACCGATAGGCCCAGTCAGCTTGGAAGAAGACTGCGTCCGCGAGCACGAGAACCGTGGTCGGGGTAAGACCGCCTGGGCTGAAGAGCTGCTTTATCAAGCCTTTGGTGTGTTCGCTCGTCCACTGGTTGATGGCGTTCGTAGCCCCGGTGAGGTCGGTCTGGAAGTTGACCTGCCACACTCCGGTTCGGAACTCGCCCGACAGCGCGCGCACGAATGCCGGCAGCACGGCAAAGTTCTGTTGGACCCAGAGGGAGTTCGCGACATCGAGCTCGGGCACACGCTTCAGGTTCGTCGCGGAGGTTGACGTCTCGGCGCCGAGCAGGGCTGCGAGGCTGTACCACCCGGCCGCCTGGTCGCCGGCAGACAGCCTCGCGGTGTGCAGTGCTTCAGCGATTCCTTGCTCGGTGGAACCTGACGCGCCGAGCTCCAGCATCGCGAGCGCGGTCGCCAAGCTGGACGGCGACACGAGCTCGTTGGCCGTGCCGCTCGAATCGCTCGTCATCGCCAGGTTGTTCAGCAGATCGAGCGAGAACCCGACCTCGGCGTTCTCCACGGCCCTGGCCACTCTCGGAGATGCCGGTGAAGGCGGCGACTCGGCGGCGCTGAGCTCGTAAGCGCTTCCTATGCGATCGGAGACGAAGATCTTGCCCGGTGGGTGATTCAACTGTTGTGGTCCGGCGCTGCCTGCCAGGATCAGGACTCCGCCTAGTGCCAGCGCCAGTACGAGCGTCAGTGAACCACCGGCACCGATCAGGCGCCGCCGGTGGATTTCCACGGTATGACGCTTCGCCCATGGGACAAGCTCCTCGGTTGGTCTGGGCGCGTGGGGTTGCGCTACGGGTTCATGGGTGGAGCTCATGGACGTGTCCCTTCTCGATGTCGAGGCCGAACCTGGTGCAAAGCGCTGCAAGTGCTCTTGAGAGATGGATGTCGGTAGTCGGGGCGGGTTCGCACGGCGCGAGCGGGGCGTGCGTAGAGTCGATCATGTTCGAAGGACAAGCGGCGTGTGCCATGCACACCTCCTCAACTGAAGCCGAGCTCGCGTTCGACGAAAGGCACGAGACCGTACCCGGAAAGCGCCGGTGTCACCGCGTGCCCGAAGCGTTGGACCTGGACGTCCTCACAGCCGCCGGCGTCTGCTACCACGACGGCGAGGGGCTTCGCCTGGGCCTGCTTGCGAAAACTGATGGTGAGGTGCTGGCCGAAGTCGATCGGGCAGGATCTTACGCCCGGAGGGAGGACGCCCAGCTGATTGACGAACTCCCGGATCGCCTCTATCTTCGCCGGCAGCCACGTCACCTGGGCGTCCACCCGGATAGCGCTTTGATGCCCGGGGAGGGCCACGATCGAGATGAGCGACACCCGGGTATCGAGAAGCGTCTTGACAGGAAGCCAGCTGTAAGAAACGAACCATTCTTCGGTGTTCCCATAAGTGCCGGAAGTGCCGAAGCTGTTGGAACCGGCGCGGCTCGCGGACCCGAGCGATGGGTGACTGCGCTCGTAGCGGTAAAGCTTCCGCGCTCTCATTGGAGCTACGAAGGAAGAAGCGATGCAGGTCGGCGAGCTTTGGATCGCCGATGCTCTGTGCAGCCGAGGCCAACAGGTGCGAGTCACCAGTCGGCTCTTCAGCCAGCTGCTTGGATCTGGGTGGAAGCTGAGTTCAGACACGCCGCGGTCAGCTCCCGCAGAGGGCTGTTCGGGCGAGGCGAGTCCCTCCGCCGCGGCGGCGATGGGCACGTGCTCGGCGATCATGAATGCAAGAAGCTCGCCGGCGGCCGCTTCGCGTACTCCGGCGGAGGGGCCCGCGCTCATGCGTGGTTCGGGAGAAGCTCCCCAGCCGCATGCGCAAGGGTCGACTCGAGCCTGCCGAGCAGTTCTTCGCAGGTCTCCGGGTCGATCACGAGCGGCGGGGCGATCAGGATCCAGTCGCCGAAGCGCCCGCTGTTCTGGCGACGCGAGTAGAGAAGGAGCTCGTGGTCGAGGCCATGACGGAGAACAACCGAACCTGGATCCACCTCGGCGGGAAACCGCGCAAGTGTGTCCTTGTCAGCGACGAGCTCGAGCGCGAGCAAGAGTCCCCGGCCGCGGACGTCGCCGATGAGCGGCGAGCTCTGCGCGATCGCGTCGAGCCCGGATCGCAGCACCGCGCCGACCCGCGCCGCGTTGCCCATCAGATCGCGCTCCACGATCTCGTCCAGCACGGCGGAGCCAGCTGCGCAGGCGATCGGATTCGCGTCATAGGAGTGCGAGACGACAAAGCCGGTAGTTGAGGCGAGCTCTTCCACGAGATCGGCCGGCATGAGCGCCGCCCCGAGAGGCGCGTAACCAGCGGCCAGACCCTTTGCGAGCACGGCGGCGTCGGGCCGCGCTTGAGGGGCCCACTGGGCCGCGAGGAAGCGGCCTGTCCGGAACGCGCAGACGCTCTCGTCGAACACCAGCCGGATGCCGTGGCGATCGCAGATCGAGCGTGCTCCGTTCGCGAAAGACGGGTGCGGCACGTTCACGCCGGAGGCCTGACCGCCGATCGGTTCCATGACGAGCGCCAGGACGTGCTCAGGCCCCATACGGTCGATCGTCTCTTCGAGGGCGGCGAGGCTCGCTGCGGCGGCCGACTCCGGGCTGGGAGCCCTGAAGGTGAGCGGCGCCGGGATCTTGTCCGAGTACACGGTCATTGAGCCCCATAGCGCCGGCGCCCGGACATCGCCATTGAGGCCGAGTGTCTGGAGGGTTGCGCCGTGGTAGCCAGGCATCAGCGAGATCACGCCTTGGCGCTGCCCCTCTCCGGTGGCGACAGCATGGGCACGGAAGAATTTCAGCGCCATTTCGACTGCTTCGGAGCCGCCGGAGGTGAGGTGAGCCCGCTCGAGTCCGGATCCGGAAAGGGAGGTTATCCGCTCGGTGAGCGCGGCGTTCGCAGGGTGCCTCGTGGTTCGCGAATAGCTGTAGGTCAGCTTTCGTCCCTGTTCCACCATGGCCTGGAGCACGCGCTCATTGCCCTGCCCAAGCGCGGCGAGGAACGGGCCCGAGCAGACGTCGAGCAGGCGCCTGCCGTGGTCGTCGATGAGGTAGACGCCCTCGCCTGCGACGATCGTCGGCAAGGAGCGTGCCGTCGCACGGTCGAAGAACACGTCCTGGGTTCCGCCCACCTCCGGACAGTGGCCGTCGTACATC
The DNA here is from genome assembly GCA_963727645.1 of uncultured Acidimicrobiaceae bacterium. GTDB lineage: Bacteria > Actinomycetota > Acidimicrobiia > Acidimicrobiales > Bog-793 > Fen-455. The sequence continues at coordinate 258,825 of CAVSHA010000004.1, forward strand.
GCATGACCCCCGGTACCTTGGCATCGACGCCTCGATGCGTCGATCACGGGCAACCTATCCCTCCGAGGTCACAGCTGCACCGGGCTCCGCGGCTTGCGACGATGTTCAGGCCGGGATGCTGACAGTCCGCTTGAAGGATCTGGGAGCCTTCGGTCTCGTCGTGCTGGCTGTGAAGGCTTGATGGGCCGGGCCGTCGATCACCTGGCCCTTGGGACAACGGGCCGACCGAGCTCGTATCAGTGAACAGGCTCTTCGCGAAGGCACCGAGAAGGCTACTGTCACCCCATGAAGCGAGCGAGGCTCGAGAACATCGCGCCCGTCCTGCTCTCAGCCGACGTCGCGAGGACCGTGGAGTACTACCACAGCGTTCTAGGTTTCGAGGTCGTCGAGCATTACGGCGCCGGCGAACCATTCGCGACTCTCTACCGCGACGGTGTCGAGATCATCGTCGTGCAGGCGCGCTTCGGCCAAGTCGAGCCGAACGCCCTGCGCTTCGGCGCCGGTTATGACCTGTATCTCGATCCCGAGGATGTCGAAGGCGTCGACTTGCTGCACACCGAGTTCGCGAGCCGGGGTGCGCGCATCCTGCACGGGCCAAGGCTGACGCCCTACGGGTGCTACGAGTTCGTCATCGAGGACGTCGACGGGCGTCGCGTCGGCGTCGGGCGCGTCAAGGACGAGGCCGTCTTCTTCAAGAGGGGAACTCTCCTAGTGTAGTGTCTCAGTTTTAACTGGTGTTTGCATGGAGAGAGCGACTCGGCCCCGGCGGACCTTCTCGAGGATGTCCTCGGCCGTGGCGGTCCAAACGAATGGCTTGGGGTCGTCGTTGTGGGCAGCGAGAAACGCCTCGATGGCGGCGATCAGATCGGGCACCGACTTGAACACCCCCCGGCGGAGCGCCTTGCCGGTGAGATCACGGAACCAGCGCTCCACCATGTTCAGCCATGAGCTCGAAGTGGGGATGAAGTGCAGATGAAAGCGAGGGTGCTTCTCCAGCCAGGCGAGAACGTTGTCGTGGCTGTGCGTTCCGTAGTTGTCGCAGATCATATGGATCTGCAAGCTTTTTGGAACCTGGCTGTCGATCGTGCGGAGGAACTTCAAGAACTCAGTGTTGCGGTGCTTGGGCAAGCACTGGCCGATCACCACTCCGGTCAGGACGTTCAGCGCAGCAAAGAGAGTGGTCGTGCCGTTGCGCTTGTAATCGTGGGTCATCGTGCCCGCCCGGCCCTTTTTCATCGGCAAGGTCGCCTGGGTCCGATCGAGAGCCTGGATCTGGCTCTTCTCGTCCATGCACAACACCACGGCCTTGTCCGGCGGGTTCAAATAGAGCCCGACCACGTCGACGAGCTTCTCCTCGAAACGCTTGTCGTTGGAGAGCTTGAACGTCTCCACCCGGTGCGGTTGCAGACCCCGCGCAGACCAGACCCGCTGCACTGTGGCCGGGCTCACGCCTTGGGCTTTGGCCATCGAACGGCAGCTCCAGTGCGTCTCACCGGCCGGCTTGTCATGGAGTGTGGCGCGCACGATCTTGTCCACCTTCTCCGCCGGAATCGACGCCTTACGCCCCCGGCCCGGGCGCACCCGGCCGAGCTTGGCCACGCCCTCCTCGCCGAAGCGGGACCGCCAGGCCACGACACTGGCCGGCGAGACCTCGAGACGCGCCGCGATCGCCGTGTTCGCCAAGCCCTCGCCGGCGTACAGCAACGCCTTGGCCCTTGTGACCTCACGCTGGGGCGCCGTGCGGGACTTGGAGAAATTCTCGAGGATCTCCCGCTGGCCGTCGGTCATCGCAAGTGGTGGGCTCGGCGCGCGCATGTCGACACCTTACTACAATCACCATCTATTTGCGAGACACTACAGTGAGTTCTCGATCCGGGATGTCGAAGGCGTCGACTTGCTGCCACCGAGTTCGCGAGCCGGGGTGCGCGCATCCTGCACGAGCCAAGGCTGACGCCCTACGGGTGCTACGAGTTCGTCCTCGAGGACGTCGACGGGCGTCGCGTCGGCGTCGGGCGCGTCAAGGACGAGGCCGTCTTCTTCAAGAGGGGAACTCTCCTAGCGCCTCCATGACCGTGCGCGTCCAGGCACGCCCCAGTGTCTTCATCGCCTCGAGCAGCATCTGCCAATGACGCGCTGCGGCCTGCGGTACGCGAACCGGCCCCGCCACAGCTTCGTGGGGGCATGGCAACAGTGAGATCGCGCGTCCTTGCAGCGTTGGCCCTGTCGTTCGCGCTCGCGGCGTGTTCCGGCTCCCCGGTGTTCGCCCTGACTGCCACGGTCGTCCCGCTTGCGACCAGAACGTTGTCGGCGGCGGACCTGTCGACCGCATCGACGGGATGGGTGCCGGTCGCCTACGGCGATGCCCAGGTTTCCGTGCCCGCCGCCTTCGTCGTCGTCTACCCGGGACAGATCCCGTTTTGCGGTTCTGTGCGCTTAGCCGGGACCCTGTTTCTTGAACCAACGCCCACGACGCGGACAGGTCCCGGATGCCCGGCGCAGGTTCGCAGCACGATGGCGAGACTCGTGTTCACAAGCCAGGTTCCAGCCAAGTATGCAAGCGAGAAGCCCGTCATCCTCAACGGCGTGCCGGTCTTTCCTGGCCCGACCGACCAGTTGCTGGAGCGCTACGCGTACTACGCGCCCTCCCTGCGCGTCGAAGTCACCGCCGATGGCCCCCTGGCCCGCCAGGTCGCCGGCACCCTGGCGCGTTCGCCTCGCGCCACGGCGCTCGCGCCTGGCACCGCACCGTCGATTCCGGCGTCGTGGAGATCCGTGGTCTTCGCAGGGCTGGGCCTTTCGGTCCCCGCCGACTGGGCTGTCGAGCGGACCGAGGCGTGGAACCTGTGCGGGCCTGTTCAGATTGCGATCGAGCAAGGCGTGACCCTTGACACCGACGAGGCCTTCTTGGCGTTGCCTTGCCCGGCTCCGCTGTCGTTCCCGGTCAGACCGTCGGACGGGGTGCGCGTCGACAGCGGGGCGCAAGGTCCTACGGGGCCCTTCTCGGCGGGAGGTGCCTGCATCCATGTCGCCGGCCTCACGACGTGTCCGAGCAGCACACCGGACTACAGCATCCTGTTGCTTCGCGTCACGGTGCCAGGGCGCGCCAAGCCGGTGTTCGTGTCCATCGGGTTGGCAGGCAGCGGGATGGTCGCCAGGACCATCCTGGGCTCACTGCGGGCGGGATGACCCATCAGTAGACAGAACCCGGGTGCCTGGCTGCCGGTGACGTCGCTGTCAATGAAGCCCCGGTGCTCGGTCACCTACCTCGGTCGGAGCCGAGCCCATATCAGGTCGTGCTGGTCTGTATCGACTGACAGACTGTCAATTCCTCGGCTGCTGCCAGAGTGTCGGTTCGGTGTGCGTCAAGAGCCCGGTCCCTTGCGCATAGAGTCCGCCAAGGTCCTATGGCCCTACCCGTCACTGTCAGGCCGGGCGCAAGATAGGTCCATGACCAATACACAGCGTCGTGTTCTGATCTCGGGAGCCGGAGGGCGCGACTTCCACAACTTCAACACCGTGTTCCGCCACGATGACTCGACGAAGGTCGTGGCCTTCACTGCCGCTCAGATTCCCGGCATTGAGGACCGTTCGTACCCGGCATCGCTCGCCGGGCCGCTTTATCCCGACGGCATCCCCATCGTCGCGGAGCCGGAGCTGCCCGACCTCATCGCCCGCGAGCACATCGACGAAGTCATTCTCGCCTACTCGGATCTGTCCCATGTGGATGTGATGCACAAGGCTTCCGCCATTCTGGCGGCGGGCGCGGACTTCCGCCTTCTCGGGCCGGCTGCCACGATGTTGCCGAGCGTCAAGCCGGTAGTGGCCGTCTGCGCCGTCAGGACCGGGTGTGGCAAGAGCCAGACCACTCGCCGGGTGGGCCAGATACTCCTCGAGGCGGGGCTGCGGGTCGCCCTCGTGCGCCACCCGATGCCCTACGGGGACCTCGAGGCCATGAGAGTGCAGCGTTTTGCATCGGTGGCCGACATCGACGCCTCCCACCCAAGCCTGGAGGAACGCGAGGAGTACGAGGAGCCCGTCCGTATGGGCATGGTGATGTACGCCGGGGTCGACTACGAGCAGATTCTGCGCCAGGCCGAGACAGAGTGTGACGTTGTCGTCTGGGACGGAGGCAACAATGACTTCCCCTTCTTCGTCCCCGACCTCCAGATCACCGTCGTCGACCCGTTGCGTCCCGGTCACGAGCTCGCCTACTACCCGGGTGAGACCTGCCTGTTGAGGGCCGACGTCGTGGTCGTCAACAAGATCGACTCGGCTGCTCCCGCCGACCTGGCCCAGGTCTTGGCCAACGTGGCGGCGTTCAACCCGCGGGCCCGCGTCGTGAGAGCCGCCTCGCCCGTCACGCTCGGGGAGGGCCCGCCCCTTTCGGGCAAACGGGTACTCGTCATCGAGGACGGCCCCACCATCACCCACGGCGGCATGCCTTTCGGTGCCGGCACCGTCGCAGCCCGCCACGACGGCGCCGCCGAGATCGTCGACCCGCACCCTTATGCCGTCGGCTCGATCGCCGAGACCTATGCCCGCTACCCCGGCATCGGAGCCGTGCTTCCGGCGATGGGCTACGGGGACGAGCAGCTGGCCGAGCTCGGTGCCACGGTGCGCCAGGCGGACTGCGACGTTGTCGTCATCGGCACCCCGATGGACCTGGCGCGGCTGGTCGACCTTGGCCACCCCTCGCGACGGGTCTCCTACGAGTTGCGTGAGATCGGATCGCCGACGCTGAGGGATGTGCTCGACCCGCTGGCGCGAGGCTGGGCATCGACCCCCGGCCTGTCGGGTCCGGCCTGAGCCCGCCTCAGACCGGATGACCGGGCCTCGGGCCCTGGGCAGCCCCTCTCCGGCTGCTCTCGTTCGGCGTCGAGCCGCCGATACGGGTTAGTCGCTCGGCGAGGCCAGGCGAGTTCTGAAGCGACCTTCCGCGTTGGCGGATCACGCCACGAGACGGGCGCTCGTGAACCTTCAACCCTCCAGGGTGCCGGGACCCTCAGGGACGTCGACGGCATGCTCCTGGAGAGCAGCGAGGGGGACGATCTCGAGCGCCCGCATATGAGTGGATGCGAGCACCACGTAAGCGGCAGCGCCGTCTTCGTGTGCGAGCAGCCAGTTGGCTGCGGTCACACACCACCGATCCCCGGGCACGAGGCCAGGGAAGCGAAACTGGGGCATCGGAGTGCTGAGATCGTTGCCGATGCGACGCTGGTGCTCGAGGAACTCAGCGGTCACCACCGCGCAGATCGTGTGGCTGCCCCGATCCTCGGCTCCCGTCCGGCAGCACCCGTCCCTGTAGAAGCCGGTAAGTGGGTCCGTGCCGCATGGTTCCAACTCGCCGCCCAGCACATTTCGGTCAACCATGGAGGCGCCGCCCAGAATCGAACCGGGGTGCAGGGCCTCGCAGGCCAGGTGGCCTGGGCTTTTGTGTTACACCTTCTGGATTTGAGCGCACGCCACGGACGTTAACGAACTCCGGCGGCCCGCCCGCCTAGACCAACAAAAGCTCAATGTTGGCCGCCAATCTGTCGATACCTATGCTGTACCAACCAGGAGTAACAGAAGACTGTGAACCAACGCGACGTGCGGCCGCGCCGCAGGTCGATGTTGCGGCAGGGAGTTCCCGAAGGTTGGGGTCACCCTGCCTCGGCACTTGTTGCCGTCTTTCTCATAGCGCTCGTAGTGGTTGCAGGTCCCCTGGCACTTCCCGCTTCTGCCTCGGCACCGACCCCGACGATCTACGCAGCGACGAACCTGTCGAACACGTCAGCGACGTTGAACGGCTACGTGAACCCCGCTGGTGTCTCGACGACACTGAGCTTTTGCTACTCCACCTCGACCATCGCGATCAGTGGCGGCAACTGCACTGTCTCCTCGGGGACCATTTCCTACGCCACGGCTGCCCAGAGCCCGTCGTCGAGCTCCGTGGCGATCACCTTCTCGGCAAACGCGACGGGCCTTGCCGCAGGCACGCAGTACTACTACGCCGCCGGCGCGTCCCAGACGGCCGGGAGCACGTCGTGGAGCACAACGGCGACCGTTACCGCCATGACCGGGGGACCGTTCGTCTGCATGCCGAACTTCTACCAGGAGAACTCGAGTTACCTGTGGAGGTTCAATGCCGTCACAGGGACTTACGTTCATGTCAACTCCACAGCACAGGCCGAGAGCTTGAACGGCATCGGCTACGACACGAACAACAACTACATCTACGGCGTCGGTGGAACTGAGATCTACCAAGTCGGATCGGACGGCAACGAAACCGCGATCGGGACGCCCACGAACATCGACGCCACCACCGGTGACTTCCTCCCCGGGACGAACTTCCTCCTCACCGAGAACCCGACCACCGGCGACTTCTACCTCGAAGACGTGATGAGCACGAGCCCAGCCTCGGCTGTGAAGCCGGCCTCGGTCATACTCGGCACGACCTCTGGGTCAAAGACGTTCGATGCCAACGACATCGCGATGAGCCTGTCGGGTTCGAGCTATGTGGGCTACGGCCTGGGCATGACCAGTGGCAGCAGCCCTGCCACGGCGACGCTGTACAAGGCGGTCATCCCCGTCAGTGTGATCTCGGCCAACGACAACAGCAGCGTCTGGAGCGGCACGATCGCCAACGCAGTGACCGTCACCTCTGTGACCGGGATCGGCTTTCCTCCGGCAGAGACACCGACCAATGTCGATAACTTCGGCTCGGCCTACTCGGACTCTGCGGGCGACGTGCTCGCCTACGCGAACACCGAAAAGGACCTGTACCAGGCCAGCGCTGCCCAGGTGGCGACGGGGAGCTCGTTCACCGTCGCGTACGAGGCCAGTGGTGCTGCAATGGGCGCTGGGGCAAACGACGGTGCGGACTGCCCGAATGCGTCCAGCCCGTTCTCGGCTCCCACCCCGGAGAACGACCCCTACGCCGTGGTGGCCGGCAACACACTGACGGTGAGCGCAACCCAGGGGACATCGCTGCTCTCCAACGACCAGATCATCACAGGGGCGACTGTGACCATGGGCCTCACGACCCTGGAGCCGGGCGGCCCGGGCCAGACGAGCTACACCTTCAGTTCGACCAGGTCCAGCTACTCGCTGACGGGGGTCAACGGCACGCTCGACGTCACCAATGCGAGCAGTGGGTACTTCACGTTCACACCGGGCACGGGCTTCGCCGGCACCGAGACGTTCACCTACTACCTGGTGGAGACGGCACCCTACGGCCTGACGTCGTCGACGGCGGCCACCGTGACCATCAACGTCGTGCAGCAACAGGTCGTGACCTGGTCGACTCCTACCGTCCTCAGCACTTCCCAGAGCTCGACCGTCCCTAACTCGGCGACGGACCTCGGGGGAGCGCCGATCACCTACTCGGTGGTCACCGGCGACGCGAACTCGGCCGGGTGCTCGGTCAATGCAACCTCTGGGGCGATCACCTACCTTGGAGCGGGCCAGTGCACGATACAGGCGACGGCGGTGGCCACATCGTCCTACTCGGCTGGGTCCGTACAGCTGACATTCACGGTGGCTGCCACGCTCACCAAGACGAGCTGGGACGTGAGCAACTCCCAGACCGGCAAGACGGCAGTCGCCTACGCCTATTCGCTCACGACCGCCGCGGCCGGCATCTTGACGGCACTGACAATGACCGTGCCGACCGGCACCGCTGGCACCGTCACAGCCGGGACTGTCTATGGTCTCTCCGCGGGCACCGTCACGCTCGCCGCCGGCACCCTCACCTACACGATCACAGCTCCCGTTCCAGTGGCCGCGGGCATCCCGATCTACGTGGCGTTCGACGGAATCACCAACACGGCCACGGCCGGTACCTACACGTCGTTGGTCACGACCAATACTGTCGGCGGCATCCTTGACGTCGCTACCACCGGTGCGGTGGTCTTCGGTTCGTCCTCGACCAGCGCGAACGTGATCGTCGGTCAGACACTCACGTTCACCGGCAACACCCCTCAGTTCGTGTTGAACGTTGTTCCTTCCATGCTCGACAGCGTCCAGAGCCAAATGGTCATCCTCACGGTGCAGACCAATGCCGCCAGCGGCTACAGCCTTGCTGCCTCGGACTCCGGGCTGAGCAGGACAGCGCCGTCCTTCACGATCCCGAATGTGACCACCGGCCCGACGCTCGGTGTCGCGACCTTCCCGGCCAGCGGCTTTGGTGCCAGTGCCACCTTGAGCACAGGAGGCACAGACGGAGCGGCCTTGGCCGCGGGACTCTCCGGCGGGGACTTCGTGGGCTACCCCGCCTTCGCCGCCAACCTCGTCACCGCCACCGGCCCCACAGGAACCGCCGCCGACACCTTGACGATCACCGACCAGGTGGCGGTCAACTACACGATTCCAGACGGTAGCTACTCAGACACCATCACCTACGTTGTTGTGGCGAACTACTGAGAGGCACTCAAGCGAGCCCCCGGGCCTCCGCCAGATCTTCGGCGCCCAGGCGTAAACTTCCAGATGCAGGTCCTTGGCTTCCTCTCCGCAAAGCTCCTGCCCATTTGCAGCTCACGACCCCTCGGCCCGCGCAACGCTTCTGATCTTCAGGCGCTCCGGGTCTTGGACGAGTGCGCGTCGGCATCGACCAGCCTCGATCCGTGCCGGCAGCGCTCTCGCTGGTCGGCGGTGAGCCAACGGGCCGCCGTGGCTGCAGAGGTCGCGTGCGGAATCGTCGGTCATGACTGAATGTGCAACCGGTGAGACCTGGCCTTCGCGAAGCAACCCGCGGTGAGGCGACCAAGAGTACAAGAAACAGTGGCACCGAGACTCGACTCCCATGGCCGAGCCTGGAACAGATCCCGGTAACCTATTGCGCACTAATCGGCCAGATCCGCCGGCCCGGCCCCTGATCCCGGTGGGGTTCGGAATTGTCGCGCGACAAAGAAGACGGTCAAGTCGGCCGCAGCGAAGCAAGCGATGCACACGGGGACCGCCCGAACGCCTGCGACCGACACCGCCGCACCTGTCAGAGCGGGTCCGATCACCCCGCCGGCCATCATCGTGAGGACCAGGATCGCGAGGCCGTCGCCGTCGCCCGGATTGAGGTTGGTGAACCAGATGAGCCCCATCGGGTAGACGAGCGCCAGGCCGAGCCCTACCAGCGGGTAGGCGGCCGGGGCCAGGCTGTCGACCGCTGCGGCCAGAGCCAGGGGCACAGTGGCCACCAGGCCGACGAGCACCAGCAGCTGGTCGCTGACGCGCCTGTGCACCGGCCCGGCGAGGAACCGGCCGACGGCCAGACTGAGCCAGAACCCGGCGGTCACGACGGCGCCGGTTGACTGGGAGTAGCCGACGCGGTGCAGCTGGGGCGCGATCCAGGCCGCTGCCGCGGACTCGGTCGCGACGTAGAGGACGTAGGCCGTAACGAAGACGCCGAGGACCGCACGCCGTCGCGGGTGTCGGGCAAGTGCGTGAGTTCGCGCCGTTCGCGGCGCGGCGATTCGGCGGGTGCTGGTCGTGAGTGCGAGCGCGCCGAAGCCGAGCGCGACGAAGATCAGGCCGTAGTGCACTGGGCGCGCGACGACCACCAGTAATGGTCCGACGACCGAGCCGATGCTGTAGCCGCCGTTAGCCACGCTGAGCCGGTGGGCGCGACCAACTTCGGAGGCGCGCACGAGCAATGAGTTGAGCGAGAAGTCCGTGCAGCCGAAACCCAGGCCGATGACGACGACGCTTGCGAGCAGCTCGTCGAAGCCGTGGGCCAGCGCGGCGCCAACGGCACCGAGCGCCATGGTGGCCAGCGCGCCGGCCAACACCGCGTTGCCGGGGTAGCGCTGCAGCGCGGCCCACGCCAGCGGCACACCGCAGAGCGCTCCGACGAAGTGGACGCTCACCACCGTGCCAGCCGTGGGCAGCGAGACGCTGAAGTGGTGAGCGAAGGTGACGAGCAAGGGCCCGTAGAGGGAGGCTGTCGCTCCGAAGACGACGAAGATCGTCGTGGCCCCGGCAAAGGCTGTGCGGGTGAACGCGACGTCCTGGGTCGCGCGCTTATCGGGCCTCGGCGTCCACTCCACGGTCACGCCCGGCGCGTAGCGTCAGCGCCAGCCGGGTGGCTCGGGCGCGGCGCTGGTGACGAGTCGCGGCCACCGGCAAGACCGGTCAACTTCGTGGGGCTCGCGCGCGGTGAGTGCCGCGAGACGTCCCGCGATCTCGGCCATAGGCGGATCCGGCCGCGACGTCCAGTCCGGCGCGGACACGACGGCCGGCGGTTGGAGGTTGATGTTCACAGGAGACTGGCCGCGGTCTTGACCGCGGCCTCGACGTCGTCGTCCTTGGGATAGAGCAGGTTGCGCCCGATGACAAGGCCCCGCACGCCGGGCAGGGCGAGCGCGCGCTGCCAGCGCTCGAGCATCTCGTCTGGGCGATCGGTGCGCTCGCCGCCGAGCAGAACCAACGGAAGGGTCGTGGCCTCAGCGACTGGGGCCATGTCGTCGACCACCGGGACCTTGAGCCAGGTGAAGGCCGACGTTGCACCGAGTGCCGCGGCGATGGACATCGAGAGGATGATCGCCTCGATCGAGAGGTCGTTCGATGCTTGCCCGCTGACGCGGTGGCTCATGAAGGGCTCGACCATGGCGACCTTGCGCTCGTGGGCAAGCTCTGTGATCGCGCTCGCGCACGCGCTCAGCGTGTTGGCGGTTGCCGGGTCCTCGAGGTTGATGCGCAGGAGCATCTTGCCTCCGTCGAGGCGCGAGGTCGCGACGGACGCGGCGTCATAACCGGTGAAGCGGTCGTCGTACTCGAATGTCGCGTTGGCCAGGCCGCCCCGATTCATCGAACCGAAGACGATCTTGTCGTCTAGGACACCGAGCAACAGGAGGTCCTCGACCACGTCAGGTGAGCCCAGAAGGCCGTCGACCCCGGGCACCGCAAGCGCGGTCGTGAGGCGGTCGAGCATGTCGTAACGGTCACCCATCGCCCCGGGGACGTCGCCGACCCCGATGACGCCGCGCGCGGTGTGGTCGGCGGCCACGATGAGCAACCGGTCAGAGGTCCATCCGTCGCGCACCTTGCGCGCCGCCGCCGCCTCGGCCACCGCACCCGGGTTGTAGAAGCGCGCCTCCGACAGCATCCGGCGCGTCTGCTCGTTCACGTACTTCCCCTCCTAAGCATGTCCTCCACCTCGCAGACTGTTGGCATAGCCTCAGAGCATCCGAGCTTCGAGGCCACGATCGCTCCTGCGGCGCTTGCGAAGCGCAGCGTGTCGGCGAGCGGCCAGCCCGCGAGCAACCCGTGGCACAGCGACCCGCCGAAGGCGTCTCCGGCGCCGAGTCCGTTCACCACCCTCACCGGCACCGGCGGGACCTCAACGCGCTCATCGCGGGACTTGGCCATCACGCCATCGGGGCCGAGCTTGACCACCGCGAGTTGGAGCCCGAGGTCGAGGAGCCGGTCGGTGGCCTCGTCGGGGTCCCAGGTGCCGACGGCGACGTCGACCTCCTCGAGGTTGCCCACAGCGATGGTGGCGTGCACGAGCGCCTCGCATGTGGCTTGGGTGGCGTCCTTGCGGCTCGACCAGAAGGTGGGGCGGTAGTCAAGGTCGAGCATCGTCGGGTGCCTGCGCGACCGGGCGGCGAGGGCGGTCATCGTCGCCGCCCGGCTCGGCTCAGCCGACAGGCCGCTCACCGTCGCCCAGAACAGGCGCGCCGCGCGAATGGTGTCGAGATCTAGATCCTCGGGGTGGATCTCGAGGTCGGGTGCCTTCGGTGCTCGGTAGAAGTAGATCGGAAAGCGGTCGGGCGGGAAGGTCTCGCAGAAGGTCACCGGCGTTTGCAGGCCCTCGACCGAGCTGACGTAGCGGTCGTCGACGCCCAAGTCGCGCAGCGCGGCGTGCACGTACTCGCCTAACGGGTCGGGCCCGGTGCGCGTGATCACCCCGGCTCGCTCGCCGAGGCGCGCCGCGGCGACGGCGACGTTGGTGGGGCTTCCGCCGAGGAACTTGTTGAACTGCCGGACCTCGACGATGCTGCCGTGGGTGGTGGGGTAGAAGTCGACGCCGACACGGCCCATAGTGAGGACATCGAAGGGCGGGCCAGCGCTCACGTCGTCTGCCTTTCCTCGCGGCGGCGACCCAGCGCACGAGAAATCCCAACGTCACACACGGACGCCATAAGTCAGGACAATATCACTTTGACTCCTTCTAAGGTATAAGCTGGTCCCAACCGCGTCACGAAGGACTGCCATGTCTCAACCCACCGGACGGGCCTATAACCCCGCGGGGACAGTCACACTCGACCGGGACAGCCCGGTGCCGCTGTACTTCCAGCTGGCCCAGTACCTCGAAGCCCAGATCCGCTCGGGCGCGCTCGAGGTCGGGGATCGGCTCGAGAACGAGGTGAAGATGGCCGAGGAGCTCGGCCTGTCGCGTCCGACCGTGCGCGCGGCCTTCAGCTACCTCGTGGACAAGGGGCTGGTGCTGCGCCGCCGGGCCCACGGCACGATCGTCACCAAGGTCAAGGTGACTCGTCCTGTAAAGCTGACAAGCCTCTTCGACGACCTTGCCGCCGCCGGCAAACGACCTACAACCCGGGTGCTGCACAACGAGGTGGTGAAGGCATCTGACCTCGTCAAAGGGGCATTAGGACTTGAGGAGGGCCAGCTAGTGGTCTACCTCGAGCGCCTGCGATTCGGTGAGGGCGAACCGATCGCCCTCATGCACAACTACATCCCGACGTCACTGGTCACACTCAGCAGCGGCATGCTCGAGGAGCACGGCCTCTACGAGCTGCTGCGCGCGAGCGGCATCCACCCGGCACGTGCGGAGCAACGCGTCTCCGCGAAGAACTCCGGCGCGGCGGAGGCGCGCCTGTTGGGAGAGCCCCGGGGAACCGCGCTCGTCACGATGGAGCGGACCACCTATGACGACCACGGGCGGGCGATCGAGTTCGCCCAGCACGTCTATCGCGCGTCGCGCTACTCGCTGTTCAGCACGCTGACGAGCGACGGGGCCGGCCGACAGTTCGTGTGAGTTTGATAGCAGTTATTGACTAAGGCCCGAGATAGCGTTACGGTGCGACTCGTCCGCAAGGCGACGGAGGTCGGCGGGTGAACGGAATCCGGTTCGAGAACATCTGGAAGTTCTTCGACGGCAACCCTGTCGTAACCGACCTCAACCTCGACATCCGCGAGGGCGAGTTCATCGTGCTCGTCGGCCCGTCGGGCTGTGGCAAGACCACGTCGCTGCGGATACTCGCCGGGCTGGAGCGCCCGAGCCACGGCCGGATCTGGATCGGCGACCGTGATGTCACCGATGTGCCGACCGGCGAGCGCGACGTCTCGATGGTTTTCCAGAGTTACGCCCTCTACCCGAACATGAACGTCTACAAGAACCTGGCCTTTGGACCGCGGGTGCGCAAGGAACCGAAGGCCACCCTGGACAAGCGGATCAACGAGGTCGCCGACCTTCTCCAGATAGGCCACCTGCTAAAGCGCGCCCCGGCAGCGCTGTCGGGCGGCCAGCGCCAACGCGTGGCGCTCGGGCGGGCGCTGATCCGCGAGCCGCGCGTCTTTCTCATGGACGAGCCGCTCTCCAACCTCGACGCCGCTCTGCGCGTCCAGATGCGGTCCGAGCTCATCCGCCTCCATCATCGCCTGGAGGAGACGACAACCGTCTACGTCACCCATGACCAGGTCGAGGCTCTCACCATGGGCGACCGTGTAGCGGTGCTCAAGGACGGCCTGTTGCTTCAGGTCGACACTGCCAACGACCTGTACGAGTACCCCAGGTCCGTCTTTGTCGGCGAGTTCATCGGCTCGCCCAAGATGAACGTCGTTGCCGGCATGCTCAACGTTTCAGGAGGGACGGTCAGCATTGACGTCCTGGGCGTGCGCGCCGACGTCACAGACCGCGTCGCCGGGCGGCTGGCCGATGGCGTGACGACCGGCCCGGTGCTGGTGGGGATCCGGCCCCACGACCTGCACCTCGCCTCGGGCGCGGCCAACGAGAGCCCCCGCATTGCTGCCAGTGCGGATGTCGCCGAACACACCGGCACCGAGGTCTTCGCGAGCTTGGACGTGGGCGAGGTTCACGTGATCGCCCGGTTGCCACGGGCCCCGATCCCCGAACCCGGCGACAGGGTCGAACTCGTCTTCGACCGCGACAGCATCAATCTCTTCGACCCGGAGTCCAAGCTCAGCCTGCTGGGCCGCTACCGACAGCGTGAACGCGTCGCCGCCGTGGTCGAGTCGTCGTAACAACCGTGAGTCACAGCACAGAAAGGCAACGGCGGTAACCATGAAGCTAATGAAAAAGGGAACAATGGCGCGGCTGCTTGTCGTCACGGCGCTCGTGGCGTCGGCGATGGCCGCAGTTGTGGCGTCGGCCGGGGCGTCGTCGGCCAGGCCGACGTCGAAAGTCACCATCTCGGTCGCCTTCGCCGCGGACACGACGTTCGACACTATCCCGTTGGGCGTCAAGTGGTGGGGAGCGGTGCAAAAAGAGTTCGAAGCGAAGTACCCGAACGTCACCTTGAAGCTGATCCCGATCGCCGGTGGCGAGCCCGACTTCCTGACGAAGCTGGCGCTGCTTTACCACTCGGCGAGCACGTCGCCGGACGTAGCGCAGTTCCCGTCGACCTACATCGCGCTCTACGAGTCATCCGGCTGGCTGCTGCCCATGGACAAGTACTTGAAGGGCTCGTCGTGGTTCAGTCAGTACCCGACGGTGATCCAGAACGAGGGCAAGATCGGCGGCCACATCTACGCCGTCAGTGCGGGCGAGAACAACAACGCCCTTTACTACGACAAGGCATTCCTGCAGAAGGCCGGGATTAAGCTGCCGTGGCAGCCGAAGACGTGGGCCGACATCATCACCGCGGCCAAGATGATCAAAAAGGCCGAGCCCAAGATCATCCCGCTGTGGAGCGACGCCGGCACGAGCGGCGGGCCCAACGGCGCCGGGTACGGCATCTTGAACCTTCTGGCGGGTTCGGACACACCGACAATCGAGACGTCGTCGGGCAAGATGGTCGTGTCGTCCAAGGGCCTGCTCGAGACCCTCAACTGGTACCACGAGATGTTCGCCGACGGACTGGGCGCGCCGATCTCGGACCTGTTCAGCGAGAACAACGCGCCGAACATCCCCTCCGCTCTGTTCGCCAAGGGCCAGCTGGGCATCGCCGTCGGCGCCAACTTCCTCGGCGGCAACTGGACCAAGATGGTGAGCTTCCCGTACTGGCCGCAGGCCGGGAAGGCGATAGGAGTGGCCGGGCTGCCCAAGATCAACGGCGGTGGCTACGCGTCAACGCTGTCGGGCTGGGACTTCGGCATCTCGTCACACACCAGCCATGCCCAGGCGGCTGCCGAGCTCATCAACGTGATGCAGGAGCCGAACAACATGATCGAAGCTGCGAACTGGGCGGGTTGGGTGCCACCGGTGAAGTCCTACTGGTCACTCCCGGCGTACGCGAACTTCGCCGCCCCGTTCAACCAGGCGTTCGGTAACCTGCTGCCCTGGTCGAGCGAGCTGCCGACGAGCGCCAATTACTCGGTGTGGGTACAGGCGATCGAAGAGGCCTCCGGCGCCATCGCCAAGACGCCCAGTACTACGGGCGCGCAAGCCATGGCCCAGATGAAGGGCTTCATTACGAACCAGCTGGGACCGAGCGCTGTCGTCTCGCTTCCATAACTGACCGAGCGAGTTGGGAGAAGGGTCCGGTGACGGTTTCGACGTTGAACGCAGAAGCTGTCATCGGGCCCGACCTCCCTCGGCTCTGGAAGACCCGCCAGGACAAGGAACGCTTTCAGTGGAGCAGCGTGGCGTTGATGACCCCCGCCTTCGGGCTGCTCATCATCCTGTTTCTGATCCCCATGGGGTACGCGGTCTACCTCGGGCTCACCAACCTCACACTTGTCGGTCCGGATTCGGTTAATTGGGGTTTCACGGGGCTACAGAACTTGAGCCGACTGCGCCAGGACACGACCTTCTGGACATCTCTGTGGGTCACCGGCGGCTTCATCGGCGGATCGATCGTCGGTGTGGTTGTGCTCGGCTACTGGCTGGCCTCGCTGTTGATGCGCGCGCAGAGTTGGATGCGCATCGTCGTCGGCGGTGTGGTCGTCGTCTCATGGATGATGCCGGCTGTCACCGCTGGTATGACCTGGTACGCGACGACGGTCCAGGGCGGAGCGCTCGGCACCCTGACCGGGCTGCACAACACGGACTTCCTCAACAACTGGCCGCTCGTCGTCGTCACGATCGCCAACACCTGGTCGATGACCGGCTTCTCGATGCTGGTGATGGGCGCGGCACTGCGCAACATCCCCTCCGACGCGATCGAGGCCGCGATGGTCGAGAACGCCTCGTCTTGGCAGCGGTTCCGCAAGATAGTGCTGCCGCTGCTGCGTCCGACGATGATCGCAGTAGTCCTCTTGACGGCCTTGCTCTCGCTCGCCAATTTCGGCTTGATCTACATCATGACCCAGGGCGGCCCTGGCAACTCGACGGACATCTTGCCGTTGTACTCCTACCAGCAGGCGTTCAGCTACAACAACCTCGCCTATGGCGCGCTGATCGGCGACGTGATGGTCCTCATTGCGACCGTCTTCGGCATGCTCTATGTGCGTGTGGCGGCACCGAAGACGTGAGCACCCAGGCCCCCTTCCTGTCGGCGGCTGCGCCGGCCCAGCGCGAGATGCCGCCGGAGAATCCCGCGACGCGAATCTCGGTCGTACGCGCAACGGCTGTCCGCCTGATGTTGGGTGGCTTCGGGATCCTCTTTGTGGTCCCCATGCTATGGCTCATATTGGCCTCGATCGACCGCAACGCCAGCTGGGGGCTTGAGTGGCCACACTTGTCGCTGGTGAACTTCCACAACGTCCTCACCGGCAGCCTCCTGCACTCACTAGTCAACAGCGTGGTCCTGGCGGTCGTCTCGACGGGGATAGCATCGGTCACCGGGGTCTTCGCCGCATACTCGCTTTCGCGCCGGCGGATCCCTTTCAAGGGGCCGCTGTTGCTGTTCGTCCTGTTCTCATCGGGCGTGCCGTTGGCCATCATGGTCATCCCTGTCTACGAGATCTTCAGCCGCTTCAACTACTTGACGATCTTTCCAACGGCCATCTTCCTATCGGTGACCTCGTTGCCCTTCGAGATCTACCTGATGAAGAATTTCATCGACGCCGTGCCGACCGACCTGGAGGAGGCGGCGCGTGTCGAGAGTGCGAGCACCTTACAGGTGCTGCGCCGGGTGGTCGTGCCGCTCGCGATGCCCGGAATCGCCGCGGCATCGATCTTCGGGTTCGTCAACGCCTGGGGTTCTTTCGTGGTGCCGCTCATCCTCATCAGTCCGGCCAACCAGCAGCCGGCGCCGATTGCCATCTATACCTTCTTGACCGTGCCCAAGCCCGAGTACGGCAACATCGCGGCGTACTCGCTCTTATTTTGCGTGCCCGTCTTCATCCTCTACGCAATCTCCGCGCGGCTGTTCCGAGAGGGATTTGTGCTCGGCGGGGGCATCAAAGGCTGATTTGCGCAACTTCCGAAGAAAGGACAGGGATGATGCGCCTGCGCGCCGGGGTAATAGGGACGGGTGTTATCGGCCAGGTCATGCATCTGCACTTCTTGCGTGAACTGGGCGACCGCTACGAGATTGCGGCCGTCTGCGACCTGTCGGCCGCGACCGCGGCCGCGGCGGCGCGCGACTACGGCGTGCCCGGCGTGTTCACCGACTGGCGCCAGCTGGTGGCGAGCGACCTCGACGCGGTCCTCATCCTCACCTCGGGTAGCCACGCGCCGATCGCGATCGAGGCGGCACGCTCCGAGCGCCACGTCTTTACTGAGAAGCCCATGTGCTTCTCGACCGCTGAGGCGCGCGAGATGATCGACGCCGCGCACGCAGCCGACGTCACCTTGATGGTCGGCTATCCCAAACGCTACGACCCTGCCTTCACTCGCTTTCGTGAAGCGGTAGCCCAGCTCTCGGAGCCGCGGCTGCTGCGCGTCACGACCACCGAGTCGCCGTTCCAGCCGTACATCAGCCATTATCCGATGCACGCGCCCTGCGGCGACGTCGACGAGAGCGTCCTCGCCGAACTGAGTGCCGACGCGCGCGCCCGCCTGGTCGCGGCGATCGGCACCGAAGACGAGTTCTTGGTCAACCAGTACCAGAACGTGCTGCTCGACACTTTGGTCCACGAGATCAACACCACGCGCGGCCTTCTGGGCGAGCCTGACCGGCTCGAGTACGTCGACCTGCGGCCCGGTTTGCTGACTGCGGTGCTCAGTTTCGGGACCGTCACGGCGGCGATCCACTGGGTCGACGTGCCGGGCATGACCCGCTACTCCATGGAATTTGCAATGCTGGCCGCTGATGGGCGGGCTGTGCTCACGTTTCCCTCGCCATACCTGCGCGACGCCTCGACCGAGCTCACCATCGAGGGGGGTAGGGCAAGCGACGTGTCGTCGTTCAAGCGCGCAGAGGTGACGTCCTACGAGAGCGGCTTCAAGGCGGAGCTAGTCGCGTTCCATGCCGCCGCGAGCGGCGGTGAAACGCCTCCGACCGATGGAGCCGACGGCGCGCGCGACATCGCGGTCTGCCAGGCGATCATCGAGTGCGTGGTGTCGGGCGCGCCAGTCGAGCACCCGTCGGAGTACTGAGGGCGGCGGCCCCACCACCGATGGCGGCGTCTGCATTAGCTCTGGTCACAAGGATCGCGCCGCCGCGGCGCGCGCTCGAGCCGCGGGTTCACCGAAGGGTGACCCGTCCCGGGTTGGCCTCTCGCCGCTCAACAGCCGAGCCCACATTCGCCGAGAGAAAGCAGCGCCAACTCCTTGACATCTTCCTCGGATCAATGTAAACGTTTGCGTTGAGCGCGGCTGGGAGGATGTCAGATGGGTCTCGGAGGCAGTTAGGTGTCGGCCCCCCTGACGAGACGGGTGACGATCCGGGATGTGGCGGCCGCCGCTGGTGTCTCAACCGCGACCGTGAGTCGGGTCCTGACCGGTGAGCCCGGGATCGGGCCGACCACGACGGCCTTGGTGCTCGAGACCTCCAAGCGGTTGCAGTACAGGCCCTCGGCCGCAGCTCGGAGGCTGCGGACCAGGTCGAGCTCTCTTCTTGGCGTCGTCGTGCAGAGTGTCGGCGACGGCTACGTCGGCGAGGTCGTGCTCGGAATCCAGAGGCGGGCCCGAGATCACGGGTTCCGGCCGTTGTTTGTCGTCTCGGAGGGACAAGCGAGACTGGAGGCCGAGGCAGTTGACGTGTTCCTTTCCGAACAGGTCCAGGAGTTCATCTGTGTCTCGCCGACACAACAGCCCCACATCCTGCGTAGAGCGGTTGAAAACGGCTTCCACGTGAGCGTCGTCAACTGGGATCCCAGGGTTTCGGCCAGCGTATTCGAAGATATCGAGCACGGAGCGGCAAAGAACACCGGCCGCTTTGGTTCGCATTCCGTCGAAAAGTCGATCTGGGAGGTCAAGTTCGATGATCTTGGTGCGGCGATCCTGGCGACGAACCATCTCCTGGAGCTGGGCCACCGGAAGCTCGCTCACCTGCGCGGACCCGACGTGCGATCGAGCCTGCTGCGCCTTCTCGGCTACCGGCGTGCGCTCGAGGCCGCCGCACTTTGGCCGCAGACTGTCATAACAGCCGAGGATTCCGTCCTCGAGAAGAGGGAGCTGGCTCTCGTCGCATACCTTCGCAGGCAGCGGCCACCGCTCGGAATCGTCGCCTACGACGACCTGGCGGCTGTAGCAACCTTGCGCGCCGCGCACACAGCAGGCTGGAGAGTCCCCGAGGATCTCTCCGTGATCGGGATCGACGACATCCCTTTTGCCGCCTACACGAACCCGGGCCTGACGTCGGTTGCGCAGCCGAAGCCCGAGCTCGGTGCACTCGCGGTCGACCTGGTCCTCGACGGCGACGACACCTCTCCCAGTACACGGGTACTCGACGGGCATCTTGTCGTCCGGCAGTCGACAGCCCGAGCGTCTGAGAAGACCACGAGGCGGGCCAGCCAGTCGCGCAGCACCGATCCGGCGACCCGCCGGGTGTTCGCGCCGGCTGGGAACAGCCGAGAGGGCAGCACACCGTGAGCCTCGAGCTACAGAACGTCAGCCAGGAGATGTTGTCGGAAACTGGATCTGACAAGCCTCTTGGCCTGCGCGCTCAGGCGTTCCGACGTCTGCGCCGCGATCCGGTTTCAGTCTCGGCCTTCGTCGTGCTTGTCTTACTCGTGCTGGCAGCGGCCGTCGGGGGGCCTCTTGCCGCTCACCTGACTGGTCACCCGCCTGACCAGCAGTACCCCGACGCGCTGTCCGCCGGTGGAGAGCCGATCGGCATCATGCAACACACCTATCTCGCCAGTGGTCTGGCGCACAATCCACACGGCAGCCTGTTCATACTCGGTGCCGACTCGCTCGGACGCGACCTGCTGGTCCGCGTCCTTTACGGTGCCCGGATCTCGTTGCTGGTCGCGACAGGGGCCACAGCACTCGCACTGGTGCTCGGCGTCTCGCTCGGCCTGCTCGCCGGTTATCTCGGCGGATGGGTCGACGCCGCCGTCAACCGCATGACCGAGACCGCCATGGCCTTTCCGAACCTCCTCCTCGCAGTGGGCATCGCGGTAGTGGTCGGACCGGGCCTGCTCAATGTCGTCATCATCATCGCCTGTTTTACCTGGTACTACCCGGCTCGCATCGTGCGCAGCTCCACCACGGCCGCCAAGGAGATGACCTTTGTGGCGGCGGCCCACACGATGGGCGCGAAACCTAGGCGCATCCTCCTTGTTCATCTGCTGCCTCAAGTGTGGGGTCCGCTCCTTGTTTACGCGACTTCCATCATCGCGAACAACATCATCTTCGAGGCGAGCCTGTCCTATCTCGGCGTCGGCGTCCCGCCTCCGACCCCGAGCTGGGGGCAGATGTTGTCCGACGCGGTCACCTCGGGGATGTACCAGGTCGACCTGTCTCTCGCGCTCGTCCCCGGCCTCGCCCTGGTTCTCACGATGCTCGCTTTCAACCTTCTCGGCGACGGGCTCCACGACGCTTTGGACCCGGGGGCGGCGCGGCGATGAGAAGGCACATCCTCAATCGGCTCGGAGGTGCGGTCCTCCAGGTAGTGATAGTGACGCTGTTCGCCTGGCTGCTCTTCTACGTGATCGCGCGCTTTACCGGAGCCTCTCCCGCACAGCGCATTGCCGGCAAGACGGCCACAACGGCACAGATCGCTCAGGTGGCCAAACTGCTCGGGCTGGACAAACCCTACTGGCAGCAATATCTGATCTTCCTTGGTCACCTCGCCCGCGGCAACTTTGGCTTCTCCTATGTCCAGATGCGACCGGTCTCGAACATCTTGTGGCCTGCGCTCAGGGTGACAGCGTCACTCGTGTTCGGAGCCGCCGCGCTCTGGCTGCTCGTCGCGGCACCAATCGGTGCACTGGGTGCAATGAGACCTAGGTCGTTCGGAGACGTCGCGGGACGTGCCGTCTCCGTGCTCGGCATGTCGATCCCGGTCTTCTGGCTGGCTCCGATGGTTTCGTATTTCCTGGCTTTCCAGCCAACGCAAGGAAGGCTGTTCGGTGTCCCTTTGCCCGGGAGTGTCACGCTTTTTCCCATCGACGGTTATGTGGACTTCGGCACGAGTCCCGGCCAGTGGGCCTATCACCTGGTGCTCCCGTGGGTTACCCTCGCCGTCGGCTTCGCAGCCGTCTATATCCGTTACATACGAACGATGACCTCGGAGCAATTGAGCGAGGACTACACCCGCACTGCCAGAGCAAAGGGAGCATCAACCGCGAGGGTTCTGCTGCGTCATGTCGGACGTAACTTGTTGCCTACCATGACCGTGCTTCTCGGGGCCGATGTCGCCTACGCGCTTACGGGAGTGTTCTTCGTAGAGACTGTCTTCAACCTGCCCGGGATCGGTTTCACCGGTGTCAGTGCAATCGAGAACCTGGATTACCCGGTCATCACGGCAGTCGTGATCGTGTCAGCGCTGATCGCGGTCCTCTCGAACACGATCGTCGACCTGCTCCACGTCGTCTTGGACCCGCGGCTGCGCCGACTCCCCGCCAAATGACCACGTCCCGTTCTAGCTGTCGTACGAAAGGAAAGTACCTATGAGAAAGGGAGAGAGCTCCACCTTGAACCAGACCATCCATCACGATTGGAGTGACCAATGAAGAAATGGTATTGCCGAAAGGCTGGGATCATAGGCATCGCCTTGGTGACGGCCACGTTCACGCTCTTCTCCTGCTCGGGTATCAGCGCAGGGTCCACTGCAAAGACACCGAGTCACGCAGCCGTGAGCGGAACCCTCAACGGTGCCATGTCATCCGGTGCGATTGACAGCATGGACCCGAACCGCTGGTATTTCGCAGTTACTTGGGGCTTGGCCAACGCTATGTGCACAACCCTGGTTCGCTATGCGGACGTGGCTGGGACGGCGGGGACCGCGATCGTGCCCGGAACGGCCAGCTTGCCCGCTGTCAGTTCGAACGGCCTCGTCTACACGTACACGCTTCGTCCAGGGGCTCGCTTTTCTGACGGGCAGGCGATCACGACGCAGGACATCAAGTACTCGTTCATGAGACTCATGAACCCCGCAATGGACACGGGTACGGGCGGTTACTTCACGAACTTGATCGGCGGCGCCGCCTACCTGGCGGGCAAGTCGTCAACCTTGCCTGGTATCACGACGACGCCAACGACGATCACCTTCCACCTGACGATCCCTGACGGGGCGTTCATCTACAAGACGGCGCTTCCCACGACGTGTCCGGTGCCAGCTGGTACGCCCATGAAGCCGATCGAGAACGGCTCACTCGAACAGAAGTACGCCAGTGGCCCGTTCATGTTGCAGTCCTACTCACCGGGGCGCCAGATAATTCTGGTGTTCAACAAGAATTACGATCAGAGCCTCGGCCTTCGAGGCCACGTCGCAAAGATCGTCTTCACGATCGGCGTGGAGTCTTCGCAAGCCGTCCTGCAGATTCAGGCCGGTCAGCTCGATTTTCAGACTTCGAATCTGGCAACTGCGGACATCTTGAAGATATCGAACGACCCGGCCTTGAAGAGCCAGGTGCACACCTCAGCCCGTCCGGACATCACGTACCTGTTCCTCAACAACAGCGTGGCGCCGCTCAATTCGGTCGACGTCCGCAAGGCGATCAACTACGCCATCAACCGGACGGCGATCCTGGCGCAGTGGGGGGGCCCACTGGCCGGGACGGTGACCGACCAGGTTCTTCCGTCGTCGTTCATCGACTACAAGGCCTACAACATCTACCCGAGCACGCCCAATCTCACTGAAGCCCGCAAGCTCATGAAGGAGTCCGGCGTCAAGACTCCCGTGAAGCTCGTCATAAGAGCGCAGAATGACGCTCCCGGGTTCATGAACATGGCAGATGTCATCCAGGGCGACCTGGCGGCGATCGGGATCGATCTGACGGTCGTCGGCTCGCCGAACAGCATCAACAGCTCGTACATCACGAACTACAAGACCAAGACGCCGATGGGGGTCGAGCCGTGGTCGGCTGACTTCCCCGACGGGGAGGCAATCCTCAATACCCAGCTGGACCCGAGCACGCCGGACGCACCGTCCGCGCTGTCGCGCTTCAGCGACGCGGCCTTCATTCCGAAGTTCAACAACGCGGCGGAGCAGCGCGGTGCCGCCCGTATCACGGCCTATCAGCAGCTTGACCACGACGTGATGAACCAGCAGGCGCCGATTGCCCCGCTGTTCAACCCCCGCTGGTACGACTTCGTGTCGCCCCGCCTGGGCGGTTACGTGTACAGCGAGGCCATGGACGCCATCAACTACAACACGCTTTCCATAAAGGGTTAGGGAACACTCCGATGAACGCGTCTGCCCGTGACATCGCAGAACTGCCCCGCGCGTCGCGGGCAGGCGCGTTGTTGGAGGTCAACGACCTCACCGTCTCCATCCCGACAGAGGGTGGGCTGATCGAGGCAGTCCGGGGCGTCTCCTACTCGCTCGGTGCTGGTGAGACCCTGGGCGTCGTCGGCGAGTCCGGCTCGGGCAAGACCATCACGTCTCTCGCGGTGATAGGCCTGCTTCCGAGGGCGGCCCGCGTGAGTGGGTCGATTCTTCTCGAGGGACGGGATCTCTTGAAGGCAACCCCGAGACAGTGGAACGCCATACGGGGAGCCCGTGTGGCAATGATCTTCCAGGACCCGATGACGGCCCTCAACCCGATGCACAGCGTGGGATGGCAGGTCGCTGAGTGCTTGCGACTCCATGGCAAGATGAGCCGAGCTTCGGCGCGACGGCGAGCCGTCGAATTGCTCGAGATGGTGGGGCTCCCGCAGCCCCACCAGCTGGCGCGTCGGTTTCCGCACGAGCTCTCGGGCGGGATGCGCCAGCGCGTCGTGATCGCCATCGCCATAGCCAACGAGCCGGACGTGCTCATAGCCGACGAGCCGACCACTGGGCTCGACGTCACGGTGCAGGCGCAGATCCTCGAGACGCTGCGGTCGATCCGAAGCGAGACGAAGTCCGCGATGATCCTCATCACCCATGACCTCGGTGTCGTGGCCGGCGTGGCCGATCGCGTGCTCGTCATGTACGCCGGCAAGGCCGTGGAGGTAGGTGACGTGGAGGAGATCTTCGCCTCGCCGCAGATGCCCTACACCGTGGGTCTCCTCGCTTCGCTGCCGTCCATGGACGCACGACGCGGCACACTGACTTCCATCGCCGGCGCGCCGCCATCGGGTACCGGCTACGGGCCCGGCTGTGCCTTTGCCCCCCGCTGTCCGATCGCCGAGCCGCAGTGTCGCGAGAGCCTGCCCACGCTCGTCTCGCTCAGTTCCTCCCACACCGCCGCCTGCCGGCGCGTGGACGAGGCGGCTTCGTCACCGGGCATGCAAGCCAAGCTGGCGGAGCAGCTCGTCTGGGATGCAGGCTCGACCGACTCGTACGAACCCGCGGCTTTAGCACCCCGAGCCGAAGGCGAAGAGGTGGGCAGCGAGGTCGTGATGACCGTCCGCAACCTCACGAAACACTTTCGCGTCCGCGGTGTCCAGTTCCGGTCCGTTGCACTGCTGCAGGCTGTCAACGGTGTCGACTTCGATCTCCGGGCGGGGCGATGCCTCGCCCTCGTTGGGGAGTCAGGTTGCGGCAAGACCACGCTTGCCCGTCTCCTGCTCCGTCTCGAGGACGCGACAGCTGGAAGCATCACCCTCAACGGCCGGGACATCACCGGCCTTGACGAGAAGCAGATGCGCCCGCTTCGTCGCCAAGTTCAGATGGTCTTCCAGGATCCCTACTCATCCCTAAACCCGCATCTGTCGGTCGGCGAGATCATTGCCGAGCCGCTGATCGTGCAGAAGATCCCCGACCGCCGCAACCGGGTCCAAGCGCTGCTCTCGAGCGTCAACCTCGACCCCGCCGCAGGCGTGCGCTTCGCGATGGAGTTCTCGGGCGGGCAACGACAGCGGATCGGCATCGCCCGGGCGTTGGCGCTCGAGCCGGACGCGATCGTGCTCGACGAGCCCGTCTCGGCCCTCGACGTGAGCATCCAGGCCAGCGTGCTCAATCTGCTTCGGGATCTGCAGCGGAAGCGGAACATGTCCTACCTGCTCATCGCGCACGATCTCGCGGTCGTCCGCCAGATCGCCGACGACCTCATCGTGATGTATCTCGGCACGATCGTTGAGCAAGGAAGCGTCGATCTCGTCTACGGTCACCCAGCGCACCCGTACACGACGGCCCTGATGTCAGCGGTGCCGATCCCGGACCCGTCCAGGGAGCGCCAAAGAAAACGAATTCTACCTGAAGGGTGAGGTTCCAAGCCCCGTTGATCCACCCTCGGGCTGCCGATTTCGCACGCGGTGTTGGAAGGCGGACGCACGCTGTGCCGAAGAGGTGCCAGTGCTGCACTTGGTGGAGACCGGTCACCGTGTCGCCTGCCATTACCCGGAGAACGGCCCGTGGATGGGGTCAACTCAGGCTGCCCAGTAGGCCAGGTCATGGGACTCAGCCCCGAACATTGCAAGAGCACTACAAGGAGAAAGGTGATTGGACTGGTATCAACGCAAACGTTACAGTAGTTCTTGGAAACCGCCTATAGTCGTGCTACCGGTATCAATGTATCCGACCCTTTGCTCGGCGCTTACCCAGGGTGGTAGCTGAACCTGATGTCACGATGGACCGAGAGCCAACCCAAAGAGAGGACAGTCATGGATAACCTGCCAGGTCAATCTGCGGCATCGAATGACCGTTTCCGTCTCGGGTTGGTCGGTGTCGGGCGCATGGGGAAGACCCACCTGGCGGCGATCAAGGGCTGCCCTGGGATCTCAGTTGAAGGTGTCGCGGAGCCGAGACAGGACGGGCGCGATGCACTGAGCCATGATGGTGTTCGCGCCTTTGAAAGCCTCGAGGAGATGCTGGAGAGCTGTGAGCTCGATGGAGTGCTTGTCGCGGCGCCTACAGGAGCTCACCTCGAGATCGTTCGTAGCCTCATGGCTGCGGGCCTTCCGGTGCTGTGTGAGAAGCCCTGCGGCCTGACCGTGGCGGAGGCGACGGAGTGCGCCAAGGCAACTGAAGTGGCAGGCGGTACGTTGCAGGTGGCTTACTGGCGCCGATTCGTTCCGCAGCTCCAGGAGCTCCGCGAGCGGATGGCTCGCGGTGAGTTCGGGGACATCCTCGCGGTCGGCTGCTATCAGTGGGATGCGGCGCCCCCTCCGTTGGAGTTCCGGGCGGGTAGTGGTGGCATCCTCGTAGACATGGGCGTCCACGAGTTCGACCAGGTGCGTTGGCTCACCGGTCAGGAATTCGGTCCGGTCAAGGTCGCTGTTTCCCGGGTCGGCGCAAGTGCCGAGGATCCGGATTGCGCGCAGATTGTCGCGGAGCTGGACGGCGGCGGCACAGCCGCTGTGAGCCTCGGCCGTTGGCACCCGGCGGGTGACAGCTGCAAGGTGGATGTGTTCGGGACAAAGGCCACCGAGAGCATTTGGTTCCTGGAGCCGTCCACCGGGGACGCCGTGTTCCTCGAGGCGCTCAGGCTGCAGGTTGAGGACTTCGTCCGGTCAGTCACATCTGGAGAGAGCGCAGGCGCCAGCGTGACTGATGCGGTCGAGGCACTAAAGGTCGCGGAGCTTGCTTCTGAGGGGGTCTTGGCCGCGTCCTGAAGAGAGCAGACGTCGCGTTCGTTCTGGTCAACGCGTTCGTTCTAGTGAAGAGGAGTGAAGGATGACAGGTAGAATTGCAATCGGTAACGCGCCCGTTAGCTATGGGGCCTTCGAGGTCACGGTCGGTATCGATGAGAACGTCCCGAGCGCCGTGCAGGTGCTTGACGCCGTTCAGTCGGCCGGCTACGAGGGTATCGACCTGGGACCGCTCGGGTACCTGGGACTCGGCAAGGACCTGCTCGAGGCCCTGAGCTCGCGGAACCTGCTGCTCACGGGCGGGTATGTCGAGATCGATGTCACCAGTGACGAGGCCTCCCGGAAGGGTCTGGGGGAGCTCACTGAAGTTTGCAACCAGTTCGACTTCGTCAGCGAAGGTGTCGAGAAGCACTTGTTGCCGCGGCCCACGGTCGCACTGATTGCGCCGGCAGGTTCGCCGACCGAGGACGAGGCCAGTCGGCTCGGGCGGACCGAGCGTATAGTCCGCGAGTTCGTCGACCAGTGCGCCCGGCGTGGATACGAGGCGTGCCTGCACAACGAGCTCGGCACGGAGATCGCGACACAAGAGCAGATCATCTGGGTCTTGGAGTCCACTCCCGTCTCGCTCTGTCTCGACTCGGGCCACCTCGTCGCATCCTCGGGCGACCCGATCGAGATCCTGAAGAACTGGGGGCACCGGGTGCGCCACATGCATCTGAAGGACGCTCATGCCCCGGCTCCTGGCCACCCTTACGAGAGTGCGATGGTGCTCTGGGAGCAGGGCAAGTTCTGCAAGTTCGGTGACGGCGACGGTCGTGTTGACGAAGTGCTCTCGCTGCTCCGCGAGAACGAATACGCGGGCTGGATCGTTGTCGAGCACGACGTCCTGCCCCACGGGGCCGAGGCATACGCCAAGGCACGCACGGACCAGGTCCACAACCGGCAGTACCTGCGCGACCGGGGCTGGTAGGCGAGTTGCCGGCCGCGACCGAGGGGAAGTTGCACCTACCTTGCGGGACTATGGGCTCGGGGCCGTGGTCGGTGGAGCTGACCCAGGAACGAGCAGGCTGGTCCTGGGCGTCGTTGCGGGTGCTCGACCTCGCCGCGGGCGCTTCGCTCACGATCGAGAGCAAGGACGAGGAGATGCTGGCCCTTCCGCTCAAGGGCTCGTGGATGGTCGCCTGCGGCGACGATGAGTTCGTGCTCGAGGGCCGCGAAAGCGTCTTCTCCAGCCCAACAGACTTCTCGTATATCGGGCGCCGACTCGTGGCGACTCTCACGAGCAATGACGGCGGTCGGATCGCCCTTGCCGGCGCCCGTGCCCGGCGGGATCTGCCTTTCCGTTACGCCTCGGCCGGAGAGACGACTGTCGAGTTGCGAGGGTCCGGGGCATGCTCGCGTCAGGTCAACAACGTGTGCATGCCGGACCGTTTCGAGGCAGACCGGCTCCTTGTCTGCGAGGTGATAACCCCCGCAGGCAACTGGTCCTCCTATCCACCGCACAAGCACGATGAGAACCGACTGGGCGAGTGCGCGCTCGAGGAGATCTACTACTTCGAGATAGCGAACGGCCCGGTCGGGCCGGGGATGGCCTACCAGCGCGTGTACGGAACGCCGGAGCGCCCGATGGACCTGCTCGCGGAAGTGCGCAGTGGGGACGTCGTGCTCGTCCCGTACGGCTGGCACGGTCCCTCGATGGCGACCCCCGGATACGACCTGTACTACCTGAACGTGATGGCAGGACCTACCGAGCGTGCCTGGCTCATCTGCGATGACCCTGCGCATGCTTGGGTTCGCAGTACCTGGGAGACACAGGCGGTCGATGCCCGCCTGCCTTTCTACACGGGCAAATAGGAGGCAACGTGCAAAAGACCCGCCTGACAGTCGGTCAGGCCGTGATCCGGTTCCTGGCAGTTCAATACAGCGAGCGGGACGGCGTCGAGCGCCGGCTCATCGAGGGATGCTTCGGGATATTCGGCCACGGGAATCTGGCCGGCGTTGCCCAGGCCCTGCTCGAAGCCGAGCTGTCGAGGCCGGGAGAGTTCCGCTACTACCAGGCACGCAACGAACAGGCGATGGTCCACACCGCCTGTGGCTTTGCCAGAATGCGCAATCGTCTGTCGACTTTCGCTTGCCTTTCGTCTGTCGGCCCGGGTGCGACGAACATGTTGACCGGGGCGGCGACGGCCACCGTCAACCGGATTCCCGTTCTGCTCCTTCCCTCGGATGTCTTCGCGACCCGCGCGTCTGACCCGGTGCTTCAGCAGCTCGAGCACTTCGGTGGGCGTGACGTGTCGGTGAACGATGCCTTTCGCCCCGTGTCGCGCTTCTTCGATCGTGTGCAGCGACCGGAGCAGCTTCCTGACGCGCTGCTAGGCGCCATGCGAGTCCTCACTGACCCCGCCGAGACGGGGGCGGCGACGATCTGCCTGCCTGAGGACGTGCAGACCGAGGCCTACGACTGGCCGGACGAACTGTTCAAGCCGCGGACATGGCACGTTCCCCGTCCCGCGGCTGACCCGGGCGCGCTCGCCCGCGCCGCGGAGATTCTGAGAAGTGCTCGGCGCCCCCTTCTTGTCGCGGGCGGAGGAGTCATCTACTCCGAGGCCACGGAGGCCCTCAGGCACCTGGTTGAGACGACCGGGATCCCGGTCGCCGAGACGCAGGCAGGCAAGGGCTCGCTCGCCTTCGACCATCCCCAATCGGTTGGAGCCATCGGGGCCACCGGCACGACGGCAGCTAACGCGCTTGCTCGCACGGCCGATGTCGTGGTCGGTGTCGGCACACGTTGGTCCGATTTCACGACCGCGTCCCGGACTGCTTTTGCTTCAGACGGCGTGAGGTTCGTCAACTGCAACATCGCCGGTTACGACGCTGCCAAGCAGGCCGGGATCTCCCTCGTCGGCGATGCCCGGACCGTGCTCGAACAGCTTCACGAGGCACTGGAGGACTGGTCGGTCGACCCTACCTACCGGCTCGAGGTGAAGACGCTGGCCGAAGAGTGGGACCGGACCGTCGAGAGCGCCTACGCGTTGGGTCACTCGCCGCTGCCTGCCCAGTCCGAGGTCATAGGTGCGGTCAACTCGGTGAGCGGGCCCAGAGACGTCGTCGTGTGCGCTGCCGGGTCGATGCCGGGAGACCTGCACAAGCTGTGGCGGACCCGTGATCCGAAGGGTTACCACGTCGAGTACGGCTACTCGTGCATGGGTTACGAGATCGCTGGGGGCCTCGGGGTGAAGATGGCCGCACCCGACCGGGACGTATTCGTTCTCGTCGGGGACGGCTCGTACTTGATGATGTCACAGGAGCTGCTCACCGCTGTCCAAGAGCACGTCAAGTTGACGGTCATTCTGGTTCAGAACCACGGTTTCGCATCGATCGGCTCCTTGTCCGAGAGCATCGGGTCCGAGCGCTTCGGAACGGCGTTCCGTTACCGGGACCCAACCTCCGGGCGCTTGGACGGCGACCTGCTGCCGGTCGACCTCGCCGCCAATGCGGCCGGTCTCGGTGTGGTCGCGGTGCGGGTGAGGACCGTTGCCGAGTTGTCCGACGCGCTCGTCGCGAGCCGCGCCGAGAAGCGTCCTGTGCTCATCGAGGTCGAGACCGATCCGCTCGTGCCCGCTCCGGACAGCGAGTCTTGGTGGGACGTACCGGTTGCCGAGGTGGCCGAGCACGAGCCGACGGCACGGGCACGAAAGAGCTACGAACAGGCCAGGACGGGCCAGAGGCGCTACCTTTGAGCCCGGCTCGAACCAGCGCTGCGGGCGAGCGCCCGTTCGTACCGTCGAAGGATCGCCGGCGGCCATGAGGCGGCGTCTGCGGATCGAGATGGTCGGCTATCCGGACCATGCCAGCCAAGACCTACCGATGTCGCTTTCCACGACGGAGGAATGAGATGACCACCTTCAAGTCTGAAGCCCGCTCCGCCTCCGATGTGGGGATAGGCGTTGTCGGCTACGGGGCCATGGGAAAGGCACACGCCTACGCCTATACCGCCTCTCCTGTCATGCGAGCTGCCCGGTGGCGACCACATCTGACGGTGATCTCGGGTCGGCATCCCGAGGCGGTGTCCGCGGCGTCAACTGCGCTCGGTTTCGAGGAATGGACAACGGACTGGCGCGCGGTTGTGGAGCGTCCGGACGTGGACATAGTCGACATCTGCTCGCCACCGGGCTCGCACGCGGAGGTAGTGGAGCATGCGGCCCGAAATGGGAAGGCGGTCCTCTGCGAGAAGCCTCTCGCTGTCACGCTCGCCGCAGCCGAGTCAGCCGCCGCCTGTGTGGCCGCGAGCGGCGTGCTCAACGCGGTCTGCTTCAACTACCGGTACCTCCCTGCCATTGCGTTGATGAAGGAGCTCGTTGCCAATGGCGAGATAGGAGACGTCCTCTTGTGGCGGGGCTCATGGCTGTCTGACGAGTTTCTCGATCCTGGCATTCCCTTCGACTGGCGATTCGATCCCGGCATGGGAGGCACGACGATCGGCGACCTCGGTTGCCACCTGGTCGACTTGGCGCAGTGGATGGTAGGTCCCGTCGCAAGCGTTTGTGCCCAGTCGTCCACCTTCACGACACAGAGGATCGACCCGAACGGAGATGGCCAGGTCCCGGTGCTCGTCGACGAGGCGTCAAGTGCCCTCGTCAGGTTCTCCAACGGCGCAGCCGGGGTGTTCGAGGTCGCGCGGACGTGTGCACGGCGACCCTGTGACTTCACCGTTGAAGTGAACGGCACCCGCGGCTCGGTCGTATTCGAGTACGCCCGCCTCAACGAGCTGCGACTCGGCCGTAGCGGCGATGAGGAGCACCTGTACGGCATGCGGACGATCCGGGCCGAGCATCCGACTCACCCGTATGCAGCGAACTGGTGGGCCATAGGCCAGGGCGTCGGTTACGGCGCGAGCTTCGTCAACCTGGTCGGCGAGCTGCTTGCGGCCTGGCCGGACGGGCCATGGGCACCCGGAATCGACGTCGGCCTTTCCGTGCAGCGCGTATGTGACGCCATGGAGCGCTCGGTCGTCGAGCGAAGTTGGGTGAGCCTGCCATGAGCCCGTCCGAGACGGCTCTGTCCCGGTCTGTCTTTCGACGTGCTCGTCGAGTCGGGCCGCAGTTCGAGGTGGTGGAGACAACGGGTATCCACAGCGGGGACGGCTCGGTCAAGCGGCTCCCTTTCGGGGCTTTGAAGCGAACTCGCCTCCGGGATGCTCGCCAAGTGAAGGAGGTATTCTGATGATGTCGCGAAACGACCTCGGCGCCTTTGCCGCGGCTGGCCCGGCGTCTGCAGCCGAGAGCCCGTTGCTGAGGATGGTTCGCGGGACGCCGACGGACTATTGGAACGACTCTTGTGCGGTGAGCGAGCTCGCTTATGCCATCGAACGGGGAGGTTCGGGCGCTACCTCGAACCCGAGCATCGTGTTCGAGGTGCTGAAGAAGGAAGCTGATCACTGGGTGCCACGCATTCGCGAGCTGGCTGAGGCGAACCCGACCTGGAACGAGTTCGACCTGTCCTGGGCTCTGATAGAGGAGATGGCCGTACGTGGTGCAAGCGTGCTGGCCCCCGTCTTCGAGCGCGAGAACGGGTCGAAGGGCCGGCTTTCGCTCCAGACGAACCCGGTGAACTACACAAACTCGGACCGCATGCTGGAGCAGGCGCTCAGGTTCAATGCGATGGCTCCCAACATGCAAGTGAAGTTCCCGGCCACCGCAGCCGGGATCTTCGGCATGGAGCAGGCCACCGCCAAGGGCGTCAACATCAACGCCACCGTGTGCTTCACCGTCGCGCAGGCGATCGCTGTCGCAGAGGCAGTGGAGCGCGGACTCGAGCAAAGAGAGCGCGAGGGTAACGATCCGGAACTGATGAAGCCGGTTTGCACGATCATGGTCGGCAGGCTCGATGACTGGCTGAAGGTCTTGGTCGAGCGCGACGACATCGCCGTCGACCCGACGGTACTGAACTGGGCCGGGATTGCCGCATTCAAGCGCGCCTATGAGATCTTCCAGGAACGTGGGTATCGCGTGCGACTGCTTGCAGCGGCCTACCGGCACCGGTTGCACTGGACAGAGCTGGTCGGCGGCGACGTCATCTTGACCATGCCTCATCGATGGCAGGTGATGTTCAACAACAGCGGCATCGACCCGACTCCCCGTATTCAGGTCCCGGTCGACGGGCCCATCGTCAGGGAGTTGTCGAACCGTTTCCCGGATTTTCGCCTCGCCTACGAGCCGGACGGTCTCAGCCTTCAGCAGTTCGAGAGCTTCGGCGCCACCGTCCGGACCCTGCGAAGCTTCATCAAGTCCTATCACGACCTGATCGGCGCGATCCGAGACGTGGTGCTGCGTGACCAGGATGTCCGCCGCTGAGCGGGTCCGCCCTCCGGTCGCGTACGGACAAAGTGCATGCGAGCGGCATCGTCTGAACATCGGCAATGTGGAGAGCTCGGTTCCAGGGCCGGTCGTCGGAACCGGGGTGTTGTCGAGTTGGTCTGTCACCCATGGAAAGGGAGCCGAATGTCTAGCTCGCTAGAGGGATTCTTGGACTGGGACGGGCACCGAACCTGGTACCGCGTCGTGGGTGCAGCGGAGGCTGTGCCCGCAAAGCTGCCCGTGGTGATCTGCCACGGTGGCCCGGGCGGCGCAAGCGACTCCTGCGAACCGATGGCCGATCTCAGCGCAGACGGCCGGGTGTGTGTTCTCTACGACCAACTGGGCTGCGGCAAGAGCGAGCACCTGCCCTCCGCCCCCACGTCTTTTTGGACGATGGAAGTCTTCAAACGGGAGCTTGACGCCCTCTTGCGGCATCTCGGCATCGCCGATCAGTACGTTGCGCTCGGCCAGTCATGCGGTGGCATGCTCGTGATGGAGCACACGCTCGAGCATCCTGCCGGACTCAAGGGTCTCGTGATCTGCGACTCGATGCCCTCGTTCCCCTTGTGGGTAGAAGAGGCCGACAAGCTCAGATCTCAGCTTCCGCCCGAAGTCGAGGAGACTTTGCGCTCCCATGAGGCTGCGGGAACGACCGATCACCCCGCCTACGCCGCCGCATGCCGGGTCTACTACGAGCGCCACTTGTGTCGGGTTCCCTGGCCAGACTGCCTGACCCGTGGTTTCACGCAACTCGAGCAGGATCCGACCGTGTATCTCGCCATGAACGGGCCTAGTGAGTTCTACGTTGTCGGGAACCTGAAGGACTGGGACATAAGGGACCGACTTCACGAGATAGACGTACCGACCTTGCTGGTGTCGGGCCGCTACGACGAGGCCACGCCGCGTATTCAAGAAGTGATGATGGCGGGGATCCCCGACGTCGAATGGGCGCTTTTCGAGAACTCGAGCCACTTGCCGCATATCGAGGAGCCGGACGTCTGGCTCGAGAAAGTGGGAGCTTTCCTGGACAGGCTTGACGGGAGGCAGGGCGTGACCGTGGCGGGCGAGGTTTCTCGTGGCCTGCGTGTGGTGACCCACTGGACGGGAGGCGAGCGCTAGAAGGAGCAGGCGCAGGACACGGCCCCGGAAACAGGCGACACGGCGTCAGTGGGCCAGTCGTCGATCAGTCGCCTCACCGCCCGACTTCGGATCAGCAAACGCGGGATCTGCGCCCGACGGATCACCTGTCGAATCGGCGATCGCAGCTGGTCCAAGGGCGAAGATCACGCCGGCGAGCGCGGCGTCGACTCCTGCCGTGTGGTAGCGCCTCACGAACAGCGAAGGGCCTTCTTCCGCGGTGAGGCCAGTGCGCTTCTCCATCTCCATGAGGTCGTAGTAGTCGCGAAGCGTTCCATGTCTCGTGATGACACCGAGCTTCATCGCGAACAGGCCTGGGAGGGATGCCACAGCAACACTCACAGATCCAGGTCACGGCCCTGTGGATAGAAGGGCTCGGTCAGAGCGACGCGCGAGGCGGTGCCGCTCCCGTCGTCGTGGGCGGCCCGGCGCACGGCCACGATCGCGTCTGGCGTGCTATGGGTGAAAGCCCATAATGAGGTGTGTGTGATGTTCGGACGCCCCGTGCTGCGACGCGGATGCAATCCCACACCTCGGAATGACCGTTTGCACCGCTCGCGAAAGTTAAGCGTTCGATGCGCAGTGGACCGCAACGTGCCCCACCGACCCGGCGATCAGGGACACCTTCGCCCACCGTAAGACGCTTCCTGGAGATCTTGACCAGTTCGTTCGCAGAGCCGGAACGCTAAAGGTCAGTGAGCAGCTTGCGGAGAACTGAGGCGTACGTGTTGAGCGCAGCACGACCTTGGTGCGTCAGCTCAACGGTTGTTCGCGAGGAAACACCGTTCCCTGTCTTTTCAGTGCTGATGTAGCCCGCATCTTCCAGCTTTCGCAGGTGGGTGATGAGGTTGCCGGGGGTCAGTCCGATCATGTCCTGCAATCGAGGGAACGTGAGCGCGTTGCCCGAGGGAAGAGCGGCGAGAGTCGCTACGATTCGCAGTCGGGCTGGGGCATGGATGAGCGGGTCGAGTTCGTCGTCCTTCATGCGAGCAGTAGCTCGTGGTGTTGCGTCCACGCCTTGGCGATCGCAGCGACAAGTGCGATGACGAACAGGCCGGTTCCGACTACCGCCCATGATGCGGCCGCGCTCACGAACAGCCCGGCGGTGCCGACGCAAACGACGGCGAGCGCCACGGCGAACAGGGACCAGTCCTGTCGGCTACCGGCAATGCCTGCGACGGTGGATCCGACGATCACCAGGGGCCCGGCGGCCGGGATGATTCCGTACACGATCGCGTGGCTCGCGCCCGCGTGATAGAGGGCACCCTGAATTACTGCCGTTGCGATGTAGGCCATCGCAACGGCGATCCCTTCGCCGGCCTCCAGTACGCGGACGGGACCGCTCACGCCCTTGGTGGCGCGCTGAAGCAACCTGGCACTTAGGGCGATCACGACGACGACGGCGGCGTAGACGCCAACGATTGCTCCGAGGCTCGGACCTTGGTAGGGGTGCTGGTCGCGTACCGAAAGCCAGAGGGCTCCGTAGGCGACAAGAATCACCGCCCCTCCCAACACCCATAGCAGCGGCCGTCTGAGGTCGAACCTGCGGCGTGCTTGGCTCGTCGCCTCTCGTAGGACTCGGGCTGCCTCTTGCGGGTCAAACTCATTGCTCTCGCCGGGCAGTGCCGACTCCTCTGCACCTCGTGCATCGTCCATCTCCGGACCTCCCAAACTTTGTGCGACAAACCTACGGTACTTTGCCGCACAAAGTCAACCCCGAAATGCCGAACGTCCCAATACTGCGTCAGGAGCCTGCCCCGCAAGTGCCATTCATGGGCAGGTAACTCTCGCGAACACGGACATGGCCGAGCGGCCGCACCCGCCGATATCCGAAGAGCCCGATCGCGTCGCTCCTCTTGCGCCAGGTCGGTAAACCGCTTACCCGGCCCGCGGGCGGACCTCACCTTCCACGCTCGAGCTGCGCACCACCCCGTAACCGAGGAGTAGATGGTGACTCGCCGCTTCTACCTCGCGTGAGCACCGCTGCCGTTGCCGGGTCGAGCAAAGGACCGCTGTTCACGGCCCGAGCGCGATCGGTCCCCTCGAGGCCGAGGTCGCGTCGCACCGCCACGAGGCTCGCGACGACGCGCCGGCGCCGTCGGCCTTCCCAACCCTCGCTCGGCAGGCCGAGCGCGCGCGTCCACGCGTTCGGCGAGTTTGAGTCATCGGTTACGCCAAGCGAGCGTCGCCAGTCCTCGATCTCGACGATCCCCTGTTGCCACCGTTGCGCGCGGCCTTGATCGGTCGGGCGGGGTCCAAGCAGGGCAACGACGTACTCGGGCGGCTCCGAGCTCCACCTCGCGATCTCGCGGCGGCGCAGGGTAGCGAGCGCGGAATCGACGATCTCGAGGCCGTCGAGGGCACTACGCACGTCAGTTCCCAGAACGGCGCGCACCGACTGCTGAGCAAAGAGCGCGTCATCAGCCGCCTCGCTCGCCTCGGCCGCTTCGGTCACGTCGCGCTCCGCGTGTACAAGGCGGCGTCGTGCCGCTGTGTAGGGACCTTGCAGGTTGCGGCGCTCGACGCCTTCGCTGGTGGCACTCATCGTCGCGAACACTCCCGCTTCCTCACGCGCCTCGTCGCGCTGGACGAGGGAGATGCCAAGCTCACGGGTGGCGTCGCCTTGGCGCGACGTCAGGTCCACGGCGGGACCAGCGCCGATCAACGAAACGAGCGTGTCGCGCTCGTTTCCGAGCGTCTCCCGAGACTCTCCGGCGAGACGAGCGATCTCAGCTGCGGCCCCGAGCTCGTCGAGGGCGAGTCGCTGCTGCTCGCTGCGGCTCCACGCCCGGCCCAGCTCCTCGTCCCCATCGCCTGTGCTCGCCGTCTCGTCCGGCTCGGTGAGCACGAACAGCTCGGTTGAGTCCGTCGCACGACTCGCCGCCACGAGCGCCGCCTCGGCGCTCAGGCCCTCCGCGCCGAAGACGAACGCGCGACCCCTGCATCGTGCCACTTCACCCGTGTCGCCCCGTTGCGCCTGGCCGACGGTCTGGCCCTGTCCCTTGTGCAGCGTCCAGGCGTAGCCGTAGTCGGTGGAGCGCTTCACGTAGTCGGCGGGCAAGCGCACGCTGCGGCCGTCGCTCGTCGCAAGTGTGACCTCGCGCGACTGGCGGTCGATCGCCTGGATGATGCCGCGGGTGCCGTTCCGCACGCCCTTGCCGGAGGAATCGCGCCCAGCGCCGAGGCGCGTCCTGTTCCGCAGGCAGCACAGCTCGTCACCCACCCGGTAGGTACGGGGCGCAAGGTCGGCGGGCGCGAACTCGTCGACGACGAGCTCTGGGCCCGACAGCCGGCCCGCCCCCTCGACATGGCGGCGGGCAAGGCCGTTCAGCACCCGGACCGCGTCGCGGGCGTAGGCGTAGAGGACGGCATCATCGCCGGACTCGCGCGCCACCCACCACCGCTCGACCATGTCACTGATCAGCTCAGCCGGGTTGGTCGAGCGATGGACACGGCCGTGATGGGAATAGGCTGCGGCCGCCTCGCCGGCACGGCCCTCACGAAGCGCATCGAGCGCTGAGCGCTCCCACTCGGCCACCTGGCGCGCATTTGACCCGAGCCGGGCACGTCGACGACGACCTCGACTCCGTTTCCCGAGCTGCAGAGCGACCGCACCATCCTCGGCTGTTCGGAAGAGAGGTCTCGCCGATCGGCGAGCACCGCCTCGAGGCTCACCGCGTCCGCAACCCCGCAGGCTCCGCCGAGGCCCGCACGCCCGAGGGCAAGGAGGCGAGATTCGGTGTTCAGCATCTCGGTGGTCGAGTATCGGAGCGCACAGGTGAGCGTCGCGATCCCCGAAGCCGGCGCGCGCACGAGGCGGACGATCGTATGGCCGTCACGGGGACGGTCGGTCGTAAGCGGCCGTCCGGTCTCGTCGGCAACGACGAGAGGAACGACGGCAGGATCGGCGAGGGTGTCGTCGGCGAGTCCTTCGAGCTCGCCACGACGAGCGCCTTGGGTGCACCGCTCGGCCCACGCGACAATCACGTCGTCGCGGGTGAACGCGGCCTGGGCACGGGTGAGCCCCGCCGATCCGACGAGCTCGCTGCGAGCTGTGGCCACCTCGGCGGCAGTTGGCGCGACGCGCCGGTCGGTCCCGTCCAAGAGCGCGGTCACGGTCTCACGGGTCACCCCGAGCGCCCGGGCACGTTCGGCCCAGGTGTCGCGCAGCTCCACGAGCTCGACATCAAGCTTGTCGCGTCTCGTCTTCAGACACGCTGCCTCGCTCGCCCTTGGCCCGGATCGACCGGTGCGCTCGAGCTCCGCCTCGATCGCGTTCCTTCGCTGCGAAAAGCTGCGCAACACCTCGCGGTCAAAGCCGTCGAGCTCGGACAGGCCGCGCCGGTCCGGCGTGAGCCATTTGCCACCGAGCTCGGCGACGCGTTCGCGAAGCTCGGCGCGATAGATCGAAGCCGCCGCGCGTCGGTGCAGGTAGATCATGCGGGAGTCGAGCGCGGTCCATCGCCCGTCGCTTCCTTCTACAACATTGCAGACGATCCCATGTGTATGAAGCTGCGGATCGAGCTCGCGCGAGGCGGGGTGGACAAAGCACGCGACGGCAAGCCCAGCAGAGACGTGACCGTCGCGGCCCCCGACGCCGCGCCGTGCCCGGCCGCCCTCGTCTTCGAGGAACGAGAAGGCCGCCTTGACCGCCCCGCGGTGCGCCTCAACAAGTGCCGCCCTCAGCGGTTCGTCGGCGAGTGCCCAGGCGAGCGATACTGATTTCGGCGCCGAAAGCGTGATGTCCCAGCCCGGCGTGTGGTCGGTCGCGACCCGTTCCAACAGCCGACCCCCGTCGGGGTGCTCGCCTTTCGCGAGGGCACGGAACGCCGCCGGGTCGACCGCACCGACAAGCCCAAGCGACGCGGCAGCCTTCCCGAACCAGTAGCCCTCCGCGCCGCGCCCGGCGTAGGAGACGTAGTACTCGACGCCCTTTGGGCCAAGCTTGTGGGCGCTCAGCATGGCCGGCCGCAGAGGCGACGGAGCTCGACGTGGCCCAGGTCGCCCAGGAGCACGAGGCGCGCGTCGGCGAAGCCCTCCGCGAGCTCGGACTCACGCGAGAGCGACGCGCCGAAACCAGCTGCGAGATCACCGGTGGAGCTCGGCGGCCGATCACTGCGGGTTGGTTCCTCGTTGCGCATTTTCGTCGCTCCTTTCTTGCGGGACGACCGCTCACGCCGGCGACGCGCCAGGGTTATGAGGGTTTGCTCCGTCGTAACCTGCTGCCGCCCTTCGCCAAGACCAAGCTGCGCCAGATCACACCCGAACGCGTCCGAAAGTGGCACTCGGAGCTCACCGCGTCCGCCAGCGCAGACGCCGCAGCGAAGTCCTACCGGGTGTTACGGGCCATCTTGAACACCGCAGTGTCCGATGAGCTGATCCCTCGAAATCCTTGCCACTTGAAGGGGGCCGGGATCGAGCACGCCGAGGAGCGCCCGATGCTCGACAGCTCCACGGTGCTGAAACTCGCCAATGCCATTGACCCCCGTCTTCGGTGTCTTGTGCTCCTCGGAGGCTTCGTCGGATTACGGACGGGGGAGTTGCTCGGGCTCGAGCGGCGGGACGTCGACCTGATGCATCGGGTGATCCACGTCCGGCGTCAAGCACAGGAGATCAACGGACATCGGATCATCACCGAGCCGAAGACACAGGCCGGCGTCCGGTCTTTGTCGCTACCAGGAGCGCTCGTTGAGAGCCTCGAGGCCCATATCGCCGCCAACGGCGCTCCGGGTCCGGCCGGTGCGGTGTTCACGGGCCGTTCAGGTCTGCCGCTACGTCGCGCAGATCTTTCCGAGGAGTGGCGGGCTGCGGTCGCGGCAGTCGGGCTCTCCGGTCTTCGGATCCACGACCTCCGCCATCACGCCGCCACGACGTTCGCACGCAAGCCGGACGTGACCCTCACGGAGTTGATGACGACCATCGGGCACGCGTCGCCAGCCGCCGCGTTGCGCTACCAACACGCCACCGCGGAGCGCGGCCGGGAACTCGCCGACTACATGGATTCGGTTATCGCCTCGGCCGGCGAGCCACCGCAGGCCCTCGTAGTTCACCTGCATCCGCAGGAGTCCGACGGGATCCACACGGGATTCTGAAATTGGCTGCTTCGGAAAAAATGACTCTGAGCTGGGAGGCGGCGCCCAGAATCGAACTGGGGTACAGGGCTTTGCAGTACCGTACCGATTGCCTAAAACTACCTGATGGATGCCATTATATCGGCCCCGATGGGAGCGAAATGGGAGCGGCGGGGAGCGCAAGACCGGGCACAAGTGGTCATCAACGGTCACGGCCTTCCGATAAGCAATCGTTGGCTTCTTGGCGCGGATTACTCCGAGTGCGCGGAGACGGGCTGACAGAGAGCGAGGAGACGGTTTTCGTGTCGGCCCCTATCTACGCTAAGTGAGTTCACCGCGTTAGGAGTAGGCCGTGATGACCAAAGCTGTGCACGTTCCGTACACCGTCGAAGAGGACGAGGACGGGGTCTGGTGCGCGCACGCGCAACTACGGCCCAGCGTTAGCGCGAACGGCGAGGGAGCTACGCGCGAGGAGGCGGTTGACGATCTGCGTGAGGCTCTCGCAGGCTTGATCGCCGAGTTCGGAGTGCCTGATGAGTTGACGGTGGCGGTGGACATGGTCTGATGCCCGAAATGCCCGCCGCGAGCGACACTCAAGCCACACATGCGCACGGGCGTGCTCGTGCTCTTCGATCAGGGTGTTGAGGTAGCGAATCGAGCGGTGCTTCCGACTCTCCGGTTGTTCTACGGGCACAGTCCGGTCGGTCATCGCCATCCCCGGCGGGCTGTCGGAGAAGACCACCAAGACAGATCGGTCTCGGCCCGTGGCGCTGGACGCTGTCGGCATCGCCCTGCTCGTCGACTACCGGGGCCGCGTCGACGATCGGCCAGGGAATCAGAGGCCGGTCATCCTCGACGACGGGTCTGTCTTCTCGCCCTGAGTCGATTGCTCCAAGGCCTTGTGCCCAGGCAACATCCTCGGCCGCCTACTGGCACGGGCGGCGTCAAGGGAATTGGAGTCTGGCTGAAAAGGCCCACCGCCCCACATTGTTTGTGCTAGCGGGCGCTAGTTCACGTGCAGCGTGTACAAGTGACACTTCCGACAAGTATGAGTTGCTATAGTCGTCACCGATACACGTCAAACGTGAACTGGAGACGATCATGGCAAACGATCGGACTTTGAAGGTCCTCGACCGGTTCGCCAGCGAAGGGCGGACGGCCTTCAGCGCGGCCGAGGTTCGAGAGGCCCTTGGTACGTCGCGTCAGGCCACCTCCAACCTGCTCGCCCGTTGGACGAGCATGGGCTTGGTGGATCGCCTGGCGGTCGGAAAGTACGCCATCCGCCAGATCGGTTCCCTGGGGACGGCAGCGGTGTGGGACGACCTCGGCTCGGCGGTCGCCGCAGTGTTCGCCGGCCACCCCCACCGCATCGGATTCCTGACGGCTCTGGATCACCACGGGTTGCTGGTGCGGCCAGTCCGTGCCATCCAAGTCGCCAGCCCGTATCGGCCTCGGGAGAAGGCGCTGACCGGACGGCCCCTTCGTGTCATTCGTGAGAGAGGGGACACCGTCCTCGTCGGGACCGAACCTCTCGGCCCGTCGCGCGTCGCAACAGTGCCGAGAGCACTCCTGGACGCGGCCTCGCGCCCGCTCCTGGTGGGAGGCGCGCCGCGGGTCGCCGAGGCCCTCGCGGCGGCAGGCACCGTCTTGGGAATCCGCGATCTCGCCCGTGAGATCAACGCCGATGCCTCCTACCGCCGGATTGGGTCCATCGCGACCACGCTGTCGCTCCCTGTGGCGCAGGGGCTGGAACTGCCCGTGTGGCGCTCCCTGATCGAGTTGGATCGCAAGGCGCGCGACGAGAACGGCTGGGTCGACAAGACATGGGGCGTCGCCTGGCCCTATCCGGCAACCGAGCTGGAAGCGGTCGTGGCAGCATGATCGCCAAGGGTGTCATCACGCAGCGAGCCAACGATGAGCGACTCCCCGCTCAGACCATCGAGCGCGACTACGTGCTGGCCCACGTTTGCACCGATATCGGCGCCGTCGGCGACCCGCGTCTCGTGTTCAAGGGGGGCACCCTGCTCCGCCTTTGCTACTTCGCCGACTACCGCTACTCCGCCGATCTCGACTTCTCCGCCATCGACGGTCTCTCGAGCAGCGACGCCGTCGCCCTCGTCGCGGTTGCGGTGGACACCTGCCGCAAGCGCCTCGAAGTACCCCTCCTGGAGATCGTTGACGGTGAGGGTGGTACCCCGTGGGTGAACTACGTGGGGCCGCTCGGCGCCAAGCCCCGGAAGCTCAAGCTCGACATCTCCGATACCGAACTGGTCGAGTCGCACCGCAGGATCGCGTTGCAACCACGCTGGCCCGACCTTCCCGAGGGCAAGGCGATCGACGGCTACACCCTCGACGAGGTAGCGGCGGAGAAGGTTCGATGCATTGCCGAGCGCTTGCAATGCCGCGACCTGTACGACATTCACGAACTGCTCGACGACGGCAACGTTGATCCCTTGGAAGCCTGGCACCTCTACCTGCGCAAGGCGGAGAACGACGAAGGGCGGGGACGGCAGCGAACTTCACCTCGGGAGTGGTCGGCAACGTTTGAGAGACGCATGGCTGGGTATCGCGATCGATGGGACGGGGAGCTCGGCGACTACCTACCGGGCGAGGTCCCGGCGTTCGCCGACATCGAGAGACGCAGCCGCCGATACCTTGCGCCGCTTCTCGATGCCGCCCGCTTTCTCTCGGAGCAGCCCTAGCCGATCGCGCTGCTCGCAGGCGAACGCGCCGCCCGCGCCCAATCGTCAGCCGCGCCGTCGGTGTCGCTGTCCCGCCGATACCTTCGGCTGAAGCCTCACCCATGTCCTTCATCAGCTTGTCGGTCGTGCCGCGCCCGCGTCCTGTGGGCAACACGAGGACGTCGATATCCTCCGAGAAGCGCTCCACTGCGATAGCCCTTCGACAGGCTGGTCCCGCCCTTGAAGATGAAGGCAGCGCCGAAGTCGCGAGCCAGCACCCGAAGGACCTCACTCACCCAATAGTCCTTCTCGACGGCGGTGGGGCTGATACCGAGGCGCTCGGCCGCGGCATCGAGCGTCGGTCCGAACTCGCCCAAGCCCCGAAATCGGGGCATCGTCAGCCGGTCAGTGCGAGGTCGTGGTGAACCGACTCGCTGCGAGCGGGCCGAACGGTGTCGGCTAATGCCGGTCGGCCGAGCGCGCCGAACAGACGGCGAAGTCGCTCCCGAACTCGGGGTGGCTCGGTTTGCGACGCGCGGGCGAGCCGGTCGAGACGGACCGTACCGTTGTCAGCGAGATTGGCAATCCGATCCACTGCGTCGTGTGTTGAGACCTCGACGAGGGTGTTCCAGTCTCGCAGGACCTCAAAGAGCGCGATCTCGGCAGGGCGGAGTCGCTCATCGCGGCGCTTGGTGCTAGCCGCACGACTGACGTAGTGGACGGGGCCTGGACTGCGTGGCGCTCGTCCTGGCACGGCGATCGCCTCGCGGCGCGTCACTTGGGTTGAAAGGCCGAGCGCCAGGGCGGCGCTCCATCCGCTAGGACCGGTGCCTGTGCCACCGACGATCTCACCAGCGAGGCGATCGGGTGGCGGGGGAGCCATGCCGAGTCGGGTGGGTGTGCCGCACCAGTAGAGCCCTCGCCGGACTCGGCAGAGATCTCCGGTTCGAGTCATCCGCGAGAGCGTCTGGGCGACCGCGTCGGGAGAGCCATCGAAGTCCTCGGGCCGCCAGAAGCGGTCGCGCGAGGCGAAGATCCGCTTGCGTATCTCCGACGCCACACTCGTCGTGCTCATGGTCGACATGCTACCAGTGATGTCGGTAAG
Source organism: uncultured Acidimicrobiaceae bacterium (assembly GCA_963727645.1). Lineage (GTDB taxonomy): Bacteria > Actinomycetota > Acidimicrobiia > Acidimicrobiales > Bog-793 > Fen-455. Next base: position 303,245 of record CAVSHA010000004.1, read on the forward strand.
ACGCTACGCGAAGTTGACAAACGCTGGTCGTGCCTTCTCCGCGTCCAGTCGCTCGGATTACCGGCAGCCACTACGTCCTGCGTCACCCCGACGATGGCGGCACGACGGTCCCGGTACATCAGGGCCGTGATGTCGCGAAGGGCACTTTGCGCAGCATTCTCGCTGACACGCAGTTGACGATCGAGGAGTTACGCCAGCTCTTGTAACCGACGCCAATGGGAATATCCGCCTTGTGTTCGCGGCGATCTTCTCTACGACGCGCGTCCGGGCCGCCGATGGTCGTCGATGAACTTCTGAAGGTCGGCTCGGTCAAAGCGGAGCTTGCCGCCGATCTTCACGACCGACAGCTTGTCCTCGGCCACGAGACGACGCATGTGGCGGATCGAGGTGCAGAGGAACTCGGCGGCCTCCGTGATGTCCAATAGCTCAGGAAATGGCAACTGCTCGACAGTCTTCATGACGTCCTTTCTTTCCTGCGTCTTGGCTGACAGCGGCGAGGGTCGTGCTCGATTTCGTCAGCTCGTGTTGTCTTCGGTCGGAACCTGCGGATGGAGGTAACGACGGTTGGACGCCGGACGGCGCCCGCTTCGTGACGGCGCCGCTCGGTTCATACGGTGCGCTGTTCCATTTACACGCAGCTCCCGGATCGCTCACGGAACCGCTCACACCGATCGCCATCACTGACCAATCACCGGGCGTCTCGGTGTTTTCCGAACAACCTCCCGGGATCGTTGTCCGGCCCGGCGCACGAGCGGCGACCACCGGACTCCGGCGGGCTATGCCAGATCCTCCTCTCTAAGGGAGTAGTGGCTGTACGAACGGGCGGTGCCTGACGTTGCAGGTTCGCGACGGCATTCATTGGGCTCTTTCGGGCAGCGTCCACGACCCGAAGTATGAAGAGGGCCACTCACAGCAACACTCACAGCAACACTCACAGAAACACTCACAGCGGCAAGTTTCCGGAGACTTTTCTGGCGACGACTTCACAGCCAATCTCACAGGAGACCTCACAGGAAACCTCACAGGCGCAGCTCAGAGGCCACTTGTTGCGATTAGCGAAATTCGCCCGCCTTATCCGCACCATGGGCTACAGCGGCGGTGATGTACCACGCAGGGCTTCCGGGCTGGCGTCCAGGTTTCTCCGTGACCGCTGCCGGCTCGGGGAGTATGAATCGGTCGTCCCGGTCGGCTCGACATCGATCTCCCGGACTTCCCGAACGTCATCGAGCCTGCCGAGCGTCAGAACGCGCTCGTGCATGGTGGGGGGATGCACTGGCTCACCGACGCGTCGCCGGAACGCGACGCGCGAGCGCGACTCGGGCGCGTCGCGACCCGCGACGGGTCGCAGTACACCGAGCCGGCTGACGACACGCTGGGCTGGGCGCTTGCCTCGCCATTCGATGCGTTCCACTTGCCCCTCAGCGTTCCCGTCTCTCACACCACCTGCCGATCGGCCTCTTGAACCTGCCGATCGCCTCCCGGTCACTTCACAGCGCCACCTTCACATTTACCTTTATTGACCGCCATTTACCTTTTCTTTTGCAGCCATTTACAAGCCTTTTCTCGCCTGTCATAACTGTTCCTCGTGACCCCAGCGCCAGACACTGCTGCACTGGAAGTGCGCTCGGCGGGGTTGCCTTTGGGAGCGTCGCGGCCGATGATGAGCCTGACGAAGCTCGGGCCCTCGGCTGGCGCTACTTCGCCGAGGAGATCGTGCCCGGCCGCGAGGATTACTTCGCAAGCGGTGCGGAGCGTCCCGGCCGCTTCCTCGGCCGCGGAGCAGAGGCAATGGGGCTCGCCGACCCCGAGGTCGACACGTGCTCGAGCCTCGAGCGGCTCTTCGGTCACGGCAGCCGATCCCCGCGACGGACGTGCGCTCGGGCGGAGCTTCGATCCCGACAACGAGCAACGTCGTCGCCGGCTTCGGGCTCGACCTTTTCGTCCACCCAAGAGCGTCTCTGTGCTGTGGGGAGTCGGCGGCGAAGAGCTCCGACAGCAGTCGTTGCGGCGCACGAACACGCCGTCTGCCGCGTCGCTCGCTTTCCTGGAGGACCACGCCGCCTTCACGCGCCGCGGCGCAGCGGGGTCTTCCAAGTCGACACCGAGGGCTTTGTCGCAGCGGGCTTCCTCCACCGCACTTCGCGTGCCGGCGGACCCGCAGCTCCACACCCACGTCCTTGTCGCCAACAAGGTGCGTGCCGAGGACGGCGTGGCTCAGCCTGGACGGTCGCGAGCTCTACGAGCACCAGAAGGCCGACCGGCATGCTCTACAAGGCGGCGCTTCGCGCCGAGCTCACCGAGCGGCTCGGGGTCGACTGGACCGCCGTCGACGACAACGGCGCGGCGGAGATCGCGGCGTGCCCAAGGTGCTCCTCGAGCACTGGTCGGCGCGTCGGCACGAAGTGAAGTCGTTAGGCGACAGCTCGTCGCGAACCGCGAGGCGGAGCTCGGACGTCGCTCTCGCCGAACGAGCGCGCCGGGTGCTCCAGCTCGCCGCCTATCGCAGCCGGGCCCCGAAGATCGACGCCGAGACGCCGACCGAGGAGTGCTAGTCGCGCTGGCGGACGAGGCCGCGGCGTGTGGACAGGCGCCGGAGCGCTGGCTTTCCCGGGTGACCGGGCGGCGCCGCCCGCACCCGAGCGCCGGGGAGGCCGCGGCGGAGCTCATCGCCCGCCTCGAGGAGCGCACCGCGACCTGGGCGCGTTCCGAGGTCATGGAGGAGCTGGCCGCGTCGTCACCGGGACGGACGCGGAGTTGCTCCGGGTCGCCGCAGGAGGCCGCCGACGAGGTACTCGCCGACGCGGCTGTGCTCGGCTTGCTTCACCGCTGCCGGTCGAGGTCCCGGCGACGCTTCGCCGGCGGGACGGCATGGCACAGCACGAGCGTCACGGCGCATCGCGCTATACGACCGCGGCGACGCTTCGGCGGGAGGCCGCGTCCTCGAGGCGCGCGCGGTGGCGACGCGAACGCCGCGGTGGTGCCGGAGGCGATCGCCGACACGGTGCTCGACCGCTCGAGCCTCGGCGAGGATCAGCAAGAGCGGTGCGCGGGCTGGTCTGTGGCGGCGAGCGGGTCGCGCTCCTCGTCGGTCCCGCGGGAGCCGGCAAGTCCCGCGCGCTCGACGCGGCACGCGAAGCATGGAACGCGGCCGGCTTCGGTCCGATCGGGCTCGCGCCCTCGGCGATGGCGGCGTCGGTGCTGCGTGACGAGGCGGGGCTGCGCTCCGACACGCTCGCGAAGTTCCTCTTCGACACCGACCGCGGACGCTCGACGTTCCTCCTCGACCACCGGAGCGTCGTCGTCCTCGACGAGGCCGGCATGGCTCGCACCGACGACCTGCGAAGCTGCTCCATCTCGTGGAGGAGCGTGACGCGAAGGTGGTGCTCGTCGGCGACCCGCACCAGCTCGGCGCGGTCGGGCCGGGCGGCATTTTCCGAACGCTCGTCGGCGACCACGGCGCGCAAGAGCTCGAAACCGTCCGTCGCTTCCGCCACGCCTGGGAGGCTGCGGCGTCGCTCCACCTCCGAGAAGGGGACCCGTCGATCCTCCCCGCCTACCTTCGTCACGGCCGGCTCGAGGGCGGCAGCCGAGCCGAGATGGTCGATCGCGCCTTCGCGGCGTGGAAGGACGCGCACGGCGCCGGCCACTCGCTCCTTCTTATGGCAGGCGACAACGCGACGACAGAGGAGTTGTCGCGCCGTTGTCGTGCCGAGCTCGTTGCCCGCGGTCACGTCGGGGCCGAGAGCGTGCGGATCGCGACCGGCCACGTCAGCTACGGCGACGAGGTCGTGACGCTCGAGAACGACCGGCGGATCAAGACCAGTCGAGGCGAGTTCGTCCACAACGGCGCGCGCTGGAGCGTGACGGGCACGGTTTCCGACGGGTCGATCCACGTCGCCTCGCTGGAAACGGGCGAGCGGGCGGTGCTCCCTTCCGACTACGTGCGCGAGCATGTCGCGCTCGGCTACGCGCTCACGATCCACAAGGCGCAGGGCAAGACCGCCGAGCGCGCGATCGTGCTCGTCGACGAGAAGATGAGCGCCGCGCAGCTCTACGTCGGGATGAGCCGCGGGCGCGACGAGAACTGCGCCTTCGTCATCTGTTGCGACGACGACCCCGACGCCCAACTGCGCCACCCCGCGTCCGGGGCGCTCGAGGTGCTTGCGAGGGTGCTCCGCCACGACGAGGTGGACCGATCGGCACACGACGTCATCCGCCGGAACTTCGTTCGTTTCGACGACCCGAGTTTGCTGGCCGATCTCCACGACGCGGCGAGATGGCGCGTCGACCACGAGGCAGGCCCAGACCGGAGCGCCGAGATCGCGGCCCTTGTGCCGCGGGCGAACCTCGAAGCCGCGCGTGCGGCGCTCGAGACGCGCAGCTGGCGGCCATTCGGGCCGAGAACGCGACACGGCTCGCCCAGTCGCGTGTGACCGAGAGCGAACGCGAGCCGCTGCGGGCACACCTGCCTGGTCGCCTCGGCCAGGAGACACGGCGAGCCTCCGAGAACGAGCAGCACAACGCACGATGGGCATTCGATGAGGCGCGGCGGCGCGAGCAACGAGCGCTTCGGGAGTGCGAAGCCGCCCGGGCTCGTCTCGCCAACGCCGAGCGGGCGACGCTCGATCTGGTGTCGCTCCGGCAAGCCCAGGTTGCTCGCGAGGCGTGGATCGCACAACATCCGGCCGAAGTCGCCTGGGAGCGTGACCTCCGCGCGGCGCATCGAGGTCGTTGCCCGTCCCGGCCAGGACCGTGGCGACGACTACGCGAACAAAAGGGTGGCGCGCTCGCGTGGACAGCGACCGGGGATGCCTTCGGCCGAGCGATCGCTACGCCGGGCGCCGCTCGACCCCGTGACCGAAGCGGTCCTGAAGCGACCGCGACCCGGTCCGGCCCCACAGCCGGTGCGGAGTCCGCGACGAGAGGGAGCGGTGCGGGAGCGGTGAGACGCGTCGAGCGCGGTCGACAACTCGTCACCGTGGTTGCACTTCTCGCCGCGGCAGGCGTCGATCCGTCGGAGATCGCGCGACGTGCCGGTCTCTCGAGTGTCGCGTTTACCTACGTCCACTATGGACACCTCTTCGCCGAGACCGATCGCGACGCAGCGGCCAAGCTCGACTCGGCCGTAAAGCGGGACCCTTGGTTAGGACGCATGTACGGCGTGGGTGTGGCGCTTCCGAAGCAGACCAACGGACGAGGCAAGCGACGCCGTGCCGAGGACGAGCGCTCCGAGCACGAATCCCCACGCAAGGTGCCATCTGTCCAAGTAGGTAGCCGCACACGCGTTGAGCAGCATCGCGACATTCGCTGGCACCGGGTAGTTGAAAGGGTGTCGCCAAGTGCTCCACGGAGTACTGCAAGCTCCGATCAGGTGCTGACCATTGAAGACGTAGCCGACCGTCGGCTCAGTAAGGACGAGCACGGCTGCCGCGGCAACCAGGGCTAGGGCCACGACTCTGGCTCCCCAGCGGAACCACGTAAAGCTCATGTCGCTCCCGCCTGCGTTGTCATGTTCTCAAGAAGCCGGGACGAGTCCGGTTCGCGTACGTTACCGACCCCTAGAGGCAGGTGCTCATGAAGTTCGCCGTGACGACACGTCTGGGGGTAGGTGCGCATGTCGCCCGATGAGAAGGAGCATCTTGTAGAAGCAACTTCGCCTGGAGGGCGGCCGGGCTGCACCCCACCAAGGAGTGAGAGGACGAAACACATGGCGGCGAGGAGGCACGACAAGCGACGGGGCACAATGGACTGCGTGAGCAGTCCGGAACAGCGAAGCTCGGAGCACCTCGATCCTGTAGTAGAGGAAGCTCTGAAAGATCTGCAGCGGTTCGTCTATCGACGAAGACGCATATACAACCTCCGCCTGGAACGACGAGACAAGAGTATGAAGGATCCTGGTGCCCGCGCAGGAGCAGTTCATATCTTCATGCATCTAAGACATCACGGCTATAGCTTCCCGCCCGGACGAGTGCGGACTTGGGCCTTGGGTCACGGCTGGAAGCCCGATGATGCCGATGCTCTTAGTGAATACGCCACAGGTGTGGCTGCGGGCACCCGCTACCACACTCAACCCGACCCCTTCGGGCGACACGCGATCAACAGGTGGCGCGAAAGCGCGTTACATCGTTAGGAAGACATGCGATGGGGACGGCACGAGGGGTGCCCCCAATATTCGCCCACATGGCGGGGATGGGGGCTGGTGGTGTCAGGTCAGGGAAGGCGGTCAGGCATCGCGCCCAATCGCATCCGGTGAGTCGCGCCTAAAGAACGCTGCGAGGCGACGAGGTGAATCAGCGGTCGTGCTACAGCAGAATTGGTATCCAGGTGGCACCGCCATCGGACGTCCTGAAAATCACTCCCGTGCTCAAGAGGGCGAAACCGTCGAGATCGTCGGCGAAGGACATGCCTGTCACTTCCAGCCCATTAGTTCCGAAGGCCGCGGGCAAGCCTCTCAGCTTCACGAAGATTCGCCCGCCGTCAGTCGTCCTGTAGAGCCCCGGCCTCACCGCGGTGATCCCGGGCTGGAAGAACGCCGTTGAAGCGGACACCGGCCACAGTACGGTCCCGTCGGTGCCGAAGCCGAAGATCGGTAGACGGGTCAAGTGTGCTCCGCCGTCTGTGGAGCGAAAGAAAGCCACCTGCATCCCTGTCGAGCAGGAGATCCACAGCACACGGGCAGTAAACGGCGTGGTCCCGCAAGAGATGGCGAATGGGGCAACAAGCTTCTCGAAGGAACGACCTTCGTTCGTCGAGCCGAAGAGCTTCAGCTGACTCACCCCGTTGCCAACGAGGATCCAAACATCGGACCCGAAGGCGCTGAGGTCGATGCCTCCAGCCGCGTTGAACTTGCCGCTGTCGGGCGCAGGTTCCTCCACCCACGAGGAGAACCAGTTCGTCGATCGGTACAACCCGTAGGAGGGGCAGTTGTCGCCGTTCAGGCAATGGATGACGACGGCATACGCGACCGAGCCGGCTGCTTCCATCCGGACGGTGTTCCCTCTCGCGAAATAAACCCACGTTCCCCTGATCGGTCCGGGAGCGTGGTGCCAAGATCTTCCGCCGTCGCCCGTCACAAAGAGCGAGGAACCGACAATGGCGACACCCCGCTCCGCGCCTTGGAACTGAACGGTGAGATTACCGTGACGGCGAATGGTCGTCAGGCGACTTGCCGGCGGTAGGGCCTCTTGTTGGAAACTGCGGCCGCGGTTGTCGCTGCGGAATAGCTCGACCTGTCCGCCTTCGGGTCCCGAGGATGTCCCAACCACGTAGATGACGTTGTTGGTTGGCGTGAACAGTTGGGTTGCGACGAATGCCCTTTGTGGTTGCGCAGTAGTTTTCGATGCGCCACTCCCCCTCGACGCTGTCGAGGTCGTTCTCGCTGCTGCGCTCATTGTCGGCCCCGTCGTCGATCCGCGGAGGTTCGTGAAGCCAGGGAGCGCCAACACGAGAACCACTGCACCGATCGCGCCGAGCTTGCGCACTGTGCTCATAGTCTCACTAAACGTCTACGTCGCGGTTTCGCGTTCGACGCGCACAAAGGCGTCCACGTTCCGCCACGTGGGTGCGGAGGGGGCGGGTGCTAGGTCAGGTGGCGGTGGGGGCCGACCTTGACGTCTCAAGTACTCGACAAGTACACCGGGCTCGGGCAAGCATCGCGCCCTCCCGATGGCGCTCTTTGATCGGCTGATCACCCGATTGACACCGATTGTCCGCTGGCTCTTTTCCCGACCCGACATGGACAAGGATTCAGTTGATAGCCACAAGAGATTCAATTGATAGCGACAATCGTTCGCTCGACCTCAGTTCCGATGCGAACCCCGAGCCGATCTCGTCGATAGCGGACCTGGTCTTGCTCACCGGGCCGCTCCGGTGTCGTCAGGTGATTGCTGCTTTGCCGACGTTCACGCTTCCTCTCGACCATAAGCAACACCCGATAACTGGCCGCACCGGTTCATCTCCAAGGACGCCCTTGAGTACAGCAGCGTCCCCTTGAGGCCTCGCGATCCCGTCGTCCCCGAATGACTCCGGAATTGCTTCTACGGGCCTTGACCGAGCCTTCCTCGGAGTCCGAACGCCGATAGGGTCGCGATGCAGTTTGCAGGTGCTGTTACAGGGCACACTGACCCGCCCGCATTCTGAGTGACTACGGTCCGATGTTGGGGGACAGGGGCGCGCAGTCGCTATCGCACGAACCGTGGCACGATGAAGCCGATGCGAATCTGGCGCATCGTCGCGCTTACGACGGTGGCGTTAGCGGCCGCGGCCTGCAGCACGTCCTCGACGACCACCATGACCACCATTCATGGGAGAACGTCGAGGACGACCACGACCACCACCCGTGGGACACCCTCGACTACTTTGCCGTCGACAGCGGTTGCGATTCGAACGACTCCTCCTCCGCCCGGCTCACGTTGCAGCGAGAGCAAGATCGTGCTCCGTCCCGGCACGACAGTCCCGGGCGTTTATCTCGCCTCGTTGTATGTTCTGAGCCGGACGACAGCCATCGGCGTCACCCAATCGCAGATCTACTGTTCGATCGGACGGGGCGGTGGGGAGTTTGAGGCGTTTCCTGCCTGGCTCGTCGTGTCGACTGACGGCGGACGCGTATGGCGAACTACAGGGTCACAACTTCCTCGGGCGTTGAACACAGGAGCAACGGGCGCGACGCTCTCGTTCTCGTCGAGTGCTAGAGGTTGGCTCGCCACCAACAGCAACCTCGCCCTCACTTCTGACCAGGGCCGTTCGTGGCAGATGGTCAAGCTCGGAGGCGCTGTCGAGTCCTTGGTGAGCGAAGGGCGGTATGTTGTCGCGCTCGTCGTGAACTCGTTGGGCAACACCGCCCAGGTATGGCGGTTGTCGGCTACGAGTACGCACCGCGAACCTGAACCTCTTTTGCGTCCACCGCCTCGGTCGCAGTTTCCACTCATGGCCTTGCTTCCCCGGTCCGGCGACATCGTCGTCTACTTCCAACCTTTGCAAGGTTCTGCCCCCCTCTACGCGATCAGCACGTCCCAGTCTCGATGGCGGACGAGGACGATGCCGTCGTGTCTCCACGGCGAGTTCGACGCGTTGGTCGGGACATCCGAGGACACACTCGCTACCACCTGTGGCTTGGGAGACGTTGGCATGGGACACGAGCCGAAGGCCTTCTTCCTCTCGGTGAACGGTGGTCGGACCTGGCGACGCCGCAGTGCCACGCTGACTCCGGGTGGTCCTGATCCATCGGGTATTCCCACGCTCGTCCTGATGACCCTGGCGGCTT
>CAVSHA010000005.1:0-107812 GCA_963727645.1 uncultured Acidimicrobiaceae bacterium
TCCAGTGCGAGCTGATCGGCAACATGCGGAACAGGCCGATGGACCCTCACGCAAGGGACCCCCGGCCACAACAGCGTGCTCGCAGCGTGAGTCAGCCGAGGTTGTTGGCGCAAGTATCCCGGTCGTTGTTGCTGTCGGTGCCGTCGGGGCAGGTGGCATTCGACCATGTGACATCGGTCAGGTGGGCGTTGGTCAGAACGGCGTAGGTCAGTTTGGCGTTGGTCAGATCGGCGTTGGTCAGAACGGCGTTGGTCAGAACGGCGTCATAAAGGAGAGCGCCGGCCAGGTCGGCGCCAGTCAGGTCGGCGCCGCTTAGGTTGGCGCCGCTTAGGTTGGCGCCAACGAGGTTGGTGCCGGTCAGATTGGCACCAGCGAGGTCGGCGCCAGTCAAATTGGCGCCAGTCAGGTTGACCAAGGACAGGTTGACCAAGGACAGGTTGTCGCCAACCAGGTAGGCGTCGCTCAGGTTGACGCCAGTCAGGGTGGCATTGGTCAGAACGGCGCTGCTTAGGTTGGCGCCGGTCAGGTTGGCACCGGTCAGGTTGGCACCGGTCAGGTTGGCGCCGGCCAGGTCGGCGGCAGGACCAACCAAGTAACCATTGATGAGACTCCAGCCCGAGGGAAGGGCGAGCGGCGTTCCGGTGATGCCTCCCGAGGACACGCCGGCCAGGTTGGCGTCGGTCAGGGCGGCGCCGGTCAGGTTGGCGTCGGTCAGGGTGACGCCCACCAAGTTGGCGCCGGTCAGAACGGTGCCGGTCAGGTTGGCGCCGGTCTTGTCATCGGTCATGTTGGCGCCGGTCAGATTGGCGCCGGTCAGATTGGCGCCGGTGCTGTCGACGGCGATCAGGTTGGCGCCGGCAAGGTCGGCGCCGGTCAGGTTGGCGCGGGTCAGGTTGGCGCCTATGAAGGTACAGTCTGCAAGGTCAATTCCCGGATAGGGAGTCGCCGAACAGTTGTCTGGGGAGCCAGCACGTCCTACGGGTCCTTCTGGTTCTCGGGCCCCCTGCGGGCCAATCGAGATCCATGCGATGACCTTTGATCCCGTTGGACACCTCGGTGTCACGGTTCCGACCTTCGACAGAGCGCCCTTCGACAGGCAGGCGTGGTAAGTGGTTCCGGTGCCGTCGCTGGCCCCAGCCATCTGAACAGCTCCGACGGTAGCACCTCCGAGTAGGAAGGCCGCCCCCAATAATGCGATCAGCCTCAATTGGCTACACAGAACCCGTCGCAGTCTCATCTGTCATTCCCCCAGTCTCAGTGCCGTCTGTTCTGCGTTGGTCGACCTCCAAAGTCGAAGGTACGCCGATGCCCGTGCTGTCACAAGGCCCAGGCGCACAAGACATGCCCCGCGGACAACGAACGCGACTCGGCATCTGTTGAGAAACAACCAACTGTGGCCACCTGCCCCACTGGCGTCTCAGGCGCCTCCCAATCTGGGACCGAAGCTCAGGAGTCGCCGGACCTTGCGCGCGATCCCGAGTTGGTGCTGCATCCGTACGCGACAGGGGTTCTCAGACGGATTCGTACCAAGGCGCTCGCCACCCCACGGCATGCACGTGCGGTGCCCCCGTCTTGCGCGTCAAGGTGCTGGCGACGCATGCTTACGCGGTGGGCCCAAGGCCCAGCTGGAGGTAGCCGATGCGTTACCGAACGGTCGTCCCTGTGACGGGCCGTGGCCGGAACTGCCAGCTCGTCGCCGTCCCCCTGTCGTGGCGCTGTTGGTGGCCGCGCCGTCCCCCACTTGTGACACGGGTGCCAGTGCTTTAGGCCCTCATGACACCACGACCGTATCGGCATCATCTCTGGATGAGATTGCCCCGATTTGCCGGACACGTTGATTATGCGGCCTGAGCCGCCTTGTGGTGGTGGATCTTGGACTCGTACTCGGCCGGACTGAGGTAGTCGAGCGAGCTGTGAATCCGCTGCCGATTGTAGAAAACCTCGATGAACTCGAAGACCGCCCGGCGAACTTGAGCTTTGGTCGCCCACGACTGGCGGTAAATGAGTTCTTCTTTGAGCGTCGAAAACCAGCTCTCCCCAACGGCGTTGTCCCAGCACTGGCCTTTGCGGGAAAGGCTTTGTAGGCCAGAGTGATCGGTGATGAGCTTGCGGAAGTCCGTCGAAGTGTACTGACTTCCCCGGTCGGAGTGGAAGATGAAGCCCGGTGCGGGCCGGCGAGCGTCGATCGCCATCTCGAGCGCGTCGCAGACGAGCGAAGCTTCCATGTGATCGGCCATCGACCAGCCGACGACTCGCCTCGATGCGAGGTCGATCACTGTCGCCAGGTACATCCAGCCCTCCCAGGTCCACAGGTAAGTGATGTCTCCGACGTAGATGCGATCGAGCTCGACGGTGCCCGGGCCGAAGACACGCTTGACGAGGTCGGCCGCCTTGGTTGCCTCCGGGTCGGCGATCGTCGTGCGCTTCCAGCGTCGCTTGCAACGACCCACGAGACCTCGCTCGGCCATGATCCGCGCCACCCGCTTTTTCGAGACGCAGATACCCTCACCCCGAAGCGCCCTGGCGATCCGGGGAGCACCATAGGTACGGCGGGAGAATTTGTAGATCCGCTCGATCGCCTCGGCGAGCTCCTTGTCGGAGAGCCGGCGGCGAGACGGTGTGTGCTTGGACCACTCGTAGTAGGCGGCGCGGGAAACCTCGAGCAGCCGGCACGCCACAGCGACGTTGCCGTCCTGCCCAGCCTTCTCCGCCTCGACGAACGTGTACACGCTCACCGGGTTTCCCTCGCGAAGAAAGCTGTCGCCCGCTTTAGGATGTCCCGCTCCTCGCGAAGCACCCTGACTTCCTTGCGCAGCCGGGCGAGCTCCTCGCGCTCAGCTGTCGTCAGGCCGTCGCGCCGACCCGAGTCGACGTCTGCTCGTCGCACCCATTCCCGCACGGCCGTCTCGGTAAGTTCAAGTTCGCGCGAAACGCTTCCCACGGTGTTGCCGGGCTGGCGCACCAGCTCGACGACTTCTGCCTTGAACTCATCTGAGAACGACCGACGAGGGCGCTGCTGCTTCCCCATGTTCTCCATTTTGGACATCCTTTCCGGGGCTGCGCCCCTGATGGTGGATGTCGGTCAAACCGGGTCAAGCCCAGGAGGCGTGAGTTGATTCGTACTTGGCAGGTACGCAAGGTTGGAGCAGGTCGTCTGTGGTTGTGCCTCGTTTGTGTTGTCTCGACGGTTGCTCTCTCGATTACCCCGGTGATGCTCGCTGGTGCTGCAAGGCCACCTTCGAACGCGCCACTCGGGTTCTGGAACAGTTACGCGTACATCACTGACTGGGGCCCGACGTTCCCGGCCCACAAGCCTCCGGGAGGGCCTTTCCCCAACCCGACAACAATTACCTCGTACGACCCGACGACAGGCGCTTTCTCAGGCATCGACAACGCCTGGGGCGTAGGGCTGGAGAAGATAACCGGGACGCTCTACCCCGACGGCGCGGTGACGTACAGGATCGTTGACCCGGGTGAGGTGATGAATGGCAAAGGGACCATTACGTTCAACGCTGATCGAACCACCGCGATCTGGAGAGGTACCTGGAGCAATTCGATCGGCGAAATCGGCACGGACTACGGCACATGGAAAGGATTCGTGCTGAGGGGAAAGGTGCAGGCGGACCCGTGCGGAGCTCACGAGACGGAGTGCTCTGTCCCGCCGACTCCCGTGTCCGGTGTGACAATAGCCGCCACCGGGGCTTACCACGCCTCGGCGACAACTGACAGCCAGGGCGACTACTCGATGACCCTCAATGCGGGGACTTGGACCATTACGCCGACGATGGCCGATCTCACCTTCACGCCTCGGTCGCGGTCAGTCAGTCTCAAGTCAGACACGTCGGATGTCGATTTCGAAACGGTAGTGCTGAAGCTGACCTCCGTGACGTCCGGCACGAGCGAGCTGTCCGCCGATGTTCATGTCACGCTTCAGGACCCCTGGACGGACGAATCGGGCTGTGACCCGAGCGCGTCCTACCACTTCACCGATCCCGAGCTTGCCTCGGCTAAGGAGGTAAGCCCCTGCAACTACGAACTGACGTTCGACGAACCTGGGACGGGCATCTACCACATCGCTCTCAGGGCGACCGACCGGCTGGGAGAAGTGACCTCGGTGTCGGTCGACCAGTTCGGCAGGACGGTCGATGGGAAGTTCGGCGTGGTCATCGACAGCTGTTCGGAACCCGAAGACGATGTCCCCGACGTCGACGCGCTCGTCAATGCCGACGACGGCGTCTGTGATGTCACGGTCGGCGATTGGGACACCGACGCCGCGGACGTGGCGGACAAGGTCATCGCAGACGCAGAGAAGTCACCCAGCCTTGCCACCGACCCGGTCCCGGTCGAGTCGGTCGACCCGTCGGACTGGCCCGGCCGGGGCCTGGTCCTTCGAGCTACGGGATGGGCACCCATTGGGACAGGCTGGCCGCCCGAGATATCGGAGTCGGCGGGGAGCTTGCCGAAGGAGTACTCCGTTGGTGTCGGCGACGCGGTTGCGCTCGTTCGCCAAGTGAGCAACATCCCGGGTCTCCCCGAAGGTTGGGACGGTGCCGCCAACGCAGGCGAGAACGTGAACCCTGATGACCACCCGCCAGCCACTGTGATCTCCGCCCATGGCTTCTGGTTCGTCAGCAACGGGCTCGTGCGAGTTCCCGCAGGAGACAAGGTCACGACTTTCGTCCCGATCGGGACCAAAATGGGTCCGGGCCTCGGCCTCGATGTCGACACCGGCAACGTTCATGGCGACGACAGCAAGTACCTCCACGTCTACACCGCTGGTCAGCTGATGCCGGATTTCACGTTCCTTCGTTACGACGGCAAGCAGGGCAAGCACGTCGTGAGCCCGGACAGCCCAATCACGCTCAACAACCTCATCAGCCTCATCAGGGCCGGCAAGGTCACCGGCACAGATGACTACGGGCCCGGCGAGGGACAAATCTGGATCGCGGCCTGTGAGACAGTCTTGATCCCGGACGGGTACACGCTGGGACAGGCGCTGACGAAGCTTCCTGTTCACTGGCCCGGCACCAATAAAGCTGTCGGGTATGCCAATGTCTCCCTCACGAGCCTCGGGACATTAGCGGTGCGGTAGCCGGTGCAAACGCCCAGCGCGGCATCATCTCGGTCAGCTCGTGAGTGAGCGGAGCACATAGCCGAACGTGGCCGTCTGAGGTCTCGGTGAACTCGACCTTGGGGAAGGTTCGACGCTTGACCAGGTCGAGAACGAAGCCCTCCACCTCGGGCCGTACGGGCTCGACCAGGTCCAGCGCCGTCGACTGGCGGCCCCGGGCGTCGTGGGCCGTTCTGACGCGTGCCGGTGAGCAGACAGCCTTTTGAATCCGGCAGGTAGCACATTTGAACATCTGGAGGACTCCAGGGTGAGGACCCGTCGCGGCGAGTCGCTCCTATCAGTCGCCTGTTCCCTAATACCGAAAACGGCTTCGCTCGGTCCACCGCGGCGAACGTCTCGACAATCGAGCTCTGGCCGTGTCAACGGCCCAGAGCAGGTCGGAGCCGCCCTAGGCGACTAGGACAGGGTCCTGGGGCGGCGGGGTGTTGGCTTCGAAGGCGTGAGTTGATCAGGTCGAGAGGCCTGAGGCTCGGGCGTTCGTGGTTCTGGGCCAAGGCCCTCGCCCTCGGCTTCGAGCGGCTGCACGCTGCGTTTGCCTGAGACGCCTACTCCCGTGCCGGCGACCGCTGCCGGCGCCATCAGGCAGCTACTGGGAGATTCTTGAGCTCACGCGCCCTGGCAGCGAGAAGGACTAGGGCTACGCGACCCTCGGGAACTCCGGCAACGCCGGTTCGCCCGAACGACCGTGCCAAACCTTAGCGTGAATCCGGGAGGCTAGAGCGATATAATAGGCCAAACTTCTTGGCGGCACCGGGAAATTTCGGCATTTCCAAGACCACCCACAAGAGTCGCATTAACTAACAAAGGAGATAGAGCACAATGCCTTTGAGCCTGACGAGAAGAGTCTCCTTAGTGTTCGCTGCGGCCGGTATCGCGCTCGGTACGGCCGCTTATACCAGTAGTGCTTCGGCTGCGACGACTTCGGCACGCTCCAACTCGACGTCGCAAAGCGTAAAGACTCTCAAAGTGGCCCTCGTCGCGCCGAGCGCGACGAATGACCTCAACTGGACGCAGAGCATATATGCGGCGCTCGAGACCCTCAAAGTCCGTGAGCATTTGAATATCGCCGTCTCGGCTAACGAGTACGTGACATCCGACGCAGCGAACATTATTGCAGCCTACGCGCACAAGGGCTACAACCTCATCATCGCTCACGGTACGCAGTACGGCTCAACTATAGAGCAGCTCGCGCCCAAGTACCCTAAAGTCTCCTTCGCCTGGGGCACGGCTGGAGCGACATTCGGCATGCCCAATGTCTTCGCCTACGAAGCGGCTGCCAATGAGGGCGGCTTCGTCCAAGGTTATATGGCGGCCATGTTGAGCAAGTCTCGTGTGCTCGGGGCTTGCGGCCCGATCGCGGCCGCTGACGACAAGCTCTATATCGACGGTTTCAACGCCGGTGCAAAGGCCGAGGCTAAGGCCACCAAATCTAAAGTGACCTTGCATGTCGTCTACACCGGCTCATACAGCGATGATAGCCTCATGGCCACCTGCGCGAAGACCTTCGTGTCAGACGGTGCGGACGTGCTCTCCGCCACGACCCAGTCAGCAGTGGGCGCACTCGGCGTCGCCCGCACTGACAAGCTGCCATTCTTCGGCAACGACTGGTCGATGGTCAGTCTCGCTCCGCACAATGTCGTCTCTTCGGAGGTCTACAACTGGGTGCCAGCGTTGGAGAATATGTTCACGGACATTCGCGGAGGCACTCTCGGCGACGCGACCTATGTGATTGACCTCGGGAACGGCGGTGAGAAGATCCAGTTCAACTCAGGTCACAAGCTCTCCCCGGCGATCAAGGCCCAAGGCGAGAAGTTGATCGCCGAGATCACTGACGGGACACTCACCCCTCCGCAGTAATCAACCTCGATCCTTTGCGATGGCGATCGCCATCGAAGGTGGTGACGGTCGATAGCAGTGCGAGATTGTTGTCGACCGGCGACACCCGGGCCGGATTGGTCGGATCGATTTCGAGGCAGAAGGACTTGCCCGGCGCTCGATGGAGTCAGCCGCCGTCGTGTCCGCCCGGCCTGCTGCAATCCCCGGCTCCGCGGGTACATTGCCGGTAGGAGGTTGACGATGAACTACAGCAGCTTGGGTAAGGCCGGCCTGCGAGTGTCCAAGCTCGGTTACGGCGCCTGGGGGATCGGAAAGACCATGTGGCTCGGGGCGGACGACGACGAGTCGTTGCGGTCGCTCCGCCGGGCGATCGACCAGGGAGTGAACTTCATCGACACTGCCCTCGGCTATGGGGACGGTCATAGCGAGAAGCTTGTGGGCGAGGCGGTGCGTGAGGCAGGAGGGGTTGTTCATGTTTCCTCGAAGGTGCCTCCAAAGAACCTCAAGTGGCCCGCCCCCAAAGGTGTACCGGCCGGAGAGGCATTCCCGGCGGACTGGGTCGTGGAGTGCACCGAGCGAAGCCTGGCGAACCTTGGACTCGAGACGATCGACGTGCAGCAGTTTCACGTCTGGTCGGACGAATGGGTGGGCCAGGGCGACTGGATGGACGCGATCGAGCTTCTCCGTTCGCAAGGCAAGATCCGCTATTTCGGCGTCTCCATCAACGACCACCAGCCTGCCAGCGCGTTGGCGCTTGTCAACTCGGGGGTCGTCGACAGTGTGCAGGTCATTTACAACATTTTCGATCAGAGCCCCGAGGACGAGCTATTTGCCGCAGTAGAGGCCGAAGAGGTCGGTGTCATAGTCAGGGTGCCCTTTGACGAGGGGGCTCTGACCGGCAACATCAACCCGAAGACCGAGTTCCCCGTGGGTGACTGGCGCAACAGCTACTTCGGCGGCGACCGAAAAGAGCAAGTCTGGGAACGCGTCCAAGCCATAACTGAAGACCTCGGTGCCCCGGTCGACCGCCTCCCCGAAATAGCGCTGCGGTATTGCCTTTCGCACCCCGCCGTTTCGACGGTCATCCCCGGCATGCGTTCTCTGCGCAACGTCGACGCCAACATTCGTGCGGCCGAGCTTGGCCCGTTGTCTGGTGAGGAACTCGAAGTCCTTGGCCGCCACCGCTGGGTGAGGAACTTTTACCAGGCCCCTTAGCTCTTCTTTCAGGAGCCTCGGGAATGTACGAGTCGGCACGACCACGGCAGGCAACTGGGAATCGTTTTGGCAGCGTACTGTACGTGAGTGATAGTTGTTGGCCATGAGCGACGAATCAACGCACCTCGGCGACGCCCAGGGTGAGTGGTACTACTGCTTTAGGCACAAGAAGGTCGAAACGCGCGACGAGTGCCACAAAATGGATCGAATGGGCCCGTACTCCACAGTGGCAGATGCTGAGAACTGGCGCGAACGCGTTGTAGCACGGAACGAGGAGTGGGAAGACGAGGAGCAGTAGGCATCAAATACCGGGCGAGCAAGTACCCCCGGCGCGCCGACCACAAACCACACCTGCACGGTGCAGGCAAGTGGCACGTTCGAACAGTCGGAGGACTCGAGAGCGAGGGCTTCGCCTGCGCCGCCATCGCCTCTCCGATCGGTCTATCCGTCGGACGGCTTGTTGGCGACGCTGATCCGCGACGCTTGAACGTTGGACCCTCGTAGGGCTGCCTCCTCTTGCACCGCAAAACGAATGAACCGCGAGGCCCGACGGCCGATCCGACGCTCCAGCCGTTCGGCCCGAGTGGATGGAGGTCGGGGAGTCCGGGCATGGGGGGCGCGGTAGAACCGGGTCTTCGCTAGCTCAACAAGCATCAGGTAGACGACGACCATCGCGAACAGCAGAAGGAAGAAGGTCGTCGGCAGCGGTGTAAACCCCAGCAGGTGGGCCAGCCCCGTGTACGGCAGAACGGCACCAACCAGAGCCGCCCCGGTCGGCACCAGAAGCATCGACGGGCTGGGCCGGCTCTTGAAGAACGGGACCCGTCGGGTGCGGATCACGTAGATGACCAAGGTCTGAGTGGCGATCGACTCGACGAACCAGCCGGTCCTGAACTCGATGTGGCCTGCGTGGAGGAAGGAGAGCATCACCCAGAAAGTGAGGAAGTCGAAGATCGAGCTCACTGGGCCGAACACCGACATGAAGCGTCGAATGAACTTCATGTCCCATGCCGCCGGCCGGGCCAGCGCCTCATCGTCCACGTGGTCGGTCGGGATCACCAGCTGGCCGGCGTTGTAGAGCAGATTGTTCAGGAGGATCTGCGTCGGCAGCATCGGCAGGAACGACAAGAACACCGACGCGCCGGCCGCACTGAACATGTTGCCGAAGTTCGAGGACGTGGACATTAGGACGTACTTCATGGTGTTGGCGAAGATGCGGCGGCCCTCCATCACACCTTCGGCGAGCACGCCGAGATCCTTGTCGAGAAGCACCACGTCGGCGGCGTCCTTGGCCACGTCGGTCCCCGAGTCCACCGAGATCCCGACATCGGCGTGGTGCAGGGCCACCGCGTCGTTCACGCCATCACCGAGAAACGCAACGTCTTTTCCAGTGCGACGGGCCACCTTTATGATCCGCGACTTCTGATCGGGACTGATCCGAGCGAATACCGTCGTCGTCAGGATCGCCGCTTCGAGTTGGTCGTCGTCGAGCCCGCCGACCTCGGCGCCGCTGAGCACGCCTGTGCAGTCGACCCCGATGTCGGCGCACACTTTCGCCGCCACCAGGCCGTTATCCCCTGTGATGATCTTCACCTCTATCCCCAACCTTTCGAGCTGGGCGATGGAGGAACCGGCGTCGGCCTTTGGGCGGTCGGCGAAGGTCAGGAATCCGACCAATTCGAACCCCTGCTCGTCTTCGGCGCCGAGCGTCTCCACTCCCTCGGCCGAGCGGGTGGCCACGGCCACCACCCGGGCCCCTTCGGAGAACAGTCCTTCCAGCGCGGTTTGGGCACCGTCAGGGACGTTCGTGCACCGATCCAACACCACCTCGGGTGCGCCCTTGGTGATCAGGAGCGGCTTGCCAGAGGGATCCCTGACCAGCACCGAGACCAACTGCCGCTCGTGGTCGAAAGGAAGCAAGCTCCGCCTCTCATAGCCGGCGGCCGAGGTGGCGACCTTTCCTCCTGCGCTCGCTCCAGGGGCCGCCCACAGGGCTTGGTCCAACGCGTTTCCCCCGACCGGACCCTCATCAGTGGGTGTCGCTTCGTTGCACACCAACCCGAACAGGAGTGGCCGATCGCTCTCCTTCCCTTCGGCATCTAGTCCCCGCTCGAAGGTGATCACCCCCTCGGTGATGGTGCCGGTCTTGTCGGTGAAGAGGATTTCGATGTTGCCCAGGTCCTCAATAGCGACCAGCCGCTTCACCAGCACCTTCTTGGCCACGAGGGCCCTTGAGCCGGCAGCGAGGCTGACTGTCACGATGGCGGGCATCATCTCGGGGGCGATGCCCACGGCGATGGCCAGCGAGAAGAGCAGCGCGTCGATGAGGGGCCGTGCGAGCGCCACGTTTACGATGAAGATGAAGGCGGTGAGCACGGCCGCCACCCCGAACAAGAAGCGCGAGAATCGAGACAGGCCCATCTCGAAGGCGGTCTGGCTCTGTTTCTCGGCGAGTCCGGCGGCGATCTGCCCGAAGGCGGTGCGGGCTCCGGTCTGAACCACCACGCCGAGGGCTGAGCCCTGGTGGACGATCGTCCCCATAAAGGCGCATCCCGGCTGGCCCAGCGGCTGGTGGTCCGTGACGAGTGCCACCGATTTGGCCACCGGCATCGACTCTCCGGTCAGCACGCCTTCGTCGCACTCGAGCTCGTCGACCTTCAGCAGGCGTAGGTCAGCTGGCACGAGGGCACCGATGCGAAGCGATACCACGTCGCCGGGCACGAGATCAGTCACCGGGACCCGGGCCATTCGTCCGTCCCTCAGGGCCTCGGCCTCGTGTCTGATCTTGCTGCGGAGGGAGGCCATCGCCACTTCGGCCCGATACTCGTTGAAGAAGCCCAGACCCACGCTGAGGGCAACGATCACCGCAATGATCACCGCGTTCGTGCCGCCACCGGTCAGGCCGGACACCAGCGCCGCCCCAAGCAGAAGAACAAGGATCGGGTTCCGGATCTGGCGAAAGAGGATGGCACTGGAACGCACTTGACGCGTGCCGAGGGCGTTTGGCCCGAACTGTCGCAAGCGTTCGACCACATCATCGGACGAGAGCCCATCCGGACCACTGCCCAGGCGCGAAAGCACGTCGTCGGGCGAGAGGCCGGCGGCATCGGCCAGGTCCAGCGCATCCGCTTCAGCGCGCACGACGACCATGGGAGCAGTTTCACAGTCGGAACCCAATGTCGCTAGGTCCATTGGTCCCGCGTGTCCTGCAACGAGCGAGCGCTATCTGATCGAAACGCCACCCGACTGTCAGCTCACATGTGCTCCCGATCGAGATATCCCGCCAAGATCTGTGCGCCTACGTGGAGCGCCGCACCCTGAGCCAGAACTCCAGAAGTGCCGTGACTGTTTCCGGCCCGTGTTCCCACTCCCTCAGGCGTCCTGGGCCGTCGTAGCCGTTCTGACGCGTGCCGCTGAGCTGAGAGCCTGTTGGATCTGACAGGTGGCACATTTGAACATCTGCAGAACTCGGAAGAGATGGGACTCATCGCGGCAAGCCGCTTCGTCATCCTCCTCTCGAGGTCGCCGATCGCGTCGGTCTGCTGCGGAACGGCCGTATCCGCTTCGACAAGCAAGTCAAGGACAGGTCTCTGGACGAGATCACCGAGCTGGTGATCTCAGAGGTCAGACGCGAACCAGCCCAACAGGTCGGCAAGTCCGCCGTTGGTGTGAAATGAGACTGGGCTGAGATCAGTCCCCTAAGCAAGGAGGTCGAGCCATGTTGAACCCGCGGGAACGCGTCGAGGCGGCGCTCAACCACCGTGAGGGTGACCGCGTCCCCCTGGACTTCGGTGCCACGAACTGCAGCGGGATCCATGTGAGCTCGCTCTACGCCCTTCGTCAGGCGCTCGCCTCGACCAACTGGCGGAAGAGGCCGGTAGGGATTCCGCCGCGATCGGCAGGGCCTCATCGCTCTCAATATTGGAGCCCGACGCCGACGTACGCGCCAGAATGAGCTTGGCGGACGCGGGATTCGGCCACCTCGTGTGTGGCTGGCCTAGCGAGGGCAGGAGCCGCATCGAGGCTTTCGCCGGCACAGTGATGGTTGACTGCCCGGCTAAGCTGCGGGCAGCTCGCGCCTCACTTTGATCCCCAGTAGACCGAGGAAGGTCGTCACCGGGTGTGCTGTGGCGAGCGCCAACCCACCGCGTAACGGCCGATCATGGTACGCTGTCGCGACATGCTGAGCAGCGGGTCTGCTCATGATTCTGGGGCGCCTCCGGGCCGGCAGGTGATGTCAGACGGGTAGGCCTCTAATCAAGGACCACAGGACATCCCAGTGGTTCTCGTCGTCAAGACTGTCTGAGCGTGACCCCCGCAACCGGCTGACATACGCGGCGATGTCGGTGAGATCGCATCGAATGCGGTATAGCTCAAGCATGAGTGGCCGCGGCGTCGTTCCAGTGGTTTTCGCGTAGGCGCCGATAATGGACCCGTCGCCAGGGTCAAGGTGCCACAAGTCACGTTCCGGCGGAGCCAGCAGAGCGGTGTCCCAGTCGATGAGCACCCAACCGGCGGATGTGAGCATCGTGTTTCCGGGGTGGGGCTCGCCATGTGTGAGAACCGTTCGGCCTGGCTGTCGGCGGTACTGCTCGACGAGCTCGTCGAAGCGAACAAGCAGATGTCGGATCTTGTCCGTGTTCTCGACCAGCAGGCTCGACACCCGGCTCTCGTAGGGTCCGCTCTCCCGGTGCGAGCCGTCGTGGTCGGACGTCAACTCGATCTCGTCGCGATTAGGAACGATGAGGTCGTCCGTCATGGCGTGTCGTAGCGCCATTGTCGGCGCCGTGTGGACTGCGACGATGCGATCGAGCACGGCGCGTCGATGAGCCGGCGTCGAGAAGGCGCCCCAGGAATAGCTCTGGCCCTCGACATACGGATAGAGCGCTACGCCAAAGCGCCCCTCAGTCCAGACGAGCGGCTGGCCGGCAAGTGTTGGGGTCGGCGCGATCACGAAAGTGGCTCCCGAATCGCGAAGGTCCCTTGCGGTGGTGAGGGCAGCTCGCAACCGGCCAAACGCCACGGCAGTGGGCTCGCCGAGCGACTGCCTCTTCATGTCCAGGTCATCGACCGTGACGAAGCGACGGACGCCATGGGCATCGACGACCGTCCAATGGTGACTCCCGAAGCCGACAGCTTGGTAGTCGATCGAAGCGATCTCCAATCCCCAACCGTCGCGGAGCACTCGCACCAAGGCCCCGTTGGACAAGCCGTTCGGGGGCGTCAGCACTCTCGAAGACTAGGCCGACTGTCCCTGTCGAGCAGTCCATATGAGGCCTTGATGGGCAGTCGCGAACGGAACGGCACACCGGATAGCGACGTCCCCGGAACCCGCCGTCGCGCCGGCAACGACGGATCTTGTTCGTCCCTGGTGCGCCGTGTCATAGGACGCTACTTGTCAACGCAGGGCGAGCAACGAACTTCCAACGGCGAGATCGGCAGTTCTCCGTCGGTGTGAGCTCTGCGAATCGGGCGTTCAGCTTTGCGCGTAGGTTTCCGCGGCCTTGCTATCGAACTCGTAGGCCACGAACGGTTCCGAACCGATGACCCACGCGTCGTGGTCCGGTTCGATCACGTACGCGTCGCCCGCGCCGACCTGCACTTCCGTGCCGTCATGATGGCGGACCCGCAACTGCCCAGACGCCACCGTCCCCACATGATGGGTCTGGCAGCTCTCGGTCCCCGCGACGGGCTTGATGCACTCGGACCAGCTCCAGCCCGGCTGCAACGTCATCCGCGCCGCTTTCACCGAACCGAGGTCGACAACCTGCACGACCGTCTTGTCGGGAGTCCGACGCTCGTCAGGCGTCTCGAAGCTCTTCTTGGCGACTCCAGCCATGTTCCCCCCATTAGTTCTGCTCGACTGTGAAATACCTGGGCAAAGTCTTTTACCACCCGCTCGAAGCGAACGCAAGGGGCACGGACTCAACAGCAGATGCCAGCTCTGACGCAACCGAATGACCGGCGCCCCGGGTCCTCTCCACCGGTGGATCTCGAAAGTCGTTCAGCTGGCGCCTCGCGGCAGGCTCCCGGTACAGCTCCTGCTGCGTTGCAAGCCAGCGAGCCAAGGCTTCGGGGGGATGCGCGCGTTCAGGCATCCCGACGACTGCGGGCCCAGCAGTGATGGTCGGTCGGCACCTATCGGCGCTCGCCGCAGCCGGCCAGCCGGCACCCTCTGGTAACTGGCCACCCTGTCGGCCCGAACGGTGCGCCCAGCCGTCAAGTCGGCAGGAACGTGACGGGCGCTAAGAGCCCTCAGGCGAGCAGCAGGCGGTAGGCCAGGAGCGTCACCTCTGGCACTGGCGACCAGTCTCGTTCCGGGAACCGCTCGAAGCCGGCCTTCTCGTACAGGTGTTGCGCCACTGACATCCAAGGCGTCGTATGCAGCAGCAGCGCTCCCCGTTCGAGTCGGCGCGCTCTCGAGACGCAAGTGTCGAGCAGGGCCCGCCCGACTCCACGGCCCTGCGCGATCGGCATGACCGCCAGCATGCGGATCCCCGCCTCGCTCTCCTCCAGCAGCTCGGCCCAGGGTGAGGAGCCGTCGGGGACGAACGTCACACAGCCGACGAGCTCGCCGTCGCTGGCGACGAGCACCTCGGCTTCCGCTGCCCGACGAGCCACGTCTGCCAGCAGGGCTGCGTACTCGTCAGACAAATGGCCACCGGGCAATGCGCGGTATGCGGCCACGACGAGGCGCCCGGCGTTCTGGTACTCCTCGGCTCGGACCTGGCGGATCTCCACTAGCGCCACACTACGCGCATCACCTCGGTCCGGCCGCTGGTCCTGGGGACCGCCAGGCCGGCGGCGCCTCCTGTGATTCTGAGTGCTTGATCGTTGGCTTCTCCGCCCATGAGCTCTGCCGGGCCCATCGCGCTCGTCTGAGTCGATGGGAGTGAGCGCGACGAACCAGGCGCGGCCCGATGGGTGTCACCGAACTGACCGGTGTCAGCCTGTGCGCAACCGACCTGACCGACGCGCGGCTCGCCACTCGATGTTGCAATCCACTGCGTGCCGAGGTATTTGCAGCAGGGTATCCCGGTGATGGCAAGTCAGATGCATTGGGTCGGGCGTCGTCGCGACAGTGGCTCGTCTCACGCACGACCCGGCGAACACTGTCTGGGGACTCCCCCACAAGGATCTCACGTGGTCCTTCCCGTTCACCTTCCTCCTGATCCGTTTCGCGGTACTACGAGACGCTCGCCATCGATGACCCCAGCCAGGCACCTTCTACGAGAACGGTCAGGGATCGCTCTCGACGCTGACATCGGGACCGGGGACGGGCACGCTCATGAGCGTCTTCCCCTCGAACCTTGTACCGCGGGTGTGCTTCGTCGCCGAGGATTTCGACGATCTTCCCACGGTGTTTCCGGCGGACCGACCTTCTCTGACGGTGCCCTAATTGCGTCGGCAAGCCTCCCCGCCATCTTGCTCTATCTCCTGTGAAGAACTTGCGCCCTTCTTGGCAGATCGCCCGCAAGCTTTCCGCGGGTAGCAGAGCCAAGACTGCCGGCAGGGCGTCAGGGCGCTCCGGGCGGTGACGCCGGCAGTTCGACAGGGTTCGCCGACCTCGATGGAGGGCGGCCGACCACCCACCCGATCGAGACGAAGTCCGGCCTGGTGCCCCGTTTGGCCCGATGTTTGACGCACGGTTAGTGCACAGATGGGGACTTCGCGTCTTTCACGAGTCAGAAGTAGCGTCCGTCGTCGTCTTGAAACGGATGCGCCTTCACAAAGTCGCGGATGCGAAGCAAGAGCGGCTCTCCGAGCCAGTGGGGCAGGCTGTCGGGCAACCTCGGCAAGCCGAAGGAGTACCTTGCATCAGCGACCACGTCGTCGAGAGCGGCCCTGGCTTCAGTGACCACGCGGTCGTAGAGCCAGTCCCAATCGAGGAGACCGTACCGACTGGCACGCTCCATCAAGAAGCCGTCGAGCTCCTCGGCGGCACCCAGCTTGACGATGGCGGTCCACACCGCCTCAGCGATGACATCGTCGTCATCGCTCCGGGGCTGAGATTGAAGCTCACTGCTGAAAACCACGTCCGTCACCATCGCCAGCGCCACTTGATCGCCAATGAGATCGGGCACGCCTACTGCTCGCCTAACAAGCTGGCGCCACTGGGCTTCCGTCGCCATCTCGTCTCCCTTCGACTGCTCGCAGCCTACGACGGCCTGCAGGCGACGAGTCGGGGGCTGACGTTTGGATTGAGACACGCAATCTCCGGGCGCGGGAAGACCACTCCGTGGGGCGCTCCGGGGCTTGCAGGCCGTTCCAAGGGCGGGCGCCGGGCAGGGGACCCTCTCGGTTCGGAGCAGGTGGCACATTTGAACGGTTGGAGGACTCGGGAGAGAGAGGACTCGTTGAGCACTCCTCCCGGGGCGGCGCGCCGCAGGGTGCTCCACTACCCCACGCAGTCGACCGGGGAACGCCGGGGCAGGTGGGCAGGGTGCTCGCTCGTGCCCGAACGACCCGCCGCGCTCCACGCCGTCCTTCAAACCTGACAGCTCCCGCTGTACGATCTGTTCGCGGCTTGCGCACATCCGCACCCGTCGGTTCGACGAGCTGGTTGGCGCTAGTTGCTGGTCCGGGGACGAGCGCAGACGGTCACACGAGACGTGTGAGGAGGTGCGGGGATGTCCGACGCCTTGAACGAGCCGCAGAGGGAGGGTGTCGTGCCGCCCCCTGGGATCGATGTTCCAGTCGAGCCGGAGCCGGCCGCCGCGGCGATGCCGGTTGCCACTGCCTTCCCTGGTTTCGGCCAAGGGGCGGGTTTAACCCAAGGGTCGGCGACCTTGCCATCCCCGACCGTTCCAGCACCGGCGGTCCCTACGGGAGGGCTGCCCCTCGGCGGTTCTCACGTGAAGCAGAGCCCCATGAGCGGGCTGCCGCCAGTGGGCTTGAGCATCATCGGGTTGCTGACGGCATTGCTCGGTGCCTGGGCCGGCCTCTCGGTACTCGTGGGGCCCTCGTTCGGATGGAGCCCGGACGGTTCGCCGTCGTGGCACTGGAGCCTGATCCACGCCGCGCTGCACGTGGCGCCAGGAGGGGCCGCGCTGATCGCAGGGGTGGCGATGGTCGCGATCGTGCCGAAGGCTGCCCGCGGTGCGGGGCGATCGGGCGCGGCACTGGCTGGGTTGCTGGCGATCCTTGCCGGAGCGTGGCTTGTCGTCGGTCCGAGCGAGTGGCCGGTGCTCAAGTCCACACAGCAGATCGTGTTCGCGCCCGCCACACCACTACGTAGCTTCACCTACGTTGTCGGTGCCAACCTGGGACCGGGAATTCTTCTCGCAGTTACTGGAGCGTTCGCGCTCGCCTGGGCGGCGCGGGTTGTGAAGGTCCGCGTCTCGGCCTGAGCCGCCTCCAGGGTCTGCCGGCGCGGGCGACCGTGACCGGTTCCGGCCGATGCTCCACTCCACCGGGCAACCCAGGCCGTTTTGGGCTGTCCTGACGGGTGCAGTTGAACAGGACATTCATCGAATTCTGGCGAGTGGCACGCTTGGACAGTTGAAGGACTCGAAGGAGATCTGGACGAGGTCAGTCGCTGATCCTGATCGTGCCTGCAGTGATAGCTCTGCCGAGACTGTCGGCTAGTTCCGGGTCGTCGGAACCCTCAGAGTGCACGCGGCGCTGCAAAGAAGCCGACCACGGCGAGAACTATGCACGCCACGGCCCCCGTGTTCACCCACTCCCACGCGGGACCGGGCACTAGCTGGCTCACCATCACCGCGACGATGAGAAGGCACACGGCGGCTACCAGGAACGACATTGCCCGCACGTTGGTGCTGACCTTCCTGCTCGCTTGGGCCGTGGGCGGCGTCTTTGTCGGCGGCGACCCCACCAGTGGCCGAGCCTTGATCAGGGTGAG
This sequence comes from uncultured Acidimicrobiaceae bacterium, assembly GCA_963727645.1. GTDB lineage: Bacteria > Actinomycetota > Acidimicrobiia > Acidimicrobiales > Bog-793 > Fen-455. The sequence continues at coordinate 18,045 of CAVSHA010000005.1, forward strand.
CTCCGCATCAGGGTGCGCGCCCGACTTGCGGGATCCGCCTAGCTTCGCTGTCTCAACGGCTTCGCTCATCCCTGCCACCGCCTGGTTCTGGCGCCGTTAGCATAAATGTAATCTGTCCATAGGAAGATTGCAATATTTTGCCGGTTCGTGAATATTCCCGACCAACGGCACCCTGACGGGCGCTGTTGAGCACCGAGTCCGTTGATTGATCGGCGAATGACGCGTTTCAGTAGTTGAAGGACTCAGAAGAGAGAACTGCTTGTGGCCCTCACCGACGAGAACCCGCAGCGTTTCTAGGCTGACCAGTCGCGACCTGCACCTGGTCGGAAGCGGGGGCCGCGCCAGGGGACTTGCGGTGCTCGCGGCAGATCGTCGGTGTGCACCCTGGCCGAAGATGACGGATCGACGAAGGTATGTTGACGATCATGCCGGAAGGACCTGGCACCAACCGCACAGGAGAGTCCCGCGCGGGGCACCGTCGCCATCGCGTACCGGCCGTCGCGTGGCTCGGCCTTCTCGTCCTCGGCTGGTTGATCGTCGCTGTGCTGGGTCTCGTCGCGCTCCTACGGCTCGTTGCCTGGGACGCGATCGAGCCGCTGGTCGTGCTCGACGCCCTCACGCTGATCATCTACCTACCGGCGTGGGTCGTGGCCGCCGGCGCGCTAATCGCGCGGCGCTGGTGGCTCGCCGCTGCAGCTGTCGTCATCGTCGCCGCCCAAATGGTGTTCGTCGCGCCGGAGTTCCTGGCTGCGGCTGCCGTGCCCTCGTGGGCTCGGAACGCCCCGGTGGTGCGGGTCTTCGACGCGAACATCGACAAGGCCCTCGACTTCGAGGCCGGTTACGTGCGAGCCATCGAAGAGGACCGCCCCGATCTCGTCACCCTCGAAGAGTTCACGCCACCGGCGCTCGCGAACATGGAGAGCGCGGGTGTGCTGTCCAGCTTCCCTTACCGTTGTGCCGCGCCGGCCTACGGCGCGAACGGCTTCCTCATCGCCTCCAGGCGGCGTCTCACCGGTTGTTGGGTCCAGACCGTGTATTGGGACGGTTCTTGGACTCCGTACATGGTCGAGGCGACCCTATGGTCGCCAGGTGGGCCGGTCGCCCTGCGCGTCGTGCACACCCTGGCACCGTTAACCGCGTCCTGGCGGGAGTGGTCGAGTGCGCTAGCCGCTGTGGGTCGGTCCGTGCGGGCGAGTGGAGATGGTCGGATGCTGATGGTCGGGGACTTCAACGCCACCTGGGGAAACAGCGGGTTCGTCGCCCTTCTCCACGATGGCCTTACCGACGGGGCCGCGGCGCGCGGGGACGCGGCCGACATGACGTGGCCGAACGGTGCCGTTGTGCCACCCTTCGTCCGCATCGATCACGTGTTGACAGGAACGCGCCTCGCCGTGACCGAGATCGCCGCGAAGCCGGGGTTCGGCAGCGACCATCGTTATCTGATCGCGACGGTCGCAATCCGGGCATGAGTGTGCGGAAGATGAAGCCCACGGGCGAAACAAGCCCGTAGATTGCGTCCCGCTCACCGCGCTCCCCAGGGGATTCCCCGCCTCACTACCAGCACGATCAGGATCGCCAGGTCCGCTGAGTTGGTGTGGCGAGTCGCTGCCACTCTCCGCTTGCCGTGATCGAGGTCCTCGGGACCGTCCACCTCAATGCCCGCTGTGTGCCGCCCTCGCCGATCGACCAGCGTCAGCGGCGTGCACGAAATCGACCCGATTGTCGCTTCCCCTGCACTGTCAACCCGAGCAGGGTGGATCGCAAGTCATCTCGGCGTGCGAACTTTCGGGTGTCGCGGGCACATCGCGGGCGAGCAGGGCCTGTAGCGCGGCAAGGACCGGTAACCAGGTGTTCTCGGCTTCCTCGTCGTTGTCCGCGTATTCGATCTCGTCGATCTGCAGTCGTATCGTGGAGCCACCCGGACAAGGGCGAATCTGCCAGGTGAGGTAGACGGGCGGGTCCTCGTGTCCGGACTGCAGGACATAGGACAGCCGGCAGACTGGCTGGACGTGCAGCACTTGGCCCGTTAGCGAGGAATGGACGGCAGTCGAGGACTGGCTGGTCCGGAAATGGATGGGTGCTTCCGCCTCCCACGATGAGTGGGTGACCAGCCCATACAGGTAGCTGCCGGTTTCATGGGTTTCGGTCAGGGCAGCCCAGACTCTGGCCGGGTTTGCCTCAGTGAAGCACACGAATCTTTGAGTTCCCAATGGCGGGGCGTTCATGTGACACCTCCGTTGACCGGACGTTGGGGTACCCTCAAGATGCTTCCTCATTTGGCCAGGTCCAAGGAGTGGTGACGTGGCCGGCGGCGGCCTAGGCCACTCCGAGATCTCGTCTCGGGCGGTGGACGAGCGTCCGGCCCCATAGGCGACGACCAAGGTCACGGACGGCACCGACAGCCCACAGGCCATCGGTGCGGTGCTTGTGCGCGCGGCGAATCTCGCTGACAAGACGTCCCCGTTCGGCGGCGACCCGTGAATCGGCACCGTACTGCCTGGCGAGATCGAGTTGTTGCAGCACGGGCAACCCCCTTCGTAATCGGAGTCGACAGGTTTGGACGGCTCCTATCCCACTGTTCCACAGGGACAATCCAGGAAGTAGGCCTCGCAACTGACATCGAACGGATCAGGCCGAATGTCACTCTACAACCAGAAACAGAAAGTAAGACTTTCCCCCAACTAACTCATAGCTTGGTAGTTGGATGGTAGAGGAGTTGCTGGAAATATGCAACTACTTTCGCGTCGAATCGCGGCATCTTGTCCGATTCGCTCTTTGACCAAGTACAGGACGCCGGGACTGCACCAATAATGTGTAATGCGTGACCGTACGTATATCACATCACTGTACGTGCAGTGCTGCGGTCTTCTCTGGCGTAGCCGCAGGGAAAGTCCAGTTCTTGATAGAAAAGGAGTTCTCGACTTTGACATCGTCACTCTACGTGAAGTGGTAAGGACGACTATTCTCTAGTGACGTGGAGGGTGATGCGCACAACGCTCACTTTCGTCTTGTCACCAAGAGGCCTCCGGAGGTCGGTTAGGTTAGTCCCTGGTCGAGGCACCGACCGTTCGTCAAGTTGAGAACTGGACTTCCCGTCATGGACATGACATTGTCGAAACGAGGCGACTATGTGGTTCGCTCGGCGATCTCGCTCGCTAGGGCTTTCGAAGAGGGGGTACCGCGGAAGATCCGCGAGGTAGTCAGCGAGATGGAGGTGCCGCAGACGTTTGCCTCCCAGATCCTGGCCAACCTGGTGCGAGCGGGCGTCGCCAGTTCCAGGGCTGGGCGCAACGGCGGCTACTGGCTCGCACGGGCGCCGGGAGACATAAGCGTGCTCGAAGTTGTCGAGGCGGCCGAGGGCCCGCTCCATGCTGAGCGCTGCGCCCTTGGTGAGGGGCCCTGTCGATGGGAAGCAGTATGTCCCCTGCACGAGACCTGGTCGGCAGCCACGGCCGCGCTGCGCGAGGTGCTCGCGGCGACCACGCTGGCCGAGGTCGCCGCTCGGGACCGTTCGATCGAGATCGGAACCTACCCGATCCCGGAAGGCTCGCACCGCATGGGTCCCGCCGCCGTCGCGGTCGCGGACGCCGTCCACGTCGAGCTGGAGGAGACGGCGGCGCGCACCCGGCTCTCGCGTTCGGCGCACCTGCTCGGCCCAGTTGTCGACGCGGCCTGCAGCGAGGCCACCCGGTCCGAGCGGAGGACCTCCGGTCTCAGGGTTGAGCGAGACGAGGACCGCTCGTCGTGGGGCATTCCATACCGGGCCAACGGGTCCTACAGCGAGGTCGCCCTGCTTCCTGCCACCTCGCCGGCACCGGACGAGCAGCGCCGCTACCTGCTCAGCTGGAAACTCTCCGCCCTAGGCAGCGACTTCGTTCTCGACGCCGACCTGAAGCTTGCCGCTGTTGACGCCGAGCGCTGCGAGCTGCGCCTCGAAGGCACTTGGAGACAGGTCCCGGGAATGTCGCCCGTCCGGCTGGAGGCCTCCAAGCTCGACCAACTGGCCCGTCGCACGGTGCGCTCCTTCCTGCGCCGGCTGGCGCGGATGCTCGAGTCGGCGTCAGACGAGCCGGCCGGCACGTGACACAGTGCTTGCCGGGCGATGGCGGCGACGTTGCGGCGACCGTCCGTGAAAGACCTCACGATGGTCCCGTTTCAGAAGTCAGACGGCGCCGCCTCGGATCGTTGCCATCTCCTGTGCGAACGCATCGGATCCGCCGCCGAACCACATCTGAGACACCGGCGGCGGAACGTGCGCGAGCAGGTCCTCTCGCATGGCGTCCGGCATCGCCTCGAGCACAAGCCCGAAGGGAAGCCACACCCGAGTGCCTTCGTAATGCGAGAGTGCGTGCGCCGGCAACGCTCCCCACTCAGGCGGCGACACGCAGCGCGCGGCGATCGGTAGCACGTCCTTCTCTTCTTGGTCCAAGTGCGCGACCAGCGCCTCGCGAAGCGACTTGCACGCACTCGCGAGAGCTTCACCATCGAGTGCTGAACCCGACCTCCCAAACCGCTCTGCTGCGCTCTCGGCTGCCTGGAGGCTCGCGACCAGGGCGGCGTGCTGGGCTTCCATCCGAGAGAACAGCCCCCGCTCTTCGGGAGCGCGCCAGGACAGGAGCGGGAACAAGAGTTCGTCCTCGGCGGCGTGGTGGGCGTGCAGAAGCCAAAGCACCTCGCCGAGATAGTCGGCAAGATACCGAGCCCGCTGGGCGTCTCCATCGCCCACCGAGGCGAGTTGACCCGGGGCGTCCCCGAAGGCCCGTTTGAACGCGTCGTGCACTGCGAGCATGTCGCGGGTATCGGTCAGTATCTGGTCATCAACAGACATCGGATTCCCCCCTCCGCCCCGAATTTCGGAGCCCCCCGGAACCTGGGAGTCAACACGATGACGTCGCACATTGCAAGGGTTATGCACGGAGGCTTCTGATGAGCCAATGTGGTGCGCCTGTCCGGCACTCCGGAGCCCCGCTGCGCTACGCGTCGTCGGAAGTTCGTAAGGCAGTCAACCAACTGGGGGCTCAGCGGTTTCGTGGCTGGTCTGTGTTTCCGGCTGGCTGCTACTCCCGGGGCCTCCTGGGCTGTTGTAGGCCGTTTCGAAGGTGCTGTTGAACAGGGGCCTGTTGGATCCGTTGTCAGTCGGTGCGCCGACACCGGGGCAAACCCGGCCTCGGGCCGCTGCATGTCGTTCAACCGGGCTTGCGACCCCAGGCCGACACCATTGGCGAGGTTGTCAAGGCGAGCTGCCCTGTAGCGATGTTGGACAGGTGCTGTTGGATCTCTTCCTCAGTCGCCAGTTGTGCGGCGACCAGGCGCTCCCGGATCTGTTCCACGGTTGCGCGCTCCAGTTGATCGACCACCGGGCCCCCTATCGGAAAGTAGGCATCCGCATGCACCTCGACAAGGCCCGCAGCCGTGAGCAGTCTTGGAAGCTTGCGACCGAATGACAGATCCACGCCTCGTTCGGCCATAAGGGCACGAAACGCCAGCTTCAACTTGTTGGCGAGTTCTTCTGCTGCGCCGTGGCCGTCGGGACAGGCAAGAGGCTGCAGACCCGGGTCAGCTTCTTCGGCGAGGAGCCATCCGCCAGGTTTGAGGGCGGCAATCATGGTGGTGAGGGCTTCGGACCGCTGCGGGACGTGAACAAGCACAAGTCGTGCGTGGACCAGGTCGAATGCGTGACTGGGCGCTGGATCGATTCCGATGTCGTGCCTTATTGATTCGAAGCCATCGTCGGCGCCTTCCAGCCAGGTGGTGTCGATGTCGGTGGCCAGCACGAGGTCCTTGGTCTGTTCGGCGATCCAGGCCGGCACGGTGGGGCCTCCAGCCCCGACTTCCCACACTCGCCAGCCGGGTGACAGGCCGATCGACATCATGTGTCGGAAGGTCGACGGGTTGAAGAGAGTCGCGAAAGCATCGAAGCGCTGGCCCGCCTCGCTCTGCCGATTGTCCAGCAGGTAGTCGTCACGAGCCATGCCAACATCCTACGGACCGATCACCTGGGGTGACCTCGTGCGAATTACCTCAGCACTGAAAGTGCACCCAGAAGGTGCGAGCTGACGAGCTCCGATTAGGCCATGTCAGACGGATAGTTCGTCAAGATCCGCGCGCCTGTGTGAAGCGCCGGAGCCTGAACTGGCGCGCCGGCGGTTCTGTGACTGGTTGCAACCGACGTTCCACTTCCCCATGTATCCCAGGCCCTTGTAGGCAGTCCTGGCGAACGTTGCTGAGCAGCGGGTCTCTTGGATCCGGGTAAGTGGCACATTTCAATGGTTGAAGGACTCCAGCCTGGCGGGCCGGCTCCGGTTGGTCCGCCAGGCATCGCCTCACCATGGGCCCGAGCTGTCGTCACTGCCCGCATCGTCCGCCGGTAGCTTCGCGTTTCGATCACGCCCTTCTCGAGAGGAGCCACTTCCCATGCGCGCAGTCGCCATCGAAGCCTTCGGGGCCCCTGTCCGCGTGCTCGAGCTGCCCACACCAGACCCGACACCAGGCGAAGTGCTCGTGAAGGTCGGCAACGCCTCGGTCAATGGCTTCGACTTGGCGGTCGCGGCCGGGATGCTCGAAGGCGCCATGGAACATCGCTTCCCGGTCGTGCTCGGCAAGGATTTCGCCGGCACCGTCGAGGTCGTCGGCGAGGGTGTCACCCGCCTCGTGGTGGGCCAACCCGTATTCGGCGTGGTCATGAAGCCCTACCTCGGCGACGGCAGTTTCGCCGATTACGTCACCGTCCCCGAGCAGTACGGTATCGAACGGCTGCCTGACAGCCTCGACCCGACGACAGCCGGGGCCTTCGGACTGGTCGGATCCGCGGCGCTCGCCGCCATCGACGCGGCCAGCCTCAGCCGGCTCGCCGACGACGTGCTTGCCGGATGGCTCCGCGTTCCCATCGAACGCACGTACCAACTCTCCGAAGTCCCCACCGCCTTCGGTGACTTCACCGCCGGTACCCTCGGCAAGTTCGCCGTCACGATCTAGGGCGAGGGCTCGTCGTGAACGTCGGCTCCTTCCCCTGTCGTCATAGTGGTTGGAATTGGCGCAGCTTCCCGGACCACAGCCGGTCCAACGCATCCACCTCGCGGATCGTGACCTGCGGGTCAACAAGCCCGGCACTGGACATCAACTCGACAAGCCCACGCCGAAGGCCTTGGACGTCGCACCCTGCTTTCGTGGCAACAGAGACATCCGCTCCGCGTGGGGTCTGTGTGACCTGTATTTCGACAACCGCGGAATCGCTCAAGAGCACGGTGGTCATGCCCAGCCAGTGGACCGCCGCGCCGCCGTCGTAGACGAAGAAACTGTCGGTTCGCCCGGCCAAGTCGGTGATCCGTCGGTGGGCGCAGCCGCACTCGCAGGTTCCATCCAACATGGTCATGGCGTCGGTGATCTCATAGCGAATAAGCGGTTGGGTCCGGTTGTAGAGGTTGGTCAGGAGAACCTTGTCTGCCGGCTGGCGGGGCGCGACGGCACTGCCGTTCCTGTCGACCGGCTCGATGATGACGAGGTCATCAGGCAGGTGCATGGCGTTGCCCGCGTTGCACGGGAAGGCATACACGCCCTCTGAGCAACCCCAGATGTCGTAGATCTCGACTCCCCAGGCCTCGGAGACAGCCGCGCGCGCCTCGTCGGTGCACTGCTCACCGCACGTCGAGACCTGCTTCGGGCTGATCTTGAGACGACCAGCCTTGGCCTCGAGGGCGAGCAGATGCATGGCGCTGGGATAGCCCCGCAGCACTACCGGCTGGGCGGCATTGAGACCGGCCACAATCTCGGGGAGCGACAAGGTGACTGGGAGATGTGTCACGGGCACTGCCCCGTTACCAGCGAGGTCCCGGAGGAACGCATGGAGGGCGCCGGACACGTGCCTGGTGTTGGACGCGAAAAGCGTGCCCACCGAGGCGTTGAACGGGAGAGATTCCGCGCCCTGGCCCCAACGGGTGGCGATGAGCACAAATGTGGCCCAGTCCTCCCACCCGTAGACGAAGAGCCCCCGAGCGCCGGTCGATCCGCTGGTGGCAATGACCCGGTACTGATTGAGGAGGTAATCGTCTTCGTCGAGCTTGTCGACGTGTGAGTTGACCATGTCGAGGGTGAGCGCAGGGTCGGTTATCGCCTTGTCGAAATTGTCCATCAGATCGGCCTTGGTCATTATTGGCAGTGATGGCAGGTCCGCTTCAGTGAAGCGGTTGACGTCTATGCCGGCGAGGCGCTCGGCGTGGAACGGGGACCGCTCGACCGACAAGGCCAGCAACTCTCGCAGTCGGCGCTCCCGCTCGGCCGCGAGGCGGTCCGCGGACCATCGCAGTCTGCGTGCCGCCGAGAACAGCCCGTCTGTGACCTCTGCCCGCTGGCGGGCGATCAGCGCGGCGTAATTGGCAGTCACCATTATCGAGCCACCCCCCTCGATCGGCCTCATGGATGTGGACGTTGCCCAGGTATCGGACAAACGCGAGCGCTCAGGAACCGTTGAGTTTAGGAACCGCAGGGACCAGACACGTCAGAGGGCCCCGCATGAATCACCCGAAAAGTGGGTAGCCGGCCTCGGCTGTCGACAAGACCGGCTACCAATGCGCACAGGGGAGCAATGGCGCCATCGAGCGTTCCTCGATGGGAGCGCGACGGGCTCGGCTCACGAGCCGTCGCGCAGATTGCCCAGGCGGTCGCGAGTGAAGCGGATGTTGTCGAAGGTGACGGCGCAGCCGTCGCCGGTCGGCGACTGCGCCTCGAAGCCGATCGCGTCGGACGTGGAGGTGCCGTCGATGGTGAAGGAGCGGATCATCCGCCAGGTCTCCCCGTCGAGGGAGGCGTGGTAGGCGAAGGCGTGGTCGATCCGGGAGACCCGTAGCCACACCGTCCGGCCGTCGACCACGAAGGCGTTGGCGTCGTCGGAGACGCCGCGGGTGACCACCGAGACGATCATTGGCTCGCCGTCGGGGGAGAACTCGAAGCAGAGCTTGCCCCAGTGGCGGTCGTTGATCCACAGGAGCAGCACTCCCGCGTCGTACGTCGAGGCGAACTCCACGCTGACGCGGGCGCTGAACTGGAAATCACCGTCCGGGGGGACGCCCAGCAGCGTCGTCGCGTTGAGCATCGACGCGACGCTGAGCTGGGTGTCCGCTCCCGGGTCGATGAAGATGTCGCTGTGGGGGGCCGCCAAGGCCGTCACCTTGGCGGGCGCCTCGGCGATCGTCCACGCCGCCTCGGAGGATGGCGAGAGCGTGAAGGGCAGGCCCGGCACGTTCCAGGCGATGGTCATGTCGTCTCCATCTGTCGTCGGATCATTGCACTGTGTCGTCGTGCGGGTCCGATGTTCCGTCCGGTTCGTCGCAGTCGGAAGGACCGTAGAACCGTGCCGCGCCCGGGACCACTCGGATGCAAGGCTAGGCCTGACCTCCCATGACCCAGGGCGCGGACGCTTGAGGCTCAGTTGAGCTCGGCTATAGCTTCCGTGAACACCGCCATCTGTTGTCCGAGGGTCTCGCCGGTAACAGCACCCAGGACCCCGATGCCATCTACGTTCAACTGAGCCTTGATTATCCAGCGCCGGAATCGCTCGTCGTTGTATCGGAGCCGATCCAGGCTCGCCCGTTCGCCTCGTACGAGGAAGAAGCCGTTGAGATCTCCCCCGTGAGCGTCCAGGAAGAACGGCTCGAACGACTCGATCTCGCCTCGCTCCGCCAGTTCACCGAAGTACTGGACTCCCTCGCCAAAGGCGGCCACCGCACCGGCTTCGCGACCGCGAGCTGGCTGGTTCCATCCGACAAAGAGTGCGCCGTCCGACATCTTGTGTCCTCCCCCTCCTCGAAGCTCCTGATCGGCCGAGGCCGCAATGCCTTGGACCGGAGAAGACATCTTAGGAGCCGTGGGTCGGCGCACTGTCCGAGAAGGTAGCAACCACCGTCTTCAGGACGCTGCGAGCAAGAGGACGAAGCGGAGCTCGCGACCTGGTCTCCGCCAGCCATGTTCCGGCAAAGCACGAGCACGTGATACTTGCTGGAACTCACATCGCGTGCGCTGCATTGCTCGTCAAGATGGTGCAGACGTTCGGTTGCGCTGCCCCATCGCGTGGATCTTGTCCGCGCTGATGGTGAGGACGACGCGAACTTGGTCACGTCCGCCGTACCAGGGATAAGGACCGCCAAGGTAGCGCTGGGCGAGGGCTTCGATGTGTTCCGCGCCGCCTTCGGTGGTGATGTCCACCACCCGCCCGCGGATCGCGTAGTAGCGCGAGGGGTTGGATGGATCGGAGACGCTCACGGCCACGCGTGGGTCGCGCTCGACGTTCTTCACCTTCTGGAACCCTTTGACGGTGTTGATGACCACGTGCTCGCCGTCGGTGTCGACCCACGTCTGGGTCATCTGTGGTGAGCCGTCGGGCATCAACGTGGTGACGAAGCAAGGGCTCGGCTGGCGCAGCAGAGCGATGAGATCTGCGGGCAGATTCACGCTTTGTCGCTCCCGTCTAGTTCGCCAAGGACTGTCGAACCACAAGTCATGCTAAGTCGACGAGCAGGTTCCGGCTAGTCCGGAGACGGAAGAATCCATCTGTGACAGTGCCACTCATGAGCAACGAGGCCCCTGGCGCACCTGACGGCAAATGCCGCGTCAGGATCCGCGAGCCTCCTCGAAGCGCCGTACCCTGAGCTAGAACCCGCGGGTCCTTTAGCAGGTTTCCGGCTGGTGTTCATCAACTACGAGCGGGGCGAACCAGGCCTGCATGTGCTCCGGCTGGGGGAGATCGACGGCGATTGGTTAACATCCGCCCGTGCGACATCGAGGTGGTGACGACGACCTAGGGGAGTGGTCTGCCTGGCGTCTCGCCCTATGGTGCGCATGGGCGGCTGGTTCGCTCGTGCTTGTGGGTCTGCTCTATCTCTCGTCCGTGCATGCCTATCCCGCGAGCTCGGACGGAGCCAGCGTGATTCTCGAGGGAAAGGCACTGATCGGGAATCTGACGCTCACCCACTGGGCCCTCTCCCTCGACTCGTTCTGGTTGGTGGATGCGCCGCTCTACGCAGTTGCAGTCCTTGTTGGCGGGGTCCATCCGCAGCTGCTGCACCTTGTACCGGCGATCATCGCCGTGGGAGTCATCGGGGTCGGGGCATGGATCGCTCAGCGCGGTCGACGTCGATGGGCCGGTCTTTTCGCGGCAGGGACCGTCGTCGTGCTTCTCGGTCTGCCGACGCACGCGTTCGCACAGTTCTTCCTTACTGGCCCATTGCATGTGACGACAACGCTCTGGTGCCTTTTCGCGTTCGTCGCGCTGCGGAGGGGTCGCTTCGGCTGGGGTTGGCTGTTGGCGGTTTGTTTCCTCGCGGCAGGTTTGCTCGGAGACCTCCTGACCGGCGTCCTCGGGGTGGCTCCGATAGGCCTGGCGGGGATACTTGTCGCGCTCCGGGCTCGGCGGTGGAGAGCGGGTGCTCCCGCGATCACGGCGGCGCTGGGCAGCCTCGTGCTTGCCGAGGTCGTGCGCCGGATCGCCTGGGCAATCGGGACCTACACGATCGGCCAGGCGAATCCCCGGGCGACCTTCGAGCAGATGTTTCACAACATGACTCACGTCATCATCTGGGGAGCGGCGCTGGAGGGCGTCGGGTCCCAGCCGTTCGGTTTGCCTGGGGTGCCGCCGGTCCTCGAGGTCGCGCACGCGGTCGGGCTGGCTGTGGGTGTCATCGCAGTTGCTGTCGGGCTTGTCGCGATTGTCCGCTCGATAATCCGCTCGGTCGTGACGGGCGACGAGACATTGGAATCGGAAGATGTAGCCGGGCCGGATCGTCGGGAGGCCGCCTGGTTCGACGACGTGCTCGTGTTCAGCTTTTTCGGCGGCTGCGCCACCTTCATATGGTTCTCCTTCTTGTTGATAGCCCCCTTCGGCCGTTACCTGACGGCTTCGGTGATCTTTGGATCGATCCTTGGTGCGCGCCTGGTGGGACGAATCGCGGAACGTGCCAAGGACGGATGGCCCAGGGCTGCCCTCGTCGGAGTCGCCGGCCTAGCGGCCCTTGGCTGCGCGACGACCTTCGTGAACACCCTCACGACTTCGGCGCCGAGGCAACCTGCCGCGAGCCTGGCTTCGTATCTCGAGCAGCACCATCTCACCAAGGGCATCGGCGACTACTGGAGCGCGTCGATCGTGACGGTGGAGTCCTCCGACGCCGTTGTTGTGCGCCCGGTCGTCACCTTCGGTGGCGATCAACACGTCGTTCGATACACGAGGGAGTCGAGCTCGGCATGGTACGGCGGCGGGTTCGAGTTCCTCGTCTACAACGCGACTGCACCATGGCAAGGCGTCGATGGACAGTCCGCTCTGGCATCGTTCGGGCCGCCGCAACACGTGGCAGCTGTCGGTCCGTACGACGTGTTGACCTGGGCACACGACCTCACGGTCCGGGGTGACGGCACCTACGCGTCCCAGAGTTGGGCGCACGGGTAGCCAGCCCACCCGTCGCGGCTGCGGGAGCAGACCTCCGCGGCGCGCTTGTCCACGAAGGACACTTCGGCTCCGGGGGAGAGACTCGAACTCTCAACCACACGATTAACAGTCGCGTGCTCTGCCGATTGAGCTACCCCGGAAATCAGCCCGAAGCCTATACGGGCTGGCGGTGGTCGACCGACGTCAGCCCGGACGCCGCTGCGCCGTGGCGACGACGGCCTGATCGCCCACGTGACGCCCGGTGGGCACCTCGCACTGGCGAAGCGCGTACGTGCGAGGTAAGAAAGGCGGATGCGGTTCAGGACCGGGTTCGTCGTGGGGTGTGCAGCGGGCTTCTACTTGACTCGTAAGGCGCGCCAGCTTCGGGCACCGATCCCGAGCCGTGGCCAACTCGCCGCACCCGCGTCGGAGTGGCTGGAGCACAACGGCCCTAACGTGCGTGCTGCTGAGCTGAAGGCCGAGAAGGTACTCGCATTGGGCGACCTGGCTCGGGAAAGAGCGAGCGACATCCTGCGCGGCCCAGTCGGGAGCCTTGCCCGCGAACGCGTCATCTCCCTTTTCGAGAGCGTCATCTCGCCTCAGCGTGCGGAGGCGACAAGAAGGACCTGAGCCCGATCGCTCGGCTTCAGTCGCCTTCCACGTAGTCCCGGAGCGGGCGTGACACCATCGGGTGGCGCAGCTTCGCGAGCGTCTTCATCTCGATCTGGCGAATGCGCTCTCGGGTAACCCCGAAGATCTGTCCGACTTCCTCGAGCGTCCGGATCCGGCCGTCGTCCAGCCCGAAACGAAGCCGGACGACTTCCTGCTCCCGTTCGCTCAGCTCCGAGAGGGCTCGTTTCACCGCCTCGTTCAGCAGCATCCGCGTGGCGGCGTCGACGGGCACCTCGGCGGTGTGGTCCTCGATGAGGTCCGAGAGGCTGAAGTCCTCCTCCTCGCTGATCGGCTGTTCCAGGGAAATCGTGTCCTGACTGATCCGCTGGAGCTCGCGCACCCTTTCGACCGGGAACTGCGTCCGAACGGAGATCTCGTCAATCGTTGGCTCACGTCCAAGTTCCTGGGACAGCTGGCGTTGGGTGCGCACGACCTTGTTGATCGTCTCGACCATGTGGACCGGGATACGGATCGTGCGGGCCTGGTCGGCGACTGCCCGGGTGATGGCCTGGCGGATCCACCATGTGGCGTACGTGGAGAACTTGAAGCCACGGCGGTAGTCGAACTTCTCGACGGCGCGCATCAGCCCGAGATTGCCTTCCTGGATGAGGTCCAAGAACGCCATGCCCCGATTGCGGTAACGCTTCGCGATCGAGACCACCAAACGTAGGTTCGCCTCGATGAGGAGATCCTTGGCTTCCATGCCCTCGTGGATCTCCCGCTCGGCGGCCCGGCGCTCCTCGAAGGGAATCATGTCGAAGGTCCCCGAAGCCCTTCGGGCTGCCAGCTCTTCAGCCGCCTCCTGGCCGGCCTCGATCTTGCGTGCGCAGAGAACCTCGAGCTCGGGCGACAGCAGCGAGACGCGCCCGATCTCCTTCAGGTAGGCGCGCACGGGATCGGTTGCCTGGGCATCGCCGCTGCCGCCCCCCGTCTGCATCGGCATCGAGACGACACGAGGGCGCGGCTTGGGGAGCATCGCGCCGTTCCCGCCGGTGCCGTCGCTCAACAGCGTGCCGGCTTCGATGTTCCTCAGGTCTGCGAGGGCCGGCTCGGCCGGTACCGGCCCGTAGACCTCCGCGGCGCTGCTAGCCGCGCGGGTGTCAGCGGTGGGGCCTGTGACGCCCGACTCGGGGGCCTGCTCGGTCGTGCCGGTCATCTCGCCTCCATGTAGCGCTGCAACAGCCACGCTACCAATCGATTCGCAGCGTCACTCACGGGAGGTGAAGTCCTCTCGGCGGTTCCCGGCTCCTGCACAAGCTCCAGCTCCGACTTCAACCAGGTAATGGCTGCTCCAGCCACGGCAAGCCGCGTCGCGTCGGCCTCGGCCTCGGCCTGGCGGGCGTCTGCCTCGATCTCGCCGAGTGCGACCTGGGCAGCCGAGCGCGCCAGGGCCGTCACGGTCTGATCCGGGTCCGCGTCAGGTTCGGTCACGGCCAGGCGCCGAAGGAGCGCAGCCACCGTGTCGTCGGCGCGCTCTATCGCGTCGTGCAGGCTTGCCGACTCCGCGAGCGCCCTGTACGCGGCGCGCTGGAGCGGGTCGGCGAACAGGGCTTCGTTCAAGCGCCCTGCCATGGCTTGCGGCTCGCGAACCGCAAGCACGAGCGCGTCCCGGCCGGCACGTTCGCCCGAAGGCGCGGTTCTCGAGTGCTTCTGCGGTCCGGGAGCGCGGTCGGTCGGTCGTGGCGCTGCCGTGGGGTGCTGTGAGCTGTCCTCGGCGTCCGGATCCCATGGAGGCTCCTCGTCCGCGGCTTGGGACCGCTCGCCCGCCGAGGTCTTGCCTGCTTCGCCGGCAGCCTTCCGGCCCGACGCGTCGAAGGCCCGAACGAGCACGTCGAGCCGTGGTCTGAGTCGCTCGGCGTCGACCCTCGTCCGGTCCGACACGGCGACGAGGTACTGATCGCGAACCAGTTCGTTGGGGTGCTCGGCGATCATCGCGAGAGCAGCCTCTGCCGCGTGAGCCCTGCCTTCACCGGTCTTGAGCTCGCTCGAGGCCAAGGCTCGCTCCACCCTGAAAGAGAGAAACGTCCTCGCCTGCCCGACCGCCTCCCTCAGCACTTGCGGCTCTCGCATCGCGATGTCGGCTGGATCACTGCCCGGGGGCAGGGCGGCAACGGCGACTTCCAGCTCGTGACGTTTCTCCCATTCATAGAAACGGGCGGCAGCGGACTGCCCGGCAACGTCGGCATCGAACGCCAGGACGACTCGCTTGGCGAACCGCCCGAGGAGGCGGAAATGCTCTTCGGTGAGCGCGGTCCCGCACGTGGCCACCGCTCGCGGCAGGCCGGCGGTGAAGAAGCCGATGACGTCGGTGTAGCCCTCGCAAATGATCACTTCGCCTGTTTGGACGACGGCTTGTTTGGCCCAGTTGAGGCCGTAGAGCGTCCGCCGCTTGGAGTAGATCGGCGTCTCGGGGGAGTTGCGGTACTTCGGGCCAGCCCCCTCGCCGGCACCGGGGAGGATCCTGCCACCTAGCCCGATTGCCTTGCCGGCCGGGTCGAAGATCGGGAAGATGACCCGGCCCCGGAAGGCATCACGTAGGCCGTTCTGCCCCTGGTGGGCGAGTCCCGCTTTCACGAGAAGATCTGCCGGGGCCCGGACCGCTCCCACCAGCGATCTGCCTGTCTCGGGTGCCCAGCCCAGGACGAACTGGCGCACGGTCTCACCCTCGTATCCCCGCGACCGCAAGTACTGCCGTGCGCGTTTCGCGTCCGGCTGGCTCAGCAGCTCCTCGTGGTAGAACGCGACGGCCCGCTCCATGACGCCGAGCAGCGCCTTACGCCCTTCACGGTCGGGCTGGTCGTTGCCGCCGCTGTCGTGGCGTACCGCGATCCCGCAGCGTGCCGCCAGGCGCTCCACGGCCTCGACGAAGTCGCAGCCCTCCATGTTGCGCAGGAACGTGATCGCGTCCCCGGAGACCTGGCATCCGAAGCAGTAGTAGAGGCCTTCCTCGGCGTTGACCGAGAACGATCCCGTCTTCTCAGCGTGGAACGGGCACAGGCCGACATAGCGCCGGCCAACCCGCTTGAGCGGCGTGTACTCGCCTATCAGGGCAAGGATGTCGGTTGCGGCGCGGACCGCGGCCACATCCTCGTCAGGAATCGCCATCACTTGGACGGTACCGCGGCGCGCGCACGACCGCTCCCACGCGACGGAGACTCGGTTACCTGGAGCCGGCCTCGCGCTACGCGGAGGCTTGCTTCGCCTTCTCCGCGTCGATCGCGAGCACGGCGTGGGCCGCTGCGAGCCGCGCGATCGGTACCCGGAACGGCGAGCAGCTGACGTAGTCGAGTCCCGCCCTGGCGAAGAAGTCGATCGAGGCCGGGTCGCCACCATGCTCGCCGCAGACACCGATCTTGAGGCCCGGGCGCGTGGCACGCCCGCGCTCGACAGCGATGCGGACCAGCTCGCCAACGCCGGCGGTGTCGACGTTCTCGAACGGGTTGGCACTGAGCAGGCCCTGGCTCAGGTAGGCGGACATCATCCTGCCCTCGACGTCGTCGCGGCTGAAGCCGAAGGTCATCTGGGTGAGATCGTTCGTCCCGAACGAGAAGAAGTCCGCGACCTCGGCAATCTGGTCGGCGAGCAGTGCGGCCCGCGGAGTCTCGATCATCGTGCCGATGGCGACCTCGATCCGTTCGGCGACCTCGGCGCCCCCGCCCTTGTCCTCGGAGGGCGCCGCGTCCTGCAGCGCTTGGACGACCCAGGACCGGGCCAGCGCCATCTCCTCGCGGGAGATTGTCAGCGGGATCATGATCTCCACGATCGGGTGGCCGCCCGCCTCCGCCCTTTCGTATGCGGCCTCCATGAGTGCGCGTACCTGCATCGCGTACAGACCGGGCTTCAAGACCCCGAGCCGCACGCCCCGCACCCCGATCATCGGGTTGGCCTCGCGCCAGGACATGGCCGCCTCGAGGAGCTTCTCTTCCTCGTCGGTGAGGCCCTCACGCGCCTGCTTGACGAGGAGGGACTCGACGTTGGGGAGGAACTCGTGCAGCGGTGGGTCCAGACCGCGGACGATGACGGGCAGACCGTCCATGGCCTCGAGGATTCCGAGGAAGTCCGCCTTCTGGGCGGCTCGCAGCTCCTCGAGCGCCGCAGCCTCTTCATCTGCGGTCGACGCGAGGATCATCCGCCTCATGATCGGCAGGCGGTCGTCTCCGAAGAACATGTGCTCGGTCCGGCACAAGCCGATCCCCTCGGCTCCGAGCCGACGAGCGTTCGCTGCGTCGTCGCCTGTGTCGGCGTTGGCGCGGACCCCGAGCCGGCCCGCGCGGACCTCATCGGCCCAGCTGAGCAGCTTCGTCAGCTCCGGCGGCGCCTCGGCGGCGATGAGCGGCACGGCTCCTACGACAACGGTGCCCTCCGAGCCGTCGATCGATATCACCTCGCCCTCCCGGATGACGGTGTCGCCGACTCGGAAGAGCTTGTCGGATGCGCTGATCCGCAGGGCTTCTGCGCCGACCACCGCCGGCTTGCCCCAGCCGCGGGCGACGACGGCAGCGTGGCTTACCAGGCCGCCCCTGGCGGTCAGGATGCCCTCGGCAGCGAGCATGCCGTGCACGTCCTCGGGGGAGGTCTCGTTGCGCACGAGGATCACGTGCTTGCCGCTGGCAGCGGCAGCAGCGGCGTCATCGGCCGTGAAGCACACGGCGCCGACAGCGGCACCGGGCGAAGCGGCGAGCCCCTTGGCCAGAACTGGTGAGGAGTTGTCCGCGAACTGCGGGTGCAGCACCGCCTCGATCTGCTCGGCGGTCGTCCTCTTCAGCGCCTCGGCGTGCGTGAGAGCGATCGCCGGGTCGTCGACCATGTCCACCGCCATTCGGAGCGCGGCGCGACCGGTGCGCTTGCCGACCCGGGTCTGCAGCATCCAGAGCTTGCCCTGCTCGATTGTGAACTCCGTGTCGCACATGTCCCGGTAGTGCGCCTCGAGCTTGGCAAAGACCTCCATCAGCTCCTCGTAGATCGAGGGGAACCTGCTCCCCAGCGCGGAGAGCGGCTCGGTGTTGCGGATCCCGGCGACGACGTCCTCGCCCTGGGCGTTCACGAGGAAGTCGCCGTAGGCGCCCTTGGCCCCGGTGGCCGGGTCACGTGTGAAGCCGACACCCGTGCCCGACTTCTCGTCGCGGTTGCCGAAGACCATTGCCTGCACGTTCACCGCGGTGCCGAGATCGTTCGGGATGTGCTCCTGCAAGCGGTAGGCGATGGCCCGCGCCCCGTTCCACGACGCGAACACGGCTTCGATCGCGCCGCGAAGCTGATCGACCGGATCTTGTGGGAAGGGGCTTCCCGTCGCCCGCTGTACGACGGCCTTCAGTTCCTCCACGAGCCCCTGAAGGGCTGCCGCCGGCAACTGTGCGTCCGAGGCGCCCGTGCGCTCCTTCAGGGCCTCCAGAGGCCCGTCCAGCTGATCCCCGGGGACACCGAGGACGATGCGGCCGTACATCTGCACGAAACGCCGGTACGAGTCGAACGCGAACCGCTCGTCGTTGGTCTGCTTGGCGAGACCTTCGACCGACCGGTCATTGAGGCCGAGGTTCAAGACGGTGTCCATCATGCCCGGCATCGAGAACTTCGCCCCGGAGCGGACCGAGACCAGCAACGGGTCGTCCGGGTCGCCGAGCCGGCGCCCCATCCGCTCCTCGAGCCTTGCGAGGTGCTCAGCGACCTCGCCGTCAAGCCCGTCGGGCCACCCCTCTGACATGTACGCGCGACAGGCGTCTGTCGTGATCGTGAAGCCGTGTGGGACCGGCAGGCCCAGCACCGATGTCATCTCGGCCAGGTTGGCACCCTTCCCGCCTAGAAGATCTTTGAGCTCCATGGGCGCACGAGGATGCTTGTGGTCGAAGTCGTACACGTAGTCCATGAGGACCTCCTAGAAATTGTCGCGGCATGGCGAGCCTAAACGAGACTCGGGTAGCGACCCAAAACGAGCCGACGTGATGTCAGGCGGGGGCACCTGAGCCCGCCCTGCTCTGCTGCCGGGGTCCCGGAGCGGTCTTGCGAGCGTCGGCCGGGGGTCCCGGGCCCGCTGTGCTGCCGGGGTGTGGCGGGGTCTGCCGGGGTCCCCGGAGTCGTCTCAGATGTCGAGCCGCTCGAGAAGGTACGCAACGAGGTCCGCGATCGGGAGTCTCGTCTGCTCTGTCGAGTTACGGTCGCGGACCGTCACTTGGCGGTCCTCGAGGCTCTCGAAGTCGATGGTCACGCAGTAGGGGGTGCCGATCTCGTCCTGGCGCCGGTAGCGCCGACCGATCGACTGGGTCTCGTCGAACTCGCACATGAAGTAGCGCTGCAACCGGTGCAGGACGTCCCTCGAGAGAGGGGCGAGTGTGTCCTTCTTCGAGAGAGGGAGCACGGCGATCTGGAAGGGAGCCAACCGCGGGTGCAGGCGAAGCACTGCCCGCCGCTCGCCGCCGATCTCGTCCTCGTCGTAGGCGGCCAACAGGAACGCCATCATCGCTCGGGTCGCGCCGGCTGCAGGCTCCACGACATGGGGGAGATAGCTCTCGCCGGTCGCTTGGTCGAAGTACTCGAGGGACGTTCCCGAGCTGTCCTGGTGTGCACGCAGGTCGAAGTCCGTCCTGTTGGCGATGCCCTCGAGCTCACCCCAGCCCCAGGGGAAGAAGAACTCGACGTCCGTGGTCCCGGCGGAGTAGTGGGAGAGCTCCTCCTTCTCATGCGGCCGGAGGCGCAATTTCTCGCCGGCGATGCCGTAGCGCGTGTACCAGGCGAGTCGTTCGCCGCACCAGTACTCGTGCCAACGCGGACTGTCAGCAGGTGGGACGAAGAACTCGAGCTCCATCATCTCGAACTCTCGTGTGCGGAAGACGAAGTTACCGGGTGTGATCTCGTTTCTGAATGCACGGCCGAGCTGGGCGATCCCGAACGGTGGCTTGCGCCTCATCGTGGTGAGGACGTTGAGGAAGTTCACGAACATGCCCTGAGCGGTCTCGGGCCGGAGGTAGGCAACCGAGGAGTCGCCTTCCACCGGACCGACGTAGGTCTTGAACATCAGGTTGAACGGCCGTGCCTCGGTCAAGTCCTTGGAGCCGCAGTTGGGGCACTTGTCCTCGATCTGGTCGGCACGCCACCGCTCTTTGCAGTTGCGGCAGTCGACCAGGGGGTCGGTGAAGGTCGCCAGGTGGCCCGATGCTTCCCAGACCTTGGGGTTCGTGAGGATCGCGGCGTCTATCGGCACGACATCGTCGCGCTCTTGGATCATCGCTCGCCACCAAGCCTCGCGGACGTTGCGGAGCATGAGGGCGCCGAGCGGGCCGTAGTCGTAGGTCGAGCGGATGCCGCCATAGATCTCGGCCGAAGGGAAGACGAAACCACGCCGCTTGCACAGGTTGACCACGGCGTCGAACAGCCCTGGGTTGGTCGCGGACTCAGCGGCTGAGCTGGTCGCGGACTCGGCGGCTGAGCTGGTCGCGGACTCGGCGGCTGAGCTGGTCGCGGACTTGGCGGCTGAGCTGGTCGCGGACTCGGCGGCTGAGCTGGTCGCGGACTCAGAAGGTGTCGGCATGGCGGCAGGTTACTTGCATGTGACAGGTGCTCCTTGCGACTTGGGGGGACGCGGCGTGTGCGGAGGCGGCAGGTGGCCTTCGCCGTATCGGGTGGGTGCGGCAGCTCTGCAAGGAGAGGGGGCGGGGGACACTTTTGCGGCCCTTGGACCACCTGTGCGTTGCCATGTCGACTATGGGCGCGTAGCGATGCACAGGTGGGTGTCGACGGGCGATTGGGGCCAAGGTGACTCCGCGAATAGCCAAGTAGCGGCGGCGCCCTCAGCTCGGAAGGGCCCGAGCGGCTAAGTCGGTCCTTCGGTCACGACCCGCAGGAGAGCTCGGCACAGCGGCTCCGGATCGCGGCGTATCTCGGAGAGAGTCGTCCTGAGGACGTGCCAGCCCGATCCGGTGAGCAGGTTCGCCCGCTGACGGTCAGAGACGAAGCGTTCCGGTCCGTCGTGATATTGAAAGCCGTCGACCTCGAGGGCGACCCTTTGTGAGGTCCAGGCAAAGTCCAAGCGAAACCTCGCTCCGTTGTTGAGGACCGCCGTGAACTGGGTCGTCGGAGCGGGCAAGCCCCGACCAGCAAGCATTCGAAGGATCTCAGCCTCCGCAGGGCTTTCCAGCGCGTTGGCGAGCCAAGGCGCGATTGCCGACCGCAGAGCCTCCGAACCGCCGCGCCTGTGACGTCGGTTCCTCTCGATGGCGGCCATGACTAGGGCGGGGGCCGTCAGTCGGCGAGTCAGAGCGTCATCGAGCGCGTCCCGCAACGCCAGATCGTTCACAGTTCCGACGAGGTCGATCAGCGTTCGGGCGACGTTGGTAACGGGCAGATGCCTGATCCTGGCGCGGTCGGTCCTGTGGAGAGAACGGGTCCTGTGCACCCGAGCACCACGCAGTGTCAGCTGGGTTCCGTAGGGGATCGTCACCTCGAGCAAGTCGCCACCCCCAGCCGCGAGGCTCAGTCCGAGTGCCCGCGCGGCTGACCGGTGCGAGAGCACCGTGGAGGGCGGGCCGGCGAGGCAAGCAGCGAGAGCGTCTCGTTCCCAGAGTGGGGAAGCCATCTTCAGCGAGAAGACCCCACGTTGTAGTCGGACGAGGTCACCGCGCTTCACGCGTTGTCCCAACCAGGCGTTCGAGAGGCCGACTTCGATGACCTGGTTGCGCGTGAAGATGCCGAACTGGCGACGGCTGACGCGCGTCAGGTTGGAGACCTCTCGCGACCGGTCCCGCGGTCGGCGTTCTGGGATCGACGTCTGGAGCGCGGGCAGGTACATCTCGGACACTGTCTCTCGGCCGATTACCGGTGCTGTTACCGTTCACCGCCTCGGCTCTAGGTGACCAGTCACCAGGAAGCGAGTGGTGGCAACCCTGCCCGGCGTCCGCCGCCGCCCCGGAGTCCGCCGCCTGCCCGGAGTCCGCCGCCTGCCCGGAGTCCGCCGCCTGCCCGGCGTCCGCCGCCTGCCCGGCGTCCGCCGCCTGCCCGGCGTCCGCCGCCTGCCCGGCAGGTGCAGTGCCCGAATTGCTCGTGTTCGACCAACCCAGCCAACCCGCTGTCGAGATCTCCGTGCCCTGATGTGCCGAGCGCACCCTCCGGTCCAGGTGGTACTCGGTCGCGAGCATCGCGAGGCGCTCTGCCTCGGCCGTGGCACGGCTCGGCGGCTGGTCGAGCGCGGCGCGGAGACCTCCGCTCAGTACCTGCCGAATCAGGCTTACCGTTTCGGTGCCTACGGCTTGGCCACGGCGGCAGGAACGGCAGAGGAACCCACCTTGTCCAGGGTCGAATGCAACGAGCTCACCCTCCGAGCCGCACCCGGCGCACTGCACGAGCGAAGGGCCGACGCCCTCGAGCACGAGGAGCTTCCAGAGAAACGACCCGAGCAGTGCCGGCGAAGCACGCTCGTTCAAGGTCCGCAGCGCCCCTACGAGCATGCGGAACATCTCCGGCATGGGATGTCTTTCGAGCGCGACGTGATCCACGACCTCGAGCATGGTCATAGCGACCGGGACCCGTTCGAGGTCGCCGCGAATGGCCTTGAAATGCTCGATGGCCTCGACCTGGTTCACGACATCTAGCTCTCGCCCCCGCCAGCACAGCATGGTCACGTACGTGAGGGGTTCGAGGCGGCCGCTGAGGCGGCTCTTGGTCTTGCGGATTCCCTTTGCCACAGCTCGGACCTTGCCGTGCTCGGGGGTCGCGAAGGTCACGATCCTGTCGGCTTCCCCGAGCCGCATCGTCCGAAGCACGACACCTTCGTCGCGGTACGTAGCCACCTCGCCGGTCAGCCCCTCATCCGCGTCCCGAGCGCGATGAGACCGATCCCTACGACGGCCACGACCAGTAGTGTGACCGCCGCTTCATCACCCATGACGGCAAGCGCGGCCACAAAAGAGAACGCAATACCGCCAAGCACCAGGCCCGAGATGACTCCGATGTGGTCCCGGACCCGGAATGGGGCGCGTGACTCGTCGCTCACCCTTCGACCCCGCCGTAGCGTCGGTCACGGCGCTGGTACTCACCGACGGCATCGAACAGGTTCTTCCGGCGGAAGTCGGGCCAGAGGACGTCGGTGAAGACGAGCTCGGAGTAGGCGAGCTCCCAGAGCAGGAAGTTGGAGATGCGAAACTCGCCCGAGGTGCGGATCACGACGTCGGGATCGGGCATGTCGGGCCAGTAGAGCCGGGAGCGGAGAGCTTTCTCGTCGATCTTGTCGGGGCCCACACCGTCGGCGGCCAGCTGGCGGACTGCGTCGATGATCTCCGCACGGCCGCCGTAGTTGAAGCAGATCGTGAGTGTCAGCCGTCGGTTCGAGGCGGTGAGGTTCATCGAGTCGTCCATGTGCCGGATGAGGCGCCGCGGGACGCGCCAATCCCGGCGGCCGGCGAAGCGGATGCGCACTCCCTTGCTGTTCAGGTCGTCACGATGCCGCGTGAGGATCCCCTCGTTGAAGTGCATGAGATAGCGGACCTCATCGGGCGGGCGGCGCCAGTTCTCCGTCGAGAAGGCGAACATCGTCAGCCAGCCGAGCCCGAGTTCCAGCGCTCCCTCCACGGTGTCGAACATTGCCGTTTCACCTGCGGCGTGGCCTTCGGTACGCGGCAGCCCGCGCTGGCGCGCCCAGCGACCGTTGCCGTCCATCACAACTGCCACGTGCTTGGGGATCCGGGTGGGATCAAGGTCCGCTACAGCCATCGCGCCGAAGTTACTCCCGCTTCTGGCTGCGATTCTGTCCGGCCCACCGCAAGGACATCTCGAGGCGTTCTCGGACACCTTCGCCGGCTACTCGAGCGCTCCTATCTCCGCCTCCACGGCAGCGATGAGCTCTCCGGAGCGTACGAGTGCGATCGCCGCGTCCACGTCGGGCTTGAGCGCGCGGTCGTGGACGAGCGTGGGCACGACCCGGCGGAGTGCCGCGATGGCCGCCCGGCTGCCCGGTCCGGCCGCCAAAGGGGCTCGCAGGTCGCAAGCCTGGGCTGCGGCGAGCACTTCCATGGCGATCGCCGCCTCGGCGTCGCGTAGGCATTCGCGTGCATGGCGGGCGGCGATCATGCCCATGCTGACGTGGTCTTCCTGGCCGGCCGAGGACGTGATCGAGTCGACCGCCGCCGGGTGCGCCAGGCTTTTCATCTCCGAGACGAGTGATGCAGCGGTGTACTGGCACACCATGAACCCGGAATTGACGCCGGCCTCGCCGACGAGGAACGCAGGAAGGCCGTTCGAGGTCTTGGGGTCGAGGAGCCGGAAGAGCCTGCGTTCGGAGATCGAAGCGAGCCCAACGGTCGCAGCGGCCAGCGAGTCGCAGGCGAGCGCTACCGGCTGGCCGTGGAAGTTCCCACCCGAGAGGATCTCACCGGTCTCGGTCAGCACGACGGGATTGTCGGAGACCGAGGCGAGCTCGATCTCGAGGGTCTCTACGCTGTGGCGGACGACGTCACGGAACGCGCCGTGGACCTGGGGGGCGCAGCGGATCGAGTACGAGTCCTGAACGATGTGGTCGCTCTCGCGGTGTGACGACAGGATGTCGCTCCCTGCCAGGAGCCGCATGAGGTTGCGAGCAGAGGCCAGCTGACCGGGATGGGGACGGAGCCCCACGACCCGGGGGTCGAATGCACGATCCGTGCCGAGGATGGCTTCGATGGTGAGCGCAGCCGAGATGTCGGCGATCTTGGCCAGCCCGGTCGCTCTCCACGCCGCCAGCACCCCGATGGCTGTCATGCCCTGCGTGCCGTTGATGAGGGCGAGGCCCTCCTTGGCTTCCAGCTCCATCGGTTCCAGGCCACAGCGATGAAGGGCCTCGATCGCCGGGAGCCGTTCGCCCGCCAGCCGTACCTCACCTTCGCCAATGACGGGAAGGGCGAGATGTGCCAGCGGAGCGAGGTCACCCGACGCGCCGAGCGAGCCTTGCTCGGGCACGATGGGGAGAAGGTTTCTTTCGAGCATCTCGACGAACCGCAGCACTACGTCGCGTCGGACCCCCGAGTGGCCGAGCGCGAGGACGTGCGCCCGCAGCGCCAGCATGGCGCGGACCTCCTCGGCAGACAGTTCGTTGCCCACTGCCACCGCGTGCGACCGAAGGAGCCCGTGCTGGAGGGCCGTGGCGTGATCAGGCGCGAGGCGCACGTTGGCCAGGCCCCCGAAACCAGTCGTAACCCCGTAGATGACCGATCCCGCTTCGACGGCCGCGACGACGACCTGCCGAGCTGCGTCGACCCGCCGCAAGACGTCTTCGCTCAGGGTCGCGCGGGCACCCCCCACAATCCTGACGACGTCTTCAACCCGGAGCGGTCCGCCTAGTTTCACCGATGCAGACGAATTCACCGTCCGAGTATTGCAGCGGACGACCTCTCGCCAAGCAGCCTGCTACGACCGCGACGCGTGGCTGCGCTTGTGAGACGGGGGCGAAGAGCTCGTGACTCGATGTGATCCCCGCCGGGGAGACTTGCGATCCTGCCGGGGAGGCTTGCGATCCCGCCGCCTTCTTCTCCAGATCCAGATCCCAAGAAGGATGAGCGCGAGAACTACGAGAAGCCAGAGTGGGTTCAGCACGATCACGGTACGGGAGAGGACTACATCGCCCGTGGTCTGCGCGGTCAGGTTGTAGACGAGGGTGGTGTGAAACGTGTACCAGCCCAGGCCCAAGAAGGACGACACCTGGAGCGGCACGTCGCGGTACAGCCCGGGAGGGAGCAGGTGAGCCGGTACGGCCACGTAGTCCGGCTTGGCCGCCGGCCAGCCCGTGATCTCGATCGTTGTATAGAACTGGAGAGTGGCGACGCCGACGCTCTTGGCTCTCAGGATGCCGGACGCCGAGCTGGAAAAGGAGAGATTCAGCCACGAGAGACCCAGGATCTGCGCGGTGAGCTTGCGGCTGCGAGGTCCGGGAATATCGAGGATGACGAGGGCGCCTATGTCGTTGACTACCGCGACCGAGGAGGAGTTGATGATCGGGCTGACAAGGAACCCCAGGAAGTAGTCATTGGGCTGGAGGTCACTTGGCATGCGCACGGAGATCTGCACATGGCGCTCCGTGCGAGCCGGCAGGCTGAGCGTGTCCGGGACGACGCTGACCCGGCCCGCGAAGAGGGGGTCAGGATGGTCGAGGAACTGGGTTCCCCCGTTGTCGAGCAGCTTGACCGACGCCGCGATGATGCTCACGTCCAGCAGGCTGTGCCCGATGTTCCCGACGGTCAAGGTGGCTTTGGCGACAGCTCCCGGTGCCGCGGTGATGGGGGTTGGAGGCGAGGTGACGAACAAGTCGGCGCTGGAGCCGCCTTTGGCGGCTCCAGCGGGTACGGAGGTAACAGCAATCACAGGCAGGACGACACTCAGGATTGTCGCCAGAGCGACAGCTGACTTGGCGACGTGTCGAGCGGTACGTCTGAGCGCCAGCGGTCTGGCAACTGTCATGGTGCTCTCTCTGGTACCTCTTAGCCTGAATCCACCGATTAGCCCCAGCGGCTGACCGGTAGAGCGCAGTCGCCGCTGACGGCCTTCTTGGATGTCGGTCGACCGTTGTCGGGGCGTGGTCAACCAAGCTGTCTTGCTCGGCTTGGTTGTCAGCGCATAGGTAAACGTCTGCGGCTGCGCCGATCCGCGAGGGCCGCTCAGCCAGGCGCGAGATCGAGGAGGCGAAGCTTTTCCAGCGCTTTGAGGAAGGTATTGGCCCAGGGCCATTTGTCCGGTCCACGAAGCCTCGGGATGCCCGAGCGATTGACGAGCCGCGCAGGCACCGAGAAGTAACGGGTGCGAAGCGTACGGGTCACTGTCAGCTCGTCCTTGTCGACGATGCCGCCCAGGAAGGCACACCAGCGCACGAGATCGTGGGCGAGCACCGCACAGCACAGCCAGGCGGAGTTGGCGAAGAAGTGCCCGGAGGGGACGTGATCCATCCCGGCACCTTCCTTCAGGTCCTTTATTGCGAGCTCTACACGGGCGTGGTCCCGGTGGAAGGCGTCGAGGTCGACGGCAGTGCCGTCCAAGTCGGTGAGGAAGCCAAAGTGCCGCCAGTCGGGCCAGAGCTTCTCTTGGATTCCGACAAGCCGGGTGCGGCGCACGATGAGGCGCTTTTGCTTGTAGGTGGTCTCGGCAACCTCGGCGATGCCCTCTTTCGTGTAGTCGATACCCACCCATGCTTCTTCGTCGATCTCGGTGATCGCCGTTGCGATTGCCCTGTTTCCCGTTCGCACCGCCATCGTGTAGGAAACACCCAGGCGTGTGAGGGTCTTGATCGTGTCGTTGGACCAGAACCCCGAGTCGACCCTCAGCACGATCTCGCCTGTCGCCCCGGCCCGCCGGCACCGTGCGACGAGCTCTTCGACAAAGCGCCTCGCCCCGCGGGCGGTGTTGGCCGAGCCTTTGCGCATGCGGGCATGGAGCACCTCGCCGGTATCGGCCCGGGTCGCAAGCAGCGGGTGGTAACCGAGGACCTTGGTGTAGCCATAGCTGGCGCCCTGCTTGTTGTTCCCTTCGACCTGACAGATCGTCGAGTCGACGTCGAGGACGAGACGGTCCTTTGGCCCGGCCCCGAGTGCCCAGGCTCGCCGCAAGGTCTCTGCGATCACCTGGTCGAGCTGACGGACATGGCCGAAAGTAAAGGAGCGAAGGAAGGTGCCGAGCGTGGAAGGCGCCATCACCCGGTGAGAGAGCACGGCTTTGGTCGCCCCGGCACGGAGCACCTCGACATGGTCGATGTGGCTTGCTCCCGCCACGATCGCGTGCACGAGGCTCAGAACCTTGCGACCGGGCAGTGCACCGCCCACCCGGCCGGTTAGCCGCAGGGTCGAGTTGATCAACGCCTCGAGGCCGAGACGCACGACGAGTGTCGAGACGAGCAGAAGTCCGGCGTTGGCGACGAGGTTTGGCTCGTCGAATGCCACCTCGATCCGGTCGAGACCGCGCGATACTTGTCTCACTGAAAGTGCCTCCCGGGCTGTGGCGATCTGACGACTAAAGCACCGTCATTCTCCCAGCTCAGGAGGCCTTTTAGGTGGATACGCGGGCTGCTTCAGCCCTGGTTAATCGGTGGATCCAGGCTTAGTAGCTCGGCGTCACCACGTAGGTGATCGTGTCACTGTAGCTGCCGTCGGGAACGGTGTAGTCGACCCCGACCGCGTCGGAGATCGTCAAGGTGTCAGGAGTAGTCCCGGTGGGGCCGGTGGCGGTGAGGAAGTTGGCGGCGGTCGTCGGGTAGCCGACGAACTTGCCGCCTGTGAGACCCGCGGCCATGGCGGCACCGTCGCTCCCTCCGCCTGCCAAGGTGGCGCTGGCACCCCAGGCTGCAGTGCTTGGGAAGGAGGCGACGCCAGTCCCAGGGCCACTGCTCACAACCGGGAAGGAAAAGGCTGGCACGGACCTGCTGAGTCCCGTGTCTGAGGCTGCAAGGGTGTAGCCGCTGGCGGCGTTGGTCTGCACCGAGAGGATGGCCACCTGGGTCTGAACGTTGTTCAGCGAGGTCGGGTCAATGACCAGCGAGAAGATCGGCATGTTGTTGGTGAACGTGAGCGTCTGAGCAACCGTCACCGTCACGCCGGTTGAGGAAGGCCCGAAGATCACAGCTGCAGTCGTCGCCGAGTCCACGGTCGTGGGGCCCGTCTTGATCGTGGTGATCGTCGAGGTGTACGAGTTGTTCGTGCCGGTGTTGGTGAGGCCGGTGAACGACACATAGACCGGCAGGTTGGCGGCCAGGGGTGCGGGGGTTGTGAGCGTGTAGGTGAGCAGGTTGGCCGCGAGCGTGGAGGTGCCCGCACCCAGGCCGTAGACCACCCCCGTTGCCACTGTGCCGGCAGTGCCGGAGGGAACCGACATCGTCACCGAGATGAGGTTGGGCCCGCTGGTGGTGGCGGTGGTGAAGGCGAAGGCGTAAGTGACCGCGGTCTTGCCGGTCTGGGAGTTGCTCACGGACCAGCTCGTATGGGTGAGCGTTCCGGCGGCGAACGCCGCGCTCGTCAACAGGCCGAAGACGCCCGTCATCACGACGAGGCCGGCGACGGTCAACTTGGCCAGGCGATAGGAGCCTGGGCTGCTTGGTGGAGCGGTGCACGTGCGGATTGTTTTCTTCACGCGAGAACTATCGGCACATAGGCCCTTGAACTTGAGTATATTAATGACAATATATCTATTCGTTAGGCACCAAAGAAATATGATGAAGTCACGAGCAGAATCTGCCCCTTCTTGTTCTCGATCACAAGCCTGCTTCGGCGGCCATATGGGCAATGCCTTCGGGCCGGGACCCGAGCGAGACCGGTCTCGTCGTGTTTGCCGCTGAGGAGACAAGAGGGGTTGAGGCACCGCCCCCGGAGCGTGGTCAGGTTGGCCTGCACTGCCGACGTCCTGCGCGGACGCCATTTCCCGGCTTCACAGCAGGACGCGATCGTGCCATTCAGGCCGGGGTGTCACGATCCCCGGCCGGGTTGCACAAGTCGGATCAGTAGGTGGGCGTCGCGACGTAGGTGATCGTGTCTGAGTAGCTTCCGTCGGGAACGCTGTAGTCGACCTCGACCTGGTCTGTGACGGTCAAGGTATCGGGTGTGGCTCCGGTGGGGCCGGTGGCTGTGAGGAAGTTGGCAGCGGACGGGGGGTAGCCGACGAACTTGCCGCCTGTAAGACCCGCGGCCAAGGCGGCCCCGTCGCTCCCTCCGCCTGCCAAGGTGGCGCTGGCACCCCAGCCGGCGCTCGGGAAGGTGGCGACGCCCAATGTCGGGCCGGTGGTCACATCGGCGATCGAGTATGCCGGTGCGGTCCTTGACATGCCCGTGTCTGAGGCGGCAAGGGTGTAGCCGCTGGCGGCGTTGGTCTGCACCGTGAGGATGACCGCCTGGTTCTGAACGTTGTTCAGAGAGGTCGGATCAATGGCCAACTGGAAGGTCGGCATGTTGTTGGTGAACGTGAGCGTCTGGGCAACGATCACCGTCACCGAGGTCGAGGACGGCCCGAAGACCACCGGCGCAGTCGTCGCCGAGTCCACGGTGGTGGAGCCCGTCTTGATCGTGGTGATCACCGAGGTGTACGAGCCGGCAGTAGTGGTGTTGGTGATACCGGTGAACGACACATAGACCGGCAGGTTGGCGGCCAGGGGGGCGGGGGTCGTCAGCGTGTAGGTGAGCAGGTTGGAGGCGAGCGTGGAGGTGCCCGCACCCAGGCCGTAGACCACCCCCGTTGCCACTGTGCCGGCAGTGAGGGCGGGCACAGTCATCGTCACCGACGTGAGGTTGGCCCCGCTGGCGCTGGCGGTGGTGAAGGCGAAGGCGTAAGTGACCGCCGTCTTGCCGGTCTGGGAGTTGCTCACGGACCAGCTCGTCTTGGTGAGCGTGGCGGCGGATGCGGCACCCGTCACCAGGTTGAAAACGCCTGTCATGACCACCAGGCCAGCGATGGTCAACTTGACCAGACGATGGGAGCCGGACCTGCTCTGCAGAGCCTCGCTCATGTGTTGTCTATTTTTCACATCAAAAATCATCGGCACGCGTTTGGCCGAACTTTAGCGCGTTATTAGCAAACTTGCTGCGCTATGTTCGCCAAAACAATCATATGACAATGCAGTCAGAATTTGGACCCTTCCCGACCCTGACGCCGGCAGGCACTGGGCCATTTTCGTCGGGTCGGTGGCGCCGTCGCGTCAAGCTACCTTGGAGGCGTGAAGACGGCCCCGGCCGTGTGTTTGCACGGCTTTCTGGAGGGATCCGGCGCGTGATCAAGTACCTCGGCTCGAAACGGCGCCTCGTCCAGACCATCTCCTCCCTCGCTTCGGGCTGTGGCGCCTCGACTGCAGCCGACCTGTTCACCGGCACGACCCGCGTCGCCCAGGAGCTGAAGCGCCAGGGGGCGTTCGTCACCGCAGTCGACACGGCCACCTACTCCGAGGTGCTCGCCCAGTGCTACGTCAGCACGGACGCAACAGCCGTGGACCGGGGCGAGATCGCAGACGTGATCGCCGAGCTCAACGCACTCGCCGGCCGGCGCGGCTACTTCACCGAGGTCTTCTGCGAGCAGTCCCGCTACCTGCGGCCCGAGAACGGCGAGCGCGTCGACGCGATACGTGACGCGATCGAGGAGCGTCACCGGGCAAGTCGGCTCTACCCGATCCTGCTCACGAGCCTGCTCGAGGCAGCCGACCGCGTGGACTCGACGACGGGCCTGCAGATGGCCTACCTCAAGCAGTGGGCGCCGAGGTCCTTCAACCCGCTCTTGCTCAGGGTCCCCGAGCTGCTGGCCGGCCCGGGTCGTTCCATCCGGGCCGACGCCCGGCAAGCGGCGGCGTCGATCGGCCCGGTCGACTTCGCTTACCTCGACCCTCCCTACAACCAGCACCGCTACTTCACCAACTACCACGTCTGGGAGACCCTGATCCGCTGGGACGCGCCCGACCACTACGGGGTCGCGTGCAAGCGGGCCGACTCGAGGAGCGCCGCCAACCGCAGCGACTTCAACTCGCGTCAGACGATGCCGGTCGCCCTCGCCGATGTCGTCGGCGCGATCGACGCCACCGTGGTCGTCGTGTCCTGCAATGACGAGTCGTGGCTAAGCCGCGACAACCTGCTCGAGATGTGTGCCGGGCGCGGGTACGTCGAGCTCCTCGAGTTCGACTCGAAACGCTACGTGGGCGCGCAGATCGGCATCCACGACCCGTCAGGCCAGAAAGTGGGCCAGGTCTCCCACTTGCGCAACCTCGAGCGTCTCGCGGTCTGCGGCCCGCGGGCCGAGGTTCTCTGCGCTGTGGAGGCCTGGAGCCGGCGGACCGGGACATATGACGGGGCCCGCCTGTTCACTTAGAGTCCGACCCGTCCCGGTTCGATCGTGACAGAGGAAGGTAGGCTTCGCGGGCGGTGAGGCACTGAGGTGAGGTCACGATGACGGCTTCGACTGTGGTGCTCGTCCTCGCAGTGTTCGGCGCCAGCGCGGTCGAGGCGGTCGAAGCGCTGACCATCGTCACCGCGGCGGGTGTGAGCCGAGGCTGGCGCTCGGCGCTCGAGGGAGCCCTAGCCGCCGTGCTCGTGCTCGTCGTGCTGGTCCTCGCAGTCGGGGTCCCGATCGCCCGACTGGTCCCGATCGATCTCCTGCGCGTGGTCATCGGGGCCCTCCTGCTCGTGCTCGGCCTCGACTGGCTGCGCAAGGCCGTGCTGAGAGCCAGTGGTCACAAGGCTCTGCACGACGAGGACGCAATCTACGAGAAGACAGTTGCGGACCTCTCGGCCGGGGCCACGACGGTGACGGGCGCGGCTCGGGCCGGGGCCACGGCGGTCACGGGCGGGGCTCCGGCCGGGACATGGAGGCGCGGACGCCGTGATGCCACCGGTTTCACCGTCGCTTTCAAGGGCGCCTTCCTCGAGGGGATGGAGGTTGTGCTAATCGTGATCACCCTCGGGGCGAGCTCGGGCCGTCTGGGGCTTGCCGCGGCTGCCGCCGGCGCCGCGGTGGTTGTCGTCTGCGTCGTGGGGTACCTCGTGGCGCGGCAGCTCTCCGAGGTCCCGGAGAACGCGATGAAGCTGGCAGTGGGCATCATGTTGACGAGCTTCGGCGTCTTCTGGGTCGGAGAGGGAGCCGGGGTTCACTGGCCCGGCAGCGATCTCATGATCCTCGCGCTCGTCGGGGTGTTCGCCATGACCGCCGCAGTCCTCTCGCTTGCGATGCGCAGGATCGGGCCCTCCCGCCAGGCCGTGGTAGTGCGCACCGGTACTTCCTGATGACAGCGGTCGTCCGGGCGCTGGGCGCCTTCGCAAGATTCTGGAGGGACTTCCTGATCGGGGACGCTCCTGAGCTGTTCGTCGGGACCCTCGTCCTGGTTGGCGCCGCACTCGTGCTGCATCACCACGGAAATGTGGCAGTTGTCCTGTTGCCGCTGATCGTCATCGTGTTTCTTGCAGGCAGCGTCTTCAGGGGTCGGGAGAAGCCCTGAGCTCGTTGTCCGGCGCCGAGCGACCACCCTTCCGGTAGCGTCCGCACGTGACCGAAGCGAGTGTCGCCGCGCTGTTGCGACGGGTCGTGGAAACGCTTCCGGCCGGCGAAGTGCGTGAGGGTCAGATCGAGATGGCCGAGGCTGTGGCAAAGGCGTTCGGCTCGGGTGGCCACGTCGCCGTAGCGGCCGGGACCGGCACCGGCAAGTCCCTCGCCTATCTCGTGCCGGCCGTCAGCTCCCACAAACGCGTCGTCGTCGCGACAGCGACCAAGGCTTTGCAGGACCAACTCGCCAACAAGGATCTCCCGCTCGTGGCCCGTGGCCTCGGCCTGCCCGTGAAATGGGCGGTGCTCAAAGGCCGGTCCAACTATCTCTGCCGTCAGCGTCTCGGTGAGCTCGAGCGCCTTGGCGAACAACAGCGACTCGACGCGCCGCTCGACGCGATTGCGGACGCGTCGGCGGACGCGGTTGCGGACACTCCGGCGGACGCGGAGCCTTCTGGTGCCGGGCGTGGCGCACGGCCGGGCGGCTCGGCAAGAGCCATCACAGCACGGCGGATCGGCGAGGAAGTGCGGCGCCTCGCGCAATGGGCCGAGTCGACCAGCAGCGGGGACCGGGCCGAGCTCGAGTTCGAGCCCTCGGTCCCGGCGTGGTCGAGTGTGAGCGTCACCTCCGACGAATGTCCTGGTGCCCGGCGCTGCCCGTCGGGCAGCGAGTGCTTCGCGGAGACGGCTCGCGCGAGGGCCGCCGCCGCGGACATCGTCGTCGTGAACCTTCATCTCCTGGGCGCCGATCTGCGTTGTGGAGGAGAGGTGCTGCCTGAACATGACGCGCTCGTCATCGACGAGGCCCACGAACTCGAGGACGTCCTTGCCGCATCGCTCGGAGTTGACGTCAGCCCCGGACGCCTGCGTGCCCTCGCGTCGGCGGCACGGGGAGCGCTGACAGCCGCGGGCCGTCGGGCGCAGCGGGGAGATGACACCGCACCGGCCCGGGCGGTCGAGGCGGTCCTCGGCGCGGCGGCTGGTTTCGAAGCGCTGCTTGTCGGGGGCGAGGATCATAGGTTGCCTGCCGGCCTGGGCGGCGAGATCGGCGAACAGGTAACGCTCATGGTCGATCGGCTCGAGCGGCTGGGGGTGGAGCTGCGACGTGCCTCGGGCGGTTCTCAGGAGCCCGGGGGCGCAACTGGAGGGCAAGGTGGCGGCGCAAGCCCAGGTGGTGCTGACGCGGCCCAGCGCTGTCTGAGGGCCCTCCTCGGAGTCGACCGCTGCCGTGAGGAGCTGGCTGCGTGCATCGCGGCGGGCAATGACGAGGTGGTCTGGGTCACCGGCGGGGTCCGACCGGCCATGCACTCGGCGCCGCTCGATGTGAGCGAGGCCATGTCTGCCCAGGTGTTCTCGGCGATGCCGGTCGTGATGACGAGCGCGACACTGCCGCGCGGGCTCGCTGTTCGCATGGGCGCGCCCGGCGATTCCACGGTGGAGCTCGACGTCGGCAGCCCGTTTGCCTACGAGGCGCACGGGCTCTTGTACTGTGCGGTGTCGCTCCCTGACCGCCGCCGTCCCGAAGCCGAGGCTGCGATCCACGACGAGATCGAGGCGCTCGTTCTTGCAGCGGGCGGCCGGACCCTTGCCTTGTTCACGAGTTGGCGGGCCATGACTGCCGCTGCCGAAGTGCTCGCCGGCAGGCTCCCGTGGCCCGTGCTGGTGCAGGGAGAGCTTCCGAAGGCGGCGCTGCTCGAAGCACTCAGCTCTCAGTCGGCCGCGTGCTTGTTCGCGACGATGAGCTTCTGGCAGGGCGTCGACGTCCCGGGACCGGCACTCACGCTCGTGGTCATCGACCGGATCCCGTTTCCTCGGCCGGACGATCCCTTGATGGCCGCCCGTCGGGATGCGGCTGGTCAGGCAGGGTTCCGGACCGTCGACCTCCCACGGGCGGCGACGCTGCTCGCTCAGGGCGCCGGACGCCTTATCAGGACCGCCACCGATCGGGGAGTGGTCGCCGTTCTCGACTCACGTCTCGCCAAGGCCTCCTATGGGCCGGCGTTGGTCAAGGCGCTGCCCCCGATGAGACGGACCAGGGACCGGGCCGAGGCTGAAGCCTTCCTCCGCGGGATCCACGCCGAGGCCACCAGCACGCTGCCCGCGCCTTGAGCCCGATCAGCGCCTCGAAGCGGGCAGAGTTCGCGGACACAGACCCGCTCCCGCCTGCGGAGCATCGTGACCGACGGCCGTAGACTGCTTGTCGACTATGGAGCTTTCGAAAGAACAACGCCAAGAGACAGAAGGGCTGAACGCTCCCGCTTTCTCGCCCAGCTTCTCGGCGGAACTGGCGAGCACGATTGTGTGCGGAGGTTGTGGCTCGGTCGTCGACGCTTCGGAGCCCTATCCGTTCTGTTGCCCGCGCAGCGGTGACGGGGGGGACCACGTCTTGCGTCGTGTGCTCGACATCGGCCGGCTGACCTTCCCGCTCGAGGACCCGGAGCCGAATCCGTTCGTCCGCTGGCGCGGCCTTTTTCACGCCTATCACCTCGCCTGTGCCCACGGCATGGACGATCAGGACTACGTCGATCTGGTGCGCGGTCTCGACAGGGAGGTGGCGAGGGTGGACGGGCACGGCTTTGTCGTGACGCCGTTCACAGCCGCCCCGGCGCTGGCCGGTCCTCTCGAGACAGGTGCCTCCATCTGGGTGAAGGACGAGACGGGTAACGTCGCCGGCTCCCACAAGGCCCGGCACATGTTCGGGCTCCTCGTCCATCTCGAGGTGGTCCGGTTGCTCGGCATGACCGAAGGTCCGCTTCCGCCCCTTGCGATCGCCAGCTGTGGCAACGCGGCCCTGGCAGCGGCCGTCGTCGCAGCCGCGGGGCGCAGGCGGCTGTTGGTGTTTGTCCCGACGGACGCCGAGCCTGCCGTGCTCGAGCGTTTGCGGGCGCTCGGAGCCGAGATCACGGTGTGCCCGCGCGAGGAGGGTGTTGCCGGCGACCCGACCTATCACCGCCTCCGGGCTGCGATCGCCGCTGGTGCCCTGCCGTTCACCTGCCAGGGGAACGAGAACGGGCTGGCGATAGAGGGGGGCGAGACGCTTGGCTACGAGATGGCTGCCGCGCTGGCCGGGGAGGGACGTCTTGATCACGTCGTGATCCAGGTCGGCGGCGGCGCGCTCGCCAGTGCGGTGGCACAGGGATTGTCCGAGTCGGCGGCCTTCGGCGTGCTGTCAGGCCTGCCGAGGGTCCACACCGTGCAGACGGCCGGTGCATGGCCGCTCGCGCGGGCATTCGAGCGGGTCACCGCTCGTCTGCCGGCCGAGAGGGGACGCGAGGACATCCACGCCGCGATGCAGTACGCCGCCGCTCACCGGTCTGAGTTCATGTGGCCCTGGGAGACCGTTCCTCACAGCCTGGCCCATGGCATCCTCGACGACGAGACTTACGACTGGGTGGCGGTCGTCGAGGCGATGCTGACCACCGGTGGGCAGGCGCTCGTGGTGAACGAGGACGAGATTGCACAGGCCAACGGCATCGGGATGGAGGCCACTGGGATCGAGGTGGACCCAACCGGCTCAGCGGGGCTCGCCGGTCTCGCCCAGCTATGTCGTAGAGGCCTGATCGGCCACGACGAGCGTGCCGCCGTGCTGTTCACCGGGGCTCGCCGCTAGCTCGCCCTGCCCTTCAATAGCCGAGCCGTTCGATCACGTCAGGGTGGCGCTGCCAGCCTTTCTCGACCTTGACGAACAGCTCGAGGTAGGCGCCGGGCTCGAGTTGCTGGCGCACGGCCGCGCCCGCCGCCTTCAGTACTCGGCCGCGCTTGCCGATGACGATGCCCTTCTGCGATTCGCGCTCCACGAGGATCTCGCAGCGGATCCGCGGCCATTCCCATTCGGTCACGCGGCACGCGATCGAATGGGGGAGCTCCTCCTCGGCACTTCTCAGCAGCTGCTCGCGTACGAGCTCCGCTACGTAGAAGGCCTCGGGAACGTCGCTGACCATTCCCGCCGGGAAGTAGCGCGGCCCCTCGGGCATCCGGGCGGCCAGGTACTCGACCAGTGCGGGGACGCCCTCGCCGGTCTTCGCCGAGACCGGGAAGTACTCGGCGCCGGCGAGGCCGAGCTCAGCCGCGGCGAACGCCAGGTGCTGGAGCACCTTGGCGCCGTCCACGCGGTCGATCTTGTTGAGCGCGATCACGGTGTCAGGGCGCAGACGCTCGGCGATGTAACGGTCGCCCGCACCGATCGGCGCGCTGGCCTCGAGCAGGAGAACGCAGCAGTCGACGTCGTCGAACGTCGACGTGGCCGTCTGGTTGAGGCGGTCTCCGAGGGCCGTGCGCGGCCGGTGCACCCCAGGGGTGTCCGTGAAGACGATCTGGCTGTGGCGCCGGTCGAGGACGCCGCGCACGCGGGTCCTCGTGGTATGGGGCGTCGCCGCGGTGATGGCGATCTTCCTCCCGAGGATCTGGTTGAGCAGGGTCGACTTGCCGACGTTCGGCCGGCCGACGAGAGCTACGAAGCCGGAACGGAAGGCGGGCTCTGCGTGGGGGCCAGCGTGGTCCCGGTCTGCGGGCATCCCCGGCGTGCTCATCTACGCCCGTCGTTCACCGGCGCATCTCGCCTTCGGCGCGCGGCGCGTCATCGCCGGGCCCGGAAGGCTCGGGACGGGCCGCACGGTCCCCCCGGTCGCCCCGGTCGCCTGATCGTTCCTCCCGTTCGGCCACCTTCTGGGCGCGCTCGGTCAGCCATCCTTCGTCCGGGTTGCTGGGGCCGGTGTGCAGCGCAGGACCCTCGAGCCGGACGATCCGGACGCTGCCGATGCGCCGGCCCTGCAGTTTCTCGGCGACCAGGAGATGCCCGTCCACTTCGATCGACTCGCCCTCGGCAGGAACGTGCCCGCTGATGGCCAGCACGAGCCCACCAATGCTGTCCCAGTCCCCGGCGGGCAGGTCGGCACTCAGGAGGTCGTTCACCTCGTCCACGTCCATCTTGCCCGAGACCCGGAACTGGCCGTTGCCGAGCGGCACGATCAAGGGATCGTCGACGTCGAACTCGTCGACGATCTCGCCGACAAGCTCCTCGATCAGGTCCTCGAGCGTCACGACGCCGGCTGTGCCGCCGTACTCGTCGATGACGACGGCGAGGTGGAACTGGCCGGCCTGCATCTCGCGCATGAGCGGGGCGACACGTTTGGTCTCGGGGACGTAGTTCGCCGGCCGGCATACCTCGCTCACCGGGCAGTGTTCCTTGCCGCTGCGAGCCGCACGGATCAGGTCCTTGGTGAACGCGATCCCGATCACGTCGTCGAGGCTCTGGTTGAACACCGGGATGCGGCTGTAGCCGGCCTCGATGGCCCGCTCGAGCACCGCTCCGGTCTCGGCGGAGTCCTCCACCGCGACAACGTCAGGTCGCGGCACCATGACCTCCCGGACGATCGTGTCGCCGAATTCGATGATCGAGTGGATGAGCACCCTCTCGTCGCCTTCGATGGCCTCGTCCAGCGCCGCGACGTCGGCGAACGCCAGCAGCTCCGACTCGGTGACGTCCGGCGCCGTCGTGGTATTGCGCCCGCCAGGCGTGATGAGGCGCGCGAAGCCGATGAGCGCGCCGGACAGGACGCGCGTCGGCGGGAACCTGACGAGCGTCGTGACGAGCGGTGCCGCCAGGAGGGCGGCGCGGTCGGAGTGGCGCACCGCCCACTGCTTGGGCACGGCCTCGGAGAACACGAAGATCACGACGACCTCGAAAGCGGTGGCGACCGCGACACCGATCGGCCCGAACACCTGTGCCGCGATCACGCCGACGAGCGTGGCCGCCACGAGCTGGCAGAGCAGGACGAGCAGCAGGATCGGCGCGAGGAAGGCCTCCGGTTCCTCGACGAGCCGACGCAACGAGCGAGCACCGCGCTGGCCGGAGTCTTCCAGCGACTTGGCGCGCGCCCGTGAGGTCCGGGTGAGGCCGGTCTCGGCGAGCGAGAGGACCGCCGAGCCCGCAATGAGGATGAAGACCGCAACCAGCAGGGCGCCGTCGGCGCCGGTGAAGCTTCGCGTCGAGGCCAGCATCATGGGCTCGTGCCCGGCTCGCGATGATGGGCGGCAAGCAGCTGCTGCTCGAGCGCCTCCATCGTCGCCGCTTCGGTGTCTTCCTCATGGTCCATGCCGAGCAGGTGCAAGATCCCATGCACGAGCAGAAGAGCGAGCTCGTCCTCGTAGGCCCCTGCGTGCTCGGGTGCCTGCCTGAAGGCCACCTCCGGGCAGATGACGACGTCGCCGATGAGAAGTGGCATGTCCTCGATCTCTGCGGGTCCGCGGCCCGGACCGCTCGCCTCCTGGTCCGGGACATGACCCGGGCCGATGAGCTCGTCCTCGATCGGGAACGACAGCACGTCGGTGGAGCCTTTACGGCCAAGAAATCTCTCGTTGAGGCCTGCGATGGCCGTCTCGTCGACGAACATCAGCGACAGCTCGGCGTCGTCGCCGATGCCGCGGTCGGCAAGCACGCGCTCTGCAAGTGCTATCCAGCGGCCGAGATCGACCGGTCGGTCGGACTGCTCGTCGGCGGCGAAGACCCGGGCGCTCACTGGGGCGGCCGAAGAGCCGGACTGCGATAGTCAGAAGAGGGAGCGTTCTGGTGGGCCCCGTTGCCCGTGTCGGGGCTTTCGGTGCTGTCGGCCACCGCTCCAGGCACGCCGAATCGAGAGACCCCTGAGCCGATGTTCCGGGCCTGGGCAGAGCGGTCGTAAGCGGTGACGATCTCGCGCACGATGCGATGGCGAACGACATCAGCTTGCCCTAGGCGGATGAATGAGATCCCTTCGATCTCGCCGAGCAGCTCCTCGAGGTCGAGCAGCCCGGAACGGCCGCCGGCAATGTCGATCTGGGTCACGTCGCCGGTCACGACCACCTTGGTGCCGAAGCCGATCCTGGTCAGGAACATCTTCATCTGCTCCGGGGTCGTGTTCTGAGCTTCGTCGAGGATCACGAAGCTCCCGTTGAGCGTTCGGCCCCGCATGAACGCGAGCGGGGCCACCTCGATCGCTCCCCGTTCGAGCAGCCTCTGGGTCCCCTCTGGCTCGAGCATGTCGTACAGGGCGTCATAGAGCGGACGCAGGTACGGGTCGACCTTTGCCATCAGATCTCCCGGCAGGAAACCGAGCCTTTCCCCGGCCTCGACCGCCGGTCGCGTCAAGATGATGCGCGCCACCTGCTTGGCCTGGAGGGCCTGAACAGCGAGCGCGACAGCGAGGTAGGACTTGCCCGTGCCGGCCGGGCCGATGCCGAACGTGATGGTGTTGGCGGTGATGGCGTCGACATAACGCTTCTGCCCGGCGGTCTTCGGGTGCACCTTGCGGCCTCTTGCGTACCGGCCGACCTCAGCCGTGAGAACCTCCGACGGCCGCACGTCCTCCTTCACCATCTCGATGGTGTGACCCACGTTGGTCGGGTCGAGCCAGTGGCCTCGTTCGAGCAACGAGACGAGCTCTTCGAACAGGCGGCCCACTCGCTCGGCTTCGGGACCCTCGACCGTGATCTCGTTGCCGCGGACGTGGATCCGCGTGCCACCGAACGCCTCTTCGACGGTACGCAGCAGCTCGTCGCGTTGGCCCAGCAGGCCCACCATGAGGTGGTTCCCGGGGACGAGGATCTTGACCTGGGTGGACGACACTATGGCTCTGGCAGGAAGGGTACCAGGCACCTCGCTGGGACGGGTCGGCTTGCGGCTCAACCGGGTGGCCAGCCGAGCCGGCGGCCACCGAGCACGTGGAGGTGCAGGTGGGGAACGCTGTTGCCGGAGTCCGGGCCGACGTTCAGCACCAGGCGAGAGCCACGTTCGGCGAGGCCCTCGGCCTCTGCGACCCGCCGGGCGACGTCGAACATCTCCGCGATCACTTTCCCGTGCTCAAAGGTGATGTGCGCAGCGTCGACGATGTGCTCCCTCGGGACGACGAGGACATGGGTCGGTGCAACAGGGTGCAGGTCCCGGAAGGCGTACACGAGCTCGGTGGACAACACCCCGGTCGAGGGGACCAGACCTGCAACGACGGCGCAGAAGAGGCAGCCGACCACGGGTGCCACCGGCTCCTAGCGACCGTCGACTCGGACCGGGTCGTGGCAGAGGTGCTCGGCGTCGTCCCGAGCGGTGCCGACCGGGGCGCGCAGTCGGCACGCGACCTCGTTCGCGAGAAGCCGACCGCGAAGGGTGAGCACGGCGCGGCACCCGACGCGTGCCACGAGACCTGCCAGCATCTCGTCGTCAGGCAGTGCGGACGCGTCAACGCCTTCGCGGGTCCGCACCGCCAACTCGAGGGACTCGAACAGGCGTTCATCGGAGTCGAGCCGTTCCTCGCCGGCGACTGGCGAATGGTCGCCGGCGACCGCCGCCATGTAGCGCTCGGGGGTCGAGATGTTCCAGAACCTGCGGCCATCGAGATGGCTATGGGCCGCGCAGCCCACGCCCAGGTACTCGCCCTGGCACCAGTAGTTCTGGTTGTGCCGGCACTCGTGGCCGGGGCGCGACCAGTTCGAGATCTCGTACCAGGACAGCCCGGCGCCCTCGAGCACCGAGTCGGCGATCTCGTAGCGTCGGGCCTGTACGTCATCGTCAGGGTGGCGATCCGGGTCACGCCACAGCGCCGTGCCGGGCTCTGCTTGCAGGGCGTAGGCACTTACGTGCGGGGGAGCCGGGTCGAGACCGAGAACTCCCTCGAGGGTCGCCGCCCAGTCGTCATCGGTTTCGCCTCTCGCGCCGTAGATGAGATCGACGCTGAAGGAGGCGAAGCCGACCTCGGCTATTGCAGCAACGGCACGTGGCACGGTCTCGGGGCTGTGGCGACGGCCGAGGCTGGTGAGAACATGTGACACCAGCGACTGCACTCCGAGCGAGATCCGGGTCACGCCCGCCGCAGCGTAGCCACGCAGGAGCTCGACGGTGACATCCTCCGGATTGCACTCGACGGTCACTTCGGCTCCCTCCTGGCGGCGGATGCCGTCGAGCAACCGTGCGAGCTCGTCTCCGGGGAGCTGGGAGGGAGTTCCGCCGCCGAAGAAGACCGTGGCCGCGGCGCCGAGCCCTTCCTCGTAGGCGCGACGTAGATGGGTCAGGCATGCGTCGGTGTAGGCATGCGAGAGGTGCTGCATGCCCGCCCACGTGACGAAGGCGCAGTAGTCGCAACGGCGTGTGCAGAAGGGCACGTGCACATACACGCCAAGCGCGGGCCTGGCACCAGGGTTGGGCTCACCCACGAAGCAAGCCGAGCTCTTCCAGCCGCTTGAGGAGTGTGGCGAGGTTCTGCCCGAGCATCGAGGCCATGACTCGCAGGTCCTCCGATCGGATCGTCAGGACCTCGCCGTTGAAGTCCTGGCGCTGGACCTGAACCGAGGCAAGGAACCGCCGGAGCAGCTCGCGCTCGGGGCCCTGCACCTCGGAGAGGCGCAGCAGGTCGACGGCGATCTTGAACGGCTTGCCGGGGGTGTCCGGGTTCTCACCGTTACTGTGGAAAGCCACGCCACGACCGGCGCTGGGTGGCTCCGCCGCATCTGGCGGGAGCAACTGGTCCACGGGCACTCGGTACAGCCTCGCGAGGCGCTGGAGTCGCGGCACCGAGATCGTGCGCTCACCCCTTTCGTATGCGCCGAGCACCGACGCCTTGAACTCGAGCCTCGAGGCCTTCTCGACTGCTTGGAGGGAAAGTCGCTTCTGGCGTCTCACAGTGCGCAGGCGAGCACCCACGGCGACTGCGTACTCGGGGTCGACTCCTTCTATCTGGCTTGGGGTCATTCCCGTCACCCTCCGGTCGGCATCGACGCGCTGTTGCGCTCGGACACCGTCAACCCGGAATGGGCCCGCTTAGGCTGTGCCAGAACGCCGGGCCCCTGTCGGTGAGCACCGAGCCAGGACCCACACCATAAGTGTTGCTCGCAATGGCGGCATCCTGCAAGAACGCTTCATCTTCCGGCCCGCGTCCGCCCGTTGGGACGCCTGGCGATGGCGGCACGAGGGTCCTGCTCCGCATCGCAGTCAGGAGGGCGCCCGCCACAACAGCGGCAGTCTCGATCCGAAGGATGCCGTCTCCGAGTGAGACCTTGTTGCCAACCAGCGCGAGCTCCCGTTCGGACCAGCCGCCTTCCGGGCCGACCAGCACGACGGGGGTTGCGAGCGAGATCGGACCGCCGCCGGGCTCGGCCAACGCGATCTCCGAAGCCGGTGAGCGTCCGAGGGCCTCATCGAGGGTCTGGCTGGCGCCGATCTCGGGGAGGAAAGGCCGGCGGGACTGCATAGCCGCCTCCCGGGCGATCCTGCGGAGCCGGCCTTCACGCCGGACGGCCGCCGCCCGGTCGGGACGCACGACCGTCCGGTCCGCCACAAGCGGCGTCAGGAGGTCCAGGCCGAGCTCGACCAGCTTGGCGACGGCCCATTCGGTCCGCTCCGTCTTGGCCCAGGAGAACCCGATCTCGAGCTTCGGTAACGGGCGTTGCATGACGTGGACCGGGCCGGCAACTTCGAGCCGGAACCGGCCGGCCTTGGCGGCGCGTCCCCCCGTCGGTCCGCGCGGCGGCGCCATCAGGGAAGTGAAAGCGCAGGTTCTCCATGCGCCGGTCCCGTCGGCCGCGGCTACCGCCTCGCCCAGCTTGAGGCGCAGGACTTCACCGAGGTGGTGGGCGTCGTCCTCGCAGAGGTCGACGGAGTCCAGGTCCTCGACGAAGACCAGTGCCGCGACGGCTCGAAGCTCCGCGTCGGGGACGCAAGTGGCCACGTTCAGCCGAAAGCGGAGCGGAGCCGGGAGAACAGGCCCGGGTCCGGCGGCTGGACCTGCTCACCGCGGAGGGCCGCGAGCTTGCGCAGGAGCTCGTCCTCTTCCTTCGACAGCTTGAGCGGTGTGTCGACGAAGACGTTGACGAGAAGGTCACCGCGTCGCCCACCGCGGAGGCGGGGGACACCGTGGCCCGCGACCTTGAGGATACGGCCGGTCTGCACCCCCGCCGGGACCGACAGGAGGTAGGGCCCGTCGAGCGTGTCCAGCTCGACCTCTGTGCCGAGCGCCGCTTGGGCAACCGACATGTGCAGCGTCGTGACCAAGTCCGTGCCCGATCGTTCGAAGCGGCTGTCGGCTTCGACGCGGAGATGTACATACAGGTCGCCGGACGCCCCGCCGCGCAGTGCGGCTGCACCGGCGCCGGCGATACGCAGGGTCGCGCCGTCGTCGACACCCGCAGGTATTTCGACGGTGAGGGTCCGGTCGTCCAATCTCCTGCCTTCACCCCGGCAGTCGGGACAGGGGGAGGTCACGACCTGCCCCAGGCCGTTGCAGCGCCCACACGGCGTCGCCGTCATCATCTGTCCGAGGATCGACTGGCGCACACGTTGGATCTGGCCCGAGCCACGGCAGTCCGGGCAGGTGCTCGCGCTGGTTCCTGGGCGGGCGCCGCTGCCTTCACAAGTGGTGCAAGGCACCGGTGCCTTGAGGCTCACGTCACGGCGAGTCCCGAAGACAGCTTCTGCGAGTCCGATCTGCACCACGATCTCGGCATCGGCGCCCTGACGGCGTGCCCCTCGCTGCCCACTTGTCCCGAAGCCCTGATTGAAGAAGACGTCGAACAGGTCCCCGAGACCGCCGCCAAAGCCGAACGCGTCACCGGCGCTTGCACCGCCGCCGGTTCCCCTCACG
Organism: uncultured Acidimicrobiaceae bacterium; assembly: GCA_963727645.1. GTDB lineage: Bacteria > Actinomycetota > Acidimicrobiia > Acidimicrobiales > Bog-793 > Fen-455. The sequence continues at coordinate 62,667 of CAVSHA010000005.1, forward strand.
GCTTCGGGCCCGAACATGTCGTAGCGCCGCCGGCGCTCCGGATCGCGCAAGGTCTCGTAGGCGACGGTCACCTGCTTGAAGCGGGCCTCGGACTCCGCGTTCCCAGGGTTCGCGTCCGGGTGCAGCTCGCGGGCGAGCCTGCGGTACGCCCGCTTGAGCTCGTCCTCGGACGCGGAGCGCGGGACGCCTAGCAGCTCATAGAAGTCCTGAGTCATCGACACCGCTAACCCCCGCGGAGCTCTCGTGTGAGCCGCTCGCCTACGACTGCGACCGCGGCAAGGGCGTGCTCATAGTTCATCCGCGTCGGTCCGAGCACGCCGATGGTGCCGACAGCGACGCCGTCCGACTCGTAGGGCGCGACGACGAGCGAGCACTCGGCTAGGGACTCGATGCCGGCGTGCTCCGAACCGATCGAGACCGACTGTCCGTGGGCGAGCACGTCGCGCAGCAACGTCACAACGACGTAGGACTGCTCGAGGATCCCGAGCACAGCTCGGACCTGGTCTATCGCGTCGAAACGTTCGGCCATGTACGCGGCGCCACCGACGAAGACCTGGTCGTCGCCGCCAGTAGCGATCCCGTCTTCGAGGGCACGCACGCAGACCATGACCAAGTCGTCGACGTCAGGCTCTCCACTGCTCGTCTCGGGAGGGACAAGCCCGAGAGAGCTGCCGGACAGACGCTGTTGCAACGCGATGCTGGTGGCCGACAACACGGCGTCCGGGACGTCGTCGCGCAGGGCGATCGTGCGCTTTTCCACCACGCCGTTCGAGAGGACCGCTACGACCATCGCGGTGTGCGGCGAGAGTCTTGCGATCAGGGCTGAGCGAACTACGAGCGCCTGGTGAGCCGGGCTTACGACGACTCCGGCGCAGTCGGTGAGCTGGGCGAGCAAGCGCGAGGTGTCCTGGAGCACCCGCTCGAGCTCGCCGTGTGCCTTCGAGAAGAAGACCTGTACCTGCTCGTGCTCGGCACGCGCGAGCGGCTGCGGGAGGCCGAGATGATCGACGAAGAACCGGTAGCCCTTGTCGGTCGGGATGCGCCCGGCGCTCGTGTGCGGGTGCGTCAGGTACCCCTCCCGCTCGAGTGCCGCCATGTCGGCCCTGACCGTCGCAGGTGAGACCTCGATGACGGGATCGCGTGCCACCTGCGAGGATCCGACCGGCTGAGCCGTCTCAACGTAGCCGGTCACCACGGATCTCAAGATTGCCGCTTTGCGGTCGTCGAGCTCGTCGTCGTCAGGTCGGGTAGGCATCTCAGGGGCTCCTTGCCCATGATTCTACTTGGGACGTCCTGATGCGATGGCAGAGCCGCGTCCGGCGGTTCGCCCGATTTGGGTGCAACCGGCGATCGGGTCGCGTGCCGAGCCGCACGGCTCGGTCACTCCTCGAGCGTCAGCGCGCTGATGAAGGCCTCTTGGGGGATCTCGACCCGCCCGATCGACTTCATCCGTTTCTTGCCCTCCTTCTGCTTCTCGAGAAGCTTGCGCTTGCGCGTGATGTCCCCGCCGTAGCACTTGGCCAGAACGTCCTTGCGCTTGGCCTTGACCGTCTCGCGAGCAACTATGCGGCCGCCGATCGCCGCCTGGATGGGCACGTCGAAGAGCTGCCGGGGGATGAGCTCGCGGAGCTTGGCGGTCATCTTGCGCCCGTAGTCGTCGGCTTTCGAGCGGTGCACGATCGTCGAGAAGGCGTCGACCGGCTGGCCTGCAAGAAGGACGTCAACCTTGACCAGGTTGTCGGTCTGGGTCCCAGCCGGCTCGTAGTCGAGGCTCGCGTAGCCCTTGGTCCGGCTCTTCAGCACGTCGAAGAAGTCCAGCACGACCTCCGCGAGGGGCAGCTCGTAGATGAGCTCCACGCGGTCGGACGAGAGGTATTCCATCTTCTGCATCCGGCCTCGGCGTGTCTGGCACAGGTCCATGATCGTCCCTGTGTACTCGGTCGGGCCGATGATCGTGAGCTTCAGCAGCGGCTCGTCGATGTGGTCGATGAACTGCGGCTCGGGCATCGCCGAGGGGTTGTCGACCGGCAGGATCCCACCGTTGGTGAGGTGGGCGACGTACTCGACCGATGGAGCCGTGGCGATCAGAGACAGGCCGAACTCGCGCTCGAGCCGTTCGCGGACGATCTCCATGTGCAGCAGCCCGAGGAACCCGCAGCGAAAGCCGAAACCGAGCGCGGCGCTCGTCTCGGGTTCGTAGGTGACGCTCGCGTCGTTCAGCTTGAGCTTCTCGAGTGCGTCGCGCAGATCGGGGAACTCGTCGCCGTCGATCGGGTAGATGCCGCAGAACACCATCGGCTTGGGGTTCTTGTAGCCCTCGAGCGGCTTCGACGCCGGACGCGAGGCCTCGGTGACGGTCTCGCCGACGCGCGCCTCCCCGACGTCCTTGATGCCGGCAATGAGGTAGCCGACCTCGCCAGGGCCGAGCTCGTCGACCTGCACCAGGGCCGGAGTGCGGATACCCACCTCTTCGACATCGTGGGTGGCACCTGTTTGCAGGAAACGCAACTTGGCGCCCGAGCGCATCGTCCCGTCCACCACTCGCACCGCGCTCACGACTCCCCGGTACTGGTCGTAGAAGGAATCGAACAGCAACGCACGGAGAGGATCGTCCGGATCGCCCTTCGGGGCCGGGATCCGCCGGACGACCTCGTCGAGCAGTTCGACGACACCGGCGCCCGTCTTGGCCGAGATCCGCAGAATCTGGTCGCCGGGAAGGCCGAGCACGCGCTCGATCTCGTCGGCGTACCGGTCCGGATCAGCGGCCGGTAGGTCGATCTTGTTGAGGGCCGCGACGATCTCGAGGTCGTGTTCGAGCGCTAGATAGCAGTTGGCGAGCGTTTGGGCCTCAATGCCCTGAGACGCGTCGACGAGGAGCACGACTCCCTCGCAGGCGGCAAGGCTCCGCGAGACCTCATAGCCGAAGTCGACGTGGCCGGGCGTGTCGATGAGCTGGAGCACGTAGTCGCGCCAGTGAACGCGCACGTTCTGCGCTTTGATCGTGATGCCCCGCTCGCGTTCGATGTCCATCGAGTCGAGGTACTGGGCTCTCATGTCCCGGGGGTCGACCGCGTAGGTGAGCTCCAAGATGCGGTCCGACAGTGTCGACTTCCCATGGTCGACGTGGCTGATGATCGAGAAATTGCGAATTACTTCCGGGGTGACCACACCTTCCATCGTGCCATCTCGGCCACGGTGTGCCGTCCGGTTCGGTCAGCTGGTACTCTCGGTGATCCCGGAGGCCCTGTCCTCCTGCCCGTACGCGTCGAGGGACGAATGGCGAACATCAAGAGTCAGATCAAGCGGAACCGTCAGAACGAGCGTCGCCGCATCAGCAACAAGGCCGTCCGCTCGGAGCTGAAGACGCGCACGAAGAGCGCTCTCCTTGCGGCCGAGACGGGAGCCGAGGACTCGGCTGAGCGTTTGCGTGAGGCCGTGAAGCGGATCGACAAAGCAGCGGCCAAGGGCGTTATCCATGCCAACCAGGCATCGCGGCGCAAGTCTCGCCTCGTTCGCCGTATCGCCTTGATCACAGCCGGGAGCGGCGAGGAGACCTGAGCGCAGCGACTCGCTCATCGTGTTGCCGCCCGGCGAGCCGAACCTCAGCGATCAGCGAGCGGAAGTTTCAGGGGTGGCCTCCCGCCGAGCAGTGCGGCAGTTATGGATGCGTCATCGCCTGACATCCCGAGCTCCCAGACGCCGACACCGGCACAGTGGAACTGGGCAGCGAGTGCGGACTTGAGGGCGATCGAGACCGGATTGTCGAACCAGGTCTGGTGCCACTTCCCGTCTCTCTTGAAGACGGTCCAGGGAGTCTCGGTCACCGGGTCCCATCGTGGCGCGTGGCCCGCGGCCACGATCTCCGCGTAAGTGACGGCGAGCGGGGTCCCCGTGGTTGCCGCACCGTCGAGTCGGCTCGTGGCCGGGAAGTCGTAGCCGTACAGAGGGATGCCGAGCACGATCCGCCGCGCGGGCACCACCGACGCGTATTGGGCGAGCGTGATGGCGTCGCTCCAAGGGGCGTTCGTCAGTGGCGCCGTCGCCGAAGCGACGCCGGGCTCTTGCATGTCATAGGCCATGACGAAGAGCTCGTCGACGTATCTCATGAGCGCCTTGACGTCGAAGAAGTCCAACGGGTCCAAGGCAGAGGTCGGATAGGTGTCCAATACGATCGACCAGGTGGGACCGAGCGACCGCAAGGCTGCCGAGAACGACGCCACGAAGCGGACGAAGCCACCTCGATCCGCTGTGCTGTTGCCCTCGAGGTCGAGATCAACGCCGTCGAAGTCCCCGGCGGAAAGGAGTGCCGCGACTTCCCGGGCAAGCCGGGGCCCTGCTTTCGAGGGATTCGCGGCGACCGAGTGGATCACCGAGGCGTTCTCGGAGAAGACCGTGAGCAGCACACGGTCGCGTGCAGCGTGAGCCTGACGGACGTCAAGCGCCATTGCCGCACCCGTGAGAGTCGAGTAGCCCTCTCCGTCCCGAGCAATCGAGCCTCCGGTGCCGAGGCCCACCGCCCAGTAGGCGAGCGCGGTCAGGTCCTGGTAGTCCGGCGTGAAGCTGCCGACGTCCCAGTAGGGCAGGAAGCCGACGACCTGGTGGGCCGGGAGGGGCCGGGCGAAGGCCCCTGCTGGGAGTGTCGGGGCAGGGCGGCTCGGCACGGTCGGCAGGTGAACCGCCACCGCCGCCTCTGCCCTGGTCACTGCGGCCTTCTCCACAGGGATGAGGAGCTGGGCCGCGCTCGGCACCTGGGTCGTGGCAGGCGGCCCGGAGCCGAAGATCCCGCAGGCTGCGCCGCCGAGCGCACCGAGCGCGCTCACGAACAGGAATAGGGCGAGGCGAGCGGCGCCGGGACGCCGCGTTGAGGCCATGACGGACCGAGCGTAGTTCCCGTCGGTCCCTGCTTGGCGTCGTGCCTCCGCGGCCGTGCCGAGTGACCCGGCGTGCTTTGACCCGGAGAATGCTTCTACGCTCTGCGAGATGGTGTTCGTCGAGGTCTTCCGCTTGCTCGTCGCAGTCTGTGGCGCGCTTGCCGGCCTCGCGGCCGGCAACCACTACTCCTCCACCGCACTGGGACGCTCGACCGGAGCCGCCCTCGGGGTCCTGGTCGGTTACGTGCTGGGCGGCGTCGTCGGCCGCCTGACAGCTGGAGGCATGCGTGAGGCGACGCGATCGCTTCGCGATGTCCCGGCTCCCGAGCTGCTTTCCGGGATGCTGTTCGGCAGCTTGGGCCTTCTGATCGGTGTCATCGGCTCCATTCCGCTGTTCGTCTTCGTGCGGGAGGACTTCGATTTCCTCATTGCGGCGGCGGTCGCGTGGGTACTGGGCACGCTGGGCTTGAAGCTGGGAATGGCCAAGGGTCGCCAGCTCGCCGATGCTCTCGGCGTCACACGCCATCTCACGACATCGCGGCAGGACGTCACCGTCGGGGCCGACCTGGCGGACACCTCTGCAGTGATGGACCGGTCGTTTCTCGTCATGGGGCAGATCGGCTTGTTCGGTCCCGAGCTGTTGATACCCGAACCTGTCGCCGACGAGCTTGCCACCTTGGCCGTAGGCCCGGATCCGGTCGCGTCCCGGCGCGCGCGGCGCGGGCTCGAGGCGATAGACGAGCTCAGGAACCTCGGCACCAAGGTCACCTTCGTGGAGGGTGACGTCCCCGGCGCCGCTTCCATCGACGAGAAGGTCGCCATACTGGCCGACCGCCTTCACGCCCGGGTCGTCACGTGCTCTGTCGAGATGACCCGGCGTCGGGAGGAGGCGGGCGGCCGTGTGCTGGATCTTCGTCGCCTCGTGAACGAGCTTTCACCGGACCACGTACCCGGAGAGCATCTCAGGGTCGACCTCATCCGCGCGGGCCGCCAGCCGCAGCAAGCGATTGGCTTCCTGCCCGACGGCGACATGGTCGTGGTCAACGACGCGGAGGAGATGATCGGCCGGACAGGTGTGGAGGTCGTTGTCCTCTCGACGAGGCCGACCAACCAAGGTCTGCTCGTCTTCGCCCGCATCGCGGACGATGTGGGTTCGATTCGCGCCGAGGCCACGAAAGCCCCGACGAGCCTGCCACGTCCCGGGCGCTCGAAGCTGGCGGAGCCCGGGCCGTACTGAGCCCAACGGGGGCTCCCGGATCGCGAACCGGTGAAGGCGCTAGCGGACCTCGAACCCGTTCACCCCGAGCAAGGGCACGAAACGGGCTCCGCACAGCACCCTTAGTTCCACCAGCTTGCCGTCTCGTGCCTCGAAGACCTTCACGAGATCGCCCCCGCCGTTCCCAACGGGCATGACGAGCCTGCCTCCTGGGGCGAGCTGGGCCGCGAGCGGAGCTGGGACACGAAGGAATGCTGCCGCGACCACGATGCCGTCGAAGGGAGCAAAGTCGGCAAGACCAAGCGTGCCGTCGCCGGTGACGACCTCGGCATTCAGGACGCCTTCTGCGTCCAGGTTGCGGCGGGCGGTCTGAGCCAGTTCGGGGATGCGCTCGATGCTGAACACGCGGCGGGCGAGCTTGGCGAGAAGCGCTGTCTCATAGCCATGCCCCGTGCCGATCTCGAGGACCGTGTCCCCAGGCTCGAGCTCCAAGGCCTCGATCATCAGTCCGATCAGCGACGGCTGTGACGTCGTCTGGGCCAGCCCGATCGGGATCGCGCAGTCGTAACCGACCTCGTTGCGCATCTCGTCGGGGACGAACGAGGCGCGGCGCACAGTGCGCAGCGCCTCGAGCACACGGGAGTCGGCGACGCCTTGGGCACTTGCAGCACGCACGAGCGACTCCGCGTTTCGCGCGGTCGCCTCGCGTCTCGTCGCCGGCTCGGTCTCCGTGGCGGTGCGAGCTCACCTCCATGGTCTCATTTGAGCGCATGGCGCGCCCCCACGCCATGCGCAGGGGCCGGCCGGCCAGGGCGTGCCGAAGCGACGATGGCCGACAAGACGGGCCTAGGGGTCTCCGGGCCCGGCCGGTGTGGGTGCAAGCGTGCGGTCAGAGAGCCTTGACCGCGGCCACGACCTTCGTCAGGGAGTCCTTGGCGTCACCGAACAACAGCGTGGTCTTCGGGTCGAAGAGAAGCTCGTTGTCGATACCGGCGAAGCCCGGGCGCATCGAGCGCTTCATGAACACGATGTTGCGGGCTTCGTCGACCGCAAGGATCGGCATGCCGTAGATCGGGCTGTCCGGGTTGTTCTTGGCCGCCGGGTTGACGACGTCGTTCGCGCCGACCACCAGAGCCACGTCGGCGGACTGGAACTCCGGGTTCGCCTCGTCCATTTCCTTCAACTGCTCGTAGGGAACGTTGGCCTCGGCCAACAGGACGTTCATGTGACCCGGCATCCGGCCGGCGACGGGGTGGATGGCGTAGATGACCTCGACTCCGCGCGACTCGAGCAGGTCGGCGAGCTCGCGGATCGTGTGCTGAGCCTGTGCGACGGCAAGCCCGTAGCCGGGGACGACGATCACCTTGTTCGCATACGCGAGCAGGATGGCGACGTCCTCGGCACTCGCGGACCGGACGCTGCGGGTCGTGTCGCCCTCGGCACCGCCGGTGGCCGTGATGACCGAGCCGAAGGCGCTGAAGAGGATGTTCGGGAGGGACCGTCCCATCGCCCGGCTCATCATCTGGGTGAGGAGCGTGCCCGAGGCGCCGACGAGCGTGCCCGCAACCACGAGCACGACCGAGTGCAGCACGAAGCCGCTCGCCGCGACGGCGAGACCGGTGAACGAGTTCAGCAGCGAGATGAGCACGGGCACGTCTGCACCGCCCACCGGCAGTACGAAGGCCACGCCGAAGGCCAGCGCCAGCACGAGCACTATCGCAACGAGCCAGTTGAAGGAGCTGACACAGACCGTGACGCCGAGCCCGAGGATGGCGACACCGATGAGGCCGTTCCAGATCTGCTGGCCGGGGTAGGTGACGGGCCTGCCGGTCATGAGCTCTTGGAGCTTTGCGAAGGCGATGCAGCTGCCGGAGAACGAGACACAGCCGATGACCACGCCCAGGAGGACCTCGACGACCTCGTAGACCGCGAGCGAGCCGGCCGGGGCCCTGAGGAAGGTCGCCAGGGCGATCAGGGCGGCCGCGCCTCCGCCGACCCCGTTGAAGGCCGCGACCATCTGCGGCATCGCGGTCATCTTCACCAGGCGCGCGGCGGGGACGGCGATGACCACCCCGATCAGCATTGCCCCGACGATCAGAAGGAAGTGGGTGAGCCCGTTGGTCGCGAAGGTGATCGCGATGGCGAGGGCCATACCGCCGGCACCGAGGAGGTTCCCGTAGCGGGCGGTCTTCGGCCCCGTAAGGCCGCGCAGCGCGAAGATGAAGCAGATCGCCGCGATCAGGTCAGCGAGGCGGATGCCCGTCCCGAGGCTCACTTCGGGCTCCCTTCGGTGCTAGGCGCAAGAGCGCCGGCCGGCTCGGCTGCGACTTTGGGCGGCTTGCGGACCTTGAACATCTCGAGCATCCGGTCGGTGACGACGAACCCGCCGACGACGTTCAAGGTGGCCAGCACCACCGCGACAAAGCCGAGCACCATCTGGGCCGTGCCGCTCGCCGTGCCCAAGACGAGCATGGCGCCGACGAGCACGACGCCGTGGATCGCGTTCGTGCCGGACATCAAAGGCGTGTGCAGGGTGCTCGGCACCTTGGCGATCACCTCGAAGCCCACGAACGCCGCAAGCACAAACACCGTTATGAGCGAGAGGATGTCCCCGCCGTTCATCGCGTCCCTCCTTCGAGCAGTTCGCGGGTGGGGGCGTGGCGGACCTCGCCCCCGTGGGTGACACAGGTGCCGGCGACGATCTCGTCGTTGAAGTCCGGGGCGAACTCTCCCGCCTTGACGACAAGTGTCAGGAACTCGGCAATGTTGCGCGAGTAGAGGAAGCTCGCGTGCAGGGGCATCGAGCTCGGGAGGTTCTTCACGCCGATGACGCTGACGCCGCCCTCGTCGAGGTTCTCCCCGGGGCGGCTGAGCTCGCAGTTGCCACCGGTCTCGGCTGCAAGGTCGACGATGACGCTGCCCAGGGTCATCTGGTGCACCATCTCGGCGGTGACGAGCACCGGTGCGCGGCGTCCGGGGATCGCCGCGGTGGTGATGACGACGTCGGCAAGAGCGACCTCTTTGCCGATGAGCTCGCGCTGGCGGCGCAGGAAGTCCTCGGACTGCTCTCTGGCGTACCCGCCTTCGCCCTCCTGGGCCTCGAGGTCGAGCTCGACGAAGGTGGCGCCGAGGCTCTTCACCTCTGTGCGCGCCGCGGTGCGGACGTCGTAGGCGCGGACATTGGCACCGAGCCGTCGGGCCGTCGCGATCGCCTGGAGCCCGGCAACGCCGGCACCGAGCACCAGCACCTTGGCGGGCGGCACCGTGCCGGCCGCTGTCATGTAGAGGGGGAAGAACTTCGGGAGGTGCTCGGCTGCCAAGAGCACTGCCCGGTAGCCCGAGACCAGCGCCTGGGACGAGAGCACGTCCATCGACTGCGCCCGGGTGATCCGGGGCAAAAGGTCCAGGCTGAACGCCGAGATCCGGCGATCCACCAGCGCACGGACGAGGTCGAGGCTTGCCGCGGGCTGGAGGTAGCTCACCACGCCGGAGCCCTCGTGAAGAAGGCCGACCTCTTCCAAGCTCAACGGCTGCACCTTGCAGATGAAGCCCGACGTGGCGAAAAGCGTCGGGGCGTCCAGGAGGGTGACGCCTGCTGCTGTGTAGGCCTCGTCGGCAAGCAGTGAGGAGGTGCCGGCGCCGGCCTGCATCGCGACATCCGCACCTAGGGCAGTGATCCTTGGGACGACGCTGGGGACGAGCGCAACCCGACGCTCGCCGGGCGTGGTCTCGCTCGGTATTCCCAATCGCATGAGTTCGGTCTAGCAAACGCGGATGGTCCAGGTCTAAACGAGGCCGCAGCTCGAATCTGGAGGTGCGACGCAGCCTCGCCCCCGCACCCGTCACCGTCCTTGTCGCCGGTGCCGGCGGGACTATCACCTGGCTGTGGACTTAGATGGCCACCCACCCGGGCAGCGGTAACCTCACTCGAGTGACGAGTGAGCTGATCGGAAAGGCGATCGGGGCGCGGCCGGTCCGCGTCCGAATCGCGCCTTCCCCCACCGGTTACTTCCACGTCGGGGGTGCTCGCACCGCGCTCTACAACTGGTGCTTCGCGAGGCGCCACAACGGTGTGTTCATCCTCCGGGTCGAGGACACCGACGCTGAGCGCAACAAGGAGGAGTGGGTTGACGGGATCGGTTCCGCGCTGAGATGGCTCGGGATCGACTGGGATGAGGGCCCTTACCGTCAGTCCCAGCGCGGTGAGCACTACCGAGCGGCGCTCGACGAGCTCTGGTCGAAGGGCTACCTGTACGCCTGCGACTGCACGCGCGAGGTAGTGCTGGAGCGGACAAAGGCCAACGCGACGCCCGGCTATGACGGTTTCTGCCGCGATCGGGGCCTCGAGCGTCAGCCGGGGCGCGCCTTGCGGTTCAAAGTTCCCCGTGAGGGCGTGACTGTCGTGAACGATGTGATTCGTGGAGAGGTCCGTTTTGCAAACGCGACGATCGACGACTTCGTCGTGGCAAAGTCGAACGGCAATCCGCTGTTCGTCCTCGCCGGTGTCGTCGACGACCGGGAGATGCAGATCAGCCACGTCATCCGGGCGGAGGAGCATCTCCCCACGACACCCAAGGCGGTGCTCGTCTGGGAAGCGCTCGGGACTGGCGCGCTCCCGCTGCCTACCTACGCCCACCTGCCTGTGCTCGTGAACGAGAAGCGCCAGAAGATCTCGAAACGGCGCGACCGGGTCGCCATCGAGGACTTCAGGGCACAAGGCTTCCTGCCCGAAGCGATGGTGAACTACCTCGCACTGCTCGGGTGGAGCCCGGGGGATGGGCGCGAGTTCTTCAGTCTCGAAGACCTGGTGGTGGAGTTCGACCTGAGCAACGTCAACCATTCACCTGCATTTTTCGACGAGGCGAAGTTGCTGCACTTCAACGGCGTGTACCTGCGTGAACTTACGGTCGAGAGCTTTGTCGAGCGCTGCCGCCGGTGGGCGGCAGAAGATGCACCGACGCAGGTCGTCGCCGACTTCGCGTCGGCCGACTTCGTGAGGCTCGCCCCGGTGGTCCAAGAACGGGCCGCCACCTTGTCAGAGGCGGCAAGTCTCGTTGAGTTCCTCTTCGCGCCCGAGTTCACGGTCGAGGACGAGTCGTTCGAGAAGGCGATCTCCCGGGACCCGGACGCGGGCTCGATTCTCGCGGAGGCCCGCGAACGGTTCGAGAGCTGCGCCTTCGAGGCGTCGTCGCTCAAGGCCGAGATCTCCGAGATCGGCGAGAAGCGGGGACGCAAGCTCGGCAAGGTACAGGCGCCGATCCGGGCGGCTGCCCTCGGACGTGGCGTCGGCCTGCCGTTGTTCGAGTCGCTTGAGGTGCTGGGGCGCGCCCGGTCGCTCGAGCGCCTTGACCAGGCGATCGAGCGACTGGCCGCGTCGAGGCCGGAAGTCCCGAGCACCTGACTGCACTCGTCGGCACGAACGGCAGACCACGGTTGGCTCGTCGGGTGGCAGTCTGCGGCCCTTCTCGGCCTCCCGCGGGTTCGCGCGCCGCGCCTGTTACGATGACGCCGCCCATTCGGGGGTGGTGTAATCGGCAACACGGCAGGTTCTGGCCCTGTAATTGGGGGTTCGAGTCCTCCCCCCCGAGCTGCGAGCGGCCGTAAGGCCGCTCGTTTCGCGACCAGTAGACCTCAGACGCGGACAACCGCCCGAAAGCGGTCTGCGATCTGTTGATCGCCGAGAATTTCGAGCCGCTCGGTCGGCAGGCGACCCCAGGTCCAGCATGCCAACTCGAAGGCACTGCCCCGGAGGGCCACATCGGCCTTCGCGTGTTCGCCGGTGATCGAGGCCCCGCCGAGTGGGTCCAACGTCCATTCCGCGCCGGGGACGTCAGTGGCGTGGAGGTGCATAGAGCCGCCGAGTCCGGCCGCGAGGAGCTGGTTCGCGAACCTGGGGTAGAAGAGCTCGAAGAACTCCGTGACCGTATCGGCCGCCACTTCGGGGTAGGCGTGAGCTGGCTCGAAGCCCTGCGCAAGTTCGACGTCGACGCGGTGGATGAGCGTTTCGTGCGTCAGGCGGCGGGACCAGAAGCTCGTCGGGCCCGGACTGTCGACCGTCCAGTTCCACACCAGAGCGTCCTCGTCTGCGGTCTCGAGGGCAGCGAGCACGGCGGTCCGCTGCTCCGCGAGCCAACCGAGTCGCGCTTCCCCGTCGGGTGCGGTCGGCAGTCCGCCACGGTCCAGGGCCCCTATTTGCCGGGTGGAGACGACAAGCCCAACCCGGTTGTACATGACCCCAAGATGGTTCACCAGTCCGGCCACATCCCACCCCGGACACGTGGGCAACGGCGTGTCGAGTGTCACCGCACCGTTGGAGACGGCTACGAGAAAGCGGCTGGACTCCAGGTCGAGCGAATCCAAGGCGGTTGAGCGATCCATGCCGCCAGTCTGCACCCTCCGCCGTTGAGAGCGCTGCAACGTCGCTCAGCGAATCGCCGCTCGTCATCGATAGTGCACTCGACGACTAACATGATCAGGCTTCGCTGGCCGCGACGCCAGTCGGAGCCCTGCAACGCGGGTCACCCCTGGAGGACCTCGCCACGCACGGCCCCATCGTCTAGAGGCCTAGGACACCACCCTCTCAAGGTGGAGACACGGGTTCGAATCCCGTTGGGGCTGCCAGTAAAAGTCCTGGTAGATGGCACTGTTGAAGAGCCGGCGCCAGAAATGTTTGACCTCCGCCAACAATTCCGCCAACATACTTGAGCGATGCGAGGGCACAAACGGTTCAAGGAGGGGTCGTGGCGACTGGTGGTTGCCAACGGCTTCGACCCCGTCACCGGCCGGCGCCGGACCATCAATGAGACCGTTCGCGCGCCGAAGAACCGAGCTGGGGCCAAGCTCGCCGACGCTCGCCTCGCTGAGCTGATCTCCGCTGTCGAATCGGGCCGTCATCCCGATCATCAGGAGAAGCCCGGCCATGGACCGACGGTCGGTGAAATCGCGCAGGCATGGCAAGAGGCGAACCGGCCACGCCAAAACCGCCGAAGCGGCGAGTGGCTCGGCTGGTCGCCGAAGACCGCCAAGACGGTCGCCGATAATTTTCGCCACCACATACTTCCTGTGATCGGCTCGTGGAACGCGAACAACGTGACCGGAGTGCACCTCGACCGCCTTTACCGGAAGCTCGAACAAGAAACAGGCCTTTCCCCGACGGTCATCGTTCGTTGTCATGGACAGATCCGAGCCATGTTCAACTGGGCCGTCAGAAAGCGCATGGTCAGCGGCAATCCGGCCCTCGCGGCGGACCCTCCCCGTGTGAAGTCGCGCCAGCTCGAGGTCCCTTCCATGACGGAAGTCCGCGCTGTCCAGGAGGTTGCGACCGCGGAATTTGCCACTTTCATACAACTCGCGGCGACTGTCGGAGCCCGTCGAGGAACCCTCGTCGCTCTTCGCTGGGGCGATGTCGACTTCGAACGCGCGACCGTGACCTTCTCGCGTTCGATCGCCGAGTCCGAGGACGGGACGGTCGAGAAGGGCACGAAGTCAGACCGCACGTACTCAGTCACTCTTGGTCCGGATACCAAAGAGATGCTTGCCCTGCATGCGGGTCGCTCAAGGGAGCGCGCCGCTGCGGTCGGCGTTGAGTTCGGACAAGCCTCCTTCGTCTTCTCCGATGACGCGGTGTCCCACTGGAGCTTGGCGTGGCCGTCGCATGCCTGGCAGCGCTTCAGCACTCGTGCAGGCATCGCCCGTGTTCGCCTCCACGATCTGCGCCACACCGCCGCCAGTCAGATGCTTATGGCGGGCGTGCCGATCTCGGTGGTAGCGGAGCGTCTCGGTTGCACCGAGGGCAATATCTTGCGCACCTACCGTCACTTCATTCCGGGATCGGATCACGAGGCAGCTGAGTTGATGGACCGATTGATGCGCGGCGCTTCTGTCGCCGAGCCCGCAGTCTCTTCTAAGGCCGGCGTTGCCTGAGCGAGATCGGGGCCGTCGATCAAACGGTCGAGAGCGCGCCTGGGAATGAGGACCTTGCCTCCGACGTGGGGAACGCGAGGGAGGACTCCTCGCCTCACCATCCGCCCGATCGTGTCCTCAGAGACCTGAAGAATCTCGGCGCTTTGGGCAACGGTGTAGACGGCCGGTTGCGGAGCTCTGAGGTGGCGTACGTGGGGCCCGAAGCTACGCCGGATCGCCCGCTCGACGGCGACCTCGATCAGCTCCTCGACACTGACTGGTGGCGTGGTTTCTCGACCGGCGACAGATTGCAGCGTCGTTTCGTCCAAGGTGACTCGGGCGGTCATAGGGCCCTCCTCTCGGAGCGATCCCGATGACCTCTCCTATATAGAAGGCACTGGGGGATCCAGGCTATCGAGAGGTTGCGAAGATTGCGGGCATGACCTGCGCCTTGACGATCAACAAGTCCCCTGCCAAGTTCACCTTCACAGCTAGGACCGCCAGACGTGTGGCCGGCGTGCCCCGGTCAGCTTCGACTCCTTAACTTCCCCCCGTCGCTTCGGCTGGCGGTCCCCTTAGGCCGCCGCCCGCCGCCTTGACTAGCCCGTTACCTGGCTGTCGGCTGGCGCTACGCGGGCTCCGCGCCGCTCGGCCTGCTGTGACCCAAGCGCGCCTTGCTCGTTTTCCGTTTACGTTCGATCGCCGCTCGTCGAGCGTGCACCTGCTGGGCATGCTTGTTGTGTGGCCCGTGCGCTTTGCCACCCACCCCACCGAAGGCGGCGAAGTGCGTCGGCATCGTTCGCCTGCCTGCGGCGGTTGACATAGTGGCTACCTGCTTCCCGCCCGGCGTGGCCCGGGTTGTTAGATATGGAGTGTCTAACACTGGCGTGCTTACCGTTGAAAGTCGCCGTTCGATTGCCCGGCATTGTCATCAGGCTGCCGTGCCGTTACCCCGTGTGCCCGTCTGAGCGCCCACTGCAGGCGAAAGGTGTGGACCGGGTTGGCCAGACATGCTGCAGCGTGGCACCATTCGGTACATGGCACTCGTTGGTGATCGCGTGCAGATCTCTTCGAGGAAAGTCGGCGAGGTTTCCCGCGATGGAGTCGTGACCGGCGTGACCGGGTCGCTCTTGCGGGTAAAGTGGTCGACAGGCGAAGAGTCCACTGTCGTTCCCTCGATGGGTTCGCTCGCGGTCGTCGGGAAGCGGTCGGGCGGTAGCGCCCGTAGACGGCAGACAACGAGTGCCTCTGCGGCGGAGGTGCGAGCCAGTCGGTGACGCGAGCCGAGAGCCGCGACGAGAACGCCGAGTGGTGCCCGTACTTCCTGATCAAGCCCGACCCGTATTGTCCCGAGTGCGCCGCGATCATGGTCTGACGGTCCGCCCACCGCTGGATCGCCATCACCAACGGGGCGGAGATAAAGCTCTCGGACTACGGGTGGGATAGTCGCCACCTTCACATGCGGGAGGTGCGGGAGGCTCACCGCAAGAACCGCTTGCAGCAACCCAAGGGCTGGGAGAGTGAAGATCGTTGCCCGGTCGTGCTCGTCGCGAGTCCGGCGCCTTGTTCCTCCAGTCGTCCGCTGACAGGGAACCAGTCGACGCACCGCAAGGCACGAGGATGGCCGTCGGAGCTGCGCCGGTCGTACTCAAGATGAGGGCGAGCGTGATCAGCCCTGCCGAGCAGCTCGCCATCGTGAAGTACTCAGACGAGCACGGCGTGAAGGCGGCGGCCGACTACTTCGCTGTGTCCCAGAATCGTGTCTGCGACTGGCGATCGGATCGTGTCCGGCGGGAAGCCGTTACGTCAGAACGCTGAGCGCCAACCTGGATCTGCCTTGTCCGCCACAACACCGGACTGGCCGGCTGCCTCTCTGCCCTACCGTCCTGGCCGGGCTGGCTGCCCCGACCCCATCCTCGCTGGCTGGCCTCCCGACAGCCCTTCCGGCTGACTGGCTTGGCACGGGTCCCCCTTTTACCTGGCCCTCTCTCTTGTCCCCCAAGCTGTTATGCGCAGCGCTCAATAGCACATCGGCTCGCCGAGCGCAGGTTCGGTCGAAGTTGGTGACGGCACGCGGGCAGGCGCCGTCGAGTGCATCGAGCCTGCGCTGTGCGTCGCGTACGGTGCCGCGAACGGCGATGGGTGCTCCTTGTCTGGAGCTGTCCCTGCGACCACTCCTACCGGAGAGACACTGGCGCCTCCCGGCTAACGGCTGGGGAGCGGAGCACTTCGCCGTCCGCGCCTGGGTGCTGGGCAAATCAGTGACCGCGCGAGCGTTCCGACGCCCGCACCCACGCCGGTCCTCGTCTGCGAATCTCTAGTTACTCAGCGCCGGCGGTGGCGGTTGCAACGGGCCCGCGGCCAGCTTCTGCCAGGTCGATCCTCCATCGGTCGTCTTCCACACCAGAGGTTCAGCTAGAAGTTTCCCCGGTGACCCGACGCCCGTGTCGTCGATGTACAGCCAGCCCGTCAGCCCGACGAAGGTCACGCCGCAGATATGTAACTCCAAGGCGGCCGACGGCGAGGCGGGTAGAGCAGGGATCGTGGCAGTGGTGTACGGGCCGTCTGGCCCTTGGCTGGCCATGAGACGGAGCTTTGCCAGCGGTGATGAGTCTGCTGTTGGAAGGTCCACGACCACCCCGCGGTCCGACCGCCCCGCCGCGACAGCAGCCAGGTAGGCGACAGGTGCGGTTGTCGGTGAGGCAGCGGGCCAGTCACTGGCCATCGTCGACCACGACGAACCGCCATCGGCGCTGTGTGTAACCAGGTACGGGCTGGTAGTGGCACAGGCGGCAGCACAGATCAGCTGCAGGCCGAGCCAGATGTTCGTGCCGTTGCAGGACAGGTCGCTCCAGGGACCAATGAACTGTTCCGGCCGGGAGGGCGCGTGCTCGACCTCGGCCCACGATCTCCCACCGTCGTGGGTGGCATAGAGGTCCCCCGAGCGGTCGGCCACGTAGCCGACCCAAGTCGAGGCGAAGCACGCGGCGGTGGCTGTTGTGGCCATCCCGGTGGAGCTCCACGATGACCCGCCGTCGACCGAGCGCACCAGCGTCCCGGTCGTCGTGAGCCCGTAGCCGAGCTCGCTCGTGTTGAACTCGACCCATACCAGGGGATGGCCAGCCGGTTCGGAAGCCTGCCGCCAGCGCTTGCCGCCGTCAGTTGTGCGGCGCAGGGAAGTGACCCCGACAGCGAAACCCACATCCCTAGGTGCCTGGTGTTGAACAAGGGTTCAATGTGACTGGCGGGCAGCTGGAAGTTGTTGAGAAAGCATTCTTTGCTCCGCGTGACGGTGTCGAAGATGTCGCGAACAAGGCCGACTCGTAGCGATCGACGGGCCTCGAGGGGCGCGTGTGGGATGCCATTGGCCTCCACCTCCTTGTCATCCGGCCATCATCCATCCTCCGCCTTCGATCGAACGAACCTCGAGCTTGGCGAGGCGTGCAAGGTTGGCTGCGGCAGCGAGAAGACTGAAGTCGGCTGCAACCCGTAGTTTTCCGCGCACTCTCGCGCGCCTTCCCCCGTGTCTTCGTCTCATGAGGTGGCCGAGCTTGCGCTCGACTTTTGGACGCGTCGCTCTGTAGTCGGCTCTCCATTTCGGGTCCTTCTGCTCGACGCGTGCACGGGCAACGACGGCTTCGTGGATCCCGACGCGGATCTTTCGCCCGATTCGTGACGTGGTGCACTGCCAAGCGAGCGGGCAGGTGACACAGTGCGTAGCGAACTTCGCGATCCCATCTCCGTCTTTCAGTCGCCGGATCTTCACGGTCACGTCGTTCGGGCACGTGACCGTGTCGGTGCCGAGGTCGACAAGGAAGCGGTCCTTTGTGAACAACCCATTCTTTGCCACAGGTGGCTGGGTCTTGCATTTCGAGGCGATGTTGGCGTCTTTCAAGCGGGACTGGAGCTCACCGGTCCCATAGGCGGCGTCTCCATAAACCGTTGCGCGCTCATGGCCGAGCGCGCCAGGCTCGCCTTGGCCTTCGCGGACAGCGTCGTCACCGGTCACCTCGTCATTTTCGAGGAGATCTCCGATCAGCTGCTCTGCGACGCTCGCGTCGCCGGCGTTGCCGGCGCTCACCGTCGTCGCGGTGATGATCTCTGAGTCGGGGTCGATCGCGACATGACCCTTGTAACCATCGAAGCCGTGCGCCGAGGTCTTGTGCCCGTGGCGGGCCTCGGGGTCCACGACAGAGATAACCCTGTCTTTTGCGACCTTTCTGGCGATACGCAAGATCTTGTCGTCGCCCTCTTCCAAGTCCTGGCCGACGACAGTCGCGAGCAGGCGGGCTGCCTCGGTGACAACATCGGTGAGTTCACGGCCTTCGAGCGCCAGGAGGCAGGCATAGGCGTCCTTCGCGCGAGTGTCGACGAGACGCTCGCGCGCTGGGGCGTCCTCCCAGTCGATCTGAGGCTTGTCCGAGCTCGCATAGTCGTCCCCGCTCGTGAGAACGGCCAACACCTCGGCGCGAAGTGATCCGTCGGTGACCTTCAACAAGTTGCGGACCGCGGAGCGGATCAGCGTGATCGTGTCCATCGTCGCGACGGCGTCATACAGCGGCGTCGAGTCAAGGACGCGCTTTCTCCCGACGAGGCCTGCGGCTTTGGCGGCGTCGAGCACGATCGCAAAGACCCGGTCGGGATCGGTCGATCTCCGCAGGCGCTCGCGCATGTCGACGAACACCGTGTGGGAGAAGATCGTCCATTCAGAGGTGTCGTAGCTGCCGACACCCGCGGCGTAGCGCCAACGGGCGTCGAACGCGTAGCGCTCTGCTGCTTCGCGGTCAGACAAGCCCTCCAAGCGTTGGAGCACCATCACGGCCGCTACAACCGAGGGAGGGACCGAGCGGCGTCCGTCATCGGCGAAGAGGTCGGCGAAGGCCTCGTCGGGAAAGAGCCGGTCCCGCTCTCGGTGCAAGAACGCGTAGATCGAGTCCTTGGCGAGCGTCTTTTCACAGAACTCGCTCATGTCATCGAGCAGACTGGCTTGTCTGTCAGCCACTCCGAGGGTCATCGGTCGCTCCTCACGAAGAGTTACACCGATGTAATTATCCCTCATCCCGGACCAGATCGCGAATCCTCAAAAGAGCGAAAGACACCAGGCACCTAGAGACGAGGTCCATCCCCCAGATGCCGCTGGCGACACGCAAGATCGTCGACCAGCTCGTCCCGCCATCGTCCGTCTCTTCGATCGAGGTACCGGGCCACGCAGAGCCGTTATCCACCGCACCGCTTCCAAGGTTGCCATCGAGGCGCGGACCCCAGAGCTGACCATCGAGGCGCCATCCCGTCCGCGCTGTCACAAAGTCGATCGCACTTCCGGGATTGACCGACGTCCAGTAAGCGCTCCACGGATCGGCAATCGTCGACGACGGAGTCTTGTTCGACGGAGTCGAGGTCGTCGTCGAACGGTGAACTCATAGGTGTCGCCGAGCAGCCGACAGCAACAACCGCCAGCGTCGCGACTAGCACGGCCGTCGCCGCGCCAATGTGTCGAGTACTCATGCGACACTTCCTCCACACTGCTCGCCTCGCGGAGCAGACTCCTGCATCGGGATTCTCGCACCGGTTCATGACTGTGCGAAGTCGCATCAGGACAGATACTCGATCGCCATCGCCATCGCCATCGCCATCGCCATCGCCAGCGCCACCGCCATCACCAACCCCCGCCATCACCAACCCCCGCCATCACCAACCCCCGCCATCACCAACCCCCGCCATCACCAACCCCCGCCATCACCAACCCAACTTCCTTTCAAGCTCCTTTCTGGACTCCACACCCTCGGCATCCATGGATTTAGCCCCCTACCAGCGACTTCAGGCGAGCCGGCGGGAGCGGGCTCAATAGCCTGGATCTCCCAGTGCCTCCTTAATAGAGGCGGTCATCGTGACGGCCTCCGAAAAGGAGGTGCGCCCGTGATCTCGATCCGCCGGATCAGTCTGGGAGGCGGGTTCCGCTACCTCATCGACTCGGTCGCAAGAGGCGACGGTGAGACGGAACCGTCGTCTTCGCTCGCGGCCTACTACGCCGAGTCTGGGACCCCTCCTGGGGTGTTTCTAGGCTCCGGTCTCGCGGATCTCGACGGCGGAAAAGGGCTCGAGCCCGGCTCGCAAGTGAGCGAGGAGCACCTCTGGAACATGTTGGTCGCGTGCTCCGATCCCGTCAGCGGCGAGACGGTCGGCTCGCTTCCGAGGACGTCGGGGAGCGCTCCTGTCGCCGGCTTCGATCTTTGTTTCAGCCCCCCGAAGTCGTTCTCGGTCCTCTGGGCTCTCGCCGACGACGAGACGCGTGATGTCATCGCGGATTGTCACCGACAGGCGATCGACTACGTCATCTCCTACGCGGAGAAAGAGGTGTTCCACTCGCGCTCTGGCAAGAACGGGATCGTCGAAGAGGACATCTCAGGCGTCATCGCGGCGTCCTTTACCCACTTCACGAGCAGGTCGGACGACCCCCAGCTGCACAGCCATGTCGTGGTCTGGAATCGAGGGAAGTCCCTGTCGGACGGCAAGTGGAGGACCCTTGACTCGAGGGCCATCTTCAAGGCGACGACGACGCTCTCAGAGCTCCACCAAGGAGTCCTCTCGGACCTCTTGACATCGGCCCTAGGGCTCGGCTGGGAGGCACGGGGACGGCGTCACTCGGCAAAGCCCCGCTATGAGATCACCGGTGTCGCGGAGTCGCTCATGGCCGAGTTCTCCCAGCGCTCGGTACAGATCGCCGAGCACTCCGCAGCGACTCCGAGCCGAGTTCAACCCGCGCATGAGAGGATGCCCACCGCCGTCGAGGACATGCGCCTGCACGCTGTGGCGACGATCGCCACGAGGCCTGACAAGGTGAGACACAGCCTCGGCGAGCTCACCGACACCTGGCGTTCCCGGGCCGCAGGCCATGTTCCAGAAGACGAGCAATTTGCATTCGTCTCGTGCCTCAAGGACCGAAACGAGCTGCCCCTGCTACGCGCCGATGACCTCGGGGAAGCGATCCTTTCCGATGCCGCCGAGGCGGTCGTCACCACGGTCGCCGAGCACCATGCCACCTACGGACGCCAGAACCTTCTGGCCGAGGCCCACCGCATCTTGCACGGGGTGCGCTTCGCATCTCCTGATGATCGAGTGGCCGTCGCCGAGCACATCACCGAGCTCGCCATCGCCCGCTCGGTGTGCCTCAGTCCGCCCGCGATGCACCACACCCCGGAGCGCTACATCCGCCCTGACGGTTCCTCGCGGCTCAGCCCGAAGAGCCACCTCGTATACACGACAGAGTCTCTCCTCGAGGCCGAAGCGCGCCTCCTCGAAGCCGGCCGACAGCTCGGTGGCCCACGGGTGAGCACGGCCGTCGTCGCCGATGTCGGCCAGGCGAATCTTCCCGGTCGCGACTACCGCCTCAGCATCGACCAGGCCCTCGCGGTCGAGAAGATCGCCACCTCCGGGCGCGTGCTCGATTTGCTCGTCGGCCCGGCCGGCACGGGCAAGTCAACCGCCATGGCGGGACTTCGCGCCGTCTGGGAACAGGTCCACGGCCAGGGCTCGGTGATCGGTCTCGCCCCTTCTGCGGTCGCCGCCCAGGTGCTCTCTGACGAGCTCGGGATCGAGACGGAGAACACCGCCAAGTGGCTCACCGAATGGAGGCGCATCCCCGAGCTGACCGCACGGCGCGACCGGCTCGCCCTCAATCTGGCAAGGCACGCCTACCCAAGCTCTCCGAGCGCGGCCAAGCTCCGCGCCGGCCTCGCTGAGACGAACCAGGCGATCAACGAGCGGCGCCTCAAGCCGGGACAGCTCGTCATGATCGACGAGAGCTCGCTCGCCGGGACCTTTGCCCTCGACGAGCTCGTGGGCGCCGCCAGAGCCGCCGGCTCCAAGATCGCTCTTGTTGGGGGACTTCGCCCAGATGGGTTCGGTGGAGGCGGGCGGAGCCTTCTCCCTCCTTGTCAAAGACCGCGGTGATCTCGTCGCCGAGCTGAGCGAGGTGCGGCGCTTCGAGTCTGAGTGGGAGAAGGCCGCCAGCATCGAGCTCCGCGCTCGGGAACACCTCCGCCATCGCCGCCTACGAGGCCCACGGCCGCATCAAGGCCGGCGAGCGCCGAGAGCTGCTCGATGCGATCTACGCGGCTTGGAAGCGCCGACGTCGGAGCCGGGAAGGTCGAGCCTCATGATCGCCGGGGACGCCGCCACCGTCACCGAGCTGAACGCCCGGGCGAGGAGCCGGCCGGGTGGCCGAGGGGACTGTCGCCGAGGCGGGACTATGCGATCGCGGACGGCCAGACGAGCCGGCGTCGGCGACGAGATCGTCACCCGCAAGAACAACCGGCTGCTCGGTGTCGGCAAGAGCTGGGTGAAGAACGGCGACCGCTTCGTCGTTTCTTCCACCAACCCCGACGGGACCATGGCCGTGCGGCGCAGCTCCGGGGGTCGCCGAGGTGGTGCTGCCCGCCGACTACGTCGCCAGCCACGTCGAGCTCGCCTATGCCACGACCGCCTATCGCAGCCAAGGTCGGACAACCGATACCTCGCACACGCTCGTCTCTCCGCCCACGACCCGCGAGGTGCTCTACGTCGCCGCGACACGCGGGCGTGAGTCCAACATGGTCTACGTCGACACGAGCTTCGATCCCGATCCCGCCACCGGTCACGACAGCACTTTCGCCACAGCAGAGCGCCACCGAGGTGCTCGCCGGCGTGCTCGCCAACGAGGGCGCCGACCTCTCCGCCCACGAAGCCCTCGAGCTCGCCCAGCGCCGGGTAGAGGACTTCGCTGTCCTTGCCGCCGAGTACGGGACCCTGGCTGCCGTCGCCCTGCAGCAACGCTTCGACGAGCTGCTGGACCGTTCGGGCCTCGGCGCCGATCATCTCGAACAGATCCGCCAGAGCGCCTCTTACGGGCCGCTCCTCGCCGCGCTCAGAGACGCCGAGTCACGGGGACTCGATGTGAACAGGCACTTCCCCGAGCTCGTCGCAGCCCGTGGTTTCGCCGATGCCGAGGACCCAGCGTCCGTCATGAATGCTCGAGTGCGCCGATGGGCACAGACTGCCGGATCGAACCGCCGGCTAGGTGTGAACCTCGTTGCGGGCCTGATCCCCCGCGCCGTCGGAGTCACCGATCCCGACATGGCCCGGGCTCTCGATGAGCGGGAAGCCACCATGCAGCGCCGCGCGCGCGAGCTGGCCGAGAGCGCGGTCGCGCAAGGCCAAGCCTGGGTCGACTCGCTTGGTGTACCACCTACCGACCCGATTGCCAGGGAACGTTGGATGCAGGCCGTCACGACTGTTGCCGCCTGCCGGGACCGCTGGGACATCCCCGTCGATTACACGGCTCTTGGCACTGACAACCCTGTTGAACCCGTCGAAGCGCTCCGGGACCGCACCGCGCCCGGGCCGCCTCAAAGCTTGCGATCAAGCTCAGCTCAACGCTCACGAGCGACGAGCCCAGTCACGCGGTTGAGACCCAGCCTTGCCAGCCGACCCTGGGGATCTGAGCTCAAGCAGCCGGGAAAACTAACGTGGCCGTGTCCATGAGCTCTTCGCACGGAAGTCGCCAGATCACAGACTCCGGTCGGAACTATCAGCGTCCGTACTGACGGAAGATGAGCTGGGTCGTCCTTTCCTGGAACGTCCTCAGGTCGTGTCCGAATGCGGATTGCCGTTAGGGGCCGGATTGAAGCGCTGTGAAGGTTGCGAGCACGACCTGCGTGGGCCGATGCCCTTCGACCATTCGGTGCTCGTCGCGAACTAGATCAAAGGTCAATCGTGATAATGCTGTCGCCACTCCCACTGGTGTTGGCGCTGGCAACGGTGAACCTGAGGTCATAGAGACCTGCTGGCGCATTGCTTGGGACGGGTATCGCAGTAAGAAGCGGGCGATCGTTCCACGTCGTGGTGTGGATCGGCTTTGCGTTCAGCACTTCCAGGGAAGGTGTCTTCCCGGTTCCTCGACTCCCGAGTGTCTTCTTCAATGCTCTTGCCGTTCCAAACGGCCCGCTAAGGGAGGCGCTCAGCGTAAGCGAGACCGGATGTGCCGCACTCGGTGAACCAGGTGTGGAGATCCAGTGCAGTATGAGCGTCTCGCCCAGATGCCGCACGGTGTTGACGTCCGTCGCTTTGCAACAGGTGAAGCTGTAAGTAGCGTGAAGGTGTGCTGCTGCTTGGTTGCCCAAGGCTCCTTCTGAGTGCTGACGCCAAGTGACCAAGACGACGGCCACGCACCCGACTGCCAGCACCACGAGGACCTTGCGCCTCACGCGAGCAGCATAGGTCAGTCATGTCCCGCTGGTTCCGAGTCCTAACAGGGACCGCCGGCCGGGCTCTGGGCCAAATAGCGCAGGAAGTGTGCGCTCTAGACGAAGGCCTTACAGACACGACTCCGATTCATGACGTTGGCTCTGGGCCGGGTTATGGGCGCCTTTGCACGTTTCCGCGAGGCTGCGAGAGGCCCGTCAGGAAGGGGCACTGAAACCACCGCCACCTGAGCCTGGGGATAACGCTGTTGAAAATTGCGGCTCGGGACCTGGCGAGCCTAGGCCCACCGTTCAGGATCTCGACCACCGTCGGGAGCCGTGACGACAGTGGCAGTACGTCCCCCAGGGTGAAAGAAACCGGGCGCGCGAGGAGCGGACAAGCTTGGCATGGACAATGATGTGATACCAGGCCCGAGAACGAGAGAGTGACCGTGGATGAGTCACGGGTTGTCCTCGCAGGTGAATCCCCCGACGGCGTTCACTGGCCGTTCGTGCTGGCCCGGATAAAGACGGCGGCTTCTACACGTCTATCGAGCGCAGCCTCGGGAACGCCACGGCAGAGTCGGGAATGGGCGGCGACAAGCTCCCTCCGGGAGAGGTAATCAACTTCTGGATAGGAAAGGCCGACGGCACCCCGCTGTTCGTCATGGCCCGCACCGCTCCGCAGGTTCAAGGTGTCACCGTCGTCCTCACGAATGGCTCGC
Organism: uncultured Acidimicrobiaceae bacterium; assembly: GCA_963727645.1. Classification (GTDB taxonomy): domain Bacteria; phylum Actinomycetota; class Acidimicrobiia; order Acidimicrobiales; family Bog-793; genus Fen-455. The sequence goes on from CAVSHA010000005.1 coordinate 87,598, forward strand.
GACGTGAACTGTCAATGTCGCGGGTGATCGAGGACTTCGGCCTCCGGTTCGCCGCTGGACCGTTAGCTGACGATGACCCGCCCGTGAGCCTGGAGGTCGCGGTCGAAGATGGCGAAACTCGGAATCAGGTTCATGCCCTGAGATGGCCACCTCCACGGTTTCGCCCCCCGCCACGCGCGAGTTGATAGGCACTAAGGGGTCTCGTGAGACTGGTCGCGTAAGGCGGCTGTTTCAAAGCCTACGAGGACTAGGAAACGCGCTCTGGTTCGGCCGGTTGTTCTGGCTCGTCCTCGTAGCCCGCGTCGGTCTCGTCTGCCAGGAGCAGGTAGGAAGTTCGAGCCCAGGCCCGTTTCGCAATCACGAGGCAGACAAGGGCCGGGATGATGGTCGCAAGGCCCTCTGCCACGTAGGCGATCCGTCCGTACCAGGGTGCCCGACTCCCGAAATTCAGGTTTGCCTGGAAGTCCCAAACCACGTTTGCGACGGCCGCCACGCTGGTTACGCAGCCCAACGCTGCAAGGCAGACGAGTGCCAGGCGCGACCGGCTCACGCGCCCCAGGAGCGATGTCACGGCTTGGTCGATGTCCACCGTCTCGTTCTGGTCTGACTCGCCCTGGTCCAGGTACCTCTCGAACTCGTCACAACAGCGTGTGCCCTGGTACCAGCCGAGCAGCGACGCGCCCAGGAGTACCACGGCAAGAGGAAGCTGTGCCCATTGCGTAGTTATGCCAACTAGAGCCCACGCACCCAGGTTCAAGGCGCTCGCAAAACCCGTCAGGAGTTCCGCGGCGATGATGAGCGTGACACCCGCGATGACAGCGAACAGGACCATTTCGACCGGCTCGAACCGCTTCCCACGGTGACGCTGCTCGTCGTGGAGCCAGTCGTAGTAGGCACTAGCAAGGCGTTCCGCTAGCGACAAGCTCTCCTGTGCAGCCTCGTCAACGGGGAGTTCCGGCTCGTCGGCCACAAGGCATCGTACGGCAGGTACAGGTCCGCTGTCCCTCGCCTACCTGGTCCATTTCTGGGGCGTGAGGAAGACTGACGACATGTCCAGCCGGACGAGAAGACGCGCCCAATCAGGCAAACGCTCCGAGCGCCGACTCTCGAACCCCGTTGTCGAGGTAGCCATGTTGCACCTGACCGCGCGGGTATACCCGCGGAAGCGTCCGAGCGACTATGTGCCTCTCGTACTTGTCGAGGCAGTGGGAAAGATCATGGCGCTGGTGCTCCCCGGCAATAGGTACACCGGGCGGCAACGCAAGGACCTGCGGCAGTATCTACAGGCGCAGAGACGACTGAGGCTACAGAGGGGGCTGAACAACCCTGGTGCCCGAGCGGGGGCCATCCACGCGTTCAAGCACCTCAAGTACAACGGCTGTGACTTTGACCCAGCCGAACTTGGCGTCTGGGCGTTGGCTCACGGCTGGACTGCCGACGACGCTCAGCAACTTGGTGACTACGCCGAGGGTGTACTTGCGGGAACCCGGTACCACACGATGCCTGACCCCTGGGGAAGACACGCCATCAATTACTGGCGTGAGGAAGCAACAAGGCTCTAGCAGTCGTCGCAGAATCGAGTCCCTCCACCTGGACCTGGGCGTCGTGAGGCACGATGGTGCTGTGCCCGAGCGCCCTCTCACCCGTCGCGAAATTGGTGAACTGGCCGACCGGCTCCGGGGCCTCATTGCCATGGTGGACAACGGTGACATGAGCGCGTCCGCTGCCATGAAGTATCGGTTGGAGGGCGCGGTTGCCGTCCTGGACGCTGTACTGGAACACCACCCCTCGCTGTTGGACTCGTTCGGCGAACGCGCCCGCTAGCCGTGCCGCCGTGAGCACCAGCACCTTCATCCATTTCAAGTACCTGTGGCTGATTGCAGATGAGGCACGCGCGCGTACGGAGGAATTCGCGGAGAGACGGACACCGGCCGACGTCGGCCAGCGACTCGTTGCGGTCGTGTTCGCTGCTGCCGCCACCGAGGCGTACATCAACGAGGTAAGTCACTTGGTCAAGCAGGACACTTACCTGTACCCCGACACCCCGTTGGTGGACTTCGGCGCGCAGATGACTCAGGCGGTCGACAAGAAGATGTCAATCGAAAGGAAGTATCTGCTCGCGTCCAAGCTGCTCGGCCAGCCATTTCAAAAATGGCAGAAGCCATTTCAGGGCTTTGTCACCTTGATTGCCGCCCGAAACTTCTTGCTGCACCAGATTCCAGTGTTCTCACGGGTAATTGCCAATCTCGAACAGGTAGGTATCGCAACCAAGAGAGCAACCTTCCGCAACTACCTCGGGGAGGACAAGCCGATGGGGAGTCAGGTCGATGCGCCCTCAAACCCTACGGTCGCCAGATGGGCGTGTGATACCTCAGCGAACATCATTGTGGCGGTGATGGACATGTTCCCGCCTTATGCTTCGGCATCGGTCGGGTTGTTGCGGTTCGGCTTCCCCCCAGAGGCGTAGACGCCGACAGGTCGCCTCGGCGGTCTCTGGACAGCCTAGATATAGCAGATGACCGTTTGCTATAATCGGCAGAGTGAAGAAGACGAACAAGGTCGGCGAAAAGTGCGGCGTAGTCGGCTACCTGCGGGTCTCGACCGAGGAACAGGCCGACAGTGGAGCTGGTCTCGCGGCCCAGGAGGCAGCCATCCGGGCCGAGTGCGAACGGCGCGAAATCCCCCTCCTGACCCTGCACACCGACGCCGGGGTATCAGGCAAGTCGTTGGTCCGTCCGGCTCTCACGGCAGCCCTCGCAGACCTTGATGCTGGTCATGGGGATGTGCTGATGGTCGCGAAGTTGGACCGGTTGACCAGGTCTGTGCATGACGCCACGGGTCTCATGCAGCGCTCAGAGAACTCGGGCTGGGGTCTTGTGGCTCTCGACGCTCCGGTGGACACGACGACACCGGCGGGTCGGGCAATGGCGCAAATTTTGTCAGTTTTCGCCGAGTTGGAACGGCGGCTGATCGGCGAAAGGACGAAGGCAGCGTTGGCCATCAAACGGAGTCAGGGCGTGGTGCTCGGTAGGCCCCGGACGCTCCCGGACAGGGTGGTCAAGCGCATCCTCAAGGAGCGTGGCTGGGGCAGAACATGGACAGCCATCGCCGAGGGGTTGAATGCCGACCGGGTTCCCACAGCTCAAGGAGGGCTGCGGTGGTACCCCGCGACGGTCCGGTCCGTGGCGATTTCCGCGAGGCAACCCGTCTCGGTCCGGGCGTAGCACCCGTCATGGGCCAGATCACCGAAAGGGTCGCTGCGTACCGAGACGGCGAGGTGAGCTTCGAAGACCTGTGCGTCTTCCTTGCCGACTTCCCCTACAAGGCGTGTCCCCCATTCGGAATTTGGCAGTTGTGGGGTGGAGGGCACGCGCTGGACGGCACGATGCAGGAGATGCGCATCGCGGCCGGGCAACTGCTCACTGACGACGAGTTCGTGGCTCTCATGACGGCCATCAAGAGTCGATGGCACGCGGGCCACCAGCCTGGTGATGATCACCGTGGTGGCAATGGTGGGCAGCCAGCAGCCGAGTAGAGAGTTCCCAGACCCACGGTGGGAAGCGCTGGTACACGACAACGGTCAGGAGGTGACGATGTCGGCGGGTTGGAGAGCCACCCCCCGGGGGTACAAGATGTCAGTCGTCGGTGGTGGTCGTAGGGGGTGCCCAGGCTGAGCCATAAGGCGGCTCAAATCTATCCAGGGTTTAGCCCCAGGCCCCGACATTCCCGCCTGCCTGGTCACAAGCCGCTGCCTTGGTCTTCGACCTGGATCAAGATGTACCACCTGTTCAGGTACCAGCGAGACACCTTCCTCAGCCGCTACCACCAGCGGTCGAACGTCGAGACGATGTTCTCGATGATCAAGACCAAGTTCCGAACCTCGCTTCGCAGCAAGGCCGAGGTCGGCCAGTTCAACGAAGTGCTGTGCAAGGTGATTGCCCACAACCTGTGCGTGCTGATCGCGTGCATTCACGAGGTCGGGTTGGACGTGCCGAGTTTCGGATGCCAGACATCGAACGTGCACGCCTGAGAAGACTTGGCCGGACAAGGGCATTCAGGTGCCGTCCCGCGACAAGGGCCAACGCAAGCGCCAGCGTGCCCGCGTGGGAGCCTGTAAAGCCTTCTCGACAACCAGAGAATCTTTGGGACGCTTTCGAACATCGGAGGCGATGCCCTTGGTGAGTGATCGCGCCCTGCGAGTCTTGTTGCCAAAATAGAAACAGGCCAGGACACCAACCCAGAACCCCACTAGGAAGATCGCGTGATGGTATGGGCTGAGGTTCTTGATGGTTATGTCCCCGATCCCAAATGCGATCGCCGTGGCAATAGCCACGCCAAGCCACATCCGCTCGGAGCCCTCTGGTCCAGTCTCAAGCATTCGCAGCTCGCCCTCTGCGACGTAATAGAGCTGAATCTCGCGCTCTTGAACTGGGGTGCTGAGTCGACCAACCTCTGGAACGGGAAGATCTTGAGGCAGTTGTGCCTGCGGAGTGATATTCGTTGCCTCGGCTGTCGCTTCGTCCGAATCGTCGGCAACCTTGGATGCTGTCTGTTCGGTCGTGTTGTCTAGTTCTGGCTGAGTGACCATCTACTTGGCCTGATCTTCGGCAGAGGCGGTTTCTGAAGCGATCCTCTGAGGGCCATCCGCACTGATAGGGGATGTCGCGGGTACGGCAGTGCTCGGTCCAGCGGGTTCCAGAAGATCCTGTAGACCGAGAACAATCAGATTCAGCAGGATGGTGTTCCCGCAGTTCTGGCACACAAGGACCACGGAGGGTAACGACGGACCCCCACCAATCCTGATCGTACTTGAGTGGAGTTCGGATAAGTCCAGACGCACCAGCCCTTCTCCGAGGGTAAAATTCCTGGTTCGACAAACCGAACATGCCGCCATGTTGGGGACGCGCTCGGTAATGGCCTTGATAATTCGTTGTGAGTCTTCTACTTGGGTCACCCCAGCAGGTTAGATCCGAGACCAACACCCTCAGCGTGAGACCGCTTCTGGCAGACACCGTGGAGCATTGACATGAACGACCAGTTACGCTTTCGATCGCGTCGCCTCAGTGACTCCAAGAACTTGACTTGGGGTGGGGGCCAGGTCGATGCGGGGTTGCGTACCGAGCCGACGGTGACACTCTCCCTTTCGGCTCACTGCCTCGTCCTCCACGGTTTGACGGCGTGCCCGGCGACCTCGCCCGCGTACTCCATCCTCGTCGTTCGAGTAAACGTGCCAGGGCGCTCGAAGCCCGTCTTCGTCTCCATCGGGTTGGCAGGGAACGGCATGGTCGCTCGGACTCTTCTGGACTCACTCCGGGTGGGGTGACGAGCACAGCGTCCGACATCGGTGTCCATCGTGGACGTGATCGACCTCACTGCACCGCCTCCGGGAAATGGCAGGTAGCGACTACCGTTCTTCCATGGACATCAGCCACTTTGATTTCGAATTGGACGAAGTCGTCGACCTCATTCCCAGACTGACAGGCTTCGCCGAGACTATCGTGCTGGAACCAAGAAGCCACCAGGCAGACGAAGACGAAGAACTTCACCCGGTGCGCACAGCGCCGACTTTTCGAGTCTCTAGCAAGTTGAAGCTGGGCGATCAGGCGATTCAGTGGATGGCGAACTTCACGACCGAAACCGGAGTGGAGGTCGTATTGGATCGCGCCGACAGCGTGAGGTTTCGCAAGGCACGAGAGAGAACTGCTCCCTGAAACCCGCGAACAAGCTTGATACGGGGACAAAGGAAGGTCTTCGCTCCCATAGCTCTGGCCGGTAGCGGTATGGTCGCCAGGACAGTTCTGGACTCGTTGCGGGCGGCGTGACCCCATCGCGATGTTGGTCGTGGCCGTACTCGCCCCCATCGGCATCGTGATCATGGTTCTGACCATCGCAACCCTGACGAAGACGCGCCCTCTGTGTCGGGGCCTGATGGTGGCGAGTCTCCCCAGAACTGCCGGTCAACTAGGCGTGCAGAACCCGCAGCTCCACGGTGGTCCGATCTGCCCGGCCCAGGAGGCGATTTCCTCGAACGAGTCGGCGCAGACCTTCTGATAGTTCACGGTCCAGTTGCTTCCCGACGCCCTGCTGATGGTCCAGCACGTTGATCTGTGCAAGGTCAGGGACGAGGGTCGTGGTGGGCGTTCGCAGTTCAGGACGTACCCGTCTGGATGATCAACCAACCAGGCGAGGTAGCCCTGGTCGTTGTCCAGAAATTCGATGATCACGTCTGCGATTGTCGCACTGGCGGCAGTAGATCGCGGCTGCCCGAGGTTTCGGGGATCTTAGTCAGGACCGTCGTGGGTGCAGCGTCCGTGCGTGCCACTCAAGTGCAAAACGGTCCCCCCACAGGGAATCCTGCTTCCGTTGAGTCGCCTTGACCTCGTCCGCGTCTATTTCGTCTCGGTGCTCGTCCAGTACGTGCTGGACGATCGTGCCACTGTCGTGGAGCTTCAGGTGGAAGCCCAGGAGGTCAATGTCGCGGGTGAACAGCGACTTGGCGTCGTACTCGTCCTTGATGCGGTTCTCGCCGACCTGGTGGACCTCGCGAAGGTGCTGCTTTGCTGCCTCAACGTCGTGGTACTCGTCTGCGTGGGTCATCAGAAGCCTCCTACGGCCCCCGATGCGGACAGTACCGTCAGGAGCCTCAAGGATGTTGTAATCCTCTGGTGTAATGCTGTCAGGGTGCTCCTTGGAGCAGGGGCCGGGCGCTCGGCACCATCGGGGCACTCCGAACTGACTAGCCCACTTCTCCAACTCGGCCATAGTGTCGGCACACACCTTGACAGGATCATGGGTCCAGGACTCACCATTCGAGGGTGTGCCATTGATTCTTGAGCATGTGGCCCGGTGCAGGACAAGATAGGAGGCCGTGGGTTTCCTGCCGCAGTTCAGGACGAATCCGGCTGGGTGATCGGCCAGCCAATCCAGATACCGGCCATCCTCGTCAACGAACTCGGTGGGCATGGGAACATTCTCCCATCCTCGGTACGCTTCCTTCCGTGGCGAGCTTCGAGGATTTCTTCCACTCCGACCGGCCCCCGCGTGACAAGTTCCTCTCGCGGCTGTTCGGCTTGTTCAGCGAGGATGTCGTACGGCACTGGTGTGGCTGCCCCGAGGCCCAGTACCAGGACCTCGGTCGGCCTTACCTCCAACTGCCAAGCGAGCGCTACGGGCATACTCTCGACTTCACCCTGAGGGACCGGAACACGAGCAAGACCTACGTGGCCGAGCTGAAGTGCGAGCTTGAGTTCGACAACTACAGGTACCTGCGCCTCACGGACGCGTCACAGCTAGCTCATCACGAACGGCCAGCATTTCGGAAGCTGCTCGCTCTAGCAAAGGACCCGTCCTGCATCCCGGTCACGGTTGGCACCAAGCCGATGACGGTGGACGGCGCTGTACTGGTCTGGGGAGCCACGACGCCGGAGGGATGTGAGTCAGTTCGTTCGACCTACGGCTTCGCCGACGTATTGTCCGTTGAGACCATGCTTCACGAGTTACGGCAGTGGCACTGCGAGTCGTGGACGGCGCGAGTGACCGAGGTCGGGAAGTGGTGCAGCGAACTGATCGAGTTCCTCGGTGGCGAAACCCCCGACGAGGGTTGAGGCAGGCTTGAAGGGACCCGCCACAGTTGTCCCTGAAACGCCCCTTTTGCGTGGGGTCTCGATAGCGACTCGCTGGCGTCTGATGCCAGCGTCGTCTACTTCTTGACAACCATGACGCGAACACCAACCTGCAATTCGATGCTCGACCTGAACTTCGCTACGTCTCGGATGAAGCCGAGGTCGTAGATGACGAACAACACACGATCGTATGATCCCTGATAGCCAACGATGTCTGCGTTGATCTCGTCGATCATCTCCTTCTCGCGCCCGGCCCGATTACAGAGCTTGACTTCGACTGCCATGCCGAGGCTGTCGAAGGTGAAGTCCGGCACGTATCGCTTCGTAGAGTACGGGACTACATGCTGTTCTCGCCGGTAGTCCAGGCCACGAACCCGAAAGATCGTCTCGATTACATCTTGGACCTGGCGCTCACTCTCTGGGTCCGAGTACATGGCCGCACGAAGGTTGTCGTCGATGACACTCGCGATCTCGTCGTGCTCACGCGACTTCGTTCCTTGCTTCGACTTCAGGTACGCCGCCAAGGCAGAGAGGCGAGCAGCAGCAAATTCCGCGTGCGTCTTCCACATCGCGCCGATCGTGTCAGCGGGGTTGATCTGCTTGCCAAGCTCTAACGGTGGAAAGAGTCGCTTCGCCTCCTCACCGAACAGCTCCCATACCATCGGCACGAGTCGGTTGTACTCACCTACGTACGCCGGGTAGCCGCCGTACGCCTCCCAGAATGCCTCGCTCCCTGAGGGGGTGCAGTTGCGCTCCGCGTTGCGAGCCGCAGCCGAGGTCATCTCGAACAACGCCTCTACTTCCACACTCGATCCCCCTGCTGGTCGCAGCCGCTGCCACTCGACACCACTGAAAGTAAGGGTACCCGGAGGCAGCACCACGTCTGAATGTCAACCGCCCGTCAGCGCCACGCACCCAGCACCGTAGCCGCCCTGTAGCCCCCTAACTGCCCCGACCTACTACCCAGCCTTTCGCCGCCACGTGGGCGTGCCACTCAAGTGCCACTGAATCAACTGGCACTCATGCTTCCTCCTGGTGAAGCCTCTCGTAAATCTTGCGCACGTAGAACTCTGCCAGCACGTCGCGGAAGTCGGCATCATCGAGAATCTGCTTGAAGATGGCCTCGTTGGAGTCCATCCGGGTCACGATGGTGGCCATGAACTTCGGGTCGAAGACCAGCTTGAAGTTGTCGATGGTGTTGTTCCGGGCCTGGGCCGCGAGTTCCTGGTCGCTCGCCCAGCCTTCCTCGAACTGGTCGAACAGCAGTTGGTCTGTTTCTGAGAGGTTCAGCCCGAACCGTTCGTTGAGGACCTCGATGATCTTGGACAGGTGCTCCAGTGGCGCCTCGAAGCGCCTGCCCCTGCCCTCCCCGAAGATGGTCTTCACTTCTCCACTCTCGGACTCGGGCGAGAGCTTGCCGGTGAAGGTGGACTCGATCTGGAGCGCTGTAAGTTCCACTTCTGAACCGAGATCGATACCACCGTCATCGGCCGGGGCACGGATCACCGAGGCCAGGGCACGGCAGTACCGATAGTCGCGCTCCAGCTTCGTGTCGCCAAAGGAGACGACCTGGCTCAGGAACGAGTACGTGCGCACGAACTTGTCCAGGGCTTCCTTGAACTCGGCCTGATCGTCTGTCGGGAGGGCGTTGAACCGGTCCACTGCCGGAGAGAGGGTGCCGTAGAAGAGGCCGTGGTCCTTTGGTCCCGTCATGGTGACGAGCACGGCAACGGCCGCTTCGATTTCCTCAGTCCTGAGCACGTCCCAGTCGTCCAGACGCCGCCGCGTGACATAGAGCAGGTTGGGGTCAGTCGGGGGTGCCACGGTCTCTCCGTAGTACGGCTCGAACGCCTTCACGATGTCGTCGGCGTCGTTTCGGAAGTCCAGCACGAAGGTGTCGGATTTCGCCGGGTGAATCCGGTTGAGCCGTGACAGGGTTTGCACAGCGTTCAGTCCCGTGAGCACCTTGTCGACGTACATCGTGTGCAGCAGGGGCTGGTCGAAGCCGGTCTGGAACTTCTCGGCCACGATCAATACCTGGTAGTCCTCGCCGAAGCGCTCGGCCGTCTCCGATTCGGGGTATCCGTTCAGTCCGTGCTCGGTGAAGCTCAGCCCGTTCGCATAGACAGTGCCCGAGAACGCGACCAGGGCACGCAGGTCCGTGTACTTCTTCTCCGCGATGTACCTCGTGATCGCCTGCCAGTAGCGGACGGCATGTAGCCGGGACGACGTGACGACCATCGCCTTGGCCATTCCCCCGATCTTCTGGGCTGTGTGGGCGCGAAAGTGCTCGACGATGATCTCAGCCTTCTGGGCGAGGTTGTAGGGGTGCAGGTCCACAAACCGGGCGATGGCCCGGTACGCCTTGTCTGTCGGGTACTCGGGGTCTTCAATCGTCGCCTTCTCGATGCGCCAGTAGGTGTGATAGGTCGTGTAGTTGGCGAGCACGTCCAGGATGAAGCCTTCTTCGATCGCCTGGCGCATCGAGTACAGGTGGAACGGCTCGTACTTGCGAGTGCCCTTGTTGTAGGTGCCGAACAGCTCCAGGGTGCGTGCCTTCGGGGTGGCCGTGAACGCGAAGAACGAGAGGTTCTTCTGCCGACCACGGGCTGCCACTGCTTTCGCGAGGGCTTCTTCCACAGGGTCTTCGGCCGATGCGATGAACCCGGCGTCCTCTGCCTCGGCCACCGTCAGTTCCTGTTCCTGGGTACCCCCGAGCACGACCCGAAGCTCTTTCGCTGCCTCGCCGGTCTGGGAGGAATGGGCCTCATCCACGATGACGGCGTACTTCCTTGCAGGTAGTTCGTCGACCTTTTGCAGCACGAACGGGAACTTCTGCAAGGTCGTGATGATGATCCTGGCCCGTTCGCCCTTGAGTGCGTCGGCAAGCTGATCGGAGTCCTCGTTGATCTTTTGCACAACCCCTCTGGCGTGCTCGAACTGGTAGATGGTGTCCTGGAGTTGACGGTCGAGCACGAGCCTGTCCGTGATCACGACCACCTTGTCGAAGACCTTCTCGTCACGCTCGTTGTGCAGCGTCGCGAGCCGGTGGGCCGTCCACGCGATGGTGTTCGACTTGCCCGAACCGGCCGAGTGCTCGATCAGGTACTGCTCACCAGCGCCGTGTTCCCGAGCGTGAGCTTCGAGGGCAAGGACGGCATCCCACTGGTGGTACCGGGGGAAGATGACCATCTCGGCAGCGCGCTTCTGGGTGGCGGTTCCCTTCTCGGGGCGCTGGACGTGCATGAACCGGGCCAGCAGGTCGAGCCAGTTGTCCCGTTGCCAGACGCGTTCCCACAGGTACGACGTACGGTGCCCGGCCGGGTTCGGAGGGTTCCGCTTGTGCCGGTCGTGGCCGAGGTTGAACGGCAGGAACCTCGTCGATTGGCCTGCGAGCCTGGTCGTCATGGAGACCTGCTCGGGGTCGACGGCGAAATGCACGAGCGCACGCCGACCGAGGGTGACGTTCCTCGGGTCCCGATCTCGCCGGTACTGGGTAATGGCGTGTTCCACGGTCTGGCCCGTGATCGGGTTCTTCAGCTCAGCCGTCGCGACCGGGATGCCGTTCACGAACAAGCCCAGATCGAGGGTCTTGCCAGAGTTCGGGTCATAGGGGAGCTGGCGAGTGACGGTGAGCCTGTTGGCACGGTACCGATCAACCAGCTCTGGCGTGAGGCCATGGGCAGGCTTGAAGAATGCGAGCCGTAGCTCGACACCGAGGTCCACGACACCGTGACGGAGCACTTCGAGGGTGCCCCGTTCATCAAGGTCCTTGGCCAGACGGCGCACAAAGCCGCGTTGGGCAGCGTCAGGGTCATTGCCATAACGGCTCAGCAACTGGTTCCAGGCCCGTCCCTGAGTGGCTCCTATGAAGGCGAATAACTCAGCCGTATCGAGGCCGACGGTTGCGTCGAAGTGGGCAGGCAGCGACCTGGAGTAGCCACCCTCGGTCAGGAGCGATGCCTCGATGGCGTCCTCGAAGCCGTGCTCGTCGGGCTTCATGCTGCCACTCCTGGGATGTCCAGTTCGCCGGTCACGCCTGCGGTGATGAGAGCCTGGCGACGCTCAGCTAGAAGGCTCATCTCGTCGTTCAGAACGTCCACAGCTCGGTCGATTCGGCGTAAACGCTCCCACACTGCCTCAACGATAAGGTCCTGTTCCACCGTCGACGGCAAGGGAACGTTGATGGACTCGATGTCCGGCATGTAGATGGTCTGATGTGTTGATCCCATCGCGAGCCGACCAAGAAGGTCCTGTCGCATCACACGGAGGCAGAGAAGAAGGAAGCGAGGCCGAAGCTGTGGGCCACAAGTCCATGTGGCGAAATCCTGGCTGGTGGCCATGTCTGTGCCCATGATCGCTGAGTATCCAGCCGAGGCAGTCCGGCACAGGACGACAGTCCCAGTGGGGTGCAGCACGGCCGATGAATTGGCGATCCCGGTCTCGCTGATCTGCTCTCTGGTATCGGTGATGAATTCAATTCGGTCGGCACGCATTTGGCTCACTTCGCCGGTCGTAATCCACGGAATGGTGCAGTTCGTCCACCACTCGGGGTGTTCCCGACTCGGAGTGTGCCCAGTGCCAAGACGAGCAACGAGCGTGAGCTTGGCCTCTTTCCAGTTGCGTCCTCGCATTGGGAGCCAGGGCAGACGGCTCGGCTCCACGTCTATGGTCGTTAGGAGTCCACTCACGCCATGAGCCGTGACGGCTGAGCGTCGTTCATCAAGCAGTTCCACCAATCGCTGCTTCTTCTCTATCAGCGCGTCGATGCGAGCAGTCTCGGCGTCGAGGTAGTCGGCGACGGCGCGCTGAACCTGGACGGACGGCAGTGGCAGTCGTTCGTTCATCAGGTCTACTGATGAGAGGTGCTTCACCGTTGTGAAGAAGGTCACATCGTTGATGGCCTTCAGCGAGATTGGCACGAAATAGGACAGGAATCTCTGGTCAAGCGACGGGCGTGCTCGTAGTAAGCACAGGCGCTGATTCAGTGCAGCGACCCCACCCTTCCAGGTTACGGCGTTGAAGTCACCATCCATGCCGACAATAAGATCGCCGTTCTTCACCATGGTTTCTTGCGGAACGGTGCCATTGAAAAATGTTTCGGTCTTTCCGGCCAAAAGGTCGCGAATACGTATGACAGGGGTGCCTGAGCTGTCGTTGAAACCGACGGCATCGAACGGAAAGCCGTTAACCAAACTTGCATGATCTTTCAGTCTTGCCAACGGCCAATGACTTTGCAGAGTCTTGTTCCATAGCGATGTTTCCACTAGTCCGTTACCTCGCGCAGCAACTCCTGAATCTCGGCTTCCAGCTCTTTGATCTCGGCGTCGATGTCGGCGAGAGGCCTCGGGGGCACGTATTTGTAGAAGTGCCGGGTGAGTGGAACCTCGTAGCCGATTTTGGTCTTGTCGTGGTCCACCCAGGCGTCAGGCACGTACGGGAGGACCTCCGTTTCCATGTACGCGTCCACGGCGCTTCGGTAGGTGAGCGAAGCCAGACGGTCGGTGGGATCAACAGCCCAGACGACTGGCTCACTTGGCAGGGGCACGTTCTCGTTGTCCCGGAGGTCGGGGTCAGGTTCAGGCTCACCCTTCTTGTTGGTGACGACGGGCGCGCTCTCGTCCCGGACGGCGAGCACTTCCCAGAGGGCTTTCTCAATCGCCTTCGGCACCCCTAGGAGCTTCCTGGCAAGGGAGGCTTTGTCCGGGGAATCCAGGTTTGAAATCACGTTGAGCTTCCAGGCAAGATCGGCCTGTTCACGCTCGTTCAGCTTGGCCCACGCCTTGTCTTGGGACATGAGGTCCACCGCATCGTTTGGGACGATCCAGCGCAATCTCAGGGGGCGCTCCACGGTGATCCGTTGGTACCCGAAGGACTCGTTCGGGAAGACCTTGACGCGCTCGTTCTCTCTGAACTCGCCGTAGAGCCGGGTGATCTCATCGATCTGCTCGGGGGAGATTTCCTTGCGCTTATCCCCAAGGGACTTGCGCATCTTCACCCAGGACTCGCGGGCGTCGACGAGCTGGATCTTGCCCCGGCGCTCGGGGGACTTGCGATTGGTGACAATCCAGAAATACGTGCTGATACCCGTGTTGTAGAAAAGCTGATCGGGGAGAGCGACGACGGCTTCGAGCCAGTCGTTCTCGATGATCCAACGCCGAATTTCCGACTCTCCCGAGCCTGCTGCCCCGGTGAACAGTGGCGAGCCGTTGAACACGATGGCGATACGAGACCCACCCTCGGCCACGGGCTTCATCTTGGAAATCATGTGTTGCAGGAACAGGAACGAGCCGTCGTTGATCCTCGGTGGACCCGCGCCGAAGCGCCCGTTGAACCCGAGCTTGTCGTGCTCGGTCCTGATCGCGTCCTCGACCTTCTTCCACTCGACGCCGAAGGGGGGATTGGATATGCAGTAGTCGAAGTGCTGCCCTGTATGACCGTCTTCGCTGAAGGAGTTCCCCGGTGCGATGTGCGAGGCGTCCTGGCCCTTCAGCATCATGTCCGAACGGCAGATGGCGTAGGTCTCGTCGTTCAGCTCCTGACCGTAGACCTGAAGGCTGGCATCGGGGTTCAAGCTCCGAAGGTGGTCCTCGGCAACGCTCAGCATGCCGCCCGTGCCACAGGCCGGGTCGTACAGGGTTCGGATCGCACCAGCATCGCGCAGGGCCTTCTCGTCCTCGATGAACAACAGGTTCACCATGAGCCTGATGACCTCGCGGGGCGTGAAGTGCTCCCCGGCCGTCTCGTTCGACAGCTCAGAGAAGCGCCGGATCAGTTCCTCGTAGAGGTAGCCCATCTCCAAGTTCGAGACGGCATCGGGGTGCAGGTCGATGTCAGCGAAGCGCGAGAGGACCAGGAACAAGAGGTTCGCCCGGTCCAGGTGTGCAATCTCGCCGTCGAAGTTGAACTTGTCGATTACGTCGCGTGCCGCAGAGGAAAAGCCCAAGATGTACGAGCGCAGGTTGTCGGCAAGGTGGTTTGGGTCGTCGAGCAGACGCCGGAAGTCCAACGGGGAGGTGTTGTAGAACTGCTGCCGGGCCTCGGCCTGGAGCACCGGTTCGAGGTTGTCGATCTTGTCTGCGAGCTGCTGGTGGCGCTGTAGGACCTTGGCCTTGGTCGGTTCAAGCACGCAGTCCAACCGGCGGATCACAGTCAGGGGCAGGATCACCTTGCCGTAGTCGGACTGCTTGTAGTCACCCCGGAGCAGGTCAGCGACCGACCAGATGAACGCGGCGTGGTTCCTGATCCCTTCGGTGCTCAACCTGGCGTCCCTTCGAGCGCGATACCGCCTCCGATTCTGCCAGGTAGCTGACCACTCGGCCGTGACCCGAAGGTCGTTTGTTACACCGCCGCCTTCTCGACGGCGAGGGTGACCGTGCTATAGGTGTGGAAGAACGGGAGCATGGCTTTCAGGGATGACCCCGACGCCGCGACTGTACGCGTGGCGACGCCGTCAGGGTGCCAGAGGGGCCTCGCGGTAGACCTCCACAACCGGAGGCTCAGCGAGCAAGGAGCGCCATCGTGCAAGGAACTGCGCCATGGTGGGGTCGGACCGAGTGCGCTCGTCGTCTTCTTGGTAAGTGCGCTCGTCGATGTACTCGATTTGCTCGATGAAGCTTCCTGGCTCCGCGTCTTTCGACAAGAGACGGACGCGAATACCGCCGGGAGCTTCGTAGAAGGGAACTGCTTCCCGGAGAAAGGACCGGAACTCAGCTTGGCGCTCAGGCGCGACGCGAATTCGAAGGTGAAGGCAGACGGTAGCTCGCCACGGGTCCCCGACCGATGAGTCCATCACTGCCATCGTGCCACCACGAGAGCGAACTCGCCCGAGTGCTCGGCCTGGTCGACCGTGTAACGGCCAGTATCCTGGCAGTGACTTCATCCAGATGGGGCGAGAGACCTGGCTCGCTGACCCCCAGCCAACCGACCTTCGGGCACGGTGGCAACGCCAGGCGATGGGGGAGGACACCATGGTTGAGCGAGACCGGCGCTTCTTCTTTAAGGTGCCGCCTGGCTACCACGAGATGAGCGAGGCTGAGCAGAAGGTCGCTGCCCTGGAGATGTGGCGCGATGTCATGACCCAGCTCGGCGAGGACCCGGACAGGCTAGTCACCGAGAACGCCCAGGACGAGTGCCACGGCCATCAGGTGTAGGTGAGGGCCACCCGGTGGCTTGGAGCATGACGTTGGAGAAGGAAGATGAAGGCCGGAGTTCTCAGGGTGCGTCGGACGCGGCGATGAGCTTGAAGACGGGGTGCTTGGGCGCTTCCTCCACGAACCTCGCCACCGGATCGTCGCGCTTGGCATCGAAGAACGGAGCAGTCACTGGCACTTTTCGGACATAGCTCTGAAGGACCGGCCCCGCCGTTTCGGGTCCGACCTCCTGAGCGTGCATTCTCTCGGTTCTGCTGCCCCGTCGGAGCGACACCTCTGGCAAAGCGCGTACATTGTGAACCCAGCTCACAATTCCGTACGGCGAGACGAGCCACCGTTCGGCCCCGACTTCAACCAGGGTGACTGGTGTCGTTCTCTTTTGACCGGTCTTGCGGCCGGTGGTGGTCAGGAGGTAGCACGACTTGCCGCCGATGCCGAGACGGACCATCGGGGTCATCAGCATGTTGACTGCACGTCGGGCAGGTCCGAGCTTGTAGGGCTTCGTCACGCCTCCATCCTGCCCGAGGGCGGTTGGGCCTGCCGCGTCCAAGCGAGCCGTCGGCCCAGCGACCGAGGTTCGGGGACGGACTAGAGGCAGGGCCACTGACGGATGGCGGCTGTTCGAAGTCCGCGAAAAGTCCGCGTTGCCGGGGACAAACGCGGTCAAGTCCGAGCAAGCGCGGAAAGCGAAATAGCAATCCACCTGGGCTTCAGTGTGTTGCCCCAGGTCACGACATACCCCTGTACATCCCTCTCAAGGTGGAGACACGGGTTCGAATCCCGTTGGGGCTGCCAGAGACAGCAGGTCAGGCGGTACTTCGCGGCTTCACAACCAGGGCGTCTCCGCTGCGCCACAACTTCGCCAACATAGTTGCGCGACATGCGGTCGTAAGCCCTTCCAGAGAGCCCTCCTCGATGATGAGCGCTCGACCTGTGATGCCGCTGCCGCAGGAGGGCGCCACGATCAGCGGGGGAATCGCTCAACAACAGCGTTGCCCATTCCGGCTCGGTTGCCCACCACTTCGAGACGTGGATGACCCGTCACTTCAGAGACGGCAGAGCGACCGCGTGCCACCGCTGACCGTGCCAGCTCGGAACGCGAACTCACAACTGCCAGGCGCTGAGCAGGTCCGCGGCGTCGAGAACAAGGTCGGCTCCGACCCCCGAGGCGACACCGCGGGGCGTAACGGCGACCAGCCGAGCCGCGCCCGC
The DNA here is from genome assembly GCA_963727645.1 of uncultured Acidimicrobiaceae bacterium. Lineage (GTDB taxonomy): Bacteria > Actinomycetota > Acidimicrobiia > Acidimicrobiales > Bog-793 > Fen-455. The sequence goes on from CAVSHA010000005.1 coordinate 104,585, forward strand.
TTTCGGTATCACTTCGCGTCCTTCCGCGAGCCTGGCTAGGTCGTTCGCTCCGAACGTTGCTCCTTCCCTCCACTTGATTGAACCGATCGCCACCGGAATGCTGCCCCGTGCGGACCCGACGATGTCGTACTCATGCTCACCGCGTCGGTCCCACCAGCCACCGACCGATTCGATCGAATCAAACGGCGGGTCAAGGTGTGGGGCGAGGCGTAGCACGCCGTCGCGGACGACTGGCTCAATAGCCTTGCCTTTCCAAGTGCTCCAGCCGCTTGAAAAGGCCTTGAGAGCCAAATCTGAGCGACCGACCTCGATATTGCGGAGCTGAGGTTCGACAAAGCGGAACCAGAAGCGCAGGTACGGATCGGCCACTCGGTAGCGCTTGAGCCGGCTGCCCTTGTCACCTGCTGGGATGTCGACGGCGAGGATGCGCTTGGTGCCGGTGAGGATGTCAGTTGCCCGACTCACCGCCGTCTTTGCCGCGATCCCACCGCCAAGGTCCGAGGCAATGCGTGAGAAGTTGACTACGCCGATTTCGTCGGCTCCCACCGCTTCGAGGACGAGGCGAGTGTTGGTGCCATCCGCGAGCTCGCCGGCAAGGTTGATTTGGGCAACGTCGGCGAGCAGCGTGTGGGGACGAGAAAGAGCGTCCTCGACGAGGGCCCCAACAGATCTGAACCTGCGCGCGTGGGCGACGAGCTCTGGGAATCCTCCTGTGATGAGCTGGGTGTCGAAGACCTCCGCGGGAGAACGTGAGCCTCCGAGAGCCTGCGCCGTTTCCGCCGGGTTGAACGGCTCGACGACGAAATTGCCATCGAGGCGGCCGAATAGCGGTCGGTCGTGCTCGAACAACCGGTCCATCGTTGCCTCGTCCGAGCCAATAAGCAGGACGAGGACCGGTCGCCTCGCGAACGTGAGGTCCCATAGAGACTGGAGGAGCCCATCGAGACCGGGGCTCGACTCATTCGCCCAGGGGAACTCGTCGATGACGAGGATCGCGGGATCATCATCCAGCGCGAGTTGCAGCCGCGATAGCAGGTCATACCAAGTTCCTGGGGAGAGGGCAGTGACGGCTTCGAGCGCCGGCAGCGGCCGGGTGGAGGAGCGGAGCGTCTCAGCGGCTCGGTGCACTTGCACGTCGACCGGCGTGCCCTTCATGCTGGCAACGACGCCGTACGCGACGCCACTTCGCTCGGCGAAGTGCTCGACCAGTCGTGACTTGCCGACTTGGCGACGTCCGCGAATGGCTAGCAGGCGTCCTGCACCTGACTTGGTAGCACTCCGGAGTTCGGTGTCAAGAGCGGCTAGCTCTCGCTCCCGACCGAAGAACTCACTTGTAGGCATGGACGTAGCATACATTGATGTAACATACGTATCAGAGTCTGTAGGTACCTAAACTTGACGACTTCCGCCAACATTTCGCCAACCGACTTTGCGCCGCAGGTCCCCGCCACAACCGCAGAATGGCCTGAGGGTGCGCTGAAAGCCGAGGTCATCAGATCTCAGCGGTGTTCCAGCCACTCTCTCAAGGTGGAGACACGGGTTCGAATCCCGTTGGGGCTGCCACGAACAGCAGGTCGGCTGTCACTTCGAGATCCGACGGCCGACAGGCGGCCGTTTCGCCAACAATCTCGCCAACGCAGTTAGTGCTCGGCGCGCCTGTGCTGGGTATTGCTGCAGACCCGATTCGCGCTGTTATGACAGATCACTCGAGCGACACCATCGGGCGGACCTGGCTGACTTTCAGAGTCATCTGGTGATGCCGTTCAGACGGTGGCGGGGGTGGTCATCTTCCCTGAGCCCTGGATCGGCCCAGCCATGCTGGATCTCGCAGTTTCCTTGGGACCGACTACCGGGGAGGTATGGGTGACGCCGAGTACTGGGGGTATCTCGCCACAGATCTTATTCACAGTTGTAGAGTATCCGTAAATAAGGAGAACCCACGTCTACGGTTGTGCGTCGCCGCTGGATCAGCAAACACGCGGGTCCGTCCCGCAAGGACAACCGCGGGTGCGAGTACGAAGCATATGTCCCTGATCTCCTCGTGGGGCGCAGCTTCACGTTCGATGGCGAGGTCGCTGCTGACATCGCCGACGCCGAGACTTCCATCGTGCGGCTTAACCATGAAGCGACCAGCCTGGTCGACACCGAAGCTCTGGCGCGTATCCTCCTCCGCGCAGAGTCCGTCGCCTCGTCCCGGATCGAAGGGCTGGAGATCGGTGCCCGCCGACTCCTGCGTGCGGAAGCCGCGAGGAGTCTCGGCGACGACCCGTCCGACATCACCGCGGTCGAGGTGCTCGGAAACATCGACGCCATGGTCTGTGGGATCAAGGGCATCGGCGCTGATGACGAGATCACTGTGGAGCTTCTACTGGCGATCCATGAGTCCTTACTGGCACGGACAAGGCTTCAGGAGTACGGCGGGAAGTTCCGTGAACAGCAGAACTGGATCGGAGGTAGCGCGCACAATCCGTGCACCGCGGTATTCGTCCCGCCTCCCCCCGAGCTCGTCTCGGACCTCGTCTCGGACCTTGTTGCCTTCTGCAACGACGACTCGCTTCCGGCCGTCGCGCAAGCGGCGATCGCCCATTCTCAGTTCGAGACCATTCATCCTTTCGTGGATGGCAATGGACGTACCGGCCGTGCGCTCATTCATCTCATCCTTCGGCGCCGAGGCATCGCACCTCGCGTCCTGCCGCCGGTCTCTCTCATCCTTGCCACCTGGGCGCAGGACTACGTGCGTGGCCTCGCTGCTACTCGGTACCGAGGACCCAGCACCTCTAAAGCCGCGAGGGAGGGAACCAACTTGTGGGTGGGACGGTTCGCCACTGCCTGCAGCCGAGCAGTCGACGACGCGGCCTCCTTCGAGAACCAGGCACGTGCCATCGAGGCTAAGTGGCGGGAGAGCCTCGGCAGGGTCCGCGCTCGATCTGCCGCCGACCTCCTTCTTCGAGTGCTCGTCGGCGCACCTGTCGTGACAGTCAATAGCGCTGCGGACCTGATTGGCCGCAGCTTTGTTCACACCAACGAAGCCATAAATCGGCTTGTCGAAGCCGGCATCCTCGAGCAAGTCACAGTCGGTCGTCGTAACCGGGCCTTCGAGGCCTCGGAGATCATCGAAGCCTTCACAGTCCTCGAGCGCCAGCTCGCCAGCGCGACCGGGGACACTCGAACGAGTGAGCCCGTTCGGCGAGTTCCACGGCGCCCACAGGCCGACCGATCGACGGACTA
>CAVSHA010000006.1:0-114092 GCA_963727645.1 uncultured Acidimicrobiaceae bacterium
GCCCCGGTGGCGGCTGCTTGAAGCAGGGATTATCGGCTGGGTCCCGATCGCTGGAGAAGAACGTAAGGCCGAATGGCCGTTACGAGCGCGATAAGCAGATCGACGAATGCCGAAGGTTCCTACAGAAGTTTGGCGCGAGCCTCCGACTAGCGCGTACGTGGCCGACTCGGCAACTCATCTACCGAGCAAGAAGAACTAGGTTGATACCAAACCCATGCCTCGGCGTGAAATGAGACACAGACACGTGAGTAAAGCCATGCGCATCAAACCAGGTCACTTCGCTGTTGACAAGCACGAACTGGCCAGGGCTTACGCGGTTCATGACGATCCACAATCGCCCGCACTGTGAAGCGATCGTCGAAAACCGTTGGACCGAGACTGGAACAGGGAATAGCGGATCGAGCGCGTCCGACCACCGCCGCGCCGGTTGTACCAATCTTGGCTCGCCTGTGGCGCCCTCAATCGAGAAGTAATACGCCATTTCCGAGGCAAGAAACGGCTTGTTGACCGTTAGACAATCGCCCGCTTGGGAACTCGTGCGGATGTAGCGAGAGACCTGAGCCCATTGCTCAAAAGAGATCCCGTAGGTCGGAACGAGGGCTGCCACAAGTAGAGCCACGAACCCCGCGGCGAGCAAGTACGACAGGCCTCTTGGCAGTAGCTTCCCGAAGACGAAGGCCACGAGGATCGCAGCCGCAGGAACGCTCTGAATTAGGTAGACGGGTTCGAAGAGCGAGTGATATGCGAGCGAAAAGATCGTATCGAGGAACAGCGGCGCAAAGAACCACGACAGAGTGATGCCGAGGCACACGGTCTCGAACTCACCCGGTGCGCCCCGTACTCTGGACAAGAGTTCAGCGCTGGCCGCAATCCAGCACAACAGCGCGACGGCCGTGACAACGCGAGCAATCAGCGTTGTGGCTGAAAAGTCCGGCGCTACTGCGGAGCCGAGCTCCTCGAGGATCTTGAGGGCCACGCTTACTGAAGGACGCCCATTGTTGCTCAGTTGGGTGGCAGCCCCGGTTCGCAGCATTAGCGCGGTTAGTGACACATAGGCCAGGGCAATAACGCCGATGACAGTCAGCACCGGCCTTGGCCGGTGACGGGCCTCCGGCCAGAAGGCGAGGGGAATCCATTGCGCGAAGAGGAACATGGCGGCATAGGCGAGGGTGTAGATCGAGAGGACAGAGAGGAAGCCGTATACGCACCACCGTCCCCAGGTCGGGCACTCGACGGCTCGAAGCAAGGCAAGCAGGCTTCCGGCGATCAATAGCGTTCCGAGGCAGTAACCGCGGGCTTGTTGGTCCCACAACACCAGAGCGGGACTCACTGCCACGATGGCGCTTGCGATCACAGCCGCCCGTGTTCCGAACATCCGACGCGCAAGAAGGTAGATGACCGGTGTAAGCGCGACCCCAGCGATCGCCGACGGAGCGCGAAGGGCAAACTGTCCGCCTCCGAACAGAGAAACGAAGACATGGAGCAGTAGGTAGTAGAACATCATGTGGCCGCCCAGGGACGTGACTGCGGACCACAGGTTGGTGCCGTGATGAGCGGCCGTCAACGCGCTGATGAACTCGTCGTACCAAAGGCTCCGAGACCCGAGATCGAAGAAGCACGCCGTCGCCGACACGGCGGTTAGAGCGGTGAGAGTCAACAAATCCCTTCGGGAGAAGCTCCTTTTGTTTGAATCGACGGCACGCTCAGGCACGTTCGGGAGTCCTCAGAGGCAGCGGCAAGGTGGCCCGGTGTATGCGACAGACTCGTTCGACTGGACCATCGACGGCATCCCGTCTTGGATCCAAGACCCGTATGTTTCGATGGACGGAAGGGAACCCGGAGCATTGAGGACATGGAGAATCGACATCACACACTGCCAGCCAACGCTCGGCGACAGGCGCCGTGGGTCACGATCTGTCGCCAATCCAAGTTCCCCGGCTCACGCCAAGCATGCTCAGAAAGAAGGACGAGAAGCATACCTGCACGCCGAGAATCAGCCAGAGCGTCCAGAAGATGACATCGCGAGGGTTGTGCAACAGCCCGAATCCACGCGCAACCCAAATGGCGCAATTCCAGACATCTCCGACCAGGCCAACGAGAATGAGCAGCCCACCGACGAACAACCCTTGCTCGAGTTTCACAGACTTCAGTGCTCGTTCCAGTGAACGAACCCTCGCGTGGAAAGGCTCGGAGTAGCTGTAAACGCGCGAAGAGCCCGATACTAGCGATCTGGAAGCCGAGCACAGCGAGGAGCACCCCGAAGAGTTGGGCCCGCGAGTCCAATTGCACATTACCGATGCGATGTGGATCGAGGAACAGCCACGTTACTTCAGCGATGCCAAGCAGCAGCAAGACAATGCCCGGCGCAATGAACAGCCAGTTCGGAGAACACATCAAGATGAAGCTGAAATGGCGCCAGCCATCGGGAACGGTTCGGAGATGAGGAGCACGTCCGCGCCGGTCCGGCAAGGTCCTGATAGGAAGTTCCGTCATCCGCAGGCCGTGCCGAACCGCCTTAATCACCATCTCGGGACAACTCTCGAATCCTGTAGTCCGCAAGTCCATTGCGTCGTAGGCAGCGCGCGTTAGCGCTCGAAACCCGGACTGCGCATCATGGATTCTTGGATGGAACAGAACACGTAGGATTCCCGACAAGAGCGGGTTACCAATGTGGCGATGGGTCCAGGTCATCGACCCAGGGGTCATCTCCCCGGCAAATCGATTGCCGATCACGACGTCATAGCCCTCGCGGAGTTTGGCTACGAATGCAGGCAACATGCTGAAGTCATGCTGACCATCACCATCGCCGATGACGATGAGATCGCCAAAGGAAGCACTGATGCCGCCGCGCACAGCGCTCCCGTAGCCGCGCTGAACAACGGGCACCACCCGCGCCCCGTGGTCTGCCGCCAATTCCGCTGATCTGTCAGTCGAGCCGTTGTCAGCGACGACGACCTCGCCTGTAAGGGCGGCCCTGCTCATGACCTGGAGGGCTCGGTCGACACAATCGCCGATCGATCTCTCCTCGTTGAGGCATGGAATAACAACCGACACCTCAACCGGGTTGCGAGCAGATTGTGACTGGTCCAATGGGACGTCCAGAGAGTCCTGCCACGACACGGCGGCTAGACCTTGGTCGTCATCGGCATAACGTCGTCAGCCTTTGCCCGTCACAGACATTGTCCTCCAGTTTGTCACCGTGAACTATGGGATCTCATCACGTCGACCGACGTAATCGACACCAATAACACTAAGTATCGTAGCTTCACTTTCTGTCCTGACGATCGAGCGCCGGTCAGTTCCACAGATCGACTACCCACGACTAACGGGGCTCCGCCCCAGCCCGACGAGCGGTGTGGTGGTGACGTCACGGCAGCACCAACTGGGGCCGGTGGCGGGTCACGGAGGGCGATCGTAGGCTCCGGTCGAGCCTAGATGCGGGGCCTTTCGGTCCCGCCTTGAACCGCCCGAAGCGGTTGGTTGGCCGCAAGGGCCTGTGACGACCGGAGCCCGATATGACCCTACCCCGCAGCGCCGCCGAGGTCCTTGCCGAACATGTGACTCTCGAGGTGGAGTGCATCGACCGGATGTACCTCAACGTCTACGTGCCCAAGTTGCAGTTCGTCGGGGGAGTGGTCTTCTTCCTGCGTCAGCACCGGGGCCAACCGTTTGCCTCGTCTGCGTTGTTGGAGCCGATCAGTCGGGACTTCATCGCCGAGCTGTACCGGTTCGCCCGCGATCAGGGTGTGCCGATCGTCGATTTCGCCAAGGGCCAGCGCAAGGACGACCTGGCGCACGAGTTCCTGGCCGAGTTCGAGGACGACGAGGGTGTGCTGTTCGTGGGCAGGGCCCAGGAGAAAGCGCCGGTGTTCCGCACCGAGAAGCGCCGCAACCCGGTCACCGGTGCCACCTACCCATGGATCGTGCGGACAACCGCGATGGTCAACCACTTCTACATCTATGCCGTCGACGCCGACTTCGGGCCGTTTTTCATCAAGTTCTGCTCGTACTTCCCCTACACGGCGAAGTTGTGCCTGAACGGCAACGAGTGGGCCAAGCGGCAGGTAGCCAAGGCCGGGATCGGTTTCGAGGCGCTCGACAACGGCTTCGCCGCCTGTGAGGACCCGGACCGCCTGCAACGCATCTGTGACCGACTGGACCCTGCTCGCATCGACCGGCTGTTGCGAAAGTGGCTGGGCCGCCTGCCGCATCCCTTCAGCGCGGCGGACCGCCGGGCCGGTTACCGCTACGACATCTCGGTCCTCCAGGCCGAGTTCTCCTTGACCCAGATGTTGGATCGTCCCTCCTCGGGCCGGGCGTTCTTCGAGACCGTCATCGCCGAGAACCTCGACGTGGGACGCCCCGACCACGTGTCGTTGATCTTCGATCGCCGAATTCGCACCCGCGGCCACCGCCCTACCCCGAGCCGCTTTCGCACCCGGGTCCTCACCCAAGGCGTCACCCCGTCGCTGTATGTCGAGTACAAGCACTCCCGAATCAAGCAGTACCACAAGGAGGCCAAAGCCCTTCGTACCGAGACCACCATCAACGACACCCGGGACTTCGGGATCGGCAAGCGACTGTGCAACCTGTCCGCCCTGCGGAAGGTCGGCTTCTCCGCCAACCGGCGTCTCCTCGACGCCCAAACGATCAGTCACGACCCGATCATCGGCGACACCGTGTTCCAAGAGCTCACCCAACCAGTCGTCGTGAATGGCCAACGCGCCCCCGGGCTGCGCTTCGGTGACCCTCGTGTCCACGCCCTCCTCGCGGCGGTGGTGATCTGCCGCCTCCAACCCGACGGCTTCGCCAACCACCACCTGCGCGAGCACGTCACTGAGTTCCTCGGCCTCGAGCCCGACGACATCACCCCCGGCCGTATGACCTACGACCTACGACGACTCCGTCTGCACGGCCTCATCGAACGCATACCAAACTCCCACCGCTACCAGCCAACGCCCCTCGGATGGCAGACAGCGTGGTTCCTCACGCGTGCCTACAACCGCTTCATCCGCACCGGTGCCGCCGACATCGCCGACCCCGGGAGCACTGCCATCCTCCACCGGGCTCTCAGCGATCTCGCCGCCCGATCAGGAATCGCCGCATAGCACAACCTCAAAAGCAAAAACTTGACTCAAAAGTCCGGCTCCGCCGGACCGAGGCCTCTAGCGTGCCACGCGGGTATTCCGTATGGGACATCGCCGGGATCGTCTACACCCCCGTCAGTCTCCGTCCGCCTATGGATCGTCCGAGCCCACAATAGAGCTGAGCCGCCGAAGTCGGGTCGAGCTCCGGGTGGTTACCGAGGACGTCGAGTTGCAGGAGGCGATCCGTGACAAGCTGGACGCCCTGTTCGATGGGGAACAGGAAGAACGGCGCGCGGCCGAGCGAGAGGCTGCGCTCACGAGCCTCCGTCAGAAGCAGCGGGTGCTCGTCGAGGACATGGTCGAGGCTGTATCGATGTTCCCCGATCACCTGGAGGTCAAGGTCGGCAGCGCTCCCCCGCTACTGGTCGAACTCGGTGAGGTCGGGCTGCGCGGTCCAGCTACTAGATCCAGCGTGTCGGAGGACCGAGACGTCGACGATGACCGAGGGGTAGCGCGGGCGCCAGCATCACGCCGGTCCTGGCTCAAGAGGAATGCTCAAGAGTTGTAGGCCGGCCCGGCCCGCTGATCACGCAACGTCCTCCTCTTGGTTCGCGATAGTCATCGGCCAACACCCCCTTTCGGAAAGTCGAGTCGTATCTGCGCGCACGAGCGCGACGAGTGCTACCCCGTCGACGTGGCGTCGGCGGTCTGCGGCCTCGACGAGCTTGGACACGAGCCCTGCCGGTCGCGAACCCAGGCCTTTGGTCACCTCAATGTGGGCCTCCGGAAACAACGAAAGCCCCCCGCGACCAACAGTCGCGGGGGGCTTTCGTTCACTTACCCCTCAACCGACTTGCCGTCTCAGAGGAGGTCGGAGAAGAGTTGCCCTAAGTCGTCCCTATCAGGCCGTACCAGGTGCTGGGAAGCCGCTCGTACTGGTAGCAGCAGCTGAAGGGTTAAAGCCAGCAGTGGTACCGGCCAAGCAAGCCGACGCGGCCGTGGCAGTCTGCACGCCGAAGAAGGTGCCTATCCCAGTAGTAGCACTTCCAGCAGCAGCGGTCCAACCCAACCCAGAAGCCCCTATGGCTGTGTTGTCCTCGATGCCCCAGCATAGCTTGGTGCCCGGCGACCACGCGGTCATCTCGAGGTCGCTACCTGTGTTCCCGACGGCTATCGAAATGACGTTGTTCGCCGTGGAACCAGCCCCAGAAACGAAGGACAGACCGGTATCGACCTGCTTGATGTTCGAGTACGTCGTAGACGCGTAGACCCCAACGTAGGTCTGATTCGCGGACTCGAAGTATGTCTTCGCACCTGTGAACCCTGTCTGTAGGTTGGACTGCGCGGCAGTGTTGTTCGCTGTCTTGGTCACCGACAGGAACGTCGGGATCGCGATCGCGAGCAGGATACCGATAATGAGCAAGACAACGAGAAGCTCGATTAGTGTGAAGCCCTCGTTTCCCTTGCCCTCCTCGATCCTGAGACGCCGCGAACGGAGCCTCGTTCGAACATTGGACATAAACTTCCTCCTCGGTCAATTAACGATGACTACAACTACTAGGGTATCGTCAGTATTCCGTGAGAAGTTTAGCCGTTCGATGGCGGTCTTCCAAAAAATTTCTTCGGTTAGTCACGAACGACCAGGTAGAAGAGGACGCGCGGAGTGAAGCGGAGTGAAGTAGCCCGCTAGGCGCGATCTCTTTGCCCAGCTCAGGCAACTGTCCGCCCGCCGTAACGGGGGCCGTGCACACCGAAGACCCGTAGCACCTCAACCGATGGCGGGTCGGTCGCCGGCGCGGCCCCGGTGATCTTGCCGGGCGGCGACAGACCGTCCGGACTTCTTGTGCGATGCCTTCCCGCGTCCTGCCTCGTGAGTCAACCGCGTCCGGCTCTCGCATTCCGCTCGGCACTACTGATCAAGCCTCGCAACGACACTGTGGCCAAGGGATCCTTCAGTACGGTCGCGAGGGCTGACCGATACCAATGGATCGCCTCTTCCCAGTTGTGCTGAATCCCAGCCAGCTGACCAAGACCCTGGAGCGCCTGGGTGTACCACTTGTCACACGAGAGCGCGCGGTAATACTCCGTGCGGCCGAGCCCGTATGCCTTGAGCTCGACGTCCGCTGCTGCCAAGAGCGTCCAAAGACGCGGGTTGCTCGTGTCTCGGCTCGCGGCGACGGCCGTCCAGTGGCGCGACTCCGCCAAGGCGTCCGTACCGGCGGGACCCGCCGTAATGTTGTCGAACGCCTCTATCTGGGCAACTTCAAGCGCCGAATCCGGCCAGTACGGCAGAAGTCTGTTGGCGTCCTTCGCTGCAGCCAGGTTGAACGGCTGGCCCGGACCATGGTCCGTTCCGCTCCACATGTAAGCGTCGCCGATCACCATCGTCACTCCGAGGAAGAGCGCCATCGCGACCGTGACGAGGGTGATGACGCGGGCATACGGAACCGTGCCGCGCTCGCCCGCCGGCAAGGTGCCTGTCGGCCGCTCGGACTCGGGTCGGCCCGAAGTTAGGTCGGCGGTTTCCCCATGTCTCAGACACACCGCCGTCGTGGCACCGAGGCCCAGGAACGATAGCGGGAGGATGGCGACATTGACTGGCTCCACGAGCTCGACTGCGACCATCGCCGCGGCAAACCCGAGAAAGGTACAACGGGCGGCCGTCCGAGCCGCCCCGAACATCCAGATGAGAAAGCAGGCCAGACCGAGGAGTCCGGTCGTCACACCGACTTCGACGAAGATGTCGTGGCCGTCCGTCAGAATCCGGCCAGCCAGCACATTCTGGAAGAATGAAAGTGACGCGGCTGAGTCCATTGCAGTCCGGAGCTGACCGGGGCCGACGCCCAGCAAGGGGTGATGTAATACGTAGTGAGCGCCCGCCAACCACACTCGAGGCCGGACTCCGAAAGGGGTCGCGCTGGATCCCGATGTGACGCGTGCGCCGAGGCCCGAGCCGCCGCTCAGGTAGGCAATTGCGTACCCAACGCCATTCAACAGGGCAAAGGTTCCGCCGCGACGGGCACCATAGGAGTACAGCGCATACAAGACCAGCAAGACGAGGATCACCAGGGCAAGACGTTCGGAGGTGAATTCAAGCCCGACCGCGAGCAACAGGATCGCAGCACCCCAGCGCAACGGTGATCTGCACGCCCTTCCCAGAATGAGCGCGAGCGCACCAAGTAGAAGCGCCTCCAGGTGGATCGGGTTCCCAAGGAGCCCGTCCGCCTGTGTGCCGTCGAACAAGGCCAGACCACCGGTCTGGAAGTTCCCGACGATCTGGCTGATTGCCACAAGCGCGTTTCCGAGCGCACCGACGAGCAGTCCTGCAAACAACCATCGGCGGTCATTCGGGCCAAGCGAGGCCCCGATGGCGAACGCGCCGGCTGCTCCCAGCCATAACAACCAGCCGGAGCCCCACAGATAGAGACCGAAAATGCCGATGTTTGGCGAGGGGGAGGCCAGGGCCGACACAAGCGCCACGGCCAGGAACGCGACGACGGCTCCTGCCGGCCAACGCAGTGGTGAACGTGTCCTCACAAGTCGAGCCAAGGGGACAATGCCAACAGCAGCAAAGAGGAGCACGACCGCGAACTTCGGCGTGAACGTGTCGGAGCTCACCTTGGGTGAGAACGCTAGGCAGAGGGCAGCAGAAGCAATCGCCGCGAACACGCCCAGGCCGCTGACATTGCTTGAGCGCACCCGCGGGAACGACCCGGACAACCCCGTGCTCCCGGGTGCAGCTTCGGCAGACGCGCCATTGGCACCGCCGATGTCGCCCGGTGAGCTTGAATGGTCCGTGATGAATCGTCCGGTCAAGTGGCTCCTTCCTGTTTTTACGCTAGTCGTGGTCATCGCGACCGAAGCGGTCCATTCACACTACGTAGCTCGGCACGTTTACCAGCTGACTGAAGAACCACGTTTCCAGTGGATCCTGATCTTCATCGCCCTGATATGGGTGACCAGCTACGCAGCCGGGCTGCCGGATTCGGAAGGACAGGTGACGCGTCGCTTCGCCAGGGCGTTTATTGCGCTTGTGGCAGCTGATGTCATCATTTCAGTGCTTCAGCTCTTCACGGGCGCCCAGCTTCTTCCGCGCTTCGTCGTCTTCGTCAGCTCCGCGATCCTGGTGCCTGTCTTCGTGCTCGTCTCCGGACTGTCCGGTGCGACCCAGCGCAGGCGCGCGAACCAGGATCGAGTGATCGCGATCGTCGAGGGAGAGGAGTCGGAACGCCTGGTCCGCGACATCACGAAACACACAGAGCGACCGGCTCAGCTGATCTCGCTGGCCCAACCCGACGACGTGATGCCAACGCCTGATGAACCCAGGCCGTTGGAACAGCTTGTGAAGGCCACCAACGCGAACCTCCTCGTGCTCGATCGTGAGTCGCAAGAGCGGGAAGAGATCGTCGCCCAAGCCGCAAAGCTGCACTCCAAGGGAGTACGCGTCCGGACGCTCTCGCTCTTCTACGACGTCTGGCTGGGCAAGTTGCCGATCTCGGAGCTCGAGCGCATATCGCTCTTGTTCGACATCAACGAGATCCACAGACCGGCCTACGCGCGGGGCAAGAGGTTCTTGGACATCGTGATCGCCGTGATAGGGATGATGGCCCTCGCTGTGGCCATGCCGATTGTGGCGATCGTTGACGTGTTCGGCAACCGTGGGCCCCTCTTCTACAGTCAGCCCAGGGTGGGCAAGGACGGCGTCGTATTCACGATTCACAAGTTCCGGACGATGCGGCCTGGGGGCTCGTCCTCGGACTGGACCGCAGCAAACGACCCGCGGCTCGGCAAGGTCGGTCGGGTGCTTCGAAAGCTCCACGTCGATGAGCTCCCGCAGATGTGGAACGTCATTCGCCACGATCTTTCGATCGTGGGTCCGAGGCCGGAGCAACCGCACTATGTCGAGCTGCTCGAGAAGACGATCCCCTTTTACGAGCTGCGCCACCTCGTCCGCCCGGGCATCACTGGCTGGGCCCAAATCAATTACGACTACGGATCCAGCGATGTCGACGCCCTCGAAAAACTGCAGTACGAGTTCTTCTACCTCCGCCACCAAAGCCTGGGCTTGGACCTCCAGATCATCGGCCGGACGTTGCGAACCATCTTCGAGGGAAGAGCTCGTTAGCCTCGATTATTCACGCGATAGCGGCATGAAGCTGCCAGTATCCGCGTAAAAGGCCTCCTCAGCTGGGAGAATGTCTGTGTTCTAAGACAATCATCCAACCCAGGAGGAGGCCTCCTTGAAGGTGCATCGTAGCCGCTCGGTTCGTCGTGTCGAGGTAACTACCGACGGCCGCAATCTCGTCTCGCACGCGGGCACCGCGATGCTGGCGGAGCTGGCCGATCGCACTGGGCTGACGCACCGGTTGTCCGAGGCGATGGCCGGCTGCGGCATCTCGTGGCATACCCACGATCCGGGCGTGGTCCTCACTCATCTCGCTGTCGCCATTGCCGATGGAGCCGACTGCCTCAGCGACATTGACGCCCTCAGGAAGAAGTCCGAGCTGTTCGGAGAGGTGGCGTCGGTGACGACGGCCTGGAGGGCGGTGAAGGCCACGACCGCTCCCGAGCTGCGTGCGATCGCAAAGGCGGTGGCAAAGACACGGGAGGTCGTCTGGGCCGAGGCGCCGCCAGGTGACATCACGATCGACTGCGACGCCACGCTGTTAGATGTTCACTCGGAGAAACAAGATGCCGCACCGACCTATAAACGCGGCTATGGATTCCATCCCCTCGGGGCCTGGTGCGACACGACCGGAGAGCCGCTCGCGTTGATGCTCCGTCCGGGCAACGCCGGCTCGAACGACGCCGATGATCACCTCGAGTTGTTGGACCAGGCGATCGGTGCCCTCCCGCCGGAGTACCACCTGGGCCACGAGCCCGGTGACGACCCGGGCCTCGTCCGACATCACATCCTCGTGAGGGCCGACTCGGCCGGGGCGACCCATGGCTTTGTCTCTGGCCTTGTCGAGGCGAACATCGAGTACTCGATCGGCCATCCGGTCGACGCCGGTGTGAGAGAGGCCTTGTTGTTGTTCCAAGAAGAGGACTGGCGCGAAGCGCTCGAAGCGGACGGGACCGTCCGCGACGGTGCTCAGGTGGCAGAGCTCACAGATCTCATGGACTTGTCGGCCTGGGGCGAAGACGCACGACTCATCTCCCGGCGCGAGCGTCCTCACCCTGGTGCTCAGCTCAGCTTGTTCGACACCTCGGAGGGCTTTAGGCACACGTGTTTCATCACGAACGCGAGTGCCCTGAACTTCGACGCCGCAGTACTCGAGCTTCGCCAACGCGGTCATGCCCGCGTCGAGGACCGAGTCCGGTGCTGGAAGGACTGCGGGTTACAGAACCTGCCGTTCGCTAGCTTCACCCAGAACCTCACCTGGGTGGCCACCAGCCTCGTCGCCGGGGCGCTCATCGCCTGGGCACAGATGATCTGCCTCGACGGCGAGCTCAAAAAGGCCGAGCCGAAGACGATCCGCTACCGGATCCTGCACGTCGCCGCCGTCCTCGTGCGGCGCGGGCGGCGACTCATCTTGCGCCTGGACGAGACCTGGCCCTGGGCTGGAGCGCTCAGGCGGGCCTTCTTGAGGTTGCGGACCGCGTTCCCATAACACGCTGGGTCCGGCGCCCGACCCGACAACGGTGATTCTCCCGAGGGCGTGACATCCGATGAGAGCAGGGATCTCTGAACCGACGCGTCCCGACACGGCCAGGCACTCCCATTGTCACCTCAGCGTCACCACTGGACCGTTCTCCGTCAGCGTCCTGGGGCCGGACGAATTTTCGAGGTTAGTTCTCGACGCAGTTGATCTGGGTAGGCACTTGACAGTCCGCGACCGGACCGGACTGATCCATTGACAGGCCCTCGTGTCAACGAATGAAGATGTGTCGGCACGCTCCCGGCCGACAGGCTTGGAAGCATGTCAACGCCCTAGCCCGAAGTTCCCCCCTGCCTTTCAGCAGAGTCCGGCCACAACCTGGTCTTTCGCGTCGGGAAGAGGCTGAAGTACTGACTACGCGTAGCCGAGGCGATGCGAGACGCCGAGCAGCTCGAAGGCTCGGCGCTGGATCGGGGTCGGTGTGGTGATCACCGTGAAGACGGGGAGATCGGTTTTCAACGGCTGGACCTTGTTGGCGGCGATCGTGGCCAGGTCCTTCAACAAGGTGGCGAAGCTGTGGACCGGCTCGTCGTACTCGGTGCGCTTGGTGCGGATCTTTCGCAGTGCGCTCTCGGAGCGCAACGCAGGGGCGACCGGGCTCGAGCGTTGCGCCTCGGCGCCTTGGTGGTCGTCGTCTTTGAAGAGCATCGGCGCGAGGCGGGCCTCCATGTGCCAGGTGACGTAGTAGGAGAGCATGCGCAAGAACACGTGCGCGCGGACGCGCTCTTCGCTCCGGTGGCGGATCGGGCGGATGTCGAGGTCGGTGTTGAACCCCCGGAAGACCCGCTCGACACATGCCAGGGACTTGTAGGACGAGACCACCTCATCGTCGGCGAACGCTTCTTCGTCAAGGCTCGTGCGCAGCACGTAGATCCCGTCGAGGGCGGCCTCGGCGGCGATCTTCGCCTCGTCGCGATGGAACGAGAAGACGTCGTCTTCGATCTCAAGCACGAAGTGCTTGGCCATCTTGTAGTGGTTGATGACCTTGCCGACCCTAAGGGCGATCTTGTCCTTGCCCCGCAGCGGGCGGCTCTGGCGTCGCACGGCGGCGGTGATCGTGGCCAGCTCGGCCTCGGTCGCGCTGAGCAGCGACTCGCGCTTTCTCGCCCGCTCCATGGCGAGCAGCGGGTTCTTGCAGGCGACGAGGCGCTCGCCCGGGTAGTCGGGGTGGGCGATCTCGAACAGGTCGGAGGTGTCGAACAAGGAGAGCTGGATGGCACCGGATTCGACCAGGGCCTTGATCTGGGGGGCACGCAAGGCGGTGATGAACTCGAGCTGGGCGGGGATGACGTCGTTTTCGAGGCGGGCCTTGGTCAGCATCCCCCGGTCACCCACCAGCACGACATGGGAGAGGGAGAAGCGTTCTTTCAGCTTTTGCACCTGGGAGGCGACCGTGGCCGGGTCGCCGGTGTTGCCCTTGAAGACCTCGATGGCCACGGGGACGCCCTCTTTGCTGGCCAGCAAGCCGTAGACGATCTGGAGCCGGCCGTGCACACCGTCTTTGGGGTGGCCGAGCGCGCCGAGGGGACAGGTCCTGCCCTCAAAGGCGGCCGAGGAGACGTCATAGAGCACGAGCGTGCCGTCTTTGAGATGCCGGGCGGCGAGGGCGTCCTCGATCGCTTTTTGACGAGGCCCCAGCCAGTCCATGGCCGCGTAGAGGTCGTCCTCGTCGGCACCGGTCAAAGAGAGCACCTCGCCGAGCGAGCTCGAGGCCGTTTCGGCCCGGAGTCCGCGCGCTAAGGCGGACTTGGAGGACGGCTCGATCACTTGGGCCACGACCATGGCGACGACCAGGTCACGCGAGCGGGAGGGGACATGGTCGATTATCTCTTGGAGACGAAGGTCGGAAAGTGCCCCCAGCACGGCGGCGACATGACCGTGGGGGAGGCTGCGGATGATGTCGAAGCTCCCCTCGAGGCCGGCCGCGGGCGCACGCCCCTTGAGCACGGCTGCGAGGGCGTCGACCTTCTCCTCGGGCCAGCGCGACAAGTTGGCGAGCGTGCGGTTCTTGACCTTGCCCCCCTCGCGGTAGCTCTCGCGCAACAGGATCGCCGGCGGTGAACCCCGGTTCGGCACCCTGGCCACGTACATGTCGACAATGGTACTACCTAAGTGTATCTATGTCAAGAACTACAAGAGTTCTCCTGACACCAGCTCCTCTCTAACATGACTACACTACTGCCATCTTGAGGACGGAGAATCCCTGCTCATGATCGTGCGAGGGTGTCTGAGCCGGGGCGATCAGGGGGAACTACGGCCTAGTGGGTGACGGGGTCCAGGTGGAGCGCCCGCAGCGGAGCGAGGCCGAACGACCTGGAGGCCGACGCCCACCAGGCGTACGCTCATCCGCAAGTGATAATGACCGTCATGGGCTTGCTTTGACAATGTCAACTGTTCAAAGGAGCCGCCGACGCTCAAGTCTTCTGTTCGGCGTGACTATCTGAGGACCTCGTCGTGGGACTTTGGCTGAACTCGACGTCGACACCGAGGCGGTAGCTCTCGAACCTCTTTGAAAGAGAACGTGCCCTTCCGCTGCCTACACTGAGTCGGTGCGCCTTGCCGTGTACGCGGATCTTGTCTACTGGCGAGATGAGAATGGCGTCTCGACGTCCACCGCTTTCGTCTCGTGGCTGGGTGGACTCAGCAATCATGTAGATGAGCTGATCGTGTTCGGCCGCACTCACCCAGCACCCGGTCGGGCGGATCACGAGCTTTGTGGCAACGGTGTGAAGTTCGTGCCTCTGCCCTACTACGAGAGCCTTCACCGAATCACCAGCGTCGCGGCCGCAACAACGCAATCAGCAGTGCGCTGGCATGAAGAGCTCGGTCGGTGCCACGCTGTTCTGCTCTTCGGTCCACATCCCTATGCAGCCTTGTTCGGACTTCAAGCGCGGTTCGCTCACATACCCCTGGTCGTCGGAGTGCGCCAGGACTTTCCCGACTACCTAGCCCGCAGGACCACGAACTGGAAGCGTTTGGTGGCCGTCTCAACTGGTCACGGCCTCGAGTTCGTTCATAAACGGCTAGCCCGCGGCGGTGGAGTTATCGCGATAGGGCAACAGATGACGCAGCGTTATGCGAATGACGGCACCCGTGTCCTGACTACGGGGGTGTCATTGGTGCGACCTGAGGATCTCGTCCCGATCCGAGATGTGCTCTCTCGGCCTTGGCCCGGCAGTCACAAGGCCCTCGTCGCAGGCAGACTCGACCCAGAGAAGAATCCCATGCTCCTGATCGACGTAGCGAAGGAGCTCAGACGAACCGGCCCATGGCAACTGGTAGTGGCGGGAACGGGATCGCTGGCCGGCGAGCTCGCTGCTCAGGTGAGATCTCAGGCGCTTGAAGACGTCGTCATACTCGCCGGCCGACTGGACCGTGACCACCTCTTCGAGCTCTACAAACAGGCGACCGTGCTCATCCACGTCTCCCTCACTGAGGGGCAGCCGCAGGTGTTCTACGAAGCTGCCGCCGCCGGCCTCCCGATCGTCGCCACAGCAGTCGGAGGCGTTCCCGCTGCACTCGCATATGGCAAGCGCGGCGTCTTGGTACCGCCAAACGACGCTGGCGCGATTGCCCACCGCGGTCTCGAAGTTAGGCACCGCGCCAACATGGAGGGCCGCCATGGCCGAGACCGCCTGGGAGTGGTCAGCCAGCGAGACACTCGATGCCCAGGTTGCTCGCGCGGTGGGCTTCATCCAAGAGGTCGCGGATGCGGCCGGCCATAGGCCTAGTCGCTCGAGCGCACGACGTCGCCAAGGACGCTCCTCCAACCGTTGCTAAAGCGGCGATAGCCTCCCCCCCAGGCTTCGCGCAGGACTGGCACAACGCGACGACCTCGCCGTCCTGGTAACGAGCCGCGAGTGCGCAAGTGCGCGATCTGCGCCTCGAGGATCGCCCAGTCAGCTCGGCTCAGCATGCCAGGTCGGAGGTCGCTTACTCGTGTGAGCGCCGCGTCGAGCAAGTCGGCGCGGCGAATGAAGCGGACAACGCGCTCACGCGAGGCCCGTTCGGCGAGGGGGCGCGTCTCGGGCAAGCCGACGGTATTGAAGTCATGTAGCCGATACTCGACAAGGCAGTCCTCGACGATCGTGATCCCGGTGGTCGCGCTCAGGATAATGGCGATCCACCAGTCGGCGTGCCACCGAAACCCGAAGGGCAGCACGAGGTCAAGGGCGTCCCGCCGGATGGCGAGAGCGTGGCTCACCACGATATTGCGACGGGCAATCTCGACCACCGCGGCACTCGAGCCTGACGCCAGGAGCTCCCGCGTCGTGGCACCGAGACCCGCCCGCTCGAACAGCGAGCCAGGGAGGGACCGGCCTTCGTCGTCAATCAACGACGAATTGCAGAGCGCGGCGCCGGAGTCCGGGAACTCGTCGAGCGCGTCGACCAGCACTTCGATCTTCCTCGGTGTCCAAATGTCGTCTTGGTCGCAGGGGAACAAAGTGTCGCCCACCGCTCTCACAAGGAGGCGTTCGAGGTTGTAAGCAGGCCCTAGGTGCTCCTTGTTCGCCAAGATCTCAACCGGAAACGGTGCATCGGCAGCAAAGTCGCGAAGAATCCTCAGCGTATCGTCCGACGAGCCGTCATCACCGACCAGTAACTCTGCTGGCAGCAGGGTCTGTGTGACGAGGCTGGCGAGCAGGCCCTTCAGGTAGCGACCTCCGTTAAAGGTGCATAGACAGACACTGACTGTCATCCTGTTGCCTCCTTGATAGGCACTGCCACTCTCGTGGTGCGGCAGTGTGGCGTCCAGCCCCAGAAGCACAATCGTCCTCGGGCGTAGGTTCCTTCGAAGAAGCCGCGTCCGACGAAAGGCGACCTGCACCTGTGACACCACGAGTATCACTCTCTGAGCAACTGCGTGCTGACGATGCCGATCTCTTCGGCGAGTCGCTCCTTCATCACGTCAACGAATGCGGCTAGGCGGACCTTTCGGATGATTCAACGCGAACTCCTTTGATGACGTCGCTCACCTCGACACTAGGCTGCTGTTGCAGATGGCACTCGAAGCAGATGTCACCGAGTTTCTTACGGGGGCTGCTACGAGCGGCGCCAGGTCACAAAGAGCGTCTAGGCAGGACCCCGCAACAGGCACGATAACCTGATCGTGAATCTCGCGGCCAGACCGGCCTGTGAAACGGACTAACTCCTGGATGTCCAATGTCGGCCAGCTTCGCCGGAACAGGAATCGAAAGACCGTCAACCGGCTCCCTCAGTTGGCCTTGTTTGCTGCCTCGCTGCTCGCCACCGATCTCTCTGGTTGGCAAAACCGCTGATGACTTGACATGTCGTATGTCTGCTGAGCCTCTTGGCGCTCGACGGTAAAGGGGTCGACCCACCGCGGATGCGCTGTGAGGCCCTACACTGCCCCATGGTGCAGGCCTTTTCGGTTCCACACGCCACCGGCATGGCCCGACGGTGCCACCTGTCAGCGCGGCAGAACGATAACCGGTGACAGTCACTCCCTGGGTCGCCAGTTGACCATGATCCCCTCGCCTTCGGGGCCCAATGAAGGCTTGCAACCGGAGGCACTTCAGGTTACCGGTCTCGGCCGCAACGCCGCCTGGCTGTACCTGAATGCGGGAACATCAGCAATCGGCGGCCTTTATCTGCTCGGCTTCTCCTTCCGGCATCTCGGGGCATCTACTTACGGTCTTTACGCACTGGCGGCCACAGTCCTCGGAGTGTTCGGCACGGTCGACTTCGGTCTAAGGATGTTTGTCATCCGCGCCACGGCGCGCGACTCTGGGTCGTTCACCGACGATGAACGACGTCAAGCTCGAAGCGACGTGGAACATGCCCACACCACCTACGCTGTGTGGGGTTTCGCCGTCCTGGTCGCCACCGGCATCCTGACGCTCCTGGTCGCTCTCACCCACGACCGCTCTATCGCTGGCAAGCACATACCGCTCATGGTGTTGCTGGTCGGACTCTCTATCGCGCTGAACCTTGGCACTGCGTCGTTCGCCGGTATCCCTGTCGGACGGCGCCAGTTCCACGTTCCTGCCATCGGCGGGCTCGCCGGCACCGGCGTCGAGATCGCGGTCGTCGTCGTCACGATCGACCGCCTGCATCTCGTCGCCCTGGGTGCCGGCTTCCTGGCGAGCGTTCTCGTATCACAGGGCTACTGTGCCTGGTGGATCCGGAGGCACGAGCCGTGGTTCCGTCACCTCCCCCGGCGGATCGGCTGGGCCGACATCCGCCGCGTGGCGTCCTTCTCCGCACCGCTGCTGGTCTTGTCAGTCTCCGGACAGGTCATTTCTGCCACCGACCTCATCGTCGTCGGTGCCGTTGCGACCACCGCGGCCGTCGGCCTTTATCGTGCAGGCTCGATCGTGCCGTCGCAAGCTACTTCTCTGCTCTTCACCGGCTACGACACGGTGTACCCGCACCTGGCAGGCACAACCGACAGGGACGGCCAAGAAAGCGCCATTCGCTTCCTCACGCGTGTAGCTGCGTTTGTCGCTGGCGCGACGTTCGCGACCGTGATCGTGCTGCGCGTCGATGTGGTCGTGGCGGTTACGGGTCATACGTCATCTCTCGGCGAATCTGTCCTCATCGTGTTCTGCTGCATCTGGCTGGCCAACGTTCCTGTTCACGGGCTCAGTCTCTTGCTGATTGCCCGAGGTCGCCAGAATGTCTTCATTCGCCTCGTCGGCGTCGAGGCCTCGGCAAATCTCGCCCTCACAATCGTCTTCGCTGTGGTGATCGGCCCCATCGGTGCCGCGTACGCCACCTTGGTTACCATTGTGGTGTCGAACGTGATCGTCTTCCCCCACCTTGTGCGCCACGAGGTCTCAAGCGGCACTGCACGGCGGACAGTCCTCGAGGCGCTGGCGGTGTCCGCCATCGGCGGGGCCGGTGCCGCCCTCGCCACATGCCCAGCATTCGAGATCGGCGCCGGTTGGGGTCGACTCCTGGTCGGTCTCGCCCTCGGGGGTGGGCTCACTGGCGCGCTTGGACTCGTGCTCCTGCGCCAGAGCGGGCGCTTGGTCCTGGCATCAATGCTCCGCAGTACGAGGGCCGCCCGACCATCGAGGTGAGAGCGCAGCACCGCGAGCAGCAAGCTTGCTGGCATGCTGGTTACATGACTGCAGAAACAGGGACGTCCGCGGTGTTCGAACACCGCCGTGGCACTGCGCCGACCTTTGCGCGCCGGGTCGCTCGCAACGGTTTGTTCTTCCTGGACCGGTTGCCTCAACTCAGAAAGGCTCCTCGACAGTACCTCCATGAGTTCGTTCGGAGTCGCATCGGAGCT
Organism: uncultured Acidimicrobiaceae bacterium; assembly: GCA_963727645.1. Taxonomy (GTDB): domain Bacteria; phylum Actinomycetota; class Acidimicrobiia; order Acidimicrobiales; family Bog-793; genus Fen-455. The sequence goes on from CAVSHA010000006.1 coordinate 19,011, forward strand.
GACGACGAGCGCCGCCTGCTGATCCAGACACGTGGGAATCGCGATGTCTGCTGGGCCGCAACAGACGAAACCGAACCGCTCGTCACTGTCCGGATCGCCACTTACAACCGCGGACCGCTGGTGGCCGAGCGTGCCATCTCCTCAGCAATCCGGCAAACCTATGAGAGGCTGGAAATTCTCGTCGTCGGTGACCACTGCGACGAGCCGACCGAGCGAGCAGTGAAGTCAATCAAAGATCCTCGCCTGCGCTTCATCAATTTGGCCGAGCGCGGCCTGTATCCAACCGATCCCCGACTGCGTTGGATGGTGGCCGGAAGCGCACCGATGAACGCAGCACTCGCGATCGCTCAGGGAGCATGGATCGCCCCTTGCGACGACGACGACGAGCTCACCGACGATCACGTCGAGGTCCTGATCCATGAAGCGCGCCGGCGACGCCTCGAGTTCGTATGGAGCAAAGCAACGATGGAGGTCACAGCGGGCACTTGGGCCGAAGTCGGCAAATGGCCGCTTGCTTGCGCAGGCATCACCCACGGGTCGGTGCTTTATGCCGGAGGGCTTCGGTTCTTCCGCCACAACGAAAACAGCTGGAAGCTCGCAGAGCCCGGAGACTGGAACCTGTGGCACCGGATGCAGGCCGCCGGCGTCAAAATGGGTTTCGTTGACCAAGTCACATACCGGCACTATCTCGAGGCGTACCGGAGAGGCTGATGCGAGTTCCCTCCAAAGCTGGCCTCCGGCGCCATAGCCGCGCTGCCATACACGCTGCCTGGCAAAAGGCAGGACGCGCTCGAACGCGAGCGCTACTTGGCCGGGCTCTGCCCGAGCACCCCAAAGTGCATCTCGGATGTGGACCGGTTCATCTCGATGGGTGGGTGAACGTCGATATCAGCCGGGCCGTCAAGCCGGATATTCGCGTCGACCTGCGCTTTGGCTTCCCCGCCCCGTCATCCTCGGTCGCGTTCGTATTCTCCGAACATGTCTTCGAGCACCTGACCCTCGAGGACGGCCTTCGACTGTTCGCCGACTGTCGGCTCGCTCTTGTACCTGGCGGAGTGATGCGCATCGCCATGCCAGACCTGCGTTACATCGTGAATCATTATCTGGGTAACTGGAAGGAACAGGCGTGGCTGGAGGATTTAGCTTACAAGGCGATCGACAGCCCGGCTCGGATGCTCAACTTCGCGTTGCGTTCGTGGGGGCATCTCTACGTCTACGACATTGCTGATCTCACTTTGAGGCTGAACAGATCAGGCTTCACGAATGTAGAGCCTCGGGAGTTGGGCCAGTCCCCGCACCCAGAGCTCAGGGGTCTCGAGCGACGCCCCGACTCGCTGCTCGTCGTCGAGGCAACCAAGTGATCCCGATCGTACGTCCGTCGCTCCCGCCGCTAGAGGACTACGTGACCCTGCTCGAGCGCATCTGGGAAACGAGGATGTTGTCGAACTTCTCCGAATTCTCCCAGCTGTTCGAGGCCCGAGCGGCAACCTACCTCGAAGTTCCCGAGACGAGAGCAGTCGTCTCGTGCGACATCGGGCTCATAATCACGCTGAAGTCGCTGGGCTTGTCAGACGGAGCACCCTGTTTCATCTCGGACTTCACCTTCAACTCGACGGCCAACGCCGCTGTATGGGCCCGGTTGCGCCCGGTGCTTGTCGATGTCGACCGGTTCACGTTCAACATGAGCCACGAATCGCTCGCTGAAGCGATGCGAGGTCAGCCGCCCGGAGTGGTCCTCGCGACACACGCCTTTGGGAACCCATGTGACGTCGATTCTCTCAAGCTGGAAGCAGACGCCCACGGCTCTCGACTTATCTTCGACGCCGCACATGCCTACGGAAGCGTGCGCGGCGGGACGAAGGTCGGAGGTCTAGGTGATGCCGAGGTCTTCAGCTTCAGTGGGACCAAGGTCGTCACGATGGCCGAGGGCGGCCTGATCGCTACGCACGACCCCGATCTTGCCGAGCGAGTCACGTACATCCGAGCTTACGGATTCCAGAACGACTACGTTTCGCGTCTTCCCGGTCTGAATGGCAAACTCTCAGAGCTGCACGCCGCGCTTGGCACTCTGGAGCTTGATCTGATCGAGCCGCTGCTCAAACAGCGCCGCGGTCTGATCGCCCACTACCACGAACGGCTCGGGGATCTAGTCGGCTGGCAGCAAGTCCGTGACACAGATCGCAGCACCTTCAAGGACCTGGCGCTCGACTTGCGAACGGCCGAACGCCGAACCGCAGTGGAAACAGCGTTAAGTGATGCTGGGGTACAGTCCAAGCGCTACTTCGTCCCGCTGCACACGATGCCGGCCTTCGAGCGGTTCGCCCAGCCGGGTAGCTACCCGAGCGCCGACGAACTGCACGTCAAGCTGCTCTGTGTCCCGCTTTTCGCCGACTTGGCGCTCGACGACGTCGACCACATCTGCGACTTGGTCGTCAAAGCTCTGGGACCCTGAACTGCCAGGCCACGGTCAAAGGGTCTTCAGCTCCCGGGCGGGAACGCCAATCACGGTGCTGTGCGGCGGCCAATCCTTCGTCACGACAGCGCCCGCTCCGACTCGGGTATCGCGCCCGACGGTGACTCCGGGAAGAAACGCCGAGCCCGTTCCGCACTCGACGCCGTTGTCGAGCGTGACGTGCCCCGGGATGTTCACCCCAGGGCTGACTGTCACGTAATCGCCAAGTATGCAGTCGTGGCTCACGGTGCTGTTGACGTTGAGGTGGACATGACGCCCCAGGCGAACGTTCGTTGTCACGCGCACGCCGGCAGTGATGACTACGCCTGGAGCGATCTCGCACCGAGCCCCGATCGTGGCAGATGGATGAATCAGCGTGGCTGCCGCCCACCCGGCCTCGGTGAGCCTCTCGTCAAGCGATCGCCGCGCAGCTGAAGACCCGATGCCGATCACAAAACGAGGCGACACCCCGGCAGGTGCGGTACTCATGCAGTGGGCACCGCCGGGCTCCAGCTGGTCGACTGCCCCAAGAAATGGCTCCCCAAGCGCCTCGACCTCGTCCAAGTCCCCACCACCGTCAGCGGCAAACCCGAGGAAGCTCCAGGTGGGCGCGATCGCGTCCATAGCCTTGACGACATCGAGAACTTCCCGGCCGTGACCGCCGGCGCCAACTATGACGAGCGGGGTTCTCATCGACCCCTCGCCGAGCACGTCGTTCATGCCAGCAAGCGTACGACAGTGCCTTCGGATCCCACCTGAGGACCGTCCTCCGTCCCGACCTTCTTGACGATCCCCCGCACGAAGCCCAGCCCCCAAGCTGCGTGCATCGTGGGAAAGGCTGCAAGCAACGTCGGCACGGCCGGAGGGTCCCTGGTGAGCTCGACGGCGCCTCGCCCGAGAACGATCGCCGCGTAGGTCGCCAGCACGGACCGGCGCCACGGGCTCGCGAGCCCGAGGAACAAAGCAGGAACGGCAAGCTGGCGCCACGAAAGCGAGGCGGGGTGCTTGCGGATCGTCCGGGCGCGGTTGTGGCCATACCGGTAGAACTGGCGCGCCAGCGGTCCCAGCCCGTCGCGGCCGAGATAGTAGGACCTGATCGACGGATCGAGGTAGACCCCGCCGAAGCGTTGGGCTCGCCACGCGAGCTCGGCGTCCTCGTTGCCACCCGACCACTCGTCGTAGCCGCCCATGTCGCGGATCGTGCTCGCCCGGAAGGCTCCCAGGTAGACCGTGTCGACATAGCGCGGCTCTCCGCCTTCGCGGCGGAAGGCGGCGGGCCCGGCCCCGAAACGGGAGGTCATTGCCGCCACGATGCCGCGCTGGCTCGCGTCATGAGCCTCGTAGCGCATCTGGCCGCCGACGATGGCTGCTCCCGACCGTTCGAGGGCCGAGACGCAGCAAGCGACGTAGTCAGGTGCGAGCGCGGTGCGGGCGTCGACCCGGACGATGATGTCGCCGGAAGCGGCCGCAATGGCAGTGTTCAGGCCGGCGGGGCGGATGTACCTCGGGTTGTCGACGACCCTCACCTTCGCATACCTGGCCGCCTCCGATCGGCTCTCGTCAGCCGAGCCCCCGTCGGCCACGACCACCTCGATGATGGCGGGGTAGCTCTGCTCGGCGACACTGCGCAGGCAGCGCTCGAGCTGGGCCTCCTCGTTCAGGACCGGGAGGATGATCGAGACCGTGGGAAGGTCCGGCGAGGAGACGGCCGGGTCAGCCTCGGCAGGAACCGGTGACTCGGCAGGAACCGGTGACTCGGCAGACATCGCGCACCTCCTCCTCTTCTTCCGCACAAGCTTGCCAGGTAGGTGGGTCCCGGCTGACCATCCCGCTCACCACATCGGTGCGCCTGCCATCGGGCATCCACGGCGACAGGGCATCCACGGCAACAGATCACCCCGATGGTAGGTTCGACCCGTCGAGCGATCAGGACATGGGCCGACCAACGTGATGCCGGATTCCTTCGCGATCGAAGCGCTGGCCGAGGCGTGGTGGCAGAGGTGCCAGGCGCGTCGGTGCGCTTCCGGTCGCGCCGACGCCGACGAACGAGAGCTCTTGCTCAACGCGCTCGGAGCGGCCGCCGCCGGCCACTCGCGGCTGTTCGGGCAGGCGGACCTCCCTGTCGGGGACCCTGGACCACCGAAGGTTACGAGCGGGGCAAGCTCGCCCGCGGTCCCCAGCCCACAGGAGGTTCCGCTCCCGCCGGACGCGACCAGCCCGGCGGTCCCGATAGAACGCCGGCGCATCCTCGCCGCCGCGGCGACGCGGTGGGGAGCTCGAGTGGGATCGCCGGTCCTCGTTGTCGAGCAGCTCGTCCAGCTCCGGGGCCTGGTCGCGGTCGATCAAGGGCAGAAGGCCGTCACCCGCCTGATCGACCTCACGATGATCAACGCCTGCCGGGGAGCCACTGACGAGCTCCAGCGGGCGGCGTTCAGCGACCCGCTGACCGGGTGCGCCAACCGGCGGGCCTTCGAGCGCGACCTCGAGCGGGAACTGGCCCGTTGCGCGCGGGCCGAGCTCGACCTGAGCGTCGTGGCGATCGATCTGGACGGGCTCAAGGCTTTCAACGACACGGCCGGCCACGCCGCCGGTGACCGGCAACTGGTGCTCCTGGTTGACACCTTGCGGAAAGCCCTCCGGAGCATGGACGGCATCTACCGTCTCGGCGGGGACGAGTTCGGCCTGGTGCTCCCGGACACCTCGCCGGACGACGCTGCCGTCCTCATCGCCCGCGCGGTGCGCCTGGGTGCCCCGTCCTTCAGCTGGGGTACCGCAAGCTACCTGTCGACGGGATGCGCTGCCGTCGCGGAGCTCCTCGCGGTCGCCGACACCGACCTGTACGCGCGTCGCCGTGCCTTGCGGGCATCACCGGCGCGGCGCCGCTCGCGCAACAAGCCGGAGGACGCTTCCGTTCGTCTTCTCCCCGAACAACAGGACGCATTCCGGAAATCTCTTCAGGCTCGGTAGATGCCCCCATGAGGCGCACCGAGCTGTCTCGAGCCCTCGTGTGCCGGCTCACACGAGCGGCCAGGGATAAGCCCGGTAGTCGTCGCGCGGCGAAGGGAATCGGGGCTTTCGGAGCAACCTGACGGCTCTGCGCCGCAGTGCTGCGCACTCGTCGCCCCCCAGCAGCGCTGCGACGGGATCCGGAACCGCGTCGACGACCAGCTCGCAGCCCGAGAGCAGCTCGGCCGGCAGCTCCTCACCGGCGAAGTCCCACATCACCGTCCGGAGCTTTGCCTCGACGTGGAAGCACAGGCCGTGGTCGATCCCCCAGATCCGCCGCTCCCGGTCGATGATGAGATGGCCGCCCTTGCGGTCGCCGTTGTTCGCCAGGAGGTCGAACGCCGCGATCCGCCGGAGCTGGGCATGGTAGAGGGGCTCGCTCAACAGCGTGAAGTAGTGCTCGGAGAAGTCCGCGTCGACGAAACGTTGCACCGATCCCTCGCCGTGCGGCCCGTCGGGGCGCAGCACCGTCTCGGGAACGATCCCGAGGCCAAGCGCTGCGGAAAGTTCGTAGGCAGCGACCTCACGGCGGAACAGGCCACCCGGGTAGTCCCACAGCGAGCGCTCGCCTCGTCCGGGCTTGTAGACGGCGCGCTCTTCGATCCCTCGGAGCCGGACCGTCGCGAGGAACGAGTAGTTCGAGCTCCACGGCAGCCTGCCCAGGACTTCGAGCTCTCCTTCGGCGAGAAGCTCGAGCCAGTCAGGTCCGCTCAGGTCAGCGGCGGGCGGTGGCCGTTCGTCCTCGGGCACACGTGGCCTCTCGGATCGAGCGGATACCCGCAGAGCGGGCAAGGGGGCCGGCCCGCCTCGACGAGCTCTGTCCCGCGAATGGCCAGCGCGGCAGCCTGCTCCCGGGTGATCGCCAGCCGCACGCTCTCGCCTGTGTCGGCTTCGGGCTCCGAGTCGTCAGCGAGACCGAACAGGGCCTCGACGCTGGTCTCGGCCTCGGTACGGTCGATCTCGTCGGCCACGAGGATGATGCGATCCAGATCGTCGTCATAGCTGACACCGAGCGAGCGAACCACGAAGTCCGGCTCCCCGAACGGCTCGAGAGCAAGCTCGTCACCGGACGGCAGCTCACCCGGGCGCTCGAGCTCAGTGAGCAGCCTGCCGAGGAAACGCGCCAGCGCGGACACTTGCGCCTTCTCGACCTTGACCGTCTTCAAGATCGGCCCCTCACGCACCTGGAGCAGGAACACGCGCTCGCCCACAGGACCGATTGCTCCGACCGTCACCCGGTCGGGGTTGGCGAGCTCGAGGTCCTCAGCCACGCGATGTCCCAGGAGCTGACACGGGGCCTGCCGGCGCACCAATGGCACCCATGGCCAGTACCGCCGGCCCGTCGGAGCCGTACGCGACCGTGCTGATCGAGCAAGGCGCCACCACGATCCGCTGGAAGAGGTCGAGCGGCATGCCGAGCGCGGCTCGCGAGCGCAACCTTGATGCAGTCCGCGTGCGACACCGCGACGACGACCTCGCCGGGATGCACTTGGCAGATCCTCGCGACGGTGTCGGCGAGGCGTGCCTGGAGCTCTGGGAACGACTCGCCCTCGGGGAAGCGGAAGCTCGACGGCAGGCGCCGGACGATCTGCCACTCGGGAAGCTTGGCCAAGCGCGGGATCGGCTCACCGGTCCAGCTCCCGAAGTCGCACTCGACGAGACCGCGCTCGACGAAGACGGGCTTGCCAACGCTCTTGGAGATGGCCGAAGCCGTCTCCCGCGCGCGCTCGAGCGGCGAGGTGTACACGGCGGACACCGTCAGGCCGGAAAGGGACTCGCCGGCCCTTGCCGCTTCATCGCGGCCCTGGTCGGACAGGTGCAGGCCCCGTGCCCGACCGGGAAGCACTTTGCCGGTCGTCGCCGTGGTCCCGTGCCGGACGAAGCACACGACCGTGGGGCGGAGCGGCTTGGCGCGTGTTGTCGGCACGACCGACACCGTAGCCTTTGGCCAGTGCGATCGACTGCCGGGCGCCTGGAGCAAGTAGCTCGCGAGGTGACGAGCTGCTCCCTGTGCCCGCGGCTCGTGGCTTGGCGCCATGACACAGCGTCCAACCCACCTGCCTCGCATTCGTCCGAAAGGTACTGGCAGCGCCCTCTGCCGGGCTTCGGCGACCCCGAGGCGCGGCTGGTGATCGTCGGCCTCGCCCCGGCAGCCCACGGAGGCAACAGGACCGGTCGGATGTTCACGGGTGACCGCTCCGGCGACTTCCTCTTCGCCGCCCTGCACCGCGCGGGTTACGCCAACCAGGCCCTCAGCCGGTCCGTCGACGATGGCCTCACGTTGTCCGGCGCCTGGGTGACCGCCGCGGTGCGCTGCGCCCCGCCCGCCAACAAGCCGACTCCGCTCGAGCGCGACACGTGCGCTTGTTACCTCTCGTCCGAGCTGCAAGCGCTCACCGGCACCCGTGTGCTGCTCGCCCTGGGCGCCTTCGCGTACCAAGCGCTTTGGCGGCTGGCGGAGGGGGGCGGAGGACTCGGGGAGCGACGGGAGCGTTTCTCACACGGCCTCGAGCTGCCGCTTCAGCCTGTTGAGGGGCTCGCTCGAGATGGGCAAGCCCGTCGGCGCGCTGGAATCCCCCGCACATTGCTTTGCTCCTACCACCCAAGCCAGCGCAACGTCTTCACCGGGCTGCTCACCGCCGAGATGTTCGACAAGGTGCTCGCGCGCGCCCGCGAGCTGGGCGCCTAGCGCGTTGGGACCCGGGCCTCAGGCGCTGGCGACCGGGATCCTTCTCGGAGCCTGCTCCTCGACCTCCTCGGGCCACCGGCGGCGGCTCACACGAGCCAGCCTGCGGAGCAGCGCTATCGCGTCGGGGTCGTCGTCGAACGCGGAGCGCACCTCGATCGCGCCCGCGGCATGCATCGCCGAGATGAGCTCCCGGCCCTTGTCGGTCCGGACCATTGTGAGCGTCCAATCGGGGAAGGCGCCGATGCCGCCCGTCGAGAGGTCCGCGTGCTCGGCCGCGAAGTCGGGGCAGTGGTTGCAGCCCTCGCGTGTCCACTGGTGCGCCTCTTTGAGCGGGATCTCGTGCAGCACGCCGTCGCGGGTCCACACCTGGAAGATGCCCTTGATGTTCATCTTCACGATGTCCTGACGGGCCAGGCCGTAGCGGGCTTCGAACAGCTCGGGGAAGATCGCGTCGTCGAATGACTTCGAGCACAAGAGCCCGATCGTCAGCACGAAACGCCTCGCGACCTTGCCGGCCCTGCGTGCGGACATGATCGCCGGCGCCGAGGCCTGGCAGCCCATGCCGACGAGCGCGATCCGCTCGGCGCCGCCTTCGATTGCTGCGGCGTAGGCGCTGGGGTTGGCGGAGTAGGTGTAGCGGGAACCCGCCGCCGCGATCACGTCGGCCCTGTTGCGGGCGACGCCTGGGACAGCCTTCCAGGTCGTCCCGTCCCCTTCGAGGTTCGAGACGAGCGCAGCGTCGATCACGTCGTGCTCGAGCGCCCAGACCAACAGCGCCGAGACAAGACCGCCGTCCTGGCCGGCCGCCAGCAGCTCCGGATCGGTGGACCGGGCGAGGATCACGTCCTGCGCGATGCCGTACACCTCGTTGTCTTCGCGCTCGCGTCCGAAGAGGAACGTGTCGACTTCGCTCTCCCAGGAGCGGAACCGTGGGCAGGCTCTCGTGCAGAGAGTGCAGCCCTTCTCGCCGTGGGTGCAGTTGTCCGTGCCGCCCATCTCCGGGACGTGGAACGGACGGTACACACCGTTCTGGTCGTCGTACCCGAGCACGTCATAGGGGCAGACGACCACGCAGGCCGAGCACCCTGTGCACAGGCCGGAGGTCACGACCTCCTGGTACAGGTGAGACCAGTGGAGCTTCTCGGGGGACATGGAACGATCCTAACCCGGCGCCGTGGGCTCACTATCCCGCTGTCGGGTGCCGCCAGCCGACCCCTCTGAGTGACAATTCTCCATGACGGCGCCGTGACACCATGTCCGGTCGACGCGAGGCGACCCCGTCGTGGACGACCAGGGCGCCGTAGTAGCCTCGGGCAATGGTCTATCGCCCGGCCAGCATCTTCTGATGGAAATCGCGGTCATCGGCCTGGGTTCGTGGGGGCTGAGCTTCCTCGAGCGCATCGTGACGGGTTCGCGCTCACAGTGGGGACCGGTGCGGGTTCATGTCGTCGAGCCCGGAACGCCGGGCTCGGGTGTCTACGCGGTGAACCAGCCCGACTATCTGATCCTCAACACCCCGTGCGGGCAGGTCTCCCTCTACCCCTGGCAGGACGAGGGCCCATCGCCCAGCTACGCCGTCGGCTTGCACGAGTGGCTCACCGCCACCGGCTACCGCTGGGTGGGCGACACATGCCGGATCGACAGCGCGGGGCGCGAGATAACCCGCGACGACTACGTGCCGCGCCGGCTCATGGGCGAGTACCTGCAGTGGTTCTACACGACGCTTGTCGCGTCGGCGCCCGCAAAGGTGGAGATCGTCCACCACCACACCGAAGCGGTCGACATCGTGAGCCGGGCCGACGAGCGCGAGCGTGTTCTCCTGGCGAACGGGGACTACCTCGACGTCGATCACGTCATCTTGACCTCCGGGCACACCGACAACCTCGCACAGGACGCCAACCCGGCCCTGGTACCGAGGCCGTACCCCGTTGATCGCTACAGACGGGCCATCCCACGCGGCGCCACCGTTGCCGTCGAGGGCATGGGGCTGGTGGCGACCGACGTCGTGATGGCTCTCACTGTCGGAAGAGGCGGCTCGTTCGCCGAAAGTGGCGACCGGTTGCGCTATCTCAGCTCGGGAGACGAGCCGATGCTCCGGCTGTTCTCCCGCAGCGGGTTCCCCTACTGCTCCAAGGCCGTCGCGACCGTCGACGAGAGCGACGAGTTCCAGGCCGTCGTCTGCACCAAAGAGGCGATCGGGGCGATCCAGGGCGGTCAGGCAACGGGACAGCCCCGGCGCCAGATCGATCTTCGTTCCGCGGTCCTGCCCCTGGTCCTCGCGGAGATGCAGATCCGGTACTACGCCCAGTCGGCCTTGCTCGCGAGCGGCCGCGCCGAGTCCGACGCGGTGGCGAGACTGCTGGGCCAAGCGTGGCACGACGGGTCATATGAGACCTTGGTGGTGAGCTTCGCCGGTCTGTACGGCAAGTTCGACCCGTGGGTACATTTCTTCGGCCCCGGTGGCGACTACGTCTCCTCCAAGGACTACGAGTCGCAGATCTACTCGATGGTCGAGGCCGATCTCCGCGAGTCGCTCCGCGGGGGCTCCGCACCGGTGAAGTCCGCCTACGAGGTGTTCCGCCACCTGAGGGACCTCATGCGCACAGTGATCGAGTTCAGAGGCCTCACGCTCGACTCCTATGTCGACTTCCGCGACAACATCAAGACAAGGGTCAACCGCATCGTGGCCGGCCCGCCGGCGGTGCGTTCCAAGCAGCTCCTCGCTCTCATCGACGCGAACATCGTCACGGTGCCCTTCGGGCCGTCCCCGTCGGTCGAGCCGGCTGGGACCGAGGGATTCACGCTGGGTTCGAGCCACTTCGAGCAACCGCACTCCGAACGGGTGAACTGGCTCATCCATGGGCACCTCGAGAACCCTACGGTCCGGCGCTCGACCTCCTCCCTGCTGACGAACCTCTGGCAGGCCGGGAGGCTCCGGCCCCTCTGTTACGGCGAGACGGAGGTCGGCAGCGTTGCCTTGAACGAGGAGTTCCACCCGATCGACGCTTGGGGGCGGCCGGCGCGGAGAATCTGGCTGTTCGGCTCACTCGCCGAGGGCGTGCGGTACTTCACCCACTACGTCCCGTCCCCGAAGAGCCGCCTGCGGGCCTTCCTCGACGCGCAGCACTGCGTCGCGGAGATTCTGGGCTGAAGCGGCGCGGCGCGGGCTTCCGGCAAGCCGCCGGGCGAGCGGGCGAGCTACCGGTGAGCTGGCGGGTGTCCGCTTGCTCCGGGCCGGTGTCAGTCGTACACGATCGACACCTGCTCATGGAGGAAACGATTGGTCTCCAATAGTCGGTCGTGGTCTTCGCTCACCCCGGAGGCCAAGTAGACGTTGCCGCTAGTTCCGTCGCGCCAATCGAGACTGTCGCCAGGTCCATGATTCAGGCGGACCATGTTCACACCGGGTTGCTCGGCCAACCGGTCGAGGCCTTCGATGCTGACAACGTGCCGGGCGGAGGCCGGCGCCTGAACGATAAGGCGCCAGCCGACCCTGGCGCATGGGACCGGGCCATCCACGATCACGTGCTCGCCGAGGGCAACGCGCATCGAGAGCTGCATGAGCGACACGCCACTTGCCGCCAAGAGCATCTCGGGTACGGCGCCGCCGAGCCTGCCGTTCACCTCGATCACCTGCGGGCCGCTCGGGGTGAACTTGATCTCGGTGTGGAAGCCACCGGTCTGAACTCCGAGCGCGCACAGCGCGGCCGTGGCGACTTCGAGCACAGCCGCCTGCTGGGCCGGCGGCAGACAAGCGGGGATGAAGAGCCCGGTCTCCCGGAATGGCTCCGCCAACGGGAGCCGCCCGGTGACCGCCACATGGCTGATCTCGCCGTGCGCCACTAGGCTCTCCACCGATACGTAGTCGGCAAACCGCTCGTCCGGCCTTGTCCCGAGACCCGAGAGGAACCCTTCGAGGAACATACCCGTCTCCCCGCCGGCCTCCGGCGGGAGCATGGCGACTTGGCGAATGAGATCGTCGGCATCGACGACGAGCGTCGTGTAAAGACTGCCGTTGCCAATGCGCGGCTTGAGTACCGCCGGGAATTTCGACCGCGGCGGCGAGGGCTCCAACTGCGGCAGGATCACGGTCGACCGGGATCTCCCAGTAAAGCGGCGAGGGCAAGCCGCCGTCTCTGAGCGCTTCGCGCTGAAAGGACTTGTCCACGAGACGTCGGGCCACCTCTGGCGTGTGATAGTCGAGTCCCAGCTCTGCTGCTGCCAAGGAGAGGAGGACGATGTCGGCGTCGCGATACGCCACCGCCCCGTCGGGCGCATAGGTTCGCAACACCGAGACGATCTCGTCCGACGGCTGGCCGGCGATGTTCACCACGGTTCCGACTTTCTTCAACAGCCGGCTGGTGAAGGCATCCTGGAGATCGTCCTCGTCGACGAGCCAGAGGAGATCGCACAGGCCTGAAGCGGCCTCCGCGATCTCCAATGGAGACGCTGTGCGATACCCGTACGGCACCACAAGCAGAGGTTGCCGGTGGTCAGCTGACAGAGATGTCATGGGAGGGCTTTACCAGGAGGGTCGCCGGAATGCAAGGTCCCAGGACGAGGATTCGCCGCTTAAGATGATCTGGCAGGTGGCCACACGGCTTGAAAGTTGGAGAAGATCCGATGTCACTGGTTATGGGTGACGAACTCGCAGGCCGACGCGGGCAGGCGCTGGACAGCTCGACTGTCGAGATCGCCTTTGTCAACAACATGCCGGATTCAGCCTTCGAAGCGACCGACCGGCAGTTCGTCGGACTTCTGGAGACCGCGGCCCGCGAGTTGGGTGACATCCCCGTGCGCGTCACGCGATACCTGCTCCCGGGTCTCGCGCGAGGCACGGCGGTCCAGCAGCGCGTCGCCGAGGACTACCACCCCGTCGACCATCTGTACGGCAGGCGAGCCGATGGCCTCATCGTCACGGGGACCGAGCCGCTCGCCGACGATCTCAGGACGGAACCGTACTGGGAAGCCCTGGCCGAGCTCGTCGGTTGGGCAGAGGACTCCACGGCGTCCGCTCTGCTCTCCTGCCTCGCCGCACACGCAGCAGCATTTCTGTTCGACGGAATCGAGCGGCACACCCTTGCCGTCAAGTGCTCGGGCGTCTTCCTCCAGGCGATCAGAGCGGACCATCCGCTCACCGAAGGACTCGGCGGGCTTGTGCACATGCCTCATTCGCGCCTCAACGACCTACCGACGGCTCTCCTTCAGGCCGACGGGTACTCCAACCTGATCGAGTCACCAGAGATGACGTGGACAGTTGCCGTGAAAGACCGGGGCTCGTGCACATTCGTCCTGGTCCAGGGCCATCCGGAGTACTCGACCACAAGTCTCCTGCGCGAGTACCGGCGGGACCTGCGGCGTTTCCTCGAAGGCGAGCGCAGTGCCGTCCCGGCAATCCCGCTGGGCTACGTCGACGACGAGAGTCACCGGCTCCTCGAGAGCTTCGAGGCGCGGGCGCTCGCCAACCCGTCTGACCCTGAGATTATGACGTCGTTTCCTTTCGAGCAGGTGGCACAGCGTCTTGTCAACACCTGGCAGGATTCAGGGACGAGGCTCTATGCGAACTGGCTTCGGCTCATCCAGCACAGGAGGCAGCGCGGTGCATGACGAGACGGTAGCGATCCACGGCGGCTACACACCCGATGCGACCCGAGCGGTTGCAGTGCCGATCTATCAGACGATCGCCCATGAATTCGATGACGCGGCACACGCGGGAGCCGTCTTCGACCTCGACATTCCCGGCTTCCATTACAACCGGCTCAACAACCCGACAAATGCCGTGCTGGAACAGCGCCTCACGGCCTTGGAGGGTGGGGCGGGAACCGTGGTCTTGAGCTCGGGGGCCGCGGCGGTCAACTACTCGATCTTGAACCTCGCCTCGGCGGGCGACAACATCGTCACCGCACCACAGCTCTACGGTTCCACGTACACGCTTTTCGCCTATGTGCTGCCGAGGCAGGGCATCGAGGTACGTTTTGCCGAAAACGACCGCCCGGAGTGCATCGAACCGCTGATCGACGCGAGCACCAAGGCAATCTTCTGTGAGTCCGTGGGGAACCCCGCACTCAACGTCGTCGATCTCGATGCCGTCAGCGATCTCGCTCATCGTCGCGGCATCCCGCTCATCGTCGACAACACGATCGCGACGCCCATGTACTTGAAGCCGATCGAACACGGCGCGGACGTCGTGGTGCACTCCTTGACGAAATTCATCGGCGGGCACGGCTCCACGCTCGGTGGCGCGATCATCGATGCCGGCCGTTTCCCATGGGCCGAGCATCCCGACAGGTTCCCCCTTTTCAACCGTCCGGAACCGGCTTTCCACGGAGTCGTCTACGCAGAACGGTTCCCGGAGGCCCCCTATGCCGTGCGGTGTCGCACCGTCAGCCTCCGCAACAGTGGGTCGACGCTTTCCCCGCTCGGTGCCTTCCTCCTCCTCCAGGGCCTGGAGACTTTGGCCGTCCGGCTCGAACGCCACGAATCGAACACGCGTGCCATAGCGAGCTACCTCGCGGCCGACCCACGCGTGGAGTGGCTGAGCTATCTCGCAGACCCGGGGTTCGCCTACTACGAGCTCGCCCAGCGCTACCTCAAAGGCCACTGCCCCTCGATCATCACCTTCGGCGTCGCGGGCGGCTACGACGCCGGGATCCGCTTCTTCGACTCGGTCAGGCTCTTCAAACGCCTTGTGAACATGGGCGACGCCAAGTCACTGGTTGCCCACCCCGCATCGACCACCCACCGCCAGCTGTCCCCTGAAGCCCTCGCCTTGGTGGGCGTGGCGCCGGAGACGATCAGGCTTTCGATCGGCATCGAGCACGTCGACGACCTCATCGCCGACATCGACCAGGCACTGAGCGCTTCGCTCTGAGCATCAGCCACGAGGGGAACCTTGCCGCGGCTCTAGCCTTCGCGCTCCGGGGTTGGCCACCGTGTCGGTCAGGCCCGGTGCCCATAGGTGACGACCACATCCTCCGTACAAGCACGGTAGTGCTCGGCGAGCTCGGCGTGGTCGGCGACCGCCCCGGTGACCTGGAAGACCTTGTCCAACATTCCATTGCGCCAGTCAACCGGGTCGCCCATTGCCTTGTGAACGTCGATCTGCACGACTCCTGGCAGCTCGCCCAATTTGTCCAGCCCGGTGATCCCGAGAACCTTCTCGGCGGAAATCGGCGGGTCGCAGAAATAGCGATAGGCGACCCGGTCGCAGGCGACCGGGCCCTCCACGACGACGTGCTCCCCGAGAGCGAGGCGCATGCACAGCTCGAGCACTGGAAGCCCCGAGGCAAGCTTGACGATGGCAGGAGTCAGCCCAGACAAGCGGCCATTCACCTCGATGATCTTGCGTCCCTGCGGGGTGAGCTTGATCTCCGTCCGATAGCAGCCGGGTTCCGAGCCAAGCGCCTGAACGCATGCCGTGGCCATCTCGAACAGCTCGGGGATGTCGGCACGAGCCACGTCTGCCGGGAAGAAGCCTCCCGTGGAGCGGAACGGCGGCATCATGGGGAACATCCCCCTGATCCCCAAATGGCTGAAGACGCCCTGGCTCACAATCGTGTCGATGCTGACACGATCCGCACGAGGTGCACCAGTGGGCGGGAGGTCCTCCATCCGCTCCTCGAGGATCATCTGCGACGGGCGCTTCAGCTCTGCGAGCAGACGGGTCAGCTCTTCCGCGTCGGCGACCGGAGAGATGTCGCGGCAGCCCGTCCCGTCCCGTGGCTTCAGCAACATGGGAAAGCCCAAGATCCCGCATAGCCGCTCGACCTCGCCCCTATCTGCCGGCTCCCTGACCTCGGAGAACCTCGGCACCGGCACGCCTGCAGCTTCGAATAGTCCGCGCTGCAGCAGCTTGTCGGTGAGTAGTGTGACAGCGCGAACAGACGGGGCGGGCAGATCCAACGCGGCGGCCAACCAAGCTTGCCTGTGGAGATCAGTGTCGGTGTAGGCCGTGATTCCGTCCGGATGCTCGGCGTGGACGAGCTGGATCAACTCTTCTGGTGTGCGGTTGGCAGCGTCAACGACCTTCCCAATCCTGCTCAGAACCCTGGAAATATCACTGATACCGGGGGCGCTGGAGTCCACGATCCAGAGAAACCGGCACACACCGGACCCAGCATCCACGATCTCAGTCCAGGGCCTCGAACGAGGACTGTAAACGACGGCGAGCAGCGGCGTCCCATTCACGGCGAAATCCCAACCTCTCTCGTTCTTGGTCCGATCGCTCGGCTGCGGCACCGATGTCGTTGGCCCGCCACCGTGGTCGCCTGAAACGTTAGCCTTGGCAGCTGTGTCACGGAAGACGATCAGGCTATCGCTCGGCATCGATCACGTCATTGCCTTGCCGCTGCGTTCTATCGTGCACTGAAGGCAGCCCCATGAGCAACGTGGACAAAGGGGGATCATTCCGGGTGCGAAATGTGGACCTGCCAAAAGCGGCCGTGGGCGTCGATGTCGTCGCCGTCGACGAGGTGCAAACAGCTCTCGCTCACTTCGGCGACCGCTATCTCGGTCGCGTGTTCACAACCCACGAAGTCGCCTGCTCATCAGGTGAGGGTCAGGTCCGGGCCCGTCACCTCGCGGCCCGCTTTGCAGCGAAGGAAGCGACGATGAAGGCTCTCGGGCCGAGCGACTGGCTGCCGGACTGGCGCTCGATCGAGGTCCGCCAGGATGAGAGTGGTCGGTGTACGCTGCGGCTCAGCGGCCACGCAGCCGATCTCGCCAGACAGGCCGGCCTGAGCGACTTCGCCGTGAGCCTCAGCCATGAGGGGCCTCTTGCCGCGGCCGTGGTCTTCGCTCTCGGGCGGAGCTACCAGTGACGAACGACTTCCGCACGGAGCTGCTGGCCAGCGGCCTGCTCATCGACATCGGCGTCGATGGCCTCTACGGCTGGTCGGCAGCGTTCGAAAGGGTGGTCCGGGGACTCGACGGTCTCGTCACCTCGGCCGGAGCAGATCAGCACGCCTCAGTGCTCCACTTTCCAGCTGTCATCTCGCGACTTGTCCTCGCGCGAAGCGGTTATCTGCACTCGTTCCCCGACCTGTTGGGGTCGGTCAATGTCTTCGAAGGCGGTGACGAACTGCACGCCGAGCTCCTAGCACGCCTCGAGCACGGAGAGGAATGGGCCGAGCTGCTCACGCCGTCCGACGTGGCGCTCTGCTCGGCGGCATGCCACCAGCTTTATCCCTTGTGCTCGGGACGGCTTCCTGCCGGCGGTCGCCGCTTCGAAGTCTTCGGGCATTGCTTCCGTCACGAGCCGAGCCTCGATCCCGCCAGGATGCAGGCGTTCCGCATGCACGAGATCGTGTACCTGGGTGACCCCGAGGGTGCCGTCGCCCACCGTGACCTGTGGCTGGAGCGATCCGCCGATTTGCTCTCCGGGCTCGGCCTGGCTGTCGACGCGGTCGTCGCGAACGACCCCTTCTTCGGGCGAGCCGGACGGATGCTCGCCTCCAATCAACGCGCCGAGACCCTCAAGTACGAGATCGCCTGTGTCATACAGCCTGACGCCGAGCCGACAGCCATCTCGTCGTCCAACTATCACCTCGATCACTTCGGGATCGAGTTCGGGATCGAGTCTGCGAACGGCGATGTCGCGCACAGCGCGTGTGTCGGCTTCGGTGTCGAGCGGATCACCCTCGCTTTGTTGGCCACGCACGGTCTCGACCCCGATGCCTGGCCGCCCGCCGTGCAGTCCCGCCTCTGGCCGTGAACCCGCAGACCGCCCGCAACCGGGGGCGGCCTGCCACTTCACCGCGGCGGTGGCCCGCGAAAGTGCGTGTGGACGTGGTCGATAATCATTTCGGTGACTTGCTGCCGGTCCCTCCAGGGAAGCAGCGCGTGCTCGAGTGTCGGGATCACTTCGATCCGCAGCCGTCCGGTCCGCTGAGCTCGATGCACGGCCTCGCTCCCGGTCTCCAGGAAAGGCTCAATCGCCTCAGGGCTACAGATCAGGAGAACGTCGGTGCCGGCATCAACCAGATCTCCGAGACGCTCCCCTGGCCGGTTCCGCCGGGGTTGGGCGATACTCCGCCAGTTCCAGGCCACCATCCGAATGGGACGGCGCAATCTCGCCGTGAGCGCCGGAAAATGCCGACCGATCCACCGGACGGCAGGCCGTTCCCGGGCGGCCGCCACCAACGCGGTCCTCGGCAGGCAAAAGCGACGGCGGACATTCATGACGCCGCTCGAGACCATCTCGGGCGGTTGGAACGTGAGCCCGGGGTTCACCAAGCAGGTGCCTCGCGGAAGTAGCGTCACCGCCGCTTCCAGTATGTTGTAGGCGCCGGAGCAAAGTCCGAAGAGCACGACGTCACGCGGGTCATCGGGTGAAAGGTCCCTAGCGGCATCGAGAACGTCGTCGATCGCGAGGATCGAGTACACGCTTTGCGGCGGCGGCCCGTCGCGGGCCGGACTGTCACCGAATCCGCTGGTGTCGATCCTGACGCATCGAAACCCATCAGCCGCGAGGCGACGGCTGAGCAGCACCCACAGGCGGCCGGGACCGATCCGGTGCTCGTTCGAAACGCTCACGAATATGCAAACAGGCCCGGACCCAGTTGTTCCGCCCTCCGTCTCTATCCCGAAGAGTCCCGTCGGGCCCAACCGAACAGCACGCTCTCGGACAAGCGTCGCAGCTTCACCGGACACCGGGTTCGAGCCGTCGGGGGAGATCCGGACCCTAGCCTCGCCACTGGCCGGCGCTGCAATTGCGAAGCCGCCTCGAGGCATCACCTTGTCCAGCCATCCGGCGACCGTCGCAAGAGCCTCGGCGGGAACGGTCTGGTTTGGCGGCGTGACTTCCAAGAGCTCGGACTGCCCCATCACCTCCCTGTGCTCGACATGAAGCAAGTCAAAGTGTTCTGCAAGCTTGCGGTCAGCGACACGTCCCGATCGTGTGAGCAGAAGCACTCTACCGGCCAGCCCTCCCGTGGGCCCCGGTTGGTCTTTCAGAAGGTCAAGACCCGAGATCTCCTCTGACATCTCAGGTGACACCTTGAATCCCGGAAGATCGAGGGCATCTTCGTTCTCGTCGGAGGCACGGGCACGATAGAACATGCCGAGCGCCCTTTGCTCCCGCAGGAAGGATCGCCCGGTGGGGCAGGGGTCCCACAGCACGAGGGCGTCGACTGGTTCGCGACCACAGTAGGCACCGGCGAAGTTGGCTCCGAGCCTCATGCCCACGATCCCAATATGAGCTACGTCCATGGTTCGCACAAAGTCAACGGCAAACTGAACGTCCTGCACGAAGCCGCATCCGCCCGAGTCATCGCTGGCTCGGTCGAAGGAATCGCCGGTCGAGCGGTAATCGAATCTGAGTGCCGCGAAGCCCAGTTCCGTCAGGCGAACCGCGAGCTGAGCGAATGTCGAGGGCGAGTTCGTGTATTCACGACCGAGCGGCGGGCAAAGAACGATCGCCCCGCGCGCCGGCGCGTCGGGTACGTGGAGAGTGCCGAAAAGCGGTGACTCCTCAGGGCCGAACCAAACCGATACCGGTCTACCCAAGAACACCTTCAGTCGCCTGAGGAGGTCTCGAGCAACTCGGCAATGGCCTGCCCGATCGTAGTGATGCTCTCGAAGGTGCCCTTTCGCAGCATGCGCTCAGGGAACTCCACACCGAAGACATCTTCGAGCGCGAGCATCACGCTGACGTTGGCGTGAGACGTCATACCCAATCGGAAAAGGTCGTCGTCGTCGCTCAGATCGGCAATGTCGACAGTCAGCCGTGCGTGCTCGCCAAGCACACGCCGTATCTCTTCAGTAATCGTGGACTCCATCTCCTTCGGGTGGCCTTTCCTTCGGTCCGAGCTTCAGCTTCCGAAACCAGCGCTCCCCCTTCACCTGAACCGGGACAATCGGTAGCCAGGACGGGCCATCTGCTCGGCGAGCGTGCACCCGATGATATCGACGTCCTCACAGGTGCGAGAACATGGTCGCCCAAGTTCGGCTTCGGGTCACGACCACGCCCGAGGTCCTCCTCCCCAGGGCCAGGACGGCTCGTAGAGTGTTGACGGTGCAGTCGGTCTCGAGCGCAGACGGCGTCGGCGCGTCACAGCGGGCAGCAAGACGATCGACGAGGTTGGCCCTCGGCGTCGCAGTCGTGGCCCTCCTGATCCTGCTGGCGGTCGCCGGCGCTTGCGCCGAGCATGGCGCGGGTGCCGCCCAGCTCCGTCGTGGGCCGGCGTCGGTCGTGCTGAGCGTATTGTTCACCCTCGCCGGACTGGCCGGGGTTGGTTCGCTGGCGCTGTTGTTCTGGGGACTGGTCACGAGGCACCGGAGAAGCCTCGACGGCTCGGAGCCCCGACGGCACTCCCCGATCCTGGTCGCGGGGGCGGCCCTGGCGGTCTTCGCCTGCCTGACGGCACTGCTCGCGCTCGCCGCCCGCCACCGACACCTTCAACCCTTTGCGGCATCGAGCGGGAGACCGCTGTCCCACGTCGGTCCGGTGGCAAGTCCTCTACCGTTCAACGCGACCGCGTCGTTCACAACCTCGGGCATCGTCGTGGGCGTCGTCGTCCTCGTCGTGGTCGTGAAGATCGTGCGCTCGGTGGGCTGGCGCCGGGCGTTGCAAAGGCTTCACCCGCTGGCGTCCGACCTGGGCACCGCACCGGAGGACGAAGACGCCCGGAGACCAGGTCTCGAGGCGCTCAGCGTGCAGCTCGCTCTGGTGCGCGTGGCAGATCCGGTCACTGAGCCGGACCCGCGTCGCGCGGTGATCGGGTGCTACCTGCAAATGCTCGAGGTCGCGGCAAGCAACGGCCCCGAACGCCGACATAGCGAGACGCCTGGTGAGTACCTGCGCCGGATGCTTGCAACAACCGCAGCCACCACGGCACCCGCGACCTCGCTCACGGGACTTTTCGAGCGAGCTCGCTACAGCCGACAGCCGGTCGGCGAGTCGATGCGGTCCGACGCGATCGCCGCGCTCGACGCCCTTCGCGGTGACCTCCTGGCGGGAGCTGTCAGTTGACCCGCGCGCTGTGGGCGACCTTCCTCACGACGGCGGCTCTCGTCGCGATCGCTCTTGGCATCGCGCTCGGGGTCGGTGCGCCCGATCCCGGGGCGATCGAGCGCGCAGCTGCGGCCGGGATCGGCCTGCTCGGGCTCGGCGCCGGGTCGATAACTCTGTCGGCGGCGGTCGAAGCGGGCCTGCCGGCGCGCCCGACGCGGCGGCACCGCGGCGAGGAGCCGAGCGACGCCGGCACGACAGCCCTTTTGGACCTCGAGCGCTCGCTCCGGTTCGGGGCTTCGACGGCCGGGGACTATCACGCACAGCTTCGCCCGCGGCTCGTCGCGCTCGCTAGGTCGTGCCTCGCTCGTGCGGGCGTGGCGCTCTCCGACAAGGAGCGCTCGGTCGAGCTGCTCGGCGCCGACGCCTACGCGCTCGTGGACCCCGACAGGGTGCCGCCGGAAGACCGTTTCGGGCCCGGCGTTCCCCTCGAGCAGGTGCGGCGGCTCCTCGACCGGCTCGAGGCGCTCGGGAGCCAGCGGTGACGGTTCGTCCGGACGCGTCGGAGGCACCTCTCACAGCAAGCGACGTCGCGCGGATCGCCCGGGACGTCGTCGCGGAGGTCGAGCGTGCCGTCATCGGCAAGCGGGAGGCGGTCGAGCTCGTCCTCATCGGTGTGCTGGCCGGGGGCCACGTGCTCCTCGAGGACGTGCCCGGGCTCGCCAAGACGCTGATCGTGCGCTCGCTCGCCCGCGTCCTCGGCCTCGAGACTTCGCGAATTCAGTTCACGCCCGACCTCATGCCGGCCGATGTCACCGGTTCGGGAGTCTTCGACCAAAAGAGCGGGGAACTGATCTTCCGGCCTGGGCCGATCTTCGCGAATCTCGTGCTCGGTGACGAGATCAACCGCGCTCCCCCGAAGACCCAATCGGCGCTGCTGGAGGCGATGCAGGAACGCCAGGTGACCGTCGAAGGGACCACGCACCTGCTTCCGTCTCCATTCGCGGTCGTGGCGACTCAGAACCCGATCGAGTACGAGGGCACGTACCCGCTTCCCGAAGCGCAGCTCGACCGCTTCCTTCTCCGCGTCCCTGTCGGCTATCCCGACCGGGACGCCGAGTGGGACGTGATCCGGCGCCGGGCGGCACGTGGGCGCGACGAGGTCGGCCTCGCCCAGGTCTGCGACGGC
This sequence comes from uncultured Acidimicrobiaceae bacterium, assembly GCA_963727645.1. Lineage (GTDB taxonomy): Bacteria > Actinomycetota > Acidimicrobiia > Acidimicrobiales > Bog-793 > Fen-455. The sequence continues at coordinate 41,296 of CAVSHA010000006.1, forward strand.
CGCGCCGTCTTGGCCATGCGCGAGGCGATCGAGCGCGTCGAGCTGAGCGAGCCTGTGGGCCGCTACCTCGTCGACGTGGTCCGGGCCACGCGTGCGGTCGCCGGCGTCGAAGTCGGGGCCAGCCCTCGCGGTGCTCTGGCGCTGCTGCTCTCCACGAGGGCCCGTGCCGCTCTCGCGGGGCGGGAGTTCGTCCTGCCAGATGACATCAAGGCGCTCGCAGTGGCTTGCCTGGCCCACCGGCTGACGCTCCTGCCCGACCTCTGGCTGCGCGGCAGCCGACCCGAGGAGCTCGTCACCCAGTGCCTCGACTCGGTGCCGGTGCCTGTCGCAGACGATCCGTGAAAGAACCGGCGCCCACTGCGAAGGTCGTCGCCTACGCGACCCTTGCCGGCGTCGGGTTGCTGGCCGCCGTCGTGTTCGGCAACGTCGCCATCGTCGGCCTCGCCGCGCCATTCGGCTTCGCTCTCGTCATCGGGCTCTTGGCTCATGTCGCTCCCCTGCCGGAGCTCCGCCTTTCCATCGACGCGCCAAAGCTCGTCGAGGAGGGCCGGGCCACGATTGCACTCGAGCTCTCGGCACCCACCGCGATACCCCGTTGCGACGTCGCGCTCGCAGTCCCGGCAGGCCTGAGGGCAGAAGGGCCGACCAGATGGTCGCTCCGCTTGGACGCCGGTTCCCCTGTCGTCTTGGAGGTGCCGATCACCGCAGTGCGCTACGGCCGCTACTCGATCGGGCCCGCCACGGCAGATATCCCAGGGCTGTTCGGGATTCTCGCCAGATCGGGCGTCGGTCACAACACCGTCGAGATCCAAGCGCGGCCGAAAGCCGAGGCGTTGCGCACTCTCGTGCGTGCTCGCGAGGTCCGTGCGAGCGCGGGTGACCGGCTCGCGCGCCAGCCCGGTGACGGCATCGAGTTCGCCGAGGTGAGGCCGTACTCGGCGGGCACTCCTGGGAGGCTCAACTGGCGAGTCACGGCACGTCACGGCGAACCGTACGTCAACGTCCGCCACCCTGAGCGCAGTACCGACCTGATCGTGTTCGTCGACACGTTCTCGGCCACCGCGCTTCCGCGCCAGGTTCGCGCAGCGGCGGGCCTGGCAGCTGCTTATCTGGCGCGCCACGATCGGGTCGGGCTCGTGGCCTTCGGCGGCGTCTTGAACTGGGTCGAGCCGGCCATGGGCCGGGCCCAGCTCGAACGCCTCGTCGCCGCGCTCACGACGACTCAGTGGCACCACTCATACGCGTGGAAGACCGCCGAGACCATCCCTTCGCGCACCCTGCCGTCGACTGGGCTGGTCATCGCGATAAGCCCGCTGGAGGACGCCCGGATGCTGAACGCTCTCGCGACCATCCGCGCGAGAGGTGTCGACCTCGCCGTCATCGAGACGACCGGTCGGCGTCCGGCAAGACCCCGGTCCGTCGCCGGCGACCTTGCAGCCCGGCTCATCGCTCTCGAACGCGTCGGGATGCGTGACAACTTCAGGCGCCGCGGGGTCCCGGTGGTCGCATGGCATGAGGGCGAGTCGCTCGAGGCGCCCCTCTACGCGCTCGCCGGTTGGCGGCGCCGGGCACGAGGACGCGTCACGAGATGAGGATCTCCGAGCGGCGTTCGCGAATCGCCGGAGTGACGCTGTCGGTCTTCGGGATCGCGGCAGTGACCACTTGGGCTACTGCGCACGCGACCGCACCAATGACGGCGACCGTGGCACTGGCCGGCCTCGCCGGCATCGTCATCTTCGCCGTTGCACTTACGACGCCGCTCACGCGAATGCGCAACCGCACGATCGCCATCGGCCTGGTGCTCGTCGGCACCGCCACCGTCGCCGGCACGCTGCGCGAAGCCGTCGCTACCAGGGGGAGCGTCCTCGCGATATCGGGAGCCATCCTGTTCTGTGCCGCCGAGGTCGCCGACCGGGCGCTGGACCGGGCGCGCCAGGTCGAGCACCGCCCGGGAGTCGAGCACCGCCCGGGAGTCGCTCGCTGGAACCCGGTGTGGGTGCTCGGCGTCGCCGTGGGGTCCGCGGGGCTGTCATATGGAGCCGTCTCGGCAAGGGGGCTGCTGGCCGGCGGTGGGCCTGGCGCGCTGGCGGCCGGCACAGCCGCCGCGATGCTCGTCGCCTTCTTGGCAGCTCTCCTGCTTCGGACCCGCACTTACTCCGGTCGGTAAGCCACCTGTCCGGCCGGCCACGTTGCCCGGCGCCGTCCGGCTCGTACCGCTTCATTCGCCCGGCGCCCAACGCACGCTCGGCGACCTTCGGCTACACGACACGCCCGTGCGGATCGACCCGGGGCTGTCGAGCCTCGCTCACTTGGCGGTTCAGAGATAGCCCTCTCGTGCCAGCGCGCCCACCACGGCTTGTGCGTCCGGGAACGTGAGGTAGGTCACCTCGAGGCTTCGGTAAGCAGGAATCGAAGAGACGGCAGCGGAGCGGTCGGAGTTGATGATCGCGTGGTTGGGGAGCCTGCCCGCAAAGGTCCGGCCCAACGTGGCCGCATTGTGGAGCGAGCCTTCGTAGGTCGACTCGGAGAAGATGACGTCGAGCGGAGCCTCGCGGGCGACGAGTGACCCGATCAGCTTCACGTGGATCAAGAGCTGCAAGCTGCTACCGGTGTGCGCACCGTCGATGCTGCTGTCGGTGAGCTCTGCCAGCCGCAGGGCAACCGGGTTGGCGGTGCCACGCAGAGCCACGTCGACGGTCTCGGCGACGGCGATGCCAACGACATCGCCGCGATATCGGGCGACACCGACCAGATTCGCCGGGTCTTCGACGATCTCGACGACGTCGTCGTGGTCATAGCCGAATTGGCTCAGCAGTGACGCGATCTCTTGACTGTGAAGAGCGAGAAGTGTGGCGCGCTGATCCGGTGAAGAGGCGACGCTGACCGAATACCCGCGTGAGAAAGCCCGTTGGAAGCGCTCTACCAGAGCCCCGACGTCGGCTCGACCGTTGCGACCGGAACTGCCGGCGGCAGAACGCCTTAGCGCGTCGAGTCGCTCGCGTTCGGCGACCGGCAGCGTGCGCGCCGGAGCGTTGACCCCGAGGTAGGCAAGCGAAAGCTCCTCGTCCAACGGGATCAGGGCCTCCCGAGCCGGCACCTCGTTGACGACGGTGTTGCGGCAAACCACACGCAGACTCAGCCGTGTCTCAGCTGAGCTCGGGTCGAGCACTCGTGCGCGGTAGGTGTCGAAAGTCTCCTTGAAAGCTGCGAGACTGTGCTCGTCGACCACTTGGGTGAGGAACCCTTTGAGCCTGCTGCTGGGCGAAACGACGGGCTCTTCTCCCACGTGTCCGATGCTCGAGCCCATCTGCCCATTATGCACTAAGACTGAACGGTCTCGTCCATCTCGTAACGGGCGACGATGGACTGCTGAATCTGTTGGTAAAGCTCATAGAGGTGTCCGTGATCACTTGCCACTCCGTACACCGTGAGCAGGCGGGTCATGGTTCCCCGCCGCCAGTCGATGGCATCCCCGACACGGCGATCGGGAATGACCTGACTCACGCCCGGCAATTGGGCCACGGCGTCGAGCCCGCTCAGCTCGACCAGTCGTTGTGCCTCCATCGGAGGCTGGTACATCACGCAGAAGGCCACGTGCTCACTCTGCAAGGGAGCGACTTGTCCATCGGACTCACGCAGTGCGAACCTCATCGCTTCCGGAAGCAACCGACGGGTTCCGGCAAGCCGAAGCAACGTCGGGATCTGGCCTCCGATGCGACCGTTCACTTCCAGCACGCGAGGACCGTCGGGCGTGAGAATCAGATCGGTGTTGGTGAAGCCCTTGTCGACACCCAGGGCCTCTAGTGCAGCCTCGGTCGCCTCGAACACGGCTCTTGTCTCGGCATCGCCCAAGCCGCTCGGAACGAACGATCCGGTACCGCGGAAGGGCGGAGCCGGGATGAAATGCCCGGCCACCACGAAGTTGGTCACACGACCCTGGAAGGCGACACTGTCCACCATGAGCACGTCTCCAAAGCGCTGAGCGTCTCGCGGGTGGGCTTCGCCGAGCACCTCCTCAACCAACATGTCCTCAGCTCTGCACTGAGCCTCGTGGAGCAGCCGAAGCAAGGTCGCGGCATCGGGAACCTGGTAGGTATCTCGGCTCCCGCTTCCGCGCTCAGGCTTGAGGACTACCGGGTAGCTCACGTCCGCGACGAGATGCGCCCTCACGGTGAGGTCTGTTCCCGAGGGTGCGGGCCAGAACCGGGGGCCTGGCACTCCCGCGTGGGCAAGTGCAGCGCGCTGGCGGGACTTGTTCGCCAGGACGTCGGCAGTGCGGCGGCTGTGGAACCGCAGATCGGACTCCTCGGCGATCGCCGCAGCGAGGGGAATCACTTCTGATGAGAACGTTATGACTCCATCCGGGCGATCCAGGCCAACCAGTGCCGCGATCTCCTCGTCATTGAGACCGGCGGTGTCGACGGCTGTCCCCAAGCGTCGGATCAGCGGCAGTAGCTGAGAGAGCACCGGATCGGTGAAATCGAAGACCCAGATCAGGTCGCACAGATTCCGAGCGGCTTCGGCGATCTCGAACGGTGCTAGCGACTCGCGGTCGTAGACGACGACCAGCTTGGGGCGGGCGTTGGCAACCATGTTCAACGGACTGTACTGCCGGACGACCCTCCCGAAAGACCTACGCATCGGATATTCGTCGTCTGTCAGCCCGCGAGCGCCTCCAGCACCTTGACGGCGTGACCGTCGGCCCGCACGTTGTACCAGGCGCGCTCGATCTTCCCGTCTTGACCAACGAGAAACGTCGATCGGATGACACCCACGCTCTTGCGCCCGTAGAGCGTCTTCGGCCCGAAGGCGCCATAGAGCGCCATCACCTCGTGGGTGGGATCGCTCAGCAAGGCGATCCGGAGCCCGTACTTCGCGCGGAACCGTTGGTGCTTGGAACCGCCATCGGGGGAGATGCCGAGCACTTCGACACCCAGGGCCGCGTACTCGTCGACGAGATCACTGAACTGACAGGCCTCTTTGGTGCAGCCGGGCGTGTCATCGGCGGGGTAGAAGTAGACGACGACCCGGCGACCCGCGTAGTCCGTGAGCCCGACGATCGCACCGTCCTGATCGGGCAGGGAGAACAAAGGGGCCGCGTCGCCCTTGGCCAGTGTTGTCATGGCTACATGATCGCACGACCGGCGATGGTCCTGGCGAGTCGGTATCGCCAGTAGCCTTGTCAAAGACAGTGAGGAAGTGCATGACGACGGATACGAAGATCGGGACCACATTCGCAGGTCTCGGTGTTGCGCCCGAACTGGTCGAGGCGCTGGAGAGCCAAGGGATCAGGCGCCCCTTTCCCGTTCAAGAGCTCACGATCGAAGACGCGCTGGCGGGTCGTGACGTGTGTGGCAAGGCGAAGACGGGCTCGGGCAAGACGCTCGCATTCGGCTTGCCGATGCTCATGCGGACTCCTCGTGCGAAATCGGGTGCACCGACGTCTCTCGTCCTCGTGCCGACGCGCGAGCTCGCGCTTCAAGTCGCCGACGTGCTCGAGATCCTCGCAAAGACGGTCGACAGGCGGGTTCTCGCCGTCTACGGCGGCACCGATCTCGATCGCCAGACTCGCCAGCTCGCCAGTGGCACCGACGTCGTCGTGGCGACTCCGGGCCGGCTCATCGACCTCGCGGACCGCAAAGCGGTCCGCCTCGACAAGATCTCGACTCTGGTCGTCGACGAGGCGGACCGCATGGCGGACATGGGCTTCCTGCCACAGGTCGAGTGGCTGCTCCGGCTGATGCCCGTCGAACGCCAGACCTTGCTCTTCTCGGCGACGCTCGACTCGGCGGTCGACCAGGTCGTCCGTCGGCACCTCCGAGACCCCGTCCTGCACCAGGTGCAAGGGAAGCAGGTCACCGTCGAGGAGATGGAGCACCGTTTCTTGAAGGTGCACCAACTCGACAAGGCCAAGGTGTGTGCCGCGATCGTTGCAGGGGCGACCAAGGCGCTGTGCTTCTGCCGCACCAAGCGTGGTGCTGACCGGCTCGTTGACGACCTGCGCCGCGAAGGCGTACGCGCCGCCGCCATTCACGGTGACCTCCGCCAGTCGGCGCGTGAGAAGGCGCTCGAGGACTTCGCCAGCGGGAAGCTCCCTGCGCTCGTCGCGACCGACGTCGCGGCCCGGGGCCTCGACATCGGCGGGGTCGACGTCGTGGTCCACTACGACCCGCCCGAGGATCACAAGGCTTACCTGCACCGGTCAGGCCGTACGGCCCGGGCCGGCGAGGTCGGCGTGGCCGTGACGCTGGTTCTCTGGGATCAGGAGCTTGCCATCGAGCGGCTACAAAGGCGCATCGGCCTCCGGCTTCCAATCGTGGAGATCTTCTCGAACGACCGGCGTCTCGCCAAGCTCGCGGACTGGTCGCCCGAACCGATCAAGGCGTGACCGCCGACCGCCTGTACTTCCGCCAGTTGCTGGCGGGCCGCGACATCGCGAGCGGCGATCCTGTGGCTCGCGAGATGGTGAACCTTGTATACCTGATCGGGGACCGTGAAATCGGCGAGGCCGTCGCAGTCGATCCCGCCTACGCTCCCGACGAGGTGATCGCCCTCCTCGCGACCGAAGGGATGCGCCTCACCGGCGTGCTGGCCACCCACTACCACGCCGATCACGTGGGTGGCGATCTGTTCGGCCGGGAGATCGTTGGCATCGCCGACCTCCTCGAACAGATCGAGGTGCCGATCCACGTCCATGAGGACGAGGCCCCGTGGATCGAGCGCACAACGGGAGTCGGGCGCGGAAGCCTCGTGACCCACCTGAGCGACGATGTCGTGGAGGTCGGCGCGATCAAGATCCGTCTCCTGCATACGCCGGGCCACACTCCGGGAAGCCAGTGCTTCCTCGTGGACGGCCGCCTCGTGGCAGGCGACACGCTCTTCCTGCAGGGCTGCGGCCGGACGGACCTTCCTGGGAGCGACCCTGACGCGATGTACGACAGCCTGGTCAACCGCCTCGCGAAGCTTCCCGACGACACGATCGTGTATCCGGGGCACCTCTACTCGCCCGACGGGTCGGCTTCCCTCGCGGAGACCAAACGCAAGAACCCCGTTCTCGCCCCCCGCAGCTGCGAGGAGTGGCTCGCGCTGTTCGGCGGGTAGCCGAGCGGCGAGCGCCGCTCAGGCGACCTCGCCGGGAAGGCCCGATCCATTGTCACTGGCGTCTCGGTATCGTCGTGTGCCAGTGAGCGGAGCCGGCGTCACCCGAGGAGCCATGGTCTTGACGACGGTGACTTTCGACGCTCCCGGCCTCGGCGACCGGAGCTACCTCATCAGCGACGGCGAGGTGGGCGTGGTGATCGACCCGCAAAGGGATCCGCTTCCTTATCTGCAGGAGGCGGAGAGGCTGGGGATCGGCATCAGCGCGGTGTTCGAGACCCACATTCACAACGACTACGTCAGCGGTGGTCTCGCTCTTGCACGGTTGACGGGCGCCTGTTACGCGATCCCGGCAGGCGAGCCGGTGTCGTTCTCCGACGAGTTCCGCGCCCTCGGCGACGGCGACACCGTCGTCGCCGGGCGACTCAGGGTCATGGCCATCGCGACGGCGGGCCACACGGCTCATCATCTCGCCTATCTGGTCAAACTCGCAGACGACGAGGACGATGCGAGCACCGGGGAGCATGTCGTCTGCACGGGCGGCTCCCTGCTGGTGAACGCGACGGGCCGAACCGACCTGCTCGGCCTCCCCCTTGCCGCGAGGCTGGCCCACTCGCAATGGCACTCGGTCCGGCGGCTGTTGACGACACTCCCGAAGCACGCCCGGGTCCTCCCGACGCACGGGTTCGGCAGCTTCTGTTCCGCGACACCGACGCACGGGGACGTCACCGGGGTGACCACGATCGGTCAGGAGCTCCAGGAGAACCCGGCCGCGCTCTTGGGCGAGGAGGAATTTGTCGCGACGTTGCTCGGCGACCCGCTGCCGATCCCGGCGTACTACCGCCATATGGCTCCGTTGAACCGCAAGGGCCCGGCCGCGCCGTTGTTCGAACCCGCCCCCGAGCTCGACGCAGATGACCTCGAGGACGCGATCCGAGGTGCCAAATGGGTCGTCGACCTGCGTCAACGACGGGAGTTCGCCTCCGGGCACCTTCCCGGGGCCTTGAACCTCGAGCTCGGAGCGAACCTGACGACCTACCTCGGCTGGATCGTGCCCTGGGAAGGTGACCTCGTCCTTCTCGCCAACGACAATGCCGAGATCGCCGAGGCCCGCCGACTGATCGCCCGTATCGGCCGCGACGACCTTTCGGGCACGGCGCTTTGGTCGACGGCCGTCTCAGCGCCGGGGCGAGCCCGGCGTCCCGGAGACAGCCGGCTGAGCAGCTACCCGGTGGCAAGCTTCTCGGACCTTGCGGAGGCATGGTCGGAGTTCGAGTCGTCCAGGCCCCAGGTGCTGGATGTCCGGCATCGCCACGAGTGGCAGGCCGGCCATCTGCGCGGTGCTCGTCATCTGGCGCTGCCAGAGCTGATCGAGCACAGAGCCGAGGTGCCGACGACGACGCCGGTCTGGGTGCACTGCGGTGCGGGCTTTCGAGCCGCGGTTGCGGCTTCGATCCTCTCCAGATGGGGCGCGTCGCCGGTCTTCATCGACGACACTTGGGCGAACGCGGAGCTGACGAACCTCCCTATCGTGACGCAGGCTGACTAGAGCTTTCTCGGCGGTCGGTTCGCACCGGTGACGTTTCTTGCCTGAGGGGTCGCCTGAGCCGGCCCCGAGCGGCCGCGCGCAACCGCGAAAACGAAGGCACGCGCTGCGGCCGCACGCAACCGCGAAAACGAAGGCACGCCGTCGCGCGCTCAAGGCAGTCGCGCGCTCAAGGCAGTCGCGCGCTCAAGTCAGTCGCGCGCTCAAGGCAGTCGCGCGCGTCAAGTCAGGCGCGCGACGGCGAGCGCCGTCGCGAACAGGACCGTCGACCACGTCAGGGCCTTGAGCGCGCCCTCGAGAGGGGCGAGCAGGTAACGGCGGTCGATCGTGTGGACCTCACCCCGGGAAGTAATGACCGTGCCTTCGACATGCTCGGTCAGACGGCGCAAGGCCCGGGCCGGCGTGCTGAGGCGCCGCTGGGCGACCGACAGCCCGAAAGCGCCCAAGGCCGCCAGCACAGGTGCCAGGGCCAACGTCCTGGTCTGGGCCACGTACGCGGTCAAGACCGGGAAGGCCCCCCAGCCGGCCGCGAAGCCGATGTCGTTGTGAATGATTCCGCCGAAGAGCTCGGCGTTGTAGGCGATCACGATCAGGGGCCCGACCAGGATGAACGGCACGAGCACCCAGCCGGTCCTGGTCACACCGACCGCACCGAGAGCGACAGCCGCCGCGAGGCCTACCACGGTCGCAGCAACGAGATGCTCCGAGCGCAGCTTGGTTCGAAGCGGCCGGCCGTTCAACTCGTCGAGAGTGTGTGCGGCGACGCCGACAGCAAAGAAGAAGGCCAGCAGTGTGGCCACCAAACGGGTCGTGTTCACGAACGGGGCCAGACAGGCGCCGACCACTACGTACGACAGGTGCCACGCTGTGTACGGCGGGTGCAGAACTATCCACCAGTCCCGCCAGCCACCGGTCCCCACGGCATAGAAGGCAGGTGCGGCCGGGTCTCCGGCCGGCGGGCCGGCGTCACAGGGCGGCGGGCCGGCGTGACAAGCTGGCGGGGTACCCGCACGCTCGTCAACCACCGGATCGCCGGCCCCACATTACGAGCCCTCCGCCAAGACTCATGACTCTGGTGCCGACGTCCTCGAATCCCGCCTGGCGCCAGGCGTCAACCGTCCAGGCAACGGGATACTGCCGATACAGCCTCGAGATGCTCGGGCCGAGGAAACGTCCCACCCGGTACCACTCCATGCCGCCTGTCGCGAGCCCGCCGACCGGCAGCACAAGACGCGTGTAGGCCCACCACCACCAGCGCCAGAAGCCATTGGGAGGCACCATGAACTCGAGGCTCGCCACGAGGCCACCTGGCCGCACAACGCGGGCAAGCTCGTTCAGTGTTGCCTGAGGGTCGTCCACGTAACGGAACAAGTACGTGAAAGTAAGCGCATCGAAGGCGGCATCGGGAAACGGGAGCGCCTCGGCTCGGCCGTTCACCAGCTGGATGCGCCTCACCTGGTGGGCCTGCGCCACGTTGCGCTGCCCCATCTTCAGCATGCTCAAGGTGAGGTCGACGCCCACGACATGTGAGCTCGTGCGGTCCGCCAGCTGGAGCGCTACGCCTGCGGTCCCCGACGCGACGTCGAGCACCCGCCGAGGCGAGCCCGGCACTATGTGGTCGACCATCGCCCTTCGCCACCTGGAATTCTGACCAAACGACAGCCACTCGGCGAGGCGGTCGTAACGGGCCGGCAGATCCGAGAACAGCTTCTGCGCGAACCGGTTGCGGTCGCCGGGGACGCCCACGCTCATCCTTGCTCCAAGGTGCTCATGGCTCGTAACCGTACGCGAAGCAGCGCTCGGACGGGCGACATCAACACACCGGCTCCGGCGTGATGCTCTCGAAGCTCTAGGCCAGCGGCTCCGGCGTGATACGAGCAAGGCGGAGCACGAACTGGCGGACGAAGTCGTCGGGCTCGGGCCAGGGGAATCCCGGCGCCGATGACTGGAGGCTGACGGTCCCGTGCAGGGCAACCCAGATCGCGGTGCTGTCAGCCATCGCGTCGATGCTCGCCGACCGACCGGCCGCGACGCACGAGGCGAGCGCGTCCACGAGAAGCGCAAAGCTCTCGGCACCGAACTCGAGCACTGGCGCACCATTCGGGGCGAATTCGACCGGCTTGCAGTAGTCCTTCCAGGAATCGTTGGTGGCGGGCCGCGGCTCGGAGAACAGCACCCGATAGCGCGCCGGCCGTCGCAGGCCGAAAGCCACGTACGCCTCACAGCCGGCGACCAGGCACTCGACGGGATCGACACCGGCGGCGGCGCGTGCCTGCGAGATTGCCTGAGTCAGCTCGTCGAAGACCCGTGCGACCACGGCGAGCATGATCGCTCCCCGATCGGAGAAGTGCGCGTAGATCGACGGAGCGGCGATCCCGACCTCGCGGGCGACGGCGCGAAGCGTCACGGCCTCATCGGTCCCTTCACGCTCGATGATCGAAAGAGCCCCTGAGACGATCTCCTCGGTCAGACGCTCCCCTTGTCCTCGAGCATTGCGCTTGCGCTTGGGCCGCCCCTCCGAGAGCTCTCGGCCACTTCTGACCTGGACTGTCGAGTCGGAGCGAGGGTCCCTCACGCTTTTTACTTTACAGCCGTTAGTTCATCTGTCTATACTTACGCTCGTAAGTCAACGCCCGTTAGTCCAAACTGCAGGAGAGGCCACATGCGTGCCGAAGTCACCTCTGCTCCGTCGACGCACCCTCAGGCATCTGGCGGCATGGCGAGCTCCAAGTGGCCGAACGGCCATCCTCGGCGCAAACAGATACTGCTCGTGCTCTGCCTCAGCCTGCTGGCCGGGGTCATCGACAACACGGTGCTCAACACCGCGCTGCCGACGCTCGCCAGAGTGTTGCACGCCGGCACGAGCTCGTTGCAGTGGGTAGTGGACGCGTACACGCTGTGTTTTGCTGCGCTGCTGATCCCTGCCGGAGCGCTCGGAGACCGCTACGGCCGCCGGGCGTCGCTCATCGGAGGGCTCGTCGTCTTCGCCCTCGGCAGCCTGGCCGCGGCCCTCGCCCCGAGCACGGGCGTGCTGATCCTCGATCGGGTCGTGATGGGCTTCGGGGCCGCGTTCGTCATGCCCGCGACGCTCTCGATCCTCTACGCCGTCTTCCCTCCGCATGAGCGGGCGCAGGCCATCGCGGCATGGTCGGCGGTGGCAGGCGTCGGCGTCATCATCGGCCCGACGCTCGGTGGCCTGCTCCTCGCGCACTTCTGGTGGGGCAGCGTGTTCCTCGTGAACGTCCCGATCGTCGTGGTTGCCCTTGTCGGTGTGCTCTGGGTCGTGCCCGAGACTGCGGAGCCCGGGCGGCGCTCGCTCGACGTCGTCGGCACGGTGCTGGTCGGTGGAGCTCTCGTGGCGATCGTCGACGCCATCATCGAAGCCCCGACCCGCGGCTGGACCGGGCTCGGGACGCTCGCCGAAGCGGCTGCGGGACTAGCGGGGATCGCGATCTTCGTCTGGTGGGAGCTGCGAGTCGAGCACCCGCTCATCGACCTGCGCATCTTCTCGTCACGAGCGTTCTCGGCCGCGTCGGGCTCCATCACAGTGACGTTCTTCGCCCTTTTCGGCAGCCTCTTCGTCTTCACGCAGTACCTCCAACTCGTGCACGGCTACAGCCCGCTCTCCGCCGGCGTCCGGGCTCTCCCCTTTGCGCTCGCGACCGGAGCGGCCTCGCCGCTCTCACCCGTCTTGGCCAAACGCCTCGGCAACAGGGTCGTCATCTCGGCGGGACTCGCCCTCATGGGATTGGGGCTGCTCGATCTGTCGACCGCACGAGTCGACACCGGATATCCGGCCTTGGCCCTCGCGGTCGCGATCATGGGAGCAGGCATGGGACTCGTGATGGCTCCGGCGAGCTCGACGATCATGACGACGGTGCCGGCCCATCAAGCGAGCGCGGGCAGCGCCGTAAACGACACGATCCGGGAGGTGGGAGGAACCCTGGGTGTCGCGATCGTGGGCAGCCTCACTGCCGCTGTCTACCGCAGCCGTCTCAGCACCAGGCTCGCTTCCCACCACGCACCCGGCTCGGTGGTTCACATGGCCACCGGTTCTATTGCGGCCGCCGACGCGGTCGGCAAGAAGATCGGCGGCGTGCGCGGGACCCAGATCCTGCAAGCCGCACACGACACGTTCACGACCGCCATGGCCCTCGGGATGCGGGCCGCGGGTGGGATCGCCATTGCCGGTGCGGTCGCGGCGGTCGCCGTCATCCGCCGCACACCCCGAACCCGCGCCATGAGCTCGGAGCCGACGGAAGTCGAGCTGGCCGCGACGGGCTCGGCCGTCTGACAATCGTGCCTGGCGTCCGGCTGCAGGGCCCCTGTGGGGTTCCCCCTTTTGGACGCGGAGTCGGACAGACTGGGGCCATGGCCGACCCCAGTCCTTCAACCGCGGAGATCGGCTTCCAATCGGCTTGCGACACTGGTCGCCTGCTCGAACGAGGCTCCGTCACTTCACAACAGATCGTGGAGACCCTGCTGGAACGCATCGAGGAGGTCGACCGCGGCGGTCCCGGTCTGCACGCGGTTCTGGCAACCTGCGCTGAGGGCATCGAGGCCGCGCGGAAGCTGGACGCCGAGCGCCGGCAGGGCAAGGTCCGCGGCCCTCTGCACGGCATCGCGGCACTCGTGAAGGACAACATCGACACAGCGGGCGTCGAGGGCACGACCGCAGGTTCGCTGGCGCTGGCCATGACCCGGCCCAGCACGGACGCCGTCGTCGTGCGGCGGCTGCGAGCGGCCGGCGTGATCGTCATCGCGAAGTCCAACCTCTCCGAATGGGCCAACTTCCGTGACCGACATTCCTCGAGCGGCTGGAGCGCCACCGGCGGTCAGTGCCACAACCCCCATGCACTGGATCGGTCGCCGGGAGGTTCCAGTTCGGGGTCGGGCGCCGGAGTCGCTGCCGGGCTCGCCCCGCTGGCAGTCGGAACCGAGACCGACGGGTCCATCCTCTGCCCAGCGGCCCTGAACGGCGTCGTGGGGATCAAGCCGACCGTCGGCCTCACCAGCCGGACCGGAGTGGTGCCGATCGCGTCGAGCCAGGACACCGTCGGGCCGCTCGCGAGGAACGTCGCCGATGCCGCGGCGCTTCTCGGAGTCCTCGCAGGCGGCGTTGAAGGCGCGGACCCGCTCGACCCGGTCACGATGACTCGCCCGGCCGATCTGCCCACGGATTACACGGCCTTTTGCGATTCCGACGGTCTTTCGGGTGTGCGCGTCGCCGTCCCGCGCCGGCACTACTTCGGCTACGACGAGGAGGCCGACACCCTGGTCGAGGTAGCCCTGCAAGTCGCCCGAGACGCGGGAGCAGTGATAGTCGATCCTGCCGACGTAGCCACGGCCGAGGCCATCTGGCAGAGCAACGACGAGATGACCGTGATGCTCCACGAGTACAAGGCCGGCGTCGAGACATACCTTGCGACAAGACCGGCAGCCCGAGGACAACCCCGCACCGTCTCGGAGATCGTCTCGTTCAACCAAGACCATGCAGCCGACGAGCTCGCCTTCTTCGGACAGGACATCCTGATCGACGCCTGCGAAGTGGGTGGGCTCGACACTCCTGCTTACCTCGAAGCTCGGGCGCGCAACTGGCGGAGGGCGCGCCGCGACGGTATAGACGCCGCTCTGCAAAGCGCGAACGCCGACGCGCTCGCATTCCCGACCATGGGCCCGGCCTGGCGCGTCGACCACGTCCATGGCGACCCGCCCAGCCGTGCGGGCTATCAGGCCGCGGCCGTGGCAGGCTACCCGGCGATCAGCCTGCCGGTCGGCAAGGCGGACGGGCTTCCGGTCGGCCTTTGCCTGGTCGGTGCCGCTTGGAGCGAGCCGCTGCTCGTTCGGATCGCCTTCGCCCTCGAACAGGCGCTCGCGCTCTACTGGGACATGCGGCCGGCATGGCGCTCGCGGGTCGGGTGACCCACCAGCCATCAACTGCCCAATGAGGAACCGCTCTCCGGGGTCTTCTGCAGCCGCAGGACGAGCCGGTCCAGGAAGCCGACCTGGCCCCTGGAGAGCTTGCTCCTGGCTGAGGCCACCGGCATCCAGGCAGCCCGGTCTACCTCCGGCCACGACGTCACCTGGCCCGAGTGCGGCGGCCACTCCATCTCGAACTCATTGCTGACGACGTTCTCGACGTCAATGTCGCCCTCGACAGCCCACACACGAACCACCTTGCCGCTCGGCTGGCGGAGCTCGCCAAGGTCGATCCTGGGTCCTGAGGGAGGTTCTCGGCCCAGCTCCTCTGCGAATTCCCGGTCTGCGGCTTCCTGCGGGTCCTCACTCGGCGCATACTCGCCCTTGGCGATCGACCAGGCACCGTCCTCCTTGTTGGCCCAGAAAGGGCCGCCGGGATGCACGACGAGCACCTCGAGCACCCGATCGCCGCGGAGGCGATAAGGCAGCAATCCTGCACTCCGAGCTGGCATCCTCAGCCTCCCGGCTCGCGTCGGGACCACCGAGGAATCGTGGCACGAGCGACGCAGGCTCAATGCGATCGTAGAGGGAGAGCCTCTGGTTCCCGGCCACAATCATCGCCCCCGCAAGGAACGGCCTGGGACGACCGGACCCCCAGTGCAGCGTGCCCTCGCCGAGGACCCTTGCCGGGCGAAATGGCCAAGTCGGCGGCCACTGCGCCCATGACCCGGTCGTGACACCCGCTCGATACCGCGATACCTGGCTCTCCCGAATTGCCCGCCACGACATGCCACAGCCACGATGTGCCTCTGCACTACTCTGCGTCACTGTCTTACGGAGTTCAAACTCGAAAGGGCTTGTGGAACATGAAGGACTTCGGCAACGACACGAACCCACGACCATGGCGACGTCTCAAGGCGTGGCCACCGCTCGTGGTCATGGCTCTATTCCTGGTTGGCCTGGTCTCCCTGGGCTCGGGTGTAGCCCACGCGACTGGCCCCCAGGTCATATTCGACAACTTCAACAGCGGAACCGTGAGCAATGCCCCGGCCGCACCCACGGTGTTCACGATCAAGGAGTCCTGCCTGATCACGATGATCCTTGACTACCACTGGAACGACGGGCACGGCAGTCCTGGAGGAACGATCGCACTCCGCAGTTCGCTCGGCTCTCTTCATGGTCCGTGGCCCGTCGTGACCAGCGGCGGGTCAGGCGCCCCGAACGTCAACTGGACAGCTCGGCCCGAGCTGGTCCTACCAGCCGGAACCTACACGGTCGTCGATTCGAGTCCGGCAACCTGGTCACAGGACGCAGAGTCGGGCGGCGCAGGCTTCAGCGAGATCGAGGGCACAATCGAGACTTCTCCACCGACCAATCGTGGCCCATCATGGAGCGTGGTCTCCGCTAAGACTCTTCCCCCGATGATCGGCATAAGCTGCCCGACGAGTACTTTCTGCATTGCAACAGGACAAAAGGGCACTATCCTGACCACGAGCAATGCCGGGCTGACTTGGACCCAACGACCCTCTGGCACGCACTACAACCTGAATGCCAGCACGTGCCCGACGAGCAATGACTGCATTGCAGTGGGTGCGCTGGGGGCTGGCATCATTCTGACGAGCGCGAACCATGGGGCTACCTGGACGACCCGGTGGACTGAGAGCAGTACATCAGTAAATGCGGTCACCTGCACAAGCGACAGAGACTGCATTGCCGTGGGTTACCCGGGCCTCGTGCTCACGACTTCAAATGACGGGTCGACCTGGACCAGTCGCTCTAACCCGCTCTCGCCATATCCGCAAAGCTTTAGTGATATCGCGTGCCCCACGAGCCGGGACTGTATTGCAGTGGGGTTCGATATCATCACGAGCGCAAACGGCGGCGTGACCTGGACCGAGCGATCCAAGAGCGGCGGTGCAGGAATTGCGTGCCGTACTGTCACGGACTGCTTGGTCTCGGGCGAGCAAGACATGACGACCACAGACCAGGGCAAGACTTGGACCGTCCCGATGAAGAAGTACACATCCGACGGAGGCAAGACCTGGAGGACCTACCCTCCCATATACTCCGGTGCTATCAGCTGTGCCAATGCCGGCGGTGGTTGTCTGATGCTGAGCACGGCGTCTACCCTGTGGAGAAGTGGGGACGACGGGGTCACCTGGGTCATGGTTTGGAACCCCCCCTACTGGCTCAGCAGTTTCGTATGCCCGTCACCCACGATATGCCTGGCGGTGGGCAAGCCAAACCCGATGAGCAGCAGAGGAGTCATCGTCCGCGAGAAGGGCGGCTGGTAGTCGGTTGGTTTGCGGTGGCGGTTCGAGCGGAAGCTTCGGGCTGGGCGTCCACCGGGTTCCTGGCAGTGTCGCCTTCGTGGGAAACTGCGTCAGGTTGCAGCAAGCAGCCCCCGTAGCTCAGGGGACAGAGCAGCGGTTTCCTAAACCGCGTGTCGCAGGTTCGAGTCCTGCCGGGGGCGCAGGTCAGAGGTAGTATTTGTGAAAGGGTCCACCACCTAGGACTACAATGCGACTACAATCGCCATCATGAAAGGAACCAAGACAGAAGTAGCGCCGGGTGTGTGGCGTCTGCGCGTCTACATCGGCCGCAACGCTAAGGGCAACCCAGTCCAGCGCTCGAAGACGATTCACACGGGAGACAAGACGCGAAGCGCGGTGCCGGTACACGCCTCGCCGACCGCGAGTTGGCGAACATGATCGCCGAGGCGAACAAGGGCAACACAGCGACCGGGACAGAGACGGTGAGCGACCTGCTCGACCTGTTCCTCGATCACAAGGAGTCAACAGGTCGCTCGCCAGAAACGCTCCGCGGGTACCGACAGATTGCCAATGCCGTCGTGCGCCCCGAACTCGGGAAAATCAAGCTGGGTCGGCTCACGGCACGCGACCTCGATCGTCTCTACGCCAAGCTCACGGCGAAGGGCAACGCGGCGATGACGGTACGTCATGTTCACGTGTTCATCGGTACCGCGTTGCATCAAGCCGAGCGGTGGCAGCTCGTCGACGGCAATGTCGCAAGGCAGGCAACGCCACCGACGGTGCATCCGGCCGAGGTCGTCGCCCCGAGTCCTGACGAGGTCCGCCGCGTCGTCGAGGCGGCCGAGTCGATCGAACCGACCCTCGCTTCGTTGCTACTCCTCGCCGCCCTCACCGGTGCCCGGCGCGGCGAGTTGTGTGCGCTCAGATGGTCGGATGTTGAGTGGCAGGACGGCACGCTCCGAATCGCTCGGTCGGTCTATGAAGTAGTGGGCGGCGGATGGGCCGAGAAAGCAACAAAGACACATAGGGCACGAAGGATTGGAATCGACGATCTCGGACTTGCGATCTTGCGTCGGCACCGCGAAGGGGTCGACAAACTGGCGAACGACCTCGCCTTGACCATTCCTCCAGACGCGTTTCTGTTCTCACGCTCACCTGTCGGGCTTGAACCGATTCGTCCAGGAGTGGTTTCCAAGTTCACTCAACGCGTCGCCAACAAGGCTGGCGTCGACACTCACCTTCAGGCGCTGCGCCACTTCTGAGCTACCCAGGCGATCGCCGCCGGTTTCGACCCGGTGACTGTCGGTGACAGGCTGGGCCATGCGGATCCGTCCATCACCCTCCGCGTCTACAGCCATGCACTCAAACAGCGTGACCGGGAACTTGCAGCCAGTCTCGGAAGGGTGCTCGCGCCACCGACCTAAGAAGAAGATCTGCATCTTTCGGGTGGACTGTCTCGTTGACGATTCCGAATCGGAACGCTGCCAGAACACGACAGCCGCCACGACACAAGAAGCGAATACCGGCGCAGCAGAACCTCATACACGGGGCCAACCAGGACAAAGCGGAATCGTGCCAGGGCTTCGCTCAAGCTGCTCCTACGACGTCATGGTCGTTGTCTGGACCACATTCGTCAGCATTTATCTGGGCAATCTCGTAACGGTACAGACTTGTCAACGTTCCGTGCACAGGATCTTCCAGTAATTCAGGGGGTAATCCACAAGATCCGGCTCTAGCACCCCCCAGCCTCCTTCGGTCATCCTGAACCTATGACCGCAACTTCCCTGCCCGCCGATGTCAAGCATCTTGCATGGGCTGCCAAACAGTTTGACATCCACCCCAGCACCGCCTACCGCCTCGCGCCCCACATACCGGGTGCGTTCAAGGTCGGTGCTCAATGGCGGGTGTCAGTTCCCAAGTTCATCCGCGAGGTGCATGGCTTCGACCCGGATCAGTACCTCACGGCGACTGTCGCGGAGCCACAAAGATGATGACGAGTCTCCGCGACGGCTCGAAAGTGTCGACGACGGTTTGCGCCGGTGGCTTTGCCGGGGGTTTGAGATCGGTGGACGACGATCGTGGTCCAAGTGCCTCAAATCAGAAGGCAGTCACTGGCGGGGCCGAGCGATGAGCCGCGCTGAGAAGCAAACCCTGTTCGACGAGTGCAGACCTTTCGCGGTCATACCAGACCATGAGGTCGACTCGGTGCCCCACACCTTCGTCCCTAGCGGGCACGCTTTTGGTACCGAAAGAACACGTTCGACTCTCGAACGGCGGTCTAGCACCGAGGAGGTGACTAAATGGACGAGTTGGCTGTAGACGAACTGGAGGCGGCCCGACGGTTGTCGCTCGGCAGGACGAGGTTCCGCGAACTGCTGAAGGGCGGTTCGATCCCGTCCTGTCTGATCGGCGGTCGCCGGGTAGTGCGGACTGCTGACCTTGAAACGTACGTTGCCTCGTTGCCGGTGTCACCTGTCGGCGCGGCTAGCGGAACAAGCGCCGAACCAGATGAGGTCCGGTCATGACTGCCTTGCTCGATCCGGACGCGATGACCTCAGCGGATTTCCGGGAACTCGCGAGTGCCAAGGCTATGCAGGAGGACCGCGACGCTCCTCGCGCTCCCTTGCCACCCATCGTCGTGGAGGACCAGGAAACGGCCGACGCCTGGGAGCGTCTCCGCACTAACCCGGAGACTACGGTCGACGCCAAGCGTCGTAGAGTTTGGGTCGTGACCGAGGAAAAGGAACGAATGGAAGCTCAGAAGGCGCTTCGCGAGAGGATGACCACGGTACAACGGTTCTTTGACGAGAACGGCGGACCAGGAAACCCAAACCTGACTCGGGACGAGCAGCGCGATTCATGGAAGTTAGTTGAGCAACTACATGTCGCAACGAATCGATGGCTGGAGCTGAACCGGTAAGTACCGCCAGAGCACCTGTTCAAGGATCGCTTGTACTGATGGCTGCAACGTGACTCATCGCTGTGTGTTCTGTCAGGGCAGACCCGGCTCTGGCGAGCACTTGTTTGGCGACTGGCTCTAGCGCTTGAAATTCATGTTCACAGCTTTGGTCTTCGACCCGCGCCGCCCCCACAGCCAGCCGTAGCCGAACATCCAAGCCCACCAACCGAAAACAAGCCACCACAGCAGACCGTGGCGGTTCCCTCCGACGTTGACAGCAACGGCAGTCTGCTGCGTCACGTACACCGGTTGTGGCGGCATGTATGGCTGTCCGTAGGATGCGGCCTGACCGTAGGGCGGCTGCTGAGGATAAGGCTCACGGTAGGGTCGCTGCTGTGGATAGGGCTGGGCGTATCCCGGCTGTTGCCTGTAGGACTGGGGCGTTGGAGCTGGAGGTGCCACAGGAAACGGAGTGCTGGGCAAGGCATCGGCGTTCGGGTCAGCGGCGTCCGCCCACGTTGGTCTAGGTTGCACCGGGACGGCGGGCGGGTACCACTTGCCGTCTGTTGCCAGCCACCACCCGGGACCCTGGGACGTGTCACTCATTGCACACCCCTTCGCAACGGAAAGTGCCTGCATCCTACCAAGAAGGTCCGGCTGGTCGCTTCTTAGAAGTCGGACGATACCAAGAACTCATCTTGGCAGATGGCCGGTTGTATCTATACGACCCTGACGGCAACCTTCACCGCGCAAGCGACTGGAACTGTGGAGGGACGGCTTGACTGGCTTGAGAAGCGAGTTCAGGAACTGACAGACGAGGTGGGGCGTGAACGTACCATCCGCGAGGAGGTCGTCGCACGCTTGTCTTCGTGTTCGTGCCGATTCCCAGATGAGCCAGGGTCATGAACCAGGCGCGCAGAAGCCACAGCTCCACGGTGGCCCGATCTGCCCGGCCCAGGAGGCGATTTCCTGGAACGAGTCGGCACAGACCTTCTGGTAGTTCACGGTCCAGTTATTACCCGACGCCCTGCTGATGGTCCAGCACGTTGCTCGGCGCAAGGTTAAGTACGAAGGTCGCGGCGGTCGCTCGCAGTTCAAGACGAATCCGTCTGGATGATCAGCCAGCCAGGCAACGTAGCCCTGGTCATTGTCCATGAACTCGATGATCCCGTCCGCGATTGTTGCACCGGTGGCCCGATAGGAGTACACGTTTGACCGTTCGCGGCGCGGTGGTGACGCCGAGCAGCAGACCGGGAACGAGCAGCCGCAGGCTATTCCTTGGGCAAGACACTCCGGCCAACGTGGTCAGCGCGGTTGTAGTATCTCCGACCCGAGGCGAGCATCAGGACTGATCCTGTTCAGCGCGACGGCACGTGTGCCAGTACCTTTAGCTTGTGCCTGGAATTGCTCGTCCGTCCATCGTCTCTCTGTTCTTGGAAACAACATTTAGAGGCGCTGTAATGGGTAGCGCTACGGGTTTCGTTGTTGAGCGAGAAGCGGGGCGCTACCTCGTCACGAACTTCCACGTCGTTAGCGGTCGCCACCCGGAGACGCATACGAGCCTTGTCCCTTCGGGAGTCTGTCCAGATGCCATCCGCGTCTGGCACAACGCCGCCGGAACTCTCGGACGCTGGGTCATGAAAGCAGAGCCGCTCTACGATCCGCAAGGCATCCCGCTGTGGCTTGAACACCCCGTTCACCAGTCGAAGGTCGACGTTATCGCGTTGCCGCTAACCGATACGGCGGGCGTTGACATTTATGGGTACGACCCGTGGGCGGAAGTACGCACTGCTGTCAATATGGCTGGGTCTCTGAGCATCGTGGGATTTCCCTTCGGCATCCGCTATGGGGGCGCCATGGCCACTTGGGTCCAGGGCTTTGTAGCGAGCGAACACGAAATCGACTTCGGCGGACTTCCAAGGTTCCTCGTTGATAGCCGCACTCGCCCTGGCCAGTCCGGGTCTCCCGTTGTCTTCTACACCACAACCGGCAACTTCAGGGACATCCACGGCAATACGTTCCTTGCTAGCGGCACTATCGAGGAGTTCGTTGGGGTCTACTCTGGTCGGATCAACGAGGAATCTGATCTTGGTTTCGTGTGGAAGGCGTCTGTCGTCCGCGAGATTGTCGACAATGGTGTACGGGGCATCGTCTCCGTCTCATAGCGCTAGTCGCGATTTTCCTCGCGGGGGGACTATCACCATCGAAGAACAGTGTGACGGTGCCCATTTACTTCGCGGGCAACACGCGGGCGAGCTTTGCAGCTACGGCTTGAACCTCGTCTTCGCCGAGCGGACCCGGTTCGAGGATAATGTCGGCGAGCTTTGCTACCCACGTCACCCAGACACCGGCGTGCTGGAACGGCTTTGAGAACAAACCCCAGTTAGCCCCCACGAAGCAAAGAGCTGCGTGAATGGGAACTTCTTCGCCGGAGAGTGCCTTCTCAACGACGGCGATCTGCCAGTCAAGTGCGTCGACCAGCTTCGTCTTGTCGCGTCCGTCGACGTACAGCCGCCAGTCAGTCCTGAACCACCCGCCTTTGTCACGGGGCTCCACCCTGCCCGTGTAGTGCTTGGCGTCGATCACCCACACGCCCGATGCCGCAATGGCGATGTGGTCGATATCTCCCCGCGTCCTTGGCACCCTGCGGTCGCTGAGGAGGACGGCGCTTGTCCCGAGCTTGTCCGCCAGTTGCTGCGCCACGCGCATCTCGCCGGACAGCGCCGCTTGCCCAAGCCTTGGTCGATTGCGGGTCATCAGAGAGGAACTTGACGACCCCGGCTAGGCGTCCGAACTTCGCGTCGATGCGTTCCTCACGCTTGCGGTGTCGGCGCTCGAACTCGGTCAGGGCCGACCTTCCCGCCGTGCCGCGATCCATTTCAGTCGTCGGGACAGGATCGGCTGGCTTTGTTGGTTCTTGAGACGGTCCCGCGTGGCACGCAACGCAGGTGACTCTGTGGGTGTCACGGTGCCAGTACGCCTTTGTCTTCGCAGGAAGGGCGACGTGACAAATCGAACAGGTACCGACGTAACGCAGTGGCATCAACTTCACCGGCGGTGGCTCGGGTGGTTGATCGGACGGCTGATCGGGCGACACGTGAACACCGGTCACACGACGAGGGTCACCGTCAGCATCTGAAGGACGGTCGCTCACGACGAAATCATGGCACCGGTCAAGGGAGCTACCCAGCGGTCGGCCACTCCTGCCGTGAGGTGGTGCCCACCAGGCGGGGAGCAGTCGCGCGGGAGTTCGGCTACCTGAAGCATGAGCGGGCGCTGCTCCCTCTCCGCATCCGCCGGATCGAGCACGTTAAGCTGCACGTCGACCTTACGATCCCCGGATGGCTGGTATTCGCTCTGGACAATGCTCACGAGGCATCGTCCGAGGTGGCCGCGTAGGCTGTCCCATCGTGGCTCCAGCCCGCGCGAGGGCATTTGCTCAAGATCAGGCCGCGGGAAAGAGCACCTGGCGTGGATAACCACCTATCTTCAGCCATGGATCGATGGCGACAAGCACACGCAATGGCTCAAGCCTGACAAGCTGGTCCGTGGGAATACCTGCCTGATGGCCAAACTGATCGAGCAGCCAGCTCCCTATCCTCTCGCCGTGAAGATCGGTGAGTGTCTGCACAATATGCGCTCGTCTCTTGACCTCTTGGCCTACGAACTGGCCGCGGCTTCTACCAAGCTGCTCCCCGATGATGTCGCAGAGAGCAGCGAGTTCCCGATCTTCGGAGACGAAGACAAGAGCGGGCAACCCGGTATTGGCCGCAGCGCCTTCTTCCGCACCACGAAGGCTGGGACCCCAGCCCCCGGCAGCGGGATATACAAGATCCGTGGTATTGATCCACGCACGCAAACAGACATCGAGCGATTGCAGCCGTATAATCGAGGTTCCCACTTCCGTGAAGATCCCTTGTGGATTCTGCACAAACTCGACCGCATCAACAAGCACCGCCTTTTGCATGTCGTAGCCGCCTCCGGTGCACTCGTTCTGCGGATTGGCGATGGATATGACCCTGCGAGGGACTATCCGTTTGCTGTCGGCGATATTCACAGTTTCACTGGTGTCGTGGTGGGAGATCAGCCCACACGCCTAGGCAGTTTCCCCCTGCGGCCCGATATCAGGAAGGACGACATGAGGGTGCACCCCGAAGCGATTGTCGAGATGGTGATCGATGATGTTCCTTCGCTCGCCACCATGCCAGACATAGTGAAGGGTCCACCAGTTGTGGGTGTCCTCACACAGATCTTCGACCACCTCACTGGAACCATTGTTCCGACCCTGACGCCTTATCTTCCGGGTGCTCACCGGAAACGGGCTTCATGATGAGTTTCGCTGGAGCCGTTCCGCTAGTGTAGTGTCTCGCAAATAGATGGTGATTGTAGTAAGGTGTCGACATCCGCACGCCGAGCCCACCACTTGCGATGACCGACGGCCAGCGGGAGATCCTCGAGAATTTCTCCAAGTCCCGCACGGCGCCCCAGCGTGAGGTCATAAGGGCCAAGGCGTTGCTGTACGCCGGCGAGGGCTTGGCGAACACGGCGATCGCGGCCGCGTCTCGAGGTCTCGCCGGCCAGTGTCGTGGCCTGGCGGTCCCGCTTCGGCGAGGAGGGCGTGGCCAAGCTCGGCCGGGTGCGGCCGGGCCGGGGGCGTAAGGCGTCGATTCGGCGGAGAAGGTGGACAAGATCGTGCGCGCCACACTCCATGACAAGCCGGCCGGTGAGACGCACTGGAGCTGCCGTTCGATGGCCAAAGCACAAGGCGTGAGCCCGGCCACAGTGCAGCGGGTCTGGTCTGGCGGGGTCTGCAACCGCACCGGGTGGAGACGTTCAAGCTCTCCAACGACAAGCGTTTCGAGGAGAAGCTCGTCGACGTGGTCGGGCTCTATCTGAACCCGCCGGAGAAGGCCGTGGTGTTGTGCATGGACGAGAAGAGCCAGATCCAGGCTCTCGATCGGACCCAGGCGACCCTGCCGATGAAAAAGGGCCGGGCGGGCACGATGACCCACGATTACAAACGCAACGGCACGACCACGCTCTTTGCTGCGCTGAACGTCTTGACCGGAGTGGTGATCGGCCAGTGCCTGCCCAAGCACCGCAACAGCGAGTTCTTGAAGTTCCTCCGCACGATCGACCGCCAGGTTCCAAAAGGCTTGCAGATCCATATGATCTGCGACAACTGCGGAACGCACACCCACGACAACGTTCTCGCCTGGCTGGAGAAGCACCCTCGCTTTCATCTGCACTTCATCCCCACTTCGAGCTCATGGCTGAACATGGTGGAGCGCTGGTTCCGTGATCTCACCGGCAAGGCGCTCCGCCGGGGGGTGTTCAAGTCGGTGCCTGATCTGATCGCCGCCATCGAGGCGTTTCTCGCTGCCCACAACGACGACCCCAAGCCATTCGTTTGGACCGCCACGGCCGAGGACATCCTCGAGAAGGTCCGCCGGGGCCGAGTCGCTCTCTCCATGCAAACACCAGTTAAAACTGAGACACTACACTAGAGCCACCTCTGGCTGACGCCAGCGGCGATCACCTATCCGACGCCGCGTTCGGCGACCGAGCTCGACGCCACCGCCGCTGTGCCTGGCACCCTTAACTGCATCGGGCTGTTGGGGACGGTGCTCGCTGCCGGGTCCTACTGAGAGGCGGCGGGGGCACGCGAAGCATCGCGGCGCCCCTCATGTAGCCGCTAAGAGGCCGCGCAA
This sequence comes from uncultured Acidimicrobiaceae bacterium, assembly GCA_963727645.1. Classification (GTDB taxonomy): domain Bacteria; phylum Actinomycetota; class Acidimicrobiia; order Acidimicrobiales; family Bog-793; genus Fen-455. Next base: position 66,742 of record CAVSHA010000006.1, read on the forward strand.
ATAGGGAAATAGGCCTCTGAACAGGTAGTTCGCGCAAGCAGAGACCATCCACCGGTCGGGGGGTTGTCCCGGCTGTGATGTCGGGTGCACCTAACGACCAATGACCGAGTGGAGGTGCCGACGATCATGCGGGCGTTTGTTCCTGAAGTGAAGGACATTGTCTGGGAGGCGATCGACCCTCTCGTGCCAGTCCCGGTAGACAACCATCCTCTCGGTTGTCACCGGCACCGCAAGTTTGACCGTGACTGCTTCGAGGTGATGCTCGTCCGGCTCGTGACCGGCTGCTCGTAGAGGACGCGGAGCGGCTGTGTGGCAACAAGGTCTAAGACACGACCGCACGCAAGCCGACGCGACGAGTGGATCGCTGCTGGGGTCTTCGAGGCAATCGCGAACGAGGCGATCTCCGGCTACGACCGGATCATCGGCCTCGACCTTTCCGACGTCGCCGTGGACGGCAGCTTGCACAAGAGCCCTTGTGGCGGCGGGGGAACGGGTAAGAACCCGACGGATCGGGCCAAGCTCGGATGGAAGTGGTCGGTCCTCACCGACAAGGTCGGGATCCCCTTCGGTTGGACCGCAGACGGTGCCAACCGCAACGACTGGTCCTCTTGGCGCCGACGCTCGAGGACGGCGCCCGACGCGGGCTCACAGAGGAGATCGAGACCATCTGGCTCGACCGTGGCTACGACTCCGAGGCGACGCGAGCCCGCCTCTCAGCGGCGAGGATCGATGACGCCGTGATCGCGAAGAAGCGCAAGCGAGGCTCTCCCACCAAGGAGACGAAGAAGCTCCCGATGGGTCTGCGCTGGCCGGTCGAGCGGACGAACTCCTGGCTCTCGAACTACGGTCAGTTGAGGCGGAACACTGACAGAAAGACTGCACACCGCCTCGCGCAGCTCGCCTTCACGGTCGTTCTGCTCCTCACCGCGAAGCTAATCGACTGGCGGAACCGCTGGTCACCGACCACGGCTCCTATCCGCTGAGGCTCTAAGCGCTCGAACCCATCCCGGGCACCCCGATTAGTCACGCCGCAGAAGATCGGCGCTCTGAGGCGGTTTCAGGTACCCCACACACAAGCTCGCGAGAATCGACAAGGAAACCCCTATAAACTCAAGGGAGAAGGGGTGCAATGCCGACAAACGAGGACGCCGATACAACTACCAAGTCGGACCCGCGATGCGTCCCTGTGCTGAGTCGTCGGATCGCTGACGCCGTGGAGTTTGCTGTGCGCGCCCACGGCGATCAGGTTCGCAAAGGAACGACCATTCCGTACGTGTCTCACCTTCTCGGAGTGGCTGCGCTCGTGTTGGAAGGCGGCGAGGACGAGGACCTCGCCATAACTGGCCTCCTCCATGATGTGCTCGAAGACACGACCGCCACTGCGGCAGAGATCGAAGAAGCGTTCGGTCCTCGCGCCGCCGCCGTTGTCGAGGGATGCAGCGACACCGTGGAGAAGCCGAAGCCGCAAGCTCTTGAGCGCAAGCGGCTCTATCTTGAGCACCTGGAGCAGGCAGACGCCGACACTCTGCTGGTCTCCCTGGCGGACAAGCTTCACAACGCCCGGTCACTGCTGCTCGACTTCCGCACCGAAGGTCCGGGCGTCTTCAAGCGGTTCAACCTCAGCCGTGAGGAAACTTTATGGTACTACGGGGGGCTTGCCGAAACGTTCTGCCGTCGACGACCCGGAGCAATGGCTGACGAGCTGAAGCGAGTCGTGGTCGACCTTCATCGGGAAGCGCTTCCTAGTCAACCGTCGACCGACATGACCGAGACGGACGCCGACCGCTCGGCAGCCGAGCGAGAACAGGTTCCGATTCAGGACACTGCTGTCCATTAGCACCGGGATGGCTCCGGCCTGAACAGCTCCGCAAGGGGGTCCATTGCCTTTGAGAAAGCAAGCGGGTGTGGCAAGACCCCAGAGCCTCGGCGACTGGACGCTCGCTGACTTCGAGGAGTTCGACGCCGAGCTAAACGCCAATCTCGATCCCGAGTGGGTGAAGAAGTACGGACGCCAGTCATTTGAGGCGGCTCTGACCCTGTTTGGTTTCGGCCCACTTCTGAAAGGAAAGTGATGACCATACGCTTGAAACCCCCTGCGCCCCCGGCTCCGGTGACGCACGCACATCCAAGGAGCTTGCGCGCTACCGCGCAGGAACAATGACACTCGATCAGCTCGTCAAGCTGTGGTCGACGCGGAAGTATCTTCCCTGTCCGCACGCCACCACGCCGGACGAGGCATGGCAGATGGATCAGGACGGTGAGTTTGGCGGAGGACCCGGCACCTTCGACGAGATCATGATGTTCAAGAGTCTTGGTTTCTTGACCCCGGAGGAGTTCCATATCATCAGCCTCGCGGTTGACGCCTGCCATCCGAGGAAGCCATCACCCGAGAGCGCCGTCCGTTATTTCACCTTGGGCGGGGCTGGCCCGCCCCATACGCTGGTGCGCCTTTCGTGGCCGAAGGTTCAGGAGTACGTCACGAAAAGCCACCCATTCTGGCGCAAGGACCCTAGTCTCGCGTCGCTGGAGTGGGACAGCACTGGGGACACTTGCAGCTCCTCCAAGGCAGACAAGCTCATGAGCGAGTGGGGCGTGCAGCCATGACCGATACGAGCAACGTCCCTGATGTGATGAAGGAGCGCTTGACCGCTCCCGCGTGACCGGATCGGTGATACTCCGGCCGGCATGCCGAGCAGTAGGAAGGCAAAGGGTGCCTCCGAAGCCTCGCGTCGAAAGCAACAAGGTCCACCCTCGTCATGGAGAGCCGAGTGAAAAACTCGGGGTCACCAAACCAAACACTCCACGACGAAGGAGGACCAAGATGCAACCCCAAGAGTACGTCGGTATCGACTTGCACAGACGCCGGAGTGTGATCGTCCGGCGCAGCGCCGAAGGCGAGACGCTCGAGGTGACCAAGGTCGACAATGACGACCTGCTCGCCTTCGAGCGGGCGGTGACCGCCGCCGGCGAGCACCCCGAGGTTGTCTTGGAAGCATGCTACGGGTGGGTGCGCCACGAGGCGCCACATGACCGGGTGGGGGGAAGAGCCCCACCTGTGGCCTGTCGCAGCAGGCCGCTGAAGCTGGAGGCAGCCTGACCTCGGAGACGAGAGGAAGGGCGGGAGCAGCCTCTACAACGCCGGGACGAACTGGCACTACCAGACAGCTCGGGCTCGGCCAGCAAGACGGAGAGGTGTACGTATGCAGGAACCAGTGGTGGAACCCCCTCAAGAAGTCAGGACCGGCTGGGAATCTGGTGGATGGCCGGGATGGCAGTGCGCTGCGACTCCCTACAACCGGGAGGGACAGCCTCGACGCCGAGGGTGCGTCGGGGGCCACGGTGACGTGCTGCGGGATAGCCGTGGACAGGCCTGCAGGGGAAAAGCTGGGCACCGATCCCGTCAACCGGTCTGTGGTGAACGTGGGAACCGTCCTCTCGGCGCCAACCTGCCGGCCAACCGGGTCGGCAGCGGCAAGGCACGTCGTCTGCTGATGCCGAGAGGGTGGGGCGGAGGGTCCGTAGTAGTCCGAGGTCGGCAAAGCCGGCCACATGGCGAAGGGACCCAGCGAGTTCGCAGTAGTTGGACTGGAAGATCAGGAGGACGATGGTGAACACCGACGCTCCGTGGCCCGATCTCTATGAGGCCGAGCAACGGGTACTGAAGATCCAGACAATGCTGCACCAATGGGCTGCCGACGACCCTCATCGTCGGTTCGACGACCTGTTCAACCTCGTCGCCGATCCCGCGTTCCTAGTCGTGGCGTGGGCTCGGGTGCGGGGCAATCGAGGGGCACGGTCCAAAGGAGTCGATGGAGTCGCACCAAGCTCCATCGTCCTTGGCAGAGAGGCGTTTCTCTCCGGGCTACGAGATGAGCTCAAGGCCCGGCGGTTCGTCCCTTTGCCGGTGCGGGAGAAGCTCATCCCGAAGAAATCGGGGAAGCTTCGCGGGCTCGGCATCCCAACCGCCCGGGATCGCTGCGTCCAGGCCAGCATGAAGCTGGTCCTCGAGCCGATCTTCGAAGCGGACTTCAAGCCGTGCAGTTACGGCTTCCGACCGAGGAGACGGGCGCAGGACGCCATCGAGGAGATCTTCTTCTACACGACCCATGGTTACCACTGGGTTTTGGAGGGAGACATCAAATCATGCTTCGACGAAATCTCCCACGTCGGCCTCATGGACCGATTGCGGAGAAGAGTTGGAGACAAGCGCGTCCTGGGACTGGTGAAGGCGTTCCTCAAAGCTGGTGTCCTCGGTGAGGACCAGGTGATGAGGGACACCGTTACCGGCACTCCGCAGGGTGGCATCCTCTCACCGCTCCTGGCGAATATCGCCCTGTCGGTGCTCGATGAGCACTTCATGGACGAATGGGAGTCCTGGGGCGGCACCTACGGCCGCAGCCGACGGCGTGTCAAGGGCCTCGCCAACTACCGAATCATCAGGTATGCGGACGACTTTCTCGTCCTGGTCCACGGCACCGAAGAGCATGCCCAAGCACTGCGGTCAGAGGTTGCAACGGTGCTTTTGCCGATGGGCTTACGCCTCTCGGAAGAAAAGACGCTAGTCACCCATATCGACGAAGGTTTCGACTTTCTCGGCTTCCACATCCAGCGGAAGCGCCAAGAAGGAACGAATCGGCGCACGATGTACACCTACCCGTCGAAGAACGCTCTCGCGGCGATCAAGGCGAAGGTGCGTGCGCTCACGCAGGGCAACACGAACCAGACCCTGGCCAACCTGCTGCAGCGGCTGAATCCGGTGCTGCGGGGCTGGACCAATTACTTCCGGCACGGCGTGTCGGCGAGGACCTTCAGCTACCTGAACGCCTTCTCTTGGCGGCGGGTGGTCAACTGGCTTCGCCATAAGCACCCTCGTGCCTCTTGGAGTTGGCTCCGTCGCCATCATCTCCCGAAGGGGCGGCCGACGGACGGCGAGGTGACCCTTTTCAACCCGGCGACGGTGTCGATCACGAGGTATCGCTACCGGGGGACAAGGATCGCAACGCCTTGGGCAGGGCCGAACGAGAGGGACGCCGCATAGCCCGGCGGCATGAGCTCGTGGAGAGCCGGATGCGGGGGAACTCGCACGTCCGGTTTGGGAGTGCGGGCCGGGGAGACGGACCATCGAGAGGTGGATACCGCGCTCCGGCCCGACACTCACTATTGGGCGACCGACCTGTTAGAAGAGCTCGGCTGCAAGGTTCACCTGGCTCATCCTCTCGGCAACAACTGGGGCAACCGCAGAGTTAAGAACGACACCCGCGACGCCGAGGATCTGGCCGATCTCTTGAGACTGGGTCGCCTCGCCGAGGCCTGGATCGCTCCGCCGAAGGTGCGAGAGCTCCGTGAGCTCGTTAGATACAGGGCCAAACTCGTCTCCCTGCGCACCAACTGCAAGCTTCAGGTCTACGCGGTCTTAGCCAAAGAAGGCGTCTACGTCCCGATGACAGATTTGTTCGGCGCCTCCGGAACCGAGCTTTTGGAGACCTGTCACCTCGCCACCGCCTATCGCATCCGCGTCGAGTCGCTCCGGGACCTGATCGAGGTCTTCGACCGTGAGATCACAAAGCTCGAGGGTGATCTTCGCCAGAAGCTTCGCGGCCATGCCGGTTACCAGGCGATCCAGCAGATCCCAGGTATCGGCCCGTTGTTCGCCTCGGTGTTCGTGGCCGAGATAGGCGACGTCACGAGGTTCCGATCCCCGGCCCAGCTGGCGAGCTGGGCGGGGCTCACCCCAAAGCACCGCGAGTCGGACCTGACGGTGCATCGGGGCCCGATCACTAAACAGGGATCGCGTCTTGTTCGCTGGGCAGCGGTCGAGGCGGCGCAACGCCAGGCGAATGGGACCAAGCTGCGAGCCGACTTTGTTCGCATCACCTCCCACCACGGCGACAGCGCCGGTGCTCGCAAGATCGCCCGCGTCGCCGTGGCACGAAGGATCGTCACCCTCGTCTACTACGGCCTTCGGGACGGCACCATCCGCTCCAAGGCCATCTTGGAGGCGGCGTGACGCGGGAACGACACCCCAAGGCGCGTGGTCGCCCGTGGTCATGGCCCCCGGTTCGCCGGCGTGGCCGCGTAACTGATTGACCCCGTCTTGGTGGTGCCGCAACACTCCATGCCGACAAACGGCGCAGGAATGACAGGCAACCGCGTTCGCGCCTTGCCCTCCCGAAGCACGCTTCGGACTTGGAGACGACACCTGGTGTCCACTTCCCCGAACAAGAGGTAGTAACAACCGCCTGAACACCGTCTCGACCATGCCCAGCCGGCGCCTTCGCGCGTCGGCAGCGTCAAGGCTTCCCTGCGGCGGCGACTCTGCCGGCCTTGACCCTGCCTCGGCGAGGGCGCGCGGCCGCGATCAGGTCGAGATAGCTATGCGAGCCGCAAAAATCGTGCTCCTCTTCGAGGAGCGCTACTTGACAACAAGCGCTCCTTCAGGAATGACCACGGTGACCGCTTCATGTCGAACTGTCGGACCTCACGATCACCGACAAGGACGGCAACCTCATCTGGAAGCATGGCGTCCGGTATCAGGATGGCAAGCCCTTCACCGGGACCCTCGACGGGCAGAAGTACGTCAATGGGGTTCCACAGTCATGAGCGACAATCTCGAAGCGTGGGAAGTGCTTCACTCTCCTTGGTCCCGGATCGGAACAATCGTCCGGACCGGCGGGAAGGGTGGCAGGATCACCTGTGAGCCGAAGAACCTGAAGCAGCTTCTTCGCCGCCCGACGATTCTCAACCAGGACCCGATGGACTTTCTGACCGGTTGGTCGAACGGAGCCGTGGCGTGCTGGCCGAAGGGCGAAGGCCCTGGCGTGCCGACAACCTGCTGAAGCCGCATGCCACCGGCATCCTCAGTAACAAAGCCCGCTCCGCCAGTCGCGGTCCGGGCGCCTACGCAAGGCGCGTAGTGCGCCTGAAGACCTACAGCAAGAGCATGGGTGCCACGGGTCGGTTTCTGAGGATGTTCGGACTCGGACGCTAAACAGCCTCCGTCCCAGGTACCATCCCGCCTGTGGGCTTTTGGCATTGGGCTTGGAAGCACTCGGCGACTCGCCGGTTCATTAAGGGGCCACCGAAGCCTAAGCCCACCATGGCAACTGTCGGTGGGGTGACGCACCGGCTGATCTGGGCCGACCGCAACGCTGGCTGGCGCTACCGCTGCACCTGCGGCTGGATCGACCCCGAGATGCGTTGGACGGAGAGTAGCGCGCTCTACGAAGGCAATCGGCACGTGCGCTCTGCGCGCCGAAGGAGCACCGTTCCCCAGCCCGGAGTGGAGGCGCAATTAAACGAAGGCAATGAAAGACATCTCCACACGAATAGATGCCTTTGCAAGGCTACCGAAAGAAAAGGACAAAGCGTGGAGGCAAGATCCAGAGTTTGCCGCGAAGGATGGTCGAACTCGCTCAAACAGCGAACGCCCTCTCCCTGCGCCTAAAGGCAAGCCCAGGCCTGACTGAGCAGGTAAAGCTCCTGGCCGAGATGAAGGAGTTATCGTGGTCACTCAAGAGCGCTTACGACGAGGCAGCCCGAACGAGTGTGTGAGGGTCGTGCCTCGCCTTCGCGAGCCTGGGACCCGCATCCCTCACCGACGATTCCATAGCCGCTACGGCGGTCTGCGACGAGGACTTTCGTGCCTCCTCAACTCCCTCAGCACCCGCAGAAGCTGACCGAGGATGGCAAGCGCCCGCTCTCACGGCTGAGACCGCTGGGCGTCTGTGGCGGGAGCATTGCGATCGAGCGACGGAGGACTTCGGCTTCCTCTGGGGACAGATCGGCCACGGTCCCACCGTACCGAACACTTGTTCGACGTGCTAGGTGGAACCGGGAGCAGCACTTACACCCCTCGCCGATGATTTGCGAGGCTCCTGCGGCGTTTGTGACCTGCGGCTTCGCGGGCGCGCTAGGCAGGAGAAGCGTACGGCTGTAGTGTATTGACAGGAGAAATCCTGATAGGCCCTGGCTGGAGGAGAGTGCGAGCAGAGTGTCCCCTTCTACATTTCCGTGTAGTTTGGCGCGCTCAGGCTGGCCTGCCCCTTGGTCGATAGGTAACGACGAGGGAGGTGACGTGATGTCTAGTACAAAGGCGAAGAAGAAGTTGGCGGCAAAGTCGACGCCCCCATCGCCCAAAAGCTTGGCCGTGATGGCGAGACTTGCCGCGTCCGCAACCCCGCTACCGCTGAGCTCCTCTCTGCGGCTCCCTCGCTGAGCCAAGTAGCTTGGCGGCGGTAGACGTTGAGATCCGCCGTTACCGCGAAGCTGATAGAGAGGCCGTCGAGTCGTTTAGATGCGTGACGCCTGGACAGCAACACTGGACCAGGCCACCGGAACAGTGCATTCGATGTGCTCCGGCTGACATCTCTGAGGGTGTGGACGCAGCGCTGTTCGTTGCTGAGGAGAAGCCTTCCGGCCGAATCGTCGGCATCATCGTGTTCGGACCCGATCTTGACGTTGAGGGTCAGCACCGTATTCATGCCATGGGGGTTGTGCTCGATCGAAGGCGCCAGGGCATCGGAACACGCCTCAAGGTCGCGGCCCTCGTGGAAATCGCGACGACTGTCGGCCACCGGGCCGTGTTTTCCCGCGTTCACAGGAACAACGTGGCAATGATCGGTCTGAACGACAAGCTTCGTGCAGAGAAGGAACTGGATCCCGATCACCCTGCGCACTTCATCTCAGTCGTGGTTGTGAACCCAGTCGATCCTTGATGATCGTTCGCCCAGAGCCTTGCTGGGTTGCCGCGACTACAACGCGACGACAACTCCTACGTTTTTCCGTGAACGCTGGTGTCCAGTAGGAATATACGGGCAGCTCACGGCATATGTTGGTGAACGTCGGCAAGCCGTGAAAGTGACCGGATACATTTCCTAAACCGTGTGTCGCAGGTTCGAGTCCTGCCGGGGGCGCCGAGAGAATCCCAGGTGAAGTGGCATATGTGCCTGGGCGGGCGGTAACCAGGAAGCCAAGATCGGCCCTCTGGAAATCCAGCGGGCGGGCAGCACCACGACTGCCCGTGCCCTAACCGGCTTCCGATCCTATGGATCCGTGTTGTGTCGTTCGGGGTGTTGAATTCGGGGGCCTTGCGATTCAGAATTGGGCAGGTTCCATCCCTGGACCATGTCCCCCGGTCACCCCGGTCGGGAGCGAGGGTATCCGGGTTACGAGGGAGACTGCGAGGTAGCGGACGTGATCCGTCGAGGCCTGAGTTGGTTCGTGCCGAGTGCGCTGTGCGCGAGCGCGGCTGGTCGTCGCGGAGATCCCCGCTTCGCCGGCGACGCGTGCGAGCGTCGGGAGGGCGGTCGAGCGGCTGGCAGCTGGCGCGCCGCCCTTGGTCGTCTGGCAGCTCAAACAGCGCACATTCGATCCGGCCAAAGGCACCGACACCATCAGCCATACCTTCGTGCCCACCACCTCCTGTTACCAGGTGTACGTGACGTTGGTGAGCAGCGGCGCAAGCGACGTCATGTACGTGCAGCTAGGCACGAGTGCACAAGATGCCAGCGAGATCCAGAGCGGCGAGGAGCATTTCTTCGTCGCTTGTCATGTCCAGCCGGGCGTAATGCCAGTGCTGCGCGCCATTCCCGTCCCGAGTCACAACTACGCCGGTCGCAGCCTCACGTACGCCTTGGCCGTGCTGCTGCCTATGCCAGTGCCGATTTCGGTGGATGGCATCTCTGCCGGCACTGCCACGAACGCCTTGCTGCTCAGGGTGAGCAAGCCGGCCAATTACACGGTGCACTATCACCTCGACTCAGGCAGCGTGTCGATCTCAGCCGTGTCCGGTAGCACGGTAACGAGCACTGGCAAGGTAGGTGGCGATGGCGGGATCACGACCCGCCTTCAGACCGGGTTGACAGAGATCGTCGTTCAACCGGAGCCCCAAAGCGGAGAGAGCCTCCATTGGACCATCGAAGTGGGCATCGCACCAGAGGTGCGCAAGTTCAGCCCTCCCGACGGCGCGGTCCTAAAGCAAGCGCCTCGCAGCGTAACGGTGCAGGCCAGTGCACCGGGGCGGATCGTGCTGGACCGCCTGCCGGTCAGCAGCCACTACGACGCTGCTACCGGCCTGGTGAGCTTTGACGCGCGACAGCCCCTCGCGGCAGGCATACATATCGTCGAAGTGGTGGGAGCCGACGGCACTCTTGCCGCCAGCCATGCGACCTTCCGTGTCATGCCTCCGCTCTCGCTGCAGCCTCCCCGTACGCCTGCCGGCACGGTGGCTGGGCAAGCGTGGGTGAGCACCAGCACTCCCGACGGCCGCTACGCGTTGCAGATGCCAAGCAGTTGGAAGATGGCGGCACGCGATGGCACGGTCCTGTTGGCGGAGCCCCGCGGGGAGGCCTTCGTGCAGGCAAGTGAGCGCATGCTCGGCGACGCGATCAATGCCTCGCAGGTGGCTCACGCCATCGCGAGCCACTTCCCCGGCACTCCGCAGTTCAGCACCATTGGCGCCGGGGCTTCTTTCAGCACGACCCTGACCGGCAAGAACGGTGTGCGCGCCAAGCTTCTCTTCCTGGTGTCGCCATCGCTCGCGCAGCACAGCCTGCTGCTGGCAGTGGGCCTGAGCACGGGAGGCCAGCCGGCGTTAGCAGAGCAGGTTGCCGCGATCATGGCCTCGTTCAAGGCAAACGGCGACGCCGGTGTGAGACGAGCCCGTGTCTGGCTCCACTACCAGCACGGGGGCTTCAACCTCGACTACCCGGCCGGGTGGATGGCGGACTTGACCTCCACAGATCTGGCAGTGCTCGTCGGTCCCTTCGACCAGGCTTACGTTGTGGGCGAGGACTTGGCCTATAGCGGATCGGCAAGCAGCGCCGACCTCGCGGCCGCAGGCAAGCAAGCGGCGGCGATGATGCACACGAACCTGCGAGTGCAGGACGCGAAGAGCGGACCCGGCATCTATCGGTGGTTGGGCACGTACACCGACAGCGGTGGCCAGACCCTCTACGTCGAGCTGGGCCAGGTTGTCGTTTCACGTGGCCAGTTGCAGCTCCTCTGGGCTGACACGACCGCCGAGCTGGCACCCTCCAACGTTCCAGCGCTGGCGCGCAGCCTCGACAGCGCAGCTCGCAGCGTCGGGGTGGCGCCGCCGCTCACCTTCACCGTGGCAGCCGCGGTGCAGGACATGAGCACGCAAGTACCGGCTGCGATGCTCCAGGGTAAATCGAGTGCAGAGCGCTCAGGGTCGGGTTCTGTGAGTACCGGTACCCCGAAAGGCGCAGACGCCAGTATGAACAACTTCGACGCGGACATGATTGCGCAACAGTCCGCCCAGGAGATGACCCAGCAGAGTGTCCAGTTCTCCGACTACATGAACAGCGAGTACGGCGACGGTGAGAACATCTGGCAGCCCACGTTCTACGCGGGCTAGGCGGCCACGCCGTCCCGGCTAGCGGGCACTCGACCTTTCAGGCGCGAACAGGCAGACGCACCGGATACCGAACCCTTTGTAGCCGGTCTTCGCGTTCGTGTAGGTCGTCAGCTTCTCGAAGAGCCCTTGCGGTCCCCCGCTCGACTGGAAGGTAACGCTCGCGCTTGCGGTCTGCGCGGTACCTTTCACGTCCATCGCGTTCCCGAAGCAACCGATCTGGCCGTTTCCCGTTGGGCTGCCTTTCCAACCAGCCGGCATCTGCCTGGCGCTGAGGAGCAACGCCGGCAGCTTCGGTGTCGTAGCGGATGCATCGGTCCTGACCGTGGCCATAAGGCCGACAGACGCAACGAGCGTGGCGGCTGGGACAATCAAGAGCCAGCGGCAATGTAGCCGCGACGAAGCATGCCCGAATTCGTTCATGACTCTCCTCGCTCAGCTAGGTCCGCAGAGGCTCCTCAGCTCAGCCTGACACACAGGAGGCGATAAGACTCCCTTGCCCGTCATCCGAACATGGCGTCCCTGCTGACATTGATGAACGTACACCGCAGGCCATTTCCGAAGCTGCAACGCCCAGTCGCTTTGGGCCGAGCTCGCGACTAGGGAGCTGAAGGAGAACGTACTGGCTCACCTTCCCTCGGGGAGCTCTTCCGCCAATGCCGCCTGGGTCGTGCTTGCAACCCTCGCCCGCAGCCTCATCTGCCGGGCGCCTCCATCGGTCCTGAGGCCCAGGGCCTTGTCTGTCAGGCGACGACAAGGCGCCGCCACTTTGCCGTGCCGGGCAGAATCACACGCTCCGCGCATCGAATCCGAGCCCCAAGCTTGATCTCGGCCGTCCTCAGGCGGGTTGCACCTCCACTCCCGTGCTGAGGCCAGGAGAAACGGCCCTCCTCGTGCCCAATCGAAGCCTCGACCCTTCGCTAGGCGGATGTACGGCCCTCTATGCGGATGTTAAGTGTCGCCGAGATCTCTGTCTACATCCCAACCTGAGCAACCTCGGCCCTCAGCAAGTACACGTCTTTGGCGTTTCGGTGACCTCGTGCTCTGGCGTACTCCCCGAAACGAAGACCCGATACGTCTGCCACCTAATGCGGCCGCGTGCCGCGAGCGTGCATCTCAAGTGGGTTACCTACGAGGTCGATGAATTGACAGTGCCGCCGCGTCGGTTTCGAGAGCTTCCCCGTTCGGACGACGACAGGCTGATCATCGGCGTCCTTTCGCCCCAGCTCGCCACGTCGTTCTTCGGCGGAGTACTCGTGGGCATCAGCAAGGTCGCCGCACAAAGAGGTGCTGCGGTGATCGGAATCCAAACCTTCGACCCAGGTGACGCCGACGTCGACCGCGCCGTTTCGCGGTTTCGGCGCAGAGCAGGCTGGGACCACTTCGCCGGCGTTATTTCCCTGGTGAACGCAGTCGACTCCACATACCTGTTCGAGCTCCAAGCCACTGGGATCCCCGTCATCCTGGTGAGCAACCAGGTCGAGGGGCTCACATGTCCGGTCGTGTCCTCGGACAACCGTTCAGGTGTTGTCACAGCCGTTGACCACCTCGTCGATCACGGACATCGGCGCATCGCCTTTGTCGGGAACCTGGGACAGAGCGACATCCGCGAACGCTACGAGGCCTACTGCCAGACCCTCGTGCGCCACGGCGTGGAGCCCGACGTCCGCCTGCTGTTCGAGGCGACCGACAACGTCGAGCGCGGCGGTGCCGAGGCTGGGGAGGCCATGTTGGCCGCGGGACTCCCTTCGACCGCTGTTGTCGCCGGGACCGACTACAACGCCATCGGCGTCATGAGGGTCCTGAAGGCAGCAGGTCTGGTACTTCCCCGCGATCAGGCGGTCGTAGGCTTCGACGACACCGAGGCGGGCGCGCTCGACGACCCCGGCACTGTCAAGTGTCCGCCAGGACTTCAACGCAATCGGCGCCAAGGCGGCACGGCTGGTCCTCGAGCTCGCCAGCGGCCAGGAAGTGCCGGCGCTCCACTACCGGATCCCCACGCGATACGTCGTTCGATCTTCTTGCGGGTGCACCCAGGACACCCTGACTGAGCCGATCTCGAGCGGGCCCATCCGCGGGGGCCTGCGCCACGTGTTCCTGGATCTCTTGACTGAAGAAGGGGCCAGCCAGGATGAGGCCGGAGAGGTAGCGACACATGCGGCCGAGGTGGTGGCCGATGTCCTCGAGGCGCCGGGGGGAAACCTGAGCGAAGAACTGGCTGCGCGCCTCGCCGTCGTAGCCGAGGAGCTCTGCTCCACGACTGGGCGTTTCGAGGTCGTCCCCGCTTCTGTCGCGTGCGCTCGCGCGTTCGGCATCCAATCTGCGTCGCAAGAGGACAGGAGCGGCGACCTCGAACGCCGAATCGGCGAGATCTCGCTCGCACTGTCGCGGGCGTACGCGTGCGAGCAGGAACACGAGCAACGCCGGCTCTATCTCTCGCTTCGCGACGAATACCACATCAGCCTGGACCTCTTGCGAAACCCGGTGAACGCCCAAGGTCGGCTGCCCTTCCTCAGCGGGACGCGGGTGCGAGCCGCCTATCTTGGGCTGTGGCGACCCGTGCCTTCGGAGAGCGCGGACTGCCCTGGCGAGGACGTGATCATCGACCTTGCCAGCTCCTTCGTGTCCAACTCCAGCGATATTCTCCCTATCGGAGGCCACGTTGGGATCGGGTCCTTCCCCCCTTCCGCCCTCGTCTCGCTGGCCAGGCCAGCCGCTGCGGAGATCACGACGGTGCTCCCGGTCAGGACGGCCACCAAAGATTGGGGCCTGTTGGCCCTCGTCGGCCCGCTCGAGACGACGGCCAACACTGGGCATGACTTCTACTTCCAGTGCGCGGCCCTGCTGAGCATGGCACTCGAGCAGGAGGGCACGGTCCGGTCGCTTCGCTCCAGCGAAGAGCGCTATGCCCTCGCCGCGCGTGCCGCCAACGACGGGCTCTGGGATTGGGATCTCCTGGACGGACGGGTCGTTCTCTCCGACCGATGGAAGGCCGTCGTCGGCTGCAAGCCCGACGAGATCGGGACGAGCCCCGATGAGTGGCTCAAGCGGGTACATCCCGAAGACCGCGCGGCACTCGACACGGGGCTATACGCGTGCAGGGATGGCCAGTCCACCGCCCTCGAGTCCGAGCACCGCCTGCGGAGCAGGGACGGCACCTACCGCTGGGTCCACTGCCGCGCCCTGGCGATCCCCGGCGCTCCGAGTCCTGCAACACGCCTGGTCGGCTCGATCACGGATATCACGGACCGCCGCGACCTCGAGGAACAGCTGCGTCACCAGGCGCTCCACGACTCTCTCACGGGGCTTCCCAACCGCGCCCTGGTGCTCGACCGGGCAGAGCGGATGCTGGCCGCTGCGCGCAGGAACCACGGCTCGGCTTCGCTGCTCTTCATCGACCTGGACAACTTCAAGGAGGTCAACGACGGCTTTGGACATGCGGTTGGCGACGAACTGCTGGCGGCGGTAGCGACACGGCTGCGCCGCGTGACTCGTGACAGCGACACAGTGGCCCGGCTCGGGGGCGACGAATTCGTCGTCCTCGTGGAGAACGGAACGCTGCCAGACACCTCTGAGCTGTTGGCCGAGCGCGTGCAGGACGTGTTGCGCCCACCGTTCACCCTCGGCGGCCGCGAGTACCTGGTCAGCGCGAGCATCGGGATCGCCACCACGTCCGACGGCACTGCCGAGAACCTTCTGCAGGAGGCCGACGTCGCCATGTACAAGGCGAAGAGCTCGGGCAAGAACTGCTGCGTCAGCTTCCGGCCCCTCATGCGGCATGCTGCTCACGCGCGCCTTCGGCTCGAGATGGATCTCGCATCGGCAATTCATGGAGGCCAGCTGCGTGTCCACTACCAGCCGATCTTCAACCTGGAGCGCAACGACATCTGCGGGATGGAGGCACTCGTCCGTTGGCAGCACCCCGAACGGGGTCTGCTCCCACCGAGCGAGTTCATCCCCCTGGCCGAGGCATCCGGACGCCTCATGGTGGACTTGGGTCGATACGTTCTTTCCGAAGCCTGCCATGCCGCTGCCGGCTGGCAGCAGCTGGACGCCGGCCTCGACGTCGCAGTCAACATCTCGGCCCGCCAGCTCGAGTCCAACGGGATCGTGACCGATGTGGCGAATGCGCTGACCGAAAGCGGCTTGGACCCCATACGGCTGGTACTCGAGGTCACCGAGACTGCGATGATGCACGACCCGGAAGCCGTTGTGGCCCGGATGACCAAGCTGAAGGGTCTCGGCGTGCGCCTGTCCGTCGACGATTTCGGCACCGGTTACTCCTCGCTTGCCTCCCTCCGGCGCTTCCCCGTCGACGTACTCAAGATCGACCGCTCTTTCGTCGAGTCCATCTCGAGATCACCGGAGGACGCCTCGGTGGTGCAAACCCTCGTCTCGTTGGGACGAACCCTCGGTCTCGAAGTCGTTGCCGAAGGCGTGGAGCTGGTCAGCCAGCTCGCCGCAGTTCGAGAGGCCGGTTGCAACCTCGCCCAGGGCTTCCTGCTCGGCCGACCGCTGGATCGGGAACAGCTCGACGGACTGGTGGCCACCCTCGTGCGGGCTACCTCGCCCCTCGCCGGCTGAGAAGACCTCGGCCGGCCGGCCGGGCCACCGGCCGCAGGAACGCCGGAAATGGGATCCTCACGATCGCATGGAAATGGCACGGGAAATCGGACCGAGTCTTGGCAGCCGCGATGCACGCACCGGCACAGCAGGAATTAGGTTGGACGAGATGGCCCGTCCCCGCCGGCCGCGCAGAGGGCCGGCCGCGGTCTCCCGCTTCTGGACCGCGATCGAGTTCTTGTCGGGAGTCGCCCTGCTTGCCGCCGCGGCACTTGCCGGCTTACTTCTCGCCAAGAGACCGGGTCAAAATCGCGTGGATGCGGCGGGGTATTTCTACCTACCGTCCGACACCAGCTCACATCTTGCAAACGAGCTGGTGAAGGTCGGCTCGCTGCCGGTGCTGCTGGCAGGCATCGTCGTGATCTTCGCCTCGACGATCTTTCGCGACTGGGTGCGCGCACTGGCATGTGCCGCGGCTCCGATCGTTTCCGTAGAGGTGGTCGAGCACATCGCCAAACCCATGGTCGGCAGAGAGATTGGCGCGGGCAGCTTCACCTACCCTTCGGGGACGCTTGCTGCGGTTGCAGCTCTCGCTGCGGCGGTGTTCGTTGTCTCCCCGCGCCTTCTGCGCCCACTGAGCACTCTGGCTGGAGCATTGGCGGTCGCGGGCGTCGGCTGGGCTGTGCTCGTGCTCCGATGGCACTACCCGACCGACGTTCTCGGCGGCATCTGGGTGGGGAGCGGTTCCGTCTTCTTCATCGACGCGCTCGCCCACGTGCCCTGGCTCGCAGTCGCTCGACCGCCTTGGTACGACAATCGCTTTCGCGCTCCGGCAACGAGTCCCCCGGACCAGGTCTAGAACCGGCACCGGTCGTCAAGCCGTCGACGCGCGATGGCATTCCTCATGGGCGCGGTTCTTCCCGACCTTCGGTTCGGCGCCCGGAGGTGGTGTCGCTCGGGTGTCAGGCCGGTCGGGCAGGAAGGAAATGACGAAACAGAATGATGCGATGATGGGTGTCGTGGGTCTCGACACCTCGCGTGCTATCGAATTGGCCCCGCGGATCTGGTGGGTGGGTGCACTGCTCCCCGGAGACGAGTTGCAGTGCCACGTGTACCTGGTGGAGCAGGGCGACGAGTCGGTCCTGATCGACCCCGGCTCCGCTCTGACCGCCGGCGAAGTGGTCCGAAAGGTCGATGACGTGATCGGCGTCAAGAACGTGCGATGGCTCGTCTGTTCGCACACCGACCCGGACATCATCTCGGCGATGCCGGCGTTCGTCGCGCGTGGGTTGCACCCGGACGCGGCGATCGTGACACATTGGCGCGACAAGGCGCTCATCCGCCACGGCGGAGTCGACCTGCCGTACTGGCTGATCGAGGAACACGACTGGCGGCTTCAGCTCGAGGACCGGGCTCTCCGGTTCCTGTTCACGCCCTACGCCCACTTCGCGGGCGCGTTCTGCACCTTCGACGAGACCTCAGGCACGCTGTTCTCATCCGATCTGTTCGGCGGCTTCGCCGACGACCACACGTTGTTCGCCACCTCGATGGACTACTTCGAACAGATGCGTGCTTTCCACGAGCACTACATGCCCAGCGGGGAGATCCTCGCTCACGCGCTCGAGGAGATCCGTCGCCTTCCCATACGTCGAATCGCGCCGCAGCACGGCCTGGTGATCCCCGAAGATCTCGTCATGCCTTTGGCGGATCGGCTCGCCGAGCTCGAGTGCGGCATCTATTTGCTCGCCCGTGAGGATCCCGGCTTGGAGTTCCTGCTGAACTCCAACCGCACGATGCGCGAGATCGTCGACACGCTCGTGAACGAAGGGGACTTCTCCGTCGTCGTCGCCCATCTCGCCGAGATAGCCGAGGAGCTCGTCGGTGCCGAGCGCCTGGAGCTGTGGACCCATGCAGGCAGCACGATGCTGAGCTTCGACGAGGGCGACGGGTTCGCCGGACGGGTCGCCGAGCCGCCGGCTGACGTTCTCGGCGCGCTCTCTGGTGCCGCCCCTGCGGGGGGACGGCGCCTTCTGTTGCCGCTGAGGTCGCCGTCCTCAGGTCTGGTGACCGGCGCGGTCGTGCTGGAATTCCGTGACACTCCTACGCTGAGCGAACCGACACGGGTCCTCGTGGAGAAGATCTTCGGCCTAGTGGAAGTGGGCCTCGAGCGGGAGCTGCTCCGGCACGTCGCCAACTTCGACCGCGCCACGTTGTACGAGCAGGCCGTGCACGATCAGCTGACGGGGCTGTACAACCGGCAGTACCTTGACGATGTGGCGCGACGCCTGTGCGCGCGTGACGACCGGAACCAGCGCCCGGCAGTCGCCGCACTCATGATCGACCTCGACCACTTCAAAGCAGTAAACGACACCTTCGGCCATTCCGTCGGCGACCAGGTCCTGCAGCACGTCGCGACATCAATTCTCGACGGGGCGCGGCTGGGTGACATCGTCGTCCGTTATGGCGGAGAGGAGTTCATCGTGCTCCTCTCCGGAGTCGACCTCGCTACCGCCCAGGCGGTGGCAGAGCGGATCCGGCAATCGGTAGCCGAACCCGACGACGACCGCCCGAGCGTCACTGCCAGCGTGGGCGTGGCACTACGGGACCACGGGGAGAGTTTCGAGCGATTGGTGGAACGCGCCGACAAGGCGATGTACTTCGCGAAAGCCAGCGGACGGGACCGAGTCGGCGTCGCCGACTGACAGTGCTGCCGCGTTAGTGCCAGGTGGACAGACGATGACGACATACCAGGTGACAAGCAACCGGAACGAGCACGAGCTGACCGCTTCCTGGCCTGACCTGCCGGAACGGGCGAATCATCCCGTGGCCGCGTTCAAGGAATTGAAGCTCGCCACGGTCGCGAAGAGCGTGCTCAACGCCGCTTCGCGCTACCGGTGGCACCGGTGGGTCCAACTCCAGGACCAGGGCGTATTCGCAGACGAGCGCGCGGGGCCGGACCCGGCCGAGCGCCCGGCAGCCGCACAGCTCTCACCAGGCTCCGCGCGGACTTCCGGTCAGCCACCGTGGTTGCCGAGGCTGCCGACGAGCGTGATCCTCGGCGAGGCGCCGATGAGCGATTACCTCCAGGCCCGGATCGAGGCACTGATCCCGGGCCCGGGCCAGGAAGCCGATCCCGTCGAAACCGACTCCGGCGGCTTCACCGAACGCGTCTGGACCGGGAACCTGCGACCGCTCCTGTGGAGGGACTGGTGCAGTCACCTTCAAACTGCTGAGCACGACGGCTTGGCTGCCGAGCTCGACTCGGAACTGGCTGCGATGACGGGTCCGCTGACGGGTCGGGCGCGGCAGACCGCTTGGTACCTCAGCGCCGAACTGCTCATCGACGAGGACCGCTCGAGACTGGTTCCCTTCGACAAGGGCGCCGAGGGCGAGAAGCGTGCGAAGGCCTTCCAGAAGTCTCTCGTCCAGCTCTTGAGCGATCTGGTCGGCCTTCGCGTCGAGTCAACGGCGGTCGACTGGGACCCCGACAACGAGGAGCTGCTGCGGGTGTACTCGCCCAAGACGGTCGTCGGGTTCTGGCTCGACCCCGAGTGCTGGTACCACGGGTGGCCGGACTCGGACTCGGCGGGCAGTCAGTCCATTGTCTGGCGTCACGCGGGAACATTGCCGACCGACACCAGCATCGGTGAGCTTGCCGGCTACATCGCAGAGAGGCTCGCCAACGCAACCTGGCCTTTCGGGGGCGACGCCCCCAACGAGAAGCGCAGCCTCTTCGGCGGGCGGCGCCGAGGCATCCAGTAACCGGATCGCCGTCCCCGATCACGGCCTCTGACCGAGGGCGCGGGACTCGGCGGCCGAGGCACCGGCGTATCATGACCGGACCATGGTGAACCTTTCCGACAAGGCTCGAGCCGCCCAACAAGCTCTCCGCGAAGCGTCGACGGCCTATCAGGCAGTGGTCGATCGGTTGATCGAGAACCCGCGAGGACCTTTTCTCCAAGAGCTCCGCGAGGCCGAGGAACGCGTGGCCGAGACGGCGGCAGAGCTGGGCACTGGAATACGCCGAGGGAGCCGAGCTCGACCCGGGCACCTAGCTCACGACCCCAAGGCGCTCGAATGGGAGGACTCGAGAAGCGGCCCGCCAAGGTGGCCGCCGGCCTGCTAGGCCCGTGGCTCGGCCAGGTGGCGTTCGACAGTTTCAACCTTGCCGCGCAGCGCGCCTGTGACGCCCGGTCGATAGTCGACTTTGATGACCGCCGACACACGCCCGGAGTCCTCCGCCAGGCGAAGCACGCACGACTTTATGAGCGCCATCACCTCGTCCCAGTCGCCTTCGACGTTCGTGAACATGGCGTTGGTCTCGTTCGGCAACCCGCTCTCGCGGACAAGCCTCACCGCTTCGGCCACCGCAGCACCAACTTCCTCCGTGCCGGCAGGGCTCACTGAGAACGCCGCGATCATCTGTCCTCCCGCTGTCTCTGGGCTACGCCGGCCGGCGTACCCGCTCTGACCTACTCTGGCGCGGATCGCAGGCCCGCGCCGGCGCTCGGGAGCTCCCCCTCCGCTCAGCCGTCCGGAAAGCCCATGGTGTCCAACGTGCCTGAGCTGAACAACGCCGTGGTGGCCGCGTCACAGCTCGTCGCACTGGAGTTCTCGACCACGCCGTAGTAGGTGCCCATCGCAGCCTCACCCCAGTAGGTGTTGGAGCCCAAAGATGCCGTGATGTCGAGGATGCCCCAGCACTCGTGGGTGCCGATCGAGAATCCGGTCAGCGCGAGATATTGACCGGCTACGGCACCGGTCTGCGCCTCAGCGAGCGAAACGACTCTTGACCCCGTGGAGCTCGACGTGCCCGTGACGAAGTGGACGTCGGTGTCGATTTGCTGGATGCTCGACGAACCCGTCGTACCGTTCAAGATCCCGACATAGCTCTGGTTCGCCTCTGTGAAATACGTCTTCGCTCCTGTCAGGGCCGTCTGCAGGTTGGACTGCACGGCGGTGTTGTTCGCGGAGCTCGTCACGGACGAGAAGGTCGGAATGGCGATCGCGAGCAGGATCCCGATGATGAGCAGGACGACGAGGAGCTCGATCAACGTGAAGCCCTCATCGCCCGGGCGCGCCACAACTCGCCGATGCGCCAGCCGAGCGAGAACGAGCATGACCTTGTCCTCCCAGGTCAGGAGTTCATCAATCAGACTTCTGGATCCTAGCTCGCTTCCGCGCCTAGCGTGATAATGCTACTACTCTCTGTGCTCGAAACGGGACAGACCCTCTTCTCTGAGAGTACGTCGGGACGAAGCTGCTCGCGTGGATCTCACAGCTGGCAGGCTGACACCGTGCGGGTCCACCTGATCGACGGCACCTACGAGCTCTTCCGCCAGTTCTTCGGCCGGCCACCCAGCGTCGCTGTCGACGGAGCAGAGATGGCGGCCACCCGCGGAGTGGTCTCGTCGGTGGCCTCGCTCCTCTCCCAGGGCGCCACCCACGTCGGAGTGGCGACCGACCACGTCGTCGAGTCGTTCCGCAACCAGCTTTGGGCCGGCTACAAGACCGGTGCCGAGGTCCCGTCCAAGCTCCGGTCCCAGTTCCCGCTGCTGGAGGAGGCACTCGAGTCCCTCGGAGTGAGGGTCTGGCCGATGATCGAGCTAGAGGCCGACGACGCCCTCGCTTCTGCTGCCGCTGTCGCACGAGACGACCCTCGCGTCGACCAGGTGCTCATCTGCACTCCCGACAAGGACCTCGCCCAGAGCGTCGTCGCCAGGCGAGTCGTCCAGCTCGACCGCCGCTCCGGGATGGTCACCGACGAGGACGGCGTCCGGGCCCGCTACGGGATCGGCCCGGCGTCGATACCCGACTGGCTCGCGCTCGTCGGCGACAGCGCCGACGGTTTCCCCGGTCTGTCGGGCTGGGGCCGCCAGTCGACATCCGCGGTCCTGGCCCGCTACGGCCACATCGATGCCATCCCGGACGACTTCGCGGACTGGGACCCCGAGGTGACCCGGGTGGTGCGCAGCGCCCCGAAGCTGGCTGCCCGGCTGGCCGCCGAGCGCGACGCGGCGATGTTGTTCCTGGACCTTGCGACCCTTCGGATCGAGCGGACGCTGCTGGGCGACGTGGACGAGCTGCGCTGGCGGGGACCAGGGCCGGCATTCGCGGACACGTGCCGGTACCTTCGCGACGAGTCCTTGGCCGACCGCGTCGCGGCACTCAGACGGTCTGACTCCGACTAGGTCACGGCGCCGAAGACCCGGGCGAGCTCCTCGGGCACGGCAACCTCGAGCTGTGCATAGGTGCACGAAGCCGGCTCACGGTCACGCCGCCAGCGGCGGAACGACGTGGCGTGCCGGAACCGGTCACCCTGGAGGTGGTCGTAGCCGACCTCGCAAACGAGCTCAGGCGCCACCGCCTCCCAGGAGAGGTCCTTGTTCGCGTTCCAGCGGCTCGGCGCGCCCGGTCTGCGCGTGCTGTCGCCGGCGGTCATCGCCTCCCAGGGATGACCCTTCGGGTCCTCCAGCCGGTAGGGAGCAAGGTCGTCCACCAGGCTCTTGCGCACTTGCGTCGCAAGACCGGACGCCACCCCGACGTGGTGCAGTGCTCCATGCTCGTCGTACAGCCCGAGAAGCAGTGAGCCGACACCGTTACCGTCCTTGTGCCAACGGAAGCCACCAACGACACAATCGGCCGTCCGCTCGTGCTTCACCTTCAACATGACGCGTTCGCCTTCCCGGTAGGTGAGCTCGAGGTGTTTGGCGACGACACCGTCGAGCCCGGCACCTTCGAAGCGCTCGAACCAGTCCCGGGCCACGACGGGATCAGGCGTGGCCGGAGTCACGTACACGGGCGGTCTGGCAGCGCCGAGCGCCTTCTCGAGCGCCGACCGTCTGGACCGGAAGGGCTCGCCGCGCAGGTCGGCCTCACCAAGCGCCAGCAGATCGAAGGCGACGAACGACGACGGTGTCGCGGAGGCCAGGAGCTTTATCCGCGATGCGGCCGGATGGATCCGCTGCAGCAGCGCGTTGAAGTCGAGGCCCGACCGGCCGGCGATCACGATCTCGCCGTCCAGCACGCAACGCTCGGGCAGATTGGTCAGCAGCGACGCCACGAGCTCCGGGAAATAGCGCGTGAGCGGCCGCTCGTTGCGGCTGCCCAGCTCGAGCTCCGGGCCGTCACGGAAGACTATGCAGCGAAAGCCGTCCCACTTCGGCTCGTAGGCCAGCCCACCGCCTTCCGGCATCTGCCGGCACAGCTTTGCCAGCATGGGGGACACGGGCGGCATTACCGGCAGTTCCACCGGATGATGGTAACGGTCACGGCGTTCTGCCACGACGGGGCGCGAAGGCCGCCCTCAGTCTCTGCGCGCCCGGCTCGGTGCGACCCGGCTGGGCTCGTCGGGTTGTTTCGGGTACTGCGGCGGCCACGGTGCATCGTGAAGTCCCGCTTCGCGGTCACGTGCAGCCAGCTGCAGGAGCGGCTCGAGCGACTGTGGCTGACCAGGCATCGCGGCCCACGGGTCACCCAGGCGGCGGAGGCGGTCCGGCACGGTCGCGATGGTCAACTCGTCGGGGTCGACGATGCCGACCTCGTCCCAGGAAAGGGGCGTCGATACCTGCCCATGGGTGCGCGAGCGCGCCGACCAGGCCCCGAACACCGTCTTGTGGGGCGCGTTCTGGTTGAAGTCGACGAACACCCGTCGGCCTCGCTCCTCCTTCCACCAGTTCGCCGTCATGAGATCGGGGCGCCGACGCTCGAGCTCGCGTGCGAGAGCCACAGCCGCTGTGCGGACGTCGGTCGCATCCCATCGAGGCTCCAGACGGGCGTAGATGTGCAGCCCTCGGTTGCCGCTCGTCTTCGGGTAGCTGAGGATCCCGAGCTCGTCGAGGAGCTCCTTGACACACGAGGCGGCTTCGCGGACCTGGTCGAACACGACACCGGCCTGGGGGTCGAGATCGATCCGCAGTTCGTCTGAGTGCCTCGGATCTTCCACGCGAAACGGCCAGAGATGGAACCCCAGGCAGCCCAGGTTCACGGCCCACACGATGTGGGCCAGGTCGGCGACGACAAGTGCCCTCGACGTCGTGCCGTTCGGGGTCGAGACCTCGATCGTCTGGAGCCAATCCGGTGCGCCTTTGGGCACGCGCTTTTGGAAGAACGACTTCCCGAGCGCGCCGTCGGGAAACCTCTGCAGCATGGCGGGCCGGCCGGCTGTGACACGCAGGATCGGCTCGGCGACGGCCCGGTAGTAGTCGACGAGATCCAGCTTGGTCGCCCCGAGACCGGGGAAGAAGACCTTGCCGGGATTGGAGATCTCGACGCTGCGGCCCGACACCTCGATGGTCTCGCTGGCGGCTCGGCTGTCTGGGCTCGCCACACCGACAACTTAACGGGGCACTCGCACACTCAGGTCTGCTGTCGCCGCTGGCAGGTCCCCGTGTGGAGCACCGGCGAGCTAACGAGTGAGGTGGACGATGTCGGAGATCACCAGCGTCATGACGAGCACGATCACGACGCTGTAGAGCGCGGTGATCGGCCAGCGCCAGCGGTGATTGGCCAGCCAGAAGCGCCGGATCCCCCGCACGTCGAAGACAAGGGCGACGATGCCGATCGGAAGCCCGATCGCCGGCCCTGCGCCGGCGGCTGCTCCGAGCATCGGTGAAAGGATCGGGAGCACGACATAGCCGAGCAGGCACCGGAGCCCGGAAATCATTATGGAAGCACTGAAGATACGGTGTGCTGAAGCCTCGTCGGCCGAAGGCGGACCTTCAGGGACGCGAAGGAGACGACGCATCGCGGCGTCTGCGGGCGACAGGGCGAACCCGGCAGGTCCCGCGCCAGGCGCAAGTGTTGATCGGCTCACCGCTTCGAGATTACGGTCTTGAAGCCCGTTCCTCCACCCGCGCGACCATGGCGGGCCGCGATGCGTCCCTGTCGTCGCTTTAGCTGCGAGACTGACCGGTGTGGTGACCGGTGACGACTCGGTGACAGAGCCCCCGCAAGGGCCCGTCGAGCCGGGCCCTAGCCAAGCGATGCAACTGGCCCGGTTGCCGGGCACCGAGCGGACCAGGCGCTTCCGACCCAAACTGCGCTGGGAGCTCATCGGCTGCGGTCTTCACGGCCACGAACTGGTCGGCACAGATGCGGCGGAGGTGCGCCCGGAGGACCACTTGTTGGTTCGTGAGGCGGACGGCCTCCGGTGGTACCGGTGCCTCAGGTGCGATTCATGGCTGCCACTGGTGCCGCCTAAGTCACCACCGAACCGGTTCCCACCGGGACGCGACGAGATCCAATTGCCGCTACGGGGCCGACCACTCAGGAACCGGTACGTGCTCCGTCTGATCGCGCTCGACCGTGTGATCCACTTCCTCGTCCTCGCGGTCCTGGGAACCGCCATCATCCTGTTCGCCGGCCACCAGAAGGATCTCCGCGGTGACTACATCCGCATCTTGAACTCACTGCAAGCCAGCGCCGGCTTCGTCTCGAGCCACAATGGCTTTCTACGCGAGATCAATCATCTCGTTTCGCTTTCGACCACCAAGCTCTACCTCTACGGGTGCGCGTTCTCCACCTACGCGGTCCTCAACGCGATCGAGGCGGTCGGGCTGTGGAGCGAGAAGCGGTGGGCCGAGTACCTCACGCTCATCGAGGTCTCCGTCCTGTTGCCTCTGGAGATCTATGAGCTCACGCTCACGATCAGCTACCTGAAGATCTCCGCACTCGTGATCAACCTCGCCGTGATGGCTTACCTCCTCTGGGCCCATCGCCTGTTCGGCTTCCGTGGCGGTGGGCACGTGGACCGGGTCCAGCACGAACGCGACACCGGGTGGGGCGCTCTGGAGCGCGCGACACCCGTCCCGAGCCAACTCCCGAAGCCACCACCTTTGTCATGAGGAGGTAGCGTCGCCTTCATGACGCTGCTCCCCCTGCCGGAGGACTGGGAACGCGCGCTCGCCGTCGTTGCTCATCCCGACGACCTCGAATTCGGTGCGTCGTCGGCGATCGCACGCTGGACAGCCGCAGGAAAGACTGTCGCCTACGTGCTGGCCACACGGGGCGAGGCCGGTATCGACACGCTCGACCCCGGGCAATGCGCCGTCGTCCGCTCAGCCGAGCAACGCGCAAGTGCGCGTGCGGTAGGTGTGCAGGATGTGACGTTTCTCGACTACCGCGACGGAGTGCTCACCTATTCGCTGGACCTTCGCCGTGACCTCGCTCGTGTGGTCCGGAGCCACCGGCCCGATGTCCTGCTGTCCATCAACCATCACGCCACTTTCGGCCCCGGTTCGCTCAATCACGCGGACCACCGAGTGCTCGGCAGAGCGCTGCTGGACGCCACGCGTGACGCCGCCAATCGATGGGTCTTCCCGGAGCTAGTCGCCGAAGGGCTCGAGCCGTGGCATGGATTGCGCTTCGCGGCTTTCAACGCTTCGCCCGCGGCGGACCACTTCGTCGATGTGACCGAGTTCCTCGACAAGGGCATCGCCTCCCTCGCCGAGCACCGGGTCTACCTCGAGAACCTCGGCGGTGACTTCGCCCTCGTGCAGTTCCTGCGCTCGAACGCCCAGCGGGCGGGTCAAGAGGCCGGCGTGCCCCTTGCCGTGACCTTTGAGGTGGTCAGCCTCTAGCCGGCCTCATCGCCTGAGACCAGGGCGCAAGGCCTAGTCGACGATCGCTGAGTAGACGAGCTGGTGCAGCTCGCGGCGGATCGGATAGGTGCTAGACGGGAGCAGTTGGGTGAAGAAGAGCACCGTCAACTCCTCGGCGGGATCGACCCAGAACTCGGTGCTCGCGGCGCCACCCCAGCCGTACTCCCCGGCGCTGCAAGTCACCTTCGGCGCCACAGGGTCGATGACGACCGAGAACCCGAGCCCGAAGCCGAGCCCGGGTTCGTGTTCGGCACCGATCGCGTTGCTGAAGCGGGCCATGTCCGCGCCGCCCGGCAAGTGGTTACGTGTCATGTACGCGACAGTTCGTGCGCCCAGGATCCTCGCGCCGTCGAGCTCGCCGCGACGAAGCAGCATCTGGGTGAACCGGTGGTAGTCCGCGGCTGTCGACACGAGTCCACTGCCGCCCAAACACGCACTTGGACGGGTCAGGGCCGCTTCGTCCATGTGGGCCAGGCGCGTCGCTCGACCGGAGAACAGATCGGGCATGTACAGCGCGGCCAGTTTCTCGGCGGCCGCTCCCTCGACGTAGAAGCTCGTCTCCTTCATCCCGAGTGGCTTGAACACGCGCTCGGCGAGGAAATCCTCGAACGACTGCCCGGAGGCGACCTCCACGACGCGGCCGAGAACGTCGGTCGCCATCGAGTAGTTCCATTCGGTGCCCGGCTGACAACGTAGTGGGAGCTGAGCCAGTCGTCTGCAGCAATCGCCCAGGTCGAGACCGGGAGGCTGTTCCCACTCGAAACCCGCGGAACGGTACATGGCGTCGACCGGATGGTTGAACATCCACCCGTATGTGAGGCCCGCCGTGTGGGTCATCAGGTGCCAGATCTTGATCGGCTCCAACATCGGGACCGTGACCGGCTGGACCGACGAGCCTCCGGCGAAGACCCGTGTCTCAGCGAACTCGGGGATGAACTTGCTCAACGGGTCGTCAAGCGCGATCAGGCCCTCCTCGTAACAGATCATCGCCGCGACCGACGTGACGGGCTTGGTCATCGAGTAGATGCGAAAGCGCGTGTCGGCCTCGACCGGTGCCTCGTTCTCGAGATCGCGAAAACCGCCCCGGCCCACGTAGACGACCTGGCCCCTCCTGGTGACGACCGCGAGGAACCCCGGTATCTTCCGGTCCTCCACGTACCGGTCGAAGTGCCGACCGATGGAATCCAGGCAGGCTTGGTCGAGACCCACATCCGATGGGGCCGTCTCGAGAAGGATGGCAGACATGGGGACCACCATATGACCTGAGAAGGGGTTTGGCCTTCCCGGTGGTGCGGTCCCTCCGGCCGGCGCCAACCCGCGCATTTCAGCTCATGGTGTCCGCCGTACCAAGATGTAGCCATGACGAACCTGCGCGGACGCAACCTGTTGAAAGAGACCGACCTCACGCCGGAGGAGTTCCTCTACCTTGTCGACTTCGGAGCTCGCCTTCGCGAGGACAAGGGTGCCCGACGCGAACACCAGTACCTGAAGGGCCGCAGCATCGCGCTCATCTTCGAGAAGGCCTCGACACGCACGATGTGCGCCTTCGAGGTGGGGGCCTACGACCAAGGGGCACACGTCACCTACCTGGGACCCACAGGGTCGCAGATCGGCCACAAGGAGTCGATCAAGGACACGGCTCGTGTGCTCGGACGGATGTTCGACGGGATCGAGTACCGCGGCTCTGCGCACGCCAACGTCGAAATTCTCGGCGAGCACGCGGGCGTGCCAGTCTGGAACGGGCTGACCGATGCGTGGCATCCGACTCAGATGTTGGCCGACATCCTCACGATGCGTGACCACGCCGACCGCCCGCTCGACCAGGTCGCTTACTGCTATCTAGGCGATGCCCGCAACAACACGGCGAACTCCTTGCTCGTCACCGGCGCTCTCCTGGGAATGGACGTCCGAGTCGCCGCACCCGAGACCCTCTGGCCATCGTCGGATGTCCAGTCGATAGCCCATGTGCTGGCGTCGCAGTCGGGGGCTCGGATCACGGTCACCGAAGACGCCGCTCGAGCTGTCCGCGGGTCGGATTTCCTCTACACCGACGTTTGGCTCTCGATGGGGGAACCGGCCGACCAGTGGGACGCACGCATCGACCAGCTGCTCCCCTACCAGGTCAACGGGCCGCTCATGGCAGCGACGGGCAACCCCGGCGTGAAATTCATGCACTGCCTTCCCGCACTGCACAACACCGAGACCGCGGTAGGCCACCAGATCTTCGAAAGGCGGGGCCTCTCTGCCCTGGAGGTCACCGAGGACGTATTCGAGTCGGGCGCTTCCATCGTCTTCGACCAAGCGGAGAACCGACTGCACACCATCAAGGCCTTGATGGTCGCCACACTCGCCGACGAGGTCGGCGAGTGATCTTCACCGGCATGCCCGAGCCGTGAATCAGCGCTGGTCCCCGTAGTTGTCTTGTACCTATGTTACAGGTGCGCTACGGTCTGACTGACGGATTCTGGTTCAAAGGTCGACAGCCCCCTTTTTCAACCATCGAACCAGCCAATGGGTCCGGAGAAATAGCCAATAGCCGCTGTTGAGTCCAGGAGGTTCGGCACGATCATGATACGAAAGCGAAAGCTGACCAAAGTCGCAGTTATGGGAACGGCGGTGGCATGCGCTGTGTTCGTTCTCGCGGTCGGTGCATCCAGTTTCGCGACAACGTCCAAGACCACCACGGCCCAGGTGACCCACATGGTCAAGGTCCCGGGCGGCACCATGACGATCGCCGAAGGTGCTGCCGCCGGACCGAACTACATCTTCCCGATGATGGGCCTCCAGTACTTCAGCGTGACGAACTTCCAGCTGATCTACATGATGTTCCGCCCGCTGTACTGGTTCGGCGTGGGCAACACCGTGGCACTCAACCCCGACCTTTCGGTCGCCGCCCAGCCGGTGTTCTCGAACAACGGCAGGACCGTCACGATCAAGATGAAGGGCTACAAGTGGGCCAACGGCGAGGTCGTTAACGCCCAGGACGTGGTGTTCTGGATGAACATGCTGAAGGCCGACGCCACCTCGTGGGCAGGCTACACGCCGGGAACAGGACAGTTCCCCGGCAACGTCACCAACGTCGTGGCCGACAACGCGACCGACACGGTCACCTTCACGCTGAACGCGACCTACAGCGATTACTGGTTCACCTACAACGACTTGAGCCAGGTCACGCCTCTGCCGATGGCTTGGGACATCACCGCTGCCGGTGCAAAGCCGGGCTCGGGCGGCTGCTCGAGCGCCTCGTACAAGTCGATAGTGGCCCCAATCGGAGCCAAGGGCCTTACTGACGTCTCAGCGTCCGCAAAGGCCTGCGCCGCGGTGTTCTCGTTCCTCTCGGGCAAGACCGAGGCGGGCGATCTCGGCACCTACGCGACGAACCCGCTCTGGCAGATCGTCGACGGGCCGTTCCACGTGACCTCCTACGACCCGACCGACGGCGGCGCCACAGTGGTGCCGAACCCGGCCTACTCGGGCCCGGAGAAGCCGTCGATCGCCAAGCTCGTGATGGCTCCGTTCACCACCGACACGGCAGAGTTCAACGTTCTGCTGAGCGGCAACAAGATCAACATCGGCTACGTCCCGCCGCAGAACGTGCCTGTCTACAAGGGCAAGCCGTGGTGCGCCAACGGGCCTTGTGCCGGGGCGAACAACGCTCAGCTGGCGAAGAACTACACCCTCGCTCCGGTGTACGGCTGGACGGTCAACTACTTCTCCTTGAACTACACGAACCCGACCACCGGACCGATCCTCAAGCAGCTCTACATCCGTCAAGCCATGCAGTCTCTGATGAACCAGAGCCTGTGGATCCAGCTGTACGAGTCCGGCTACGGGGTCCCGACCTATGGTCCGGTGCCCGTGATGCCGCCGACCGACTTCGCCTCGCCGCAGGAGAGCTCCAACCCGTTCCCCTACAGCCCGACACACGCGAAGGCACTGCTCAGCTCGCACGGTTGGAACGTCGTCCCGAACGGCGTCAGCACCTGTGTGAAGCCGGGAACCGCCGCCAACGAGTGCGGGGCGGGGATCCCCAAGGGCGCGCCGCTGACCTTCAGCTACCTCTACTACAACGGCGCCGTCTCGTTTAACAGCCAGATCCAAGAGCAGCGTTCCAGCTACGAGCAGGCCGGGATCAACCTGCAGCTCGCGGGCAAGTCCTTCGGTCTCGTCATCGGCGTCGCGTTGCCGTGCACAGCCGGCAAGGCATGCCCCTGGGAGATCGCCAACTGGGGCGGTGGATGGGACTACGCGCCGGACTACTACCCGACCGGTGAGGAGATCTTCGCTGCCGGCGCAGGGTCGAACAGCGGCGCATACAACGACGCGACAGCCAACAGTCTCATCGTGGCAACCAACAAGTCGTCTTCGTTGTCGGCCCTCCACAGCTACGAGAACTACCTCGCAACGAACCTTCCGGTGATCTGGCAGCCGAATGCGGCCGCCGGTCTGACCGAGATCGGGAAGAACGTCTGCGGCGTCGTCCCACAGAACGTCCTGCTCAACTGGGTAGCTGAGAGCTGGTACTTCTGCAAGGCAGCCAAGTAACAATCAAGTCGAGCCTCCCTTTGACGGGTGGCTGACGGCATGTTTCCCTCGGGCCACGGCGATCGCCGTGGCCCGAGGTGCATGTGGTCTCGGTCGCGCTGTTCTCTTCGTCTGACGGCCCAAACCGTCATGCGCCGCGGATTGCGACGCTGCTCGGATCGTCGCCGGAGGGTGCGGGCATGTCGTCTGCGGGCGGCGAGCCCCGCCGCGTGCAGGCTACGGGCGACCGCCAGGTCAGCTGGGCCCGGCCCGTTGCCTTCGATGCCCGGCACCTCGAGGATCGCTGGGACGTCCTGCAGGTCCGGATGACCGAGCAGGGAGCGCAGGGGCCGGACACCGATCGTGCCCGATCCGAGGTTCTCGTGACGGTCGCGTCTGGCGCCGCATGGCACCTTCGAGTCGTTGAGGTGGAGGCAGCCAAGCCGGTCAAGGCCGATCTCCGCAGCAAGCTGTTCCATCACGGCGTCGACCTGGGTCGGCGTCGTGTACTCGACACCAAAGGCCCACAGGTGCTGGGTGTCGAGGCACACGCCAAGGCGGGGGTCGCCTCCGGCGGCATCGATGATGGCCGCGAGGTCGGTAAACGTGCCCCCGACCGTGCCGCCAGCACCGGCCGTGTTCTCGAACAGCAGCTGGCACACGCCCATCGCGGTCGTCGCCTCGTCCAGGGCGACGACCGCCCGGCGCGCGATCCGAGCAGTAGCGGTGGCCTCGTCGACCCCACGGTGGCTGCCCGGGTGAAGCACGAGCCCGAACGCACCGAGGGCGGTCGCTGCCCGCAGGTTCGCGATCAGCGACGTGAGAGAGCGGGCCTCGGTCACGGGATCGGGGCTGATCAGATTGATCAGATAGGGGGCATGGCACACCGTGGCACTGACCACGGGGCTCGCGTCGGCCCGCCGGCGGTATGCCACATACGTCTCGTCACGATCGTCGGGAAGGCGCCACTGCCGGTTGTTCTGCGGGAAGAGCTGCACGACTTCGGCGCCTATCTCCTCCGCTCGACTGAGGGCGGCGAGGAAGCCCCCGGTCTGACGGACCTGGACCCCGATGCGCACCGGTACCAACGTACCGGCGGCGAGATCTCGGCGGATCCTCCACGAGCTGCCCGGTCGGCCCAAGCCCGTCGCGAGCGGGGCGCAATCCTCGGTATGGCGAGGCCGGCAGCTTGATCTGGCCGGTGCACGTGTTCAGTCTCGCGACTGTCCCGACCGGCACTCTTGAGACGGCGGCTCGACAAAGGGCGGGTCAATCGTCCCCTATTCCTACGTCAACAGGGCTAGCGACTTGTACGACGCCCGAAAAAATGATATCACTTAATATCAGTTTATCGAGGCGTCACTCTCTAGGAGGGATCATGAGCCAGTCTGTCCAACCCAGCCGCGAACCCGAGGCGACTCCGGTCGGTCATTCGGGAGTCCGAGTCGAGATCCACGAGCGCCGAGCGTGGGCCATCAGCGGCTGGCTCGGCGTCCTCGTCGTCGTCGGCTGCGGCGTCGGGGCATATTTCCTCGCGAACAGTTCCGTCGCGACTGTCATTCGTCTCGTGCCGATCCTCGTGGCGGCGGTCACTTGGGCCTCGTTGACCATTGTGCAGCCCGGCCAGACCAAGGTCGTACGGTTCTTCGGCCGCTACGTCGGCACCGTGCGCCGACCCGGCCTTTGGTGGATCCTGCCTCTCTCGGACCGGCGGAGCGTGAGCATTCGGGTCAGGAACTTCGAGACGAGCCACCTGAAGGTCAACGACGCTGACGGCAATCCCGTGGAGATCGCTGCCATTGTCGTCTGGCAGGTTGCCGACACCTCGCGTGCTCTTTATGCCGTGGACGACTACCTCAATTTCGTGCGGGTCCAGGCCGAGTCGGCACTGCGCCACGTCGCGACCACGCATCCCTACGACAACGCCGCAGACGACGGGCTGTCGCTTCGCGGCTCGACCGACATCGTTGCCGGCGAGCTCGCCACAGAGATGGCCGCGCGCGTCACCATTGCCGGAGTGGAGATCGTCGAGGTGCGCATCAGCCATCTCGCCTACGCGTCGGAGATCGCCCAGGCCATGTTGCGCCGACAGCAGGCCAACGCAGTCGTCGCGGCCCGCTCTCGTATTGTCGACGGCGCGGTCGGAATGGTTGAAATGGCACTCGAGCGGCTGGCGGAGAGCGACATAGTCCAGCTTGACGAGGAGCGCAAAGCAGCAATGGTGAGCAATCTGATGGTCGTACTCTGCAGTGACCAGCCCGCTTCGCCGGTCGTCAATGCCGGCACTCTCTACTCGTGATCCGTGCATGACCGAAAGCAGGTCTTGCTGCGGCTTGATCCCACTGTTCATGACGCCCTAGCCCGGTGGGCAGCCGACGAGTTCCGGAGCACCAACGCCCAGATCGAGATGCTGCTGCGTCGAGCCCTCGACGATGCCGGGCGAATGCCGAAGAAAGGCTGGACCGTTGCCTAAACGGGGCCGGCCACCCATCGATCGCCGACTGCCAGGCAACCGCCCGTCTACTTGACCGGCACAACTATCTGGGAAGGTCTTCACGAACGGCGTTCGAGAGCGCCTGCCGGGCGGAGCGCCCGATCGGTCCGGGCGGGTCCGGAGCTCGGCTCAGAGCATGACTCCGGGCGTCGTCATGCGCTCGTCTCCGCGGAATTCCGATCGGGTGAGGGCTTCGCGAGTCCCACAGTGTTCGCGATTGTTGGACGATCCACACCGGGACGTGCGGTGCGGGTGGACGGAAGCAGCGGGTTGGCCGGGCCACCGTATGAACGGGAGGGACGCTGATGCGCCGACCGCTATCTGCCGGTGCGCTCTCGGTGCTTGCATCCCGGCCAGCAGCAGGGCCGACGCCGGCCTTCCTCCAGCTCTTCCTGGGTCCGGCGAATGCGGCGTTCTCGGGTCATCTCCTGCTTGGCATCCTCGACCCAACAGATGAACTCGTTGCGGGCCAGAGGCGTGATGTCCTTCCAGGCGTCGAGTGCCGTGGGATTGGCGATCAGTGCCTCGAGCAAGTCCGCGGGCATCTTGTGCACCACCCCACCGGGCACTCGGTAGCTGCTCACAGGGGCACGGTAGCGGTTCAGGGGCGAGCCGGTTGTCGCCGGCACACTCGGCGGCTCAACGATCCGGCGTGGTTCACGCGGACGCTGGTGCCCTGCTTTGCCTGATTGCTTCGAGCAGCAGTTTCGCGGCCACCGTCGCCCCGTCTGTGCGGATCGTGGCAGCCACGGCAGTTGCCCGTGCGCGGGTCTCGGGGACCAGGGCCGTCGTGAGCGCGTCCGACAGAGACTCGGCGGTCGGAGTCGGGCCGTCGTGTGCCGCGCCGATACCCAGATCGGCCACCCGGCCGGCCCAGTACGGCTGGTCCGCCATCTGAGGCACCACGACCTGAGGCGCCCCTGCTCTGGCGGCCGTCGTCGTCGTCCCCGCGCCGCCGTGGTGTACGACAGCGGCCACCCGGGCAAACAGCGCCTGCTGGTTGACTTCGCCGACACCGAAGTAGTCGTCCCGGTCGTCGGCCAGGACCAGGTCGGCCCAGCCGCGGGCAACAACAGCGCGACGGCCGTGCGCCCGGATCGCCTCGATGGCCACCCGGGCGATGTCGGTCGGGGCGCGCATGCTGCCGAAACCCACGTACACCGGCGGTGTGCCGGCATCCAGGAACGCCTCCAGCTCGGCCGGGAGCGGGCGTTCGTCGGGCAGGAGCCACGCGCCCGTCTGCACGACGTCGAGGTCCGCCGGCTCCTGCCACGGGCCCAGGGTCGGGTCCGCCGCCAGCCAGGGACGGTCGGTGAAACCGAATTTGTAGACGTTGTCCACCGGTGGCAGGCCGATCGACGCCCGGTGAGTATTGAGCGCCTCGCCAAACAGCTCGTTCGCGATCTGGCCTTGCAGTTCCCACAGGACCCGGTTGTCGGTAACTTCCGGTGGGAGCGGCCGACCCGGGAACCGAGTCGGCGCGTGGTGCGGCGAAGGCAGGAAGATCGGACAGTAGGCCGCGTAGACGTAGCGGATGCCGAGCTTCTCGGCCACCGACCGCGCACTCGCCGCGGCCGGCAGCAGGCCGGTCGCCAACAACGCATCGAATCCCTCGGCCGCCGCGACGAGGGAGTCGAACTGTACGGCCATTATCTCGGCCGCGAGCCGGGGCAGATCGGCCGGCGACGGCCGCGCCGCTCCCTGCACCAGCGGGCGCACCGGGGGGCCGGCCGACACCAGGGGCACGCCGACCTCGGCCAGCCGCTCCGCGCACCGGGCTGAGCCGGAGAAGTCCGGCGGCGCGCACATCTGAACCTCGGCGCCGAGTTCGCGCAACCGCACCGCGAGTCCCACAAGCGGTTCGACGTCACCGCGCCCCCCATACGTCGACAACAACACACGCATGTCGCGGCTCCTATGTCCGTATGTTCTGGGCTCGTTCTCCATCGGCTACGTCAAACGTGTGATCTCGGTTCGAGCACCCGCTCTTCCACATTCGCATCGCGTGATGTCCGGGCTCGAGCGGCACCTCGACCGTCTTGTGGTTCTCGATCGAGCCAACTCTTGTGCCATCAACTTCGATCTCGAACCGGCCGCGCCTGAGCTCGGCCGGGAAATGGGTCTCTTGTGTCATTCTGAGCGTTGCTGACATCGCTACTCTCCTCTTCGTCCGCGTCGTCCGTTCTGGTCTGCGGTGATTCGAGCCATGCGAGGACATCACTCCCGCGCACCTG
Source organism: uncultured Acidimicrobiaceae bacterium (assembly GCA_963727645.1). GTDB lineage: Bacteria > Actinomycetota > Acidimicrobiia > Acidimicrobiales > Bog-793 > Fen-455. The sequence continues at coordinate 102,532 of CAVSHA010000006.1, forward strand.
TTACGAGACGCTCCCGATCGAACATCACCGACACCAGCCGCCACCCGAGGCCGTCGATGAGGAGCAGCCCGGCAGCGAGTCCGACGGCAAGAGCAAGGGTCGGCTTGACCACGTTCAGGGACATGAGCGCGACAAGCACGAGCGGCGGAAGACAGGCGAACATGCCGAGCTGCTGGGCGCGGTCGCGATCCGCTCACGCGCGTTCGGGAGCTCGTAGAGGCCGGCGAAGCACTCGAGGTTCTCGGCCACTATGAGGCGGAGGTAGAGGCCGGGGGACTCCGGCATGATCGAGATGCGCTTGCGGATCGCCTGACCATTCTCCGGACTCAGCGGGATCCCGGCGACCGTTGCCCGGCCGGAAGTCGGGGAGATCAGCGTGCCGAGGGTGCGGACTGTCGTCGTCTTGCCGGTGCCATTCGGACCGAGGAAGCCGAAGACCTCGCCATAGCCGACCTGGAAAGAGACGTCGTCGAAGGCGAGGCGCACCGAAGCGCTTGGACAGCTGGTCGACGACGAGTGCGGGAGCGCTCTGCTTGCCGTCAAGCGACGACTGACGGAGTTCGGCCTCACCAGCGCTCGTCACGCGGTCCATTCTTGTCGCTCACCGGGCGCACGGGAGCTCGTACCCGATCGATCCAGCCACTGCTCCAGCCGCGAGTCATCGATAGCCTGGATCCCCCAGGGCCTCCTTGCTGGGCCGCGTCTACGTCGTCGCAACCCCCTTGAGGCTCCGAACAAGTCGCTCTACACCGTCGTCCTCCCGATCGGGAGCGACGCCCTTGTAGATGTCGAGGAACACCGAGAGGGTCCTGTGACCCGACCAGCGCTGACAGACGACAGCGTCGACGCCCTCGCGAAGCCACCATGAACAAGCGGCGTGGCGGAGATCATTTCGCCGGAGCCGTGACAACTTTGGTTGGCGAGGGTCATCCGGCAGCAGATCTTCGCGTCGAGGAAAGACCTTCGACCGTGCGGGATCCCAGACGTTCCGGCCGAACATGTCGTGGTCGAATGGTCTGCCTCTGTGATGAAAGACGAGTCCTTGGGGCCCTTCACCGAACTGCTCCAAGTGGCGCCGAAGCTTCGCCACCAGCAGGGGCGGTACCGGCACGCGGCGGCTCTCTTTCACATCCCGGTCCTTGAGCGGCCCCCATTCCGGATCTTCGTCGGGATCCAACCACCGGTCCGAAGTGGGTCGGTAGGTGCGACGGACGACAAGCCACCCCGGCTCGTCATCGGCCGGAAGCTCGACGTCATTCCAGCACAGACCGGTCGCCTCACCCCAGCGCAGTCCGCACAAAGCCATGACGAGCACGAAACACTCGACAATCCCACCCCACGCACCCTCGGCCGCACACGCCTTGGCCAGTTCCAACGACTGGGGAACGCTGATAACTATTTCAGTGTCGACGGTCAGACCAGGGCTACCTGTCAGCACCGTCGTCCTGCCCTTCACCTTCCGGCGAGGACTTGCCAATACCCAAGGACTGCGGTCGATTGGGAGGTCATCCCGGCTGACGGCCCACGTCCAGCATGCCTTGAGCGGCTGGAGGAACCGCGTCATCGTCGCTGAGGACACCCGCTTTCGCGGGTCACGTCCACTCCTTTCGAAACGGGCCACGAACTCTTCCACTTGTGGCAAGGTCAGCGAATCGGCCGAGGCAGAGTGTGCCTCAAGCCACGCGCGCCCGGCCTGCTGTCGGTCGGTGATGTTCAGGGCGAGATGATCTGGAAGGAAGCTGGCTGACTCCAGATAATCGGCCGCCGCCTCAGAGTCACGCCCTTCCGGCTCGGCTCCGGGCACCAACAGCCACCTGCGCGCTCGATTGAACGAGCGGGCTGCCGCCGTCTTCGTTGCCGGCCCCCACTCCGGGTGCTGACGGAAGTAAAGCTCCGTCAGATCGAACACAGTTAGCTGGCGAGGCGCCCCGAGTTCCTCGGGAGCGACGAACTGCTTGGCTCCGAGGTCGAACGGCAACCCCTTGGCGAAGTCACGGTCGAGCCGTTCCTTCCAGGCTTGGGCGAGGGCGGCCCTCCGAAACCGTTTCAGCCATTGGACACCGTCGGCTTTGCCTTTCACGTCCCAGCAGTCGAGCCGGCGGCGACGCACTTGAAGTGGGGACCGACCACTGGTGCGCTGAAAGGTCGACGCTTTGACGATCCACGTCGAGAACGTTCTTGGGACCCACGGGTCGGGGTAGTCACGAGCCATGCAAGGCTCCCTCGTCTTGCGAATCGGTAACGGACAGCCTTTCGCCGGTGGCTGCGACCTGATGGCGATCGTATCACTGTGGGGTTGAATTTAGGTTGAATCAGTCCGCTAGTGGTGGGGTTGACCCCTCCCCTCGAGTCGCCCTGACTGCAAACGCCTATCCACAACATCGGGCTCTTCTACAGCTCTCTAACACCCCATTTGACCTGGTAGTTCTGATCAAAGCAGCGGGACGACGGGCTGGCAGCACATCGACTAGAGTGTTGGGCGAGGAGAGGTGCGAGAGCGGCCGAATCGGACTCACTGCTAATGAGTTGACCTGGGAGACCGGGTCCGAGGGTTCAAATCCCTCCCTCTCCGCTCCAAAATCTTCACGCTCGATCGCCTTCGGGTTCACCGAAGGCGACGGCATGGCCGTAATTCAACCATTCGGGTGCGTCGCGGCCTCAGCCGGGCCTCAGCGCACAGGGGAACTCACAGGCAGATGCCGGGCACGAAAAGCGCTGGTAACCGTCGGGATCGCCGCCGAGCTCACCGACGAGCGCGGCACCTCCTCACACTGCCCCGACTGCGGGGCGGCGGCAAGAAAGCAGGACCGGGTCCTCGTGTGCACCGACCCGGCTTGTGACACCGTGCAGCCCCGCGACGTCCCGGGCGCGCAGAACCTGGTCCGGAAACTGGGCCGTGTACCGAGTGTGATAGCTCACATCGGGCACCGTCGGGTGGGCACCCCTGCCCGGCGTGACCATAGGCGTGTCTCATACGGCCTGTCTTCGAGAACGGCGCATGAGGTCCCGCCCGTACCCGGGCCGCCACTGCTGCTTCGGCCGCAGGGGAGTCGCTCGTCATCCAGTGACGGGAACTCGCGTGACATGTTCACGCGAGAGGAAACTACGAGAGTTGTCACGAGGTGGTCTGCGGCCCACTCCTGACCAATCCGACGATGGCACCTCCGCATGCGACAAGCGCTGCGAGAAAGCCCAGGTAGGCGCCTATGCCGGGCGCCACAGTCACATAGCTGGACGGCGTGTCGCCGTAGGGCCGGCTCAAGAAGGCCGCGCCGACAAGGATGAGATTCGTGACTGTCAGTACGAGGACTATCGGCGTGTGGGGCCAGGCCGAGGGATACTGGCTTCTCGTGCTCGAGCTGATCGCCAGCAAGACTTCCAGCAAGAGGACTATCGACACGACAAGGATCGCCCACCGCCACCCTCCTGCTCCCGATCCGAGTGCCGACACTGAGAACGTCATGGGTCCCATAAGCCCTCCGAAACTGTTGGCAATCTGCGGAAAGAGGCGTGAGAACAGGGCCCGCTCGAGCGATTCGTAGAACTGCACTCCGAGAGTGGTGAGAGTCACGCTGTACCACGTAAGGAACAACGAGATCACCACGAAGCCCGCACCCGCCGCGGCGAGTACGTCGCCAAGCATCGACGTTGGGGCGGACCCGCTCGGCAGGGCCCCTGACCTCATCGCCGACGACGCGGAAGCCGAGGCAGCCGGCCAAGGTGACGTCGTGCGCGCAGACGCCGCAGCCGGCGATAGTACGACTGGAGGCAGTGGCACGCCCGGTTGACTCGTGCCTGGCGAGTTTCCCATTCCACTCCGTGGTCGCGCGAACGCTCCGCATCCCCTGCAGAATCCCGCGTCCGGTGGAAGCGGTGCTCCACACTGCCAACAGGTCATCGTCTGCGTCCTCTCGGTGGGATCGCGGTCGCAGCCGGAGCGACCGCGCAGTTCAAGCGTAACTGGTGGCCGCCCAGCTCAGAAAGCGTGCTACGGACGTCGCGGCCTAGCCACGTGCCGGGATCTAGACTCATGGCAGCATTGGTGACCAGTAGCTTTTTCGTCCAAGATGTCGACCTTTGGCGTGCGTCAGCTAAAGTGCCGGTCGTCCTGCGCTCGTAGCTCAATTGGACAGAGCATCTGACTACGGATCAGAAGGTTGGGGATTCGAGTTCCTCCGAGCGCGCTGACCAGGGATTTGTAAGGCGAAAGAATCCCAATTCTGCTGGCACAGTGCAGGCTAAGCGTCTATCAGAAGGTTGGGGGATTCGAGTTCCTCCGTGCCCAGTGCCAGGGATTATGTGAGTCTAGAGACTCTAATTCGGGTGGCACAGCGCAGGCTAAGCATCTAATTTGACTGGTCTATCGCACCCGCCACTGACAGCGCCGGGTAACCGCGGACGCGGACTACCCCCTCTGCCGTGGGCGCCGACCACTGGTAACTCTCGATACGAGACCGGTGGTCGCTCAGCCACCGGCCGAGTCGATCCGGTCCACTAGATCCTGGACTCGTGCGACCGCCTCGGCGATTGAGTAGTCCAGCCGCTCGGTCTCGACAAGCCGGTTCCAGATGTCGTCCCAACCCGGCCACGGGACGACCGTCGGCGGCCACGGATGTTTGCCACGGAGTCCGAAGATCTCGACGCAGGCGTCTCGGAGGCCAGACATCTGCACGTCGTTAAGCGCCAGCTCCTCAATGAGGAGGATGTCGGCAAGGTCGCGGGCCCGTTGGTTCGGACGCTCCTCGCCCAAGTCCTCCGTACAGGCGTGGAGCTTCTGGGCCACCTGGTAGCGAATGGGAAGGAAAGGAATTGCCTCTGCTTCGGCGAGCTGGACTGGCGCGAGAGACACGGCGGCCGGGAGCACCTCGAGCTGGTCGAGGGAGTGGCCCTCGACGGGAGAAAGCTCCATTGGCACGGTCACGAAGTCCTTCTCCTTGTAGAGCAGCTTCACCCGGAAGCGAACCGGCGCCACCGCGAGTCCGGTACCTATGATCTGCTCACCCTCGGTCGTTCTGCCGGTGAACCCGCTCCAACCCCGCCGCACCGCTTCGTCGATCAGGCCGATCGCCTCGGCCACCTCGCCTCGATAGGCGCCGTCGAGGTCGTTCGACGCTCGGGCCCGAAAACCGAACCTCAACTCAAGGGCAGCCCCTCCCTTGAAGGCGATCTGCTCCCTGCCTTCCTCGTCTTTCAGCCCGTCGAGCATCTGGATGATCGCCGTCACGCCCACAAGGCGGCGAAGGCGGCCGGATGTGACCAGCTCCTCGGTATCTCTGGCCCAAAGGTCGAGGAGCCGGCCGAGGTGTCCCCGGTCGCCCGGCAGCCGCTTCGGCGGGGTGCTCATCGCGTGGTCCTGGTTACCGTGGCACCATGCACCCGGGCATTACGGTCAGCGAGCTGCACACGCAACCTGGCAGCGGCGAGCTCGCCGATGAGCTCACGTCGTCGAGCGTTCACGATCGCCTGCTCGATCATGTTGCCTTCAAGCCCGTTCGTGATCGCCTCCTCGACGGCGGCCTGCGGGGCGAGCACGGGAATCCCGTCGACCTGGTCGATCTGGTCCCGGTCGAGACGCCTCTGGCGGAACCGGAACCGGCGGTCTTGGGTCCGGCGAACCCGTTGGCCGGCGGGAAGGATGACCTCGATCTCCCGGGGGTTCACATCGGTGAGACCCCAGAGGGCGAGCGCGGCGTCACCAGCGACAACGCCCTCGCCTCGTGCGGCAAGGACAGCCTCGTGGTACTCATCGAGCGGTCCGACCGGAAGGGCGGTGAGGCGATAGAGGCCTTGTGCTCGCCGTTCGAGACGGCCTTTCATGGCCAGCCGACGCAGATAGTCGGGGCGGACGCCGGCCTCCTTGGCGTCCTCGGTCCGGACGAAGCCGTGCTTATCGGCAGCCAGCTCGACCAGGCGGTCGTAGGGGCCAGTAGGCATGCCGAAAGTGTAGCAGATTCAGCACGCTATTGACGCTCTAGCGAGCCGATGGACGTCATAACCGTGGCGAAACGGGAACACTATTGACAGTGACTTGAATCCTTGGTGCCCGGATACCTCAGTCGACCCAGGCGATGGTGCTGGCCGGCGGCGGTTCCAGGCGGCGGCCGTCGGGAGAATCGGGCCACCGCTCACCCCGATCGTCGGGTGAGCTGTGCCTCGGACCCGGCCGGTCTGCTACCTAGTCCACCGCCGTTACTTGACTGCTAGTGGCCGGCCCAGGCAGTCGATCAAAAATGAAGGAAATCCAATAGCGTCTAACTTTCCCCGTTTCGCAGGCCTCTCACCTGCAATAGCGCAGCTAAGCACACCGTTCACGGCGATATGACTACGGATCAGAAGGTTGGGGATTCGAGTTCCTCCGAGCGCGCTGACCAGGGATTATGCAAGGTTAGAGACCCTAATTCGGGTGGCACAGCGCAGGCTAAGTGCTCTGGACCGTAATTTCGATCACGTATCGATGCGATCTCAGGCGGCTGCCTGGGTAGTCGGGCTTGTCGGCGAGCTTTTTCATGAGCAACGCCAGGTCGCTGCGCGTGAACCTCCACTCGAACGGTGCGGCGCTCTGCTCATAGCGACGCTCGAAGGCGAGCAATCGCTCCTACGGACGGGGTGGTGGGTCAGGTGGCGGTGTAGGCGTGGGTCCCCCTCAGAACGCCATGACCTCTTCTGGCCGCTGCGCGAGGACCTCCGGAACGCGGCTGTGATGGTCAACCCACAACCAGGTACTGGGGCTGAGGCCACGGATGACCTTCTCGACTCGTTGATAGTCGTCCGACAACCTGCGCTGGTAGACCGCCTCATGGTGCGCGATTCGATTTCTCAAGGTCTGAAGCCTGTCAAGGTCGTCGTACAGATCCCTTCGTGAAGGCCGAGGCAGAAAAGCTCGACGGAGGTACGTCCGCCAGAGCCTTTCGTCGTACCTGTTAGCGAAAAGACCGACCCAGTAGCCGAATCCGAGCTCAGCCACGATCTTGCCGGGCGTCGGAGTTTGGCCGTGTTCCTGAAGCTTTAGCTCCGCATCCTGGGCCATTCGCAGCTCGTCACCGTCGAGGACGGACGCACTCCGAAACCATTGGCCGCCAAAATGGTGTCTCAGCTGTCATGTGCGGCGTTGCGCAGAGTAACCTCTAGAGCCTGCAGTGGGCCGTAGAAAGCAGATGAAATCGCTGCGTTCCAGGTGCAGAGACGACAGGCTTCCACGTCATTACCGCTCGTCTCGGTGAGATACCTCTGAAATCGCTCCGCCGACATCGCGAGCGGCAAATCCCTCAAGATCTCAGCCGAATAGAGGAACCGCCCATTGTTTCCCACTGAGTCGAAGCGTATACTCCCTGGGTAAGCCCCCGTCAGCCTCTCCCAGCTTGCTGGTGATGCGGTCGGGGGCAGATTGTTTTTGCGACGCGAAATCCGCGAGTACAGCATCGCTGCCTGGCCAAGCCAACTCCACTTCGAACGATCCCTCTGCGGCGTTCGAGCACCGATGAGCCATCCGCATCTCGAACGCTGCACCGCGCGTCGCTGCTCTGCTCACGCGCGCGAGATCGGAACTGCCGAGGCCTTCACGCCGCCCGTTCCGGGCGGAATTCACGAGCGCATCCGCAGAATCGCGACCTTGCACCCTTCAGGCTCGCGCTAGGGACCCACGAGGCCGTGCTGGAGACGGAGTCCGCCGACGAGGACGCGGCCGCTCGCTTGCTGGGCGCACTGCCGCTCGTAGTCGGGGAGCTGGTCCGATTCGAGGTACTTGGTCTTCGGCCGTACTGCGACATCGGCCGTTTGTTGCCCCCCTGACGCAGTGGTACGACTGCCGAGCACGGCCCTTCGACGGGCGCCCATCCGAAAGGCAATTCCACTCCGGCTGAGCACGGGTCGACGAGCACGTGTCCGAAGACGCGTGCGACGGCAACGAGTGATCTGGCGCTACCTCACAGCCCCTATGAGTCCACCACCAACACCGGCGACCAAGATGCCGGCAAGAGCGATGTTGGCTGCCCGGGAGCCCGGCCTTGGCACTTTGAAGACCCAGATCCCGATGCTCGCATTGACGAGGAGGCTCAGCTGGGCGATGGTGAAGCCGACACCAGTGCCCACCCGGGAGACCAAGCCAAGCAGGGCCAGGTTGCCGATGCCGAACAGCAACCCGGCCGTCAACTGCACAGTAGTGACCCTCAGGCTCAGCCGGACCGGCTCGCCCGCAGGCAGCGCCAGGGCAAGCCCGGCAGCGAGGATGCCGAGAGCAAGGGGGAAATTGGCCACCTGCGTCGACACCTTTGCCCACTGAGCCGGCACAAAGTAACTGCCCCACAGCACTCCTGCGGCGCTGGCCCAGAGCAAGCCACGGCGGTTGCTGCTAGCGCCAGTGGCGGCCGAGGCCGCCTGTCCGGCCTGTGTGGCCCCGGCCCGTTTGCGGTCCCAGGCTGGTGCGGCGCCCTGGACCAGTGCCTTGGCTGGACGCTCTTCTTGCGAGCTCACGATCAAGAGCACCCCCACCAAGACGAGCACGAGCGCGGTTGCGACCAGGGCGAACCGAGCGGCGCTGAAGCTGTCCAGTTCGCCAAAGAGAAAGGCGCCCCACACGAACGCCGTGATGATGTTCAGTGGTGTCCACGACCCGGCAGCGCGGGCCAACCCGATGGCCTCCGAGGCGCGAAAGGCAGAGTAGTTTCCCGCCGTCCAAACCAGGCCTCCGACGAAAGGCAACCAGAACTCGCGCCAACCGAAGGAGAGGTGGCCGCCGCTGGCGACCAGAGCAACGGCGGCAAAAACGGCATTGCCGACCGTCACATAAAACGTCCGCGAGCGTTGGGGAACGCCGGGCAGCGCCTGGGCCAGTGGTATCCACGTCCCCCAAGACACGACCGTGACCAGCGCAAGCAATGCGGTCATGATTGCCTTTGCCGCAGGTGCGGGGTGCTCTCGGCTGTCTCCCCGGCCCGTCCGTTCAATAGGTCGGCGGACTGTTGTCGGCGTTGTGACCACGAACGCAGGCCACCTTTGGTGAGGAACGCGGAGAAGGCTTCCTCGGTGGCGCCGACCAGGGGGGCGTCGTCGCCGAAATAGGCGGGGACGAGCGGCGGGGGCGCGGAAAGACGGAAGTGCATGAGGCCGGCGCGGTAGGCCGAGTGGACGTGGTCGCCGGCGACTTCGAGCAATTCTCGTCCCAAGCCCCCGAAGGTGACGATGTCGGGGTCGAGGGCGTTGACGAGGCCGGCAACCCCTCGCCCGGCAGCGCTTGCCATCTGTTGGACGGCAGCGACCTCTTCGTGCTGGAGGACAGGTGCCGCACGGGCGACGGCGAGGACGTGGCGGACATAGCTGACCTCGTCGGTGGGTTGCGGTTGGTTGAGGGCCCGGGCGACAGCGGCACCGTCGAGGGTGGTGTTCCAGCACCCTCGTGCACCGCAGCGGCACTGTTGGGCTGGGTCACCGAAGGGCATATGGCCAAACTCGCCGGCGGTGCTGGTAGCGCCAAGAACAAGCCGGCCGCCTTCGATGACGCCACCGCCGATGCCGGCGTCCATGTACAAGTGCAGAACCGACCCGGCGCCCACCGCCGCACCGCGACGCGCCTCGGCGATAGCGGCAAAGGAGGCGTCGTTGCCGGCCAGAATGGCCCGGCCGTCTCGTTCGCGCGGCCAGAGCACGCCGAGGTCGATGTCCTCCCAGCCGAGGTTCGCCGCCTGGGCGAGGTGATTGTCAACCACTGTCCCGGGAACAGAGACGGCGACTGCCCGGATGCGGCGACGGTAACGGCCGCGGACACACCGTAACGCCGCTCCCAGTTCATCCAGGACCTGGTCGGGGTCCCGTCGGTGCGCTCGGTCGGCCCGCACCAGCTCGGTCCCGCCGAGCTGCGCCACGGCGAGCTTCCAGGTCTCGTGGCCGACGGCGGCGGCGACCACGAGGGGCCCTCGTGGATGGGGGTGGATGGTCGTCGTGGGCCTGCCGCGCCCACCGGTAGGGGGTGCCGGGCGCTCGGTGACCAGGTCGAGGGCGCGGAGCCGGGCCACGGTCTCGGTGACGAAGCCGCTCGTCATGCCGGTCTCACGAGCTACAGCTACACGCTCGATACCAGGTCGTTCGTGGACGGCCCGGAGAACTGCAACAAGCCCCGTGGCGCGCCGTAGTTCAGTCATCATTCCGTGCCCAGACATTTTACTCGGTCACCGACTATAACGTGTTCGCCCGTGTGCCACCAGTTGCCGACGGACAGGGCCAGAGCGGACCTCCGGTTTGCACCGTTTGAATTTCCAGCTCCGCGAAACGCTCAAGAGCGTGCCTAACGGAAACGTTGTCCCCGCGATATCAAGCGTGATATCGCGGTCACATGCAAGGACGGAATGATGAAGCTCGGCGATCTCAGAACTAGCGAAGAGGTTCTCGCGGGCGCTCTGCGCGATCCCGCGTTCCGGGCAGGGTGGGAGCGGACTGCGGTCGCGCGCGCCCTTGCTTCGCAGGTGGTCGCGTATCGAGTCAAGCATGGTCTGTCACAGCGAGCGCTGGCAGACGAGCTTCATATGTCGCAGCTCCAGGTGGCCCGGCTTGAAGCGGCGATCCACAATCCAGAAATCGAGACGCTACGGCGCGTCGCCAGCGTTCTCGAGATTGAGTTCGACCTGAAGATCCCGCAACAACAGGAACCGACACTCAGCTCCAGGCCAAGCGCGAAGGCCCCGTCGCGCCGTAGTCCTTCGCGTGCTCCTGTTACGGGCGTCAGGGACAGCTACGATCTTTCAAAGGCCGCAACGGGCTGACCAGGGATGATGCAATAGCACCTAACTTCCCCCATTTCGCTCACCCCTGACCTGCAAAACCGCAGGTAAGCACACCGTTCGGTCATTTCTGACTACGGATCAGAAGGTTGGGGATTCGAGTTCCTCCGAGCACGCTGACCAGGGATTATGGATGTTGAGAAGATCCAATTCTGGCAGCACAGCCGAGGTTATGCGCCTGTCAGAAGGTTGGGGGTGCCGGTACCTCCGAACACGCTGACAAGGGATTACGTGGGCTCAGAGACTCTGATTCCGCTGGCACAGCGCAGGCTAAACATCTAATTTGTCGGGGCCATTTGACTCGGCCAGCCACACGTCGGCCGACGCGCCGTCACACCTCGGGTTGACCAATGGCGAGAAACAGGACGACCCTCTACACGCACCTGCGCGACCAGGCCTAGTGCGCGCTCGCTGGCCCGCAATGCGAGAGTTGGACGAGGCCGCTATCGACGAGGTCACCAGATCGGCCGTTGAAGCTCTTCGGTCGATGCCCGACACCGAGGGCCTTCGGCGAGCAGTCTGCGAGTTCGCCATTCTCCACCGCCCCTGATCAGTTAGTGACCAGCCAAAGTCACTCGGGATGCGACGGGACCGGCCCGGGGCCACAGAACGTCGATCTGCACTGCCGTCTCGTGACAGTCGATTGTCATTCGGGCGCGCAATCTGTGTTCGCGACTGCCCATGAACCGCACCTCGGAGGCATGCCTCACTTGCTTACTGCACCGTCAAAGTGGAACACCTCGATGGGAACGCTTGCGTAGATGGTCTGGCCGTACGCCGCTTCCTTCGTCA
>CAVSHA010000007.1:0-187961 GCA_963727645.1 uncultured Acidimicrobiaceae bacterium
GGACCGCAACGTGCCCCATCCATCCGGCGAACTGGGGCACGTCCAATATCAATGAGGCGAGATGCTTATTGGCATGGCGTCGGAGGGGCAATCACGCGAGCACCGGCCAGCGAATAAGGAACCGCACGCCACCATGGGTAGCCGAACGGATCGCTTCTGGACTAGAGCCGAAGCTGTCAAACCAACGGCGCAGAGCGCCTCGATGCGGCCCCTCCAATCGCCATCACGGAGGGCGTAGCCCTCTCCGTCACGCCGTTGCTCCCCCAAGGTCGCCTCGGATGTTTGAGCGAGTCCTCCCTAACCTGGTTTAGCTTAGTACTTGACAATACATAGTACATGGCTTAGTGTGAACGCATGCCCCCGACTCACGATCCTCAGCTCCTCAAAGGCGTCCTGTCGCTGTTGTTGCTGCGCCTGCTCGCCGACCGCGAGTCCTACGGGTACGAGGTCGTTCAGAGCCTGCATCAACTCGGATTATCCGATATCTCCGACGGCACGGTCTATCCCGCCCTCGCAAGGCTCGAACGCGAGTCCCGAGTCAGCGCCCGTCTGGTTTCGTCGCATTCGGGTCCGGCCCGGAAGTACTACCGACCCACCAAGGCCGGTTATGCGGCACTCACCGATGGCGTGTCCTCCTGGCTCTCGCTTGCTGGCGTGGTCACTCCGGTGTTGTCACGCCCTTACCCGCCCCAACCAGTTCAACCTACAAAGGAAGTGTGAAATGAGTGGAACCCTGATCTGGACAGACCGGCTCCGTATCGAGCGGGCTGTGTGGACTTTCAACAGCTACTTGCAGGCTCTGCCATGGCGTTCCCAGGTCGCGAAGCGCCGCGAGCTGCGAGTCAACCTGCGGGCGGCCTCCGCCGACGTCGGCACCAAGGAAGCCTTGCGTCGGTTGGGCAACGTCCGCACGATGGCCGCCGATTACATCACTGCTGAGTACGGCGGACCGAGACCTTCCTGGTGGGCAGCAATCTGCGTCTTACAGGCGTTCTGGTTCATGTTCTGGTTGTCAAGTGCCCGAATCGACGCCTTCAAGGGGGGCGTAATCGCGGCTAATCCGCACGCCACTGGACTGTTCCACTGGCACGGTGTCGCCTATGTCTTCACCGCTGCGACGTTCACGTTCGTCAACGGGAAGGCCACCGAGGTGGGCGGCACTTTGCTGCCACTCGTCTACGCGTGCATCTTTGGGCTGGCGATCCTTGTCGGACGGCTCTGGCGTATACGCCCGGCATCGCGCCGCCAGTTCGCGATTGACTCGGACCTCAAGTAGCAACCCTGACAACCGGACAGTGGACAGTTCAGCTGCGATCAAGATCGCGGTCGACCCACCTAACATCGGCAGACTTGTCCACACGCCCAAAAGTGCCGTTCATGGGCAGGCAACTACCGCGAGAACGGACATGGCCGGCCACCGCACCCGCTGATACCCGAGAGCCTGATTGGGTCACTCCTCTTGCGCCAGGTCGGCAAGTCCCCTCAAGGCACGCGAGCGAACCTCACCTTTCACGCCCGGGCTGCGCACCACCCCGTAACCGAGGAGCAGACGGCGACTCACCGCTTCTACCTCGCGCGAGCACCGCGGCCGTCGCCGGGTCGAGCAAAGGACCGCCGTTCACGGCCCGAGCACGCTCGGTCCCCTCGAGACCAAGGTCGCGTCGCACCGCCACAAGGTTCGCGACGACGCGCCGGCGCCTTCGGCCTTCCCAACCCTCGCTCGGCGGGCCGAGCGCACGCGTCCACGCGTTCGGCGAGTCTGAGCCATCGACTACGCCAAGCGAGCGTCGCCAGTCCTCGATCTCGACGGTGCCCTGCTGCCACCGCTGGGCGCGGCCTGAATCGGTCGGGCGGAGTCCAAGCAAGCCGACGACATACTCGGGTGGCTCCGAGCTCCACGCCGCAATCTCGCGGCGTCGCAGCGTGGCGAGCGCAGAATCGACGATCTCGAGGCGGTCGAGGGCACTGCGTACGTCAGTTCCCAGAACGGCGCGCACCGCCTGTTGAGCAAAGAGCGCGGCGTCAGCCGCCTCGCTCAGTTCGGCCGCTTCGGTCACGTCGCTCTCCGCGCGTAGAAGGCGGCGTCGCGCCGGCTGTGTAGGGACCTTGCAGGTTGCGGCGCTCGACGCCTTCGCTGGTGGCACTCATCGTCGCCAAAGCTCCCGCTTCCTCATGCGCCTCGTCGCGCTGCACGAGGGAGACGCCAAGCTCACGGGAGGCGTCGGCCTGGCGTGTCGTCAGGTCCACAGCTGGACCGGCGCCGATCAACGAAACGAGCGTGTCGCGCTCTTTGCCGAGCGCCTCCCGAGGCTCTCCGGCAAGACGGGCAATCTCAGCTCGGGTCTCGAGCTCGTCGAGCGCGAGTCGCTGCTGCTCGCTGCGGCTCCACGCCCGGCCCAGCTCCTCGTCCCCATCGCCTGTGTTCCCCGACTCGTCCGGCTCGGTGAGCACGAACAGTTCCGTCGAGTCCGTCGCACGACTCGCCGCAACGAGCGCCGCCTCGGCGCTGAGGCCCTCCGCGCCAAAGACGAACGCGCGACCCCGGCGTCGCGCGACCTCGCCCATGTCGTTCCGCTGCGCCTGCCCGACGGTCTGGCCCTGTCCTTTGTGCAGCGTCCACGCGTAGCCGTAGTCGGTGGAGCGCTTGACGTAGTCGGCGGGCAACCGCACGCTGCGGCCGTCGCTCGTCGCAAGTGTGACCTCTCGCGACTGGCAGTCGATCGCCTGGACGGTCCCGCGTGTGCCGTTGCGCACGCCCTTGCCGGACGGGTCCCGTGCGGCGCCGAGGCGCGACCGGTTACGCAAACAGCACAGCTCGTCACCCACCCGGTAAGTGCGGGGCGCAAGGTCGGCAGGCGCGAACTCCTCGACGACGAGCTCGGGGCCGAACAGCCGATCAGCCTTTTCGACATGGCGACGGGCAAGGCCGTTCAGCACTCGGACCGCGTCGCGGGCGTAGGCGTAGAGGACGGCGTCATCGCCGGACTCGCGCGCCGCCCACCACCGCTCGACCATGCCGCCGATCAGCTCGGACGGGTTGGTCGAGCGATGGACCCGTCCGTGATGGGAGTAGGCCGCTGCCGCCTCGCCGGCACGGCCCTCGCGCAGCGCATCGAGCGCCGAGCGCTCCCACTCGGCCACCTGGCGCGCATTTATGCCGAGCCGGGTCGCACCGAGCTCGCGACCCAGCGCGCCAAAGCCGCCGCCTGCCTCGACCGATGGGAGTTGGCGGTCATCACCTGTGAGCACGACTTTTGCACCGGCGCGTTCCGCGATCTCCAACAGCCGCACGAGACGGCGGGTGTCGACCATGCTCGCCTCGTCGACGACCACGACACTGCGGGAATCGAGCGCGCACTGCGACAGGTGCTGCGGCGCGGCTGAGCTCGTAGAGAAGGCGGTCGAGCGTCACCGAGGGAATCCGCGATCCCGCTTCGAGTTGGGCGGCGGCCTCCGCGGCGAGCGCGGCGCCGTAGACGCGGTAGCCGGACGACTGCCACGCCCGCCGGGCCGCGTCGAGGGCGAAGGTCTTCCCCGAGCCGGGCACGCCGATGACGACTTCGACCCCGTTTCCCGAACTGCAGAGCGACCGCACCATCGCCGCCTGTTCGGAAGAGAGGTCTCTTCGCTCCGCGAGCACCGCCTCGAGGCGCACCGCGTCTGCAACCCCGCACGCTCCCTTAAGGCCCGCACGCCCGAGGGCAAGGAGGCGAGATTCGGTGTTCAGCATCTCGGTGGTCGAGTAGCGAAGCGCACAGGTGAGCGTCGCGATCCCCGAAGCCGGCGCGCGCACGAGGCGGACGATCGTATGGCTGTCACGGGGACGGTCGGTCGTGAGCGGCCGTCCGGTCTCGTCCGCGACGACGAGGGGGACCACGGCAGGATCAGCGAGGGTATCGTCGGCGAGCCCTTCGAGCTCGGCACGCCGAGCGCCCTGGGAGCACCGCTCGGCCCACGCCACGATCACGTCGTCGCGGGTGAAGGCGGCCTGTGCCCGAGTGAGCCCCGCGGGTCCGACGAGCTCGCTGCGAGCTACTGCCATTTCGGCGGCGGTTGGCGCGACGCGCCGGTCAGTTCCGTCCAAGAGCGCGGTCACGCTTTCACGGGTCACCCCGAGCGCGCGGGCACGTTCGGCCCAGGTGTCGCGCAGCTCCACGAGCTCGACATCAAGCTTGTCGCGTCTCGTCTTCAGACACGCCGCCTCGCTCGCCCTTGGCCCGGATCGACCGGTGCGCTCGAGCTCCGCCTCGATCGCGTTCCTTCGCTGCGAAAAGCTGCGCAACACCTCGCGGTCAAAGCCCTCGAGCTCGGACAGGCCGCGCCGGTCCGGCGTGAGCCATTTGCCACCGAGCTCGGCGACGCGTTCGCGAAGCTCGGCGCGATAGATCGAAGCCGCCGCGCGTCGGTGCATGTAGATCATGCGCGAGTCGAGAGCGGTCCATCGCCCGTCGCTTCCTTCTACAACATTGCAGACGATCCCATGCGTATGGAGCTGCGGATCGAGCTCACGCGAGGCGGGGTGGACGAAGCAGGCGATGGCGAGCCCAGCAGAGACGTGCCCGTCGCGGCCCCCGAACCCGCGCCGTGCCCGGCCGCCCTCGTCCTCGAGGAACGAGAAGGCCGCCTTGACCGCCCCACGGTGCGCCTCGGCGAGTGCCGCACGGAGCGGTTCGTCGGCGAGCGCCCAGGCGAGCGAGACCGATTTCGGCGCCGACAGCGTGAAATCCCAGCCCGGTGTGTGGTCGGTCGCGACCCGTTCCAAGAGCCGACCACCGCCGGGGTGCTCGCCTTTCGCGAGGGCACGGAACGCCGCCGGGTCGACCGCACCAACAAGGCCAAGTGACGAGGCGGCTTTTCCGAGCCAGTAGCCCTCCGCGCCGCGCCCGGCATAGGAGACGTAGTACTCGACGCCCTTCGGGCCGAGCTTGTGCGCGCTCAGCACGGCCGGCCGTAGAGACGACGGAGCTCGACGTGGCCTTGGGCGGCCAGGAGCACGAGCGCCAGTCGCGGCGCGGCTTCGCTCGCCGCGGAAGCTCCTGCTCGCGCCGTGCCTCGGAGCGCTCCGCGACCGCCGCTCGGGGTGGGCACTCACGCGAGAGCGCCGCGCCGAAACCAGCTGCGAGATCACCGGTGGAGCCCGGCGGCGGATCAGTGCGGGTTGGTTCCTCGTTGCGCATTTTCGTCGCTCCTTTCTTGCGGGACGACGATGATGTTGCGCCCAGGGACTCACAGCACTTCTCACAGCAACACTCACAGCAACACTCACAGGAGGAGAAATTCTGCGCGGTTTCCTGAGCCCCCGGAAGATGTCAAGCCCTTTGAGACACTTTCTCAACTCGATCTGATGAGTGCCTCGGGCGTGGGCTCGTTGATCCACGCCACGGTCGGCAGCTTCGGAGGTACGGGCAGGCGGTGGCGGAACCTGGCGGGGTTGGCGGCATAAGCGGTCTCGAGGGTGACGGCGCGCTTGGAGCGGATCTCCTCAGCCTCGCCGTAATGGACCGACGCCGGGGTGTGCAGGCCGATCCCGACGTGGCGGTGCACATGGTTGTAGTACTCGAAGAACGCTGCGCAGAAAGCTCGGGCGTCCTCGATCGATCCGAAGCGGCTCGGGAATGCCGGGCAGTACTTGAGGGTCTTGAAATGGGCCTCGGAGTAGGGGTTGTCGTTCGACACGTGCGGGCGGCTGTGACTGCGGTCGACGCCGAGGTCGATGAGCAGTTGGACGACGGGCTTGGAGGTCATCGACGTGCCCCGGTCGGCATGGAGCGTGAGCTGGTCGCGATCGACCTTGTGCTGGGCGAGGGTCTCGGCGATGAACGCCTCGGCCAGCTCCCCGGTCTCGGCGGCCGAGACCATCCAGCCGACGACATAACGACTGAAGATGTCGATGATCACGTACAGCTGGTAGTAGATGCCGCGCTCGGGACCGCGCAGTTTGGAGATGTCCCAGGTCCAAACCTGGAGCGGCTTGCGGGCGATGAGCTCTGGCTTCTTCTTGGCGGGATGGGTGCGCTGGCGGCGACGCTCCCGGTTCTCGCCGACTGATGACAAGATGCGGTACATCGTCGAGATCGAGCACAGGTAGGTGGCGTCGTCGAGCAGGCGGGCCCAGATCTGCGCCGGTGCCAGGTCGCAGTACTCCTGCGAGCGCAGCACCGAGACGATGTGCTCCCGTTCCGCCTGGCCGAGTGCATTCGGCGGCGACGGTCGTGGTGGCGGCGGGCCGAGGACCGGGGGACGACGCCGGCGGTAGTGCGTCGCCCGCGACGCCCCGAGCAGCTCGCACGCCCTGGCTGTCGAGGTCGCCGCCTCGAGATCGGCGAAGTGCTCCGCGATCACGGCTTCTGCTTGGGGTCGGAGTCCGCGCTCTCGGAGAGCAGCTCCAAGAGCGCGTGTGCTTTTCCCACGATGTCGAGCGCCGTCTTCGTCCGGGCGAGCTCGGCCTCGAGTCGTTCGTTGCGCCGGTGCAGGCGCTCCAGCTCGATCTCGGCGGGAGAGCGACGGGACTTCGACTTTGGCGTCAGGGCGTGGCGAACGCCGGCGTCACGTACGCGTCGCCACTCGGCGATGTGCGAGGTGTAGAGGCCCTCCCGCCGCAAGAGCGCTCCCCGCTCCTCGGCACCGACCGGGTAAGAGTCGTACTCCGCCAGGATCTGGGACTTGTACTCGGCGGTGAATGTTCGCCGCCGTGGCCGGGCAGCCGGGTCGGTCTCGTCCACAACGCCATCATGGGCGCGCGCGAACAGAGATGCAGTCGTCATGGTCATCGGTCTAGATGCTCCGGTCTCGCCCTGTAGGGATGATGGGCTACAGCGGATGTCTCACGTCAGCCTGACACACAGGGCCCGGCCTCCGCTGACAACCCGATCATGAGCCGCGACGATTCGATCGAGCCCTTCCACTCACAGGGCTATGACCAGGGCCTGTGAGTGTTGCTGTGAGTAGTCCTGTGAGTGTTGCTGTGAGTGTTGCTGTGAGTTGCCGGAGCGCGGGTTCACGTCCACGATCGTGGTGTAACGAGTAACGCTCGCTGAGCAGCTCGCGCAACGAGCTCTTCTCGAGCATCCACCACGCGGTGCAGCCACCGTGTGATCCTTCAAACAGGTTCCACAACTTGAAAGAAGGAGACACAACGGTGGCTGCAATCAACAGCATGGACCTTGTCGCGCTCGTTCGCGCGCACCTCGAAGAACAAAGCCCGGACGTCCTGCGTGCGCTCGTAAAGACTTTCGCTGATGCGGTGATGTCTGCCGAGGCCCAGGTGCTCTGCGGAGCCGAATACGGCGAGGTCTCGCCCGACCGGTCGAACTCGCGAAACGGTTATCGCGCCCGGGAGTTCGACACCCGCGTCGGGAGCGTCGAGCTCGCGGTCCCGAAGCTCCGCTCCGGCAGCTACTTCCCCGACTGGCTGCTCCAGCGCCGTCGCCGGGCAGAGCAGGCGCTCGTCACCGTCGTCGCGACGAGCTACCTGCTCGGGGTGTCCACGCGTCGCGTCGAGAAGCTGTGCGTGGCGATGGGGATCACCGGGATCTCCAAGAGCCAGGTCTCAGAGATGTCGAAGTCCCTCGACGACCAGGTGGCCGCGTTCAGGAACCGCCCCTTGGACAGCGGGCCCTATCGGTACTGCTGGGCCGACGCGCTCGTCATCAAGGTGCGTGAGCAGCGACGGACACAAAAGGTCCACGTCCTCATCGCGACGGGCGTGAACGCCGAAGGTCACCGGGAGATCCTCGGGATCGACGTCACCTCCGAGGAGTCCGGGGCGGGATGGCTCGCGTTCTTCCGGGGGCTCGTCGCGCGTGGGCTCTCCGGTGTCCGTCTCATCACCTCCGACGCCCACCAAGGTCTCGTCGGCGCCATCGGGGCGACGCTTCCGGGAGCTTGTTGGCAGCGGTGTCGCACGCACTACCTGCGCGACCTCCTGCAAAAGGTCGCCAAGTCCACCCAGCCGTGGGTGGCGACGCTCGTGCGGACGATCTTCGACCAGCCCGACGCAGCATCGGTCGCCGCCCAGTTCGACCGGGTCGTTGCGGCCCTTGAGGACAAGCTGCCCGAGGCCGCTGCGCACCTCGACGATGCACGTGACGATCTGCTCGCGTTCGCGGCATTCCCCCGCGAGCTCTGGAGGCAGTGCTGGAGCAACAATCCCCAAGAACGCCTGAACCGGGAGATCCGCCGGCGGACCGACGTCGTCGGAACCTTCCCCGATCGCCCCTCGGTCATCCGCCTCATCGGCGCCGTGCTCGCCGAGCAGCACGACGAGTGGAGCGAGCAGCGGCGCTACATGGGACTCGAGCTTCTCGCCAAAACCGACGCCGTGGGCATCGGAAGCGAGCCGAACGGCGAGGAGGTGATGCTCCCCGCGACGGTGGTCGCGGTAAGGTTCACATCGGATCACGCGGTGGCACCCGTTACACCACCTCCGCGGACGTGGCCGAGCACGCAGACCCTTCCACTCAATGCCGCGATCTCGTCTGTGAGCACTGCTGTGAGTACTCCTGTGAGAAGTGCTGTGAGTCGGTCGGCGCACGATTGCGCCATGATTCGACTCCGCTCCACCCATAACGATCACCTGACGTCGTTGTCATCGCGAACAACCCGGCACCTCGCCACCGTCGAGGCCGTTCGCGACCGCCACAACCTTGACGACGTGGCTCGGCTGGCCTCCCATGGCCACTTCGAGCGCTCCCCCTCGTTGCAACTGCATCTCGACGACGGCATCCGGCACTGCTTCGGCTGCGGCCAGAGGGGTGACGTCGTCGAGTGGCTGTGCCAGAGCAAAGGTGTGGGATGGCGCCAGGCGATCCACATCCTCGACTCGGGCTGCGCGCCCACGCGCGCGTGGGCCGCACCCGAATCGTCGCCTTCCCGCAGGGACTCTTCTTCAAGCCGACCCCCGGTGGGAAGGTGCTTCGCGACTCACGCCGCGGCTGTCGAGATGACCCCTGACCCAGCCCTTCTGGTGACCGCTGACGGGCCAGCACTGTGACCGTCCGGGAGGAGGCCCTCATGAACGAGTCCTGCATCACCGACGACCAACTGCTCGTGACGCCAGAAGAGGCCGCCCGCCGACTGTCGGTCGGACGAACGACCATCTACGAGCTGATGGCCAGTGGTGAGCTCCAGTCGGTCAACATCGGCCGCTGCAGGCGTGTGCCGGTGAGCTCGCTGTCGTCGTTCGTCAACAGGTTGATCGGCGACGCCGTCGTTGAGCCACGACGACGGTGATTCGGAGCCTCGCCCATCGCGCGCCCATCGCGCGGACGCTGACGTGCGGGGTCGTTTGCCAGGGTACGTATAACTTATCTACCAGCCATAATACATCGCTGTAGTTCGCTGAAATACGGGTCGGCCAGCTTCCCAAGCTGAGAACGCGAGTTCGATTCTCGTCGCCCGCTCCAAGAATTCCCTGGTAGTGGCCCTGAAATGGCAAGTGGTCGACCGTTTCAAATGGCTTCATCCCGCGGAACGTCAGCGACAGACAAGCCCCGCAGACAAACCCCGCAGCATGTTTTCGCGGGCTGAGCGGTCACGCTTGCTGCTTGGAGGGAAATCCTGGGCGTCGCCCCGCTGGCTAGCCGCAGAGCGTTCGCCCCATTGTGGGGAGCGTGCCCCACGCGCAGGTCCACACGAAGTTAGGACCAGGTTGCAATCGGCAGCTCGACTGAGGTCAGTTTGGCGACGTTCATTGAGTCCGTCTCTTACGAGCGGCCTCGATGTCGGACTCGGACAAGAACACGAAGAGTGATCTGAAATGTGCGACGAAACGCGGTGTATCTCCTTGTGGTACGCGGTGCTCTCTCGCGATTGAGGGACTTCTGATCCACGTCCAAGCCGTCGATCTGGAGTACCGCTGGTCCCGCCAAGACTGTTTGGTGACGACATAGATGAGACGTTCGGTCCCTTCTGTCATGATCGGCCAAGCGTCGCCCGCCGTGGCGTGAGAGAGGTGGGAGCTCGAGTTCGTGTCGCAGGGCCGAAGTTGCGGATCTGCGACTGGCGGTGAGGTGCAAGTGGGTGATCTAACCAGAGAAGCCCTTGGAGGTCCGAAAGAAATCGGCACAGAACGTAAACCCCTCAGGGCGTTCGAAGCATTATCAAGGGTGTGAAGAGCACTCGGAGGGGGCAGGACTTCGACGACTTCTTCCGAGAGATCTACCCCCGCGCCCGCCGGGCGGCACGACGAGTCTCGCGCGACGAAAGCGCCGCCGAAGACGCGGCGCTCGAGGCCATGACGCGGGCGTTCGTGCGCTGGCCGAGACGGCGGTCGCTTCCCTACCGGGATGCCTGGGTTCTTCGCGTCGCGATCAACGAAGCCCTTGGCGAGCTACGTCGGGCCGGGCGCAAGTCCGCTCCAGTGAGGCTGTTTCGCGACGACGGATCAGACGTCCTCGAGGACCTCGTCACGACCCGTCTTGCTTTGGCCGCTGCGCTGCGGAAGCTGCCTCGACGTCAACGCGAGGCCATCGAGCTGCGCTACCTCGCTGATCTCAGCGAGGACGATACGGCGGCGGCTCTTGGTTTGAGCAACGGTGCCGTCAAGTCCCATCTCCATCGCGCCGCGAAGTCGCTTCGTCTCGTTCTCGGCAACGACCTAATGGAGGAGTTGAACGATGTCCGTCCATGAAATCACGGACTCTGAAGTTCTCGACGAGCGGCTGAGAACGACACGACAGCGGGGTCAGAGGCGATTGGTGGTGCGTCGCGCGATTGCCCTGACGGTTGCCACCCTCGCCATCGTCGCGGTTGCGCTTCCGACCCTGGTGTTGAACGGCCCGTCGTCCGACTCAGTCCTTGCGGGCCTGAGAGTTCCCGACAGTTATGCAACAGCTTGTGCCAACGAGCCCCACGTCTGTCATTGGCAGCGAACACGGTCTGGTCCCCGATTTGTTGAAGCGATCGCTACATTTCCCCGTCGTACACGAGGATGCCTCCTGTCCAGCGACTCCTGGAGCTCCGGTCGCCACCTACACGTCCTACTTTGGCGGAACGGCCCTCGGCGACGGGCCAGTGCGTGTCGCAATAGGAAATGGCGGCAACCTTCGCCTGGGCCAGGCGCAACTTGGCAGCCCCGACGTACCCGGTTGGTTCGCCTTGGAGACTCTCTGGTTCGCCATGCCGAGCTACGACGGTCCCTTCGTCGTGCGCGGGGAACCACTTGGTGGGTCCGGATCCATCCACGTGGACGGTTCCCCCACGAACGCGTCACCGCTCGTAGTCCCTCCGGGACCGACGGCCAATACTCAACATGGAATCCGCGTCGCGCCGGTGAGCACCTGGGTGACATCGCCCGACTGCTACGGCTGGCAGGTCGATGGCCTGTCATTTAGCTACGTGATCGTGGTCGACACAACTCCGTACCGTTGATGCACAGGTCGCCGCGTGGCATCACCGATGTTCGCCTCATTTCGCGCTCGACGGTTCACGACGTCTAGGCGACTCATCGGGCCGTTGGAGGCAGGCCGGTGCGTTCCCTGCACACGGTGGACAGGCGCCGGTCGATCGTCGACGCCGCCAAACCTTGTTCTTCGAGCAAACAGCGGTACAGCTCGATATGAGGCCTGGTCGCTTCGAGCACCGCCAAGCCCACCTGGGCGGCTCAGGCAAAGAACCCGCGCAGATCGTGGCGGTAGGCGTCGAGGGTCCGGCCGCTGAAGCGGGCCAGGGACGCCGCCGCAGCCATCTCAGCCTCGTCGGGCACGAAACCCGGATCGACAACCTCAACTGTCAACGGCGAGGAACTCGAAGTGGTCATGACTGGATCTTCTCCTCATCTCTGGAGCAACCAGCCAACGCAGCCTCACGCCACCCACCCACACACGCTCATGTGGTGGTGGCGGGAGTCACGACCAGGTAAAGGACCCCGTTGTCGTAGGTCACACTTCGAGCGAGCGACCATGTCGTCGGCGTGTCGTCGGGGAAGAGGCGAGGTCCAGCACCTCGGGTGAGCGGGTAGATGAACAGGTGTAGCTCGTCGATCAGACCGTCAGCGACTAGAGACCGCACAAGCTTGCCGCTGCCGCTCAGGTAGATGCCGCCATCAACTCCGCCTTTGAGTTGGCGGATCGTTTCGGGGCTGTAGGGGCCGAGGATCACGGAGTTGTTCCAGGTGGCTGCCTTTAGGGTCGAGGAGACGACATACTTGGTGGAATCGTTCATGAACGGGGCACCGGGATCCTCGTCAGCTGTCCTGGTCGACCAGGCCGGCTCGAACATCTCGTAGGTGTTGCGGCCCAGCAGGATGGCTTCGCAGCTGGACATCAGATTGCCGAAGTCCTGGCCCATTGCCGGGTCGAAGCCATAGTCGAAGGTCCAGGTTGGAGCGTCGATGACGCCGTCGAGGCTCATGAACTCGTGCGCTTTGATCGTGCCCATGGTTAGTGGTTCCTTTCGGTTCTCGGCGGCGACGTGCTCGCCGGTCACCTTTTCCACGAACTGGGAACGCCTATTCGACATCGAAGCGTCAGAAAGTTTGGGCCGCGGTCTGCTCACAGGCCGGCCCGTTGGCGGACCAGGAAGGCGCGTTCGACTGCGTTGGTGGTGAGTTCGATGGCTCGGTCGTAGGCGCCGAGTGCTTCGTGGCGACGGCCCGCTCGTGCAAGAAGGTCGGCGCGCGCCGCGTGGTATGGCTGGTAGGTGTCAAGCGTGCCGGCCTCGATGGCGGTGAGCGCGGCGAGCCCCTGGGCGGGGCCGTGGAGCTCGGCGACGGCCACCGAGCGGTTCAGGGCAACAACAGGGTGGGGGCGCAGGGAGTAGAGCTGGTCGTAGAGGGCGATGATCTGGGACCAGTCGGTTGCTGCGGCGGTGGGTGCGTCGGCGTGGACCGCGGCTATGGCGGCCTGGACCTGGAACGGTCCGGGCTTGCCGCGGCGAAGGCAAGCACGCACGAGCTGGTGGCCTTCGATGATCAGTGCCTGGTTCCAGCGGGAGCGGTCCTGGTCGGCGAGGCGCACCATGGTCCCGTCAGGGTTGCTGCGTGCTGGACGGCGGGACTCGCTGAGCAGCATCAGGGCGAGCAGACCGATGGCCTCGGGTTCGTCGGGCATGAGCTCGACGAGGATTCGCCCGAGCCGGATGGCTTGGCTCGATAGATCGGTTCTGGTCAGGCTCTGTCCCGACGTGGCGGTGTGGCCCTCGGTGTAGATGAGGTAGATGGCGGCGAGGACCGCAGCGAGCCGGTCCGGGAGCTCCGCTGCGCCCGGTATTCGGTAGGAGGCGTGATTGTCGTGCAGCTTGCGCTTGGCCCGGACGATCCGTTGTGCCATCGTGGTCTCAGGCACGAGAAACGCTCTGGCGATCTCACCGGTCTCCAGTCCGGCGAGGAGCCGCAGGATGAGAGGGACCTGGGCGTCGGCAGCCAGGGCGGGATGTGCGCAGAGGAACATGAGCCGGAGCTGGTCATCCACGACGACATCGACGAAGTCGTCCAGGCTGTCGAGTTGGGGATTGGGGTCAGGGTCCATGCTGTCGGCGTGGAGTCGATGGGCCGCGAGATGACGCTCGCCGCGGCGTGACTCGCGTCGGAGCCGGTCGATGGCGCGGTTGCGAGCGGTCGTGGTGATCCAGCCGCCCGGGTTGGGCGGTATCCCAGTCTTCGGCCAGCGCTCCGCGGCGATGGTGAACGCTTCGGCCACGGCGTCTTCGGCGAGGTCAATGTCGCCGAGGACGCGGATCAACGTGGCGGTGCAGCGGCCGGCTTCGCGGCGGAAGACCTCCTCGAGCTCGCGAGTCACCCTTGTGCCGGCCGGACCTCGACCGGTCCCTCGCACGCCGCGGATGCCTTCCCGGCCCATGCGAGCGCACCATCGAGATCGGCGGCTTCGATGATCCAGAAGCCGCCCATCTGTTCTTTGGTTTCGGCGTAAGGCCCGTCTGTCATCGATACCTCTCCCCCCGAGGATCGCACGACCGTGGCCGATGACGCGGGGTGCAGGCCGGCAGCGAACAACCAGGCGCCAGCTCGTTGCAGATCGGTGTTGAACGCGTCCACCTGAGCAGCGAGGCGCTGCGCGTCGGGGGTGGAGAAGTCGACCTCGAACGTGTCGTCGTGCCAGACGGAGATCAGGTATTGCGGCATCTCAGTTACTCCTTTGAAAGCGGGATGGATCGGTTGAGTGGGCGTGCCGAGCGAGCACCGGGACAATGATCGCCGCTGCGACCAGGTGCAGGCCAACAAGCGCGATCCTGCTGGCAGTCGTGTCTGCGAACGCTGCCGGGGCGGCACACGAGATTGCCGTGAGCCCGATAGTCAGCTCGACGAACTGCCGACGCGGGGCGGAGCTACGCCGGTTGAGCAAGGCGACGAGCACCCTGCCGATGACGGCAGCCACGAATGTGATCAGGGCGAAAGACGCCAGTGGGATCTTGCCGTGAACAGCCAGCGGGGCCCCTGCGGCGCGCAGACCAACCGCACCGATGCTCGTTACCGCCGCCGGCCAGCACACCGACCGAGACCGTGGTACGGGTCAGCGTGCCGGTCAACCACGGGAGGCGTTCCGCAGTTACGTGGCGGGATGTGGCAACCGAAGACATGGCTGTTCCTTTCGTTCGGCGGCGGTGCCCTGTGCACCCGCGCACCATGTCCACGAACGGCCAAGGCGGAATCGACAACGAAGCTCCTATTCCTTTTCCTTTCTGGGCTCCGTGTCGAGCCGACCAGCGCTCCCCTCCGAGCCGGCGGTCGGGGCGAGGGACTGGATCTGCGGGCACCGCGTTATTGGGATACGTCCAAGGGCAGTTTGGCGCCCAGCTTCTCCGGCACGCACGCTCATCTGGTTGAATCGGGCTCATGAGCCCCCAGATCAACCTCGATTCTGTGCGGGCCTTCCTCGGAGGGCCACATCGCGCAGTGCTCGCAACGCTCGGACCCACCGGAGGACCGCACGTGGTTGTGGTCGACTTCCTCGTCCTCAACGATGCTCTGCTGCTCAACGGGCGACGCGACCGGCGCTGGGTGGCCAATCTCCGCCAAGACCCTCGCGCCACGGCGTTGGTCCACGACCCTCACGCTGTGGAGCATTGGGTGAGCATCGGCGGGTCGGTCGAGCTCCTGCGCGAGGGCGACGACGCCTCCATCGAGGACGCGAAGACGATGTCGCGCCGCTACGGTGACGATCCCGAGCAGTTCAACGGACAACACCGGGTCACGTGGCGCCTTGTCCCTGAGCGAGTCTTCGAGAGGACGACCTGATCCCCCCGATCGCGAACGGCGCCGAGCCGGCGAAGTGAGGCACCCTCGGGTCCCGCCCGGGATCGGCACGTCCCGACCGGGATCGACCATTCCGGCATCCGCGCGTTACGGCCCGGGGTGATCCTCGAAGGTCCGCACGCGATCGGGACCCAGTCCTCGGGCGAGGCGCCCGAACTATCCTGCCCGTCATGGGGACGGTCTACGAGGCAGCTGGCGGCTTCGAGGGGTTGCTGCGGCTCGCCCACGCCTGGCACGAGCGGGTGCTCGCCGACGAGGTTGTGAGCCACGCGTTTCACGACGGCACCAGGCCGGACCACAGCCAGCGTCTCGCGGCCTACTGGGGCGAAGCGCTCGGCGGTCCCCCCACATACACCGATACGTACGGTGACGAGAGCTTCGTTGTACGAATCCACAGCGGCAACGGACCGCATGAGGATATGGACTGCCGGGCGATCGCCTGCTTCGACGGAGCCCTGGTCGACGCAGGTCTGGCCGGCGACGAGCGCCTTCGCACCGTCCTCCACGACTACTTCGCGTGGGCGACGACCACGACGATGTCCCGCTACCACGACTCCGCAGGTGAGGTTCCCGCCGGGCTGGAGGTCCCGAGGTGGTCGTGGGACGGCCTAGTGGGTGTCGGCTGATCACCGGCGCCACACCGGCGTCGGCCCCGATCGCGAACGCCGCCGAGCCGGCGATCCCGGGTGCCCGACACCCCGTGGTAGGAACTGGGGTGTGGACGGCACGATTGAAGTTCCGGACGGACGAACGGTCGGGTTTGCCACGTACGGAAGCCCACACGGAGTCCCCGTCATCTGGTGTCACGGTGGTCCAGGAAGTCGACTCGACCCTGTCCACTGGGACGTTGAGGCAGCCGAAGCCAATCTCTTGGTCGTTGGTATCGATCGACCCGGATATGGAGTCTCGACGCCGCTGCCGGGTCGGTCGATTGCTGGCTGGGTACCCGACGCACTGGCCGTCGCCGACGAGCTGGACATCGACAAGTTCGTAGCCATCGGAGTCTCGACCGGCGGTGCCTACGCCCTTGCGCTCGCCGCCCTTGTGCCCGACCGTGTGCTGGGGGTGGTCGCCTGCTGTTCTATGACCGACATGCGGTGCGAGGAGGCCCGAGCAACCATGAGCCACCGCCACTGCCACGCCGTGTGGGACGCTCCAGACCGCCCCTCGGCACTGGCTGCTGCAATCGATGCTCATGGCGAAGGTGGCAGCAAAATGAAGGGTGGCGGCATGAGTGAGGTGCTTGCACCTTCTGATGAGGCCCTCTTTCACGACCCTGCCTGGATGCAGAAGAGTATGGCCATCTTCCCGGAGATGTTCGCTCAAGGCCTGCAGGGCTACACAGATGACCGTCTAGCCGACGGAGGCGGTTGGGTGAGCTTCGGTCCAACCGCCATCACCTGTCCCGTCACGGTTCTCCACGGCGGGATGGACCGGATGTGCGACGTGGTCAACGCTCTCCACACCGCTGAAATCGTCCCGAACGCGAGGCTTGACCTCTATGAAGACCTTGGTCACTTCAGCATCGAGACGAAACTGATAGCAACAATCAGCGAGCTCCTGGCACCGTAGAAAGCGGTAACGGGTATCCCCGACGCGCCGATCGCGGGCAGGCAACAATCGCGAGCGCGACCGCTCGAAGCAACGGGTCCGCATCGCCCAGAACGCCGAGCCGAAGGTCTCCAATGCTTTTGAGCATGCGATGCTGGCTGCGCCCGATTCGGCAGGGCGGCCGGAATGCTCCGAGATCATTGACCGACGGACCAGTAGGGGCAGGGTTCACTGATTGGAGTGATCTCGGATGCGTGCTTGTGTGACGGGTCGGTGTTTCTCGGACAGCCTTGCAGCATTTGGCAGCAAGGTTTCATCCCGCGAATTTCCCGCGAGCGCTGCCGTTCATGGTCGTTCAGCGGCGTGTGGCTAACTCGCTGACCTGTCCTGATGGTCCGCTCTAGTTCACCAGGATTCGCCTGACCGCCCTTCCCAGGCTGAGAACGCGAGTTCGATTCTCGTCGCCCGCTCCATATAGGCCTCACAGATTACCGCGGGCCATGTTCACAAGATACCAGTGAGCACGGCCTTTTCTGTGCCTTTCGTGCCGCGGGAGTCGAGGCTGGAGGACTTCTGAGGGCTGCCTCAAGAAGGGAAAACTTGTCTGGACCCGGGCGGGAACTCGACGAGTCGGAGCTGATCTTCGCCACCGACCCGATCGGCCGGCAACCCTGGCGACCCGACACGGTCACAGGGCGTTGGACTCGGCTCCGCAAGGAGATCGGTCTCAGCCACGTCAGGCTCCACGATTATGCCGATGTTCGCGTTATGCCGATGTTTCCAAGAACATCCTGTTCACTAGCGGTGAGCGCCCCGAAATTATCGGCATAACGATGTCCATCGCGGTCATCGTGTTCTTCTTCGAAGAAGGAGAAGACGATGACCAGACCGACGAGCAGGTTGAGCAGGGTCTTGATGACGGGGCCGCTTGCTCCGTTTGCGGATGACTACCAACGAGCGCTGACTGAGCGCGGCTACACGGCGCACACGAGGGAGCACCAGCTGCGCCAGATGGCGCGGCTCAGCGCTTGGCTCGAAGAGGGTGGGCTTTCCGTTGCGGAATTGCGCCATCATGTCGAAGAGTTCCTCACCTTCCAGCGCTCGATAGGGCAGCATCCAACGAAGTTGTCGCGCCCGGGCTTGTTGTGCCTTCTCGACGTGTTGGAGGAGCTCGGCAAGCTGGAGCGCGGCGAGCCCTCGGTCATCTCTCCGAGTGAGGCGCTTTTTGCTTCCTTCGAGAGCTATCTCTTGAGTGAGCGTGCGCTCGCGAGTGGCACCGTGCGCGGCTACGTCGATCACGCTCGGCGATTCCTCGGGTGGCTGCCGGCAGACACCTCCCTTGCCCAGGTGACAGCGAGCGACGTGACCGCGGCGCTCCGGCGCGAGGCCGCCTCCGTCTCGGTCGCCGCGACCCAGTACTTCAGGGCCGGGCTTCGCGCCTTTCTCCGGTTCTGCTTCACCGAGGGACTCCTCGAGGGCGACCTCTCGGGCGCAGCGCTCGCCGTGACTGGCCGGCGGCGCGCGACGCTGCCCCGGGGGATCGAGCCCGAGGCGGCCCGCGCGCTCCTCGGCTCCTGCGATCGCAGAACGGCCCTCGGTCGACGGGACTACGCGGTCTTGATCATGCTGCTGAGGCTCGGTCTTCGCGCTGGCGAGGTGGCGCGACTGCGCCTCGAGGACATCGACTGGCGCGCCGGCGAACTCGTCGTCCGCGGCAAGGGCGCCCGCCACGACCGGCTGCCACTGCCGGTGGAGGTGGGCGAGGCCATCACCGCCTACCTGCGCCGGGGACGACCGCGAAGCGACCACCGGAAGGTGTTCTTGCGGGCGAGAGCGCCATTCGAGCCGATCGCGACCGGCACGGTCGGCTCGACGGTGCGTCGGGCGTGCCGGCGCGCTGGGATCGCCGAGGTGGGCCCGCACCGGCTTCGGCACACCGTGGCCTGCGAGATGGTGAAAGCCCACGTCCCTCTCGTCGAGATCGCTCAGGTGCTCCGGCACAAGAGCCTGCAGTCGACGGCGATCTATGCCCGCGTGGACCTCGACACGCTGCGAGAACTCGCCGCGCCGTGGCCGGGAGGCGCGAGGTGAGCGCCCTTGACGATCAGGTCGCGGGCTACCTGGCGCTTCGACGTTCCCTCGGTTTCGCGCTGAAGCGCGAGGGGGAGCTGCTCGGACAGTTCGTCGCCTATCTCGAGGCGGCTGGCGCCGAGAGCATACGTAGCGAGCTCGCGATCGCGTGGGCGAAGCTGCCGGCGGAGGCATCGCCGAACCACTGGGCGAAGCGCCTCGGGATCGTCCGGCACTTCGCCGTGTACCTGCGGACGATCGAAGAGGCGACCGAGGTCCCTCCGACCGGGGTGTTCCCCACCAAGCGACGCCGACCAACCCCTTACCTGTTCTCCGAACGCGACATCGAACGGCTGCTCGAAGCCGCACGAAGACTCCCCTCGCCACTTCTCGCAGCGAGCTACGAGGCGCTCTTCGGACTGCTTGCGGCCTCCGGCATGCGGATCGGCGAAGCGCTCGGTCTCGCCCGTGGTGACGTCGACCTCGAGGCCGGCGTTATCACGATCCGACACGCGAAGTTCGATCGCACCCGGTTCGTGCCGCTGCACGAAAGCACCACCGCAGCGCTGCGGACCTACGCGGCGACGCGCGACCGGCTGTGCCCGCGGCCATCTGCGGACGTCTTCTTCTGCTCGAGCGTGGGCACGGCGCTGCATGGCACCAGCGTCGACAAAACCTTCCGGGAGATCACGACCGTGCTCGGCCTGCGCACCGAGACCGTGCGTCCGCGCGTGCACGATCTCCGGCACGGCTTTGCCGTGCGCACAATTCTCAACTGGCAGCGATCGGAGGTGAACGTCGACCGCCATCTCGCGACGCTGTCGGGCTACCTCGGCCACGTCGCCCCGTCCGACACGTACTGGTATCTGTCGGCCGTTCCGGAGCTGATGGAGCTCGCCGCGAGCCGGCTCGAGGTGCGGTTCGGGACTCAGCGATGAGCACGCTCGCACCCTCGCTCGAGGCCTACTTCACCGACCGATTGGTGAGCCAGCGAGCGGCGAGCCCGAACACTCTCGCCGCCTACGCGGTCACGTTCCGGCTGCTGCTCGCGTTCGCGTCAGATCGCACCGCCAGCCCGCCGAGCAAGCTCGACATCGCCCAGCTCGACGCGCCACTCATCGGGGCGTTCCTCGAGCACCTCGAGCGCGACCGGGGAAATGCCGCGACCACCCGCAACACACGCCTCGCGGCGATCCACTCGCTCTTTTCCTATCTCGCACTGCATCACCCCGAGCATGCGGGCTCGATCCAACGCGTCCTTTCGATCCCTCAGAAGCGAACCGAGTCCAACTTGGTCACCTACCTCGTCGAGGACGAAGCGACCGCGTTGCTCGAGGCATGCGATCTGAGTCGCTGGACCGGTCGGCGGGATCACGCGATGTTCGTCCTCACGATCCAGACGGGGCTGCGGATCTCAGAGCTCGTAGGGCTCAGCTGCGAGGACGTGTCACTCGGGCGCGGCGCCAACGTGCACACGATCGGCAAGGGAAGGAAGGAGCGCCGCACCCCGCTCGTTCCGAGCACGACCGGGGTCCTCCAGGCGTGGCTTCGCGAACGGGGAGGAGCCCCCATCGAGCCGCTCTTTCCGACGAGCACTGGAAGGCAACTCAGTCGCGACGCCATCGAGAGGCGACTCGCTCACAACGTCGCAGTCGCGGGGACGAGCTGCCCGTCGATAACCGCGAAGCGCGTCACCATGCATACGCTCAGGCACACCGCCGCGATGCGCCTTTTGCTCGCTGGAAACGACGTCACGGTGATCGCGCTCTGGCTCGGCCATGAGCAGCTCGCGACGACGAACATCTACCTGCATGCCGACATGAGCCACAAGCAGGAGGCGATCGACCGGGTCACCCCACTCGGCGCGAAGCCAGGTCGCTATCGGCCGCCGGACGCGCTGATCGCGTTTCTGGAAGCGCTGTAATTATGCCGACAATCTCAGGGCACCCACCCCCGATGAACAGCACCTTTTCCAAGGGGTCGGCATAACGCGAACATCGGCATAATCGTGCTTAAGCCGACATCGGCATAACCACGACCTTCGCCACTTCGTCGCCACCGAGCTCCTTACTGCTGGCATCGACCTTCGCACGGTCGCGAATCGGCTCGGGCATGCCCGCACCTTTACGACGCTCGACATCTACTGGGGCTTCGTGCCGGCGCGCGATCGCGACGCCGCTGACCACCTCGATGCCTTGCTCGGGCCCGATCCGCTTGGGTGACGACGAGCAGGTCTGCGGTCACTGAGCCCGTATCGGACCGACTTGAGTCGCGCCCTGCTGAATACGTTTGGGAAGTTCGGCGGCAGGTCGCGAGCAGCCATCCAGCTGTGTCATCAACCTGTCGACCGATAAGTCCAGCGTGTTCGCGGAGATCTACCGAGTGCTTCGCCCGGGCGGCCGCATAGGCATCAGCGACATCGTTGCTGACAACGAGCTCACCGTGTCACAACGGGCCGAGTGCGGAACCTACGTCGGCTGTATCGCAGGCTCGCTGTCATTCGAGGAGTACGAAGCGAAACTCCGGGCTGCCGGGTTTGAGGACATCGACATCGTGTCTACTTCCGAGTACCTACCCGGGATCCACTCCGCGATCGTGAAGGCGACGAGACCGTCGTCGACATCGCAAGATCAGAACAGCTAGACGAGGACGCCGCTTAGGGCTAGCAGTGCGCCGACTCCTCCAGCGATCAGCAGTCCGCTCACGACCCCGCGCCGGCCGACGAAGAGCCAGAGGAGCGCACCTGCGAGGACCGGGACCTGCCACCAACGCTGGAGGGCAAGCCCGAGGGGGATCGCCGAGCCGGCGATGGCGCCGATGACGGCAGCGCTCGCTCCGGTGAGGAACGATCGGACGGCCACGTTCGCTCGTATCTGATCGAAGCGTGGGCCACCCAAGAGGACAAAGAAGAACGAAGGTGCGAAGGCTATGAGAGCGGCGAAGAGTCCTCCTCCGATGCCGTGCGCCGCGTAGCCGACTACGGCGACGGTCTGGACGACCGGACCAGGTGTGACCTGGCCGAGCGCCACAGCGTTCAGGAACTGTGCCCCAGTCATCCAGTGATAGGTCGCGACCGCGTCGTGCTGCATGAGCGGGACGATGACAAACCCGCCGCCGTAGGAGAGGGCTCCAACCTTGAATGCCACCCATGCAAGCGTTGCGAGGCTGCCGAGGGGGGCGGCGTGACCCGCCAGACGGGCGAAGACGAGCCCGACCGCTGATGACGATGCCGCGCGCCGGACGACAATCTCCGTTACCCCGCAGGCGAGCAGCACGAGGACCAGGTAGGGGCCAATGGCTGCCGCAGCGACGCTGCCGAGTAATGCATAGGCGACCCAACGGACCCGCTGCGCCCGTTCGCTCCCAATTCGCTTCCAGCTCGCGGGGATGAGTCCACCAGCGGCGTTGAGCGCCACTGCGGGTACCGCGGCACCTGCCCCGGCTGCGGCGCCGAGAATCCAAGCGGCCGGGTGGCGCGCCAGGAATACTGCAGAAAGAAAGAGGATCAGAACGAGCCCCGGGACAATAAAGCAGACGCCTCCGAGGACGGCACCGGACACCCCACGCAGGCGCCAAGCGCAGAAGATCGCGAGCTGGGTCGACGCCGGTCCCGGCAGGAGGTTTGTCGCGGCCATTCCGTCTTCGAACTCCTTAGCCTCGATCCAACCTCGCTCCTCCACGCACATCCGCCGCAGAAGAGCTATGTGGGTAGGCGGTCCGCCGAAACCGATGCAACCAAGACGCGTCCACTCCCGGGCGATGGTCCAGAGCGACACCCTCGCATCCGTACCTGGCCGCACCGAGCTGTCCTCGACGCTCACGGCGCCTTCTGGCCGAGTACCTCGGTCGCCAACTCGCGCAACTGGACGATGGTGTCCTTCAGAACCTGACGGCCCTTAGCGGTCGCCAGGTAGGAGCGGCGGGCCCGTCCCTCGACGACCTCGGACTGGGAACGGAGCAGACCCTCGGCCTCCATCTTGTGAAGCGTCGGATAAAGCGACCCAGGACTGATCCGGTAGCCATGGTGGGCGAGTTCATCGGCGAGCCATGCGCCGTGAACCGAACCGTGCGCGGCGTGATGAAGGATGTGCAGCCGCACGGCACCTCTGAGGAACTCCCGCACAAAAGAAACGATAACCGATATCTAATTGCGATATCAGCCTTCTTGTAGGTATGGCACCGCCGGTGAGCGCCGGCGAGTTCACCATCGAGTTCTTCGAGGACGATGACCGCCGGAGTCCAGTCGAAGAGTGGATGGACTCCGATCTGACCGACCTTGAGTTGGCCGCCCTCTTGTCCGGTCTCGAGCGCGTGCTGAGTCACCGCGGGGTCGACGTCTGTAAGACGGAGTGGGGCAAGCAGCTCGGCGAAGGGCTCTTCGAGTTCCGCATCCGCCATACTTCAGCCGGCATCAAACTCGCCGCCACTGGCCAGCAGCTTGTTGTCCTCCTCGAGCTCGCGGATGATCTGGGCGGGGTGTGCTTTCTCCGAGGCCATCCGGTCAACACGACAGGCGTTCGAATCGAACGGTCCCCTGTTCACGACGGCACGACTGTATGAACCATCTTCCTACTGGCTGTGATCAGCCAGAAGCGGTCATCTCATGCCACAACCCGCCGTTAAAGTTGATGTTGTTTCCGCTTGCCTGACCGGGAGCGGAATCGCCGACGTAGGTGTAGAGGGGATGGTAGTCATAGGTGACCTGGGCTGTCCCGTCTGACCGCCTGATCGTCCCCAGCTTGCCGGTCACGCCCGGGCCCGCGGCGGGAGCCCCGAGGACTGGCGGCCAGTACAAGGCGCAGGTGCCATAACAGGTCGACTTGGCAGGCGTATCAGGGACAAACCAGTAGAGCGTGTAGCCCCGGGCATTGGTCAGAACCGGCACGGCACTGATGCTTGCGATCTTCAGGAGCGCTCTTGACGAGCCTGCGCTCGTTGATGCTGGTCCCGTGACCGCGAGGAAGACGCCCAAAAGCACGGCAGCCAGTGCCGAGAGCGCGGCGGCGGCCCACCGACCGGCCGGGATGGCTGTTTGAAGTTTGTCAAACAAGTTGTTGCCGGGCGTCGCCTGCGCTGCGGGCTGGCGCTGGGCGTGTGGGCGCAAGACAACAGCAGCAAGCGCCGCGAAAGTAGCCACCTCGATGGCGCCGGCCACGATTCCTGCAGTCGTGCGAACCTCCCGGAAACCGAAGAGGCTGATCCGCAACGACAACAAATAGCCACCAAGAGTCGCGAGAGCAAACCCGGCCCCCGCTGCCGAGGCCAGCCGACTAGCAGACACGAGGACGATCGCACTGAGGCCAAAGGCGGAGATCACCTGAAGCAGGAAAAGCCAGCCAATCGTCGGGATCGTCCGGTAGCCGGTCAGGTAAAGATCGAGGTGGATGGCAGCGGTCGCGATGAGCAGCCCGGCTCCGATAACTCGCAAGACGAGCCACAGCCAGCTCAGACCCTGTCCTTGACGTTTGTCCTCCGCGGATGCGCGCATGGCTGGCAGATTCCTCATGTTGAGGCTCTCCTGAGTCCCGAGTCGTCAGCCGAACTCACCGGGTGCTCGCAACATCGATCGCATTTGTGCCGTCGTTTACGAAAAGGAGGCCGTGGCCGTCGGCCTGGATCGCCGCACCGAAGAGATCTCCGGCGCCCTGGGCGACGAGTGTCACCTTCGCGACCTGACGGCCTTGGGGGCTGATCTCGACGGCATTGCCGTCATTGCCGTTCATAGCGATCACATCGCCATTCGGGGCGAGCACCAGGCCGAGAGGGCCGTTCAGCCAGCCACCCGATGAAAGCGTGCTGGTCCCATCCCTGACTGCCGTCGTGCGCGTGATCGCATTCGCGATCCTCGTGATGTGGCTGTTGACGGTCTCCGAGACATAGAGCGTGCCGTTGACAGCGAGCGCCAAGCCCGTCGGCGCTTGGATGAGGGCGGCCTTGTTCGCGCGCCAGACAAAGTTCGATCCGATGACAGTCGAGCTAGCGATCCTCGGCATGTGTCCGGGGGCGATCGAGACGTCGATCCGCACGACCGTGCACAATCCGACCGCCGGTGTCTTGTTCAGACCCTTCGGCCTGCTCAGGGCGTTGGAAACGAACAGGTCCGCGCCAGAGCGCGTCGTCACCGCGGTCATGTCCCAAGGACCGTTGATGTTCGCGTTGGACCACGTTTCTGCCACCCGGCCACTGCTGGAGAGCACGATGAGACATCCGGCGGGATTCTCCGATGGCAGTGCTCCTCCGGCGCTCGTCGGAAGACTCCCGACTACAACCCAGCCGCCGGGGAGAATCGACAATGCGGTCGTGAGCCCTATGCCTCCTGGGCAGGCCTTAGCAGTCGGAAGCGATCCGATTGTCGCGAACGTGCCTACAGTGCCAGCAGGGGACACCTGCATGATCGTTGTCCCGGTCCCTTGCACGTTCGCCTTGTCATTGAAGTTGCTGACGAGCGTGTCTCCTTTGGCGAGCTTTCCCACTGTCTCTGGCACGACGGCGACCCCGTACGGGTTGACGTCACCGTTGTTTGGCACCGTGGACGCCACTTGCCTCGGCTTGCCGAGCGTCAAGAGGAACGC
This sequence comes from uncultured Acidimicrobiaceae bacterium, assembly GCA_963727645.1. Taxonomy (GTDB): domain Bacteria; phylum Actinomycetota; class Acidimicrobiia; order Acidimicrobiales; family Bog-793; genus Fen-455. The sequence goes on from CAVSHA010000007.1 coordinate 25,405, forward strand.
TTGGCTCGAGGTCGACCGGACAGTAGATGCGGCTGCGATCCCGCCCGATCCCGCCAACGTCAATCCTGCTGCGAGCAGGATCTTGAGCGACGACCGCGTTGCACTATGGGCCGATCTCATGGGAATCTCGTCCTCCGTCTCGCGTCGAGCTAGACGCGTCGGTAGCTATTACGGAGGTGTACGGCGAGGGCTCCGTCAGGGATTGCACGAACTCGATTCTCCTCGATGACAGATGCGCAACTATCTCGCCGCCGACCACGCGGAGAGCGCGGCGAGAACAAGCAGCACGACGGCAGTTGCCCTCCGGATGGTTACCCCGCTCACAAACCGAGGCATGCCTTTTCCCCCGACGACCGCGATGGCGCCGACGATCCACAACGCGGCAAGCGCTCCTAGGCCGACCGAGACTGGTGAGTGGTAATGAACGGCGAGATTGGCAGTGAGGATCTGGGTCAGGTCTCCCCACTCGGCGATGAAGATGACTACGAAAGCGGTCAGGGCGGTCTGTCGGTGCGATGCAACCTCGGCCTCGACGATCTTCTCCTGACGGTGATTTCCACCTCGTTCTTTCGCGACTTCACGCAGGGCGAGCAGGGCACCGGCAAAGAAGATGCCCGCGACGAGACCTTCGATCGTCCGATGCGGCACAATCCGGAACAAGACGACACCGACCGTTACGGCGATCACGACGTGAACGACGAAGGCGCTGGCCGCTCCAAGCCATACCGCCAAGGGCTTCCCTCGTGTCGCCAGCACAAGCGAGGCGAACATCGTCTTGTCTGGCAGCTCGCCGAGAAAGATGATCGGGAACACGCTGGCGGCGATGGCGAGGTTCATGGTGGCCTTTCCACCGGGGCGAAGGGGGCTTCGTCCCGGCCATGTCAGCAACACGGCTTGAGACGAAGGTCTCGCCCACCTGCGCGCCCGCAGGCCCGGGAACCGGGCACCTCTCGATGCCAGCATGTCGATTCCCGGTCGGGGGCTACTCCCCTTCTGGTGTCACGCTAGCGCGATCGTCGTGCGACGTACCTACGCAGTGACTTGACGCCAGTAGTTACGCGGGTTCGGGTTGGGGACAACTGGGGAGTGGCTGCTCGTTGCTGGTGACTGTGGCCCTCCGCCGAACTCTGTCGAGGCCTCTAGGTACGTCTCCGAGACCGAACACTCGAACGCCCCAATTCTCACCCGTCGCTCTCGGCGCGGCCTTCTCGACTTGTCGCAACGTGCCAGGGCGAGGCATGAATCGGCCCGTTCAAGCGCGGTAGGTCAAGCAGGGCGCTCCGTGCAGTTCCGGCGGGCAGTCCGGGGCGAACCGAGCCTCGATGTCAGCAGCCGCAGCAAGCATCGACGTGCCGACCGCCGCTCTCCTTCGCGAAATCTGTGTAGCACCAATCCGCCGGTCGATGTCGCCCGTAGTACTACCAATACCCGAGCATGACGACATGAGGAGACGAACGACATGAGACAGACGACGCACCACAAACACGTAACTCGAGGGGTCCTGGTTGGACGCATCGCAGCGGGTGCCCTCGCGGTTGGCGGGCTCTCAGGTTCCGCCTTTGCGATCAGCACCGCAGGCGCCGTGACGAACAGCACGGCGAAAAGCCTTGTCATCTCAACGATGAAGAACGCGAAGCTCGGCACGATCCTGGTGAGTGGCAAGACTGTTTACACCTTGAAGGCAAGCAAGGTGGGTTGCGTCGGTCAGTGCACGACGATCTGGCGTGAAGTCTTGCTCCCCAAGGGCGTCACGAAGGCGACAGCTGGGAAAGGTGTGGCGGCTTCGAAACTCGGTTCGGTGATGCGTTCCGGCGGAGTGCGACAGGTCACCTATTCCGGCAAGGCGCTTTACTGGTTCAGCTACGACACTGCCGCCGGACAGGTGAACGGCAACGGCGCGAAGGATACGTGGGGCACATGGTCCGTCGTCGTGACGGCGAAGCCAGCGACGACCGGAACGACGACGACAACGGCGCCAAGTGGAGGCTACGGCTACTGACGCCCGCCTCGGTCAACACAGGCAGGCGGTCACCGCACCACAGGTGGGGATGAGGGTGCCGACTTCTATCAGGTGAAGACGACTCGACTGCACACACGGATTGAAAGGGGGATTGGGGACCGGGCCCGCCCTGCGGGCACCGCGCCCTGACTATCAATGGCAGAAGTGGACGTGGCCGGGCTGAGGACGGAGTGGGCTAGCCGGCCCAAGGTCGTTATCGGGAATCGGCTGAGCTACGACACCGATGCGACCCATTCGCCCGCATTGGGCCGACTTGAGATGGCTGGTAGAAGCGCTGAGTCGATGATCCGGAGGCTCTACCTACCTTCACTGTTGCTGGCGGTCGTCACGGCGTGGTTCGTGGTTGCGGCAGTGACCTCGCTCCGTCGGGCGGGAGCATTGAACGGCGTGATCGCCGGCTCGCGATCAGAGCTGGCGGGGCCGGCCGTGATCGGGTTCGTGCTGGTCGTATTTACCTGCGAAAGAATCTGGCCCGTCGAGCGTCGAAAGGTACTCGCGCGGGGGCACGTTCAAGACGCGTGCTTCTTCCTCCTGTTCGCGACTGTGATGGCGCCCTTCGTGACGCTTCTCGGTGTTGCGTCTGCAGAGCTGTTCCATCGCTACACGCCGTGGATGTCCCTCTCCTTCACGGCGCGATGGCCTCTTTGGCTCGTCGTCGGCGTGACGCTCGTGGCGATGGATGGCTGTAACTGGTTGACGCACCTGGCAGACCACAGCTTTGCCGCACTCTGGCGTGTCCATGCCCTGCATCACAGCCAGGAGGAGCTGAGCGTGCTTACCACCTTCAGGGTGCACCCGCTGGTGCACACCGCGAGCTTCCTTGTCGCCACGGTCCCGGTCGTGGCGATGATGGGGGGACGGCCTATCGCACCGGGCCTGATTACTCTGTACCTCTGCCTCGGTGCGATGCCCCACGCCAACGTGTCGTGGTCGTTCGGGCCGCTTGGCAAGGTTCTCGTCAGCCCCGCCTACCACCGAATCCACCACTCGATCGACGGACCGGTGGACGTGAACCTCGGCATCGTGTTCGTGTTTTGGGATGTGTTGGCAGGGCGCGCCATCTTCCCGGAGCGGGGCAGTGCCAGGCAGTCCTGGCGGACCGGACTAGCCGGTCGACCGGTCGCAGTCGAACAGGCCACCACTCGGTTACGGGTCGCCGGCGTCTTTGCCCGGCAGCTGCTCGAGCCTTTTGACGCACGGGCGCACTACTAGAGGTAGACCTGTCCACAACAGGCGTGTCCTTGCTGGACGGTCGAATCGGTTCGTGGACGAGACTCAAACCCCCGACTGGTTCTCGAGGGATCTCGGTTGGCTCGGACTGCCTCTTTTGACAGACGTGGCGACAAGGCACCCGAAATCCGGAACTGGGGCAAGGCAATCCGCGCAGCTCTCCCGGCCGTATCCTTAGTAATGCGACGAACGCGGGCGGTTGAGGGCGGTCCTTCCGACGAGGCTTTGCTCGCCAGCATGGCCGAGGGCGATGAGCGGGCTGGGCTGGAGTTCGTCAGGAGGTATCAGGGCAGGGTGTTCGGCTTGGCGATGAGCATGCTGGGCGATCCGGGCCTTGCGGAGGATGTCGCACAAGAGGCTCTTCTCCGCGCCTGGAGGCACGCTCCTATCTACGATGCCCGCCGCGGCGCCGTCTCGACTTGGGTGCTGACGATAGCCCGCAACCTGACCATCGACGCGTTGCGCATGCGGCGGGCCGTCCCGACTGATCCCGACGATCTGATCGGGCTCGGTCTCGTGAGCAACGAGGTCTCGCCCGACGACGCCGCCGTAGACTCCGAAGGCGCCCGTGGTGTCAGGCTGGCGTTGGCGGGCCTTCGTGCCGAACAACGCCGGGCACTGGTGCTTGCGTACTTCTACGGGATGACCGCGGCCGAGATCGGCGAGGCGGAATCCATTCCCCTCGGCACGGCGAAGACACGGATCCGCGCTGGCCTCACCAGGTTGCGCGAGACGATGACGAGCGGAGGTATCCAGCAATGAACGATAACGACGCGGGCTCCCGGCCTGAGTGCGGTCGGTACGCGGATGGGCTGGCGGAGCTCGCGCTTGGGACCTTGATGGGTCGAGAGCGAGCGCTGGTGCTCGCCCACGTCGAGGGATGCTCAGACTGTCACGCCGAGATGGAGCAGCTTTCCCTTGCTGCGGACTCGCTGTTGGAGATGGCACCCGGTGTCGAGCCACCGCTCGGCTTCGAGGTGAGACTCATGGAGCGGTTCAGAGCCCGCCCGGCTGCCCAGCCACGCGTGCGCCGCCAGTGGCGTCTTTGGCAGCCTTCGCTAGTCCTGGCCTCCCTGCTGATGTTCGGTGCGGTCGGCGCCGGTGCCGGGTGGCTCGCGTGGGGCGGCCGGCATCAGACGGTTGTGCCATCCGCGTTCGGGACCGCACCCGGCGGACGAATCGAAACGGAATCACTCGTCGCCGGAGGTCGCACGCTCGGCGAGGTCGTCGTGTACTCCGGCCGGACGACATGGCTCTTCATGAGCCTCGATGACGGGTCGTGGTCCGGCAAGGCAAACTGCCAGGTGCGTCTCGTCAACGGGAAAACGGTTCCGCTAGGGACCTTCTGGCTCGAGCATGGCTACGGTGCCTGGGGCGTCACTCTCCCGCCAGGAACGGGGCGCATCCAGACGGCTTCGGTCGTGACCGACCAAGGCGTACTCGCAAGCGCACACTTTCCGTCCGGCAGCACGACGTCCGCGGTCGGTGCAACGAGCGGCCAAGGCGTGATCTCTGGGCCGTCCTGGACGACACACTGAGCCGGCACGCTGAGGTAATTGGACGAGAGCGGGCGGCCACCGATAGTTTGATTTAGCGGTAAGGCATCATCGCGCGAATGTCCCGCGAACGCAGGCGTGGCGTGCTGGTAGCGAAGCGCCACCCGAGATGATGCCTGCCCCAGCCTGTCAATGAGCCCCGAGTCGAGGCGCCACCTTCCGATCATTGTCGACGAGAGCGCTTTCAGGTCGGCCGACGGTGTTCGTCAGCGGTGGGCGGCGTGGCCTCGAGATCGAGACCGCCCCGAAGGTCCTCGTGGCATTGACCGGCGCGTCCCTCGTCGCCGCTCGCTCATGCCCTCGGCTAGAGCGGCCGAAGCGGCAGCGGCTGAGTGAACGAATGGCGCTTATCGGCGTTCGTATACACGACCTTCAGGAGGCTGAACAGAACGCCGTATTTCGTGTGCTTCGGCACCGAGAGCGTGACCGTGGCGGGGTAGCTGCGGAACTTGCCGGCGGCACAGTCTGGCGTGCAGTCGTTGACTGAGTACGTGGCGCGCGCCCGGGCTGATGTCGGCGTCCACGACGTCCAGCCGATCTTGAGCAGGACGCCGTTCCCGTCGCCGCAAAAAACGGTGTAGCTGGATGGCTCGACCTCTGCTTTGCCCGAACAGGCAAGCACGCGCGGCACGACTTTCGTCTCTGAGAGTCGTGTCGCCGCGGAAGCGGCCCCGATACTGACGAGTGTGACTGTGACGAACACCAGCGTCAGGGCCACGACGACCAACGACCTGTTGCGCACCGATCCGCTCCTTTGCCGTTGAAGACCCGACATGGGCGATTATGGCACCGGTTGGAACGCCCCGGCTCGCGGTGCTGAGCGAACCAGTTCCTCTGTGTCACGACGTTGAAGGCTGCCACTTGACGATCTGTCACCTACCGTGATCATGGCGCTCACTTTGATCCAGCCGGGCGAACCGCGAGGCACGGTCAGCATCTCGTCGCAGTGCGTCGCGAGGTCTGGCTGCCGGACCCTGGCGCGTGCGGGAGCCAGCGCTGACGGCACCGCCGGCCAGCGTCTCGTTCAGGCGGGCTTGGCCCGGCTCGCCGGCACTCCACCGGTTGGTGCCAACCCCGAGCGCCGGCACTCTTACCCCTGACTTACCCACCGACCGCTCGGTTCCGCTCATTGCCTTCCAGTCCTTCCCGTGTGGTGGGCCGGGATCAGCGGGTCAGTGGGGGATAAGGCTGCCGCTGATGTTCAGATGTCAGGGGTGGTGAGTCCAGGGGATCCCTGAATCGAGACACGGACCCATGGCACGTCCCTCGGGACTTGGCACGAGGTTGACAGCCGGGGGGGTTGACACGGGGTTGCCACGGCTCCTCGACTCTACCAGCGCGACCGGGAAGGCTCCACGGACGAAGTGCGACCTGTACCATACTGCGTATGATCAGTGATCGGGTAGCACAGTGAGTGTCCGGCACGCCATCCTCGCCCTCCTTAGTGACGGACCGAAGTACGGGCTCCAGCTCCAGAAGGAGTTCGAGTCGAGCACCGGCGAGATCTGGCCGCTGAACATCGGCCAGGTGTACACGACGCTCCAGCGCCTCGAGCGCGACGGGCTCGTCGAGTCCGATGAGACGGAAAGCGAAGGCCCGCAGAAGGGCTTCCACATCACTGGCGCCGGTCTCGAGGAGCTCACTTCGTGGCTGAACACGCCACCAGACATGACCTCGCCACCTCGAGACGAGCTCGTCATCAAGGTCCTCTCGGCGCTTCGCGTGCCGGGCGTCTCAGTTCACGACGTGATCCAGGTCCACCGCCGTTACGTCGTCGAGCTCATGCAGCAGTGGACGCGCCTCAAAGAGGACGAGTCCGATTTCGACCTCTCCTTCGCGCTCGTCGTCGACGCAGAGCTATTCCGTCTCGATGCCGTCGTTAGATGGCTCGACACCGCGGATGGACGTCTCAAGCGGGCGGCCGCCGAGCCAACCATTGCGCCGCGCGGCCCGCGCCTCGCGCGGCGGCTCGTGGTCCGCCGGTGAGTTTCCTCGAGCTGCGCCGAGTCTCGAAGTCCTACGGCGCGGGGCCGACCGAGGTTCACGCCGTCCGGGACGTGGATCTTGCCGTCGAGCGCGGGTCGCTGATTGCGGTCATGGGACCGAGCGGGTCGGGGAAGTCGACCTTGCTCACCATCGCCGGGAGCCTCGAGGAGCCGACGAGCGGCGAGGTGCTCATCGACGGCGCGTCGATCCAAGCGATGTCGCGAAACGACAGGGCACGGCTCCGGCGGCGGACGATCGGCTACGTCTTCCAGGACTTCAATCTGCTCGCAGGCCTCACAGCGGTGGAGAACGTGTCGCTACCGCTCGAGCTCGACGGGCTCTCGGCCAAGAAGGCCCTCGCCGCGGGGATGGACGTGCTCGAGGGGCTGGGGCTCGCCGATCGCGCGACACATTTCCCGGACGAGCTTTCCGGCGGTGAGCGCCAGCGCGTTGCAATCGCGCGGGCGGTCGTCGGGGAACGGCACCTGCTCTTGGCGGACGAGCCCTCTGGGGCGCTCGACTCGACAAATGGGGAAGCGGTGATGCGCCTCATCCTCGCGGCATGCAAGCGGGGAGTCGCCGCCGTTGTCGTCACCCACGACGCGCAGCTCGCGTCCTGGGCGGACCGGGTGGTCTTCCTCCGAGACGGACGCGTCGTCGACCAGACGGTACCCCCACCAAGCCCGGAGTCCTTCCTCGAAGAGAGCTCGCCGTCGAGCCCGATTCGGTAAGGCCGCTCAGGAATCTCCCACCGCCCCACTTGGCAGGAGGATAGTGAGTACCATACGAGGTAGGATGTCCAGATTGTTGCCAGCGTTGGCGCCAGGCATTCGACAAAGGACGGTCGCAGCCCAATGAGCCTGCTCGAACTCTGCCAGGTGTCGAAGTCTTATGGCGAGGGCGCGACAGCCGTTCGCGCGCTCGAGGACATCGACCTTTCCGTCGAGAAGGGCCACCTCGTCGCGGTGATGGGCCCATCCGGCTCGGGTAAGTCGACCCTGCTCACGATCGCCGGCACCCTCGAGGAGCCGACGAGCGGCGACGTCGTCATTGAAGGCGCGCAGATGTCGCGGATGTCGCGAAACGACAAGGCGCGGCTTCGCCGACGCACGATCGGTTACGTCTTCCAGGACTTCAACCTGCTTGCCGGGCTCACTGCGCTCGAGAACGTGTCTCTGCCCTTGGAGCTCGACGGCGTTTCAGTAAGGCAGGCGCACGCTGCCGGTATGGCAGCGCTCGAGGAGCTCGGCCTCGCCGACCGGGCGGGGCACTTTGCCGACCAGCTCTCGGGCGGCGAGCGCCAGCGTGTCGCCATTGCCCGGGCTGTGGTCGGCGAGCGCCACCTCTTACTTGCGGACGAGCCGTCCGGGGCGCTCGACTCGGCGAGCGGCGAGGCGGTGATGCAGCTGATCGCCGACGCGTGCAGCCGAGGCGTCGCCGCGATCGTCGTCACTCACGACGCCCACCTCGCCTCCTGGGCCGACCGAGTCCTCTACCTACGCGACGGCCACCTTGTCGACCACGCAGCGCCCGACGTAACGGCCTCCCTGGCCGCGCCGACACACCGCCCGTGAGCGCGACCCGACACGCGGCCCGAAAGGAACATCGATGAGTACCCCGGTCCTCGCGCCGCTCGCCGACGCCCGCCCGTCCGACGGGGGAGCGCCCGCCCGGCGTGCCGTCGTCCGGTGGGCATGGCGCCTTTTTCGCAGGGAGTGGCGTCAGCAGTTCCTGATCCTCGCCCTTATCGTCGTGGCGGTCGTGGCGACGATCGTCGGCTCGGCGGTCGCGACCAATACGCCGCAGCCGAAGAACTTCGGCTTCGGCACCGCAGGGGACTCCGCAACCTTCTCGAGCCTGAACGCGTCCGCCCGAATCGAAATCGCCACCCTCAAGCGCCGCTTCGGGCCCGTCGAGGTGATCGAGGACGAGACGATTTCGATCCCCGGCTCGATCAACACCTTCCAGCTCCGTGCCCAAGATCCACACGGGCCTTTCGGTGGCCCGATGCTCGCGCTCGTCTCCGGGCACTACCCGGCGGGCGCGGAGGAGGTCGCCGTGACGAGCGGCGTGGCCTCGGCGTTCCACATCACGGTCGGTGACACCTGGCGCGTCGGGGGCGTTGGGCGCCGGGTCGTCGGCATCGTCGAGAACCCTCAGAGTCTCCTCGACGAGTTTGCGCTCGTCGCGCCGGGTCAGGTCAAGGCACCGTCGCAGGTGACCGCGCTGTTCGACGCACCGGGCGTGTCGCCCAGCTCGATCGCGCGGGAGGTGCAGACGCCGGCCTCGATCGCCCAATCGAACCCGCTCAACGCCGAGACCATCTCCCTCGCTGCCCTCGTGCTCGGGATGCTGCTCATCGCGCTCGTCTCGGTCGGCGGGTTCACCGTGTTGGCGCAGCGCCGCCTCCGCGCGATCGGCATGCTCGAGTCGACCGGCGCAACGGATCGCCACGTCCGTCTCGTCGTCCGTGCGAACGGCACGGTCGTCGGCCTGGTCGGTGCCGTTGCCGGCTTGGTGCTCGGGCTCGTCGTCTGGCTCGCCTACCGGCCGAGCCTCGAGCAGAGCGTGCACCACGTCATCGGGGTGTTCGCCCTGCCATGGGTCGTTGTCGCCGCCGCGATGGTGCTCGCGGTCGTAGCGACGTTCTTTGCCGCGTCCCGACCCGCGCGGGCGATCACCCGGGTGCCGATCGTCGCCGCGCTCTCGGGCAGGCCCGCTCCGCCCCGCCAGGTCCACCGCTCGGCGATCCCCGGCATCGTCTTCCTCGTCGCCGCGTTCCTCCTCCTCGGTTACTCGGGCAGCACGAACAGTGGGAACGGAAGCGGCGGCGCGCCGGAGCTCGTGCTCGGAATCGTGCTCCTCATCCCGGGGCTCATCCTGCTCGCGCCGTTCTTCCTTTCTCTCGAGCGCGAGGCTGGCCCGGCGCGCGCCGATCGCGATCCGACTGGCGCTTCGCGACCTTGCCCGTTACCGGGCCCGCTCGGGCTCGGCGCTCGCGGCGATCAGCGTTGGCGTCCTCGCCGCAGTCATCGTCATGCTCGCCGCTTCGGCCCGCTACGGGAACGTCCTCGACTACGCGGGCCCGAACCTTGCCTCCAATGAGCTCGCCCTCCATGCCAACCTGCCGCCTCCGGCGGGCACGATTCTTGTCGGACCTGACGGGAAGCAAGTCATCCAACAAGGTCCGTCACCCGCGACTGTTGCCAAGCTGCTGCAGCAGCTGGCCGCGCACGCCGAGGCAATCGCGAAGGGGCTCGGCGCGCAGCCCATCGCGCTCGAGAATCCCGACGCCAGCCTCAACGCCACCCAAGGCGGCCGGAGCTGGAGCGGACAGATCTACGTCGCGACGCCCCAACTGCTGCAGGCGTTCGGGATCAAGGCGTCGCAGATCAATCCCAACGCCGACGTCCTGAGCTCACGCCCAGGTCTTTCCGGTGTTTCCAACATGACCTTCACCTACGGATCGGGCAATGGGAACGGACCGGGTTCAGACCCGCCGCCATCGTCGAGGTGCAGCGCGGCAACCGATTGCCTTGCCAACCCGGTCATCCAGGAAGTCGGTGCCTTGCCGAGCGGCACCTCGGCGCCGAACACGGTGATCACCGAACACACGATGAGAGAGTTCCACATTCAGGCGACCACAACCGACTGGCTGGTGCTGGGCACTCAGGCCTTCAGCGCCTCGCAGATCAGCGACGCTGAACTTGCCGCCTCGACGATGCAGCTCTCCGTCGAGTCGAAGAACGACCAGCCCACGTCGTTCGCCGTCATCACCTGGGCGACGGTCTTCGGGATCGCGATCGCGCTCGGCGTGCTCGGCATGTCGGTCGGCCTCATCCGCAGCGAGACCGCGAGCGACCTGCGAACGCTCGCAGCGACCGGGGCGAGCAGCTACACCAGGCGCACACTTGCAGCGGTCACGGCCGGCGCGCTCGGGTTCCTCGGCGCGTTGCTCGGGACCGTCGGGGGCTACGTCGCGCTCATCGGCTGGCTCCGTGGCAACTCCCTGAATGGCGGCATCGCCTCGCTCGGAAACGTCCCGGTTGCGGATCTGATCATCATTCTCCTTGGGATGCCAGCGTTTGCCGCGCTCGTCGCTTGGCTCCTTGCCGGCCGCGAGCCCACAGCGATGGCGCAGCAGCCGATCGAGTGATTGGGCTCACCGAGGAGAGCACCCAAGAGTCCGGCACCGAACGCTTCCAGTTGCGTCCGGCGCATCCACGCCGTTTGGCGCAGAAGCGCAAGGTCTTTCGCCAGTTGGGGAGCTATCGGACCACATGAGCTCCGATAGCTCCTCAGACATGCCGCGACCGGGTCCAGCGCTATGCCAGCATGGTCTGAAAGAGCCTGCCAGAGAGGACCGAGATGACCACCTTGCAGACATCGGGATTCAACGCGCGCAGTGCGGATGGTGGTGCCGCCGATGTCAGCCGTCTCTGTGCAACGGCAGATTTGGACTTCGCCCGTTACGAAGTCATCAAGGACATCGTCGATGAGTGCATCGATCTGGCACTGAACCACCGCCAGAGCGGGCATCCGGGCGGCTCGCGTTCCAAGGTTCATCTCTTGCTTGCCTTGCTGCTCTCGGGGGGTATGCGCTGGGACATCCGCCGTCCCTGGCTGCGGTTCGGTGACCGGTTCGTGCTTTCCGCAGGGCACACGGCTCCCCTCGTCTACTCGACGCTTGCCGTGCTCAACGAAGGGCTTCGAGCGCGTCACGATCAGAGCGGGGATCCCCGCTGTGCCTTCCCGGACGACGGTCGCTGGGCTCTGACGTGGGAATCCCTACTGCAGCTACGTCATCGCGGGGGGTTACCGGGACACCCGGAGATGGCGGGGCGAACCCTGTTCCTCAAGTTCAATACGGGCCCGTCCGGACACGGGATGGCGCCGGCGGCGGGCGAGGCGCTCGCGCTCAAGCTTGCTGGAGCGGAGCAGGTCAAGGTCTTCGCGGTCGAAGGCGAGGGCGGGCTCACCGCCGGTGGAAGCCATGAGACGAAGAACATCGCGTGGGGGCTCGGCCTGTCCAACTTGGTGTTCCTCGTCGATTGGAACGACTTCGGCATTGACCCGCGTGCGGCGTCGAGTGTGGTGCACGGTTCGCCGGTTGACTGGTTCGCACCTTACGGCTGGCGGGTCACCGGCACTGAGGACGGCTCGGAGTGGGGCTCTGTGACGCGGGCCGTGCTGGAGAGTGCCTGCGGGGACAATCCGGACCGGGCACCGAGCATGGCCTGGTTCAAGAGTCGGAAAGGCCGAGGCTATGGGAAATACGACTACAAGAGTCATGGCACTCCGTGGCCGAGGAACTCGGAGCAGTTCTGGGCCTTACGCAAGGAGTTCATGACCCGGTACGGCGTGGAGTACGCGGGAGTCGACGAACCCGCGCCGACAGACCTGTCGGGTCAGCACGCCCAGGCGGAGGCAAACCTACGTGTGGCGCTCGGCGTCCTGCGTCGTGATGAAGCGTTGGTGGGCTGGATATCAGAGCGGCTTGTCAGCATCGCCGATTCCGTGCCGAGTCACCTGGATGGCTTCCGGCTGGATGGTCGGGCGGAAACACCCTGCTCGGACTCCCGGTTCTTCGACTTCGAGACGTACCCCGAGCGGTTGTGGAAGAAGCCTGGAGAGAAGGCGGCCAACCGGGCTGCTCTCGGGGCATGGGGGTCGTATGTCAATGCCCTGGCCAAACACTCTTACGGTCGCCCCCTCTTCATCGCCTGCTCGGCCGACCTTGCCGAGTCGACGAATATCTCCGGATTCGCGGAGGACTTCGGCGACCTCCCCGGGTTCGGCTGGTACGAGCGTGATGGGAACCCAACCGGAGCGCTCCTGCCCACCGAGATCACCGAGTTCGCGAACGCAGGGCTCTTGACCGGTCTGGCATCGGTCAACCTGGCGACTGATCCGTTTGCCACGTTCGACGGATTCTGGGGTGCCTGCTCCACCTACGGAGCCTTTTCCTATCTCAAGTACGGACCGATGCGGCTTTTCAGCCAGCTGGCTCAAGACTGCGAGCTGAAAGTCGGCAAGCTTCTGTGGATCGCGGGTCACTCCGGTCCCGAGACCGCAGACGACTCCCGCACTCACTTCGGCGTCTTCGAGACCGGCGTGACTCAGCTGTTCCCCGAGGGTCACGTCCTGGACCTTCACCCCTGGGAGTACAACGAGGTGCCGGTCGTCCTTGGCGCTGCGTTCGCCACCGATGTGCCGATCGTGGTACTGCACCTCACTCGTCCGGCTATCGAGATCCCCGACCGTGCCGCGCTCGGGATCCCGTCCCATCTCGCCGCTGCTCGTGGCGCGTATGTCTTGCGCCCCTTCCACGATGGCGCGCCGAAGGCGGGAACCGTGTACGTACGGGGTACGGTGCCTACGCAAAACCTCCTGCAGGTCTTACCGGAGCTCGATCGGCTGGGGCTCAACGTCAAAGTGGTCGCGGCGGTCAGTATCCAACTGTTCCGAATGCAAAGCTGTGACTACCAGGACGGTGTCGTCGGTCCCGCTGACCGAATCGATGCCATGGTCATCACCAACGGGGCGTACAACTTGATGCACGATTGGGCGCAAGCGCCGATCGTGCGCGACTTCTCCCTTTCTGCGGACTGGGACAACCGGTGGCGGACGGGCGGGACCGTCGACGAGGTCATGGACGAAGCTCACCTCGCCCCGGAGCACATCCTTCTGGCCGTCAAACGTTTCGTGACTGAGCGCTCCCGACGACTCGAAACGATTCGTGCAACCCTGGACGCCGTTGCCCGCCGATAGCTGTCGGGCCAAGGCTGTCGAGCGCCGGAGTCTCGACCAGCTCGTGTCGGGGTTGGAACCACAAGGCTTTCAGCTCCGGGCCGACCAGAGCGGCGCAAAGGCTTTGAATGGGGAGAACGGGTTCCGCTCCTTCCGGTCAACGAGAAACCTGACCGATGGCGTCGTCGAAGGGCACGGCCGAGAGCCGCGCCTACATGTTCATAAGCTCAGGCCGTGAACGACAGGACGTGCAAGCCCGACTACGGTATTGCCCGTGCCCGCACCTGAAGCCGTCGTGAGGGCCCGAACCCGGCGGCAGTGCTCGCGATGACCTACAACACCTCCGTCTTTGGTCAGGAGACCGAGCGGGTCGCCAACCCATGAGGACGGGGTCCGCTCTCGCCCACTTCGAGCGCGCCACCCTCCGTAATGGTCTTCGTGTGCTCGTCGCCACCGACCATTCCAGCCCGCTTGTCGCGGTCGCGGTCGTCTACGACGTGGGTTTCCGGTCCGAGCCCGAGGGGCGGACCGGCTTCGCCCATCTTTTTGAACACCTGATGTTCCAGGGGTCCGCCAACGTCGGCAAGGCCGAGCACATGCAACTGGTCCAAGGCGCCGGCGGGATGGTCAACGGGCACACCCTCGCCGACCTCACCGCGTACTACGAGGCGCTTCCGTCCGGGGGGCTCGAACTCGCGCTCTGGTTGGAAGCCGACCGGATGGGCGCTCTCGCCCTCACGGATCAGAACCTTCGCAACCAGGTCTCGGTCGTCGAGGAGGAGATCAAAGTAAACGTCCTCAACCGACCCTATGGCGGCTTTCCCTGGATCCCGCTGCCCGGGCTCGCCTTCGACAGTTACCCGAACGCCCACAACGGCTACGGGGACTTCGCCCATCTTGAGGACGCGACGGTCGAGGACGCCGCAGACTTCTACCATCGCTACTACGCGCCCTCGAACGCGGTCCTGGTCGTAGCCGGCGACTGTGTGGCCGAAGACGTGGTCGAGCTCGCAGACCGGCACTTCGGGCACATCAAGGCGCGCCCCGCGCCTGCCCGCAAGTCCTTCGCCGAGCCGCGACTCTCCAGGCAACGCCGGAAGATCATCCGCGACGACCTCATCCCGCAGCCCGCCTTTGCGGCGGGCTACCGCGTACCCGACCCAGTCTCGGCGATGGAGGACTACGCCGCCTACTTCGTGTTGGCGAACTTGTTCTCCGACGGTGACGCGAGCCGCCTCCGGGAGCGCATGGTCCATCGCGACCGCACTGTCACCGACATCGCTTGCATGCTGGGCGTCTTTGGCAGCGACGCGTTCACGATACGCGACCCGGTGCTGTTCCAGGTGGTCGTGTTCCACCCGGGCGTTGCCAGCACAGACACGCTGCTCGCCGTGGTGGACGAGGAGCTGGAACGGCTTGCGGCCGACGGCCCCGACGAGGACGAGCTCGCCCGCGCGTCCGCGTCAGTGGTGTCGAACCACTGGAGCTCTCTCGACCAGGTGCTCAACCGCGCACTTTCCCTCGCAGACGCTGAGGTCGTGCACGACCGGGCGGAGCTCGTCAACGAGATCCCCCGGCTGGTCACCTCGGTTGGTCGGGAAGCGGTGGCGAAGGCGGCCGCAGACCTGGTCCGCCAGTACCGTGCAGTCGTCGAGCTGCAGCCGGGGGGCGACTCTTGACCCCTTCGGCGAGAAAGACCAGCCGGCCCTCCGCGAACGGGCCCCAGCAGGGCGACGACAATGCCGGGCGGCCTGTCATAGGCCCGATACTTGCCCCAAGAGTGTCCGGTGTCGTAGAGGAGAACCTCGCCGGAGGGCTCCACGTCATCGTCGCGCGTCGGCCGGGCGTCCCGATGGTCGAGTTGAGACTCGGGTTCCCACTGGCGGCGGACTTCATCCGCAAGCCCGCCGCCACCACGGTGCTGTCGGAGTCGCTCCTTGCCGGCACCGCCCGGTACGACAGGTCGGGGCTCGCGTCGGCCGTGCAGCGCATTGGTGGCAGCCTCGCCGCCAGTGTCGCCGGTGACTGGTTCGTTGTGTCCGGCTCCGTCCTCGCCGAGCACCTCGTCGAGATGCTCCGGATCGTCGGGGAGGTGCTCGCCGGAGCGTCTTATCCGAGCCCGGAGGTGAGCGCGGACCGCGATCGGATGGCCGAGGAAGTCCTGATGGCGCTCAGCCAGCCGGAAGTCGTCGCCGACGAGGAGCTCGGCAGGCGGCTGTATGGAGCACACCCCTACGCTTCAGGGCTCCCGAGCCCGGGGGCATTGCGACAGGTGCGGGCGGCGAACCTCCGTCGGCTTCACCACGAGATCCTCGCGCCGGCCCTTGGTCATGCCGTACTCGTCGGGGACGTGACTCCCAAGGGGGGACTTGCTGCAGCGGCGGGAGCTCTTGAGCAGTGGCTTGTGCAAGCGCCGACCGCCGTCGCGGCCCCGCTCGACCGACTGCCCGCCGTGTCCGCAGGCCCGCTCCAGTTGTTCGACCGGCCGGGTGCGCTTCAGAGCAACATCCGCATGGCTCGCCTTGCCCCTGGCCGCGCGGACCCTTGGTGGCCGGCGGCTGCCCTTGCGAACCTGATCTTCGGAGGGATGTTCTCGTCGCGTCTGGTCGCGAACCTGCGCGAGCGGAACGGCTACTGCTACACACCGCGGACGTCGTTCGACCATGGCCGGGCGGGTTCGTCGTTCGTCGTTCAGGCGGACGTGGCGACGTCGTCCACGGCAGCTGCATTGGTCGAGACCCGCTACGAGCTCGGGCGGATCGCCACCCAGGGGGTGACCGAGGAGGAGTTTGAGTCCGCCCGACGTTACGCACTCGGGTCTCTGTCGTTCATGACCGCGACGCAGGCGGGGTTCGCGAGCACGCTCGCCAATCTGGCGGTCATGGGCCTCGGTCCCGGCTACCTGGGCCGGTACGCGGCCGCGTTGAAACGGGCGAAGCGGCACGAGGTCGATGAGGCGGCTCGCCGTCTTCTTGGGCCGTCGCAGATGGTGACCGTCGTGCTGGGTGACTCGGACGTTGTTGGCGGTTCGCTCTCGTTAGTCGCGGACGTCCAGCGCAGTCCGCTCTCGGCGCCTCGCTAGCGCGGCAGGCGACCAGCGTCCATCGTCGGCCCACACGCCCGGCGAGCACGGGCCCGGCTGAGGGCCGGCCCGAATTGGCGGTCATCGGAGGAAACGCAGTCCTACTGGCGGGGACGGGGAGCCCGACCGGAATGTTGCGCACGCAACGATTGTTTGCCTATCTGGACAGTTGACTCCCATACGACCCGAAAGAGGCGGCAATGCCAGCAGTGACAGTCGAGAACGTCTTGGCGTTGCCAAGGGTCCCCGTGCCCGATCCGGTCGCAGCACACGAACGGCCCGTGCAGTCGGTCACGACTGCACCCTCCGGGCTGGAAGGAGAGGGGTTCCCGGTCCGCCGTGCCTTCGCCGGCGTGAGCCTCACAGACCTTGATCCCTTTGTCCACATGGACCAGATGGGGGAGGTCGACTACGCCCCGGGGGAACCGAAAGGGACACCCTGGCATCCCCACAGGGGTTTCGAAACGGTCACGTACATCATTGACGGCACCTTCGTGCATCAGGACTCGAACGGCGGTGGGGGGCGCATCACCAACGGCGACACCCAGTGGATGACCGCCGGTGCGGGGATACTGCACATCGAGGCCCCGCCGGAGGAGCTGGTCGTGAGCGGAGGCTTGTTCCACGGGATCCAGCTGTGGGTCAACCTTCCGCGGGCCAACAAGTGGAACCCGCCTCGCTATCAGGACATCCGCGGGCGCGAGGCGACACTGCTCACGACGAGCGACGGTGGCGCGCTGTTGCGGCTGATCGCCGGTGAGCTCGGTGGTCAGGTGGGTCCAGGCTCGACGTTCACGCCGATCACCATGGTGCATGCCACGATCAGCCCCGGTGCTCGCGTCCAGCTGCCCTGGCGGGCCGATTTCAACGCTCTTGCCTATGTCCTGGCAGGAAGCGGCAGTGTCGGCACCGAGCGCCGTCGGCTCCATCTAGGCCAGCTTGCCGTCTACGGACCCGGAGACGCTCTGACTCTGACGGCCGACACGAACCAGGACGCCGGATCGAACTTCGAGGTGCTGCTGCTCGGTGGCCGGCCGATCGGCGAGCCTGTGGTGCACTACGGGCCTTTCGTGATGAACACCAAGGCCGAGATCGCCCAGGCGATGGAGGACTACCAGGCCGGAAGACTCGGGAC
The DNA here is from genome assembly GCA_963727645.1 of uncultured Acidimicrobiaceae bacterium. GTDB lineage: Bacteria > Actinomycetota > Acidimicrobiia > Acidimicrobiales > Bog-793 > Fen-455. The sequence goes on from CAVSHA010000007.1 coordinate 43,164, forward strand.
CGTGCCCGCCCAGGTCCTACCCCACCGCCACCCAGGCGACGTAGAGCTTTCGGCACCTGCCGATCAGGCCTGAGCTCGCGGAAGGGGCCGCTCGACGCTCAGGAGCCATGCCACAGCTCGCTGTTCTGGTCATGAACCCGTGATCGCCAGTGGCTCCAAGGGATCGGCCTTGGCGATCCGATCGAGCTCGGGAACCTCTACGCCGGTCGGCGTCCCGTTGGCACGCAGAGTCCCCATGGTGGTGATGGTGGTTACCAGCAGAGCGAGGCCTACCCACTGTGAAGGCGAGAGAGTGGAGCCGAAGGCCAGGTAGTCGAGGAAGAGGGCCGTGAAGGGGAACGCCAGCTCGCCGAGCGTGGCCGCCGCCGCAGGAGTAGCCCGTAAGCCCCGGTAGTAGACGAGAAGGCTCAGCAGCCCGGGGACGAGCGCCAGCAACACGAGGGTGAGCACGGCCTTGGCACTCAGGTGCGAGTAGGCGGAGGCGTCCCCGGTGACTCCCAGCGCGATGAGAGCCGCGACCAGTCCCATCGCCAGGCGCAACGCGGTCAGTTCGGCGAAGGGGAGCTTCGCGCCGAGGTGGCGGCCGAGCACGGTGCCGAGTCCCCACAGCAACGCCGCCGACACCGCCAAGAGCGCGGGAGCCCACCCATCGACCCCGCCCGGCGAGAACGGGTGGGTGAAGGCAACCAGGTACGAACCGGCGAGCCCGCCCAGGAGGTAAAAGCCGTAGCGACGCTGAAGGCGTTCGCCGAGAAGGAAACGAGCGCCGGCAACGGCAATCAAGGGCTGGAGCTGCTGGAGCAGCACGGGCGTGTTGGGCCGGCCATATGTGAACGCAACGGTGAACAACAACGTGGCGAGCGCCGAGGACCCGCAACCGAGCACGACGAGGGCCAGCCAGTCGCGCCGGTTGAAAACCCTCAAAGCCCTGCGCATCCCTCGCCACACCAAGGGCGCAAGAATGGCAGTGGGCAACGCCTGCTCAAAGGCAACGATCGCCGGAGCGGGCATATGAAGGGCGAGACCCTGGCGAAGAACGGGATCGGTCCCCCACATCGCCGCGCCCAATGCCACCAGGGCGAAGCTCCCGCCGGTGGTGTGCCGCCAGAGGCTCCCGCCGGCGGATTTCGCGGGGGGCACCGTGAGGACTGCGCGGGTCACGTCATCAGTCTCGCATCCGGTGCGTGCCGCAGCACAGCCCCCCGCCTACAAGGCCTCGGCGAAGCGGCGATGCTCGACGCGGACGGCAATGGCAAGGCCTTGGCGCCGGCGCTCTCCGCCGAGACCTGTCCGGACACCACTGGTCGCGCGCTTTGCTCAGCGCAGGCTGTATCCCCCGTCGATGACAAGCTCGGTTCCGCAGCAGTAGCTGGATTCAGTGCTCAGCAGGAAGGCCACCGCCCGAGCGATCTCGAGAGGCTCGGCGAAGCGGCCGAGGACGATCCCGGCTTTCCATTGTGCGAACTGGTGAGGCTTCAAGCTGAGCAACGGCGTGTCGACGTAGCCAGGGGAGATGGTGTTCAGCCGGACTCCGCGAGGACCCCACTCCACGGCGAGGGACTTCGTGAGCGCGGTGACCGCTGCTTTCGAGGCGTTGTAGGCGCACTGGTGTTGTGGGAAGTTCACGATGCAGTTCCCCGACATCGAGGCGACGTTTACGATGCTGCCCCCGCCGCTGTCCAACAGCCGGCGACCGAAGGCGCGACAGCTGAGGAAGACGCCGCGCAAGTTCACCGCCATCACGGCGTCGAATTGCTCGACCGACATTTCTTCGGCCGGCACGTCGTTCTCCACTATGCCCGCACAGCAGACGAGGTCCACGGGCCCCGAGGCGAGGCCGTAGATCGAAGCGACCGCTTCGTCGAGGCTCGAGGCCACCGTGACGTCGACGGGAAGGGAACGCACTCCGGGGGGAGGGGCCGGGTCCGGCACGATGTCGAGGCCGAAGACGGTCAGCCCGAGCTCCGCCAGGTGCCCACTCAGGACGCGTCCGATACCTCCGCTCGCCCCGGTCACGGCCACGTGTTCGTTGAGGAACTCCATCTGGCACTTCCTTCTCTCGTCTCTTCTGCGGCGCCGGTCGAAACAGCCATGGACGCAGGTCGAATCGGCCCTCTTTGGTCGAAAACTACTTGGAAGACGGCATTGCGTCCATAGGCCGGCGAGGCTCACGGACCGGAGGACTTCCCGGCTGCGGATGCCTCGGAGCGTGTCCGGTCGTCGGCAGTTGCCGGCTTCGGCCCGTAGGCTCTGAGTAGTCAGTCAGGAGGATGGGGTGGCCGGAGTCAAGATAGTGACTGACAGCGTGAGCGACATCCCAGGTGATCTCGTCGCGAAGTACAACATCGATGTCGTGCCGCTCGACGTCCGGTTCGGCACCGGAGCTCAAGAGGAGCGCATCGGCCCCAACCCGCAAGAGTTCTGGCGCCGGGTGCGTGCCACTGGTGCGGTCGCCACGACATCGGCACCCTCTCCCGGTGCGTTCGCACGAAGCTTCCTTCGTGCTCGTCACGACGGATTTGATGGCGTCTGCTGCGTTACCTTCTCGTCGGAGCTGTCCTCGACCTACCACGCGGCGTGCTTAGGAGCCAAGGAAGTGGAAGGTGACGTTGCGGTTCGAGTGATCGACTCGCGCTGGGGGACAATGGCCGAGGGGCTATTGGTGTTGGGCGCCGCGGAAATGGCTCGTGAGGCGTTCGACCTTGATGCGATCTGTGATGTCGTGACCGGCGAGATTCCCACCTTTCGGGCCTTCGGGGCCCTGGACACGCTCGAGTACCTTCGCCTAGGCGGCCGCATCGGCCCCGCGCGAGCCTTCTTCGGGTCGTTGTTCTCGGTCAAACCGGTCATCACCATGAGAGACGGCGTCATCGAAGGTGAGTCGAGTCAGCACACACGCGCCTCATCGTTTCGCTATCTCACGAACAAGGTGGCTGCTGCGCTTCCCGTCCGGAAACTCGCAGTCGTCCACGCCGACGCGGAAGACATCGACGTGTTCCTCACCATGCTGGAGCCGATCTTCCCCGCGGAGGAGACGATCAAGGCGCTCATCGGCCCGGTCATCGGCACGCACCTCGGGCCAGGCACGGTCGCGGTTTGCTTCCAGCCGGGATGAACCGTCCCGGGCGCAGGGCGCCGGCCCCGACCTCCCGGTACCAGCGAGGCAGGTTGCCGCCGATGCCATCAGGCGAGCGCGGCCTCGAGGCTCTGCAGCGCGCGTTCGTTGAAAGCCACCAGCAGCACTTGCTGCACCGAGGTCCGGACCGAACCCAGCGTGTCCACTGCGATCCGGGCCGCTTGGTCTTCCGGGAAGCCGAACGCCCCGGTGGAGATGGCCGGGAACGCGATCGACCCAACTCCGAGCTCGTCGGCGACCTCGATGGAGCGTCGGTAGCAGGACGCGAGCACGTCGGCCTCCCCGTGACCGCCTCCGTGCCAGACCGGTCCGACCGTGTGGATGATGAAGCGGGCGGGAAGACGGAACCCTGCAGTGGCCTTGGCGTCTCCCGGCGCGCAACCGCCGAGAACCGCGCACGCCGAGAGGAGGTCATTTGCGCCTGCCGCGCGGTGGATGGCACCGTCAACGCCGCCACCGCCCATCAGGGCACTGTTCGCGGCGTTGACCACCGCGTCGACCTGGAGGGTGGTGATGTCAGCGAGCAGGGCTCGGATCGTGGGCGGCATCGGGCTCCCTGTCGTCGTCGGTTCCCGGAGATCTGGACGAGCAACAGTGTCACATCGATTTCCTATCCTCCTAACGTGGCGTTCGGGAGGCCCCGCACTTCGGGGCCCCGACGGAAGTGACGATCAAGAAGGACCGGCGAGTGCTGTCTGGTGCTCGGGTGAACCCGGCCTTCCGCGCTGTTCTGGAACGGCTCTGGCCCTAGCGATGACGGGCGCTCGGTAGCAGGCCGATCACGTCACCGGCCCGTTAGCCTTCGGTGATGCGCGTAGGCGATGTCGAACTGGTCCCCTTGAGCGATGGGACTTGCAAGATGCCGCAGGCGTTCTACATCGGGCTCGACTTCGGCACCCATGAGGAGCTGCTCGCCGACGACGGTCTCGTGCACATCCCGATCGGGTGCTTCCTCCTCCGCAGCGGCGGGTCGACAGTCCTCATCGACGCAGGGCTCGGAGACGTCGATGTCGGGTGGGGACGGGGCGGGGAGTTGCCAGCGGCACTCCGGGCCGCAGGCGTCTCAAGGGAGGACATCGACGTCGTGGTGTGCAGCCACCTCCACATAGACCACATCGGCTGGCTGGTCGTGGACGATGCCCCGTACTTCCCCAACGCCGTGGTGCGTTACGGTGCCGCCGACTGGCAGCAGTTCGTCGCCGGTGCCGATCCCGACGACCGGGGCCGGCAGATCATGGAGGCCCTCGCCGCTGCCGGGCGGCTCGAGGCTCTCGACGGCGACATGTTGCGCGTCGCGCCCGGGCTGACAGCGCGCCATACGCCTGGGCACACGCTCGGGCATTACGGGCTCGTCGTCTCGTCCGGCCAGGACCGTGCCGTGCTCCTCGGCGATGCCGTGGAATGCCCGCTGCAACTGGCGGAGCCGGATTTCCACACCTTGTCGGACGTGGACCCCGCTTTGGGGGCCCGGACGGCGCGAAGCCCTGTGGCGCGAGCTCGAAGGCACGAACGTCGCAGTCACAGGTGCCCACTTCCCCGGCCTGCAGTTCGGTCGCGTGCTGGCCGGCAGGGGGAGGCGCTTGTTCTCACCTGTGAGCTGACACGCTGTGGGTGCCTGAGCGGCCGAGCTATTCGCCGGCCCCGTTACCCGGCTGCCGGAGGGCAGGGAGAACCGATGACGGTGATTGGTTGACGATGGACCGGGAAGTTTACCGAGCGGGCGATGAAGCACAGTTTCTCGGCAGCGTCGTGCAGGGCGCCGGCGCGTTCGCTCATGTCGTCATCGGCGACGGTGACCGAGGGACGGAGCAGGACCTCGGTGAACTCGCCGCTCCCGTCGGGGTTCTCGTTCATGATGCCCAACGGGGTGTCGGCATAGGCCGTCACGACGACGCCGGCGTCGACGGCGAGGTGCAGGTACCACAGCATGTGGCACTGGGACAGCGCGGCCACGAGCAGCTCCTCGGGATTCCAGCGCTGCGCGTCGCCCCGGAAGGCCAGGTCGGCCGAGCCGGCAATGACTGGTTTGCCGACGGCGCGGACTTCGTGAGCGCGGCTGTATGCCCCGTAGTCGCTGGTGCCCGAACCGGTGTTGCCCGTCCATTGCACTGAAAGCTCATAGGAGTGGCTGGCGCTCATGGGTGCAGCGTAAGGACCGTCTCCGGCGAGTCGTGCTCGCTGGTCAGATCAACGCGGTGTCCGATTCGGCTCTGGAGCCGCCCTGGCCGAGGCTCATCAGCGCCGGGCAGGGATCGGCCGGGTCGCGCAGGCACGGTGGAACTTTCAGGGCGAGAGCCTGGTCCGCAGCTGTTCGACCGCCGCCCGCCGCGTGGCCTCCTCGACCTGCAGCTGCTCGACCACAGCCCGCAGTGCGGCCACCTCGGCTCGTAGCGCGGTGACCTCGTCGAACAGGGAGCTGAGCTCGGTGGCGAGGTGGTCCGGGGGCTCGTACGCAGCGGTCGGCCCACCAGGGCCATCGGCGACATCGACCGGTCGGGCCAGGGCGTGGGGCCGGGCCTCGAGGTCCGGCGCACGATCAGCGCCCATCCCGCCGGCTGGGCCGCCATAGGTATCGGCACGCGTGGGCGCGTCCGGCGTGAGCAACTGCACCCAGCGCTCCTCTTTCTGACCGGGACGGCGGGGCAGTCGCATCACGAGCGGCTCGGCACGGTCGCCCATGCGCTCGAGCTCGGTGATGACGGCGTCGATGTCGATGAAGCTTGCCATTCGCTCGGTTCGGCTCCGAAGCTCGCCGGCGGTCTGTGGACCGCGCAGCAGCAGTGAGGCAACCAGGCCGAGCGCCGGCTGGTCGAGACCCAGGTGCTCCGCGAGCACGTGGCGGTAACGGGTCGCCGAGCCGCCGCGTGACGGATACACGAAATGGACGAGCCCGGCGTCCTTGAGAGACGCCAGTGCCCGCTGCACGGCACCGTCGTCGTAGCAGACCACCGGGTCGCGGTTCGAGGTTTGGTTGCAGGCCGTCACCAGCGCGTTGAGACTGAGTGGGTACTGCTGTGGCGTCGTCAGCTGCTTCTCGATGAGGCAGCCGATCACCCGTCCTTGCTCGAGGCTCAGGTGCACGGACCGATTCTACGGGTCCGTGCAGCTGACCGTCTCCGAGCAGCGCCGCGCCTTCAACTTCTCAGAGCACTGAGTGTTACGACACCTGCCACGACTATGGCGACGCCGAAGACCTGGTGGCGACGAAGCCGATCTCCGAAGAGGAAGAAGGCAGCGATCGGAGTGATCGCCGCGGACTGCGATGCGAGAACGGCAGCGACGGCGAGCTGGTGACGCGCCCCGAAGGTGTAGCTCACCAGGCCGACCACTTCGGCGACCCCGCCGCTCAAGACGAGCGGGAACGTCCGCCTGCTGATCCTCAGCTTCCGCCGGAGAAGTAAAGGTGAGGTTATGAGAAGCGTGCCGAACAGCCGTGCCGGCAGGATCGCCCAGATGACAGGTACTTGCGTCCCGGCACGTCCGGTGGCGTAGAGAGTGATCCCGAACAAGACCGCCACCGGGACCACAAGGAGGGCCGAGCGAGTGAGAGTTCCGTTGAGTCGCCTCACCGCTCGAGCTGAGCCCGATCTCAGGCCCTCTTTCGCCTGGGGGGTCGTGGCGTCGTTGCCGGGCGGGTCCAGGTGAGCGGCGGCCAGCACCACGCCGAAGGTGATCACCACCAGCAGGACGATCGTGCTGGTGGCAAGGGGAGCCCCGAACAATGACGACAGGACAGCTGCGAACATTCCCTCGGTGGACGCGATGGCGGACACGATGCCGACCGCCACGTGGCGAAACGCCACGTACTCGAAGAGAAGCCCGACGACGTTGCTGAATCCGGCGATGCAGAGCAGAGCGACGGTGTCTCCCGAGAGGTGGCTCGGATGCCCCGCCAGCGCGAGCGGCACGACAAGCACGCACAGGCCGAGGGCCATCACCCAAGCGAGGGTTGACGCCGCGCCGATCTTCCGACTGGAGCTCGAGGCGCACAGCGCCGCTATGGCAAAGCCGCTTGCCGCTCCGAGGCCGCCGAGTATTGCGATCATCGGGGGGCAGCTCTTCCGGTGGGCGAAGGGTCAGGACCCGCAGTCTCCGTCCACGGGCAGATCCGTCTCCCCTGATGGGGGCTCACTTAGGGGGTATCCGACTCTGCACTGCCTGCGGCATTGCTCGGCGGGCTCGTGGTCCTTGCGGCACCCGGCGGCGCCGGTGGCTGTCGGTCAGATCGACCTCTCCTCGTGTGGGCTCGGCGCGGTACAAAGCACGCCTGGTTCAGTCCACGCATCAGGCTCGCTACGTGGAGCTTTCGGGGCGATCGTATCGGCCGCGGGTGGCTCGCACCCAAGAGGCGGCCGTGAGGCTCTACGGTGTCTGCAACGGCATCGAGACTGATAGCTCGCCGCTTGGAGACAAGGATCGTTCATGAACGCCGCGAAGGTCACAGGTGAGGTGCGGTGGGGCATTCTGGGCGCGGCGCATATTGCGGGCAAGCAGTTCCTCCCCGGCCTACGCGAAGCGGGAGGCGGCCGGGCAGTCCTCGTCGCCAGTCGTGACTACGGGAGGGCTGAGGCCTTCGCCAACCTGCATGGCGTAGACCGGGCTGTGGAGGGCTACGACGCCGTGGTCTGTTCGCCCGACATCGATGCGGTGTACGTTGCCCTGCCCAATTCCCACCACGCCCGCTGGACCCAGCGCGCCCTCGAGTCGGGCAAGGCGGTGTTGTGCGAGAAACCACTATGCGTCGGATCGGCACAGACCGCGGCGGTGCTGGAAACCGCCGCCACCACGGGCGCGTTGTTATGGGAGGCGTTCGTCTTCCCATTTCAAGCCCAGCACCGACGCTTGCTCGATCTGCTGGCGGCTGGAGCCATCGGCGAGGTTCGCGAGCTGGTCAGCACCTTCTGTTACAACCTGGCGCGATCCGAGGACATCCGGCTCTCGGGGGAGCTCGGCGGTGGAGTCCTCGCCGACGTCGGCTGCTACCCCGTTCGCTTGGCGCAAGAGGTCCTTTCCACTCGTGATCCGTCCGCGGGCGATGTCGTGGGGTTCTCAACCGGTAACGGCGAGGTCGAGACAGAAGCCTTGGCAATCGTCGACTACGGACGCCAGCGGCTGGTGCTCGGGTGCGGGTTCGCACGCGCCTTCGACACCTTCACCCGAGTGCTCGGTACTGACGGCCAGATCCACTTGACCAACCCCTTCCATCCGGCGCCGGCCGACACCCTCGTTCTCAGACGTGATGGGAACGAGACGGTGGAGCACCCGACGGTTGACGCGCGCTCCTTTTCTGCCGCCCTTCGCCACATTCATGCCGTGCTGCACGAGGAGGAGGCGCCCGAGCACCTCGCGGAGGAGTCGTCGCTCCGGACTGCGCGGACTCTCGAGGCCGTAGCCCAGGCGTGTCTGGCGTGACCGCGGTCTGTGACGAGCGCAGTCGTTCTCGCCAGGCGAACCGTAAGGAGGTCGAGGTCCGGTGACAGGTGAGCTCATGGGTCGCGAGATGGACGAACAGCCCGAGGTGCTGCAGCGCGTCGCGGATTCGGCTGCCGAGATTCGAGAACGGGTGAGGGCCATCGTTCCCGACCCTCTCGATGGCATCGCCTTTGTCGGGCGCGGTTCGTCGGACAACGCGGCCATGCTCGGTCGCTACGCCAGCGAGCTCGCGGCCCACCGGCCGGCCGGGCTCGCCGCGCCGAGCCTGCACACGCGATACGACTCGCCCGTGAATTACCGCGGGTACCTGGTGATCGGGCTGAGCCAATCAGGGGCCACCCCCGAGGTCGTTGCCACCTGCGAGCGGCTTCGGGCGAGCGGCGCAGTTGTCGTCGCAATCACCAATGATGACTCGAGCGCTCTAGCAGCCGTCAGCGATCTTGCTCTTTCGACCGACGCGGGAGTCGAGCTGGCCGTGCCTGCCACCAAGACCGTTACGGCCGAGATGGCCCTCGTGTTGGTTCTGGCCGGGGCGCTCGGCGATGGTCTGCCGGGAGCCACCGACCTCACGGTATTGCCGGATGCCGTGGCTGCGGTGTTGTCGGACGACGGTTCGCCGACCGCCCTAGCGGAGGCCTGGGCGGGATACGAACGACTGCTCGTCACCGCCCGAGGCCTGGCGTACGCGGCAGCGCTCGAGACGGCTCTGAAGGTGAAGGAGACGAGTCGGATCTTCGCCGAGGGGATGTCGATCGCCGACCTGATGCACGGGCCGATCGCCACCGTCGGTGCGGGACTCCCGGTGCTCCACATCGACGGCGGCTATCCAATCGCCAGCGATGGGCGCCAGCTCGTTGAGCGCTTGGAAACCTTGCACGCGCCGATCGCCACCTGCACGCCTCATGCCGACAGCACGCTGCCCATGCCGGGCGGGCTTGACGAGGTCATATACACGATCGTCGCGACCGTGAGGGGCCAGCAGCTGGCGCGCCACTTGTCACTTGCCCGTGGCCTTGACCCGGACCACCCGAGCGGCCTCACCAAGGTGACGCCGACGGACTAATCGCTGAGCCTCTCCTGGAGATCTCCTACCCTGACAGGTCCTCCTCGGTCGTCGAACGTCGCCTCAAGGCTCCAGAGCTCAACATGGCGCGGGCGTTGTACGCATTGACTGCGAAACCGCGCTAGCTCTCGGCAGGATCAGGCAGAAGGCCAGGGCTGAGGAGGTTGCCGCACCCGTCACCGCTGGCCTTCGGCCATGTCTGCTGACAGCTCGCTTCGGTTCACACTCTTGTGATAGTGCCTTCCCAAGTCCCGACCTTCGATTGCTTCATCTCTTCGGCGCTGAACCAGTGCGTCGTCACCGATTTCGTCTCCGTGTAGAAGGCGACGCCGTCTCGGCCCATGACGTGCAAGTCACCAAAGAAACTGGCCTTGTGCCCGCTGAACGGGAAGGAAGAGATCGGTACCGGAATGCCGACGTTGACGCCGACCATTCCCGAGTGCGAGCGCCTCGCGAACTCGCGCGAGTAGTACCCGCTCAGTGTGAAGATCGCGGCTCCGTTGGCAAACTCACTCGAATTGGCCACCTCCAGCCCCTCTTCGAAGTCGGCGACGCGCTTCACGCACAGCACGGGCCCAAAGATCTCGTCGATCCCGACACGCATGTCCGGCTCGACTTGGTCGAACACTGTCACGCCGACGAAGAAGCCGCCCTCGTGGCCGGGAACGACTGCATTCCGGCCGTCGAGCACCAGCTTCGCACCCTCGGACACGCCCTTCTCGATCCAGTCCAAGACAAAGCGACGGTGCTCGTCTGTTACCAGGGGTCCAAGTTCGGTGGTCGGCTCCCAGGCCGGTCCCATCTTCAAGTGCTCCCCAATCTCGACGATTGCTTCGACCAGGTCGTCGGCGATCGACTCCTCGACGCACACGACCGGCAGGGCCATGCAGCGCTGACCGGCGCAACCGAATGCCGAGTTGACGATCCGTGCGGCCGTCGGCCGGATGGGTGCGTCCCGAAGGACGATCGCGTGGTTCTTCGCCTCGGTCAGGCACTGCACCCGCTTTCCGGCCCCGGTGGCAGTCTCGTAGATGTGCATGCCGGTCGCGGTCGAGCCGACGAACGAAACGCCGCAGATGTCGGGGTGTGTCAGCAGGATCTCGGCCTCGGAACGGGAGCACGTGACCGTGTTCAGCACGCCCTTTGGCAAGCCCGCCTCGGCCAGCAACGCTGTCATCCGAAGGGCCGTCTGCGGAGCCCAACTGGCCGCCTTGAGCACGAACGTGTTCCCGGTCGTAACGGCGAGTGGGATCATCCAGCCCATCGGGATCATCGCCGGAAAGTTGAACGGGGCGATCCCGGCGAAGACACCCACGGGCTCGCGATAGCTGACCGTGTCGTAACCGGTGGAGACGTTCATCAGACTGTCGCCCTGCATGGTGACGGGAAGCGCACACGCGAGCTCGACGACCTCGATCGCCTTCAGCACATCTCCGCGCGCCTCGGCCAGGTTCTTCCCCATCTCTTTCGAAAGCACAACGGCCAGCTCGTTGAGCTCACGCTCCACGAGCTGCTTGAACTGGAACATGATCTGAACCCGAGCAGACAGCGGCGTGTAGCGCCAGGCAGGATAGGCCGCCGCTGCCGCGGCAACGGCTTCGTTGACCTCCGCGGCGCTACACCGCGGCGCCTCGGCCATGACTTGGCCGGTGCTGGAGTTGGTCACGGGCATGTACTCACCGCTTTGAGTGTCCCGCCACTCGCCGTTGACGAAGAACTGCAGCTTCTTTGATGTCACGTCATCTCCCTTTACGATGTAGGAATCGATATCGACTCACTCCGAACAATGTCGGCGCTAGGTCCTCAAGTAGCAATCACAATGCCCTTCGTGCTGAGCCGCAACTCGGCGAAGATGCCGGCGGGCAGGTACTTCCTTGGGATGAGCATATGACCGCCAAGCGGATCTGTTCCAGGCAGCTGTTGGATACCGCGCCCTCCTTCTACCGTGTGAGCAAGATTGTTCAGGGTGCAGGCGCCCCGCCATCCATGTGGTCCGATTCGTGGACACGCTTCGACGCCGCCGGCGTTGCAGCGTGCCTGCCACTGGCGGGCCAGGGTCACGATGACGTCGCCGCCGACCAGTTCGGTCCGGCCGAGCCGGTGCCGGTAGGGGGCTGCAGGGTCCACCGCATCGTCATCGCGCTCAACCAGCACTCTCAACCGGTCATCCAGCCGGCCGACCATTGTCGTGCACTCCGGCGTCATGTGACTGAGATCGGCACCCGCGTCGGCGCGGCGAGTCGGCCGACACTCCACCGCCACCGCAACAGCAGTCGCTTGCGCGACCGGGGAGCACACGGTGAAGTTGATCTTGACCCCTCAAGCTGTGGCCTCCTCGAGTCTCGTGATGCCGGCGCTGGTGGCCGGAAACCGTATCTGGATGTTCGATGCCAGGCTATCGAATCGCACCGCTTGATCGGTTTCGCACCAGGCAGGATCGGTCGAGACGGTGTCACGGACCCGCGGCAGCCAGCAGCCCTTCTCTCTCCTGAGCACCTCGACCACCATGTTGGGATTGGACATGGCACCGGCGGTCCCACGCTCAATGACGGAGGCGAGATCAGCTACCGCGCAGGAATCGTTCCAGAAATCCGTGAACGTCTCCTGAGCGATCGCGAGCAGGAAACTGTCGGCTGTCAGTGAGCCGCTCCCAGACAGGGCGGTCACCCTCGATGTCGGGGTCACCAGCGAGCCTCCTTCATACAGGCCGTTGAGGTCCAGCCATCAACTGATCAGACTCAACCGACTGATCCGTCGGTCATCGTGCTGACCTCGCGACCGAGGACCAATTGTCGCCAATATCAAGATCAAGAGAGACGCATCTAATTGATCGTTTTGGCAAGGCTCCTCTGTCCTCGCTCGTCCGGACTTCAATCGGCGATGACGATAGTACGACAAAGTCACAGAAGTCTCTTGTTGCAACCTGTTTCGAGTTGCATTGTACAGCTCGAACAGGGGCCATGTCCAGCGTCCATTTAGTACCGTGACAGGCCTAGCTAATGTCGTGTGGCCCTCCTGAATCTGTCGAGCGCACCGGAAGTGATGAGATGGTCGGCTGCTTTGCGCAAGTGCTTGTTGAGAGAACCGTGGCAAGGAAGTGCTTGTGTCGTCTGCCTGTTGAGGAAGGCTACTCAGGTCGTGCGTGCCATGAGTGTGCGGCGCAGCGGGGCCGAAGGAGTCGAAGTGACGTTGGACAAGAGCGTGTGGACGGCGCTATCTTATAGTGAATATCGACGCTTTCGACTAGAAGCGGTGAAGCTCGGAACATGTAGAGGAATATGCGGCTGTGCCTCTTAGACGATGTCGGGCAGTTGGGGTGAGGAGCGTTCGGGCGTGTGTTCGAGAAGGGACTTGGGGAACGCGGCTTTCAGTGGTCTATTCGCGTGACAGAATGCTCGTGAAGGGTGCGGAGGAAGGGACGCCATGACTGGAGGGACTCTCCACATACCTGTCGGCTCGCTGGTTTCGGGCCCATGCCAGATCGAGCTGACCGTTGAGCGGGCGGGCTGGTTATTGACAGCGCCTGGAGTACTCGCCTTGGAAGCTCGTGAATCGGCTCTCGTCGACACGGGAGAAGAGCAGATTCTGGTTCTTCCCTGGGAGGGATCGTGGCGTGCTGCGTGTGGCGGGGATCGTTTCGAAGTTGCGAGGCGTAAGGGCGTTCTTCAAGAGGCGGCGGGTGTTGTGAGTGCCAGCGGTTGTGCGCGGATGCGCAACCGGATGTCGGCACTCGACTGTGGTTCGTCGGTCGACCCGGGAGCGACGAACGTTGTTCAAGCTGCCTCGAGGCTGCGTCCGACTTCCCCTTTGACGAGCGTTGTCCGGTCCGTTGCCAGTCGACGAGGCACACAGCAACTGACACTAGAGATTCCGGGTAGATTCCAGTCCCATCAACCTGGAGCGATCGCGATGAACAAGCAGGCGATTGTCGGTAGGAATGGCGCTTGCGCGAGCAATGCCGATGTCTAGGAGACTCGGCCTCCGATGAAGACTTATGGTGCTCGTGTCCGGCTGGTCGATGTGGCCAGGCTGGCCGGCGTGTCGACGACAACGGCATCGAGAGCTCTCAACGGTCGCGGTGAGCTCAGCGATGAGACCCGTGCAACGGTGCTTGCGGCTGCAAACCGGCTTGGATTTCGGCCGTCTCCGTTTGCTCAGTCGCTTCGTACGCACAGCTCGCACACGATCGGGCTGATTGTGCCGCATGTCGCACATCCGTTCTATGCGTCGATTGTCCAGGGAGCGCAGTCATACCTCGGCGAAGCCGGTTACCGCTTGATTCTGATGGATTCCGGCGAGGAGTCCGAGAGCGTCACCGAGGCAATTGATACGCTGCTTGACCACTGGGTAGACGGAATCATGATCTCGACGACGCCCCTCAGCGCCGCGGGATTCGCAGAACTCCTGCATGGCACGCCCTGTATCTTCATCGACGAAACCATCGAAGGCGTTGGGGCAGGCAGCGTGACTCTCGAGAACCAGTCGGGCATGGAAATGCTCGTCGGGCACCTCGCCGAGCATGACCATGAGGCGATCGCTCTTCTTGTCGGGCCAGCGGATCGGACCGACGGGCGCGAACGCCGCGAGGGTTTCCTGGCGGCGATGGCTACCAGAATGCTCAGAGTCACGCCGGGAATGGTCCGCGACTGCGAGTGGAACCCACGCAGCGCGGCTGCACAGACACTCGCGCTATTGGACGCCGATCTGCCTCCGACCGCCGTCGTCGCGGCGAGCGCCGAACTGGCTCTGGGGTGTCTTGTTGCGGCACGCAGTCGCGGGCTGAGTCTTCCGGCCGACTTGGCGCTGGTGTCGTTCGACGACCCATACTTTGCTCCGCTGCTTGAACCCGCACTCACGACCATCAGCTACGACACCCCGGACATAGGCGCGCGCAGCGCCCGATTGCTTCTCGAGGCCATCGAGACGGGTGCGCCGAACTACCGCAGGGTTCGCGTTGGCGTTCACCTGATGATCCGCCGATCGTGTGGCTGCGAGTTCAACATCATGGAAGCACTGGGGGAATTCGCGCCCTTTTGAAGCGGCCCGTGTACTACTTTCCTATGCCGACAGTAAGCCCTCGTACTAGGTGCTTTTGGAAGAGCAGGTACACGATGATGGGTGGAATGACGCTCATCACCGAGCCGGCCATCAGAAGCGGGATGCTCGTGACCCGGCCGGAAGCGAGGAGTGCAATACCAACAGTCACGGTACGGTCGCTCGGGTTCTGGAGGAAGAGAAGCCCGACAAGCAAGTCATTCCAGATCTGGATGAACTGGAGCACGGCCACCGCGAACATCGCGGGCTTTGCCAGCGGGGCACCGAGCCGCCACCACATGTGCCATGGTGATACTCCGTCGACTGAGGCTGCTTCAATGAGCTCGTCAGGCAGACCACGAAAGTAGGTCGTCATTAGGAAGATCGAGAAGGGAATCCCCAGTGCTGCGTAGACGAGGATCGCTCCCCAGTATGAGGTGAGGAGGTTGAACCTGCTGACGTTGATGTACTCGGGGATCACGATGGACGGCAACGGAACGAACATGCACGCGACAACGATCACGAAGATTGCCGTCCTGGCCCGGTATCGGATCTTGGCGAAAGCGAAACCGGCCGCGGTGCTTATTATGACGATGACCACGACCGCACACGACGACACGATCAGCGAGTTGAGAAGCTCGTGCAAGATCGGCTGACTATGGAACAGCTGGCGCCAGGTCGTAAGGGAGAATCCGGAGGCGGCGCCCTCATACTGCGCTTGGCTCTTGAACGAGGTGAGGATCATGTAATAGAAGGGGTACAGCATGATGACAGCGATGACCACCATGGTTGCGAACATCACAATGCGAGCGGGCTTCACTCTCCGACGGGGGCGCTGACGAGCGGTTCCGGGCTCAACGACGGCTGGACTTCTCAGTCCCTGCGTCAGTGTCGTCATATCTTGCTCCGGAGAAGTCGCACCTGCACCACGCTCACTGCTGCGATCAGTACGAAGAGCAGCACCCCAAGCAGCGCACCGGTCCCGAACGCGCTCTGAACGAACGCCTGCTGGTAGACGTAGAACTCGAGTGTGGTCGAGCCGTAGTCCGGACCGCCTCCGGTCATGACGAAGATAAGGCTGAAGATCGCGGTGAAAGCGGTAATCAGTGTGATGATGAAGGCGAACTGGATAAAGCGCATCATCTGCGGGACGATGATTCTTCTATAGACCCGCAGGGAACTAGCTCCGTCCACTCTTGCCGCTTCGGCAAGGCTAGGGTCCAGAGCAGCAAGGCCGGTTATGAAGATGATCGTGTTGGTCCCGAGCTGCGACCACACCAGGGTGATTGCCAGGGCTGCTAGCGCCTGTCGGGTGCTTCCGAGCATGTTGGTCTTGATGAAGCCGAGACCGAGGGATGAGAGGAAACCATTGAGAATGCCATTCAGTGCGTAGAAGCGAGCGGCGACCAGGCCAATTACTACCCAAGAAATCGCCGTAGGCACGAAGATGACCGAACGGAAGAATTTCCATCCCCAGATCGCCTCGTGCAGTAAGAAGGATATGCCCAGCGGTATGGCAATCATGATTGGCACGAAGAGCAGGAGAAGGCCGTTGTTCTCCAGCACACGACGAAATGTGGGGTCCTGGAACAGCTGCAGGTAAGTGCTGGGTCCGACCCAAGTACTCGTCAGGCCGTTCCAGTCGGTCATGCTGTAGTAGACCGCCTGCCCGATCGGCAGGATCAAAAGAACGGCGACGCCCAGGAGTGCCGGCAAGGAAAGGATCCAGCCGGCAGTGGCAGTGCCGGCTGGATGGTTCCTAACCCCACGACCACACGCGGCGCGTTCTAAAGAGCGTCGCGGAGTCACTTGGCTCCTAACTTCGTGCCCTGTGTTCTCTGGCTCGTCTTGTTACTTGAAGTAGGCAGCGTAAGTGCTGCGCTGGTTCAGTGGCAGTTCGTTGTGGTCGGTTACCAGCGTGGAGAGCGCACTGCTGACCGATGACTGGCCCGCGAGAACCGCAGGCAGGACCTGGTATCCCGCGTTGACTAGCGAGGGTTGGGTCACGTTGTCCAGCATCGGGTAGACGGTGTAGCCAGACTTCTGGACAAAGTTGAGCATCTGCTGGTTGAGCGCATTCGTCGAGGTGTAGTGGGAGATATCCGGTATCAGTCCGGCTTTCGCGATCTGGACCGCACCCGCGGAGGAGTCCATGAAGGCGAGGAAGCTCGCGGCCGCTGCTACGTGAGATGACTCCTTCATCACCGAGATAGCGTCACCAGGAAAGTAGACGAGGCCATGTTGCCGTTGTATCGAGAAGGGCGGCACGATCGCTCCGACATTCGAGCCCATTTGCTGAGTGAACTGCGCAACGTCCCAGCTTCCATCGTCGAGCGTCATCGCAGCTTTGCCAGAAACGAACTGGCCCAGGTTGTTCGTGTCGGTCAGCGCGTCCTTGTTTACGCAGCCCTTGACGTAAAGCTGATGCCACGCCGTGAGTTGCTTCTGGAGCAGGGGAGTTGTCCACGGGATGGAACCGTCATACAGGCCCAGCCACTGGGAGGGTTGGAGCACGCCGATCGCGAGGTAGCTCATCGAGTACCAGGGGTTGAACTCTCCCGAGTACGCCGCGCTGCCGCTTCCGTAGGTGATAGGCGTGACGCCGACCTTCTTGAGCAGCGTGCAAGCTTGCAGCAGCTGGCTCCAGTCTTGCGGCACCTGCTTGATGCCTGCTTTGGCAAAGTCCTTCTTGTTGTAGAAGCCCATGTAGAACTGAGCGTCCACAGGCATGGCGAGGATCGCTTGGGAGGCGTCAAATCCTTGCGCTCCCCACTGTAGCTCCTCGGTATTGTTCAGGATCGACTTGCTGATGTAGGGGCGCACGTTGGCGAGAATGTCGGCGTAGGGGGGAAGGTACAAACCTGTCCACATGACTGCAAGATCAGGACCGGTATGCGAGATCGCCGAGGCTTGGAGAAGTGCGAAGTAGTCATTCGCCGGTTCACTGACCATCTTGATCGTGACATTCGGTTGCACCTTCTTGTACGCAGCAATGAGGTTGTTCGCTGCCCCGAGAAGGGTCTGCTGGGTTCCGTAGTTCTCCCAGAAGGTGAGCGTTATCTTCTGTGGGGCGTACGGCTTGGCATACGCGGTTGACGAGCACACGGAAAGGATCAGTGTCGCCGCCAAGAATCCGGTCAAGGCGACGGCCACCGCCCCGCCGCGCTTCCGTAGACGAAGGTGTCTGTTGTCAAACATCGGTTCTTCCCCTTTGATCGCGGATCCACGGTTTGCGGCTGGATGCACTAGCAGTGCGACCGCGTCCCGTCTTCTCATCCATCACACTTGCCGCGTTGGGTGGCAGTCATCGGACCGGGGCCGGTGGCGACCTCGTAACTCTTGCAGGTCCGCTTGGCCGGAAGCGTTCCCGGCGTCGGAAACGATTGCGCAATCGTTACGCCCATCGGTAAATGATGGCATCGGAGGCGACTGGTGTCAAGGGTCGAGGCGCTGAGTTCTCATCGCTGAGCTGGCCCGTACGCCAACTAGTGGCGAGAGGAGAGGCCACGGCCTGTTGCCGAAGATAGGGGAGAGGCTAGGGCGCTTGCGGTTGAGGGCGTCGGCTCGGTTGAGGCTGAGTCGCGGCCCGCGTGTGATCTGCGCGCAATCGGTTGCAGAACCGGGAGCGTGGTGATTCCGCGGCGAGTGCGCCCTGCCCACAGCGCCACCTGTTCGCCGGGAGCCGACGACGACAGAGACAAGGAGGCTTCTGTTCGGTCGCGAAGGACCGCTGTGCGATCCATCGAGCACCGAGAGTCCCGGAGCGTCTTCCCGGTGCCGCCACCTACCCAGGGACCTCCTTGGCAACAGGTGCCCCTCCCATTGGCTCAGTCGCCGTTGCCGCATGGTGGTTGAGGGCTTTGCCAACCGCATGCTTTGGCGCGCGTCACCACTCACGACCGCGTGAGGACCTGCCCACCGTCCAGCCGCGATGCGATCAGAAGCCCTGGCAGGCGAAGTGGAAGCTGGACCGGTACGCGAAGACCATTCCGGACACGCGCATGGCAGGGACCCGACGCTGTCGCCCTATAGGTGCAAGAAATCCTTAGAACCCACGAGCACGCAACCACTCACGATTGGCGATCTGGTCGGCCGCCGCACGCTGGAGGAAACCTTCACGATCCGGAAAGATGTCCTGCTCGACGATAAGCCAGCCCGAGTAACCGATGTTCGCGATCGCTGAGAGCACGTCCTCCATGTCGACGTCACCTTGGCCGAGGGCGCAGAATGCGCGGCGACGCCAGAGCTCCTCCAGCGGTGCAGCGTCCGCCACGATCTTCGCGACGACCTCAAGCTGCGCGTCCTTGAGGTGCAGGTGGTTGATTCGTCCCGCCCAGTCTCGAATCGCCCGCGCGGGATCGCCTCCACCGACGAGGAGATGACCCGTGTCTAGGCAAAGGCCCACGTCGGTGAGCTCGAGCATCTGCTCGATCTCCCAGACGGCCTCGACGTACGTGCCGGTGTGGTGGTGGAACGTCGGCTCATATCCTCGCTCCCGACACCGATCGGCCGCGCGCGCGACGCCGTCCGCAAACCGCTTCCAGCCGACGCCATCGAAACCGAGATCCCGGTGCTCTGCCGCCATGCCGGGGTGGGCCTTTCGTTCGGCCGATCCTGCATCGGCAAGGGTGGGACGCGGCTTGGGTCCCTCCGGCGAGAGATCGAAGATGTCAAGGAGCCCGTCGAGGTAACTCAGATCCGTTTCGAACGCGGCCGGGTCCGAGAACGACAATGGCACGTAGCCGCCTGCCAGAGTCAGCCCCCGTGCTGACAGCCGATCGCGCAACTCGATGCCCTCGCCCAGGTAGCCGACGGGACCCAAATCGATGCCGGCGTACCCAGCTTCCGCTACATAGTCCAGCAGCCCAAGGCCGTCGGGGACGTTCGGGTCGACTCCCACCGTCACCTCAAAGGCCCCGTAGCTGCAGGGCGCATTGGCAATTTCGACACTCATCTTCTCGCTCCTCTGTCCGACAGTTCTTATGAGGCCCACGCAGGGAGCGCGCTCGGCATTGCAACGGGAGAGCCGGTGATATGCGCCCTCGCGATCGCGCCGCACAGCGCCACATCCCGCAGACCGTCGAAGATATCCGTGCGGGGCTTCCGTTTCGTGCGGATTGCCTCCTCCAGCTCGACCAGCTCGCGTTTGAACGCCTCTTCGTACGAGAGGACTTCTACGGTTCGCCAAGCGTGAGGAGTTCCCGGTTTGCCACTTTCGACGGTCAACTGACTCGGCATGGCACGCAGATACGGCGATGGCAGTGACAAAGTGACACGCCGGTCGAGCGCGTAAAACGCGAGCTCCTGGCGGTACTGGGCCATACCAGGAAGATCCACCCACGAGATGTGCACCTCGGTGGGCCCAAAGCCCAAGCTGATGTCGCACACCGTGCGCCCGAGCCGGGCCTGGTGCACAACGTCTGGTTCGCCAAGCGCTCCACGGAGCATGTTCAGCTCGTGTATGAGGTTGTCGAGAAGCATCCACCGGTAGCAGTAGCGGGACTCAGCATCACCCTCGGGCAATCCCACGGCCAGCCTCGCCTCGTCCTGCGAATGGAGCACGCTCAGCACTTCCGGCGGCGGTGGCGTCATCTCGGTCAACGGGTACGCCTGGACGTAGGGCTGGAAGGGTGACTCCAACGTCGTCACCGACACGAGCCGCAGGTCGTCGAGCGGCATCAGCTCGAGCATCCTCTCGTAAGCAGGGTCGTACCGTTTGTGGGTTCCGACCATCACTCGCACATCGGCTTCGCGAGCTGCAGCCAGTATCTCCTCGCCCTCGACGAGGCCCAGGCACATCGGCTTCTCGATAAAGACGTGCGATCCCGCCTTGGCAGCGGCAACTGCGATCGGAGCGTGACTGCCGGAGGTGAGCACCATCACGACGTCGAGCCTTTCGGCGACCAGGTCCTGCCAGGACGTGTGCACCGACGCGACGCCGTAGATGTCGGCGCACGCGGCAGCCACCGGCTCGGAGATGTCGCAAAGGGCAGCGATCTCAAAACGATCGCGAAGCTCTGCCAGGTGGGGAAGATGCATCACCTGGGCGATCACGCCGCAGCCCACAACCCCGACCCTCAGTGGATTCGTCATCTATCGACCGTCCGTTCTGTCACTCGTGCAATTCGTCGCGCCACCGACTTCCAGCCCGCAAAGACAGTCGGGACTAGTTGCGCTGCCCCTCACCGCGCACTCGAGTCGGGTCATCGTCACCATTGTTCGTGAACGTTTGCGCAAACGCTCCCGGCGACATTCTGGCACATCCGACCCGCATCGTCAATCGCTTCACGGAGTGCGTGATCAGGGTGAAGGGGCGTGGTCGGCGAGGATCTGCCGGCCAGCGAGGTTGTCAGTGCATCGGTCTCACCCACGGCTGTGCGGCTGGCTCTGGGGCACTGCTTCGCTGGTCGACACTCCGGGTGTCCTTGGTCCCGACAGGGATACGGAAGGTGCCCGAGTCGAGGACGAGATCGGCAGATGCCGGCTTCTACCACTGAGGCATGAAGAAGCGAGGACAAGGCTCACCAGACTGCGACAACACGAGCCAGCCGGCGGTGCACAAAACCCCTGGGGACGTTCTCGTCACGCGTGGCCACCTGGAAACTGGTCGTGGTTGCCGTTTGGAACTTCGGCCGGTGACCTAGATGCGCTGGGTGACGCGAGTCAGTACGGGTAACTGGCGGTGCCACCAGGCGTGCGGGCTCGCCCGAGTCCCCTCAGGGCGAGAAGGGCGACGTCGCACGAGTACTCGTGGTCGCATCTCGGTCATCCACCCGCCTAACGAAGCGGGCCCATCGGCATGGTGAGCGGCCCGGCGGCCGGAAGGCCCAGTGCCTCGGCCACCTGGGCATGTCCTCCCCACTCCCACAACTGTGCGTGCAATCCCCGGACCTGCACGAAGGCCGCCGGGTCGTCGCTGTTGCGAGGTTGGCGAAGGCGTTGCACCGGAGACACCGCAAGCACGGGCCGCAGTCGGGCGTCAGGTGGCAGCCCGGCGCGCTCCCGGGCGATCTCCACGGCGCGGCGCAGCCCGCCAAGCTCGTCGACGAGCCCGCGTTCGGCGGCGTCGGCTCCCGTCCAGACCCGGCCGCGGGCCACTTCGTGCACCGCTTCGCGCGTCATCGCGCGTCCGCTCGCGACCTTGGCGGTGAAGTCGTCGTAGACGAAGTCGAGCCACTCGTCGAGCTTGGCCCACTCGTCCTCGCTGAAACCGGTCTGGGACGAGAACATCAGGGCGTGCTGGCCGAGACCGAGACTCTCGACGTTGACGCCGAGGCGCTCGAACAGCCCCTTGGTCTGAAGCTTGCCGCCGAGCACGCCGATGGATCCGGTGAGCGTCGCGGGCTCGGCCACGATGACGTCGGCCCCCATGGCCACGAAGTACCCACCCGAACCCGCCACGTCGCCCATCGAGACCACGACCGGCTTGCCGGCTTCGCGGGCCCGGCACACCTCGCGCCAGATGGTGTCCGAGGCGACATAGGAGCCGCCGCGGCTGTTGACCCGGAACACGATCGCCTTCGTGCGCTCGTCTGCCACTGCGGAGCGGAACGCCGCCGCTACGGTGTCGGATCCCGCTGCTTGCCCCACCGGGCCCGGTTTGGACCGGCCGGTGCGGATCATCCCGATCGCCTCGATGAGCCCGACCGCCGGACGACGCGTTTGGCACGCGCGACGGACGGTGTCCCACCGACGCTGATAACGCGAGACATAGAGCAGCGCCGGCTTCTCGGGCCAGCGGCGATCAACCGCCTCACGAACGGCGTCCCGGTAGCCGAGGTTGTCGACGAGCCCGGCCTCTCGCGCTTCGGCGGCGGGGATGGGCGCCCGATCGATGAGCTCACGTACACGGTCGGGCGGCAATCGCCGGCCAACCGACACCGCAGAGACGATCTGCTCGTAGGCGGACTCGGCCATGCGCTCGGTCGCTTCCCGATGTGCCGGGGTGAACTGTGTGCGTAAGAAGGTGTCTGCCGCGTTCTTGTACTCGTGGCGTTGTGCGTACAACGGCTCGACCTGTGCGCGATCAAGGGCTCCGCGTACGAACACGCCGGCGGCCGCCGCGCCCATGAGGCCCACACTTCCAGAAGGCTGCAGCCACAGCTCACCGAAACCGACGGCCACCACATAGGCCGTCGTTCCCCGCCCAAGCTCGCCGAAGGTCTCTGCCCAGGCGACCGCCTCCTTGCCCCTCGCCCGAAAACGCGCCACAGCGTCCGACAGCTCCTGGGCCTGAGCCAGAGATATGGAAGTGGCACCCAGCTTGGCCAGCAACCCGACGACGTTGGGATCTTCGGCGGCGGAGGCGAGCCGGTTGACGAGCGTGCGCAGTGCGAGGCGCCGACGGTTCAGCACCCGTTCGATCGGGTGAGAACCGATGTCCTCGACGACTGTGCCGGTGAGGTCCAGCTCGAGCAGGATCGACATGGCTTGGACGGTACCCGAGCGAGATCGGCGAGTCGAGCGGGGTCGCGCCTCAGGTGACCGTCACCGCCCCCCGGTAGTGTTCGTTCGTGCTTCACCTCTCCAGTGCTAGCCGGGTGGAGCCTCTCGCAGTCGAGCTGGCCGAGGTGCTGGCCAAGCCGCTCGCGGACCCCATGTCCCCGGAATGGGTCGCTGTTCCGACGATGGGCATGCGCCGGTGGCTGGCCCTCGAACTGGCCAGGTCGCTCGGCGCGTCCGGGCCCGGGACCGGCGACGGTGTTGCGGCGAACATTGAGTTCACGTTCCCGGGCGCGCTGCGCGGGGCCGTGCTCGCGGCTGGGAGCAACGACAGGGTTCCCGATCCATGGCAGGTCGACTGTCTCGTCTGGGCCGTGCTCGAGGTATTGCGTTCGGGAGGTGACGACGAGCGTCTCGGTCCGCTTACCGTGCTGCCCGAGGGTGCCACCTGGTTCGGACGTGCGCGGCGTCTCGCCGATCTCTTCGACCGCTACGCGGTGCGCCGGCCCGAGCTCGTGCTGAACTGGGGCGCCGGCCACGACGTCGATGGCAAGGGCGACCCTCTTGCCGCGCACGATTGTTGGCAGCCCCACCTGTGGCGCCTGGTTCGGGCCCTTATCGGTGTGCCCAGCCCTCCCGAGCGCCTACCCGGTCTGCTCGAGGGCCTGCGCACCGGGAGCCTCGCGTTGGACCTGCCACCCCGGATCGCCATGTTCGGCCTGACGACGCTTCCAAGCGGCCCGCCGTTCATCGAGCTGATCGAGGCCGTCGCCACCCAACGAGATCTGTACCTGTTGCTCCTCGACCCGTCACCGGCCACGACCTCGCGTGTTCGCGAAGCAACGCTGGCCGGTCCGCGGCCGCCCGCGCTCTTACGCGCCGACGACCGGTCGGACACCGAGGTGCGTCACCCGCTCCTGCGATCGTGGGGCCGTCCGTACCGCGAGCGCACGGTGCTGCTCGCTTCGGCCGAGTCGCGGGGGATACCCGTGCCGCTGGTGGTCGACGAGGGCGAGCAGACCGTGGGCGGTCCGCCGGGCACCTTGCTGGCACGAGTGCAACAAGACTTGCGTGCCGGTCGTGCGCCCGCCGGCGACTTCGACCTGGACCCCGAAGACCGCTCGATCCAGGTGCACTCCTGCCACGGGCAGGCACGCCAGGTCCAGGTGCTGCGCGACGAGATCCTTCATCTGTTGGCTGATGACCCGACGCTGCGCGAGGAGGACATCGTCGTGCTCTCCCCTGCGATCGACAAGTTCGCGCCCTTAGTGGAGGCGGGCTTCGGGACCTCGGCCGAGGGGGCCGTCGACTTGCATGGCGGCGCCACGCCCCGACTCTTCTACCGCATCACCGACCGTTCGTTGCGCGATTCGTACCCCGTCCTCGCGGCGCTCGACTCGTTGCTCGCTCTGGTCGCGGGCCGGTTCACCGCCTCGGAGGTGCTGGAGTTCGTCTTGCTGCCGGCGGTCCGCAAGCGGTTCGATTTCGACGACAGCGCCCTCGAGACCATCGCGGACTGGGTCGTCGGGACCAACGTGCGCTGGGGCCTCGACGGCCCGCACCGTGCGGCGTGGGGCCTCCCGCCGGAGTTCACCGCCAACTCGTGGCGGGCCGCCATTGACCGGGTGCTCATGGGCGTCGCGGTGAGCGACGACGACATCGGCCTGGCTCCGGGTGACATCTCGCCGCTCGGAGTCGAGGGCGACGACATTGCCGTCGCCGGTCGCCTGGCCGATCTCCTCGCCCGTCTGGCGGCCGTCGCCGACGAGATGAAGCGACCCCGCACCGCTGCGGCATGGTGCGACACGCTGTCGGAGGTGATCGAACAGCTCTTCGAAGTCGACGCTGACCAGCAGTGGCAGCTCGACCAGATCCGGCGGATCGTCGCCGAGATCGGTGACAACGCCGTCGTGGGTGACAGGCCCGCGACGGTCGAGATCTCGCTCGCGGATGTCCGCCGCATCCTTGCCGACCGGACAAAGGGTGCGTCACGCCGCCCCGACTTCTTCCGGGGCGGCGTGACCGTCAGCTCGTTGACGCCGCTGCGGTGGTTGCCCTTCCGCGTGGTGTGCCTTCTCGGGCTCGACGAGGACGTCACGGGCGCCGACGCCGGCTCCGCCGACGGTGACGATCTCGCCGCCACAGCCCCGCTGGTCGGCGACCGCGACCCACGTGCGGAAGTCCGCCAGGCGCTTCTCGAAGCGGTTCTTGCCGCGGGCGACCACCTCGTCATCACACGGACGGGTCACAACATCCGCACCAACCAGGAAGTGCCGACCGCGACCACGCTCGCGGAGCTGCGAGACACGATCACCGCCACGCTCTTGCCGACAAGCCGAGGCACGTACCGGGGACAGATTGAGACCGTCCACCCTCGCCAGCCTTTCGACGACCGCTGCTTCAGGCCCGGCCAGCTGAACCGACCTGGTCCCTGGAGCTTCGATGCCGGCGCTCTCGCCGGTGCCCTGGCCCGCGAAGGGCGGGCAAGCGTGAGGCCTCCGTTCGTCGACGGCGCGCTTGGCCTGGCTCCGGACGAGGAGGGCGTGATCAGGCTCGACGATCTGCGGAAGTTCCTCAACCACCCTGTGAAGGCCTTCTTGCAGCAGCGGCTCCGACTTCATCTCACCGACGAGGACCGTTACCAGTCCGACGATCTCGCGACGACACTCAGTGGCCTCGAACGCTGGTCCGTCGCGGACCGGCTTCTCAGAGGCCCGTCTTGTCGGGCGTACCAACGACGAGTGGGAACGGCACGAGCGCGCCCTCGGGACGCTCCCCCCGGGCGGGCTGGGTGACGCTTCGATCAGCGAGATCAGAGGCCGCTGTCGACGGGCTGCTCGACTTGGCGAACGAGTGCGGCGTCGAATTGGCGCGTGACGATCGCCTGCCAGTCGAGGTCGGGCTTGCCGACGGCACCCGCGTGCTCGGCGAGGTGGAGGGACGTTGCGCGGACGGGTCTCCGGGCTCGGCCCTCGTCACATTCAGCAAGTTCTCTCCCAAGCGTCACGTTGCAGCATGGCTCGACCTCGTGGCGCTCGCGGCAACCGACGCCGCAACGAGCTGGCGCAGCGTTGTCGTGAGCCGCACCGAGGACGGGGGCGCTCTTGACGCGCTCGAGATCGTTGGGCGTGGAGACACACCCGCCGACCGCCACGATCGCGCACTCGAAGCGCTCGAGATCGCGGTCGACTGCTATCGGCGTGGGATGCGTGAGCCCATCCCGCTCTTCGCCTCCCTCTCTTTCAAGCTTCACGAGGGGACAGCGAAGCCAGGCGACTGGGAGTCGCGCTACGGCCGTGGCGAGGGCCAGGATGACGCGAACCGCCTGGTGTTCGGAAGTCTCGACTTCGAGGAGCTGCGCGCCATCCCTGCGCGCGGCGACGACCCGCCCGGATCGTCGCCGGGACGAGCATCACGGTTTGCCGATTACCTGTGGAGCGCCATCGAGGCGAGCAGCGAGGCGCGCAGATGAGCGCACCAGGAGTCTTCTCGCTCCTGGACCCGCTGCCCACCGGCCGTGTCGCGATCGAGGCGAGCGCCGGAACCGGCAAGACCTACACGCTCGCCGGCCTTGTCGTCCGCTACGTGGCAGAGGCCGCTGTCCCCGTCGAGGAGCTCCTCATCGTCACGTTCACCCGCGCCGCCGCGGCCGAGCTGCGCGACCGCGTTCGGACCGGGCTCAGCGAGGCCGCGGCCGCATTGCGCAGCCCTTCAGACATAGCGACCACCGACGAGTTCCTGACGTTCGTTGCCGCCACGGATCGTGAGGGCCGACTCGGTCGCCTCGAACGGGCCGTCGCCGACTTCGACGCGGCCACGATCACGACCATCCACGCCTTCGCGAAGCAGATGCTCGCCACCTTGGGTTCGGCAGCCCCTGGTGACCTCGACGCGGCGCTCCTCGACGACACCGGCGAGCTCGTCGAAGCGGTCTGTGCCGACGTGCTCGCGGCGGAGTCTGTCGTCAACCCGACCAGCGCGGGCCAGCTCCCGACCCTGCAGGTTCTCTCGCGTCTTTCCCTCAAGGTGCTCGGGAACCCGGGCATCATCGTCATCCCGAGCGCCGATGACGCCGGGTCCACCCCCGTCGCCGCTCGCATGCGGCGCCTCGTCGACAGCGCCCTCGGCGAGGTCCATCGTCGGCGACGCGCCGCGGGCACGCTCTCGTTCGACGACGTGTTGACCCATCTCCTCGCCGCGCTGAACGAGAGCCCCGCTGCCGTCGCCACCCTGCGCCGGCGATTTCGCGTCGCGCTCATCGACGAATTCCAGGACACCGACCCGGTGCAGTGGGAGATCTTCTCGAAGATTGTTCGGAGGTCCCGGTCAGGACTCGACCCTCGTCCTGGTCGCCGACCCGAAGCAGGCGATCTACGCGTTCCGGGGCGCGAACGTGCACACCTACCTCGAGGCCGCTCACCAGCCCGACACGACTCTGTCCACGCTCGGAGTGAACCGGCGTTCCGACGGGGCGCTGCTCGAAGCCCTCGGGCATCTCTTCGGTGGCGCGACTTTCGGGGACCCCTGGATCAAGTTCGTCCCCGTCGAACCGCCACCCGAGCACCGGGACCTGCGTATCACCGCAGACGACGGCACTGCGGTACCCGCGCTCCGGGTAGGCCTCGCGCTCGATCGACGGCCTTCTGCGCACTAGTCACGGCCTGATCGGCACTGACAGCGCCGAAGCCGCGATCGTGCGCGACCTGGCGCACCAGGTCCAGCTGCTGCTGGAGACCACCTGGATCCCCGCCCGGGGCGACACCACTGCGAGGCGCCGCGTACGACCCGGCGACGTCGCAGTTCTCATCGGCATGAACTCCGAAGCCGAGCCGATCCAGACGGCGCTGCGCCGGAGGCACATCCCCGCGGTAGTCACCCGGGGAGACAGCGTCCTGCAGTCGACCGCGGCCACCCAGTGGCGCTGGCTCCTCACGGCGCTGGCTCGGCCGAGCGATCCGACCCGGGCCCGCACGGCCGCACTTTCGTGGTTCTGCGGCTGGTCGGTCGCCGAGCTCGACGCGGCCGACGACGCCGAGCTCAGTCAGGTACAGGACCGGATCTTCAGGTGGGCCAAGACGCTCGATGCGCACGGAACAGCCGAGCTCTGCGCGCAGGTCTGGTCCGAGAGCGGCGTCACGGCCCGCGTGCTGGCATCGAGCAGCGGGGATCGCGACCTCACCGATCTCGGCCACATCGCCGACCTGCTCCAGGCGACGACCACCGGCCGTCGGCCGTCCGCCACCGGGTTGCTCGCGACCCTCGAACAGCTCGAATCCGCAGCCCCAGCCGACGCCGAGAACGACCCGACGGCTCGTCAGGTCGAGTCGGAGGCCGAGGCGGTGCAGATCATGACCGTATACGCCGCGAAGGGCCTCGAGTTCCCGATCGTGTGCGTCCCGACGCTGTGGCGCAACAGTCTCGCCACCGCCCGCGACGTCGTGTTCCAGGACCCTGGCACCGGGCGCCGCACGTTCGACATCGCGAATGGCCAAGGCGTGGCCTACGGCGGCCGCCGCGAGGCAAGCGCAAGGCTCTTGCCAACAACGAGGCGCTCGGAGGGAACCTCCGGCTGCTCTATGTGGCACTCACCCGCGCGAAGCACAAGACGCTGGTCTGGTGGACGCGGGTGCAGGGATCTGCGGTCACCGGGCTCGCGCGAGTGCTGTTCGCGCGGAGAGACGGTGCGATCGACCCGGAGCTGTTCGCGGCGGCGAAGGTCCCGCTGCCGGCTGACGAAGACGCCGTCGCGTTCCTCGAACCGGCGTTCGCCTCGGCTGGTGACACCGTGGCCGTGACCCTCACGGGCCTGGCCGATGACCCGGTCCATCCTTGGGTTGACGGTACGACCCGAGTCCCCTCGGGCGCGCTCGAGATCGCCGTGCTCGACCGCGTGCCCGTCCGCGTGAATCGGCGCTGGTCGTTCAGCGCGATCAGCGACCGCGCCCGGCATGTCGAGGTCGATCCCGAGGACGAGAGCCTCGGTGACTCCGGCGCGGCCGACGAGCCGGGTGAGATGCCCGATGCCGTCTCGACGGGCGGCGCTCCAGCCGTTTCCGACCTGCCGCTCGGCACGGTGCCAGGCGGCGCGCAGTTCGGCACCCTCGTCCACGAGGTGCTCGAGCGTGTCGACTTCGTGGCGGCGGACCTTGATGCCGAGCTGCGCACCTACGTCGACGACCGGCTCAGGTGGAATCCCTGGTTGGTCGAGGCAGAGACTCTCGTCACCGGCCTACGCGCTGCGATCGAGACGCCGCTCGGCCCTCTTTTCAAAGGACGACGGCTGCGTGATCTCGCGCGCAGTGAACGGCTCGGCGAACTGAGTTTCGAACTTCGGTTGGGTGGGAAGGGCCGTTTCGCGACCGATCGCGACATTGGCGCGCTCATGCTGGGCCATCTGTCAAAGGACGATCCGCTCGGGCCGTGGGCACAGCGCCTCGCGGCGGGACTGTTCGAAGTCGAGCTCGCCGGGCATCTCACGGGCTCGATCGACATGGTCGTGCGCGTCCGCGATGCGGCGGAGCCGGACGCAGCGCCGCGCTTTGTCGTCGTCGACTACAAGACCAACAAGCTGGCCGAACCGGGCCGCGAGGCCCAGTCGCTCGACTATCACCCGGTCCGTCTGTCCGCGGCGATGGCGGAGCATCACTACCCGTTGCAGGCCCTGCTCTACTCGGTCGCTCTGCACCGCTACCTGCGCTGGCGCGTCCCCGGATACGAACCCGCCGAGCATCTCGGCGGCGTCGCCTACCTGTTCGTGAGAGGGATGGCCGGTGCCGACACGCCTGTGGTCGAGGGGAACCCGCACGGGGTCTTCAACTGGCAGGTCCCACCGGCGCTCGTGACGGCGCTCAGCGACCTGCTCGACGGCACCGGGGTACCCGCGTGACTGCACCTCGCTCCGCTGCTGAGCGCGGACGTCGCGGCTCTTGCGCCTTTCGTCGAGGCCGGCGTGCTCGACGCCTCGGACTGTTCACGTCGCCGGCGTGATCGCCCGAAGCGTCGGCGGCGTGGAGCCCTGAGGTGTCTGCTCGGCGCAGCCCTGGCGGCGCGTGCCCCGCGTCTCGGGCACGTCTGCGTGGCCATCGGGACGATTGCTGGATCCATCGTCGCCGATGACGCGGGGGCCGGTTCGATCGACTCGCTGCCCTGGCCCGATCCTGGTCGCTGGACGGGGCTCCTGGCAGCGAGCCCGGCCGTGAGCGGCCCGGACGACCCGCCGGGCGAGGTGATCCGGCCGCTTGTCTGGGACGACACCTGCTTGTACCTCGAGCGCTACTGGCGCTTCGAGAGGCAGGTGGCAGACGAGCTGCTGCGTCGTGCCGGCACCGACGGCGGGCTCACAACGTTGTCACCCGAGCTCGACGCGATCCTCGACACCTTCTTCAAGGACATGGACCCGCTGCAGCGCGAGGCTGCCACGAAAGCCTTGACGAGCAGGATCACGGTGATCGGCGGCGGACCGGGGACCGGGAAGACAAGAACCATCGCCCGGCTGCTCGGCGCGGCCTGCACGGTCGCGTTCGCCCGGGGCGTGCAGCTCGACGTCGCGCTCGCTGCACCCACCGCGACGGCAGCCGCGCGCATGGAAGAGGCCGTGCACGAGGGGGCCAAGATGGCAGGGGTGCCGGACATCGACGAACGCGTCGCGAACGCGTTGGGCGCCACCGAGGGCAAGACGCTCCATCGCCTCTTGGGTGCCCACGTGAGCCGGAAGCCCCGCCACGACCGCTTCAACCCTTTGCCTCACGACCTTGTCGTGGTTGACGAGACATCAATGGTGTCGCTACCGCTGATGGCCCGCCTGCTGGACGCGGTGCGTCCCGACGCGACGCTCGTGCTGGTCGGCGACCCGTTCCAACTCGCCAGCGTCGAGGCAGGCGCCGTGCTCGGCGAGATCGTCGGCCCGAGGGTCAAGGGGCCGGCAGACGGGCCGCTCGCAGACGAGGTCGTGCTGCTCGAAGACAACCACCGGTTCGCTCCGCAAATAGCCAAGCTCGCCAACGCGATCCGACTCGGCGACGAAGACACCGCCGTGGGCATCCTTGTCAGACCCCCAGTCCGACGAGGTGGCCTGGGTCAAGGACGACGACCAGGCCGGCATCGCCCGCCTGCACAAGGAGATGGCCGACAACGCCGTCAAGGTGATCGAGGCTGCGAGCGAAGATGAGACTGACAACGCCGAGAGGGGCCTCGGTCTCGCGTCCGACTTGAAGGTCCTGTGCGCCACGCGATCGGGAGCACTCGGTGTCTCCGGCTGGAGTGCTGCCATCGAAGCCCTCGGCAGTGCGAGAGCTGCCCGGCGCCGGTATCGGCCCTCGCTGGTACGTCGGCCGGCCGATCATCGTCACTCGCAACGACTACTTCAACAAGGTGTTCAACGGTGACGTGGGACTCGTGGTCTCCAGGCCTAATGGGCCGGTCGTAGCGTTCCTGGACCCGAGCGGTGCTGTCCGGGAGCTCGCGATGTCGCAGCTCGGCGATATCGACACCTGGTGGGCGGCGACGATCCACAAGAGCCAGGGGTCGGAGTTCGCGCGGGTGATCGTCTCACTACCCCCTGCCCCGTCGCCGATACTGACGCGGGAGCTCCTCTACACGGCCGTCACTCGGGCCCGGGAGCACGTCACCGTCGTGGCTGCCGAGGAGTCTGTGCGCAGGGCGATTGCACACCCGGCGGCCAGAGCTTCCGGGCTTCGCGAGAAGCTGTGGCCGTGAGCACCCTCGCCTACGCGGAAACGCCTCTGTGGCGCTTCGTGGGGTCATGAAGATCACCAGGGTTCGATTGGCAAGGGCGGGCCTCGCCGTGGCATTGATCGCGGCTGGGAGCGGGGGGAGCGGCGTGGCACAGGCGGCGCAGAGGGCCACGACGAGCGGACCGCAGCAGGCCACCGCCGTTCCGGTTTCGCTCTGCAGGTCCATCGGGCAGGTCGACCGACTTGTCGTGCGTCGCGTCGCGGCCTTCGGGCGCAACGACGTCCATTTCTCGTTCCCGGCGGTGACCGTCGTCACCGAAGTCGCGTCGGTGAGGGACGTGGCCAAGGTGGTGTGCTCACTGCCGCGGATGCCCGCTGGCGTGATGAGCTGCCCGGCGGACCTCGGGATCACCTACCGGCTCAGCTTCACCGCACCGAGCGGGGCGTCCCCGACCGTCGTGGTCTCGGCCACCGGCTGTGAGACCGTCCTCGGGATCGGTCCGGCTCGTTGGGCCGCCGACTCCCCGAACTTCTGGCGCCGGCTCGGCAAGGCCATGGGACTGCCGAGCCCGACCTGGGTGACGTTCAGGGGCACGGGGGGCGCACTGGGCTGAACAGGCGGCCGGGCTCCACGAGCCCGTGGGGCGTAACGTCGGGTCT
This sequence comes from uncultured Acidimicrobiaceae bacterium, assembly GCA_963727645.1. GTDB lineage: Bacteria > Actinomycetota > Acidimicrobiia > Acidimicrobiales > Bog-793 > Fen-455. Next base: position 75,625 of record CAVSHA010000007.1, read on the forward strand.
GGCCGATCGCGTGTTGCCGGTGTTCGCCGGCCCGAGTCTCCGGCTGAGCCTTTGTGTGCCCGTCCCACTGCCTGGCCACCCACAGGAGCGCACATGGACCGTTGGACCGCTGCCCGGATCAAGGACCAGTCAGGGCGGAGCTTTGTCGTCACCGGCGCGAACAGCGGCCTCGGCTTCGAGACCGCCCGCCAGCTCGCGGCACACGGCGCCCGCGTGATGCTCACCAGCCGCAGCGAGGCGAAAGGGCAGGCAGCTGTAGACCGGATCAAGTCCGAGAGCCCGGACGCTCTCGTGGAGTTCCGGGTGTTGGACCTCGCGGACCTCGACTCGGTGCGGGCTTTTGCGGGCGCTATCACGGGCAGTGCGATCGCGGTGGACGTGCTCGTGAACAACGCCGGGGTGATGTTCCCGCCTCGCTCTCTGACCCGACAGGGTTCCGAGTCCCAGTTCGCGACCAACCATCTCGGCCACTTCGCACTGACCGGGCTGCTGTTCGCCACGATCCGTCGCGGCGCGGACCCGCGGGTGGTCACGGTCAGCTCGCTCGAGCACAGGGGCGGGTCGATCCACTTCGACGACCTGACCGGGGAGAGGTCCTATTCGCGGAGGGGCTTCTATCAGCAGTCCAAGTACGCGAACGTGCTGTTCGCCTTGGAGCTGGACCGTCGGGTGCGGGCGGCCGGGATCGTGGTCCGCTCGCTGCTCGCCCACCCCGGCTGGGCGGCCACGAACCTGCAGACGAGCGCCCCGAAGGGCGCGATAAAACAACTGATGAGGGTCGGCAACCGTCTCCTGGCCCAGAGCGCCGAGGTCGGCGCGCTGAGCCAGCTCTACGCGGCCGTCGACCCCGGGGCCGAAAGCGGATGCTTCTACGGCCCGGGTGGCCTGGGACAATTGCGTGGTTATCCGACCGAGGTGCAGCCCACCAAGTCGGCCGGGAACGAGGAGACAGCGCGGCGCCTGTGGGTCCTGTCAGAGGAGCTCACCGGCGTCAGCTTCAGGTTCTGATCCACGAGACGCCTCGAAGCCGGCTGCGGCCTCGCAAGGTCAGTCCTTCAAGAACGCGGGTCGACCGAACAGGTAGCCCTGGCCGGTCTCTACCTCCAGCGACAAGAGCATGGTGAGCTCCGCCTCGGTCTCGATCCCTTCGGCCAGGCTGACAGCGCCTGCCCGCTTGGCAAGGCTCGCGTACGCGCAGGCGACTGCCTGGCGGAGCTCGTCCTCGGCGATCCCGTGGATCACAGTCGTGTCGATCTTCACTATGTCGGGCCGAACTCCGAGGAGGTGCTGCAGGCTGACCTCCGCGGCGCCGGCGTCGTCCAAGGCGATCCGCACGCCGAGCGAACGCAGGTGGTCGATCACCTCTGTGAACAGGTGGTAGTTGTCCACGGTGGCGTTCTCGGCAATGTCGAGCACGAGGCGCTCCGGAGGCACCGTGGCAGCGAGCTCCTCGAAGGCGGACGAGCCTGCCGTGGCCGGCGACACGTTGACGGCGAGGAAGACGTGTTCTGGGAGCAGGTTCAGTTGTGCGAGCGCCGTGGTGACGGCGAGGAGCTCGAGGTCCTGCATGCGCCCGAGACGCGACGCTTCGTCGAACCACTGACGGGGTGTCGCGTGCGCCGGTCTGGGGAAACGCGACAGCGCTTCGTAGCCGATGATCTCACGCGACTGCAGGTTGCAGACCGGCTGGAATGCGACTTTCAACGAGCGGTTGCGCAACACTCGTTCAACGTCGAGGGGCGACTCCACCTGCGATGGCACCACATGGAGCCTACCCAAGTCCGCTACCGGCTGAGTGCTTCGTGACGGCCTCCGGCTCGGATGGCCCGCGGATCTCGAATCGAGGGTGTGCCTCTTACCAATGTCAGACGGCGACACAATGGCGTCCTTTCCCGGACCTCTTAGCGTTGTACATGGCGGCGTCGGCTGACTTCATCAGCTGCACCGCGGACTCACCGAAAGCGTCCGTGAACGCGATCCCCACAGATGCACCGATTTCGGCGACGCAATTCGCGAGCTGAAACGGCGCACCCATGCTCGTGACGATCCGTTGGGCGATCACTTCCACCACGTCCAGCGACGCCGCCTGCTCCAGCAGGATTGCGAACTCGTCACCGCCGAGCCGCGCCACGGTGTCGGTGGCACGGACGCAGCCGTTGAGCCTGACAGCTGCCTGGACGAGCAGTTCGTCACCGGTGCCGTGGCCGAATGTGTCATTGACCTTCTTGAATTCGTCGAGGTCGATGTACAGCAAGAAGACCAGGTTCCCGGCGCGCGCAGCACGGTGGAAGGCCCCGTCGATGTGATCCAGGAACAGGGCCCGGTTGGCGAGGCCGGTGAGCGGGTCGTGAAAAGCCTTGTGCACCAACTCGTCCTGAGCGCCTTCGAGCAGGGCAAGGTCCTCGTGCAGCCGCCCGTTCTGCAGGGCGAAGGCGAGCTGCTTGGCCAGAGTGCCCAATAGCTGCAGGTCGGTCTGGCGGAAGTCGCCGACGAACTTGTCGCGGTGGGCCACGACGAGATAGCCGAGGGCGGGAGCGTTGTCAGCGGCAGGGACCGCTACGCCCATTCCCGTGGGCCGGTCATCGGCTGCGATGTAGCGGGCCAGCGGTGTGCCCGTCCCCAGCTTCTGGGTGACCAGGATGTTGTCGGTGGTCAGGGTGTTCGCGAGGCCGTCTGGAAGCGACTCGACGGGAGTCGCCTCCATGACCACCATGGGCACACCGTTCACCGTTCTGGTGACGAGCGCCGGGTTGCCCGGGACCGTCGGGAGCAAGGTGAGCTCGACGAGTGTCGCGTGGAACATCTTGGAGAGGTGGTTGAGGAAGTCCACGGCGCCGGTGTGGACGCTCTTGGAGTAACTAAGGATCCGGGTGGCGGCGAATAGGTTCTGGATGTCGGTCAGCTGTCTGTGCCGGGTCAGCTGAGCTCGATACGCGACGACGCTGATCACCGCCGGGATCGGGACCGTCAACAGCACGACTGGTGCAGCGACCGTCATGACCAGGACGATCACCGCGATCACGGCGTTGCCGAGCGCTATGAGGGCCACGACTTGGGTTGTGGACGCCAGTCCCTCGGTGACGATCGTGAAGTCGGCCTCGGAAAGGTACATCGCCGTTGATATCTCGATGTTGGAGACCTCGCTCAACAAGGTCACCGTCAACAGGTACCCGACTACGCTCCGCAAGGAGAAGAGCGCATCCGGTTGAACCACGACGCGCAGCAGCAGGTAGTAGAGGGGCACCACCAGCAGCTGGGCGCCGAAGTTGAACATCACCTGCACCGGAGCGCGCCGTTGCACAGCCGTGATGACCCCAAGGCTGCACGCCGTGGCCAGTGCTGTCACCAGTGGGCCGGTGCCCAGGATCGCAACGATGATGACGGCATCATCGAGGGTCAAGATGACATTGGTCTTGCGGATAGGCAGCTCGACGCTCGCCAGTTCCGCGGCTGTGACGAGGAGGAATATCCCCCACCACGGGATCGCCACGACGTGGCCGGCTGCTATGGCAGGGGCGAGGCGCAACGGCCCGAAGACGAGTGCCAGTCCAGCGCCAAACACGAGGGAGACGTACAGCCAGAGCCGCACCGGTTGACCGAAGGCGCGCAGATGCGAGACAGCAGGTGGCGTTACGGCCTCAGCTGGCGCTGACATGTCGCGACCTCGAGTTGCAAGCTTGCGGGGAGCGGGACGCACCGGCGATCGGCGGAGGTGTTCGCGCTCGCGGACACAGTGCCCGGCCTTGCACGGCGATGGCAGAACACGTGTCGCGAGCACGCGACGCCGTCGCTTCGGACCGGACCCGGGGCATGTTGCCGATCCGTCCTCAGGTGATTCCGTGCAACGGCGTCCCCGGGGCGGGCACCGTTGGCACTGCCAGGAAGAGCCCGCATCGGGAGCCCGGCCGCCCGAGGCCGCGAACGAGCCTTCCCGGGTCGGCCTCCCCAGCTCCGACGAGGTACACCATGTGGGCATCAACCCCCCGTAGTGGCACGACCGCGCGGACAGCGCGTCTGATCGCTTCCGCAAGCTCAGTCCTGTCAGTCATGTGCGCCGCCCTTCTCCAACCTGTCGAAAGGCTCTCGCACGGTCTTTGCTCCTCGCAGCGCGACCCTGAACAGAGTTCTTCTCATCCTCTGTTATCGGACGAGATACGCCCCGGCTTTAGGTGCCGGGCCGGTCCGGACGGCGCGCCCGGAACCGCGGCCTTGCGCCCGGGGCCATCCAAGGCGCAGAGTTCGTTACAGGCATCGGACCCGGGAAGGGTCCCCCGGTGGGCTCGCTGACGGGCCCGGTGGACAGGAGAAGCAGCGTGCAGCTGGTCGTGGTACCCATCGAGAAGCCGGAAGACCTCAACGTGATCCTGGGCCAGGCTCACTTCATCAAGACCGTCGAGGACCTCCACGAGGCGCTCGTCGGCACGAGCCCGCACCTTCGTTTCGGGCTGGCTTTTTGCGAAGCGTCGGGCAAGTGCTTGGTCCGCCGTTCGGGCAACGACCCCGAGCTCGAGGACCTGGCAGTTCGCAACGCTCTGGCATTGGGCGTGGGCCACTGCTTCGTCGTATTCGTCCGCGAGGGTTACCCCGTGAACGTGCTCAACCAGCTGAAGCAGGTCCCCGAGGTCTGCACAATTCACTGCGCCACCGCAAATGCCGTGGAGGTCGTGGTGGCCGAGACGGAACTCGGCCGTGGCGTCCTCGGTGTGATCGATGGTTCCTCCCCGCTCGGTGTCGAGACCGACCATGACGTGGTCGACCGCAAGTCGCTCTTGCGTTCCATCGGCTACAAGCTCTGAGCGCGGACCTGTCGGAGCGGTAGAGATGTCACACGCACTGATCGTCTTCCGGCATTCGAAGTCCGACTGGTCGGTGGACTACGGCGGCTCGGACCTCGAGCGGCCGTTGGCAAAACGGGGCCGGAAGGCAGCCAGGGCGGCCGGCCGCTTCCTGGCCGCTACGGAGGTGCCCGACTCGGTCATCTGCTCGCCGGCGTTGCGTGCCAGGGCGACGCTCGACCTGGCGAGCGAGGCCGGGGGCTGGAAGCGGTCCGTGCGCGAGGCCGCAGCGCTCTATGACGGGGGTGTCGAAGGTCTGCTCGCCGAGATCCGCCGGGAGCCGGAGACGACGCGGTTGCTGATGGCGGTCGGTCACGAACCCACCTGTTCGGAGACCGTGAGGTTCTTGATCGGCGGCGGTCTCGTCCGGATGCCGACCGCGGCACTCGCCCGCATCGACCTGGAGGTCGACGAGTGGGGCGAGGCCAGCGCCGGGTCCGGTGTGCTGTCGTGGCTTGTCGTGCCTCGGGTGATCGGGGCCTAGGGCAGGTGAGTGTCGCACGCAGTTCCGGCGGCGGACCGGGGACAGATTCACTCGTCGTGAGCCGGACCCCGGTTCTCGAGTGTGCCGGCCTCACCAAGAGCTTCGGCACCCGCCTAGCCGTCGACGGTGTCGGCTTTCGGATCTGTGAAGGCGAGGTCTACGGCATGCTCGGGCCGAACGGCGCCGGCAAGACGACGACGATGAAGATGGTGTGCGGCCTCCTGGAGCCCGACAAGGGGACGATCTCGATCGCCGGACAGCAGGCGATCGGCAACCTCGAGGTGAAGGCCCTGATCGGCTACGTGCCCCAGGACGTCGCCCTTTACCCAGACCTCACCGCCGCGAGAACCTCGAGTTCCTCGCCAGGTTGTACAAGCTCGGACGGCGGACCGTGGCCGCCAGAGTGGACGAGGCCTTGGAGTTGACCGAGCTGACCGACAGGCGCGACGACCGGCTTGACTCGTTCTCCGGCGGCATGAAACGGCGCATGAACATCGCGGCCGGCCTGCTCAACCACCCGAAGCTGCTCGTGCTCGACGAGCCCACCGTCGGCGTCGATCCCCAGAGTCGCCACGCCATCTTGGAGCGGGTGCAGGCCTTCGGGCGAGAGGGCCTCGCCGTGGTGTACACGACTCACTACATGGAGGAGGCAGAACGCGTCTGCGACCGTGTCGGCATCATCGACCACGGTCACCTGATCGCGGAGGGGACAAGGCGTGAGCTGGTGGCCCAGCTCGCCGAGCAGGACCGAATAGCGCTCAGCGCGTCGGGAGACCTCGAGCGCCTCGCCGAGGCGTGCCGAGGCGTCGACGGGGTGAGCAGCGCCGCGACGACGGAGGACTCGGTACATCTCGTTGCCGCCGGAGGTCGACACTTGCTGCCGGCCATCTTGGAGGCGGCCGACGCGGCGGACATCTCGATCACGAGTGTCGATGTCGTCGAGCCCGACCTCGAGGCGGTGTTCTTGAACCTCACGGGCACGGCCCTGCGGGAATGAGGCCACCCTGCGCTCGGCTCTAGCAATCGCCCGCAAGGACCTGCGCCAGCGCGTCCGCGACCGCTCGGCGATCGTCGTAGGGGTCATCGCCCCCGTCGCGATCGCAGGGCTCATGAGCCTTGCTTTCAACGGTTTGAACAGCTTCCACTTCACCTTGGGGCTGGTCGAGCTCGATCACGGCCCGGTGGCCGCCCAGCTGGTGAAGGCTCTCGACGCGCCCCAGCTGAGACAGGTCATCACGGTCCGCAAGCTGAGCTCGACGGCGCTCGCCTCCTCGGAGGTCCGAAGCGGTCAGCTGGCTGCGGCTCTGGTGATCCCGCCTGGCTTCTCCTCGGCTGCGACCAGCGTGGCCCCCGAACCCCTCACGACAGTCACCTCGAACAACTCCACGGTTGCCGGCGATGTCGTGACGTCCGTCGTGTCGTCGTTCGTGGCGCAGGTGAACGCCGACCGCCTCGCGTTCGTCACCGCCCTCGCCGCGGGCGCGCCAAAGGGTACGACCTCACAGCTGGTAGGGATGGTGTCGGCGCTCCACATGCCCCTGCAGGCCGTCGAACGCCCCATCGGCGCACACGAGCTGAAGGTGATCAGCTACTACAGCCCTGGGATGGCGATCTTCTTCCTGCTGTTCACGATCAGCTACACCGCGCGCAGCTTCTTCGTCGACCGCGCCCAGGGCATGATCGAGCGCATGCGGGCTGCGCCGGTCCGTTCCTACGAGATACTGCTCGGCAAGGCGATATCGGTGTTCGTCTACGGAGCCGCCAGTCTCGCGACCATAGGTGTCGTCACCACGGTGGCCTTCGGGGCTGACTGGGGCGCCCCGTTGCCTGCCGCGTTGCTCGGGCTGGCGCTCGTGGCCTCCGTGGTCTGCCTCACCGCGCTGGTGATGGGACTCGCCCGGACCCAGCGCCAAGCCGAGGGCATCGCCTCGATCATCGTCTTCGGCCTGGCCCTGATCGGCGGCGACTTCTTCTTCATCTCGAGCGCACCTTCGACGATCAAGCACCTGGCGCTGTTCACGCCCAACGGGTGGGCGATCCGTGGTTTCACCGATCTTGCGACCATCGGGGGAGGGCTCGGCACGATCGTCGAGCCGGTGGTGGCCATCCTCGCTATCAGCGCCGTCGTAGGCGCCATCGCGCTCGGCCTCGCTCGCCGGGCGGTGACCTCATGAGGGCGCTCGCCATCGCGAGGGCCTCAGGCCGCCGCGTGCTGCGCGACCGGGTGGCCTTGTTCTTCCTGATAGTCCTGCCCATCGTTGTCATCGTCATCGTCGGCGCGGTCGCCCAAGGCTTCAACACCTTCCGCGTGGGAATGGTCGACCTCGACGGGACTCAAGCGAGCCGGCAGCTGGTGGCCGAGCTCAGCCACACCCCGGGGCTGGCGGTCATCGCCTATCCCAATCTCGGCTCGCTCGAGAAGGCAGTAGGACGTTCGGAGATAAACGCCGGCGTCGTGATCCCTCGGGGGCTGAGCACCGGCGAGCGCAACGGAAGAGCCGTGACGCTCGCCGTGATCGCCGAGCAGGCCAACAGCACCCAGCAGGCGGCGGCGACCCGGATCACCTCGGTTGTCGACGACTTCGGGGGCAGGGTCGAGGCTGCTCAGTTCGCCACTCGCTACGGGGGCAGCTTCCTTCAGAACCTCGGCCGTGCGAGCTCCCTCGCGCCACGCACGCCGCGCGTCGGGCTCGTCTCCCAGGTGGTCCACACGGCTCAGGGAAGCCTCCCACCTGGTTATGAGTACAGCGCCCCGACCGAGCTCGTGCTGTTCGTGTTCCTGATGGCAATCGCCAGTGGCGCGACCATCGTCGAGACACGACGCCTGGGCATGTTCGAGCGCATGTCCGCGGCACCTGTGCGGCCCCGGACGATCATCGCCGGCGAGTCGATCACCTACATCGTCATCGCCGCGGTGCAGTCTCTCGTCATCGTCGCGATCGGAAGTGTCGTGTTCGGCGTGTCGTGGGGGAACCCGTTGGCGGCCGCCGTGCTGATCATCGTGTGGTGCCTTGTCGGCGCCGGCGCCGGGATGGTCGCGGGCACGTTCTTCCGGACCCCGGAGCAAGCCAGCGCCATAGGCCCGATAGTCGGGATCGTGTTCGCAATGCTCGGCGGCTGCATGTGGCCGCTCTCGATCGTCTCGACCACCATGCGCGAGATCGGGCACGCCACACCGCAGGCCTGGGCGGTCGACGCGTGGACCAACCTCTTGTCGAACCATGGGGACATAGTCACGATCTGGCGCGAGCTCGGCATACTCGCGTTCTTCGCGCTCGCCTTCTTCTTCCTGGCAACCTTCCGGCTCAAGGCGATGCTGGCTTCTCGGGGCGCCATCCGGTACTAGGTTCAAGGCGTGTCTCGGGATCAGTTGACGATTGACGCGCCGCGCCTTTACGAAGTGCTCGGCGATCCGCAGCTCCGGGTCATCGACGCGACGGCGTTCCTCATCCGTGAAGTTGCCGATGGCCCCTACACCGTCGAGAGCGGGCGAGGACGCTATGGCGAAGCCCATATCCCCGGAGCGGTCTTCGCCGACGTACCCGGGGAGCTGTCGGATCCCGACTCCCCGTTTCGTTTCACCTTGCCGCACGCCGGAGCGCTTCGGCCGGGCCATGGGCGCGCTCGGCGTGGGACCCGGCACGCGGGTCGTCGCCTACGCGCAGGAGTCGCCGATGTGGGCGTGCCGGCTGTGGTGGCTCCTTCGCTATTTCGGGTTCGACGATGTCCGTCTGCTCGACGGAGGCCTACAGTCGTGGCTCCGGTCGGGCTACCCGGTGAGCCCGGCGATCCCGACGGTCGAACCCGCGAGTTTCTTGGCGCGGCCACGGCCCGAGCTTCTGGCCACCAAAGGCGACGTCCTGAGGGTCATCGGCGGGGAACCGGCATGTCTCGTCAATGCGCTGACGCCACGGGCCTTCCGGGGTGAAGGGCCCGGCGCGTACAGCAGGCCGGGCCGGATCCCTGGGTCGGTGAGCGCACCGGCACAGGCCCTCTTCGACCCTGGCACGTGGTGCTTCCTGCCCCACGACGAGCTGGCCCTTGAGGTTGGTGACCTGCTTGCCATCGATCCGGCGCTCCCCGTGATCGCTTACTGCGGTGGTGGCATCTCAGCCACGGTCGACATCTTCGTGCTCTCGATGCTCGGCCGCGACGATGTTCGGTTGTACGACGGATCGCTCACCGAGTGGAGCGCAGATCCGCAGCTGCCGCTCGAGGTGGGCTGAGCCTGTTGCCCAAGGCGGTCGTGTTCGACTGTGACGGTGTGCTCGTCGACAGTGAGAAGGCAGTGTTCGAGGCCACTTTGCACGTCTTCGCCCGACGCGACATCCACGGCCTTGACGCAGGCCCCGACTCCCCCCTCTACGGGGCGTCCATCGACAAGACGGTCGCGGAGCTGGAACGCCTGATGGGAAAGCCGGTCAACTTCGACGAGGTGGTTCACGAGCTCGACGCGGAGATCCGCGCGGTTGTCGCCCGCGGCGTGCGTGCCATGGACGGGGCGATCGAGCTCGTCCGGGCGCTGGCTGGCTCGCGCCCGCTCGGGGTCGCGTCCAACGGCTCTCGCGAGACGGTCGAGGCAACGATGAAGGCGGCCGGAATCCCGCAGGTGTTCGATGCGGTGGTCGTGCTCGAGGCTCCGCTCCGCCCCAAGCCAGCACCCGACATCTACCTCCGCGCCTGCGAGCTGCTTCGCGTGGTGCCCGAGGACGCCATCGCCCTTGAGGACTCTCTGCCCGGGGCGCGCTCCGCAAGCATCGCCGGCCTGATCGTCCTCGGCGTGGGCACGACGCCCGGGCTCGGGTCCGTGGTTGCCGCGCGCGTGGCCGATCTCCGCGACCCGGAGCTGCTGAGGCTCCTGGAGCTCGAGACTCTCGAGGGCTAGGAACCGGCCCGGCCCCGCTCGGCTACGGTGCGGCGGGCCCGATGACCGGGTCGTACACAGCCGCCTTGGTCACGAAGTTCCGGTAGCGGCTGCGGATGTCCTCCAGGTCGTTCGGCTCGGACACGGACTCCTCGGCGCTGCGCAGCACCATGTCCGCCTGGCGGACGAGGACCTGTCGTTGCTTGGCGGTCGTGGTCTCCTCCATGACGCGGGTGAGGGCGTCCATCAGGTGGATGATCACGACGGGCATGCCCCTGGCCGCCTGGCGGATCTTGTCGAAGGCCCGGTTGGCCGTGCGCGTGTAGGACGGGTTCGGCTCGATGAGCCGGACGTGACCGGACCGGTCCCTGTAGACACCCTTTCCGATCGTTGCATGGGAGATCCGCCTCAGTCCCACCGAGAGCCAGTCGATGCAGGTCACAGCAGTGAAGGGGTCGTTCACCGCAGGCGAGAGGGCGCGGATGGCGATCTCCACGAGTTGGTCGACGGCGAACACCGGCTCTTGCATCAAGGTCCGGTGCGGTCCCGTCGCATGTGCCTTGGCGAGCGCAGCGGCCACCCGTGGTGCGGCCTCGCGTGGCCAGACGATCGCGAGCGGCCGTCCCGCGGCGATGAAGTGACCGGGCCGGTGAGCAAGGCGGATGACCGCATCTGTGTGGGTCGCGATCCTCACCAGCTGGGTGTAGCCGACGAATTGCAGGTAGCCGCTCTCGACCGCGGGGACGATGCCGCCCTCGGTCTCAAGCAGCTGCGACAGCTCGTCCACCGACCTGCCGCGGTCGGCCGAGGTGTTCCCGCTGTCGCCGGGCGCCTGCTCGGCGAGCTCGGCATCGATCTCACGCAGCAGGTCATGGGCGATGCCTGCGATCACCTCGGGCATCTGGATGGACCTGGCGATGTGGTTGATGAAGTAGATGAGGACGGCGAGGTCCACCAAGAGCAGGGCTTCGGAGACGGCGATGGACAGGTGCGGCACGAACACGCCGCGCTGGCCGCCGATGGCGATGGAGCCGAGCGCGAGCGTGGAGTAGACGAAGGTGCCGACGAACACGCCGAGGGTCACCTGGTTCCCGACGTCGCGAACGAAGTTCCGCATCATGCGGGGACCGAACTGCTGGGATGCCAGCGTGAGGGCCAGGATCGTGATGGAGAACACGACGCCGACGACGGTGATCACCGCGGCCGCGATGGCGATGAGCACCTCCCGGCCGGCGTCCGCGCTCTCCGTCCGCATCCAGAACGGGAGCGTGATATTGCCGTGGTAGGCCGCCCAGTCGATCCCGAACGTGGCCACGAACAACAGGCCGGCGACGACGACGAGAATGGTGGGCACGAGCCAGAAGGTCGTGCGGAGCGCTTCCCACCGCCAGCTGGCGAACTTCCTCCGTGTCTCCCACGCCCGCGAACGATCCCCAGGTACCCCTGGCGCGTCAGGCTCCGTCGCTGACTGGCGCGCGGATGTGGGAAGGAAATCGGTCATTGAGTCGGTCCTCTGTTTGCCGACCAGTCTTCCCGGCTCACCTTTGACACGAAAGGATAGTGGCCCGGAACGCTTTGCGGAGACGGCGTCGGTTGCTAGAGTCACCTCTTCGACCACGGCGCCGTCTTCGCGGCGTGGCGGGGGTGTCAGGTACGTGGGGGGACGATGACAGACACGAGAGTCGACTCTTTGCCGACTGGAGCCGAAGCGGCCCCGTCGACCGGCGCCGGAGCGGACTCTGGCCCTGGTGCGGCCGTCCCGCCTCGACCGGTCATTCAGATCGTGCCGCTCAAGGGCTTGCCGATCGTCGCGGTCATACTCGGCTTCTTGGTGGCGTCGATCGGCTTCAACTGGCGGTGGGGACTCGACCTCAACCATGTCGCCGGTGGCGCCCTGTGGACGGGTATCGATCTCTTCGTCGGCCTCGTCGTCGGCCCGATCCTGGGACGGCTCTCGATTCCGGCCCGCGCCGAGTTCTCCGCGAGGTTCATGCCCAAGATGGTGCTCCTCATGCCGACGCTCGTCGCCATGACTCTTGCCGCCGGTTTCCAGTTGGCGCTCGACCTCGGCAACCTGAAGACCTCGAACCCGAACCACGCCTGGCTGATGGTGTCGTTCATCGTGGTGGGTGTCATGGCCGTCATCGCCCTCGGCATCCTCGAGCCGGCAAACATCGCGGTCCTGTTCGAGATGCGCAAGCCCCGGCCCGATGGCGAGGTGATCGGGAGGCTGATGAAACGCTTCATCTACACCGCCGGCATCACAGGCCTGATGCAGGTCGCAACGCTCGTCATCATGACCCGGGTGGCCTCCCAATGAGCGTGTCGAACCCCGAATCGCCTGCCGACATCACCTCGCGGCCACGGCTCGCGCCGGTCGCCGCGATCGGCACTGCCACCTTGATACTCGTCGTGACAGGCGGCATCTACATGGCGTCGTACGCGCCGCGCAGGCCGCCGCTCGCTGTCCCGATCGGCCTTGCCGCGGCGAGCGGCGCCCTGCTCGTCGTGAACCTCGTGATGCTGGTGCGGACGAGAGGGCTCCCGTGGGACAAGTTCTTCCTTGTCGGCCGGTGGACACTGCTTTCATACGTGATCGCCGCCGGCCTGATCGAGTTCGCCTTCGTCCGGGACCATACCCGGGGAGGCCCGCTCGTGGTGCTCACCGCGATGCTGGTCCTCTTCGCCGTCGATGTCCCGCTGATAATCAGCTTCACGGTCGCGCGCTTCCAATCCACCGGGAGGGACGGCACCTGACGCCGAGCTTCGCCGAGCGCGGCGATTCTGCTGGCAGACGCGTGGCTGATGTTCCATGCTCGTGAGGTGGGGCGCGCTCCATTCGAAGGACCTGAGCCGGGGGACAGGGACGAGCGTAGCCGTCGCCCTGCAGCACTCGAGCCAGGGCCCGGACTTGCATCCGAGCCGACGTACGGGCCCGCATCCGGGCCTGCATCCGAGCGGACGCCCGGGGCCGCATCCGGGCCTGCATCCGGGCCGGCGCACGTGCCCGCATCCGGGTCTGCATCCGAGCCGACGCACGGGCCCGCGCCCGATCCAGCGCCCTACACCACCCCGGCCTCATCCCAGGTGGGCGCGCCATCCGACCCGACCTTTGCACTCACGACCAGGAGCCGAAGCGAGACCTACGTCGCGCGGCGATCGTGGGCCGTCTTCGTCGCCGGACTGAGGTCCTTCTTGCTGCGTGCCTACGAGGCACGCTGGACACTTCGGGTCATCTCGGTCACGGCTGCAGCCGCGGGCGCGACGTGGGCGGTCTGCCGTCGCCGTGGCAGGTCACGAGACGGGCGCGCCGAGCATGGCTGACAGGCAGGACCACCAGGGAGGACCCGGAGTCGCCCAGGTATATCCTGCAGACAGCTCGTCTCGAACAACGGCAGGCCGACGCTATTCGAACTGGATCGGTGGTTGTCTTGGGACCCAGATCACGCCCGGAGTGGAAGTCACTCTCCCTCGGTCAGGACTGAACGTGAAAGCTGACAAACCCGAAAAGGAAAGCCCGAAAAGCCCGAAGAGCCAGGTAAGCACGGCGAACCGGGGCTGTCATCCGACGACGTTGCCGAGGAGACCCCGGAACTGGCCGTCCCGCGAAGCCGTGCCGGCTGGGCCTGGAAGAGCCTCGTCCCGGCGCTGGTCTTCGCGGCGGTGATGGTTGTCTTTGTCGTGCAGAATCTTCAGAGAGCGAAGGTCAGTTTCCTGGTGTTCTCGGGCAGGTTCCCGCTCGCGCTCGCGCTCTTGGCAGCCGCGGCGCTCGGCGCGCTGGTCGTCTTCTGTCTGGGATCAGTGCGGATCGTCCAACTTCGGAAGGCCTTTCGCCGTCATCAAGCACATCACGAGACGACTCGAGGGAAGCGATGAACATCGAGTACAAGGTGAAGGAATGGCACACGGGGGCGGTTCACTCAGGTGAGACCGGGTCGGCGGGGCTGCAGGCCATGCTCAACGAGCCTGATCTCTTCGGTTACCGCCTTCACACAGTGCTGGGAGGTCTCGACCAGTCGCTGCTGATCTTCGCCAAGGAAGCTGTGGACGGCGTCGGCTCCCAATCCGGTGCCACCGCCACGGGGGATTCCGCCATTCCCGGCTGACCGTCCGAGGCGGGTCGCCGTTCTCGGCTGCCCGTCCGGGGCGAGCGTGAACGAGGGGGCGTGAACGCGGCGGGCGGACTGCTAGGAGCGGTCGACCGAGATGACTCCTGCGTTCGCCACGTGCTCGGTCCATCCTGACCCGTCGAAGTAGCGCAGCTCGTTGCGACCCGTCGGGTCGGCAAGCCAGGCCCTGAGCGCGACCGCCGGTCGTGTCGTCGGCACCGAGTCGGCTATCGGGCCGATCTCGGAAACCGGCGAGTGCGCGGGCACGCCCGGGTATTCAGAGTCATCGGCGGTGCCCGGTCCGCGCCCCGGCTGGAAGCGGGGCGACCAGGCGAAGATGGACAGCAAGGTGCCGAAGATCGCCACGAAGACGATCGACAGCAGCGTGACGACGAACGCCGCGAAAACACTGAGAAGGCCCCAGACGAGAGGATGGATGTGCCACGGGCAGTTGCCCGTGCGACGTCTGTACGCATTCGAGCGCACGAATGCCAGCATGCCGAATACCAGGCCCAAGGTCAGGTACCAGCCCGTTCTGGGGATCATCAGGCCAGTCACGCGCACCTCATGAGTGTACGTCGAGACCTTCGACGCGGGCGACGGGCACATTTGGCTCTGGGAGGTCTCGCTGATCGCGTGTCTTTGCCCGCTACCCCGCGATCGGGAAGGAGCTGGTCATCGCGATCGAGCCGCCCTTGGAGATGACGCAGCCCTCGTAGCCCTCGACGGCTTCGATGAGTGCCAAACATGCCTCACCGGCTACCAGAAGGCCGGTCGCCAGCGCATCGGCCAGCCAGAGCTCGGGGCCGCTGACGGTCGCGGATTCACAACGGGTCTCGGGTTGCCCGGTCTTTGGGTCGATGACGTGGCTGCCGCGCTCATAACAGCCGGAGGTAGCGACCGCGCCCGGGGATTCGAGAATGCAGGCGACCCTGTCGGTGGCCCACGGGTCGCGGACGCCGATTCTCCATGCTGATCCCGGTTCGGGGCCGCCGAAGGTGGCCAGGTCGCCACCAGCGCTCACGATTGCAGCCCGCACGCCTGCCAGCGCGTAACTCACCGAGGGCCGTGTCGGCGGCCCAGCCCTTCACCAGTCCCGTGGGGTCGATCCCCCCGGGCATTGCCCACGGGTCGAACCAACCACCCGAGAGGTCGCGGGCAAGAGCGCACAGTGCCAACACCCTGCCGACGTCGGCCGGGGCCTGGTCGAGAGTTGTCTCGTTCCTGCGGAGAAGGCTCATCGGGCTGTTGGGCTTCCAGGTGCTGAAGACGGCGTCTGCGCGGTCGAGCCTTGCGCACGCCCTGACCAGAGCTATGTGAGCCGCGTCCGGGCTGGCGTCGCCGAGGCGCACGTCGAAGGACACGATCGTCCCCATGACCGCGTGGACATGACGGAGAACCGGGCCGACCTCAGGATCGGGGCCGACCCCGCGATCGGGTCCGACCCCAGGTTCGGGACCGACCGACTCGTTCGCGTGGACTACCTCGGGTGATTGCTTGGCAGGCGCGCCGATCCGGCTCACTACCTCACCCCGAGCTTGTCCAGAGCGGCCTGTAGTGACTGGACGTACGCCTGGCTGGTGAACGTCGCTCCCGAGACGCCGTTGATATTGGCGCTTTGGGCCTGAAGTGTCTGGCTCTGGAGCAGAGGCTCTGCGTACGAGTTGACCTGGCTCGAGCGCGGGTCGAAGGCGGTGTCGACGGCAGGCTGGACATTGGTTATCCGGCCTCCGGTAACGGTCACCTCGAGCTCCAGCTCCCCGTAGCGATACTGCACGTCGGCACCGAGCGCAGTGCGGGTCCCCGTCGAGGTGGTCGTCGGGGTCGACGTGGAGGTCGAGACCGAGCCCGGCGCCGATGTTGAACCGGCTGTGGTCGTCGTCGAAGTGCCGTTGCCGGAACCCGACGAGCTGGTCGGCGTCGTCCCGGCCCCGGACCCGTTCGACACGCCGGGCAGGACGTTGGTGCCCAGCTTCTGGGTGTGAAATCCGAGGACCGTGGCTAGTCCGGCGGCGGTCGCGGCCAGGACGATCGGCATGCGCCTCATGTCATGATCTCCAAGTCGTAGCGGGGGCTGGCTGTGGTCACGGTCAGAACGCGAACGACTCGCTGTGGATACGGTCGGGGCTGACTCCGAGCCTGCGCGCCAGGGCGATGACCCGGTTGGTGAAACCTTCGGGCCCGCAGACGTACACGTCGCGCGTGCCGAGGTCGGGGACCAGCCCGCCAAGCAGGCGGGAGTCGAGGCGCACCCGATGCCGGCTTCCGACCAGGACATGCAGACGGCCGCTCCGGGCCTGCACCAGCGAAGCGATCTCCTGGTGGAAGATCAGGTCCTCTCGTGTGGGCGTGCGCAGCATGACCACGACGTCAACCGCTGCGGGCAGGTCCTCGAGGATGGCACGCATCGGGGTGACCCCGATGCCGGCCGCAACGAGCAGAACCTTGTCGCCGCTGCGCGAATGTGCGGTGACTATCCCGTAGGGACCTTCGATGGCCACCCGGGTGCCGACCGGGATGGTTGCCACAGACTCGGAGAAGTCGCCGAGCGCCTTGACCGTCACACGGAGGAAGGGGGCTCGCGGCAGTGCGGATATGGAGTAAGGGTGGGCCTGGAACCACAGTTCACTGCGGAGGAAGCGCCATTGCAGGAACTGCCCGCCGGCGACGGGCAGCCGATCGAGGTGGCGGCCCGCGAAGATCACCGACACGACGCCGGGACCCTCCTCTCGCACCTCGGCGACCCGGAGCCGGTGGTAGGCGGTGCGCCACAGGGGAAGGCACACTCGGTAGACGAGCACGACGCCGGCGGTCGAAGCCCAGACGACAACCCAGAACAGCCTGGCCAGCGGATGCCCGACGAAGGAGACCCCGTCAGCGAGCTGGTGGGAGAAGGCGAGTGCGATCGCAAGGTAGGTGTAGAGGTGCACCGCCCACCAGGTCTCGTAGCGCAGCCTCGAGCGGGCGACTCGGAACGAGGTCACGCCGGCCATCACCAGCAGGCCGAACGCCACGGTCGCCATGAGCACGTCCGGGTACGAGGTGAGCAGGATGCCGAGCTCGTGCCAAGGGCCGAGCGACGCTTGCTCGGCGTAGCCGATCGTGATGAGCACACCGTGCGCACCCAATAGGACGATGGGCCATGGGCCGAGGCGGCGGTGCCATCTCACGAGGCGGTCCTGACCGAGCACACCTTCCAGCCAGGGAAGTCTCGATATCAGCAAGAGCATGACGAGGAGCAGGTAGCTTCCCGTCAGGCCGGCGATCTGTCCGGCAGCGGTCTCCGGTCCGCCTGGCGCGGCGAGAGCCCCTCGAGTCACAGCCGTCAACCCCAGCCCGAGCGTGACACCGAATCCAAGGGCGGCCACGGCGGTGATCACGTTGGCCGCCCGGACACGCTGCTCGCGTCGCGGGCTTTTCGCCGGCGCAGTCGTTGCCGGGGCGGCCAGCGAGGAACGGGGCTGCTCTGTCGACGGGACGAGCGCGTTCGACGTGCTCGACGGGCTGCGCATAGCCACAGCGTTGACGGACTGTCTGAGCCGAGAATGAAAGAAGCCTGGGAACCTGCTGTGAGTCCGGCACTTGGTGGCAGTGGTGGGTCGAGGTCTGGCTCGGGACGCGGTGTCGCGGTGTCCGCATTTCGACGGTGAGCGGTGTCTGGACGAAGAAGTAGTGCGAGGGCCTCAAAGGCCGTAGAAGACGCGCTCGACCACCTTGCGGCTGCGACGGGTCACCCGACGGTAGGACTCACGCAGCTCGGTCGGAGTGGTCCCGAGGCTCCTCGCAAGGCGCGACTGGAGCTGGGGCTGGCGTGGCATCGCGTCCGCCCCGCTTCCGACCACTCCTCCGGCGCCGGCGACGTAACTCCCCACGAGGTGCCACCGGTTCCTCGTTCTTCCGCAGAAGAGGTAGGCCTCCCTCAGAGCGGCCGCGTCCGCCGCGTCGAGCGTTCCGGCATGCTCGAGGAGGTCCAACGCCTCGCGGGTCCCGGTGGCCCGGGTGCCGGTCCGGAGCTGGAGGAGCTGTGCCGTCCACTCCACATCCGCGAGCGAGCCACGACCGAGCTTCAAATGGAACTGAGGATCGTCGCTGGGCGGGATCCGCTCCCGTTCGATCCGTGCCTTCATTCTGCGTATTTCCCGCTCGGCGGCCTCGTCGAGCGGCGAGGACCACACCGCTTGGTCCGCCAGCGCCACGAAGCGTTCGATGACTTCTTCATCACCCGCAACAGGCCGGGCGCGGAGCAGAGCCTGACGTTCCCAGGTCTCACCCCAACGCCGGTGGTACCGCTCGAACGCGTCGAGACTTCGAGCGAGCGGGCCCTGCCTTCCCTCCGGGCGGAGCGAGGCATCGATCCGGACGATCCCCTCGGCGGGCGTCGACCCGTTGCACAGCCTGAAGAGCGCCGATGCGGCTTGTTCTGCGGCCTCTGTGGCGGAGTCAGTTGCTCCTTCGTACACGATCAGCACGTCGAGGTCGCTGCCGTAGGCGATCTCGGCCCCGCCGAAGCTCCCCATCGCGATCACGGCCATCGGCACGTCGCCCGCGACCGCGTGGAGGCCGGCCGCGACCACGGCTGCACCGAGGTCGGCGAGGGCGTGCCCGGTCTCGTGCAGGCTCGAGACGTCGAGGAGATCCCGGGTCGCGATACGCACGGTTTCGGTTTCGAAGAAGTGCCGGAGCGCGCCCGGCCGCCTGTAAGGCCCCTGTTCCGCGGCGATCATGGCCTTTTGCGCAAGCTCGCCGGGGCCGATGCTGGTCAGAGCGGCCCTGTCGTCGAGAAGCTCCACGAAATCAGGGTGGCGGGCGATGATCTCGCCGAGCCGGCGGCTGGTTCCCAGGAGGAGGCAGAGCCGCCGGGCGACCTCGGGTGACTCGCGGAAGGCGGTCACGAGCAGGTCCCGCCGATGCGGGGCGCCCGCAAGGGTTCGAAGCCCGACGAGACCCTGGTCGGGGTCCGGCGATTCGGAGAGCCAGTCGAGCAGGAGCGGCAACAGCTGCTGCATGAGCCGCGAGGAGCGGGTCAGGCCTCGCGTGAGCTCGCTCAAGGCTTGTCGGGTCCGGTCGGCATCGGCGAAGCCGAAGGCGGCAAGCCGCTCCCTGGCGGCATCCGGCGCAAAACCGTGCTCGCCCGTTGCTCGGTCGCCGTGGCGAGTGGCGGTCTCGTGTCTCGTCCCGTCGGCGAACGCCTCTAGGAGGGGCCTGAAGAACAGTCTCTCGTGTATCGCCCGTCCGGTGCTCTGATGGCGTGCAAGGACCGTGTCGAAGCGCTCGCCCGGCGTCTCGCGGGGCCGGCCCCTGAAGCCCAGCACCCGGGCCAGGCGGTCCCTGGCGTGTCGGTCGGCGGGCACCGTGTGGACCTGTGCCTCTTCGACGAGCTGGAGACGGTGCTCGACAGTTCGCAGGAAACGGTACGCAATGGCCAGGGCTGCCGCGTCCTCGGCCGCCACGTACCCGGCGTCCGCCAGCTCGGCGAGGCATGGAAGTGTGGCCCTCAACCGCAGGGCCGGGTCCCGGCCGCCGTGGACAAGTTGTAGCAGTTGCACGGAGAACTCCACGTCCCGGATCCCACCCCGGCCCCGTTTGAGCTCACGGTGGTCGAGGCCTCGTCTTGCGACGATCGCCTCCGTCCGGGCCTTCATTGTCCGCAGTTCGGCGAGGTCGTCGGCGCCGAAGCGACGGGACCAGAGGTGTTCCGCGGCCGCCGCTTCGAACAGTCTTCCGGTGTCCGCGTCGCCCGCGACGTGGCGCGCCTTCAACAACGCCTGGAACTCCCAGGGTCGGGCCCACCGGTCCCAGTAGGCGACGTACGAGTCGACGGACCGGACGAGCACGCCGGAGCGACCCTCAGGGCGGAGGTTGGTATCGATACGGAACGCGCGAGAACCGATCGTGACCACCGAGCGTGCGAGCGAAGGATCAACGTCGGCGGCGTCCGAGGCGACCAGGAGGATGTCGATGTCGCTCGAGTAGTTGAGCTCCTCCGCCCCGTGCTTGCCCATGGCGATGACCGCCAGGCCGTTGTCGGCCCCGGCAAGGCGGATGGCGCCGGCCAGCACTCGATCGGCGACGAGCGAGAGTGCGCCGGTCACCTGCTCGAGGTCGGTCAAGCCGTTGAGATCATGTGCGGCGACTTCGAGCAGCGAAAGATGCTTGCGACGTACCAGGTCCTCGACATCGTCGGCTCGAGCGGGGTCCCAGCGCATCTGGCCGGGGTCGGCGACCGAGCCGGGCGCTCCCACGTCCAATCGCGCCAGCACGTCCAACGCCGCAGGGTCGGTGACCATTACTCGCGACAGCGAGTGGCTGGCGGCTGCGACCGCCGCGAACCGGGCGGCAAGGGCAGGCTCGGACTCCAGCCGTTCGCGTGCCTGTGGGAACGCGGTGAAGAGCTGGTCGGCTACCAACCTCACCGAGTCGGGAGCCGCGGACGCGCGGACGAGCTCGTCGAGCAGCTGGGGCGGTGGCATAAGTAGAGGAATCCTCTGTACGCAGGCTACTGTCCCGCGCCACGGCATCGACTCTTCAGCGCTCGCCGTTCGCCGTGGGGGCCGCCGGTAGGATTCCGGTCGTGGGCAACCTGCGCATCGCGCTCTGCCAGTTGGACGCCACCGTCGGCGATCTCGACGGCAACGCCGGCAAGGTCATTTCCCAGCTCGCCCGGGCCGAAGCCGCGGGTGCGTGCCTGGCGGTGTTCCCCGAGCTCGTGCTCACCGGTTACCCGCCCGAGGATCTCCTGCTCGAGCCGGGTTTCGTCGAAGGCAACCTTCTCGCGCTCGGAAAGGTCGCGGCTGCGACCCAGCACTGCGCGGCTGTCGTCGGCTTCGTGGAAGAGGACGGAGATCTCTACAACGCCGCCGCCGTGTGTGCCTACGGTGAGGTACGCGCGGTCGTGCGCAAGCAGCTGCTCCCCAACTACGGGGTCTTTGACGAGCGGCGCTACTTCGTTCCGGGAGGCAACAGGGACACGCTCTTCCTGATCGGAGGGGTCCGCGTAGGGGTGACGGTTTGCGAGGACGCCTGGAGCCCTCTGGGGCCCATCGGTCGGCTGGGCGAGGGGGGCGCAGAGCTCGTTGTGACGATCAATGCATCGCCGTACCGTTCCGGCATCCTCGCTCAGCGGGAGCGGATGCTCGCCACGCGCGCCGCCGACGCGTCCTGCGCGCTCGCCTACGTCAACCTTGTCGGCGGCCAGGACGAGCTCGTCTTCGACGGCGCCTCCATGGTCTTCGACCACGACGGCGATCTTGTCGCGTCGGCCCCGCAGTTCCGCGAGGCCCTTGTCATCTGCGACCTCGCGATCCATCCGACGTTTCGCAAGCGACTCTTGGACCCGCGGGGCCACGAAGCCATGTCGTCGCTTCCGCTGGTGGCGATCTCGGAGGCTCCGGCCGACGGGGCCGTTGGGGCTCCGGCCGACGCAGCCGTGGGTGCTCCGGCCGACGCAGCCGCGGGTGCCCGCCGACAGTTCACACGCCTCACACCGATTGCGCCCCGTTTGGGCAGGGTGGAGGAGGTCTACGAGGCGCTCGTGCTGGGGACGTCCGACTATGTTCGCAAGAACGGGTTCGCCGAAGTGCTCGTGGGCCTCTCGGGCGGCGTCGACTCCTCGCTCGTGGCGACGATCGCAGCCGACGCTATCGGGGCTCAGCGAGTGCACGGCGTGCTGATGCCGTCCCGTTTTTCGTCGGCAGGCTCGATCGAGGATGCATCCTCGCTGGTCAAGAACCTGGGAATCGGCACGACCACGGTCGGGATCGAGGCCGCCCACAGCGTGCTGTTGGAGATGCTCGAGCCCGTGTTCAGCGTCGGAGACCCTTCAGGTGGGCTCGTGGGCGAGAACCTTCAGGCACGCATACGCGGGATCATCCTGATGGCGATCTCCAACGCGCGGGGCTGGCTGGTGCTCACCACCGGCAACAAGAGCGAGATGGCTGTCGGCTACGCCACCCTTTACGGGGACATGGCAGGCGGTTACGCGGTGTTGAAGGACGTCCCGAAGACGCTCGTCTACCAGCTGTGCGAGCACCGGAATTCCGTCGCGGGTCACGATCTCGTCCCCCGGGCGGTGATCGCCAAGCCTCCGTCGGCTGAGCTGCGGCCGGACCAGCGCGACGACGACAGCCTGCCTCCCTACGACCTCTTGGACCCGATCCTCGAGGGCTATGTCGAGCGGGACCTCACAGTCGCCGGACTGGTTGGAGCAGGCTTCGAAGCAGCGACGGTGCGGAGGGTCATCGATCTGGTCGATCACGCCGAGTACAAGCGGCGTCAAGCCCCGCCCGGGCCCCGGGTCACGAGTCGTGGTTTCGGCAAGGACCGGAGGATGCCGATCACCAACCAGTTCCGGGCATCGGCCGGGACGGCGGCTTCAGCTGGCGCCGTCGGCTCCGCAGCGAGGGTCCCTGATCGGGGCCCGAGCACTCCTTGAAGCCTCCCGACTCCTCCCGGCATCTCAAGGGGGCGAGGGCGGCGTCGGAACGCTTGGGAGGTCCGTGTAGCGGCCCCGCCTGGCACGGCAGTGCTGCAACGGCCGCGGACGGCCAAGCTTGACTCCACCGTTACACTTACGTTCGAGTAATGAAGCAGCGCAAGGTTCGCTGACCGGCGTGGTGTGGGGCAGCGACGGTCGGACGCGGATGGCTCTGCCTACGCGTCAATAACCACGGAACAGCGCGAGGCTGTACCGGCCGGACCCACGGAGGCTTTTGTATCTTGGCGAAAGAGCGAGTTGAGCGCGACGAAGAGGATCTCGTCAGGCTTTATCTGACCGATATTGGCCAGTATCCCCTGCTCACAAAGGATGACGAGGTTCGGCTCGCACAGGCGATCGAGGCCCGCTGGGGTGCCGAGGAGGAACTGAGGACGAAGTCCAAGGGAATGACCCCTACCAGGCGCCGAGAGCTCAATCGGCAAGTCCGGGAGGGCGAGACGGCCCAGAGGACTTTCGTCCAGTCGAACCTTCGTTTGGTCGTTTCGATCGCGAAGAAATACCAGGCTTCCGGGTTGCCGTTGCTCGACCTGATACAAGAAGGCAACCTCGGCCTGATGCACGCTGTCGAGAAGTTCGATTGGCGCAAGGGCTTCAAGTTCTCGACGTATGCAACCTGGTGGATCCGCCAGGCGATCACTCGTGGCATTGCCAACACCGGAAGGACGATCCGGCTGCCCGTTCATGCAGGCGACACCCTGGCAAGGGTGCAGAAGGCACAAGCCCGCCTCGAGCTCAAGCTCGGGCGGCCGGCGACGCTGGTAGAGCTCGGGATCGAGGTCGAGCTGCCGGAGGACAAGCTGATCGAGGCGCTCAGGTTCCGGGCTGAGCCATTGTCGCTATCCGAGCCGCTACGGGAAGACGGCGATGCCGAGCTCGGCGACGTCGTCGAGGATCGCTCCGCTGAGTCGCCGTTCGAGGTTGCCGCGACGGCGTTGCTGCCACTCGAGATAAACCGCTTGTTGGCCCCGCTCGACGAGCGTGAGCGCGAGATCTTGAAGCTGCGCTTCGGTCTGGACCGAGGCGAGCCGCGCACGCTGGAAGAGGTCGGCGAGCACTTCAACCTCACCAGGGAGCGGATACGACAGATCGAGGCACGCGCGATGTCGAAGCTGCGGCACCCCTCGAGCGATACCGGAGCCCGGGACCTTCTGACCGTCTGAGCCGGGCCCGCTTCCGGCCGACCCGCGGTACAGCCGGGCCCGTTTCCGGCCCACCCGCGCTGAGCCGGGCCCGTTTCCGGCCCACCCGCGCTCGTGTGCGTTGCCATGTCGACTATGGGCGCGGCACTGCACACACGTCGCGCCAACGGCCCCCGCGATCGTCTCTGTGAGTTGAGCGCCGGGTGTTCCCACGGGGCCGCTCGGGCGGGACCGCCCGATGCCGGGCGAAGCTGACTACGATCGCGGCATGTTCAAGAAGCTCGTCATACTGGCTCTGCTTGTCGTGCTGGGAGTGATCGCGGCTAAGCGCCTTCGCGGCGACTGACCGGTTCGCTAATGGGCTGATGGCGAGTCGCAGCGCTCGCCCGGCAGCTGACCGTCGGTCGTCGGCCTGCAGAGCGCGCACACTCGGGTCAACTCCCGCGCCTGCGTGAGCCCAACCACCAGCCTGTCGCCGCGGCTCCCACACCGAGAGCGACGGCGCCTGCCGACACTGCTATTGCGGGTCGTGGTGGCACAGCTCCGATCCGGTCCCGAACCCGGCTCCAGAGGCTGACGGTTTGGCTGAAGTGGAGGATCTCGAAGTCGTGCTCTCGCGCGTAACGGTTCAGCACACGGTCCGGGTTCACCGCGACCGGATGACCGACGGCCTCCAACATCGGTAGGTCGGTGTAGGAGTCGGTGTACGCATATGAAGCGGCGAGGTCGATGCCTCGTTGGGCCGCGAGGACGTCCATCGCCTCGGCCTTGAAGGGCCCGAACGCGTAAAACTGCATCGCTCCGGTGTAGCGACCCTGATCGTCCACCCCTGCCCTGCTCGCGATGCAGTCGTCGGCACCGAGGAACCTGCTCAGAGGAGTGACTATCTCCTCGGGCGACGCCGAGACGATCACGACGAGGCGCCCTTGCTCATGGTGTCGGTCGATCAGGTCGGCAGCCTCAGCGAAGATGATCGGCTCGATGATCGCCTCGATCGCCTCAGCGACGATCTCGCACACCCGGTCGCGGTGCCATCCCTTGATAAGTCGCAGGATGCTTTCCCGAATGCGGTTGAGCTTTTGCTCGCTTGCCCCGAGGTGGAGGTAGATCATCTCGCCGTAGAGGGCACGCAGCGCTGTCCGACGGTTGATCAAGCCACCGTGGTAGAAGGGACGGCCGAAGGCAACCATCGAGGCCTTGGCGATGACCGTCTTGTCGAGGTCGAAGAACGCAGCCTGAAGTGGACCATAGCTGGCCGGAACGGGGCGTTTGACACCCCGCACGATCTCACCGTCGTGGCCACCGCCGCCCGATCCCTGCCCGGAGACGTCCCGGTCGGTGTCACCGATCGCGCCGGCGCCTTCGCTGGACGGGACAGCCTCGGGGCTCGGGCGATGGCGACCACGGTTGCGACTGCGACTGCGACGCCGTTTCGGCGCGGGTGGCGCCGGGGGCCCTTCATCCTCCGCAGTCCCGACAACATCATCCGGCACTCCCGGTCGGGGCAGCTCCGCAGGGTCGGGTTGCGCCGACGGCACTCCCGGTTCGGGTTTCCCAGCCGGCTCAGGCCGCTGCAGCGCCGATCCGGGTTGCCCAGCCGGCTCAGGCCGCTGCGGCGCCGGTTCGGGTTGCCCAGCCGGCTCAGGCCGCTGCAGCGCCGGTTCGGGCGCCTCCCCGGTTCGCCCCTCGTCTGTAGCGTCGGTCACGGGCCCTGGAGGAGAAGCGTCCGGATCTCGTCGTCCTCACATTGCGCGCTGACGAGCAACACGACTTCGTCCCCGATGACCAAGGGCGCGTCCGACCGGGGCACGACCACGTGGCCGTCCCGCACGAGCGCCACGACAGCGGCACCACGAGGCAGGACGAGCGCCCCGAACTCACTGCCCAGCACCGGCGAGTCCGCGCCCAGCGTGACCTCCATGAGGCGTGTGTGGCCACCCTCGAATTGCAGCAGGCGGACGAGTGTCCCAACCGATACGGCTTCCTCGACGAGGCCCGCGAGCAGGTGAGGAGTCGACACAGCCACGTCCACGCCCCACATCTCATTGAAGAGCCAGTGGTTCTTCGGGTGGTTCACCCTTGCGATGACTCGGGGAACCGCGAACTCCTGCTTGGCGAGCTGTGAGATGACGAGATTGTCCTCGTCGTCGCCCGTGGTGGCCACGACGACGTCCATCTCATCGAAATGGGCCGCCTGCAGGGAAGACACCTCGCACGCATCCGCGGTCACGTAGCGAACACCGTCGATTGGTGGCAGTGAGACCAGGCGGTCAGGGTCTCGATCTATCAGCACCACTTCATTCCCATTTCGTGCCAGGTCCTCTGTGAGAAACCGGCCCACGTTGCCTGCACCCGCGATCGCCACTTTCACTCTTGGTTCCCCCCGAGCCTGGATCCCCCGTCAATCGACAGACCGGGAAACAACTCTTCGAGCTTGCCTTCCACGTCGTGGGTGACGACGAGGTGGAGGACGTCCCCCTCCTGTCCCACGAGATTGTCGACGTCCATCGTCGGGACGCCTGCCCGGGTCACCGCCACGACGCGGATGCCATCGCCGTGGAGGGCGGCAGGCGGCAACCGGCGTCCCTCCCAGTCGGTTGGCAGTGGCCGTTCGACGAGGTGCAAGTTGCCCGTAGCGTCAGACCATTCGGTGACGGCCCGTTCGGGCAGGATCCGGCGGAGCACGTGGTCGATCGTCCAGGGGACCGTCGGCACCGTGGGGATTCCCAGTCGCTGGAAGATCTCGGCCCGGCGCGAGTCGTAGATCCGTGCCACTACGTTCGGGATCTCGTAGGTCTCTCGGGCGATGCGGGCACACAAGATGTTGGAGTTGTCGCCGCTGGTGACCGCAGCGAGAGCGGCCGCCCGCTTCGCCCCGGCCTCCTCGAGGTGATCCCGGTCGAACCCGAAGCCCGCGATCCGCTGTCCCGGCCAGTCGGGTGGCAATCGCCGGAACGCGCGGGGAAGCTTGTCGATGATCGCGACCGAGTGGCCGGCCTTGGTCAACTCGACCGCCAGCCCCGCACCGGTCCTCCCGCACCCGACGACGATGACGTGCATGACAACTATCGAACACCCGGGGCCGCGCCGGCACAACTCATCGCGCCATCAGCGGCTGCCATAACCCGGCAGTCAGCAGGCATTACTGGGCAGTGAGCAGGCGACGCGCCTGTCAAGGGCCTGGTCCGGTTCTCCGATGGCCTGGAGGGCGACAAAGTAGGCTTCGTGGTCGTGCCGGGCGGAACCACCGACGATCTTGGCAAGCCCGCAGTCGAGGAAGTGGGACCGCCATCGGCATCCCCTTGGAGCGCGGCCGCCGGCGAGGCAAGGTTCAGCCGCCAGGAACTGGGCGATGTCGTCATCCTGCCCGAGTCGCTCTCGTACCGCCTGAAGACAGCGCTCCTCGGCCCGCCGTTGGTCACCGAGCGCCTTTCGGTGGAGCGGCTAGGCAAGCCGACTGCGCTCGGCGTGCTTGCCCCGGACTGCATCTCGTCGACCGCATACGGCACTGAGGAGATCCTTTTCGAGCTGGTGAAGGCCGTTGGCGTCGCCGCCTTCAGCCTGCTCTTGCCGATCACCTTCGCAGTCATAGTCGTGCTGCTCTTCGTCACCCTCTCCTACCGAGAGGTCGTCATGGTCTACACACGAGCCGGCGGTTCGTATGTCGTGGCCAGGGACAACTTCGGCGTGAAGGTGGCGCAGATTGCCGCCGTCGCGTTGATCATCGACTACATCGTGACCGTCGCAGTGCAGACCGCGGCGGGGACCGACGCGTTGACCTCCGCCTTTCCTGAGCTGAAGTCCTGGGGCCTCTGGATCACGGTGGTCGTCGTCGCCCTGCTTGCCTACGGCAACCTGCGCGGGATCCGCGAGGCGGGCCGGACGTTCGCGCTGCCTACGTACCTCTTCGCCGGCTCAACCGGCTTGTTGATCATCATCGGAGTCATCCGGACCGCTCTCGGCCAGCTGCACACCCACTCGATTGAGAAGAGCGGAGTCGTTCACATCGGCACACCCGGCAGCGGCCTCCTGTACGGCGCCTCGATCATCATCGTGCTACGTGCCTTTGCCAACGGCGGGTCGTCGCTGACAGGCCTCGAGGCGATCTCGAACGGGGTCGCGACCTTCCGCCCACCCGAGGGGCGCAACGCCCGCCGAGTGCTCGTCATCATGTCGACGATCCTCGGCTTCCTTGTGCTCGGGGTCTCGCTGCTCGCCCACGTCACCCACGCCGTTCCTTACTCGGGTGGCAGCCCGACGGTGCTCTCCCAGGAGGCGGGGTACGTCTTCGGCTCGGCCTGGTTCGGGAGGTTCGGGTACTTCTTCGTGCAAGGCGCGACGATGCTGATCCTCTACACGGGCGCCAACACGAGCTTCAACGGTTTTCCGAACCTTGCCAGCTTCGTCGCCGAGGATTCCTTCCTTCCGCGCCAGCTCACCCGACGCGGCCACCGGCTCGTGTTCTCGAACGGGATCATCATCCTCACCATCGCTGCCGAGGCGCTCCTCATCGGCACCAACGCCCAGGTGAGCGTCCTGGTCGGCGTCTACGCGGTCGGCGTCTTCACTGGCTTCGCGATGGCGGGCGCCGGCATGGCCAAGCACCACCTCCGCATGCGCGAGAAGGGATGGAGGTACAAGCTCGCCATCAACGGGTTCGCCGCGGTGCTGTCGCTCAGCGTCGTCCTGATCTTCGTCATCGTGAAGTTCCGTGAAGGCGTCTGGATCGTCGTCGTACTGTTCCTCATCCTCGTTCCCACCCTGATCCGGCTTCACAAGCAGTACGACGAGGAGAGCAAGGAGCTGGAGGAGAACGTCAGCAACGCCGCCGTGGCCCCGATCCTTCGTCGCCACGTCGTCCTCGTGTTCGTCGACCGTCTGGACCTCGCGGATGCGCGCGCCCTTCAGTACGCCAGGATGCTCGACCCCGACGAACTTCGTGCTGTCCACTTCGTTCTCGACAGTGCGCGCGCAGCTGAGCTCGAGGCCCAATGGGCCCAGCTCGGCCTCTCGCGCTTTCCTCTCGACCTCGTCGAGTGTCCGGATCGTCGCCTGATCAGGGCCTCGATGGAGCTGATCGCGGACGTGGCGGCCGACGGCCAGACCGAGGTCAGCGTGTTGCTGCCCCACCGTGTCGTCGCGGGGTACTGGCAACGGCTGCTGCACGACCGCACTTCGGACCGCATCGCCGCGTTCGTCGGCGAGCTGCCGAACGTGAACGCGACGATCGTGCCCTTCCAGCTCGGAAAGCGCCGGAGGCAGCTGGTCCCCTGGAAGGCAGGAGGAGAGCAGGGGTCGGGGGCAATGCACGACGCCGAGTTCGGCACCATCGAGCCAAGCCGGGCGGCGCGAGAAGCGGGCGCCAAGACGGCGGCCGAGCGCGTCGCCGGTTTCCAGAGCGCCTCCACCTCAGGTCTCGCCGCCGGCGCCATTCCGATCGGTGACCTGCGCCCGCGTCAGCGTGCCCGAATCGCGGGACGGATCCGGACGGTGCGCGTCCAGCCACGAGCCGGTGTCTCGTCGCTCGAGTGCACGATCGCCGATGGGACCGGCCAGCTGATGGCCGTATTCCAAGGCCGCCGCCGCGTAGCCGGCATCGAGCCTGGGGCCCGCGTCGTGGTCGAGGGCATGGTCGCCATCCGTGGCCGCAGCGTTGGAATGGTGAACCCCCTCTACTGGGTGATCTCGACGCCCGATCACGTCGAGGCGCCTTCGACGGGGGGTCACGGCCCTGGCGCCGGCGCTCCCGGTCATAGTTGACCGTCGGTCCACGGAGGGCTGTGGTGCACGTCCTGAGCGCGACCCCGCCAGCGCTGGCGTCCCTGAGGGCGGCAACGACTGACCGTCCCTGAGCGCGCCACTGATTGCGCAGTTTGAATCTGTCCGCCACCTACCCTATTCTCCGACCCGACTCGACCAAAGGAGCAAGTAATGCCTGCCCACCTTTTCGCGACCGGCGGCTACCAGGCCTTCGTGCTCGGTGGGGCCGAGCGAGGCTGGTTGGTTTTCGCCCTTCTGACGGGCGTGGTGGCGATCGCAACCGCCTTGTACCTGATGCGCGGAGTGCTCGCCGCTGACACTGGCACCGACAAGATGCGTGAGATCGCGGCCGCCATTCAAGAGGGCGCCGGTGCCTTCCTGCGTCGTCAGTTCAAGACGATCGCGATCATCATCGTCCCGTTGTTCGTGCTCGTGTTCTTCACCGCGACCAAGGTTGTGCGTACTGATGGGACGGTGGCCCTGACCTTCGTGCAGTCCGGCTTTGCCCGTGCGATCGCCTTCCTCTGCGGCGCGATCTTCTCAGGGATGACGGGGTTCATCGGCATGAGCCTGTCGGTGCGCGGAAACGTCCGGACGGCAGCCGCGGCCCGCGAGGGAAAGCTGCCGCCGGCGCTCAGGGTGGCCTTCCGCACCGGGGGGATCACCGGCCTGCTCTGTGTCGGCCTCGGCCTCATCGGCGCGACGACGATCGTGTTCATCTTCCAGAACAGTGCCACCGCCGTGCTGGTCGGCTTCGGGTTCGGCGCATCGTTGATCGCCCTGTTCATGCGTGTCGGCGGCGGCATCTTCACCAAGGCCGCTGATGTCGGGGCCGACCTCGTTGGCAAGGTCGAGGCGGGAATCCCCGAGGACGACCCTCGGAACGCCGCCACGATCGCAGACAACGTCGGCGACAACGTCGGCGACTGCGCCGGGATGGCGGCCGACCTCTTCGAGTCTTACGAGATCACGATCATCGCCTCGTTGATCCTCGGCTACTCCGCGTTCAAGTCTCTCCACCTGCCCCCTGCGCGCGGGCTGCTCTACCCGCTCATCGTCGCCGGCATCGGGATCCTCACCTCGGCGTTCGGCATCCTGATCGTGCGTGCCCGCGAGCGCGACAAGTCAGCGATGGCCCCGATCAACCGTGGCTTCCGGGCCGGCACCGTGCTCACCCTCGTCGGGGCGTTTCTTGTCGCGCAGTTCTACGTCCACGAACTGAAGGTCTTCTGGGCCGTGCTCATCGGCATCGTGCTCGCGAACGTGGCCAGCCTCATCACCGAGCAGTTCACATCCACCGAACGCGGCCCGGTGCAGCAGATCGCGGACGCGACCCGCACCGGCCCGGCCACGACGGTTCTGGCCGGAATCTCGATCGGCCTCGAGTCGAGCGTGTGGGCGATCATCGCCATCGTCGTGGCGATCGCGAGCGCGGTCGCGTTGGGCGGCGGCAAGCTGACCGTGTCGCTGTATCTCGTGGCCCTCGTGGGCATAGGCATGCTCTCGACGACCGGGATGATCATCTCGGAGGACTCCTTCGGCCCGGTCTCGGACAACGCGGCCGGGATCGCCGAGATGTCCGGTGAGTTCACGGGCCAGGCCGAGCGGGTCATGGTGAGCCTCGATGCTGTCGGCAACACCACCAAGGCCATCACCAAGGGAGTTGCGATCGGCTCTGCGGTCATCGCCGCGGTCGCCCTGTTCTCCTCGTTCATCGAGACCATCGGCAACCAGTTGCCCCAGCTCAAGAGCGTCACGGGCGACGCGCTGTTCCACAACCCGCTCACCCAGATCAACGTCGCGGTGCCGACGACGTTCATCGGCCTGCTGATCGGCGGGTCGATCGCCTTCCTGTTCTCATCGCTCGCCATCCGGGCGGTCGGCCGTTCGGCGGGGACGGTCGTCTACGAAGTGCGCCGCCAGTTCCGCGAGCACCCCGGGATCATGGACTACACCGAGAAGCCGGAATACGGCCGCGTCATCTCCATCTGCACCGCGGCCTCCCAGCGCGAGCTAGCGACCCCGGCCTTGCTGGCGGTTCTCTCGCCGGTCATCGTCGGGTTCGGGATCAACTACATCGCGCTCGGTGCCTTCCTTACCGGCACGATCCTCACCGGCCAGCTGATGGCGAACTTCCTCTCCAACTCGGGCGGTGCCTTTGACAACGCCAAGAAGTACATCGAGGACGGCCATCTCGGCGGGAAAGGGTCCGAGTCGCACAAGGCGGCAGTCATCGGGGACACCGTTGGCGACCCCTTCAAGGACACCGCCGGCCCGGCGCTGAACCCGCTCATCAAGGTGATGAACCTCGTGTCTCTGCTCATCTTGCCGGCCGTGATAACGCTCCGGCACCATGACGGTGCCCGCTTTGCCATCGCGGCTGTCGCCCTCGTGATCCTGCTGTCCTCGATCGCCTTCTCGAAGCGCTCGACTAGCATGCTTGAGCCCGAGACGGCGGGGGCTCCAGGGCCAGTATCGGACCAGGGTTCCGGGCACGAGGCTCCAGCTATCACCGACGACGCCGCCGTCGGCTCCTAAGCGACTGCGGACCGGCGCAACCTTGGCCGACCGCCCTTAACGGGACGAGCACACATGCCCAAGCCATTAGTGATCGTCGAGTCCCCAGCGAAGGCCAAGACCATCGCTGGCTATCTCGGCGGTGACTACGTCGTCGAGTCCTCGATCGGCCACATACGCGATCTTCCGCGATCGGCGGCGGACGTGCCGGCGGCCTTCAAGGCCGAGCCCTGGGCCCGTCTCGGCGTCGACGTGGACAACGACTTCAAGCCTCTCTACGTCGTGTCGCGCGAGAAGCGGGAACAGGTCGCGAAGCTTCGTCGCCTCGTTGGCGCAGCGAGCGAGGTATATCTCGCGACAGACGAGGACCGTGAAGGCGAGTCGATCGCGTGGCACCTGGTCGAGGTTCTCTCGCCCCGTGTCCCGGTGCTGCGCATGGTCTTCCACGAGATCACACCCGCCGCCATCCGGGCCGCCATCGAGCATCCCCGCGAGCTCGATCGTCGTCTCGTCGACGCCCAGGAGGCCAGACGCATCCTCGATCGTCTCTACGGTTACGAGGTCTCGCCGGTGCTGTGGCGCAAGGTCGCCAAGGGCCTGTCTGCCGGTCGGGTGCAGAGCGTCGCCACTCGGATCGTCGTCGAGCGCGAGCGCGAGCGCATGCGGTTCCGTTCCGCCACCTGGTGCAGCGTCGAGGGCACCTTCTCCGCTGAGGCACAGCCGTTTGCAGCACGCCTGGTGGAGATCGGCGATCGCCGGGTCGCGACGGGCGAGGACTTCGGCCCGACCGGGACGCTGAGCTTGCCCGAGGAGGTCGTCCTCCTGGACGAACCGGGAGCCCGTGGCCTCGTCGCGGCTCTCACCGGTGCCGAATTCGAAGTCGCGAGCGTCGAGGAACGCCCTTACCGGCGATCACCGGCCGCTCCCTTCATCACCTCGACGCTCCAGCAGGAAGCCGCGCGAAAGCTGCGTTTTTCCGCACAACGGACCATGCAGGTAGCACAACGGCTCTACGAACGGGGCTACATCACCTACATGCGGACCGACTCGACGACGCTGTCGGACACTGCTGTCAGGGCCGCCAGAGACCAAGCCCAAGCACTTTACGGTGCCCGGTGCGTCCCGCGCTCTCCCCGGATGTACCGCAGCAAGGTGAAGAACGCGCAGGAGGCACACGAAGCGATCCGGCCTGCGGGCGATCGCTTCCGAACACCCTCCCAGGTTGGCGGTGAGCTGAGAGGTGAGGAACGCAGCCTTTACGAGCTCGTCTGGCAGCGGACGCTCGCATCGCAGATGAACGACGCGACCGGGACGACCGCGCGGGCGCGGATCCAAGGGCGCACTCTGGCCGAGTCGCCGGTCGCCCCGATCGGAACCGCCGCGGTCTTCATGGCGAGCGGCACCGTTATCACCGACGCCGGGTTCCTGGCGGTCTACAGGGAGGACGAGGACGACAACGGCGACGGCCGGAGCGAGCGTCGCAGCGAGCAGGACGTCCGGCTACCTCGACTCGTCGCCGGGGGACACGTCGACTGCGATGGACTGGAGGCCGAGGAGCACGCAACCAAGCCGCCGGCGCGCTACACGGAGGCTTCGCTCGTTCGGCGTCTCGAGGAGCTCGGCGTCGGACGGCCGTCTACCTACGCCAGCATCATCGGGACAATCCAAGACCGCGGCTATGTGTGGAAGAGAGGGACGGCGCTTGTCCCGTCGTTCACGGCCTTCGCCGTTGTCGGGTTGCTGGAGGACCACTTCGCGAACCTGGTCGACTACGGGTTCACGGCCTCCATGGAGGACGACCTCGACGACATCGCCTCGGGTACCGAGGAGCAGATCCCGTGGCTCGAGCGCTTCTACTTCGGCGAGCACAAGCGGGGGAGCGTTCAGCCCGGCTGGGCGCCGGGCCACTCAGTTGCGGTCGACGGGACCCACGGCCTCAAGGAGGCTGTGTCCTTGCATCTCGACGAGATCGACGCCCGGGAAGTGAACTCGATCTCACTGGCGACCGATGCGCAAGGGCGTGAGATAGTGGTCCGCGTCGGCCGCTACGGCCCGTACCTCCAGCGCGGCGAGGACCGTGCGGCGGTTCCCGGGGACCTGGCCCCGGACGAGCTCACCTTGGAGCGGGCCGCGGAGATGCTCGAGCATCCCTCCTCGGACCGCTCCTTGGGCACGGATCCGACGACGGGCAAGACGGTACTGGTCAGAGAGGGACGTTTCGGGCCGTACGTCCAGCTGGGGGAGGCGGCCGCCGCGGCCGACAAGCCGCGAACCGCCTCACTGCTCAAGACGATGAGCGTCTCGGACATCACCCTCGAGCAGGCTCTGCAGATTCTGCAGCTGCCAAGGACGGTTGGCGCCGATCCCGAGACCGGTGAGGAGATCGTGGCAGCCAATGGCCGGTTCGGGCCGTTCATGAAACGGGGCTCGGAGACTCGCAGCCTCGAGACCGAGGCCCAGCTGTTCACGGTGACCATCGAGGAGGCGCTCTCTCTGTTCGCGGCGCCCAAGCAGCGTCGCTACGGCACTTCCGCAGCTCCTCTCCGCGAGCTTGGCCTCGATCCGGAGTCCGGGTCGGCGGTCATGCTGCGTTCGGGCCGTTTCGGGCCCTATGTCACCGACGGTACGACGAACGCCTCGCTACGGCGAGGTGACGACCCGGACGAGCTGACCCTCGAACGTGCAGTCGAGCTGATCGCGGACCGCCGGGCCGCTGGCCCGGCCAAGCGGACGACAGGCCGCAAGGCTGGCGGAGCTAAGAAGGCCGGCGCCCGCAAGGCAACCGGGACCGTGAAGAAAGCCGGAGCCCGCAAGGCGGCCGTCACTAAGAAGGCCGCTCCGGCAAAGAAGGCCGGAGCTCGCAAGACTGCCGCTCCGGCAAAGAAGGCCGGAGCTCGCAAGGCGGCCGTCACCAAGAAGGCTGCTCCGGCAAAGAAGGCCGGGGCCCGCAAGACTGCCGTCGCCGAGAAGGCTGCTCTGGTGAAGAAGGCCGGGGCGCGGACAGCTCCGGGTGCCGCGATAAGGACTGCGGGCTCAGGACCCCCGGCCACACAGGCTGACGACGACTGGTAGAGCGTTCGCCTGTTTCTCCGGGTTCGCCGGACTGGCGATCGGCCTGTCTCTGACCGTGATCCACCTGGTGGGCATCCGACTCGACGGCACGTCGGTGAATCCGGCACGGGCCCTCGGACCGGCGCCGTTCGAGGGCGGCGCCCGGCTTGGCCAGGTGTGGCTGTTCATCTTGGCGGCGCTGGTAGGTGGCGCGTTGGCGGCCGGCGTGAACATGTTCCTACGGAGCGAGTCGAAGCCGCTCGAGCCCGAACTGGAGGCCGAGGCCTGAGCAACGTCAGAGTTCTTCAAGAGTCCGTTCCCCGACGAGGAGGGGCGGGAACCTTTCAGCTGGATGATTCCCGTGTCGGGAAAGGTGCACCGTTAGCCTTCGGGCATGCCCGACATCATCAGCTATCGCCACCACGTCCACCCGCACACCAAGGCGGTCCTGGACGGCCAGGCGCGTCCGACCAAGACCAACGAGCATCGCGTCCGGGGCAAGTCCGGGTTCGCCAGATTCAACGCCAAGGTCGGCCTCATGATCACGCTCGGCGTCGGCACCATGGTCTGCGCGTACATCTTCGCGATCGTCGCCCTGATCAGCCTGCCCTCGGCGATCAAGAGCCACAACCTGACGATCATCATCGCGTGGATCAGCTCGAACTTCCTCCAGTTGGTGCTCTTGCCGGTCATCATCGTGGGCCAGAACATACAGGCAGCTGCGAGCGACAAGCGTGCCGAGGACACCTACAAAGATGCCGAGGCCGTCTTGCACGAGGCGATCGAGATCCAAAAGCACCTCGCCTCGCAAGACGAGGCCATCACCGAGGTCGTGGACAAGCTGAGGGGGATGGTGGCGGCGCAGGCCTGAGCAGCCGGTGGCGACCTCGCCGGCACGAACAACCGTGCCGCCGAACGTGACGCTCTAACCTTCGAGCCGTGGGTACTTAGGGCCGGTTGGTCGCGATCGAAGGCGGCGAAGGCGTCGGGAAATCCACCCAGGCCGCGCTCTTGACCGCGGCGATCGGCGCCGAGCTGAGCCGTGAACCGGGTGGGAGCCCGATAGGTGAGCGAATTCGGGACCTGCTCCTCGACCGGTCGTTGGGCACGTTCGCACCGAGGGCGGAGCTGTACCTCATGCTCGCTGCGCGCGCTGAGCACTTGACTGCCCTGATCGAGCCGGCACTCTTCGCCGGCCGGCACGTAGTCGTCGATCGGTTCGCGGGGTCGACGCTCGCCTACCAGGGCTACGGTCGCGGACTGCCCCTCGAGGAGGTACGCCGTGCGTGTGATCTCGCGTCCGGCGGTCGATGGCCCGACCTGTCGGTGCTCTTGGACGTGCCTTGCGAGCTCGCCGAGCGGCGCCGGGCGGCGCAACAGGCGCAGCTGCCCGGCGTGAGCCCGGACCGGATCGAGGCCGAGGAGCCGGAGTTCCACAGAAGAGTCAAGGAGGGCTTCCGCAAGATAGCCGCGGACGACGTCGAGCACTGGGTCGTCATCGACGGTTCTGTGTCGGCCTCTGAAGTTGCCGCTGAAGTGCTCCGAGCCGTCCGGGCGCGTCTCGGCATCGACGGTCCCCGATGACTGCTGCCGAGGGCACAGCCCGTGCCCCCGTCCTCGAGCGAGTGAAGGGCCAGCCCGGAGCGACGGGGCTCCTCCGCGGATCGTTGGATTCGCCTGTTCACGCCTATCTCTTCATCGGCCCACCTGGCACGGGCCGTCGTGAAGCGGCCGTTGCCTTTGCTGCTGCTTTGCTGTGCCCGACCGGCGGCTGTGGCGAATGTGCGTCGTGCCAAGAGGCGCTCGCGCTCCGGCATCCCGATCTCGAGGTGATCGAACGTGTCGGCGCGTCGATCTCGGTCGATCAGGCGCGCGACGTCGCGCGCCTGGCTCTGCGCACGCCGAGAGCCTCCCGGTACCAGGTGCTCGTCCTCGTCGACTTCGACCTCGTCGACAAGGCTGCTCCGGCGTTGTTGAAGACCATCGAGGAGCCTCCGGACACCACTGTGATCATCCTCATCGCAGAGACGGTCCCGAGCTCGTTCGTCACGATCGCGAGCAGGTGCGTGCAGGTCCAATTCAAGCCCCTCGACGGTGAAGCGATCATCGAGGTCCTCATGGGCGAAGGCGTCGAGGTCGCGACTGCGACTGCTGTCGCCGAGGCAGCGGGGGGTCGCCTGGACCGGGCCAGGTTGCTGGCCCGAGACCCGGGCTTCGCCGAGCGGTTGCAGAGGTGGAGAGCCGTGCCGAGCCGGTTGGACGGGACGGGAGCGAGGGTTGCCGAGCTTGTCGACGAGCTGCTCGCCTCGGTCGCCGAGCCGCTGGAGGTAGTGCGTGCGCGACAAGCCGAGGAGCTGGCCTTCCTTCAGGAGGAGGCCGAGCGACGGGGCGAGAAGGCCGTCGCGGGCCGCTCCGTCATCGAGGAGCGTCACAGTCGAGAGCTGCGAAGGGTGCGCACCGACGAGATCCGCGCCGGGCTCGCTACGGTCTCGGAGGTGTGCCGGGAGCGTCTCGCCGAGCCGGAGGTCTCGACCCAGCGCCTCAGGTCCGCCCTCTCCGCGATCGCGGCCATCGACGAGGCCTCCACGCGTCTGGGCCGCAACGTCAACGCGACGATGCTCCTGCAGTGGCTGCTCCTGCACCTCGACACCTGACGTGGCCCGGTTCCGAGTGACCGACGCGTGGTGGGGCACGCATGGCTGAGGTTGTGGTGGTCGGAAGTCTGTCGATGGACCTCACGGTTGGCACGGCAACGTTGCCGTCGGCGGGCGAGACCGTGATTGGCAGCTCGTTCACGATGGTGCCCGGGGGCAAGGGCAACAACCAGGCGGTGACATGTGCCCGGCAGGGCGTGGCCACTGCGATGGTCGGCCGGGTCGGCTCGGACGGGTTCGGCGACGCGATCCGGGCGCAGCTGATCGCCGAAGGCGTCGACATCTCGCACCTGACGACCGACTCCGCGGTCGCAACCGGGATCGCTCACATAACCGTGGACTCCACAGGCCAGAACTTCATCATCATCGTGCCCCGGTCCAACCACACGCTCACGGTGCAGCACGTGAGGGAGGCGGCAGGGTTGATCGACGAGGCCTCTGTTCTGCTCGTGCAGCTCGAGGTGCGGTTGGAGGTCGTGCGCGCGGCGCTCGAGGTGGCCAAGCGGGCCGGCACGACGACGATGCTCAATCCGGCGCCTGCGCTGGAGCTGGACGACGAGCTCTTGTCAAAGGTCGACATCTGCCTTCCCAACGAGGTCGAGGCTGCGGCGCTGACTCATATGAAGGTCGACGATCCGGGAGGGGCGATCGAGGCGGCCCGCGCACTGCTCTCGCGCGGCTGTGGAGCGGTCGTCGTGACTCTGGGGGCCAAGGGCGCTGTCTATGTCGACGACGACTGCGTGCTCACCGTTCCTGCTCTGTGGGTCCCGGTCGTCGACACGGTGGCCGCCGGCGACGCGTTCTGCGGCGCGTTCGCCAGCGCACTGGCCCGCGGTGAGGGTGTCGAAGGCGGTCTGGCTCGAGCAACCGCGGCAGGGGCGTTGGCCGTAGGTGTGCCGGGCGCGACGCCCTCTCTGCCCCGGGCGAAGGCGGTGGACCAGTTGCTCAGCCGGTTCCGGCCGATCGGCATCAGGAGGCTCTCACCGCCGGTCGCCTGAGCCGTCACGGCCCTGGGCGGACCTCGTAGCGCCTCTGGAGCAGCACAGGCAGCGCCGCGCGCACCGATGTGACGCGCTCAAGCGAGATCTCGGCGGTCGCGACGCCGTCGGTCTCGCCAAGTCCGGCAAGCTCGACGCCCATGGGGTCGAGCACGAGGCTACGGCCGCAGTACCTAGGCGGTGTTTGTGCCGCCGCGAGCAGGTAGGAGGTGTTCTCGATCGCGCGTGCGCGGCACATCGTCATCCAATGCTCGTGCTTGAGCGGCCCCGAGACCCAAGCAGCGGGCACTGCGAACACGTTGACACCCCTGTCGGCCAATGCGCGGAACAGCTCAGGAAAACGCAGGTCGTAACACGTCGCGACACCTACCACGAACTCACCGACGGGCAGTACCAACAGCTCGTCGCCGTCGATCCGACCCGGTAGGAAGGCATCGGACTCCTTGTGGCCCAGGGCGTCGTAGAGGTGGAGCTTCCGGTACCGGCCGAGCAGCCCCTGGGCACCGACCGCTACGACGGTGTTGTGAACCCGTTGCTCGCCAGACACGTTCTCGAACATCCCGGCGATGACGGTCACGCCGAGCGCGGACGCCGTCTGCGCCAAAGCCGTGACAAAGGGCCCGTCGAGTGTCTCGGCCGCTTGCGCGAGCTCCGTAACAGGCCGGTCGAGAGGGTACATCGCAGCCTCGGGCAGGACCACGAGCTTGGCGCCACCTTCGGCCGCAGTCCTGAGAAGACCGAGTGCCCGCGCGCGGTTGGCGACCGCGTCGGGCTTGGACGCGAACTGGGCGACGGCGACCGTCACGAACGGACCTCTCCCGTCCGCGGTCCCAGCATGCCTATATGCCATCGCAGCTCACATCCGGCCGTCAGTCGCACGTGGCCAACCTAGTGAATGGGCGGGGCCATTCCCGCGAGCCGGCCTGTGCCCTCCGCGCGCCGCCGTGTCACCCGGGTGACGCGGCCATTTCGCCTGCGGTCAGATCCCGGCCACGTTCCGTCATGCTCGGCCCGTGGCCCGCGATCCGGCGATCGAGGCCACCGGTGGGTGGCGAGGGCGCCGACGCCAACGAGGCCGCTCGCCGACGCCCTCCCACCGCGGTACCCAGCGCTCAACCCCCCGGTCGCGCCAGGTACGAAGTGGGGATACCGTATTCGGCCCGAGCCGGGTCGTCAACAGGTCGAGCCCGAACCCGGACGGCCGGTCGCGAGGGAACGGCCCTCCGGCTTTGGCCGGCGATACGCTCGTTGCGGCCGCGCTGCGGTCAGGCCTGACGAAGAGGAAACCGTTTCGCAAGGAGTGGGTGAGCTGATGATGCGCAAGATCATTGTTCTTTCGGTATTTGCCGTGATCGGGCTCGGCCTCGTGGCGTGTGCGTCGACCGTCTCGGCATCGACGACGAAGACTGCGTTGACGGTGTCGACGACCAGGACTTCGTCATGCACGTACGCGGCAATTCAGCCCGACCTGTTCAAGCACGGCGTGCTGACGGTCGCGACCGACAGCCCGGCGTATCCGCCATGGTTCGAGAACAACACACCCTCCAACGGCAAGGGGTACGAGAGCGCGGTCGCATATGCCGTTGCAAAGCAGCTCGGCTTCTCGAAGGCGCAGGTGAAATGGACGCTCGAGCCCTTCGACGCCTCCTTCGCACCGGGCCCGAAGCGGTTCGACTTCGACGTCAACGAGATCTCCTACACGCCCGAGCGTGCCAGGGTGGTGTCGTTCAGTGTCAGCTACTACGCCGTCCAGCAGGCGCTGGTTGCCCTCAAGAACGGCCGGATCGTGAAACACCACACCCCGGCTGAGCTCCGCACCTATGTCTACGGCGATCAGATCGGTTCTACGAGCCTGGCTTTCATCAACACCGAACTCCGGCCGATTCACCAACCTTCGGTGTTCAACACGCTGAACGACGCCAAGTCGGCCCTCCAGGACGACCGGATCCAGGCCCTCGTGGCCGACACGCCGACCGCGCAGTACATCAGCTCCTCGGAGATCCCGAACTCGATCATGGTGGGTCAGTTCCCGAGCACAGGGGAGCATTACGGGCTGCTGTTCGCCAAGGGTGATCCTCTCGTCGGGTGTGTGAACAGGGCGATCAACACCCTGACGGCTGACGGGTCCCTCGCCAAGTTCGCGAAGGAGTACCTCGGCATCTATACCTCCGTTCCGACGATCAAGCCGTAGCCACGGCCACGGGAGGCGGAC
This sequence comes from uncultured Acidimicrobiaceae bacterium, assembly GCA_963727645.1. GTDB lineage: Bacteria > Actinomycetota > Acidimicrobiia > Acidimicrobiales > Bog-793 > Fen-455. The sequence goes on from CAVSHA010000007.1 coordinate 116,742, forward strand.
CGGTTGCCTGCTCGGGGGAGTCGCGAGGGCGCCTACGTGGAGGAACAGACGCTGCTCGCGGCCGGAGCGCCTCCACCTGGCAGCTTCGTAGGCAACGGTAGGGGTTCCCACCTGCTTGGCGGCCCACGTGCCGCCGCGGTCTCCACCGTGAGCACTGTCGTGTTCATCGGAGGGGTCATCGCCCTGTTCGTGTTCGCACCAGGGGCCGCCTCGGTGCGGCATACGTTCTTCAATCCGCAGCAGATGAAGCAGGCGTTCCTCGGCGACCCGAGCAAGGGCCTCTACTCGGTCGGCAAGGGCCTCATCTTGAACATCGAGATGTTCCTCATCGCCGAGGTGCTGATCCTCTTCTGCGCCCTGGTCATCGCCGTGCTGCGCCAATTGCGCAATCCCGTGCTGTTCCCGTTCCGCATGCTGGCTGTCATCTACACCGACGTCTTCAGGGGAGTGCCGCTCATCATCGTGATCTACGGAATTGGTTTCGGCGCCCCGGCCCTCTACATACGCGGCATCTCCACTCAGTCAGACTTCGTCTACGGAATTGTCGCGCTCGTGCTGTCGTATTCCGCTTATGTCGCCGAGGTGTACCGGGCGGGGATCAACTCGGTGCACCAGAGCCAGGTGGCCGCAGCCCGGTCGCTCGGGTTGTCGCAGTGGAAGTCCCTCCGCTTTGTGGTGCTGCCACAAGCGGTTCGCACCGTGATCCCGCCGCTATTGAACGACTTCATCAGTCTGCAGAAGGACACGGCGCTCGTATCGACGCTCGGAGCGGTGATCGAGGCGAACCGGGCCGCACAGATCGACTCCTCGACCCTCTTCGTGTACTCGTCCTACACGGTTGCCGCGCTCTTGTTCCTTTGCCTGACGATCCCTCTGGCCCGGTTCACAGACCGCCTCATCGCCCGGGACGTGAGCCGTCGGCTCGCGGGAAGCGGGGCGATTCGGTGAGCGAGCGCGCCACCAGTTCGGGCTTCGACGGATCTCAGCTTGGCGGAGCTCAGCTTGGCGGCGAGGCCCAACCCGGCGACCCGGCTCTTTCGGGCCAAGAGGCGGTCCGGCTCGAGGGCGTTCACAAGTCATTCGGCGCTCTCGAGGTGCTGCGAGGAATCAATCTGTCCGTGGCGCCGCACGAAGTCATATGTCTCATAGGAGCATCCGGATCGGGCAAGTCCACACTGCTTCGTTGCGTGAACTTGTTAGAGCCGATCAATCGGGGACGGATCCTCCTGTGGGGCCAGGATGTGACGGCGCCGGGCGTTGACGAGAACGCGGTGCGACGCCATATCGGCATTGTCTTCCAGTCCTTCAACCTGTTTCCCCACATGACCGTGCTCCGCAACATCACGCTTGCTCCCACTCGAGTTCTCGGAGTCCCGCGCGACCAGGCCGAGGAAGCAGGACGTGCGCTGCTTGTCAGATTCGGCCTCTCGGACAAACAGGACGACTATCCCGACCGCCTTTCCGGAGGTCAGCAGCAGCGGGTCGCAATCGTCCGGGCTCTCGCGATGCAGCCGGGAATCATGTTGCTGGACGAGGTGACGAGCGCACTGGATCCCGAGCTAGTGGCTGAGGTGCTGGGGGTCATCCGCGAGCTGGCGGCAGCGGGCATGACCATGTTGATCGCTACCCACGAGATGGGTTTCGCCCGGGACATCGCAGACCGAGTCTGCTTCTTGGACGATGGTGTGATACTCGAGCAGGGGCCGCCGAGCCAGGTGTTCACCGCGCCCGTCAACAGTCGTACTCAGCAGTTCCTCAGTCGGATCGTGGATGCCGGCCGACTTTGACGCGGCAGACGGCCCCTCAGAGGGACAACGGGTTCAAGGGTGAGAATGGCTTCGAGCGCCTCGGGGGCGATCGGTTGCGAGAACAGGGAACCTTGACCGAACTTGCAGTGCTCGTTCTGAAGGCTTGCGAGCTGCCAGCCCTGTTCGATGCCCTCAGCTAGCGTCTCGATCCCGAGAGTCCGGCCCAGCTGCACAAGGGTGTGAACGGAGCTGACCGCTTCGGGCGAGTCCCCCATCGCGGCGACGAACGACCGGTCAATCTTGAGGGCGTCGATCGGGACCTGACGAAGTTGGGCGAGTGTTGAGTAGCCGGCGCCAAAATCGTCCACGGCGACAAGCACGCCCAGTGTCTTGAGCTGGCGAAGTCGGCGAACCATGGCTTCCATGTCCATCTTCAAGCTCTGCTCGGCGACATTGATGACGAGCGATCCGGGTTCGAGCGCCGTAGCCGCCAGGGCCGCCTGCACCTGATCGGCGAGATCACCCGCCTCGAGCTGACGCGTCGAGATGTTGATCGACATCGTCAGGTGATGGCCGAGCCGATGCCACGCGGCGGCTCGTCGACAGGCTTGCTTGAGCAGCCACGCCCCGACCGGGATGATCATTCCGGTCTCTTCCAGCACCGGCACGAAGGAATCGGGGTCGACGATGCCCCGGACGGGATGCCGCCAGCGCAGGAGCGCCTCCACGCCGCACACGCCGACGCTGTCCAGTTCGAATATCGGCTGATAGAGAATGAAGAACTGGTTCTCCTGAAGAGCGTCCCGGAGATCGGCCTCGATCTCGAGCCGTTCCATCGCTGCGGTCTTCATCTCGGGCTTGAACCGGACGTGGCAATTCCTTCCGCGGGCCTTCGCTTGACACAGGGCGATGGCCGCATCGCGGAGGAGATCGTCCGGCTCGTCCCCGTCGTTGGTCGCGATGCCGACGCTTGCCGTGATCGAGAGCGGGACATCCACGAATCCTTCGACCCGGAAGGGTTCCTTCAGGACATCCAGCAACCTCTCGGCCAGCAGCTCCGGTCCCGCAGAGAGCGACAGCCCTTCAGCCAGGATCGCGAACTCGTCCCCGCCAGGCCGCCCAATGGTGTCGCTCGACCGGAGCACGCTTGCCAAGCGCGCGGTCACCGCTTTCAACAGTTCGTCTCCGGCCCGTTGTCCAAGGTTCTCATTGACGGACCTGAAGTTGTCCAGATCGATGACATAGGCGGCAATAGGGAAGTGCTCGCGTTGAGATCGGAGCAGCATCTGCTGGAGACGGTCACGCACGAGCATGCGGTCCGGGAGACAGGTGAGGGGGTCATGGCCCGACAGATGACGACGCCGCACCTTGGTGCGCGCGCCGGGCTCCAGGGTCTCCCGCTGAGCGCAAAGGCCGAGGATCACACCGTCGATCCACAGCGGCCGCCCGCCGGAGTCCGCGACGCCGCGGCCGTGCTCGGCGACCCACCTGAGCGAACCGTCCGCGTGAACAAGGCGGTACTCGAGCGAGAAGGAACCCCCTCGGCTCAGCGCCTCGCGGACGACACCGCTCACGTGCTCGCGATCATCAGGACAGATGATCGATTCGAAGGACCGTACGTTCTCTTCGGTGAATTCGCTCGCCGGGTAGCCGGTGAGTACCTCGATATGGTCACTGATAAAGCGCATCGTCCAAGGCTCGACGCATTCGCGGCGGTAGACGGCGCCAGGGATGTTGACGACGAGAGACCTGAACTGCTCCTCACTCCCGTACTCGGCCACTTTCGCGGTCAGCGGTGAAGAGTGCTCGGCAGCCGGCACGACTCGATCGAAGAGCGTCATCGGACCACCCGCGGTCGGCCCGCGAGTCTGCGGGCGACGAGCGCTGCGGCTCGACGTGGCAGCAAGGTCACCGGCGCTCTAGCGATCTCGTAGAGGTTCATCAAGAGAATTGTCGACGCCAAGTCCGCGAACTTGACACCTACAACAGGCACCAGCCTCAGATTCCGCCAGCTTCGTTGCCACCACCGGTTCGACGCATGCGATCGGCGAACGGCAGAGTCGTCACGGATCTGGGGACAGCTCCCGGCCTGTTCGCCCCGATGGCGCGAAGGCTGAGCCGGTCGGCCAGCGACCGATACCGCCGTCCTCGAGAAGGAAGCTCGTGACCTCCCGGTCCGTGTGCTCTGCCCTCCAGGCGAGCATCGACTGTGCATACCCGAGGACCCGGGAGGGGTCGTCGACCTCTGTTCGCCAGGTCGGGTCGGCGGCGATGTCATAGCAGAGCCATGAGCCGTCCCCGAATTGGACGTAGGCCCCGTCGGCAAAGCGCCGCACAGCGAGGTTGTTCCTTTCCAGGTGCCTGTCCCACGGCCAGTCGAAGGCGCCGCCGGGAAGCCCCAGGTACCGCCAGTCGAACTCCCAGGCCGCCGCGGAGCGCCACCATGGCGGAAGGTGTCCTTCGAGGAACGAGGTGAGCGCCAGCCCATCGCACTGAGCGGGGACAACGAGACCCAGGGCTTCGCAGATCGTCGGGAAGAAGTCGATGTTCTCGGTGAACTCATGCACGACGGTCCCGTGAGCCTCGGCATGCCCGGGAGAGCGAACAATGGCCGGTACTCGATAGCTCTCCTCGAAGTAGCCGAGCTTCTCCATCAGCCCGTGGTCTCCGAGTTGGTCACCGTGATCGGACGTCACCATCACGAAGGTGTCCTGCCACTGGCCAAGTCTCTCGAGGGCATCGCGTATTCGACCGAGTTGGGCATCGACATCGCCGACCATTCCGTAGTACTGGGCCCGCATTCGGCGCAGCGCGCCCTCGTCGGTCGGAGTCGCGGCTTGTGCCAAGCCGAGAGCCGCTTCGTGGAACCAATGGCGACGTGGTGAAGGGGCGATCGGCATGTCGACATCGTCGGGACCGAAGGCGCTGGCCCAGCGGCCTGCGGCAGCGTAGGGAGGGTGCGGCCTCAGGTAGCTCAGGTGGGCGAACCACGGGCGGTCCCTTCGTTCGAGCCAGTCCAGGTAGCGGTTCGTCAGGAAAGCCGACACCCCGACTTCTTCAGGCCGGTCGGGCTCGGTCGCGAGGGCTCCATAGCCTTGCGAAGGAACGTCGTAGCCGAGGTCCCGGAGCCACTCGATCCATCTCGTGTGCTCGCCGCTGAGGTCGAGCCCGACCGTGAAGCCTGGCAGCACGCCTTCGTAGCTGGAAAGGCGCGGGTCGTCAAGCGACCGGACGACCCGGGGATCGATGCCCTGGTCCGTGTACCCGAACAGCGTGGGGTCGAAACCGGCTCGCCGGCCCGCTCGCGCCAGATTGTCCAGGCGGTCGTCGAGCGGGGTGCCGTTCGCGACGACCCGGTTGTTCATCTGGTAGGTGCCCGTGTAGAGACAAGCTCGGCCTGGTGAGCAGGGCGCTGCCTGGCTGTAGTGGCGGTCGAACCGCACGCCCGACGCGGCGAGGCGGTCGAGGTTGGGCGTTCGGGCGACGTGGTGGCCGGCAGCCGACAGGCAGTCTCCCCGGAACTGGTCCAGTGTCACCAAAAGCAGGTTCACTCGGCCTCCGCATCAGGAGAACGCCTATTCGGTGTGACGGCGCCTGGATCGTACCGCCCGATGTTCAGAGAGTCGTTGATCAGGCAGGAGCTGATCGGGACATTCGAGCGCGTCTGGTTGTAGTGGGGACCACCGACTCGGTGCCACGCCGCCTCGGCGATGAGTGGCATCCTTGAGTCGGTCGGTCGCTTTGACGATCAAGAAGCACCGCATCGAAAGGAAGCCGGACACTGGGTGAGAAAGGGGGAGAGGTGGACGAACCTCGCGAAGACCTCGAGCCTCAGGCGGAGCCGACCGCGTCGGATCCCGTGGGGGAGTCCCACGAAAGCCTTGCGCAGGATTCTGTGATCGACTCGCGTGACGATCAGCGACTGGTCGAAGTGCGCCGTCGTTTCGAGGAGCTGCCGGCGGATGGCTCGATTCGCATCGTGTTCCAGCCCATCGTCGACCTGGCCACGACGAAAGTGATCGGGTACGAGGCACTGGCGCGCTTTCCCGGGGACTCAAGTGTCTCGCCGCGGACATGGTTCGCGGAGGCTGCCGAGGTTGGCCTGCTGCTCGAGATCGAGATGACGGCCATCCGTGCCGCGCTCGCCCATCTCGAGCGTCTGCCAGCTGAAGCATTCATCTCTGTCAACTTGTCTCCAGAGACGGCCGGGTCCGACGAGCTCAGGGACGTCCTCGGTGGCGTCGACCCCAAGCGCGTGGTTCTGGAGATCAACGAGGACGCCGCTGCCGGAGACTACGAGGAGGTCAGCGAGGCCGTCGGTGCGCTGCGCGCCACAGGTGTGCGGATCGCACTGGACGACGCCGGGTCGGGGTCGGTCAGCTTCAGTGGCCTGTTCGACGTGCACGCGGACATCATCAAGATCGACATCGACGTCACCCACGGGATTGCTTCGGACCCGATGAAGGAAGCGATGGCCTCCGCTCTCAAGGTGCTCGCGGACCGTTTGGGCGCGATGAGCCTCGCAGAAGGAATCGAGACCGAGGAAGAGCTCAACCTCTTGAGAGGAGTGGGTGTTCAGGCTGGGCAGGGGTACCTCTTCGGCCGTCCTGAGCCGGCGGCCGACTAGCCCGGGCCGACCCCGGTGGCGGTCCTCCCCCGGGTGGCGTCAGATCGCCTCCGTTGCGCGGGGTGTTTCTTTCCAGCAACGATCTGCAAATAGAATCTTGATTGGAACCACCCCGACAGTGGCGTGATAGAAGAAGGCCGGTGGAAGGCAGTCCCTGGAGTCAGGCTGGAACGGTACGGAGCCAAGAGCCTCCGGAGTCGGTGCGGCGCGCGGAGACGCCGCGCGCAGCCTCGGAGGCCGGGTTCACCGTCTCGGTGCTTGCCGAGAAGACGGGCACTCCCGTGCCGACCATTCACCACTACCGCCACCTCGGCCTCCTGCCCGAGGCGATCGAGCTCGCCTCCAACCGGTTCCTTTACGACGAGCGTCACGTCGAGGCTCTCAACCTCATCCACCTGCTCCGTGAGCGACGGAACATGCCGCTCGAGACCATCCGAGAAGCCTTGCCCGAGCTGCTCGCGTTGAACCATGAGAGTGGGTCTTCCCCCGACACCTGGGACGAAGTCATCGACGCCTACCTGGAACGGTCCGGCCCGGCCGTCGTCTCGGCCCGGCTCGTCGTGGCCGCCCGGGAGGCATTCGCCCAGCACGGCTATGCAGGCGTCAACGTTGCGGACATCTGCAGCGCAGCTGACGTCGCCAAGGGGACCTTCTATCGGTACTTCGACTCGAAAGAGGCGATCTTCCTCGCTGCGGCCCGTTCCACCGTTGATGCTGTCGGAGAGCAGCTTGACGAGCTGCCTGCGCCGATGAGCGAGCCGCAGGCGATCGAGAAGTTGAAGCTCCTGCTTGCCCCGATGGCCCCGTTGCTGCTCGAGGTGGCGACCGGGGAGCTCCGGCATCAACCGAATCTCATCGGCGTGGTCGGTGTCATCACGGCCGGCCTCGCCAGCCGGGTAGTGCCCAGGCTCCGCACGAGAGGCAAGGCCGCCAGGTCGGCTGCTCGGCGAGTTGTCGATGCGGCCCTGGTTGGGCTGCTCCGGCCAACACTCGAGGCACCGAGCCCCTCGTCGTCTTCGCGCTCCTGAACCTTTCCGACCGCTCGCGCCCGGGCGCTCGGAACCCGCAGGTCACGACCTGGATTCCCCTCAGAGGCGGTCGTCCGGTCACGCCCTTGGGCCGGCTTGCGCGCGTCCGTCCCTTGACGCAGGTGCCCCCGCACGTATAACAAAGGTGGAACCATTAGTCATCGGCACTACGCGAAGGAGTAGCCGATGGTGTCAACTGAGTCGGGGCGCTCCATTGGAGGTGACTTCGACGCGCCCGCCCTGCTCGCCACCAAGGCACGAAACGAGAACTTCCCGGTCGCCTCGTATCTGTTGCCACGCGAGATCCGGGCGAGCCTGATGGCGATCTACGGTTTTGCCCGACTGGCCGACGACCTCGGAGACGAGGCAGAGGGCGATCGCCTGGCGTTGTTGGACTGGCTGGAAGCAGATCTCGACCGTGCAGCCGCCGGCAGAGCGACTCACCCTGCGCTCCAGCAGCTCACGCCGGTGATCAGGGGGCTCGACCTGAGCCTGGACCCGTTTCGCTGCCTTATCGAAGCCAACCGGATGGACCAGCGCACGACGCGCTATCGGAGCTTCGGCGACCTCGTGGGCTACTGCATGCTGTCCGCGGCACCGGTGGGCCGGCTCGTGCTGGCGGTCTTCGGGGCCGCGACGGCCGAGCGGACCGCGCTTTCCGATGAGGTCTGCATCGGTTTGCAGGTCGTCGAGCACCTTCAAGACGTTGGAGAGGACGCGAGGCGAGGGCGCATCTATCTGCCCGCTGAGGACCTGGAACGCTTCGGGTGTACCGAAGCTGAGCTGCTAGGGACCGGCGCGTCCCCAGCGTTGCGAAGCCTCGTAGTCATGGAAGTGAACCGCGCGCGAAACCTCCTTGCATCGGCGGTCCCGCTCGCTGCGTCGCTCGGGTTCCGTCCCCGGGCAGCGGTCGTGGGCTTCGCCGCAGGGGGGACGGCGGCGCTCGACTCCATCGAACGGTCCGGCGGCGATGTGCTCAGGTATCGGTGCCGTCCCCACAAGCTCGCATTCGCGAAGCGGGCCGTCTTCGCCATGACGGCGGCGAGCAATGGGAGAGCCAGGTCGTGAAGATCGATCTCGCCTACGACTTCTGCGAGGCCGTCACGCGCGAGGAAGCGAAGAACTTCGCGTACGGCATCAGGCTGCTCCGAAAGCCCGAGCGGCGAGCGCTGTCGGCGGTCTACGCACTGGCGCGACGAATTCGACGACGTCGGCGACGGGCAGTCCGCTCCGGCTGAGAAGCTCACCGCGCTCCAGGCCATTCGCAAGAGCATCGACCCGATCGATGCGCACACGACCGACCCGGTGCTCGCAGCGGTGGCGGACGCGGCCGTTCGATACCGGCTCCCGCTGTCGTGCTTCGGCGAGATCATCGACGGCTGCGAGATGGACGTCAGCGGCACGTCGTACGAGACGATCGATGATCTCGTCGTCTACTGCCGCAAGGTGGCAGGCTCGGTGGGCCGACTCTCGCTCGCCGTGTTCGGTTCGCGGGACCTCGATAGGGCGGTCCCACTCGCGGATTCGCTCGGGGTCGCGCTCCAGCTCACGAACATCTTGCGCGACGTCGTCGAGGACCGCTCACTCGGGTCGCGTGTACCTGCCGAGCAGCGATGCCGAGTCGGTCGGCTGCGCCGCGGAGCTCACGGGCCCGGCGGCGGACGTGGCAAGGCTCGTCGCGCTCGAATGCGGTCGCGCGGACCGGTGGTTTGTCGAGGGACTCCAGCTTCTGCCGTTGCTCGACGGCCGGAGCCGCGCCTGCGTCGCCGCGATGGCCGGGATCTACCGGCGTCTCCTGGTCCGGATCAAGGCTGAGCCGATCGCGGTCACAAGAGGGCGCATGTCCTTGCCGAGCTGGGAGAAGGCATTGGTCGCAGCGCGGAGCCTTGTCGGAGCACGACCATGAGCCCGGCTCGAATAGGTGTGGTGGGCGGCGGCCTGGCGGGGATGGCCGCCGCACTAGCGGCCGCAGACGGCGGAGCCGAGGTCGTCCTCTTCGAGCGGCGCCCGGTCCTGGGCGGACTGACGGCCTCGATCAGGCACAACGGGCTCTCATTCGACAACGGCCACCACGTGTTCCTTCGTTGCTGCACGGCCTATCGGGATTTCATCGACCGCATCGGGGCAACAACCCATGTGTTCCTGCAGGACCGGCTCGAGGTCCCGGTGCTCTCACCCGATGGCTCGCGCGCCTCGATCAAGAGGTCGGTCCTGCCCGCCCCTTTGCACATGGCCGGCTCGCTGGGAACCTACCGTCACCTGTCGGTGCGTGAGCGGGTGCGCCTGGTGCGCCCCGCGCTGGCGCTCGGGCGGCTCGACCCCGACGACGCGTCCCTCGACAACATCTCGTTCGGGGACTGGCTCGCCGTCCACGGCCAGAGCAAGCGGGCAGTTGACCGCCTCTGGAACCTGATCGCGTTGCCTACGCTCAACATCCCGGCTGCCGAGGCATCGCTCAGCCTGGCTGTGAAGGTCTTCCGGGTCGGTCTCCTCGATCGATCCGACGCCGGCGACATCGGGTGGTCGCGGGTCCCCCTCGCCGAGCTTCACGGTGCCATCGCGGCACGGGCACTGGAAGCAGCGGGCGTCGAGACGGTGCTGGGACGTCCCGTGGGCGCCGTCGGCCGCTCGAGCGTCGGTGCCTTCACCTTGAGCTCCGGGGAGCGGAGCGTGGTCGTCGATGCCGTGATCCTGGCCACGCCGCTGCGCGTGGCGGCGGGCATCGGCGCGTCCCTCGGCCCGGTCGCCGGCGCCCGGGAGTCCGAGTGCCTGGGGACCTCTCCCATCGTCAACATCCACCTTGTCCTCGACCGCAAGGTGACGGACCTCCCGCTGGCGGCCTGTGTGGACTCGCCGGTCCAGTTCGTCTTCGACCGGACGCTCGCGAGCGGGGTCAAGTCGGGCCAGTGCCTGGTCATCTCGCTCTCGGCAGCGGACAGTCACATCGCAACAGGTTCGCCCGAGCTCGTGAGCATGTTCTTCGAGGCGCTGCGCGAGCTGTTCCCCGCCGCGCGCCAGGCTTGCCTGCTCGACGCGATCGTCACCCGGGAAAGGGCCGCGACATTCCGGGCGCGTCCCGGTACCAGGATGTTCCGCCCACCGACTGAGACCGAGGTGCCCGGCTTGTTCCTCGCCGGCGCCTGGTGCGACACCGGGTGGCCGGCGACGATGGAGGGCGCGGTCCGCAGTGGCCGACAGGCGGCCTCGCAGGCATTGGCCCTCTTGTCCGATACCCGCACAGGGGGCCCACGACAGCTGGAAGGGGCCGGGACTTGACGACGATCTCCTCTCCGGTGCGGCGCGGGAGCGTTCTGTCAGCAGTGGAGTCTTTGACGCGGGCGAGATCGCTGGTGATGCCGGCCGTGGACGCGGCCGTGCTCCGCCTTTGCCCGGCTCTGCGTCCTGCGGTATGTGAGCATCTCGCCGGCGGAGGCAAGTTCGTGCGCGCAGGGCTCACGATCATCTCGGCCGCCGCTGCCGGCGCCGATGAGAGCGCCGGAGTCGTCGGCGCGGTCGCCGTCGAGCTCGTCCACAACTTCTCGCTCGTCCACGACGACATCATCGACGGCGATCTCGAACGGCGGCATCGGCCGACTCTGTGGGCCGCGCACGGCGTTGGTCATGCCATCATCGCCGGCGACGCGCTTGCGACTCTCGCCTTCCAAGTCCTCTTGGAGGAGCCGACAGCAGAGCGCGTCACGGCTGCCGCACGGCTCGCCGAAGCCACCCAGGCGATGATCGCAGGTCAGGCAGAGGACATGGCCGCCGAGCTCCGGGCCTCGTTGTCGGTGGAGGAGTGCCTCCACATGGAAGTCTGCAAGACCGGGGCCTTACTGTCGTGCGCTGCCGCTGTCGGTGCGATCCTGGCCGGTGCCCCGGCCCCCACAGTCGATGCGTTGGCGGACTTTGGCCGCCACCTGGGGATCGCCTTCCAGGCCGTCGACGACGTGCTCGGCATCTGGGGCGAGCCCAGTGTCACCGGCAAGCCGGTCGGCAGCGACCTGCGTCAGCACAAGAAGTCCCTGCCGATCGCGATCGCGCTCACTCGGGGCACCGACCTGCCCGCAGGGATCGGGTCACTGTTGGAGCGTGATCTCAGCGAAGCCGAGGTCGCGAAGGCGACGCTCCTGTTGGAGCAGTGCGGCGCACGCCAGGAGACCCTGGCGATCGGAGAGTTGCAGCTTGATGCCGCTCTCGCTTCGCTCGAGCGCGTGCCCTTGGCGATCGGACCCAGCTCGGAGCTGGCGGCGATCGCCCGATACGTGACCGAACGGGACCGATGAACGTGCTCGAGGGTCGTCCGCAGGCAGATGCCAGGACCGCTTCAAGGCCCTCTCCGCCGGCTGCGCAGGCGAACGACGACGCCCGGGCATGCCTCCGCAGGGCCGTCGCTGCCCTGGTCGCGCTTCAGCATCCGGACGGTTGGTGGAAGGGCGAGCTCGAGACGAACGTCACCATCGACGCGGAGGACCTTCTGCTGCGCGAGTTCCTGGGCATCCGCACCGCCGAGCAGACGGCATCGTCGGCCCACTGGATCCGGTCGCGCCAGCGCGAGGACGGCACCTGGGCGAACTTCTACGGCGGGCCGCCCGAGCTCTCGACCACTGTCGAGGCCTACGTCGCGCTCCGCCTCGCGGGTGACCCCGAGGACGCTGCGCACCTGGAGCGCGCGGCTCGGTTCGTCCAGAGCTGCGGTGGTGTCGAGCGCACCCGTGTCTTCACCCGGATCTGGCTGGCGCTGTTCGGCCTCTGGCCGTGGGAGGGGCTGCCGGTGCTCCCTCCGGAGCTGATCTTCCTGCCGGGCTTCGTCCCGCTCAACATCTACGACTTCGGCTGCTGGGCACGCCAGACCGTTGTGGCCCTCACGGTGGTGAGCGCGCACCGGCCGACTCACCAGCTGGGATTCGGCATCGACGAGCTGAGGACCGGCCTCCCAGAGGCACCCCCGGCACCGCTCAGCACCTGGTCGGGCCGGTTCCAGGCGCTCGACCGCGTCCTCAAGGCTTACGAGCGCCATCCGGTCAGGTTCATCCGGAAGGCTGCCCTTGCTCGGGCTGAGCGCTGGATCGTGCAACGTCAGGAGGCGGACGGCTCGTGGGGTGGCATCCAGCCGCCGTGGGTGTACTCGTTGATCGCCCTGCGACTGCAGGGCTACGCGCTCGAGCACCCCGTCATGAGGGCGGGGACCGAAGGCTTGGACGGCTTCACGATCGAAGACGACGCCGGGAGGCGGCTCGAGGCCTGCCAGTCCCCGGTGTGGGACACCGCCCTCGCCGTCACGGCTCTTGCCGACGGGGGACTCCCGGCCGACGACCCGGTGCTGCGGTCTGCCGCCCGCTACCTGCTCGGCGAGGAGATCTCGGTCAAAGGCGACTGGTCCGTCCGGCGCCCGGACCTCGAGCCGGCCGGTTGGGCTTTCGAGTTCGCCAATGACAACTACCCGGACATCGACGACACGGCCGAAGTCGTGATGGCACTTGGCCGAACCGATGAGCCGGCGGCGGCCGCCGTGGACCGTGCCATCGCCTGGATCGAGGGGATGCAGTGCCGGGACGGAGGTTGGGGGGCTTTCGACGTCGACAACACACAGACACTGTGCCGGGAGCTTCCTTTCTGCGACTTCGGGGAGCTGATCGACCCTCCCAGCGCTGATGTGACCGCGCACGTCGTGGAGATGCTGGCCAGGCTCGGAGGTTCACAAGAGGCGGTCGATCGCGGCGTGCGGTGGTTGCTGCGAGCGCAGGAGGACGATGGGTCCTGGTTCGGGCGCTGGGGTGCCAACCATGTCTATGGCACCGGCGCTGTCGTCCCGGGGCTCGTCGCTGCCGGGTTGGCCACCGACGACCCCGCTGTGCGCCAGGCAGTCGCCTGGTTGGAAGGCCACCAGAACCCCGATGGTGGCTGGGGCGAGGACCTGCGCTCGTATCGGGACTATTCCCTACGCGGCTGCGGGCCGTCGACGGCATCCCAGACGGCTTGGGCCCTGTTGGCCCTCCTGGCCGCGGGCGAGCGCTCCGAGGCGACCCGGCACGGTGTGGAGTTCCTCGTCGCGGCTCAGAGCGAAGACGGTTCGTGGGACGAGCCGTGGTTCACGGGGACCGGTTTTCCCGGCGACTTCTACATCAACTATCACCTGTACCGGCTCGTGTTCCCGGTCGCGGCCCTGGGGCGTTACGTGAACGGAGAATCCCACGGCTGATCTCAAGGTCCTGACGGCGCTGCGCGTCGAAGCCTTCGCGGTGGGCGGTGCCGATGTCATCATCGGCGTCGGGCCCGGTCGCGCCCGGCGTGCCGGCGCCGAGCTTGCCGCCAGTCTCGACGGGAGGACCGCCGTTGCGCTCGTCGGCGTGGCGGGCGGTCTCTCGCCGGAGCTGCATCCCGGGGACCTCGTCATTGCCAGTGAACTTCGCAACACCGAGTCGTCGGCATCGCTCAACCTCCCAGGAGCGTCGTTTCTCGCCGCCGAATTTCGCCGTGCCGGCCTCGGGGTGCACACCGGGCCGCTCGTGTCCTCGCCGCGTTATGTCCGGGCTCGTGAGCGGATGGCGCTCGCCGCCTCGGGCGCTGTGGCCGTCGACATGGAGTCGGCCTGGATCATGGGCTGTCTGCCCGACAACCCGTTGGCTGTCATCCGCTCCATCTCGGACACCAGCGAGCGCGGGCCGGTGCTCGGCGGCGCCCGAGGCCTTCACTCGCTGCGCGCGGTGCGCCGGCCACTCGAACGCTGGGCACGTGCCTGTGGTGAACATGAGGTGCTGCTCGCCGCCCCTCGGTCGTTCTGCGCCGGCGTCGACCGCGCGATCGAGATCGTCGAGCGCGCCCTCTCGCGCCACGGAGCACCGGTATATGTCCGCCGTCAGATCGTTCACAACCTGCACGTTGTTCGCGAGCTCGAGTCCAAGGGCGCGGTGTTCGTCGAGGAGATCGACCAGATACCGCAGGACGCGGTCGTGGTGCTCGCCGCACACGGCGTCTCGCCCGCAGTCCGCCAGCAGGCCGCGGAGCGCAGCGACCTCAAGGTCATCGACGCCACCTGCCCGCTCGTCGCCAAGGTGCACACCGAGGCGCGTCGCTACGCGAGCCAGGGCTACAACCTCGTCCTCATCGGCCACGCCGACCACGAAGAGGTCATCGGGACTCTCGGCGAGGCACCGGAACGCTTCCACGTCGTGGAACGTGCCGATGACGTCGGCCGGCTGAGCTTTGCGCTCGAGGTGGGGCGCCCGGTCGCGTACCTCACACAGACGACGCTCGCCACCGACGAGACCGCCGAGATAGTCACGGCGTTGCGGCGTCGCTTCCCCGAGATCACGTCGCCCCCTGCGGACGACATCTGCTACGCGACACAGAACCGGCAGGACGCGGTCCGCCGGATCGCCCATCGATGCGATCTCTTGCTCGTCGTCGGCTCGTCGAATTCCTCCAACACGGCTCGACTCGTGGAGGTGGCCAGGCGCGAGGGCTGTCGCGCGGAGCTGATCGAGGACGTCTCGCAGCTGGAGCTGGGCTGGCTCGCGGACGTCACGCACGTGGGGCTCACCGCGGGGGCGTCGGCTCCTGACGCCCTGGTCCAAGAAGTGCTCGACACCCTCCGCCTTCTCGGGCCGGTGCGCCTGAGCGAGGAGAGGACTGCAGAAGAGACCATCCATTTCTCTCTCCCGACTCAGGTGCGATGATGCCAATTCCTCTCCGTCAGAACATCCGTATCGGTGCCCACCTCGTGCGGCACCGCCTGAAGAAGACCAAGTACTACCCCTTCATCGTCGAGATCGAGCCGCTGTTCGCGTGCAACCTGTCGTGTCCCGGCTGCGGGAAGATCCAGCACCCGACCGAGGTCCTGCGCCAACGCCTGTCGGTGGAGGACGTGCTCGGGGCCGTCTCGGAGAGCGGCACGCCCATGGTGTCGATCGCCGGCGGAGAGCCACTGCTCCATCCGGACATCGAGCGCATGGTGCGAGCGCTCGTGAGTCGCAAGGTCTACGTCTACCTGTGCACCAATGCCGTGCTCTTGAGCCGGCGCCTCGACCGATTCAGCCCGTCCCACTACTTCTCCTGGGTCGTCCACCTGGACGGTACCCGTGAGCGACACGACGCCGCAGTCGATCGGGCCGGCGTCTTCGACAAGGCCGTGGCGGCGATTCGCGAGGCGAAGGCACGAGGGTTCCGGGTTACGACGAACTCGACGTTCTTCAACACCGACTCGCCGAAGACGGTTCGAGACGTCCTCGACTTCCTCAACGACGACCTTGGTGTGGACGCGATGATGATCTCGCCCGCGTACGCGTACGAGAAGGCGCCCGATCAGGAGCATTTCCTCGGCGTCGACCAGACCCGCCGGCTGTTCAAGGAAGCCTTCGCCGACGGCCGGAGGAGCAAGTGGCGACTCAACCACTCCCCGCTCTTCCTCGACTTCTTGGAGGGCAAGGTGGACTTCCAGTGCACCGCTTGGGGCATCCCCAGCTACTCGGTCTTCGGCTGGCAACGACCTTGCTACCTCATGGCCGACGGATACGCCTCCAGCTACCGCGAGCTCGTCGAGACCACCGACTGGAGCGCTTATGGGCGAGGCAGGGATCCGCGGTGCGCGAACTGCATGGCTCACTGCGGCTACGAGCCCTCGGCCGTCGTCGCGAGCCTGGGCTCGCTGCGCCAATCGCTCCGCGCTCTCGTGAGCACGCACTGATCGACATGAGCGTCATCACGGTCCCCACCGAGTCTGTGCTCGCCACTGGGGTGTCACCTCAGCACCTCCGTGCGATGGGCTCGCGCGAGCTTGGCTTGCTTGCCACGGAGATCCGCCAGTTCCTCGTCTCGAGCGTCTCGGCGACCGGGGGTCATCTGGGATCGAACCTCGGAGTCGTGGAGCTGACCATCGCCTTGCACCGCGTGTTCTCGTCTCCGCACGACGCCATCGTCTGGGACACCGGTCACCAGGCCTACGTGCACAAGCTCGTCACCGGCCGTCAGGACCGCTTCGCCGACCTGCGCCGGAGCGGTGGCATGTCCGGCTACCCGAACCGCTCCGAGTCCGAGCACGATCTCGTCGAGAACAGCCACGCTTCGACGGCGTTGTCGTATGCCTACGGGCTCGCCACGGCGCGCCGGCTCCACCGTGACCCACGCCGCGTGGTCGCGGTTGTGGGCGACGGGGCCCTGACTGGCGGCGTCGCGTACGAGGCGCTCAACAACATCGGGGTCGCGGGCGCGAACGTTGTCATAGTCCTCAACGACAACGGGCGTTCCTACGCCCCGACGGTGTCGAGGATCTCGTCCGCGGGCCGGTTCATAAGGCCGGGCCGCGACACCGGCCCTACAGCGGGCCCCTCGCCGACGCGCGACTTCTTCGAGGCCCTGGGTGTCTCCTATCTAGGGCCTGTCAACGGCCACGACCTCGACCTGCTCGAACGGGCGCTGTACCGGGCAGCAGACACGCCCGGGCCCGTCGTACTGCACGTGCACACGACCAAGGGCCGCGGCTACAAGCCAGCGGAGCTCGACGAAGAAAAGCGCCTGCACGACGTCGCTCCTTTCGATCCGGAGACCGGCCTCGCGCTTGTGGCAACCAGCGGCCGGCTCAGTTACACGGAGGCTTTCAGCGCGGCAATCGTGCGCGAGGCGGCCGCACGTCCCGAGATCGTCGCGATAACCGCCGCCATGCCGGGAGCGACGGGACTGATCGAGTTCCGTGACTGCTACCCGGACCGGTTCTTCGATGTCGGCATCGCAGAGCAGCACGCCGTGAACGCGGCCGCAGGCATGGCCATGGGCGGCTTGCGACCCGTCGTGGCCATCTACTCCACCTTCCTCAACCGGGCGTGGGACCAGATCTACTACGACGTCGGTCTCCACCGCCTGCCGGTGATCTTCTGCCTGGACAGGGCGGGCATCACCGGCGACGACGGGCCCAGCCACCACGGTGTGCTCGACCTGATGCTGCTCACCAAGGTGCCCGGGATGACGGTCTTCGCTCCTTCCACATACGAGGAAGTAGGCAACATGCTGCACGAGGCCCTGACGATCACCTCGGGCCCGGTTGCCATCCGGTGGCCGAAGAGCGAAGCCTGCTCGAGCCCGCAGGTGGGCAGCGGCGTACGGGCCCGCAAGATCCGCGCCGGGTCTCGGATCTGCCTGGTCGGTGTCGGCAAGCTTGTCGCCGCTTGCGAGCAGGCCGCTCTCACTCTCGGCACGATGGGTGTCGACGCCACCGTGTGGGACGCGCGCGTTGCCTCGCCGCTGGACCCGGCCATGATCGAAGACGCGATGGCACACGATCTCGTCGTGTCCGCCGAGGACGGGATCATCGAGGGCGGCGTGGGTTCACGGGTCAACGCATCGCTCCGCGCTGCTGCCCCGGCCGGCGTTGGCCCAGCGGTCGTCAACTGCGGTGTCCCGACCGCCTACCTTCCCCACGGCGAGGCATCCGACATCCTCGCGTACCTCGGCCTCGATGGCCCGGGGATCAGCCGGACGGTGCTCGACCACCTGTGAGCCTTCTTGACGCGCTCTTGTGACCGTCTCCGCGCTCACCGTTGTGCGGGGGCGGGGCTAGTAATTGTCGCGCTGGTCGTTTTGTTCCTCCCCGGATGCGGGGGCACGACCGCCCCGCCCGGTACGGTCGCCCCGCCCACCGCATCGCCGATCTCCACGACGACCGTCGCCTGCTCGCCCGACCGGGTCCTTTCCACCTGGGGCGTGCAGCGTCTCGTAGAGCAGACAGTTGTCGTTCCCGTCGACGAGAGCGATGTCGCGTCGGTGACCCCGGAGGTCGCCGCCGGCGTGGGCGGGGTGATCCTTTTCGGCGCGTCTGCTCCTTCACGTCTCGGGGTGTCACTGCGGAAGCTCGCCTCGTCGGCCCCTGACGGCATCGCGCCATTTGTGATGGCCGATGAGGAGGGAGGCGTTGTCCAGCGGATGGCGAACCTGGTCGGTTCGATCCCCTCCGCGAGGGAGATGGGCGCCAGCATGACTCCAGCCCAGATCCGCCGGCTGGCTATCGGCCTCGCCGAACGCATGCGGGCGGCCGGAGTGACGATGGACCTGGCTCCGGTGCTCGACGTGGACGGTGGGCAAGGACCCGGCAACCAGGACCCGGACGGCACGAGGTCCTTCAGCGTGGACGAGAAGACCGCGTCCGCGGACGGGCTGGCCTTCGCCTCCGGCCTTCAGGCAGGCGGGGTGGTGCCGGTAGTCAAGCACTTCCCCGGGCTTGGTGGTGCGACGGGCAACACCGACGTGACGCCCGCTTCCACGCCGCCGTGGAGCACGCTCGAGCGCGTCGGGCTCGTTCCCTTCGAGAATGCACTCGACGCCAAGCTTCCGGCGGTGATGGTCGCCAACGCCACCATTCCCGGACTGACCAATCTCCCAGCGAGCATCTCTCCTGTTGTCTTGAGCGGGCTGCTTCGCGATCGACTCGGCTTCCAGGGCCTGGTCATGACGGACGCGCTCTCGGCGGTCGCCCTCAGCGCAATCGGGTACACGGTCCCCAAGGCGACGGTGGCGGCTTTGCAGGCGGGCGCGGACATGGTGGTATTCGACGCTGATCCGGGCGCTGTGGCGTCGCTCACGAACCACACCGTCTCTGCAGTGGTGTCCGCGGTTGGCGCGGGCAAGCTCGGACTGGCGCGGCTGGTGGGCGCCGTCGCTCACATCCTGAAGGTCAAGCACGTCGACGTGTGCGCAGCCGGCTGAGGCGAGTTCTGGCCCCGTTTACCGGTCCGAGCCGGGGATCGGGCCGTATCGGCGCGGTTCTAGACTCGCCAACGAGCCGGTCGCGGGCATCGCTTGCGTTCCGGGGCCCCGACCACCTCTTCGGAGGAACGGAGAGTCCTGGCCGCCTCACATGGTCACCCGCCAGACGGCAAGGGAACGGAGGCACCCGTAATGGAAACGTCAGCAGTTCTTGCCGGCGCCGAGGATCGAGTCATCGACGAAGCCGTTGCCGAGCTCGAGCGACGCCACACGAGCGACGAGACGTCCAGCCCTGAGATGCGCCGCCGGCACCTGCGGGACCTGTTCGAGCTCGTCGTCAAGTGCGTGCACGACGGTGACGTCGAGCCGATCATCGCGTCGTCCCACCAACTCGCGGCGGACCGTTTCGCGGCCGGTTTTGACATTCGTGAGGTCCAAGGAGAGTTCAACGTGCTGGAGGAGGTGCTCTGGCGCCACGTTGCGGTCACGCTGAGCGGGGACCAGCGAATCGAGACGCTCGAGCTCCTGAACGCCGTCTTGGGGACGGGCAGAGACGCGCTGGCCCGAACCTACGTGGCCCTTGCCAGTGGCGCCAAGACCTCCCGTGACGCGAAGCCCACCTCGTCGCGAGGCGGCGGCGAGGTGGGCGGTGAGGGCAGCCCGGTCCCCGCTGGGGCCGAGGGCTTCGCTGGTGGCACGTTGACGACCGAAGTCCTCGGGAGAGTTGGCGTCATCACCCTTGGCGACAAGCGTCGACGCAACGCTCTAAGTGGCGAATTGGCAAACGGCATCGTCGCCGCGTTGGAGAGCTTGCGGGCCCAGGAGGTGCGCGCCGTCGTGCTTCGTGCAGCGACGGGGATGCACGTGTGGTCCTCGGGCCGTGACATCACCGAACTTCCCCGAGGCCGTCGCGATCCGCTCGCCTACAACGACCCTCTCGAAGAACTGATCCGCGCCGTGCGTACCTTCCCGGCCCCGATCATCGCGATGGTGCACGGCTCGGTGTGGGGTGGAGCCTTCGACCTGGTGCTCAGCTGTGACGTGGTAATAGCCGACGAGACGGCGATGTTCGCCATCACCCCAGCAAACCTGGGGCTTCCTTACAACACCACCGGACTGCTCCACTTCCTCGGGCGGCTGCCGATCAATCTCATCAAGGAGCTCTTCTTCGCCGCTGCGCCCGTCGACGCTCAGAAAGCCAAGGAGTGGCTGGTCATCAACCACCTGGTGGATGTGGCGGCGCTGGAGACATTCACCTTGGACCTGGCCGCGACGATGGCGTCAAAATCGCCTCTGGCCATCTCGGTGATCAAGGAACAGCTCCGCGTCCTCAACGACTACCAGCCCATCGCGGCGCAGGTGTACGAACGCATCCAAGGCCTGCGACGCGAGGCCTATGACAGCAGCGACTATCTCGAGGGTCTGAACGCCTTCGCCGAGAAGCGCCAGCCCGTCTTCCGGGGCACCTGAGCCGGAAGGGCCTGGCGGTTCGCCAGACTTGGCCGAGGCGGCCAACGACCCGGAACAGGCCGGGCGGTGGTTGGCCACCAGGGTTCGCTCCGGCGCGCCCAAGAGGAGTTCGAAGTCGCCTGCTGGGTGCGCCACGGCTCAGGCGCCGCTCGGCTGTGCCGTGGACTCGCGGTTGTCCCATCGGGCGAGCGAGGTCGCCGTCAGAATGAATTCCGCTTCCCGTCACCTGTTCGGCCCGAAAGCGTCTTCTCGACGTCGTGCTTGCGTTCATTTCGGCTTCATTTCTGCCCGTTATGTTGCGCCCGGGCTACCAGTTCGGTGGTTCGAGGAACCCAGACGGAGGTGGTTTCTAGTGGCGTTAACGAAGCTCAAGGCGGTGCTGCTGGCCGGCGTGACAACGGTTGCTCTCGTGGCCGTCGCGATCCCGGGCTCGTCGGCAGCCGTCGAGCACTCGCACGCGAGCGGCGTGAACTGGTCGACGGTGACACACCTGACGACCAGCGGACCCACCTCGATGGCGGCCCTGGTTGCTGCCGCCGAGAAGGAGGGTCACCTGAACGTGATCACCCTTCCGACCAACTGGGCGAACTACGGGACGATCATGACGACGTTTTCCAAGCTCTACCACATATCGATCAACTCGGAGAACCCTGAAGGTTCCAGCCAGGACGAGCTCAACGCGATCAAGGCGGACGCCGGCCGTTCCGACGACCCGGACGTCCTTGATGTCGGGCAGAGCTTCGGGATTGAGGCTGCCAATGCCGGCGAACTGGCCCCCTACAGGGTGCGGACCTGGGCCGAGATCCCGGCGTCGCAGAAGGCCACCGGTGGAGACTGGTACGCCGACTACGGCGGCTATGTCGCGATCGGCTGCAACACCAAGGTGGTGAAGGTGTGCCCGACTTCGTTCAAGCAGATGCTGACACCCGGCATGGGCTACAAGATCGGCATCAACAACAACCCGACCGAAGCCGGTGCGGCGTTTGCGGCAGTGTTCGCTGCGGCCCTCGCCAACGGCGGCTCGTTCAACAACATCAAGCCCGGTGTCGACTATTTCCAGAAGCTGAACAAAGTGGGCAACTTCGTAGCGACCGTAGCCGGTCCCTCGACCGTCCAGAGCGGTGCGACGAACATCGTTCTCTGGTGGGACTACCTACAGGCCTCGGAGATCAACTCGCTGCCCGGATTTGCCACGAAGTACAAGGTCACGATCCCCACTGACGCCTCGTACGCGGCGTACTACGCGCAGGCGATCAACAGGCAGGCTCCGGACCCGGCGGCCGCGCGGCTCTGGGAGGAGTTCCTCTACTCGACCCAGGGACAGAACCTGTGGCTCGAGGGCGCGGCGCGCCCGATCGAATTGCCCTACCTCGTGACGAACCACTTGGGGAACGCGAAGGCGTTGGCCGCTCTGCCGCCGGCACCCGACGGCGTCACCAACTTCCCGACCCAAGCCCAGCTGATCAAGGCCAAGGCGGTTGTCGCACAGTACTGGCCCGTCGAGATGGGCTCTGACGCGTAATCAGCCCACGTGGCATCTGACCTGACTGTGAATGATGCCGGTGCCCCCGGCCTGGAGATTCCCCTCTACCGGGCCGGAGGCACCGACCTCCGCAAGCAGGCCCTCTTGAAGGGCCTGCTTCGTGGCGTCCGTCCCACCCTGGCGATAGCGCCGTTCGTCGTCTACACCCTCCTCGGTCTCGGGATCCCGACCCTGGCAGTGATCGAGCTTGCCTTCAGGAGCGAGGCGGGCAAGCTCACCCTTTCCAACCTGCACACGGTGACCCAGGGGACTTACCGTCTCGGATTCGAGAACAGCATCCTGCTGGCGGCGTTCACGTCGGTCGTACCGGGGATCCTCGGCCTGATACTCGCGTACGCGATCCAAACCGGGCGCAGCGGCATGCTGCGACGGCTCGTCGCGACTGCTTCGGGCGTGCTCGCGAACTTCGGCGGCATCAACCTGACCTTCATCTTCATCGCGACGCTCGGGTCGACCGGCATCCTGACGGCGTGGCTGAGCTACATCCACCTGAACCCGTGGAACTTCGGGTTCAACCTCTACTCGTTCATGGGCGTTGCCGTCGTCTACTGCTACTTCCAGATCCCGCTCATGGTGCTCGTGATAACCCCGGCGCTCGGTGGGCTCCGCCCGTCGTGGAGGGAGGCCTCGGAGAACCTGGGTGCATCGAGCTTCAACTACTGGCGCACCGTCGGGATCCCCGTCCTGTTCCCGTCGGTGCTCGGGGGGATGCTGCTGCTCTTCGGCAGCGGTTTCGCGGCTTACGCCACGGCCGACACGTTGACGGCGGGGACCGTCACTCTCGCGCCGATCCAGATCGGGGAAGTCCTGAACGGCAACGTCATCTCCGGAGAGGAGCACATCGGCTATGCCATCGGCTTCGGGATGCTGATCGTCCTCTCGATCACCATGACCCTTTACGGTCTTGTCCGTAGGAGGGCGTCGCGATGGCTGCGCTGATCCCCGAGATCGCCTACGAGGAGATGCAGGGGAGGATCCCGCAGACCGGGGGTGATCCCCAGCGCCGGCGCATCCCGCGGCTGCGCTACTGGCGGGGCATAGTCCTCTTCTTCGCTGGGGCTTACTTTCTCATTCCCCTCTACGCCGGGCTCAGATTCTCCTTCGAGAACGACGCCGGCCAGTTCTCCTTCTACGCGGTCAAGGCCATCCCGTCCCAGACCGGGTTCACCGCAGCATTCTTCCTGTCCATGCGGCTGGCCGCGGTGACCACGGTGCTGACGATGGCGTTGATGGTCCCCACCGCCACTTATGTCCACTTGAAGCTGCCCAAGATGCGCCGTGTCCTCGACTTCGTCACGATCCTGCCGATAGTCATCCCTCCGATTGTCCTCATCCTCGGCGTGCTCGAGGCGGCGCCGCTGTGGCTCCGGGCCTCGCCGTACCTGCTCAGCCTGGTCTATGTCATCCTCGCCCTTCCCTTCGTCTACCGGTCGCTGGACGCAGGCCTCTCCGCCATTGACCTCAAGACTCTCGTGGAGGCCTCGCGGTCGCTCGGAGGCAAATGGGTGGGAACGTTGTGGCATGTGATCCTGCCCAATCTGAGATCGGCGATGCTGTCGGCGATCGTGCTGACGATCGCCTTGGTGCTCGGCGAGTTCACGATGGCGAGCCTGGACCTGTGGACGACGCTTCCAGTGTGGATCTACCAGTTCTCGCAGCTGGACGCTCACATCGCCACAGCAGTCTCCATGCTGTCGCTCCTCGGAACCTGGGTGCTGCTGACCGTGATCGTCTCAGTTGATCGTTCGCAGTCCCGACGCACGCGCAGGAGGACAGGAGCACTTTGACCACGACACAGAACAGTTCACCGATCGTCGGCTCGTTCCTGGAGGACCTCCCGGTCGCGGGAGCCCAGGTCGAGCTCAACGGGCTCGTCAGGGTTTTCGGCCAGACTCGCGCCCTCGACGGCTTCTCGCTGTTCATCGAGCGGGGGGAGTTCGTCGCCCTCTTGGGCCCGTCCGGTTGCGGCAAGACGACGGCGCTGCGAGTGCTCGCCGGTTTCGAGCGTCTCGACAGCGGCCGCGTGGTCGTCAACGGGCAGGACCTCGCGCGCGTCAGCGCGCAGCACCGGGACATGGGGATGGTGTTCCAGAGCTACTCGCTGTTCCCGAACATGAACGCGCTCGACAACGTCGCCTACGGCCTGCGGATGCGAAAGCAGCGTGCCCACCAGCGGAGGAAGAAGGCCGGTGAGCTGCTCGAGCTCGTCGGCCTGGCCGACCAAGCCTCGAAGTACCCTCACCAGATGTCGGGAGGCCAACAGCAGCGTGTCGCACTGGCGCGGGCGCTCGCCATCGAGCCTCGAGTCCTGCTCTTGGACGAGCCACTCTCGGCGCTCGACGCCAAGGTGCGTGCCGAGCTGCGCGATCAGATCCGTTCTCTGCAACAGCGTCTCGCGATCACGACGGTGTTCGTGACTCACGACCAGGAAGAGGCGCTCTCGATGGCCGACCGGGTCTGCGTGATGAAGGCGGGCCGCATCGAACAGACCGCCACGCCTGCGACCTTGTACTCGCGTCCAGCGACAGCGTTCGTGGCCGAGTTCGTCGGCGTCTCGAGCAGGGTCTCCGTTGAGCGCAGCGACGACGACGTCGTCGTGTTCGAACAGCGATGCCCGGTTCGGGGTGGTAGCGCCGCCGCGTCCTGGGATCTCCTCGATGTGCTGCTGCGCCCCGAGGACGTCGCCATCGAGGTCGACCCGGACGGGAAGGGATTCGTGACTCACAGGAGCTTTCTCGGGGCGACGACGCGACTGGTCGTCCAGGTGGGCGAGATCTCGGTTCGAGTTGACGTCCGAAGTGAGATCGCCGCCGACATCGAGCTGGGCAACCATGTCAACCTGCGCGTGATCTCCCGCGATGTGCTGGTCGCGCCCCGCGTCGGCTCCATCCCCTCTTCGGCGGCGTCATGAGGTCTCCTTACTTGCTGACCCCCGGCCCGCTTACGACCTCAGACACCGTCAAGCAGGCCATGTTGTGTGACTGGGGCTCACGCGACGAAACCTTCATTGCTATGAACCGTGACATGCGCGACCGCCTGGTTGCATTGGCGAATGGGGAGCAAACCCATGTCTGCGTTCCCCTCCAAGGGTCGGGCACCTTTGCCATCGAGGCGACGATCGCGACCTTGGTGCCGCGCGACGGCAAGCTGCTGGTACTCGTGAACGGCGCCTACGGCAGGCGTATGGCTCAGGCCGCCCGCGTCATGGGCCGTGCCGTGGAAGCTCTCGAATGGCGTGAAGATCAGCCGGTCGACCCCCAGGCCTTGGATCAGAGGCTGGCCGACGACAAGGACATCACCCAAGTGGCGGGGGTCCACTGTGAGACCACCTCAGGCATTCTCAATCCGATCGAAGCCGTGGCAGAAGTTGTGGCCGTGCACGGCCGAGCTTTGATCATCGATGCTATGAGCGCCTTCGGGGCTCTGCCCCTCGACGCGCGCCAGGTCCGGTTCGCCGCCGTTGTCGCATCCTCGAACAAGTGCCTGGAGGGGGTGCCGGGCATGGGCTTCGCACTGATCCGCCGTGACGTGCTGGAGCGCTGCAAGGGCAATGCACATTCCCTCAGCCTGGATCTTTTCGACCAGTGGGAGGGCTTCGAGAAGAACGGGCAGTGGCGCTTCACGCCACCCACCCAGGTGATTGCCGCGTTCCTCCAGGCACTCGACGAGCACGCCGCCGAGGGCGGAGTGGCCGGGCGGGGCGCACGCTACGCCCGGAATCACGAGATCCTGGTGGACGGCATGGAAGCCTTGGGATTCCGCTGCCTGCTGGCGAGAGCGGACCAAGCGCCCATCATTGTGACCTTCCACATGCCGGCCGACCAGCATTTCACGTTCACGGAGTTCTACAAGCGCCTGAGTGCCAAGGGGTTCTTGATCTACCCCGGCAAACTGACCGTTGCCGATTCGTTCCGCATCGGTTGCATAGGTCATCTCGGCGAAGCCGAGATGCGGGCAGCCTTGGACGCGATTGCTTCTGTTCTCGAAGAAATGGGCGTGCACGACGGTGCTCCCGCCCTGACGGCTTCATAGCAGCTCGGACCCGACTCGAACGCCCGGAGGTCAAGCCATGCCATCCGATCATGCTCATCGTTACCTTGGACCGCTGAGAGCGGTGGTTCTCGACTGGGCCGGCACGACCGTCGACTACGGCTGCATGGCCCCGGTGGCCACCTTCATGCAGGCCTTTGCCGAATCAGGAGTTCCGATCACCGTGGCAGAGGCCCGCGCACCGATGGGCATGCCCAAGTGGCAACACATCCAGGCCATCACACGCATGGCGCCGGTTGCGACAAGGTGGCACGCGGTCCACGGCAGTCCTCCACGAGGACCGAGACGTCGACGCGCTCTACACAGCGTTTCCTGCCCTTGCAGGTGCAGACGGTGGCTCAACACTCCGATGTCATCCCCGGAGTCGTGGAGACCGTTGGCGCCCTCAGGTCCCGCGGGATCGCCATAGCCTCTACCACCGGTTACCCGCGCGAAGTCATGGACGTCGTCGTCCGGGTGGCCGCGGAGCAGGGCTACGAGACCGACGTCACCATCTGTGCCGGTGACACACCTGCCGGCCGGCCCGGTCCGTTCATGGCTCTGCAGGCTCTGATAAGGCTGTCGATCAGCCCGGTGGAAGCGGTCGTCAAGATCGGGGACACCGTAGTTGACATCGAGGAGGGGCTGAATGGCGGGATGTGGTCGGTCGGGGTTGCCGTCACTGGCAACGAGGTCGGCCTCACTGCCAGCGAGTACGCTGCGCAACCGGCCGAAGAGCGGCTTCGTCTGGCGAAGCGGGCGACAGAGAGGCTGCTTGCAGCTGGAGCTCATTACGTCGTCGACAGCCTTGGCGACGTGTTGCCTGTCCTCGAGGGAATCGAAGAGCGGTTGGGCAAAGGAGACAAGCCCTGACCGCCGGCGAGTGATTGGACTGACGTAGCCGTGTCGGACCAGCGCGAAGGGGATGTGAACTCGAGCCCGAACCGCGTGGACTGGGCCGAGCGCGTCTCGGGGGAGGCTGCACTGACCCTGCTCCGCCGGGACGAGGCGATCTTTCTTCACCAGTCGCTGTCGACTCCCTGCCTGAGCGCGATCGTCAAGGCCGAGGGATCCTGGATCGAGGATGCCGATGGTCGGCGCTATCTCGACTTCCACGGCAACTCCGTCCATCACGTCGGCTATGGCCACCCGAAGATCCTGGCGGCGGTGGATCGCCAGATGCACGCCCTGCCCTTCGCCCCGCGCCGCTTCACCTGCGACACGGCCGTAACACTCGCAGAGACGCTTTGTGCCATGGTGCCCGGCGGACCGTGGAGGGTGCTGTTTGCGCCCGGTGGATCACAGGCCGTGGAGATCGCGCTCAAGATCGCCCGCCTCGCCACCGGTCGATTCAAGACGGTCAGCTTCTGGGATTCCTTTCATGGCGCTGGTTTCGGGTCGGCTTCAGTCGGGGGCGAGGCGTTGTTCCGCTCGGGCGGGATCGGTCCCCTGCTTCCCGGTACCGAGCACGTCGCGCCGTTCGCCTGTTACCGGTGCCCGTATGGCTTTCCGTCGCCGAGTGGCGCGCCGGACCTGGATCGCTGCCGCATGGCCTGCGCTCGGATGATCGAGTACGTCCTCGAGCGCGAGGGCGACGTGGCGGCGGTGGTAGCCGAGCCGATCCGTGCTGTTCCGTATCTGCCACCACCGGGCTTCTGGCAAGAGGTCCGGCGGGCTTGCGACCGTACTGGCACATTGCTGGTGTTCGACGAGATTCCCACCGGGCTGGGAAAGACGGGGCGCTTCTGCGCCCATGAGCATGTGGGAGTCTCACCGGATGTCCTGGTACTGGGCAAGGCCCTTGGCGGTGGGGTGCTGCCCATGGCGGCCGTGCTAGCACGGGCCGACTTGGACGTGATGGCGGACAAAGCCATCGGGCACTACACCCACGAGAAGAGCCCCGTGCTGGCGGCGGCTGCACTTGCCACCTTGGACGTGATAGTGGAGGAGAACCTCGTGGCTCGTGCGGCCGAGATGGGAAAGTACTTCGTCGCATGTTTGCAGGAGATGGCCGGCCGCTTGCCAGTCATCGGTGAGGTTCGCGCTGCGGGGCTCTTGGTGGGAGTGGAACTGACAACGCCCGATGGCGCACCAGCAGTTGCTGCCGCCGATCGTGTGCTGTACTCAGCCCTGGGGCGCGGCCTGTCTCTCAAGGTCACCATGGGAAGCGTGCTGACGCTCTCGCCACCTCTCACCATTTCCCGAGCGGACTTGGACCTGTCCCTCCGCATCCTGGAGAGCTGCCTGGGGGAGGTGACGTGGTGAGCTGGCGACACTCCGCGTTCGGCGACGGGCGCCCGCGCCCGCGCGAACCCGGCTAATGAGACTTGTGGGGCCGCGTCCCCCGGGTGCGCGGTGAACTACGGCCAGGTGGAGTGCGCTTTGGCGTCGTGCGCCCCGAGGCCGTGCGGGCCCGTGAACTGTCGTCCTGCGGAGCGTCGCTTGCTGTTCTCCGGGACCGGGTCGCACCCCTGCGGGCATCGAACACGATCAGGGCGAACGCCGCGACGACCAGCACGATCACCAGCACTACCACGATGGCGCACTTCCTCTCTCCCCGGTGCGATCCGGCCGGGAGCGGTCACCGCCAACCTAGCCGGGCTGCCACGACCGCAGGTCGTTGTAAACCACGAAAGCGTCCGACACCAGGAATCGCTGGCGCCCGGTGTCCGTTGTGATCGTGACACGGAGCTTGCGGAGTGTGGGCGTGAGCTGGACGTTCGTAATCGAGGAGAGGGACCACGACCCGGCCCGGGCACCGAACACGGCGTCGATGCGCTTCGGCTCGAAGCCCATCGCGTCCTCGGTCATGTACAGCAGCCCGTTGCGGGCCACTCCGTGTTGGATGTGGTTCGCCGGGCGGGCCCACCTCAACCCCGTTGCGTCCAACTTGGGTTGGCCGAACCAGCGGCTCAGTCCTGCCGTCATGATCCCAGTAGCTCCCGGTAGCTCGGCCGGCGTAGGCAGCGCAAGCACGAACCGCGCGAGGAGCCGGTGTGTCGATGAGCTGACAGGGTGGCCCCACGATTTTGGCACGGAGTTGACCGATACCGGTGCTGCCGGCGGTGGTCCTCGTATTGGTGACCCCAAGCCCCGGCTGCCTGTGACCATTTGTCGTGGGCAGCGGAAGCCGGGATCCCGACTCTGGTCTCGCCGCGCTCGGTTGCCACGACCACCGTGGGGCCCGACAGTTCCGAGGCCGCACCGGTGGCGGGCACGACCATATTGAGCAGGACGCCCTCAGCCAACGCGATCTCGTTGACCTGCACGCCCTGAGGCTACTTCAGTGAATCTCACAGAACCGCAACATTTCTCCTGGCGCCCATGTGACATTGGACTCTGTTCAAACCCCTGCGACATCGGTAGCGTGCGAACCGAGGTAACACAGTGCCAGTGGCCGGAAAGGCCGCGGAACCGTTGTCGTGGCCCCTGGCCGTGGAACAAGGCCTTTATCGAAAGGGGTGCCAAGTGAGTTCACTGGGCCTATGGACGGTGCACGGCGACGGGAAGCACATTCCCCCTACGGAGGTGGTTGCGCCTGACGAACGGCTTGCGTGGCCCCAGACTGTGGGTCTGGGCTTCCAGCACGTGCTGGCGATGTTCGGGGCGACGTTCATCGTGCCGGTGCTGATCGGCTTCCCGCCGAACACCACCATCTTCTTCTCCGGATGCGGCACGCTGATCTTCCTGCTCATCACGATCGGGCGCGGACAGCGACTAGGGCTGCCGAGCTACCTGGGGAGCAGCTTCGCCTTCATCTCACCGGTGCTCGTGGCCGAACAGAAGGGCGGGATCCCGTCCGCGCTGGCAGGCATCTTCGTCGCAGGCGCGGTCTTCTTTGTGATCGGCGTCATCGTCAACAAGTGGGGGTCCGCCTTCATCGAGTGGCTGATGCCGCCCGTGGTCACCGGTGCGGTGGTCGCGCTCATCGGGCTGAACCTCGCCTCGAGCGCCTTCACGAACTTCGACAAGCAGCCCTGGACCGGGTTCGCGACCCTGTGTGGGGTCATCCTGGTGACGGTCATCTTCCGCGGCTTCATCGGCCGCCTTTCAATCCTGGTCGGGGTGGCCTTCGGCTACCTGATCGGCTGGGCTCAGGGCCAGCTCAGCTTCACGGCCGTCAAGTCGGCTGCCTGGGTCGGGCTACCGCACTTCACCGGCCCGCACTTCACCATGAGGCCGATCTTCCTCATCGTCCCGGTCGTAATCGTCCTCATCGCCGAGAACACGGGCCACATCAAGGCCGTGGCGACGATGACCGGACGGAACCTCGACCGGTCCCTGGGACGTGGCTACATGGGAGACGGCCTTGCGACGATGCTCGCAGGCCTCGGTGGCGGTAGCGGCACGACCACCTACGCCGAGAACATCGGCGTCATGGCGGCCACCAAGGTGTACTCGACGTCCGCGTACTACGTGGCTGCAGTCGTGGCGATCGCCTTCGGTTGCATCCCGAAGTTCGGTGCTCTGATCTCCACCCTGCCTGCGGGCGTCCTGGGCGGCGCAGGGACCATCCTTTACGGACTGATCGCGGTGCTCGGCGGTCGTATCTGGGTAGAGAACAGGGTCAACTTCAACAACCCGGTCAATCTCCTCCCGTGCGCGATCGGCCTGATCGCCGGTGCCGGGAACTACACCTTGATCTTCGACCACGGCAACGTGCAGTTCAACGGCATCGCGATGGGCTGCTTCGGCACGATCATCGCCTTCCAGCTCATGAGGTGGCTCAGCCGCTACGGCGTGTTCCACGACGGGCAGCCGCCGATGTACGCCACCACGGTCGAGCCAAAGCCTGAGGGTCGTGCGCAGCCGGACGATCTGTACACCTCGCTCACCACCACGACCATGCCTGATCCCAGCCAGCCGTTCGGGGCCGCCCAGCCGAGTGGTCCGCCCATGGGGTCGCCTCCGTCGGAACCGTAAAGCTCGCAGGCTCGCCTGTCCGCACCGCCTCTGTAATCGAGCCTCCGACCTGTTGTCCGAGGTCGGCACGGTCTCGCAGTCGGTCTCGGGCGGGTAGTGCCTCCTGCTCGCCCTCAACATGTGGGTTGCCAGCCCGGCACACCCGGTCGACATTCCCGGGTGGCCGGGCTGGTCGCTGTCCAGTGGCGGGTGCGGTTGCCGGAGGCCCTGCTCCTAGCGGGACTCTCTCCTGAACTCGCGAAGCCCCACTCGTCCGATCTCGACGGCGATCACACCCACCACAGCCAGTGTGATCAGGAGCGATGCCGTGTTCGTGAGCGCCATGATCACGGTCAATGCCAGCAGGGCGAGACAAGCGGCGGCAACCGACAGGCCGCGCCTCAACCGGTTCATCGCGACCACGCGTCTGCCGAGGTCCTCGTTCGTCAGGGACCGCGTGAGGATCTGGAACTCGATGTCATCAGACATGGCGATGCCGCCTATCCGATCCGATAACGGAATTCACAGGCATCGCTGTTCCCCCCAGATGTTCTCCCGCCTGGCTTACACAAAGTGCAACTGAGAGAACCGCCCCGAGATTCCCCGGAGCCTCTCCTCGAGAGGTGCGCAGCTGCGGGGCCTCGATCGCGTGCCGGACCCGGATCCTGGGAGCGACAGCAGTTGTGCTGCTGGACCCGGGTGGCCGTCCCGGAGTGGTTCACTGGCTGCATGGCAACTCGCGTATGCATTGAGCTCGGTGATCGGCGGGTGTTCGCTTCAGCTCTCGACTGGCCAGGCTGGTGCCGCTCGGGCCGCACCGAGCAGCAGGCACTGGAGACGCTGACCGCCTACGCCGGACGCTACGCCGAAGTGGCCACCGGGGCAGCCGTGCTGTTCGCCGAGGACATCGCCGAGTTCGACGTGGTGGAGCGCGCTTTGGGCAACGTGACCACCGACGTGGGTGCTCCGGCGATCATCGCGGCGGCTGAGAGGGAGCCGCTCGACGCAACCGGGGCCGCACGCGTGGCGTCTCTTGTGGCGGGCTGCTGGCCGGTGTTCGGCCGAGTCGTTCGCAACGCGCCCGCCCAGCTCCGCAAAGGTCCCCGCGGCGGTGGCCGGGACCGGGACGACATCGTTGACCATGTCGCTGCTTCGGAGCTTGCCTACGCCCGAAAGCTCGGAATCAGGCTCGGTACAGACCTTACGGCCTCCCGCGCCGCCATCGTCGAAGTCCTGGGGACACCGTCCGACGGGAGCTGTCTCGGAGGGAAGCTCTGGCCACCGCGCTACGCAGCACGCCGAATCGCCTGGCATGTCCTCGATCACGCCTGGGAGATCGAGGACAAGAGCTGAGGTTCCCCGAAGGCTTGGCACGGACCGTTCGATCGAAGGCCCGCGCCGTTCTTCGATGCCAAGGGCGATGACCCGGTGCAGCGGTTCGTGGACGAAGCGAACCGTCATCCGGTCTTCAAACTCGGCGCGCTCGTTTCCCAACGCTGAGAGCAGCCGACGAGACCCGGGCCCGAAGTGCCGGCGCATGCATTTACGACCGGGACGGTTGCCGCCCCTGGGCCTGCGACACCGCTTGCTTTGACGTGTCGGACGGGGACGAGAACCGGCGTGGCTTGTGACTGCTCGGCTGAGCTGTTGACAGACCGGCATCAGAGTTGTTGACTGAAATCGGAGAGCATGTCCTTCCGGCGTGACCGTGAAGCTCCCCCCCGGCCCCGGGTGAAGCCCCGGGGCCGTGTTGACTCCCGCCGAGGCCGGGACCGACGCCGCGGGTCGTGCCTGGGGGCCCTCGAGGTGCCGCGAGGAGCCTGGGCGCCCGGATCAGGACTCGACACCTTCCACAAGCCGGAGGGCCCAGCACACCTCGAGGTGGATCAGGGATAGTTCCGAGGTGCCGATGCCAGTCTCAGCCGGGGCCCGAGACGACCGCGAACCGGTACAACCTGTGTGGCACTCTGCAGGCTGGTCCACGACGACAAGGCGTAGGTCGGGAACGTCCAGTGGGTCACTGTGAGCAGCGTGAGGATCGAGCTCGCGAACCCGGCGAGGAAGACCGTCCAGGTCTCGGTCTCGGGTGCTTTCCACGACTTTCGCACCGTCGGCAGCGGCCAACTTCTTCGCGGTGGCGCGTGTTCTTGAGACACCTGGCGCCCGGGGGGCCGGCGGCATCGACCCCGAGGAGAATGCTCGGTGAAGCGTTGCGGGACGTGCTATGGGGTCAGCACGACGGTGTTGTCGCCCACTTCCAGCCGCGCGTCGTCATCTTCGCCGGAGACGTCCTCGAGTGTCCGACGGGCGGGCTCGGGCAGCACAAGACTCAATGAGAACCCAAGCACAGATGCTCCTGCGGCCACGAGGAGCATCCCTCTCAGGCCGATGTGCCGTTGCAGTTGCGGTACCAGGAATACCCCGATGAATGCACCGAATTTTCCGACTCCCGCAGCGATGCCATGCCCGGTTGTGCGCATGCTCACTGGGAATACTTCGGACGGCAAGACGAAGGTCGTGGTGTTCGGCCCGAACTCGACGAAGAAATAGCTGAGCCCGAAGACCAGGAGGAAAGGCACCACGGTCGCGGTGAGGCGGGGAATCACGCCAAGGGCCGAGAAAGCAGCCGCCATGACGGTGAACCCGACGAGCTGCAACCGCCTGTGGCCGATCCTGTCCATGCGCAACACGGCGAGGGCATAGCCGGGCACTGCGAAGACCACGAAAATCGCAAGTGTCCAGGCAAGCTTTGCCTCCAGAGTTGCGTGGGCGTCGACACTCTTGAGGATCGCGGGCAGAGACAGAGTGTTCCCGTAGTAGGCGTAGTCGAAGAGGAACCAGGTTCCCGCTGTCCCCAACAAGAGGAGCAGCATGCGGGGATTGGTCAGGAACGCGCTGAGGCTCATGCGCCGCTTGTCTTCCGCCGAGACGCCCGAGGCATCGAGCACCCCCTCCGAGAAGACGGACGCTTCGCGCGCCGCACGCTCGCCTTGACCTTGCACACGCGCTTGGAATCTGGGCGACTCGGGCATCTTCGCCCGTAGGTAGATGACCGTGGCCGCCGGGACCGCACCGAGGCCGAGCAGCAGTCTCCAGCTGAGAGCCTGCGGGACACCTGAGGACAACAAGGCCAGTCCCACCAGGGGACCAACGATGAGCCCGAGCGCCTGCATCGAGAAGACCATGCCGACAAGACGCCCGCGATCACGCCGATTGGAGTACTCGCTCATGAGCACTGCAGAGACCGGGTAGTCGCCGCCAATGCCGAGACCCAACACGAAACGTGCCAAGACAAGGCACAAGAAGCTCGGGGCGAAGGCCGATGCCAGCGCCCCGACAATCATGATGGCCGCCACCAGGGCGTAGACGCTCTTGCGTCCAAGGACGTCCGCGATCCTCCCGAAGACGAAGGCTCCAACGACCGCGCCGAGAAGAGCTGCACCTGTCACCCAGCTCGTCTCGGTGGTACTGAGGTGCCACTGGGTCGTCACGATGGCGGCGACCGTTCCGATGACGAACAAGTCGTACGCATCTGTGAAGAAGCCCATGCCGGAGATGAGCACTGCGCGCCGGTGGAACTTGCTCCTGGGCGCGTCGTTGAGGAGGTCGGTGATCGTGACGGGCGCGAGGCCTTGTCTCACATTCTCAGGTTCGCCAACGAGCAAGGGGACTCTCCAGCGGGCGGGACTCTGGTTCCGGTTTCCAGAAAGTCACGCTCACGTCACCTTCGCGGCTCCGGATGACTCCCGAGCGACATCTGAATGAACACGAGGTGAACAAAGTGGTAATTCCAGATGTCACCTGGTTATGGTTCCCCCATGATGGAGGTGCCCTCCGAGGGGTCCGTGGTGGATCGCCGCGTCGGGCAGCTGTTCGCTCTGGTGACCGAAGCGCTTGCCGGTGCGACCCAGGCCCTGCTGCGCGGGGAGATTGCCCTCGGAGCTGCGGTGATCGAGGGGGACCGGTTGATCGACGAGCTCACCTTCGAGGTCGAGCAGATTGTCTGGGATCAAATCGAGACCGAGTCGCCCAGCCGTGACCAGCTCCGCAGGCTGATCGGCATTCTGCAGATCCTGCCGGAGCTGGAGCGCAGTGCCGATCTGGCCGAGCACATCGCCCAGCGCGCAGTGTTCAACCTCGGTTCCGAGATGAGCCCGCTCAGTCGTGGCATCGTGCAGCGCATGACCGAGGTCGCCCTCGAGATGTGGAAGGCGGCCTCAGACGCTTTCGGTGCCCAAGTTCCCCCGGCGATCAACCTGGACGAGGACGACGAGGAGATCGACATCCTCCACGAGCGGCTGACCGGGGAAGTGGCCCGCGGGCAGATGCCGAGCGCAGTGGCCGCGCAGGTCACGCTCCTCGCCCGGTTCTACGAGCGTTTGGGCGACCACGCCGTCAACATCGCCAGCCGCATCGCCAATCTTCCGCCGCCGGCCGGCTCCTAGCCAGGAGCGGTTGGAGAAGCCCAGGCGGGGAGTCGGATCGTGGCCCTCTGTATGGTCGACTTGTTAGTCTCGTTCGATCACAACAACCGATTTCGCAGCTGAAATAGAGGACACCAGCTACCGCGCGCTGCTCAAGGTGCACGGCTTCACCCAGTTGCTCGCTTCCACGCTCGCAGCCCGGATAGCGACCCAGATGTTCTCCGTGCTGCTCGTGCTCTTCGTCCTGGAGACTCACCATTCGGCCAGCCTGTCGGGCGTCGTCGTTGTGTGCAGCCAAGTGCCCGGCATCATCGTGAGCCCGATCGCCGGTGCGCTGTTGGATCGTGGATCGCGCGTCGCCTTGATGAGGTTCGACTACCTCATCGGCTCGACGTGCATCACCACGATCGGTGTGCTGTCGCTGCTCCACAGCCTGCCGACCTTCGCGCTGCTCCTGGTGGTGTCCGTGGCGTCAATCACCGGTCCGCTCAGCCGGGTCGGTGGGAGGTCCCTCTACCCGGTCCTGGCGCCCAAGCCGCTGTGGGACCGTGCAAATGCAGCCGACTCGGGCTCGGCCGTCATCGCCACCGTGCTCGGTCCCGGAGTAGCAGGCGTCGCCGTCGCACTGGTCGGTCCACGGGTGGCGCTCCTGCTCCCAGCGGTTGTCATGCTCGTCGCTGCGCTGCTTCTCATCGGGTTCGTGGTCCCCGACGTGCGCTCCGACGCGACCGCCTCGGTGCTCTCCGACGCTTGGGCGGCCATCGGCTACGTGTGGCGCAACCGGGTGCTTCGGATGCTCGCGGGCACGATGACGGTGTTCAACGCCTGTGGCGGCATCTTGACCGTCGCGCTTCCGTTCATCGTGCTCCGCGAGCTGCACGGCGGCTCGGCGACGGTCGGCTTGCTGTTCGCCATCATGGGTGGTGGCGGGTTCCTCGCGGGTCTTCTCACTGGTCGTTTCGGGACCGAGAACCGGGAGAAGCACGTGCTGGCGATCTCGTGCGTGACGACGGCGGCGGCGTTCGTGCTCCTCGCCTTCGACCGGCATGAGGTCGTCCTCGTCGCGTTGATTGCCGTCATTGGCATCGCGAATGGCCCGCTCAGCGTGGCGATGTTCTCGCTTCGCCAACGCGCGACCGACCCGTTGTGGTTCGGCCGCGCGTTCGCAGTCTCGATGAACCTCAATTTCGTCGGGAGCCCGATCGGTGCGGCGCTCGCTGGTGCGCTGCTCACCCACTCGGTCCCGCTGACACTGGTTGTCGCTGCGTTCTGCGCAGTCATGGGCGGCTTCTGGCCAGCGGTGCTCCCGGCGTCGAGCTATGAACCGATGGCCCAGGCCGCGCCAGCAATCTGAAGATTCGGACCGTGGTCCCGGAGGGGCCGGCCGTATCCGTCCGGGATCTCGGGGCTGTCGGCAGCCTCGGGCGCGACGGGAGCACGAGGCCGTGACCCAGGTGGCCGGGGAAGCTAGCTTCACAGACGAGAGAACGACGCGAAGTGACCTGGACTGACCACCTCACCGGGGACCCCCTGCCCTGGCTGCTCGCAGACGAGACGCCAGCTGTCCGTGCCGCGACGCTCCAGCGCTTGTGCGACCGACCTCGCGACGACGCCGAGGTCGCCTCAGCGCGAGCGGCAGCCATGCGCGCCGAGCCCATCCGGTCGATGCTGGACGCCCAAGCCGTTGCGGGGTGGTGGGTCAAGCCGGGTCCCGGGTACAGCCCGAAGTACACCGGCACTGTGTGGGAGTTGATCTTCTTGGGCCAATTGGGCGCAGATCCCGACGATCCTCGCATCGACCGCGCCTGCGACTACGTGCTGTGCCACACCCAGGCCGCCTCCGGTGGCTTTGGTGCCTCTGGGGCCAAGGAGGATGCCCAGCCCCCACCGTCCCGGGTCCTTCACTGCCTCAACGGCAACCTCATCCGAGCCCTGATCGGTTTCGGCCGCTGGGGCGATCCCCGACTGAGCGCCTCGGTGGACTGGGCGGCACGGGCGATCACCGGCGAAGGCGCCGACCGCTACTACGAGTCGGGGACGAGCGGCCCCGCGTTCGCGTGCGCCGCGAACAACGGCAACCCGTGTGCCTGGGGAGCCGTCAAGGAGCTCCTCGGCCTCGCCCGGGTCCCACTCCACGAACGCAGCGGTGTCATCGGCAGAGCCATCGACCAGGGAGTTGAGTTCCTGCTGTCACGCGATCCCGCCGTTGCCGACTACCCCACGCCGTCACGGGACATCAAGCCGTCCGGCTCCTGGTTCAAGCTTGGGTTTCCCTCTGGGTATGTCACCGACGTGCTCCAGAACCTCGAGGTTCTCGCCGAGCTCGGCCATGCCGGCAACCCGAGCCTTGCCGGTGCCTTGAGCTGGGTGGAATCCCTACAGGAGCGGGGACGGTGGAAGAACCGGTACGCCTACAACGGCAAGAGCCTCGTCCATATCGAACGGCAAGGACAACCCTCGAAGTGGGTCACCCTGCGCGCCTGCAGCGTCCTCAAGGCCGCCTGGCAATAGGTCTCCGTCGAACCGTTGCGGTTCAGAGAATGAGGCGATCGTGGCTGCTGCGGTCATGCTGGTTCGCGGCAAGGGGGTGGGGCGGCTCACGCCATCATCCACTCGCGCGGTGTTGTCGTGCTCGTCATCCCCCGTTGTGGCGCACGGCTACGCCGCCGGCCTAGTCGCTCTCCAGCAACGCCGGTGTTGCAATCGCGAGGGCTTCAGCCGGATAGTGGGGATTCGCAGCATCGACGCCCTTGAGTCGGCCGCTCCACTTTTCCTCGATATGGCCGTATCGCCAGAGCAGCATCGCGCCCGCCCAGGTGAGGACGAACATGCCCACGATCACAAAGCCGGCGGTGTTGATGTTGAAGTTGTACATGAACCCCCAAAAGCCGTGGTGCTGGCTCAGACCATGGATCTCCATCGGGAATATGCCGAGGGCCTCGACTCCCCCGATGAAGAAGCAGATGGCCACGGACAGACCCGTGATCGCCAGGTTGTAGTACACCTTCCGGACGGGATTGAAGAACGCCCAGCCATAGGCGAGGTTCATGAACAGCCCGTCGGTCGTGTCCATGAGGGTCATCCCCGCGGTGAAGAGGATCGGCAGGCAGATGATGGCGTACCACGGAATGTGGCGTGAGGCGAGAAGCGCCGTGGTGGCGAGCAGCGCCACCTCGGTAGCGGTGTCGAAACCCATTCCGAAGACGACCCCTACCGGGTACATCTGCCAGTCCTTCGTGATGGCCTTCATCCACCGGCCGAAGAAGCGGTAGAAGAAGCCACGGTTCTCCAGCTGCCGCTCGAGCTCGGTCTCGTCGTACTCGCCCTTTCGCATCGCGCGGAAGACCTTGACGATCCCCGCAAGGACCACGAGGTTCAAGAGCCCGATGAGGAAGAGGAATGCGGCAGAGACGATCGTGCCGAATATCCCCCCGAAGGTCTCCAGCCCGGAGTGGCTGTTGGACACTGCAGTGAAGACCGTCTTCTCGGCGATGATGATGCCGACGCCGATGGCGACGACGATCGTGGAGTGACCGAGCGAGAAGAAGTAACCGAAGGCCAGCGGTCGGGGCTTGTCGGTGCCGTACCGCTCGTTCATCACCTTGCGGGTCGTGTTGTCGATGGCCGAGATGTGGTCGGCGTCAAAGGCGTGCCGTAGGCCGAGGGTGTAGGCCAGCACGCTCACGCCTATCCCGAGGCCCCTGTAGTGCGACGGCACGACGAAGACGAAGAACACGAAGAAGCCCAGCGCGTGCAAGCCGAGGATGGACCCGTACATCGCGGTCAACCTGATCCGCTCTACCGGGCTGAGGGCGGTGAACGACGCCCGCAGCTGGTGCCTCATGCTCAAGGGGCCTAAAGGTTCGCGGTTCGGCAACGGCGACATGAAAGGGCTCCCCCTCGGACGAAACCGCAGTTGCAGAATGCTACGCACAACTGAGAGCTGGATGCAATAGGAAGCTGGATGCTTTTGGGCTCGGCTCGGCTACGCTCGAGCTGTGACCTCTGTTGCCGATGTCGCCGCAGCCGCCCGCGTCGACGACGCCTTGGAAGTGCTCCGTTCTGCGGGCAAGCGGATGACGACAGCTCGTCGTGTGCTGCTTTCCTGCCTCTTGGATGGCGGCAGTCATCGCACGGCCGAGGACCTTGCCGCGGACGCGCAGGCGATCGTGCCGGATGTCCATCTTTCGACGATCTACCGCAATCTCGAGGAGCTCGAGCATCTCGGAGTGGTCGAGCACGTCCACCTCGGACACGGGCCGGCGATCTACCACCTCGCCACCGAGCACCACGGGCACTTCGTCTGCGAGGACTGCGGGAAGGTCTTCGAGGCACCGGACGAACTATTTGCCGGTCTGGCCGAGCTCGCGCTGGACCGTGCGGGCCTGACGATCAAGCCGCACCACTTCGCGGTGCTCGGGACCTGTGCCGCGTGCGCAGACAGGACTACCGACCGCTGAGACGCCTGATCACCGGCGTGAGGCCCGCGGCATCGGCAGTGCGGCGAGCAATCCGAGCAATGCCAGGGTCGCCCACCTCCCGGCTGCTGCCGAGTCTTGCTCAAAGGCACGGCCCGCCACGATGACCGAGACGAGGCTCAGGTGTTGCAGGTCCACCACGGTGACCCGAGCCAATGGGGTGGCCATGTCCGCGTCGGTGGGTACCGACGGGTCCCCGCTTGGTCACCGCCCGGGCCGGCTTGTCACGAAACGGGTGACGAACAAATCGGCTCGCCGGAGGGCCTTGCGCTTCGTCGCCTAGATCGTGTGTACTACTACTGCGTGTAGTAGATGGCAACGATTCGCAGTCTGCGCAAGAGGGGGCAGCGGTGGCACACCTCGGAAAGCTCGAGCGAGCCGTGATGGACGCGCTCTGGGACATGTCTGCTTCTTCGCCAAGCTCGACCTTCACCGCGCGCAATGTCGCGAGCACGCTCCCCAACCATGCCTACACGACGGTACTGACGGTGCTCGACCGACTGACGAGAAAGGGAATCGTCGAGCGCATCCGCGATGGCAAGACGCACCACTACGTCCCTACCGGCTCGCGCGAGTCCTACATTGCCGAACTGATGCACGAGGCGCTGGCCGCAACCCCTGATCGCGCCGCGGCGCTCGTCCACTTTGCCGAGACCGTGCCCCTAGACCAAGCCGCGGTCCTCGGTGAGGTGCTGCGCCGGCTTGAACGGTCACGACCGAAGGGATCGCCGTCGTGACGCGTGCCGCTGCGCTCGTCGCGAGCGTCCTCGGATCGGGACTCTGCACAGTGGGGGTTCTCGCGCTTGCCATGGTTGGCCTGTTCGTGACTCTGGGTGGGAGGTAGCCCGGTGCCGGGCATGGGCAGATCATTACAGGCGAACAACCCGACGGTCATCGCGGCCTTCGAGTCAGCGCTCGCCCACCAGGCATTGGTGGT
Source organism: uncultured Acidimicrobiaceae bacterium (assembly GCA_963727645.1). Lineage (GTDB taxonomy): Bacteria > Actinomycetota > Acidimicrobiia > Acidimicrobiales > Bog-793 > Fen-455. The sequence goes on from CAVSHA010000007.1 coordinate 157,619, forward strand.
TCTCGTGATCCTGGCCTTTTTCGTAGCTGCCTGGAACCTGCTGCGTCGTGCGCAGCTCCGCCAGGCGACCGCTATGGGCGGACGACAGGTCCAGGTTCTGGCCGGCGAGGCAGGCTCCCCCGAGCCGGCAGCGCTGCGCCTCCTCCGGACCAGCTTCGGGTGCATCTGGATATTCGACGGGGTCCTCCAGGCCCAGGTCTCCATGCCACTCGGGATGATCTCGGGCGTCATCCGACCTGCCGCGGCGGGGTCGCCTTCCTGGGTCCTGCACCTCGTGAACTTCGGCGCGACGATCTGGAACAATCATCCTGTTCCGGCTGCTGCGTCCGCGGTCTGGATCCAGTTCGGCATCGGCATCTGGCTGCTTGTCGCGCCGCGCGGGAACTGGCTGCGGTTCGCGGGCATGGCAAGCGTTGCATGGGGCCTGATGGTCTGGGTCTTCGGAGAAGCCTTCGGCTCGATCTTCGTACCGGGACTGACGTGGTTCTTCGGTGCCCCTGGTGGAGTCATTTTCTATGTCATCGCCGGCGCGCTCATCGCGCTGCCCGAGCGCCACTGGGCAAGACCTCGTTTGGGGCGGGTGATCCTTGCCGCGATGGGCTTGTTCTTCGTCGGTATGGCGGTGCTCCAAGCCTGGCCGGGACGCGGCTTCTGGCAGGGCCAGCCCAACTCGCAAACCGCGGCCGGCACGCTCACAGGAATGGTCCGATCCATGGTGCACACGCCGCAACCGGGCCTTCTCTCCTCTTGGGTGGCGAGCTTCGCCGCCTTTGACGCGGCGCACGGCTGGGCAGTCAACCTGTTCGCCGTGATCGTGCTCGCGACAATCGGCACCGTCTTCCTGCTCGGCCGACCCCGTCTGGTGTTCTGGGCCGTCGTCACTGGCACGGTGCTGTGTCTCGCGGACTGGGTGCTGATCGAGGATCTCGGGTTCCTCGGCGGCGTCGGAACCGATCCGAGCAGCATGATCCCGATGCTGTTGGTTTTCGCCTCCGGCTATGTCGCCATCACGAGGCTGCCTTTGACGGCAACTGAACCGATCGTCCGGACCGACCCCTTGGGGAATTCACTCAGCTGGTGGGGCCACTTCGCCACGAGGCCGGCCTATGCCCTTCGCAGTCTCGCCGCGATTGGCGCCATCGGGGTCGTTCTGCTCGGGGCGGTCCCGATGGTCGCCGCTTCCACGAACTCCGTTGCGGACCCCATCCTCACAGAGGCGATCAACGGCAACCCGGAATTCACCGATGCCGCGGCCGCGCCATTCCGGCTTGTGGACCAGAACGGAACCACGGTCGGCCTGAGCGACATGCGGGGAAAAGTGATCGCGCTCACGTTCCTCGATCCCGTTTGCACGACGGACTGCCCTCTCGTCGCCCAGGAGTTCGACGAGGTCGACCAGATGCTGGGCGGTCTCGCACCGCGCGCGGAGTTCGTCGCCATCGTGGCCAACCCGATCTATCGGTCCGTCGGGGCCACGGCTGCGTTCACTCGTGCCGAGGGGCTCGCCAATGTCAAGAACTGGCTGTTCCTCACCGGATCGCGCAGCGCACTCGAGCGCGTCTGGAACGCTTATGGCATTGATGTTGCCGTCGAGCCTGCCGGGGCCATGGTCGCCCACAGCGAGATCGCGTACCTCATCGACCAGAAGGGCCGGGTACGGGACATCTTGAACGCCGATCCCGGCACAGGTACCGCACCGATGAGGTCCTCCTTCGCCGGACTCGTCGTGGGTGAGTTGCGACATCTCCTCGAGGCGTCATGACCCGTTTGGTGACGCGAGAGAGCGCCTTGTCGAAGCGAGCGGCGCGCGCCTGCACGCTCGGGGTCCTCGTCGTTGCGCTCGCAGCCTGCAGCTCGGCCGGCAACGCTCCGGCGAGCACGGCGAAGCCAAGCGCACCAGCCCAAGTCCGAGTTCCGCTCGACGGGTCGCTCGTGACCGCGACGGGGACCTGGGCCGTGCTCAAGATGGGTCACCTCGACCAACTCGCGAACAGCTTCTGGCAGCTCTTCGTCCTGCACCGAGCTGGCTCCCGCTGGTCGCTCGTGACGCCACCAGGCTTCGCGGACAACGGCGGTCTCGTTGTCACACCCAACGAGGGCACATCACTCGTGACGGGGTTCCCAGCCAATCAGCTCAACCATTTCTCCCCGCTAGCTGCCACCTCTGACGGTGGAAGGACCTGGGCGCCTGGTGTCCTCGGAGAGGGCCTCGCCAGTGTCCCAGACGCGATGGCCGCCTCGACCAACGGCGACATGCTCGCGTTGGTCGGGCGACAGGCCAGCTCGATCCTCTGGAGCAGCGGGAACCTGTCGGACTGGCACACGCTGGCCTCGGAGAAGTCGATCGCGACTTCCGCGTTCTCCCGGACCTGCGCAGTGGCAGGCTTGACAGCCGTTTCCTTCGCGTCGGGAGGTCTGCCGATCGTCGGGGCGAAGTGTTCGCACGCCGGGAACGTCGGGATCTTCGAACACGCCGACGGCACTTGGCGATCCTTCGCGCCTCGGCTTCCGGCCTCGATGAGCCACGCGACGACGCATGTCGTTCGCCTCATGTCTTCGAGCGGGATCGTCTCCGCGATCATCGCCGCCGGCACGCGCTCGCGCACGGCGCTGTTCGCGGCGCGGCTCTTGCCGGGCCAGTCTCACTGGGCGGTCTCGGGCGCGCTCATCGTGCCGAAGTCCGTGCAGGTGCTCTCCTCCGGGACATCATCATCCGGCGGTGGTGTCTTCGTCGCCGTTTCGAGCGGGACCTCTGAACGCGTCGAGGTGCAGGCGACCTCCAACAGCTCGTGGGTGCAACTTCCGGCCGTCCCGAACGGTACCGGAACTGTTGCATTCACCCCCGATGGCCGGGTTGACGCGCTCGTGCCAAGAGACTCGGTGTTGACCGACTACACGCTGGAGGCCAGCCAAGGCAAGTGGGAACGGTCACAGCTGATCCGAGTGCCGATCCAGTACGGCTCGTCGAGTTGAGCACACGACAAGAGCTGCTGGCTTGTCCCGAGTTGCGCGGGCTTCGAGGAAGCCGGAATCTTGGTCGTCAGAGACGCCTTCACGGGGAACGGCCTGGGAGAGCCCCACTTTCGCGACAGCTGGCACGAGGACAGGTAGCCTCAGTATCAAAGTGACAATGCTCTCGAGTGGCGCGGCCGACTGTGGTCAGCGTTGACAAATCACATGTCGAGCCGGGCACCGCGGTACGGCGGTCCTGCGGAGACAGCGTGTGGCGTCAGCCGACAGATGGAGGACAAGCCGACAGATGGAGGACAAGATGGATTCCGGGCAAGGAAGGACACAAGAGCCAGAGTCGGCCGTTGAGAAGGGCCGCGGGACGGCGGGCCTGGGCGGACCCAGGATTGCTGAGCGCATTGCCCGCCTCGGGACGGAGACTGCCTTCGCTGTGTCGGCTGAAGCGGCCGTCTTTGCTGCCCAGGGTCACCACGTGTATCCGTTCCACCTGGGCGACCTGAACATCCCGACGCCGAGCAACGTCGTGGAGGCTTCGTTCAAGGCGATCAAGGATGGCAAGACCGGCTACTGCCCGAACGCCGGCATTCCGGCGTTGCGCGCTGCCGTGGCCGCCGACGTGAGTGCCTCGCATGGCCTCAGCTACAGCGCGGAGAACGTCGCCATCCAGCCGGGGGGCAAGCCCGTGATCGGCAAGTTCATCCTTTCCCTCATGAATCCCGGTGACGAGGTGCTCTACCCGAACCCCGGCTACCCGATATACGAGTCGCAGATCGAGTTTCACGGCGGTGTCGCCGTGCCCTACGGCTACCTCGAGGGCGAGCACGGCTTTGTCATCGACCTGGATGCCCTCGACGCTGCCATCACGCCGCAGACCCGTCTGCTCATCTTGAACGACCTCCAGAACCCCATGGCCGCCGAGTGCTCGACAGCGGAGCTCGAGCGACTCGCCGAGCTCGCCCTGAGGCACGACCTCACAGTGCTCTGCGACGAGGCCTACTTCGACATGCGCTACTCCGGTACCAGCGCCTCGCTGGCGTCGCTGCCGGGCATGGTCGAGCGCAGCGTCATCCTCTACACGTTTTCCAAGAAGTTCGCCATGACCGGCTGGCGCCTGGGTGCTGCCATCGGTCCGCGAGAGGTCATCGAGGTGATCGCGAAGCTCAACACCAACGACGAGTCCTGTCCCAACCACTTCATCCAGTACGGCGCCCTCGAGGGCCTTACCGGCGACCAGAGCGGTCCGCGCCAGATCATCTCGGTTCTGCGCGAGCGGCGAGACGCCGCGGCCAGGATCTTGAACGAGTCATCCGGTATCTCCTGCTACACGCCGGACGTGACCTTCTACTTGTTCCCCAACGTCACCCGGGCCATGGCGAACAAGGGGTTCACCGACGTCGAGGACTTCCGGCGCGCCGTGCTCCACGAGACCGGTGTGTCAGCGTGCTCACGCGTGCATTTCGGCCGCCCTCAGCCGGGCGAGGCTGAGCAGTACCTGCGGTTCGCCTACTCGGGCATCGACACCGAGCAGATCGTCGAGGGACTCGGGCGGCTGAAGGCGTATCTCGCTGGAGGCCCAAGTGATGTATAGGCGTGCGGTCCGTGTGCCTGCCGCGGAGACGATGGCACATGGCCAAAGTCCGCTTGCGGCAACCGAGCTTGCCGCATTCGAGACCTTCGACATGCTCTACCGCTCGCTGTGCGCCCTGCTCTACAACTACGTGCCGACCTCGGGCCATCCCGGCGGTTCCATCTCGTCGGGGCGGTTCGTGGCCGGTATCGTGTTCGACGGCCTCGACTATGACCTTGCCGCCCCCGATCGCCAGGATGCCGACGTCCTGTCGTACGCGGCCGGCCACAAGGCGATGGGCCTATACGCGATGTGGGCGCTTCGCGACGAGATCGCGCGCCTGGCCGCGCCTGAGCTGCTGCCCGGCGACGACCGCGACCGCCTGCGCCTTGAGGACCTTCTAGGCTTTCGCCGGAATCCGGGCACAGTCATGCCGCTGTTTGCGGCATTGCACTCCCGGGCCTTGGACGGTCACCCAACGCCGGCGACGCCTTTCGTGCGCCTTGCAACCGGCGCTTCGGGTGTCGGTCTCGCAAGCTCCATCGGCTTGGCCATCGCGGCACGCGACCGCTTCGGGGAGAACTGCCCGCGTATCCACATCTCGGAAGGCGAGGGCGGGCTAACGCCGGGACGCGTGAGCGAGGCTCTGGCAGCTGCCGGCACGGCGTCGCTTGCCAACGTGGTGGTACACCTCGACTTCAACCAGGCCTCGATCGACAGCGACCACGTTTGCCGCGAGGGCGACGTGCCCGGCGACTACGTCCAGTGGGAACCGGGTGAGCTCTTCTACCTGCACGACTGGAACGTCGTGCAGGTCTCGGACGGCCACGATTTCCAACAGGTCGTGGCCGCCCAACGCCACGTGCCGGAACTCGACAACGGCCAGCCCACTGCGGTGATCTATCGCACGCACAAAGGTTGGAAGTACGGCGTCGAAGGCCGGGCTTCGCACGGCGCCGGGCACAAGCTCTGCTCTGCGGGCTTCCATCAGAGCCTGACCGAGCTGATCGACGAGTCCGAGGCGACCTTGCCGACCTGCGATCTTGCCAATCCCCCGTGCGCCGGGCCCGGCGGCGACCAAGTCCGAGAGGAGTGCTTCTGGGAGGCGCTGCAGATCGTGCGCCGCCGCCTCGAGCAGGACCAGGCGGTGGTGCAGGTACTGGCTGCGAAGCTCACCGCCGCCCGCGAACGGCTGAACCGGCACGGCCGGTCTGCGCGCCCGGCAGCGCCTCGCGTCGGAGCTGTCTACGAGCTCGCTGCCCGGGCGGCGACTGACATCCCCGAACAGCTGCATCTCGAGCCCGGCGCGACGACGACATTGCGCGAGGTCCTCGGCCGCTCGTTGGCGCTCTTCAACAAGGCGTCAGGCGGCTCCTTGCTGACGGCGTCCGCCGACCTGCTCGGCTCGACCAGCGTGGCGGCGATCGCGGCGGGCTTCGCCCCCGGCTACTGGAACGCCGAAACGAACCCCGAGGCGCGATTGCTCTCGATCGGCGGCATCTGCGAGGACGCCATGGCCGGGGTGCTTTCGGGTATCTCGGCTTACGGACATGCCATCGGCGTGGGATCGTCCTACGGGGCCTTCATGGCACCGCTCGGTCATATCGCCGCCCGGCTGCACGCCATCGGGGCCGAGGCGCGGCTGGCTTCAGCCGGCGAGCCTTACGGATCGCTGATCCTGATCTGCGGTCATGCCGGCCTTGCGACCGGCGAGGATGGCCCGACGCACGCAGACCCGCAGGCGCTGCAGCTCTTGCAGGAGAACTTCCCGGTCGGCGCGGCGGTCACCCTTACGCCCTGGGAGCCACAGGAGATATGGCCCTTGCTGGCGACCGCCCTTTCACACCGGCCGGCGCTCATCGCGCCGTTCGTCACCCGGCCGGAGATGAAGGTTCTCGACCGAGGCGCACTCAGGCTCGCGGCGCCGGAGGAAGCGACGACCGGCGTCTACCTTCTCCGCCGTCCGCGTGGGACAGGCGATGTGACGATCGTGCTGCAAGAGAGCGCCGTGACCTACGCCTTCGTGACCGAGACGCTGCCCCTGCTCGAGAACGACGGAATCGACCCCCGGGTCTATTACGTGGCCAGTGCCGAACTGTTCGACGCGCTGCCGCTCGAGCGTCGTCATGAGCTCTTTCCGGAGGCACACGCACTCGACGCCATCGGGGTCACCGGCTTCACTCTGCCCACGCTGTATCGCTGGGTGCGCTCTGACGCCGGCCGCGAGGCGACTCTCCATCCCTACCACCGTGGGCACTATCTCGGCAGCGGCAAGGCGGATGTGGTGCTCGCGGAGGCCGGCCTTGACGGCGCCAGCCAGTTCACCGGGATCAAGAAGTACTTGGACGGCAAGGTGCGCTCGAGGGCCTGACCTGACTTCTCGCGACCGCACGTTCTGCTCTGGAGTCCAATACCGCGTACTTGGAGCCAGTGCGCGGACTCAATAAGTAAACGGTATTGCGTTTAGACCTGGACCATCCGCGTTTGCTAGACCGAACTCATGCGATTGGGAATACCGAGCGAGACCACGCCCGGCGAGCGTCGGGTTGCGCTCGTCCCCAGCGTCGTCCCAAGGATCACTGCCCTAGGTGCGGATGTCGCGATGCAGGCCGGCGCCGGCACCTCCTCACTGCTTGCCGACGAGGCCTACACATCAGCAGGCGTCACCCTCCTGGACGCCCCGACGCTTTTCGCCACGTCGGGCTTCATCTGCAAGGTGCAGCCGTTGAGCTTGGAAGAGGTCGGCCTTCTTCACGAGGGCTCCGGCGTGGTGAGCTACCTCCAGCCCGCGGCAAGCCTCGACCTCGTCCGTGCGCTGGTGGATCGCCGGATCTCGGCGTTCAGCCTGGACCTTTTGCCCCGGATCACCCGGGCGCAGTCGATGGACGTGCTCTCGTCCCAGGCGCTGGTCTCGGGCTACCGGGCAGTGCTCTTGGCAGCCGAGCACCTCCCGAAGTTCTTCCCCCTCTACATGACAGCGGCCGGCACGGTGCCGCCCGCCAAGGTGCTGGTGCTCGGTGCCGGCGTTGCCGGGCTCCAGGCGATCGCGACGGCCCGACGGCTCGGTGCCAATGTCCGCGCCTACGACGTCCGCACCGCGGCGCGCACAGAGGTGAAGAGCCTCGGCGCCACCTTCGTCGAGCTCGACCTCGAGGCCCAGGAGGGCGAAGGCGGGTACGCCAGAGAGCAGTCCGAGGACTTCCTGCGCCGCCAGCGCGAGCTCATCGGCAAAGAGGTCGCTCTTGCCGACGTCGTCATCACCACCGCGGCGATCCCCGGACGCCGCGCACCGGTGCTCGTCACCGCCGAGATGGTGCACCAGATGACCCTGGGCAGCGTCATCGTCGACCTTGCAGCCGAGACCGGTGGCAACTGCGAGCTCAGCCGCCCCGGGGAGAACCTCGACGAGGGCGGCGTCAGCGTCATCGGCGTGAAGAACCTCCCGAGCTCGATGCCCCTGCACGCGAGCTTCCTCTACTCGCGCAACATTGCCGAGTTCCTGACACTTGTCGTCAAGGCGGGAGAGTTCGCCCCGGACTTCAACGACGAGATCGTCGCCGGCACCTGTGTCACCCACGGGGGCGAGGTCCGCCACGCCCCCACCCGCGAACTGCTCGAAGGAGGGACGCGATGAACGGCGGGGACATCCTCTCGCTCATAACGGTGTTTGTGCTTGCGGCGTTCGTGGGCTTCGAGGTGATCGCCAAGGTGCCGAGCACCCTGCACACGCCTTTGATGTCCGGCACGAACGCGATCCACGGCGTCGTGCTCGTCGGCGCCATGCTCGTCTTGGGCACGGCGAGCGGCACGGCCCAGATGGTGCTCGGCTTCGTCGCGGTGGTGCTGGCCACCTTGAACGTCGTCGGCGGGTTCGTCGTCACCGACCGGATGCTCGAGATGTTCAAGGTCCGCAAGCCGCCCAAAGTCGCAGCCGAGCCGGCCGGCGCTCTTGCGCCCAGCACCGAAGGGAGCCCGAAGTGAGCCTCGGGACGGGCATCCGCCTCGCTGACCTGATCGCGGCGATCTGCTTCATCTTCGCGCTGCGCGGCCTTACGGGGCCGAAGACCGCCCGCTACGGGAACCTCCTCGGTGCCGGCGGTATGGCCCTCGCCATCGCGATCACCTTCGCGACCAACGGGCTCACCCACTTCCTGCTGATCGTCGGGGCAATGCTGATCGGGGTGGTCATCGCCGTCCCCGCCGCGCGCCTGGTGAAGATGACCGCGATGCCGCAGATGGTCGCGGCCTTCAACGGGGTCGGCGGAGGCGCGGCCGCCCTGATCGCCCTGGCGACCTTCCTCCGGGCCCCGGCCGGCTCGCTCGCGGTCTACGAGGTCGTCGAGGTCCTCCTGGGCGTGGTCATCGGCTGTGTCTCGTTCTCCGGCAGCTGCATCGCCTTCGCAAAGCTCCAAGAGCTCATGACCGGCAGGCCCGTCACCTACCCCGGCCAGCAGATCTGGAACGGCCTCATCGGTGTCGCCATCCTCGGGCTCGGCGTCACGGTCTGTGTCAGCTCCTTCAACTGGCTCGTTGCGATAGTGCTCGTGCTGGCGCTGGCCTTCGGCGTGGCCTTCGTACTGCCGGTGGGCGGTGCAGACGTGCCCGTGCTCATCTCGCTGCTGAACTCGTTCACCGGTCTCGCCGTCGCGGCGAGCGGCTTCGTGCTGCACTCGGTCGTGCTCGTGGTTGCGGGCACGCTCGTCGGCGCCTCGGGCACGCTCCTCACCCAGATGATGAGCCGGGCGATGGGACGGTCCCTCCCGAACATCCTCTTCAGCGCCTTCGGCTCGGTCATCACGGCCACCGGCGGTGCCGAGGGCGACACGACCCGCAGCGTCCGGTCCGCGAGTGCCGAGGACGTCGCCATCCTGCTCGCGTATGCGAACAAGGTGATCGTCGTCCCCGGCTACGGGCTTGCCGTCGCACAGGCTCAGCACACGATCCGCGAGCTCGCCGACCTGCTCGAGTCGCGCGGAGTCGAGGTCATCTACGCCATCCACCCCGTCGCCGGCCGGATGCCGGGTCACATGAACGTCCTGTTGGCCGAGGCCAACGTTCCCTACGAGCAGTTGAAGGAAATGGACGAGGCGAACCCGGAGTTCCAGTCCGCCGACGTGGCTCTGGTGGTCGGCGCGAACGACGTCGTCAACCCGGCGGCCAAGAACAACCCGGACAGCCCGATCTACGGCATGCCGATCCTTGCGGTCGACGAAGCCCGCAACATCGTGTTCATGAAGCGCTCGATGCGCCCGGGCTTCGCCGGTATCGACAACGAGCTTCTCTTCGACCCGAAGACCACGCTGTTGTTCGGTGACGCCAAGGACTCCCTGACGAAGGTCGTGGCCGCGGTCAAGGCTCTCTGACCGCACGCTTGCACCCACACCGGCCGGGCCCGGAGACCCCTAGGCCCGTCTTGTCGGCCATCGTCGCTTCGGCACGCCCTGGATCTCCTTCGGTGCCTTCAAGCACTCGGCCACGCTGTCGCAGTTAGGCCAGTGGCTTGCCTGCACCGGGCTTTCCTTCCGGAGGAAGGCGATGACAATGTGGCGGGCGAGAGCCACTGTTGGCCGTAGCACGACGCGTCCGAGCGAAAGAGAAAGTCCTTCAGCCCGGGACTTTAGGCCCTACACACGGGCGCAAATCGGGAGCAACATCAAACCGGGCATGAATTCTGGGGAGTGACCCAAGCAAGACACCCAAGCCAGACAGTTGTTGGTCGAATCGCGGAGGCGCGCGTTATGTCGGCGTTCGTGACTGCTAGTCGTGTGGACACCGGGCGGGACCCATTGCCCGTTGTCGGTGACGACGGCTTTTTCGGTGTCCGCTTCGAGTCGATCGGCGGGCTCGGTGCCCACCTCGCCGGGCGGATTCTCGCCGAAGCCTGTGTCTTGGGGCAGGGCTTCAATGGCGCGCACTTCTCCTCGTACGGCTCAGAGAAGAAGGGCACGCCGGTAAAGTCATTCGTCCGTATCTGCCCGGGCGATCGGGAGGTGCGGACGAGCAGCCCGATCGAGAGCCCTCAGGTGGTTGCTGTCTTCCACGAAGCCCTCGTGGGCTCACTGGATGTTGTCGCCGGCTTGTCCGCGACAGGCACCCTGATCATGAACACTCGCAAGGCTCCTGAAGAGATTCGGGACCTGCTCGGCATGCGCTCCGGAACGGTAGCTGTGCTCGACGCCCTCGGCATCGCGCTCGAGGAGAAGACGCGCATTAACACCGCCATGCTCGGTGCCGTCGCCCGCGCATGTCCTTTCCTCGACCCCGAGGCGGTGAAGGCATCGATCCGTCAGAGCCTGTCGGCCCGGTATGCCTCCTTGGTAGAGGCCAACCTCCGCACCTTTGACCGCGGCTATAGCGAGTTGCGGAGCATGAGTTGGCCTGCCGCTCCCGGCGACCCCGGGCGGCCGGTGCAGCGGGCCGCGCCTGCGTTCGGGTACCTCGACGCGACGATCGGCGGCGCGATCCTCGACGCGGGCAACAACATCCGCAAGAACCTGACCACGTCGCGGCAAGGCTTCCTGCCCGATTACGACCCGGCCACCTGCGTGCACTGCGGGATTTGCGACATCGTCTGTCCCGATCTCTGTTTCGCGTGGTCTAACGACCCCGACGGCGAGCCCGCAGTGCGACTGCTCGGCATTGACTACCACTACTGCAAGGGCTGTTTGAAGTGCGTTGACGCCTGCCCGACGGGCTCGCTCTCAGAGATTCGCGAAGAAGACGGCTGGGCGGAGGAGCATCGGGTCCCGCTTTTCGCCTGGCTCGAGACCAAGAAGGGAGCTGCGTGATGGTCGTCGCAACGCCCACACTGGAGCCTATTACCGCGTCCCGCCAGGTTGTCGGGTTTCGCACCGGCAACGAGATGGCTGCGATCTCCGCCAAACAGATCAACTTCCACCTGATGGGCTACTTCCCGATCACCCCCTCGACAGAGGTTGCCGAGCTGGTTGACGAGATGAAGGCCGCCGGCGAGCACGACATCGTGATGGTGGCCGCCGACGGCGAGCACTCAGCAGGTGGGATCTGCTTTGGGGCCGCGGCAGGAGGCGGCCGCGTCTTCAACGCGACGAGCGCGCAGGGCCTGCTGTACCAGCTCGAGGAGCTACCTGTGCAGTCGGGGTCGCGCTATCCGATGCTGCTCGACCTCGCGACCCGGACGGTGAGCGGGCCGCTCGACATCCGCGGCGACCACTCGGATGTGTACTTCGCTCTGAACGCGGGTTGGCTGATCTTCATGGCTCGCGACCCACAGGCCGTCTACGACCTGAACCTCATCGCCCTGCGTGTCGCCGAGCGGGCCGACGTCCGCTTGCCGGCGATCGTGGCTTTCGACGGCTTCTTCACGAGCCACCAAAAGCGCCGAGTATTCACCTTTGCGGAGGACTCCACGGTCCAGGACTGGCTGGGCCCGATGGCCGAGCCGGTGAAGGCACTCGATCCGCGACATCCCGTGACGATCGGTCCGTACATGAACGACCCCGATCTGATCAACAACAAGTACCAGCTCGAGCGGGCGATGGACGCCGCGATGGCAGCGATCCCGGACGTTGTGGCTGAATACGAGGCGCTGAGCGGCCGGCGCTACGACCCGGTAGACCTCTACCGCATGGAGGACGCCGAGGTCGCCGTTCTCCTGATCAACTCGGCGGCGCAGACTGCAAAGGACGCGGTCGACCGGCTTCGCGACCAGGGAATCCGAGCCGGTGTGCTCAGCCCCAACCTGATCAGGCCCTTCCCCGCAGACACCATCCGTGACGCCCTGCGAGGCGTGAAGGCAGTTCTCATCGGGGAGCGCGCCAGCTCCTACGGAGCACACGGCGCCAACATCACTCACGAGGTGAAGTCCGCCCTCAAGGACGACCCGGATAACCACACCCTCTGCCTGAGCCGCGTCTACGGCCTTGGTGGCCGTGACTTCTATGTGGAGGACGCCGAGGCGTTCTTCCGCCTCACACTGCAAGCAGCCGAGAGCGGGACCGTCGACGTGCCGTTTGACTACTACGGCGTGGAACCGGGCGATCCCGAGAATTCGCGGCCACTGAAGGGCACGCCGCCGCTCACTCGCGAGGAGGTGACGAGCGGGCTGCTCAAGATCAGGCCACGCCCGGACGGTCGGCTGGATGTGGACGCGCCTCCCTACTGGGAGCTCGCGACCAAGCCCAAGCGAGTCACCCCGGGCCACGGCGCCTGTCCAGGCTGTGGCATCTTTCCGGCGCTCGACCAGTTCCTGCGTGGTATCGAAGGTGACGTCGTCGTGCTGTACCAGACGGGCTGTGCGATGGTCGTCAGCACCGGTTACCCATTTACCTCACACCGGGTCACGTACCTGCACAACCTGTTCCAGAACGGCGCAGCCACGCTGAGTGGGCTCGTCGAGGTGTTCCACGAGCGGGTACGCCGCGGTGAGCTGCCCGCTGACGCGGACATCACATTCCTGATGGTCACTGGGGATGGCGGCATGGACATCGGCATGGGTTCGGCTATCGGTGCCGCACTTCGCGTGCACGGGATGATCATTCTCGAGTACGACAACCAGGGTTACATGAACACGGGCAGCCAGCTGAGCTACTCGACGCCACTCGGGCACATGACCTCGACAAGCCATGTCGGTCCCGGCGAGCAGGGCAAGGCCTTCCACCACAAGGACACCGCGCAGATCATGGCGGCGACCAACATCCCGTATGTCTTCACGGGTGTGGAGGGCTATCCGGACGATCTCGTCGCCAAGGCCGCCAAGGCGCAGTGGTACTCACACAACCTGGGCACGGTCTACGGCAAGGTGCTGATCACCTGCCCGCTCAATTGGAAGGTCGAGGACCGTGTAGGCGTCGAGATTTCGCAAGCGGCAGTGGACTCGTGCTTCTTCCCTCTGTACGAGATCGAGCGTGGCATAACTCACATCACCTACGACCCGGAGCCCATCGGGCGGCGGACGCCCGTCGCCGATTGGCTGAAGCTGATGGGGAAGACGAAGCACCTCTGCCGGGCCGGCAACGAGGCGACGCTCGCCGGGATCGAGGCCGAGATCCAGCGGCGCTGGCTGCGACTCAAGGCGATGAATGACAACCCTCTCCTTTGACAAGGGATGGCTATGGACACGACTGCACGGATCATCGAAAAGCAAGATTTGACGGGGATAACCAAGCTGTTCGTCGTGCACGCTCCGCTCGTGGCGCGGAACGCTGCTCCCGGCCAGTTCGTTATTGTCCGGGTCACCGAGACTGGTGAACGGATCCCCATCAGCCTCACGGACTTCGACCGGGACGCCGGCACGGTCACGATCGTCGTCCAGGAAGTCGGTCGGTCGAGCGCTCTCGTCAACGCTTTGGACCTTGGTGACGATTTCCTGGACTTTGTTGGTCCGCTCGGTGACCCAGTGCCGCTTCCCGATGCCGGTCACGCAGTGCTCATCGGCGGCGGGTTCGGTACGGGCGCGCTGTTCCCGTTGGCGCGCGAGCTGCGCAAGCGAGGTGTGAGGGTTTCGTCCATCATCGGCGCTCGGACACGTTCCCTGTTGATCCTCACCGAGATGCTGTCAAGGGAGAGCGACGAGCTGCACGTGTGCACCGACGATGGCTCAGTTGGCTACCGCGGCTTCGTCACCGGCCGCTTGGAAGAGCTCATGGACGCCGGAGCGGGGTTTACGCACTGTTTCGCTGTCGGCCCGATGCCGATGATGCGTGCCATCGCGACCACCACGGAAAAGCGCGGCCTGCCCGCCATGGTCTCGCTCGATCCGCTCATGGTCGACGGGACGGGCATGTGCGGTGGTTGTCGAGTGAGCGTCGGCGGCAAGTCGCTCTTTGCGTGCGTGGACGGCCCATTCTTCGACGCGCACCAAGTTGATTTCGACGTGGCGGACGATCGCTTGAAGACCTACAAGGAGCAGGAAAAGCTTGCCTGCGAGCTAGCGGGACTGGAGAAGTAGGCGACATGCCCATCGTGTACCCACACAAGACGGAGATGCCCGTCCGAGACCCTGAAGAGCGGCGGAGGAGTTGGGACGAGGTCGCCGAGGGCTATACGGTGGAGCGCGCGATCGCCGAGGCCCGGCGCTGTCTCAACTGCCAGGAACCGCTCTGCGAGCTCGGGTGCCCTGTCAACGTGCCGATACGGGAATTCGTTCGCTGCATCGCCATAGGGGACTTTGACGGAGCCGCCGCCGCGATCCGCCGGCGCAACCTGCTGCCGGCGATCTGCGGACGCGTGTGTCCGGTCGAGCATCAGTGTGAAGCCCGCTGTGTCCTGTATCCCCACCAGGATCCTGTTGGAATAGGCCGTTTGGAGCGCTTTGCTGCTGACTGGGTCCGCTTGCATGGCAACGGTGGCGAGAGCGCCGCACCGCAGGTATGGCGGGAGCAGAAGGTCGCGATCGTCGGATCCGGTCCGGCGGGACTCACCGTAGCCAGCGACCTCGCTCAGCTCGGCTACCCCGTCTCGATCTTCGAGGCCCTTCACGCCTTCGGCGGTGTGCTCCGTTACGGAATTCCTCAGTACCGTCTGCCGAAGGAGATCGTCGACGAAGACGTCGAGCACCTCAAGGCGCTCGGAGTGGAGTTCGTACGCGACGTGATCATCGGCAAGACCGTCACCATCGACCAGCTCTTGGACGAGCTCGGCTACTCGGCCATATTCGTAGGTACAGGCGCCGGTTCGCCCATCTTCATGAACATTCCCGGGGAGCACCTGAAGGGCATCTACTCGGCCAACGAGTTCCTGACGCGTGTCAACCTGATGAAGGCGTATGCATTCCCCGAGTACGACACGCCCGTGTATCGGCCGAGGCGAGCCGCAGTCATCGGTGCCGGTGACACCGCGATGGATGGAGTGAGGTGCGCGATCCGCCTCGGCGCGGAGGAGGGCCACATCGTGTACCGCCGCTCGGAGCACGAGAAAGGCGCACGAGCAGAGGACTTCGAGCGGGCGCGCGACGAGGGCGTGATCTTCGACTGGCTCACGCTTCCCCAGCGTTACCTTGGTGACGAGAATGGATGGGTACGGGGCCTGGAGTGCATTCGTACGGAGCTCGGTGAACCCGACGAGTCGGGTCGCCGCCGTCCGGTACCGGTGCCGGGTTCAGAGTTCACTATCGAGGCCGACCTCGTCGTCATAGCCCTCGGCACGAACCCGAACCCACTCGTGCCGCATTCGACCCGCGGTCTCGAGGTCGATGCTCACGGGTGCATCATCGCCGACCCGGAGACGGGCGCCACGAGCCGCAAGGGCCTGTTCGCAGGCGGCGACATCGTGACCGGTGCTGCCACCGTGATCCTGGCAATGGGGGCAGGCCGCAAGGCCGCGACCGCCATCCACGAATACCTGCAGGAGGAGCTCACAGACAACGGGGTGGCGCGAGACGGAGCCGTCCAGGTTCAGGTCCCGAAGAGCGACGCGGTCGTGCCTCCTCGACCGGGTATCTCAGCTGCCGAACATGAGGTCGAGGAACGCCACCGAGGCTACATGGAGGGGACCGTATGGGCACGCGACTACGCAACCGCCAATGAGCTGCGCGGCTTCGTGGAGAGCTTCGGACGCCGAACCGATAGCGCCCCGGAGATAGTCACCATTGGGGCAGAGCACACGAGCGTTGAAGGCTCCTCCGACTTTGAAGGTCCGTACTGGGAAGGATTCCTCGAAGGAGCCGAAGAGGTGCTCATGGAGGGGACCGGCAGAGGTTGGCTGACCACCTGAGGTTTCTTGTTTGTCGGCTTTCTGCTTCATGCCACAAGCTCCTCTTGCAGTAGGACGGCGACGGCTTCGCGCACCGGGCTCGCCTCGGCAAGTCAGCGGCCGCCGCGGCGCTATCTATCGCGGCGCCCCCCGGGCATCGTCCCTTGGCAGGAACGGTTCGCCACAGCCACAAGAAGAAGGGCCTCCGCGTCGCCGGCCCGATCTCGCCGCACGACCGTGCCCTCGAAACCCGTCGTCAGCTCACGGTTGCGGGAGGGGCACTGTGATTCGTCTCTGGAACTGGTTGGGCAGCATTCACTTCCCGGAGCGCCCGCCACACCCGCTCAGGTGTGAAGGGCGTCTCATATAGCGCGACGCCGGTGGCATCGAGGATGGCATTGCGCACGGCCGGAGCGACGCCGACGATGCCGATCTCCCCGATCGCCTTGGCGCCGAAGGGACCCGATGGCTCCATGGTCTCAACGAGGAAGACCTCCATCGAGGGGGTGTCGTCCGAACGGTAGATCCAGTACGGGCCGAGCCGAGGGTTGCCCACCTTGCCGTCAGCATCAAGGACGACCTCCTCCGTGAGGGCATAGCCGAGTCCCATGAGGACCCCTCCCTCTATTTGACCGCTCGCCGTGAGCGGGTTCACGGCGACTCCGCAGTCCACAGCGGTGACGAACTTCTTCACGGTCACCTGCCCGGTTCCCACGTCGACCTCGACTTCGGCCAGCTGAGCCGCGAACGGGGATGGAGACTCGGCGGCGAGGTGCGAGGCGACGCCCATGATCTGTTCTTGCTCCTCTAGGTGGAGTGAACGCATGGCGATGTCACCGAGCGACACGGACCGGCCATCGCTGGCCCAGGCCTGGCGATCGTGAAGCGTGATCAGCTCGGATGAGTCCAGTCCGAGGATGGCTGCGGCCCGCTCCGCGATCCGCTGGGCGACGAGGGTAGCCGCCTTCTTCGCCGCCATGCCCGAGATGTACGTCGTGCCCGAGGCGTAGGCACCGACGTCGAAGGGCGTGAAGTCGGTGTCCGCCTCGTAGACGATGATGTCCTCGAGGGGCACGCCGAGCACTTCTGCGGCGATCTGGGCGACGACCGTGTCGGCTCCCGTCCCGAGGTCGGTGGCACCGATCAGCAGGTTGAAGGAACCGTCGTCGTTGATCTTGATCGAAGCGGCCCCCATGTCGACGCCCGGGATGCCGGATCCCATTACGCAGAGAGCCAGGCCGAGCCCGCGACGGATCTCAGGTCGGTCGTGCGGCCGTTTCCACTCGGGGTCATCGCGCCGCTCCCAGCCGATGGCCCGAAGCCCCTGGGCGAGGCACTCTTCCATCCCGCAGCTTCCCACTTGCGGCAGGTCCTCGAAGGCGATGTCATTGACGGCGCCCCTCTCACCGAGGCGGGGGGCGATGTCAAGCCGGTCGCCCAGGCGCAGCCAGTTCTTGCGGCGGAACTCGACCGGATCGAGCCCGAGTGCGCGGGCAACGTCGTCGAGATGGGACTCGAGCGCAAAGACCCCCTGCGGAGCGCCGTAGCCGCGCATGGCCCCGGCGACGGGACCGTTCGTGTAGACGACGTCGCAGTTGAAGCGCTTCGCCGGGCAGTTGTAGGACGAAAGAGCGCGCAGTCCGGTGACAGAGCTCACGGTGAAACCGTGAACTCCGTACGGGCCGGTATCGCACGTGACCGACAGGTCTAGGGCGCGTAGCTTGCCATCAGTCGTGACGCCCGAGCGGAAGTGGAGCGTCTGGGAGTGGCGGGTACGGGACCCTTCGAACTCCTCGTCACGGGTGAGCTCCAGTCGCACTGGATGCCTTGTCGCGAGCACCAGGTGGCCAACGATGTCCTCGATGAGCATTTCCTGCTTTGCACCGAAGCCGCCTCCGATCCTCGGCTTCACCACCCTGACCTGTTTCACGGGCAGCCCGACGAGCGGGGCGATCATGCGGCGGACGTGGAACGGCACCTGCGTCGACGTGCGGATGACGAGGCGCTCCTCCGGGTCGAGCCAGCCGACTACAACGTGCGGCTCGATAGCGCAGTGCTGTACCCGCTGCACGCGGAAGGTGCCCTCGAAGACGCGGTCGGCGGCCTTGAGCGCGGCCTCCATGTCGTCAGTCGTACCGCCTTCCACGTGCGAGCTGACGTTCGTGGTGGTGTCGACGATCCCGAGGGAATCCTCCTCGTCGTGAATGACCGGAGCGCCCGGTTGTCTCGACTCCGCGGCGTCGAAGACCGCGGGCAGCACCTCGTAGGTCACCTTGATGCGCCTGCACGCCTCCTCGGCGATGGCGTCCGTATCGGCGGCGACTGCCGCGACTCGGTCGCCGACGTGGCGGACTCGGTCGTCGAAGCTCACCTGGTCCCAGGGGTGCGGGTTCGGTGCGCTCTGTCCCCCGGAGGCGTACTTCACCCGCAGCGTGTTGCCGTAGTGCACGACGGCGTGCACGCCGGGGAGCGCGCGGGCCTCGCTGTCGTCGATGGCAAGGATGCGGGCGTGGGCGTGCGGGCTTCGCAGCACCTTGGCGTGCAGGAGGCCACGTAGCTCGATGTCGTCGGTGAAGACGGGCTTGCCCTTCACGAGCGAGAGGGCGTCCACCTTGGGCTCGGGCTTGCCGACGACCACTGTCGGCGCCACGTCGGGAGACGGGACAACGCGGGGGACTGCGTCCGGCACGGTCTCCGGCGCAGGAACATGATTCTGGACACCGGTGTCAATGGCTCCGGCTGCGCTCGTGAGAGGACGGACGACGAGGGGAAGGAAGGGATCTGGTTTCTCGCCCCGGAGGACGGCAGCCGCCCGTTTCACGGCCTCGACCGTCTTCACATAGCCGCTCTCGCGGTCGAGGACGCCAGAGAACGCGTCCCGGATCTGGGCTTCGGATGGATTCGGCTCCCGCTCGAGGAGGGCAATCGCCGCCAGCACCATGGCTCCGGCCGAGTAGCCCGACTGGATGGCACCCGTCTCGACGAGCGCTTCCTGCACAGGGTGGAGCTCGCCGCGGGCGACGTCAATGGACTCGACCGTCGCGACGTCGTGGCCGTCTGCCTTGGCGGCGAGGAGGACGTCGCACGAGACGAGATGGCCGTCAAGGAGGACCCCTGCTGCCCCGGTCTCACCTGTCTCGGAGCCGAAACGCACGCTCGTGAGCCCTTCACGGCGTAGCACGCGCAGCAGGTTGTCGCCCGGCTCGCACTGGATCTCGCGGTCTGCACCGTTCAAACGGATGTGGATCGTGGTCATCTCACAGCCTCCCGTACCCTCTGACCGAGGGTCTCGGCCATGGACTTGCGGTACTCGCTCGAACCGCGGAAGTCGTCCGGTGGCACCAGTTCCTCCGTCGACTCAGCCAGCACGGGAGCCGTAGCCACGCCGGCGAACGCCACGAGGACGTTCCCCTCCGGGTCCCTGCGGGCCACCGCTGCGACAATCGGAGTGTCGCTTGGCGTGCGTCCGACGCGCGCGGCGGTGGCGTATCCGCCGGTCTCGATCTCGACGTGGGTGATGACCCTGCCCGCATGCCGGTCGGGGTCGGCGAGCAGGTCCCCGAGCGGGGTGGCGGATGCGCCACTCGAGTCAGCGGTCCGCACCGACGCCCGGTAGACGAGGAAGGTGGCGAGCAGCTCGCTCTCGACCTCTGCGGTGGCAACACAGCCACCCACGGTGGAGAGCGTGCGCAGGCTGCTAGGCCGCTCGCGGCGGGCGGCCTCACGTACTGCCGCGGGGACCTCGCGGCTGTTGGCCAGGTCGTCGAGCGTCGTCATCGCGCCGATAAGGACCTTCCCGTCGTCGCGCCGTTGAATCCCTCCCAGGCCGACCGCCTGTAGGTCGACGACGCGCACGCGCTCCGATCCCGCCAAAGCCGCGAGCCTCGTGCCGCCGCCCATGGGCACTGTACCGGCCACCGCGAGCGCCGCTAGAGCCTCGTCCAGGCTCCTCGGCCGTTCGTACGAGCTCACCTGCACCATCGCCTCGCCTCCAGCGTCGGGGCCCGTCACCGAGCCGCGCCCTTCTATCAGCCATTCAACGCCGGCCGGCGGACTGGTTCTAGGGGACAAGGACCCGTATGGAGGTCCGACAAGTCCCGAGCAGTGCGTCATCTTGACCCCGCGACTGTCGGGTTGACCGTGGGGCGATCGTGACGCGGCGGCAGGGTGGAGAATGTGACGATGGTGATGCATCCTGTCGGTCCTGACCTTGTCGAGCAGGCCGCGACCCGGATTGAGGGCCGTGTCCGAGTCACTCCCGTGGTCAGCATTGAGGCCGGGGGACTCGGGTCGACGCCAGTGCCCGTGATCTTGAAGCTCGAGCTCCTCCAGCACACCGGGAGCTTCAAGCCGCGTGGGATCTTCAACCGTTTGCTGTCGGTGGAGGTCGTCGACAACGGTGTTGTCGCCGCGTCGGGCGGCAATGCTGGTCTCGCCGTTGCCTATGCCGCTCGTGAGCTCGGTTTCCACGCGACGATCTTTGTCCCGGAGACGGCGCCCACCATCAAAGTGACCCGCTTGCGTGGTTACGGCGCCGAAGTCCGTCAGGTGGGCGCAACCTACGCCGAGGCCCTCGCGGCGGCACAGGCGCACGGCGAGCGGTCCGGCGCCGTGACCGTGCACGCGTACGACCAGCCCGAGGTGGTCGCCGGCCAGGGCACTCTCGGCCGGGAGCTCGAGGCCCAGCTAGAGATGTTGGGCCTGGCGCCCGTCGACACAGTGCTTGTCGCCGTAGGTGGAGGAGGGTTGATCGGTGGTATCGCAGGCTGGTTCGCCGGTCGGGTCCGAGTGGTGGCGGTCGAGCCGCTGGCGTGCCCGACGTACGCGTCGGCTCTCGCGTCACGCGAGCCAGTGGATGTAGAGGTGAGCGGCCGCGCGGCCGACTCGTTGGGCGCCCAGCGGATCGGTGAGTGGTGCTGGGCGGCGCGCGACTGGATCGCCGGCTCGGTGCTGGTCGCCGACGATGTCATCTCCGAAGCACAGCGACGCCTGTGGGAAAGCTGCCGGGTGATCGCTGAGCCTGGGGGAGCCACTGCGGTCGCCGCGCTGATTGCAGGCGCCTACGTGCCGCAACCGGAAGAGCGAGTCGCGGTGATCGTGTGCGGAGCCAATACCGACCTGGCCGACGTGTTGCGGTCACCGCGCTAGCCCGTCGGACCGTCGACAGGCGGGCGCGCCTGGGACGATCGCCCCGCCGTCCAAGAGGCAGCACAACTTTCGAGCGTCAGCGTAGGCACGGGGAAGATACGGCCGGCCAGCCTCGCAACGGTTGGCGGCTCCGAGGCCCGAGACAGCCTCCTCCGCGTCAGGTCCGCCGGTGGCCGTCGGTGTCGAGAAGAGAGGTCTTCCCACGCTCGGACACCGAAAGGCGCTCTCGTCAGCTGTTGGCTCCAGCCCGACGACCGAACGAACGGTCCAGAGGTTGTCGCGGCCCGGGGACGACGTCAAATGGGCGTGGGTCCTTGACGCCGCGCGCGTCTCTCGCGAAACTCGACCCCACGGGTGCGCTCTCGAAAGGAGCCCTTGCCTTGGGAGGCGTGGCGAGACGGTGAGCAGGCCCCGGAACGAGATGGACCGGCGCTCGGCGCTCAAGCTGATCGGCGGGGCTGCCGCCGGCGCTGCCGTAGGCCCGCGAATGCTCGCGCGGCCGGCTCCCTCCTCGCAGTACCCGCTCGTCTCGGTGCGGTCATACCAGTCCTATGGCCGATCGCTGCCGGAGGCGTTGCGTGCCGCGCTCGGTGGTACGGCCAAGCCGAGCCTCGTGTTCCAAGCCATCCGGACGACGGACATGGTCTACCTGGGCTTCGAGTTCTACAACGCCAAGACCGTCGTCACCGCCGGTCAGACCGAGATCGTCGCCGAGGACACCAAGCTGCCGATGCACATGGTCGTCCTGTTCCCGCCCCAGCATCTCGGCGAGGAGTGCGTTGCCTACACGCCTGGATCGGTCACTTGGCCGACCAAGCCGATGAGGGGCGCCCTTGCTGGTTTCAGTTGGCTCGCCTTCGAGCTTGCTGGGACGGCCAAGGTTCCTTACACGATCGCGGGGCTGCTGGACTGGTCGAGGACGGAACCCGCGCTCGTGCCTGTCGCGACCTCCAGCTCGGGAGCACCGGCGCCGCCCGATCCGCTCCACACCGCGCTCGAGATCCCCTGGCAGCTCTGGCTCACGCCGCTAGAACACGGCACCTGGCACCATGCAACGCGCCCCGTCGTCTTCAAGCAGATCACCGAGCTCTGGCATACCCGGCTCGGAGCTGGTGCCTTCGAGCCGCCCGTGGTCACTCCGCGCCTCAAGGCTTTCTGGGCCCCTGGTTACCCGGCAGCCTTCGCACCGCCTCCTACCGACCCGTGGCTCATGTCGCTCACGCCGGGGGACCGCGTCGACATCGTGGCCCTGACCACCGGCACCTCACCCGGCGACGCATCGATCGACGTCGACCTGCTCCTGCTCTCGAGCCTGGGGGCGTCGGTCAACATCCAGGGCTCGTGGGTCCCGGGCCCCAACACGCCCGTCGACACCGCCTCTTGGTGGCACCGGGCATCGATCGGGCGGGACAGCTACGTCCGTGTCGTCAACATCGGCTACCTGTTCCCATGGGGCAACCGGGCCAGCCGGATCACGATCTCGGACCGGGAGATCCAGGTCAACTCGAAAGGCGAGGCGGTCGCCTACCTCGTGCAGAAGCAGTACATCGCCGTGAAGGAGCCGCAGATCACCTACGCCGGCGATCCTGACGAGCCGCACGGCGGGAGGGGCAACCCGGTCCGGAGCCTTCTCGTGAAAACAGTGACGACACCGCCGATCGACTTCGACAACTCGGTCGACCCGGAGATTCAGGTCGGCTCGTTCTCGACCGACGACGTCTTGTGGGTGAGAAGCGGCCTTGAAGACGTCCCGTTCTCGTTCGTCGGCACCGACGCGGAAGGAAGGAAGGTGGACTTCAGCACCGGAGTCATCTGGGTGTCGTCCACGTTCGCGCAGGACACGGGCAATCTCCAGAAGGTCGTTGACGCCTACGCCGCGGCCGACCCGAGTCGGAGATCGCCTACCTTCGGCTGTTCGCTGTTCGCTTTCGCCGACACGGTCGGCGGGACCCCAGGATCGACGGCCCAGCACGTCGACACCTACGGTCTCACCGCTTTCGTCGCCAACAACGGGCGAGCCAATATCTACCCGGCGCTCGACTCGGCCGCGGTGCACCTGCCCGGGGCGGAGCAGGTCGTGGGCGCGGGCGCAATGCCGCTTTCGAGCCCGAGCGTGTCGATCTCCTCGAACTACCTGGACAAGGGATTCCAGACAGGCGTGACCGAGGTCTATCTCGCTGTCACGCAGAACGCGCCCGGCCTCTCCTTCCCTCCCAAGCTTGTCGGCGGCATGGCCACGCCCAACTTCAACGTCAGCGGACTCGCCCGTGACCTCGGTCCCGTCGGGGGTGACCTGGGCGACCTGATCGGTGGGAAGTTCAACCCGACGAAGTACTTCGACATGCTTTCGGGCGACGCCGGCAAGCTCCTCGGTGCGATACCTGTTGCTGAGATCATCAAGGCGATCGACCCGGACAAGGCCGCCAGCGACGCACAAGCCCCGCAGATCTCCGACAAGTTCATCTATCCCGGCAACGACGACACCATGCCTCCGACCGCTCTCGACGTCAAGATCGACTGGCTCCCGGCGGTGCAGAAGGACTCGCTCGGTTTCTTCCAGCCCGACGACGACACGACCCTCACCATCCACGCCGAGATCTACACACCCATCGCCAACCCGAGCCAGACGACGTACTCGATCCACGGGGACCTCACGAATTTCGAGCTACTCCTTTTCGGCGAAGGCAACCAGTACATCGGGATCAAGTTCAACTCGTTCACCTTCGATTCGAAGACCGGGGCGAAGACCTCGATCCAGCCGGACATCGACTCGGTCACGTTCCTGGGTCCCCTCACGTTCATCAACGCTCTCGAAGACCTGCTGAGCTCTCTCGGCGGGCCGTCGATCTCGGTCACCGACGGCGGGATCGAGGCGAGCTACTCCCTCGCCCTCCCCGACGTCGGCGTCGGCGTGTTCGCGCTCCAGAACCTCGCCCTTTCTGCCGGGGTCAACATCCCCTTCGACGGGACCCCGGTGCGGGTCCGTTTCGGCCTTTCTTCGAGGGACAACCCGTTCATCCTCACGATCGACCTGTTCGGTGGCGGCGGCTTCTTCTCGCTCGGGATAGGGGCGGACGGCATCGAGCTGATCGAGGTCTCGCTCGAGTTCGGTGCCGACCTGTCGATCGACCTCGGCGTCGCGAGCGGCGGCGTCTCGATAATGGCCGGTATCTACTTCTCGCTCCAGACCGTGCCGAACAAGCAGGTCCAGCTCACCGGTTTCCTCCGCGCCGACGGCAACCTCTCGGTGCTCGGGATCATCTCGATCTCGATGGAGTTCTACCTCGGCCTCACTTATCTCGACCCCGGCAAGGCCTACGGCACGGCGAGCGTCTCGGTCTCGGTGAGCGTGCTGTTCGTCAGCGTCTCGGTCAGCGTCACCATGCAGAAGACGATCGGCGGCAGTGGTGACCCCAGTTTCCGACAGGCCCTGACGGAGAAGAACTGGACGACCTACTGCGAGGCCTTCGCATGACAAAGCAACGGGTGCTCTGGACGGCCTGCCCGCACGGGAAGGCGAAGGACGGGAAACTACGGGTCTCGGTGCACGTGGCGCCGCAGCTCTTCCCGAACGGCAACGCGGTGTCGTCGCTCGCGGAGTTCTCCGACTGGCAGTACTGGCCGGCGACAAACGTCAGGTTCAAGGTCAAGATCGGGCCCAGAACCTTCGACGCCGACATCGTGAGCGCGCCGCCATCGCCGTCGCTCTGGCACGTCCTGTTCCCCGTGTCGACGACTGTCGACCCCTACGAGTACTCGAGCCCGACGTCCTCCCCGCTCTACAGCTACCCGGCCGGGTTCGTGCGTCACTTCTTCCAGAGCACCTATGCGGCATTGGCGAACACGGCGCCCGCCGGCAGTTGGCCCAGTTTCCAGCTGCTCACGAGTGAGGGCGGCTTCGGTGCCCTGCCGCTCGACAGCCGGGAGCTCTATGACCGGATCGAAACCGTGAAGGCGATGTTCCCGAAGGGGGGCGGCCCGATCCCACCGGGGAAAGGACCGGACCCGGCGTCAGACCTCACACAGGCGTACCTGTTCCTGCAACCGCTCACGACACCCGTGAAGGGCCAGAGCTACAGCACCACGCCGCCGCCGGCGGTCCCGCAGTTCGACTTCCACCAGGCCGTCTCACTGCTCGGGCGCCACCCTGCCCTGCTCCGCCTCTTCGGGCTCGTCTACGAGCTCGAGCTCCCGCGCCCGAGCGGGCTCAAGGGCACGGTCGCGGTCTCGGTCGTGCCGAGTTGGAGACCGAAGCTGGGCGGTCCACCGCTGACGATCGACGTCAAGCCGGTGACCATGACGAACGCGGGCGAGTGGCTTCCGGCCCACAGGACTTCGGACCCGGAGATCACGTCGGGGTTCTTCCGTCTCTCCGACCCGGACTACGCCGTAGTCGAGATGGACCTCGACGGGGCGACGCTCAAGGCCTTCAACTTCGTCCAGGGCATCCAGCGCGCCAACACCGAGATGGTCACGGCGGACACGCCCACCCACTACGGCGTTCCGTCGCTCCGCTCGGCGGGCCTCGCGGTGGCCAAGACCGGCAACGCCCTCTCGCTGTACCAGAACTGGCAGAACAACAACGGTTTCAACGCCGCCGTTGAGGCTTCCCCGCCCAAGGCGGTCATGCTCTACTTCGAGGACATCGCCCAGGGTTACCGGGTCGATGTCTGGTCAAAGGCGAGGGGCCGGTGGTTCCAGCTCTGTGCCCGGACCGGGGCCAAGAACCCGGGGCTCGGCGGCTACGGGATCGGATCGCCGCCGACGGTCGTGCCGGTTCCGAGCGGCGACGAGGGTTGGGTCGAGCCCGCGACGACCCAGAGCGCGAGCTCGGGCGGAGCCCCGAACCCGCCGGTGTACCTGCCGGAGTACCTGATGCGCTGGTCAGGGTGGAGCCTTGTCGGAGCCCGTCCCGGCAAGCACCTGTCGGACGTGCCTTCCGACGGGCTCGAGCCCGATGCGGTGAACCCGGCCAACGGCAACCTTCAGCTCCAGATTGACTACGCGGCCACGCCGGGTACCCTGCCGACGCTCCGATTCGGCGGCACCTACCGGTTCCGGGCACGGGCCGTCGACATCGCCGGCAACAGCATCCCGTTCACCAAGACCGGGGGATTCACCTGGGCGACACCTGAGGTGACCTACCGCCGGTTCGAGCCCGTGCCCTCACCGGTGTTGGTCCCGACCGCGCCCCGGACGCCAGGCGAGCACGTCGAGCACCTGGTCATCCGCTCGAACTACGACATCCCCGACGACGACCCGAGCATTGTTCCCTGCGAGCGCCACATCGCTCCGCCCTCCACCGGTGAGGACATGGCGGAGGTCCACGGCGTCCTCGACGGTGCCGACGGGCACCCGGATCCTTCCAGCTACACACTGATAGCCGAACGGGACGGCCTCACCTACAAGTCGACGTCGGTTCGCGACCTCTACGGCGGCATCATCGACGACCAGCCCCTCAACGGGAAGAACGAGTGGATCTACTACCCGCCCGGGGCGACCTCGACTCCCTTCGGCGTGCCCTACCTGCCCGACGTGCTCTCGCGGGGTGTGTCGCTGCTCAACCTCCCCGGCAAGAAGGACGCCTTCGTGCGGGTTCCCTTCGACTCGGTCGGCGCCTGGCCCAACCGCCGTGCCGTCCGCCTGGTCGTGAGCGCCGGGTCGGGCGTGCCGCTTCTTCCCGCGGTGCAGGACCGCGACGGTGTTATCAGCGTGAAAGCGCGGAAGGCGTCCATCACGCCGGTGCTGATCAGCTCCTACATCGCGCCGAAGGACCTCGCGGTGATGGCGTTGTGGCAGTGGATCGTGGACGCGGGCAAGGCGACGCCGGCTTTCGAGGCCTTGATCCTCGAGAGGCTCCACTACATGTTCACGCCCTATCGCGAGCTCGTCATCGTCCATGCCGTCCGCCAGCCTTTGACGCCGCCTGTCATCGCGAAACTCACCGTCCTCCGATCGCCCGGCGCGACCTACGCGCTCTTGATCGGCGACGCCCTGGCTCATGTTCAGAGCACGATCCGCGTCGACGTGCTCGCTGCCTGGGCGGATCCCTACGACGACGGCAAGAGCCAGCAGGGTGCCGTGTTGCTCGAGAAGACCTCACGCGTCGACGAGATCCCGCTTGCTCTCGGCCATAGTGACCTCCTCCCGCTCTACAAGATCCGCCACGACTTCGGCGACACCCGGCATCACGAGGTCTTCTACAACGCCGTCGCGACGACGCGCTTCCTCGAGTACTTCACCGAGGTCGTCACCAAGACCCTCAGTGGCACCGCGGCAGTCGTCTGCTCGAAGGCGGGCTTCGCGCCCGGCACCGTTGACGTCCGCGCGGCCGGCGACACCGCGACGATCTACCGGTCCGGCGTCGACTTCACCGAGGACGACGCGGCGGGCTCGATCGCTCCCATCCGGGGCGGATCGATTCCCGACGGCGGCTCGGTGGCGGTGCAGTTCGTCGCTCCTCCCGTGACCCGCTCGAGTCTCGAGAAGGACGCGAAGCCACCGACGAAGTTCGGTTACCTGTTGTCGATCCCGAGCACGACCCGGCCGCCAGCCCCGGACGTGCGGTACATGATCCCGGCATGGAACTGGGTGACCGTGAAGTCGGCCACACCGAGCTCCAGCCGGGTCGGCAACGTGCTCCGGGCGTATCTCGGGCGCCCGTGGTTCGAGTCGGGGATCGGCGAGCTGCTCGGCGTGGTCGTGGCCAGCCCGCCGCCCGGTGCTGCCCTGCCGTCCGGCCTGCAGCCGTTCGTCAGCGGCTTCGGCTCGGACCCGGTGTTCACGACCGGCTCGGTCGGAGCCGCGAAGGTGACAGATTTCCCGCTCGCGGTGCACAAGGGGATCTCGCTCCAGCTCGAGGAGCAGACCTCCGGTATCGGCTGGGTCGACGTCGCCGGCCACGACGTCAACTGGGACAAGACCCGGCGCCTGTGGTTCGCGGACATCGCCATCGGGGCAGGGCAGTCCTATTTCCCCTTCGTCAAGCTGGCGCTGGTTCGCTACCAGCCTGCCTCACTGCCAGGCATCGAGCTCTCGCGTGTCGTACAGGCCGACTTCATCCAGCTCACCCCCAACCGGTCGATGGGCCTGACTTATCCCTCCGGCACCAGGGTCAATGTCGAAGTGGTGGGCCCCGGCTACCTCATGACGCCGGACAACAGGGCCACGCCCGACACCATGCGGGCGTACCTACAGGTAAAGGCCGTGGCGACGAGCGACCCGGACTTGCAGTGGATCATCGATCCGGCACAGCCCGATGGCACACTCCTCTCCGTCGCGACCTCGAGCGAGGCCATCACCGTCTGGAAGGGCACGGTGACGCTCCCCAAGGCGCGCGGTACCGTCCCCTACCGGATCCTCGTCGCCGAGTTCGAGGAGCACGCCGTTGTTCGAGCGGGCAACCTCGCCGCGAAAGCCACCTACCTCGACGCCATCGAGATCTGAGCCGTCCCAGCCCCGCGCCTCGTTGTGAGTCGCAGTGCCCAGTACGCCTCGAGGTCGATCAGAGTCAGGGAGAGACGCTCCAGATCGAAAGCGTCGAAGCGGTGTAGCTTGCAACAAGGATTATGAAGCGGACTTTGCTCATCATCGCCTTCATGGCCGTCCTCGTGGTGCCCACGGGCCTGCTCGGCACCGTAGGGACCGCGGCAAGCGCTTCGCCGCCCAAGCTCACGGCGATGCTGCTCAACATCAGCCAGATGCCGCCTGGGTGGAGCGTCGAGAAGCCGTCCGGAGGCAAGGCCACGCTCGGTTGTTACACGGACAGCTTGATGCCGAAGGGCGTCAAGCAGACGGAGACGGCGAGTGTCGACTTCCAGGGCAAGGGCGGCTTTCCTGCGGTCGGTGAAAAGCTCGGTACCTTCACGAACGCGACGACCGCCTACAAGGAGGTCGTCGCAAATCTCGCGGCCTGTAAGCACTTCAGCGGCACGTCCGGTGGGGAAAAGGTGACCGGTGGCACGGTCGGGAAGATGAGCTTGCCGCACTACGGAGATGCGAGCGAGGCATTCGTGGTCATCTTCACCGTCTCGGGCACGAGGTTCTATCAAGACCTCCTGTACGTCCGAAAGGGCGGCATCATCATGGCGACCTACGAGGGCAATCTCCGTTCCATCGAAGTGGGCCAGTTTCTAGGCTTCGTCAAGAAGGCGGTTGCGAAGCTCTCCTAGCTTCAGAGGTAGGCCTCAGGTGACCGCGCCGTGGGTCACGTTCTTCGTGCCTTCAGGACCTTGCCAGAGAGCGCCCAGCGTCGGACCGCGAGATGACGCGGCGCCTCCGTCCGCGTCGCACGAGCGACCATCTGTGAGTCTGCGTAGCCCGACCAGTCGGGACTGCTTCTTCAGACCACGTTGATCGGCCGAACAGCTCGCCCTTCCTCGAACCCGTCACCCGAAGGTCGTGGGACTTCACGCGTTTGGGCGTCGCCCGCCATGTCGGCTTGCGAGATGGTTGCCGCAGAGCCTTCTAGGCGCTCAAGCTGACCGCCAGGCTTGCCTCTGCTGCCAGGGCAGCTCCGATGACCCCAGCGCGGACTCCCAAAGCGGCTGGGAGAACCGCGAGGTCGCGTATGAGATCTGCATAGACGTCCGGCCTCATGCTCTCCTCAATTCGCTCCCGAAACCCGGGCGCGAGCCTGAGACCCCACCTTCCTTCTGGTAGCTGAACTTGGTCCCAACCGCGCCCGCCAGAACACCGTTACGTGGGTGCCAGCAACACACCCATCTGGTACGTAGGCGAGCGCTTGGGCGCCGATGTGAGGAGTGCCGGTTCCGCCTTCGCCTCTAGTTTGGTCTGACTCAGAACGGCCGTCGACGCCACCACGTCCGCGAACGCAGGCGCCTGTCGTGGGCGACCATGGGCATAGCGGCATGCCGCAAGCGGCCGGCCTCCGCTCACACCTCGCCCGACCACGGACTTGACCCACCCGGGATCTCGGGCGTGCCAGTTCGTTCCCTGATTGCTCGTTCACCCACCTAGCCCGAAGTT
>CAVSHA010000008.1:0-156847 GCA_963727645.1 uncultured Acidimicrobiaceae bacterium
GCCTTGTAGAGACGCTCAAGAGCGCTCTGAGGCGGCGCCTGTCTGCGGTTCTCCTGCTCAAGGCGGTGCATCGGGCGGGCGAGTGGTGTGGTCCCAGACGATCTTCTGAAACTAGGCACGAGGTCGTCCGACGTGGGACTGGCTGCACTACGACACGGGAACCTGAACGGTTCTCCCTTACATCCTTGTAATAACACGGATGTTCTGATCTGAGGTAGTTGGGCATCCACCGCCTGTCGAAGATACAGCTCTAACATGTTGCCGTGTCGTTTCAGAAGATGAATTGAGTTGCGGCCGGGGTCGGAGTTCTTCACCTCGCCCTCCGAGCCGCTACAGCGCCGCTACGAGGCGCTGCGGGCGTACTTCGTCGAGGAGAGCTCGGCCGAGGCTGTGGCGGCGCGCTTTGGCTACTCGCAGGCGACGATCCATCAGCTCGCCTCCGAGCTGCGAGCGGGTCGGACGGAGTTCTTCCGCTCCTCCAAGCCCGGGCCGAAGGGACCCCGCAAGTCGGCGACCGTGCGTGACAAGGTGCTCAAGCTCCGTGCCGAGGAGCGCTCGGTCACCGAGATCGCCGCGGAGATCAGCCGCGAGGGAACACCGGTCTCGGTCCCAACGGTGTGGGGGATTCTCCATGCCGAGGGGATCGAGCGCCTTGCTCGTCGTTCGCTCGGTGCGCCGCCGCGCCTCGAGCCGGTGCGAGCTCGCCGGCTTGCTTCCTGGCCCGCCGGCGCTCGCTTTGACTGCGACCACGCCGGCCTCTACCTGCTCGTCCCCGAACTCGTGGCGCTTGGGTTCGACGAGCTTGTTCGCGACGCTCACTACCCCGCCACACGCGTCCTCTCCTCGTTGCACTCGATCGGCTCGCTGCTGCTTTTGAAGTGCTCGCGCCGGGGGCGAGCGGCGAACGCCTTCCCCCTCGGGGGCGATCCCGGCCTCGGGCTGTTTCTCGGGCTCAGCGCCCTGCCGAAGGCGACGCACCTCACGAGCTACTCCTACCGGGTCCGGCGCGCCTCGAACCTCGCCCTTTTGGAGGCGCTGTCGCGCCGCTGTAAGGAGCTCGGCCTCTACACCGGCGAGGCGGGCTTCAACTTGGACTTCCACGCCATCCGCCACCACGGCGGTGAGGTGCCGCTCGAGGAGCACTACGTGCCCGCGAGAAGCCAGCGGACGAGATCGGTCCTCACCTTCTTCGCCCAGGACCACGCCTCGACCGAGATGGTCTACGCGAACGCGGACGTGACCAAGGCCGAGCAGGCCCACGAAGTGCTCGGCTTCGCCGAGTACTGGCGGCGGGTCTCGGGAAAGGACCCGGGACTGTTGGTGTTCGACTCCAAGCTCACGAACTATGCGGTGCTCGATGAGCTCTGCGCGCGGGGCATCTTTTTCCTCACGCTCCGCCAGCGGGGCGAACGCGAGCTCGAACGCCTCGCGGCGCTCCCGGCCGCGGCGTGGACGACCCATCACCTGCGGCGCTCCGGCCGTTACCGCCACCCGCAGATCCACGAGGAGATGATCGAGCTGAAAGGGGTCGGCCAGTCGCTCCGACAGCTCGCGGTGCGCAACATCGGCCACGACCTGCCGACGCTGCTCTTAACGAACGAGCTCACGACCCCGGCGAAGGACCTCTTCGGCCGCTACGCCGAGCGGATGATCATCGAGAACGAGCTCGACGCCGACATCTCCGGCTTCCACCTGAACGCGCTCTCCTCGGGACTGCCCCTCAACGTCGACTTGGACACGACGCTCACCGTCCTCGCCGGCAACTGCTACCGCCTGCTCGCGAGAAAGCTCCCCCGCTACGAGCTCGCGACCCCTGACCGCATCTGGCGGCACTTCCTCGACGACACCGGAACCGTGAGCGTGGAAGAGGACCACGTGCGCGTCAATCTCGCGCTGCGCACCTTCACGCCGGTCCTCATCGACGCCGGCTTCCCCGAGCTCGACCTCGAGGTCCCGTGGTGGGGAGGGCGAAGGCTGCGCTTCGGCTTCCCGCCGTGCTGAACCTCAACCCAACTACTGAAATAGGGGTTCCCGAGGATCAATGGCAGCGGCAAAGCGGCGTGCAGGCTGAAGTCACCTTTCGCATGCACGTGGCAGAACTCGCGCCCGACCAGGAACGCCTCGGCCGGCCCACCCGCGGCACTGCCGTCCAAAGTGAGGGCACGGGCACCCTCCACCGAGATCGCGGATGGCTGTCCGAGCACGGATCGCCAGGTCAGCGCGTCGGCAAGAATTGAGTCCACTTGCCGGCTGTCGCCCGGTTGCTGGTCCAGTTGACTGTGCGGGAGCTCGGTGCTGGTAAGCGGCCGGGACCCGTCCCGAAGTGGCAGGTGCAGTGGATCGGTCATCTCAGCCGCCAAACCAGAACAGCTCGATCGGGATTCCGTCCGGGTCGCGGAACAGAACCAGGGCGTGCGGCGCCGGCTCGGTGCGCTCGAACAGTGCTTCGTGTTCGACGCCAACTTCGTCGAGGTGGGTGACCCACTCGTCGATGGCCTCGCGACTGGTGACTTGAAGTGCCAGGTGGTCGAGTCCGGTGCGCCGCGGGCTGAACATTTGCCTGTCCGCGTCGGGATGGTGGTCGAGGCCTACGAACAGGCCGGTGCCGGGACGTGTCATCACGACGGCGTAGCCGTCGCCAGTCCCGTGCGGTTCGACGAAGGCTCGGACAAGGCCTAGAACCTCGTTGTACCAAGCCTCGCTGGCACCGATGTCGCGGACCGTGAGACCGAGATGATGAAGTCCAGTCACCGTCGGAACTGTGCGGCTGGATGGGGATGTTTCGGTAGCGGTGGTCACGTCGCCCCCCTGTCGGTTGGTTGCTTCAGTATAAGATATACTGTCTCATAGTGAGACTTCGAGTATCATGCACCTGAGGCCCCTTCGTGTCAAGGAGCGAAGTGATGGATAGTTCACGCGATACCGGGACGCTGTCTGGTCCCAGAAGCCGCACCATGCGCCTGTTGAGGGAGGCTGCCCGAGAGCTCCTGCGCACCGGAGGCCCGCTCACCGTGCCCGCGGCGGCCGAGCTCGCTGGCGTGTCGCGGGCAACCGCCTACCGCTACTTCCCGAACAACGACTCCGTGGTACTACACGCGACGATGTCCCTCGCCAATAACCCGCTCGACGACCCCGACTGGGCTTCCGGCGCGGTCGCATCGCCCGACGAGCTAGGTGCCAGGGCCGCCGACCTCGTACGCGCGACGGCAACATGGGCTTTCGACCACGAGACCGAGCTGCGCACCATGCTGCGCCTCTCGCTCACGCCCGAACGAGAGGAAGTAAAGCCCCGCCGAGGCCTCACCAACCGAGGCCGCTGGATCGGCGCATTGCTCGAAGGCTTGCCCAGTGATGTCCCGCCGGCCGCACGCGAACGTCTCGCTGCCGCCCTCATCCCGCTGTTCGGATCCGACGCCGTCGTCTGGACAACTGACATGGCAGACCTACCTCGTGACGAGGCAATCGAGCTCCTCGCTTGGATGGCGCGAGTCCTCATCGCTGCCACCGTGGAGGGCCGGTAGCACCCCAGCTTCCCGCTCGCCCTCATCAGGGTGCACGTCGGGCCCGGCGAGCATACGGTGGTCTTTGTCTATAGAGGCTTCGCCTACTATCCGAGCTTTCATGCTCTCGGCGCCGCCTTCGGGGGACACAGACCATTCAGAGTGGTCACCGTCGTTGACCCGCGCGGCGCCATCGGATGGTGGCCCAGAAGTGGTTCCGCCCCTTCGGGCGCGGGCTTCAGCCTGTGCGGAGGTACTGCCGCAGCGCTCGGCGGATCAGTTCCGAGACTGTGATGCCTTCCTGAGCGGCTCGCCGCCTGGTCTCGTCTCGTAGTTGCACGTCGAGTCGGACAGATTCGACTTCTTTTGCGAGTTTGCCAAGAGGGGGGCGTCCGCGGCCGCGGGGCTTGGCCAGCAGCTCACCGGGTGCGTAACCATTTTCGGCTTCGTCGGCGCGACTGCGAAGGCGTCCCGATCACCCCGGCGACGGCTCGGCCGGGCGTGGCCCGTCACTGCAAGGCTCGAACGGTCGCTCCTGGCAGCGGCCGTCGTGTCGACACTGGCAGCTGCAGCCACTTCCCGCCCGATCCTCCTAGTTCCGGTCCTCTCTTGGGCGGTGTTTGGTCGTCGTCCACTGGGCCGTTGCTCGGCGCCATACCCTTGTCGGCGACCCAGATGATCGAGCCGCGCCAGTGTTTCGGAAACTCAACGGCGGGTGCGTGCCCTATAGCGCAGCACCTACGAGCTGCAGAGGACCACGACCCTCGGTCGCTTCCGCCTGCCCCATGGGCATACTCGGGCATGGTCAGATTCTTCGACGCAGGCGTGACCCAGCTAGGTGTAGCGTCGCCGCACCGGGCTCGGCACCGCCGTCGGGTCCAAGCACTTGAGGGGGAGCCATGCCGACCGTAATGGGTCATCACGATGTGAAGGACAAGGATCACTGGCTCGCATCGCCTAAGCGCGAAGAGTTCTTCGGGCCTCTTGGTGTCACCAACATTCGGACGTTTGTCGACCCGCAGAACCCGACCCATGTTGCGGTGCTCATGGACGTCGCCGACATGGACGCTTTCACGGCCGCGATGCAGACCGAAGCCGCGGCCGAGGCGATGGCGCACGACGGCGTGCTGCCCGAAACCCTCGTAATCCTCGTCGAGGCTTAGTTCCCGACCTGAGTTCCCGGAAGTGCGGAACGCGGCGGTTTGGAACACTCGCAGCTACGCGGACTGGGCGCTGACCAGCGATAGCGCCCGTATCCGTTCGGTCGCGACAAGCGATTCGAGGGACGCTGTTCGGTGCGGCGTTTCTGTCGCGCCGGCCCTGGAACGGCACTTCGGGCCTTCTCCTCGCCGCGCACTCGAGCGGTGTCATCGGTCACCCGCCAAGGGTCTCGGAGCCGTCAGCTCAGCATCGGCGCGGTGATTGTCGCCGAGCGAATCCATTTCGCCCCGAGGGCAGCGTTTCCCTCCGACGCTGCCCACAGGCCTCCCTGGACGTCGCGCGCGATACCCCAGGCAGCGATCCGTTCCGCGGGCAGGTCGAGCCGCTCCGCGAGCCGGTGGATGCGCGCTAGGACGACGCGCGCCGCGTCGGGCAGTCGGAAGGGCCAGTCGAGCTGGGCGACCAGCGACCACGGGTCGTAGGCCGGGTCGCCGACCATGGGCTTTGGGTCGATCGCGAGAAAAGGGGCCCGACTCGCGGCGAGCACGTTGCCAGGATTGAAGTCACCATGCACCACAACCTGCCGATCCGCAGAGCGAGGGAGCAGGTGGAGCAGCTCGATGCCCAGGGTGAGGATGCCGGGGTCGGTTCCGAGCGCACGCAGCACAGCACCATGTCTCTCGACCCGGGGCTCCGCCTCCTGTGCCCACTCGTCGCAGACTTGCGCCATCGCGTCGAAGCGCGGGCCGTCACCGGGCGGGACTCCCTTGCTCCATAGGGCATTCAACAGTTCGGCGCCGATCGCCAACCCGCGCTCGTTGGGCAGTCCGGCGTCGCGCAGCGGCGTGCCGGGGTCGCAGCGCTCGAGCAGCATCGTCCAGGTATCGCGAACGGCGAGCAACCGGACCGTGCCGGCGCCGTCCCACCAACGCAGCGCCGAGGCCTCGGTCGCCGCTTCGGCATGCGGCCAGCTGACCTTGAGCACGGCGTCACCGCTGGCGCCGCGTACCGGTGCCACCCAGCCACACACCCCCCCTTCGTACGGCGCCCCGGCGATGTCGACGTTCCAGCCGCGGCACGCCTCCTCGATGAGGCCGGGCAGCCGATCGAGCCAGGTCAGGCCTTCGGTCGACGTCTCACGTGCCTTGCGAAGGTATTCATGGATGACGACCGGCTCGCTCACGAGCCGAGGCTAGGAGATGTCGTGCAGGTGTGAGTGATCTCCTGACGAGAGGCCATCTGATGGACTCCTCATTGGCACCCAGGACGCAGCGCGATACCGCCGCTCAGGAGTGGCTCACCCGCCGTGGAGCCGCGAAACCGGCAAGAGCCCAGATCGGCCAGTTCTGGGCGAACAAATCCGATTGTCGGAGCGCTGTCAGGAATTCCTCATAGATGCGGCAGGATTCGCCGATACACATTCTGGGACGCTCGGGCGAGCTCAGCTATCAACGGTGCCCCCGAAGAAAGGGGAGACGATGAACGAGCAGACCTCATCCAACGGTAGACGTGGAGCTCGGGGTGTGCGTTTCAGGCTTCTCACAGTGGCGACCCTCCTGGCGATGGTGGCCGCCACCGTGTCGGCGCTCTCGTTGTCTGTCCCTCGAGCGTCCGCCGACGTGGTACCCAACCTCACGGTCACAGTCAACCCGGACGGCTCGTTGCACGCCACCTGGAACATGCAAGGCCAGATCGGCGAGGAGTTCCTCTACGACACCCCGCAGGGCACAGATGGCCGCCTGGCCCCGACCTCCTCTTTCGTCGATTGCGGCAACGGCGAAGTAGCCTGCTGCCCAAACAACACGTGGTGCTGGACTTCTCAGGGCGTCCCGCTGTATTGCTACTGGGTCCTTTACGAAAACCGAACCGGTGACTGCCCGGGCCACTCGGACCTAGCCGATGCCCAGACGACCTTCGACACTTACCCGTTGCAGGTCGGCGACACGTACTTCGTCCAGGTGCTGGTCGCCGACAGCTGCTTCGGGGCCGATACCCGCTGCCCGATGACGCAGCCCCTCTACTGGTCCAATGTCGTCCAGATCGTCGACAACCCGCCCGCGCCATCCACCACGACGACCTCCGCCACGACGACCACCACCTTGCCCTCGTCCGGTGTGCCAGTGCCTGCGAAGCTACCGGACTTCCCGACGATGCCCAACAACGGAGCGGTGAACTGCGAGGCCGACAACTACTTGATCCAGAACTACGACCTGGCCGCCAATGCTCGTAACGAGCAGGCGGCGTCGCTGGCGACCGCCGAGAAGAACCGCGCTGCCGCCGAGAAGGAGCTGGCCACCGCCACCGGTCAGCAGGCCGACAATCTCAAAGCGCGAGTCCAAACATTGAGCTGGGATATCCAACAACTGAACAGCGTCATTGCAAAGCTCGACACTGGCTTGGACCAAATCAATGCTGCTGTTCGGGCCCAGAAGCAGGCGTGCCAGAAGACGACCAAGGCCGATCCCGATCCGGGTCGAGTCGGTCCCTTCGTGGATCCGCCCATCCCGGACCACGACACGGCCCCGTGCAACAAGCTCAGGCCCCGGGCCGAGTACCTGAGGGACTCTCTTGCGAAGCTCTACGGGAACAAGGACTTCGACGCCCGCTTCAATGTCAATAACGAGGTGCGAAGGCAGCAGATCGAAGCGCGAATAGCGAGTCTGGAGCCCGAGTTCAAGCTGAAGTACAAGCCGGCGCTCGATGCCTGCTCATCGTATTGAGGGAGCCCGCACGCAGCGTCTTGCGTCGTTGACCACCGCAAGTTCAGTGAACTGACACAGAATCCATCTGTACCTCGGTCACCCCTCGGAGGGGCGGGTGCTGCCGCATTACCGGCACAGCCGCGTCCCTCGGTGAACCTCGGGTACTGGGTTGCGGCTCTGCGGGGGCCAAGGCCATGGCGCTCGGTGGTCCCAACGTCTTCGTGGCCAGCTCAGCCAACAACAAGTCCCATTTCGCCCCCGGAACAAGGCCGTCGCCTGCCCGGGACGATGGCGGGGTCTCGAAGACAAAGAGCCGAGCATGCCGGGCAAAGGCGTCTTCTTTCCGACGTCCGGGCGTGTCCGATAGACAGTGGTAGGGTCGGCCGCGATCACAAAGAGCCTGGTTCAGCAGGCACAAGTTGGGAAGGGGCTCAAGATGAAGTCTTGTCGCCTGTCCTTACCGCTCCCACTCTGTTCCCGTCGCCATCCAGCGGCCGGTCCGTCCCGTCGGGAGCCGTCAGCGGGTCTTCCGCCGGTTCGTCCCGGCACCACCCGCGCCGCACGACTGCGCTCGTGTTTCTCCGTCGCTGCCGTTGTGCTCGCGGCCGGCGTCTTGTCCGGGCTTCCGGCCGCGCCGACCGCGTCCGCGCAGGCTGCGGCGGTCACCGGGAAGATCTTCTGGGGGCCCATGGGGGCGAACGGGGACTGCGCCGCGCCCGGGTGTACCACGGAGGCCACGGTGAGCGACTTCTCGGTCACCGCCCAGGTCGAGAGCAAGGCGGTGGCGGAGGGGTCAGCCAACGGGGGGAAGATCGTCTGCGTCTCCAGCTGCACGCCGATAATTACCTTCGCGGCCAAGGTTGGCCTCACGGACAGCTCCATGCAATTGGTCGCGCAGGACGACACTTTCGATTTCGTGGTCGTCTTCCCCGCCGGCTCCGGGGGGGCCGGCTCGCCACCGCCGGCTACTTACCGTTTCGGCTGGTGCGGGGCCACCGGCTCCGGTTACGTGGTCCAGGGCGCCGAGGGTACGGGCGCGTCCGTCCAACTGGTAGAGCAGTGCAACAGGGTCGGGGCAACCTTCAGTTGGCCTGAACCGACGGGGCCCGAGACGGTCGTCTACCCCCAAGGAGCCGCGCTGCCTAGCCCGCCCGCCAGCTCGAGCGCCTCGGCGTCGGCCGAGGCGGGACCGCTCCGCTCCGCGGTAGCTAGCACCGGCGGAGGTGCAGCTGAGCTGTCGCTCGCCGGCACCAGCGCCGCAGCCGACGAGGTGCTCACCAGCTACTCCATCAGCGCCGGGGGCAACCTGTGCACCGCGAAGACAGGCACGTGCAACGAGCCCTCGCCTCTGACGGCGACCATGGGATTCGACCCGGTCAGCACCACCCAGTTCATGACCGCCGGCCTCGAAGTTTCACAGTGGCGGACGGCGCTCGTCACCCCTCGTGGCCTGGGCACCACGCTGGCCTACCAGTTCGAAGCCCCGGCGCTGGTGTCGTACACGGCCACCACCGGTACCGGGGGTAGCTTCGTCCAGGCCGTCTTCTGGTCCACGGGCCTTCAGCCCCCGAGCGCCGTCACAGCGTCGCCACCCAACCTGATCACTGGCGGCGACTTCAGCCAGCCAGTCGTGAGCGGGTTCGAGACCTTCTACCCCTTGGCCAAGACGACCCTGCCGTCAGCGGTCAATTCGATCCAAGGGTGGAAGGTGGGAGCCAACAGCGTGGACGTCATGGGCCACGCGTACTGGAAGCTGCTGCCTCCCGGTTCCCCTCGCGACGCACAGTCTGTCGACCTATCGGGCGGTGCCCCCGGCAGCATCTCCCAGACCGTGAGCACCACTGCCGGTTCGAGATACCTGCTGAAGTGGTACGCATCGGGCAACCATGGATGCGGTCAGTCGACCAAGGTCATGCACGTACGGTGGGACAGCAAGATCGTTGCGTCCCCCAGCATCAATACCGGAGGCCCCGCCGCGGGCAAGATGGTTTGGTCCTCGGAAAGCCAAGTGGTGGTGGCCAGCTCGGCCCGATCCGTGCTCGAGTTCGCCGACGCCACGCCGGACAAGAGCCCCTGTGGCGCGGTCGTCGCGGACGTCTCGCTGACGCCCGATACCAAGGCCTAGTTCCCCTCCACCGTCTTCATCGTTGCCCCACTGGGAGGATCGAGGCCAAGGGCGGCTACCAGTACGACTTGAGAAGGGCCTTGGCCAGGGCCTCCTCGTGAGCGGCACTGACCAGGGTCTCGATGACACACTCCAACGTTCCGTACTGAAGCGAAAGAAGATACGGGGGC
Organism: uncultured Acidimicrobiaceae bacterium; assembly: GCA_963727645.1. Classification (GTDB taxonomy): domain Bacteria; phylum Actinomycetota; class Acidimicrobiia; order Acidimicrobiales; family Bog-793; genus Fen-455. Next base: position 9,659 of record CAVSHA010000008.1, read on the forward strand.
ATCCGGTACGCCGCCACCCCTTTGCCGAGGTTCACGATGACGATGCTGGTCTTCGGTAGGGGCTCTCGGCTGCGAGAAAGGCCTTCCGGGTCTCCGACGGGTACGAGAGCGTCGTCTTGCCTTTCTTGCTCATGTACTTGCACTCCAGAGCAAATCCCTTGACGTACATGACAACGGTTGGCTTGGAGACTGTCAGCCCGAGCGCCGTGCCCACCGCCTTAGCGGGTGGGCAGATCGACGGGAACCCTGAGGAAGCAGACAACGTACCGGTCATGGTGGATCCCGCTGCTGACTTCGGCGCCGTTGTGGACGCCACGGCCATAGTCGCCGAGATAGCAACGATGCACACAGCGCTGATGATGGTGATGAAGGTCTTCTTCATGTTGGGTCCTCCTCGCTGACAGAAGAGCACCCAGCTGCCTGCCCCGGGGCTCGGACCAGGTGGCGCCAACTGCTTGTGCGCGGAACAGACCGACACACCGCATCACGCCCTCGCTACGGCGGCACTCCGTGCCGTATCGGCTCGGCGTGCGCACGAGATCGCCGATTGCGCGCCGTCGGTCGATTGTGGCGCCCCAGCCTGCAACGCGCACCGAACCGCGGTTATGGACGGTCGTAGTTGAGAGCTCGCGCCCCGATTGCGAGTCCCGCGTCCCATCCAGGCGCTCGACCGTTGACCGGTGGGTGGATCGTCTCGACACCGGCTCCGGTGCGCGCCAGGACCCAGGAGACAACCGAGTTTGAGTTCCACATCTCGCCCGTCTCGAACTCGTCACGGCCCCACACAGGGGTCGGTATGGATGGCAAGAGGTCGAGGATTGCCTTGGCGACTTCGACATCGTCTGTCAGCCTGACCGGGCTCCCGACCGCCTGGTCGATGTCGGGAATCTGCCCGTCTCGCCAGCACCGAATCTCGTAGCGGAAGACTCGAAAACGACCCAGCCAGCGCATTCCAACCGGACCCTGCGCCACAACACCTCGCCGCTCTCCGTACCGGTCAGGAACCGGAGCTTGTTCAATCACGAACCGACCTTTGGGCAAAGAGACCACGAGAGCCGAATGGTAGAGATCAAAGCGAGAACGCCGATCAACGAGGGCCGATGCCGCCTCAAAGAGCTTGCCGCTGATCCGCACAACGTGCGCACCTGCGCCCAACGGAATCCAGTAGAGGTCGACAGCCGCGGCGTGTCCAGCCGCATCTCCGGGTTCGCGGACTTGCCTCGTGTCACTCATCGTTCGCCAGTCATGTTGCCCGTTCGGGAACGTTCGTGTCGACCAGCATCGGCAACGCCGACCGCCAGAACGACATCAGGTAGGCGTGCGCACGAGATCGCCGATTACGTGCTTGTCAAGGTGCTGATCGCCTCGTTCTCATTCTTGTCTTGTGCCCGCGTCCGGCCGGGAAGTGATCGGGGATCGTAGATTTCTGCAGTTTGCGGCCGCTCGGTTACAGGCCACGCACCAGCAGCCAGGGGCGTCAGTGCGCCAGGGCTCCACGTGCTTCGCGCGCACCGTAGTACACGAGGACGTAGCCAGCCGCGGGGTCGGCCCACCACCAACCGAGCGCAGCGTTAAGAATCAGTCCGAACATGACCGCGATCGCCAAGATGCCGTCAATGAGCGTGACCCTGCCCTCGGTACGGAGTACCGGATTGTCGAGGGCTGCTCCAATCTTTGCCTTGCCCGTGGCGAGCGCGAACATCGCCGCAGCGGTGACCGCCGTCCACACGATGCCAAGCACGCTGTGATGAGGGTGGAATCGCGCCACGAGCACCACGGTGCTCTGTATTGCGAGGTACAGGGCGAGCGCGATGAACGCGAGTCCGATAAGTCGCATGGCTCGCTGCCGCCTTGTCTGCTTAACGTCCGCTAGCTCCCAGAGCACAACCGTTGACGCGCCGATCTCGATTACGCTGTCGAGGCCGAAACCGGCCAGTGCCACGGATCGCGCCGACACAGCGGCGATCGCCACGACGACGATGCCGACCACATTCCACCCGAGCGTGACTCGTTCCAGGAACCGCCCCCCGGCTAGCAACTGTTTGCGGTACTCCACGCTCACGGAGTCATCCTGCCAGTTGCAGCGGCTGCCGAAACCACGCGTGGCAACATGGTGGAGCGCATGGCATAGCTCCGACACGAACCTCGTTCCCAGTCGCAGAGCCGCGCCGCCGGCCCGCCGTTGCGAACCTCCGTCTCGCTCATCCGTCGAAGCGCACTCTGCGACCAAGAGGCGTTGGTCCCCGTTGCTCGGGGAACGCAGCCGCGCTCCGGTGCCCTCAATTCCACGTGATCTCCAGTGCGCTTGTGGAGAGCGAAAGACGCTACCGCTACGCCGTAGCGGCGAGACCCTACGCGCCGCCGGCAGTGACGATCATGTCGGTGACGAATCCCGCGGCGAGGCCGAGCATCACACCCCAGTACAGCAATTCCATTCGGCCCACTTTGCGGGCTACCCCCAGAAGTTGGATGACAACGTAGAGAATGGAGCCTGCCGCGACCGTAAGGAACAGTGTGCTCATCACGTTGCTGGTGAACTGGTGTCCGATGACGGTTCCTAGGAACGTTGGTCCGCCACCTATCAAGCCCATCGCGAAAAGGAAGCCCCAAGAGGGACGTTCGCCTTCGGCAGCGAGCGGTGCCACGATCCCAAACCCCTCCGTCGCGTTGTGAAGTGCGAAGCCGATGACGAGAACGGTGGCGAGACCGACGGCGCCGCTGGCGGCGCTGTTCCCGATGGCAAGGCCTTCACCGAAATTGTGCAGCCCGATGCCGACAGCGATGAGGACGGCCAGACGGCAGGCCGGTGACCACTCCGAAACGCCAAGACGTGCTGCCTTGACCTCGGCTACAGCCATCGATCCTGGCGGAAAGGGACGCGGGCGTCCTCGTCCGGCTAGCCATCGTTCGTAATGGGCGAGGCTTAGTAGGCCTGTCGCGATTCCGCCGAGGAAGAGTGCGCCATATCCGAGGACCGGCGCAAGGCCGCCGGATCCGTCGTGCAGGTTCCCAAGAGTTCTGTCCAAAGGTTCATAGGCGTGCGTGAGAACGTCCCAGATCAAGAAGAGCAGGATCCCGATGGCGAGCGCGTTCAGGAACTGGCGAAGGCCCACTCGCGGTGTCCGCAGCTTCCCGAGTGGGAGTCCGAGCAGGATCGTCACCCCCGCAACAAACCCAAGGATCAAGGTCCGGGTCTCGTCCATGACGGGGTCATCCTCCGGTTGGTCGCCCGGAGTCCCCCCGGGAATCTGCTTCGCTTAACCTAAGCTAACCCGTCAGGCGGGAACGGAACGCCGCACCAAATACCGTCTCGGCCCGGGTAAGCCAGGCACGCAGACGGCTCGGCGCTCGCCCGCCGCGAGCCTCCCTGCCGATTATCAGTGGGTTGTTGCGGCGTGGTGAGTCTAGGTCTGGCAGCCTCAGCTGGCGATTTGTGAACGCCGGACGGAGTCCCCAGGGCGTTTCGGCGCTGGCGGGAGTTGCCAGGCCCGGTACGGCACTTCGGGGATGAGGGCGCGAACTTGCTTGCCCGATTACACCTTGTGCCACACCGAGATGTGCTTCTCGCTCTCGGAATTGAATGGCTTGCCGTCCCAGTCTTCGAAGCGGTCGTCGAGTTCCATGCCAGCTAGCCGTGCCATGAGGTCGCACTCCGCAGGCCAGATGTATCGGAAGTGCCCCACGTCGTGACGCATCGTCCCGTCCGGCTGAAGCGTGTAGTGGTGGGAGTTGCACCCCTGTCTTGCAATGTCGAACGTGTCGAAGCCGGTGTGAGCTTCCGAGACGTCGAAGGGCACCGCCACCTGTCCTGGGGGAAGCCGCCGAAGTGGCGGCACGAACAACTCGATGACGAACCGTCCACCCGGTGCAAGGTGGCGTGCGGCATTGCGGAAGCACTCGACTTGTTCCTCTTGCGTCCTCAGGTTGGAGATGCTGTTCCACAGCAGGAAGACCAAGCTGAACTCACCGGCCACCCTCGCCGTGGCCATGTCACCCACCACAACAGGAAGATCCGCCTCGCTCACCTTCGCCCTGAGGCGCGACACCATCGGAACGGAGAGCTCAACCCCCGTGACGGGAACACCGTGTCGCATGAGCGGAATACCGATGCGCCCGGTGCCGATCGCGAACTCGAGGGCAGGGCCCGATCCGGCCAACCGAGCCAGGAATTCGACCGCAGGATCAACAACCTCCGGCGCGAACATGTCAGCAGCCTCCTCGTCGTAGGCCGCCGCCGTCTCCTCATCCCAGACATCACTACTGACCATTCGCCCACAATGCCAGTCAATGGGCGAACGGTCCATGCCAGCCGTGCCGTTTCCTGTGCTCTCCTGCCTCCTGTCCCCGGATCTGCGGGATGATCGATGCCTTTGCTGCGAGCACACATGGGCGGACCTCGAGGAGAAGCAGACGGGCCTTTGGTGCCACTCCGGCACCGATAGACGCCGCGGGCACGGTCCTCCACCGCTAGGGGCGCCGTGAGCCGGAGATTTGGCGTACCATTCCCCATCTGCCGAGGGAGCGGATGAGGGGTCGAGCCACGGGGGGACGAGCATGAGCGACAACGCCACATTTCTCGAAGGACTTTACGGGTCGTTCGCCCAAGGCGATGTCCCTACGGTGCTCGCCGCGATGGATCCCGAGATCCAGTGGAACGAGGCCGAGCACGTCACGTTCTGGACCGGCAAGCCGTTTGTCGGTCCGGATGCCGTTGTGCAGGGAGTTTTCGCCCGCATCGGGGAGACCTTTGGCGACACCTTCCGGATCGAGGTCAGCCGGCTACTCGACTGCGGGTCAACCGTAGTGATGGAGGGCCGCTACAAAGGCGTCGTCCAGGCAACGGGCAAGCACCTCGATGCGCAGGTAACCCACCATTGGGACCTCGCCGACGGCAAGATCGTGAAGTTCCAGCAGTACACCGACACCTGGCAGTGGTCGGAGGCCACTGACGAGACACCGATGGGCTGACTCCAACCTTCTCTGGCATCGGCGGGCGATCACATGGCCAAGGTGACCTTGGATCTGCTCTCGACGAGGTTCGCCCAGGCCATGGAACAACCTGCTGGAAATGCCTAGCCGACCATCTAGTGTCGTGTCACCCAAATAGGCGCGCGATTGTGATCGCCTTTGCCATGGCGCGGTCGCCCGCCCCACCGCTCCCGTTGAACGAGAAGGACCGCAAAGCACTCGAGGAGATCGCCGGCGAGCTCGGTGCGTCGCGTTCGACGTCGTGGGGCTTTACCTGAACCCACCGGACGTGCGCGCGTGGTTGCCCAAGCACAATGGCGGTCAGCTCGTGCGACGCCGAGGGAGCTGCGGCGACGCGAGAGTTTGGCGGGGAGTTTGTAGTCGCCTTGCCGCGGCTAGCTGGCTGAATAGTCGGCTGGGAATACGCAGTTACGGTCCAGGGTTGGAGTGGCTTAACGGCTCTGGCCCAAGGGGGGGGAGGCATCACATGTCCTGGCGTTTGCCTATTGCACCGCGGCTGGCTCTGGCTGCCGGCGTGGCCGCGCTTGTAGCGGTCGGTCCTGGTTGGAGCAGCTCCACTTGGGCTTCGGTCCCGGCAGGCCACACGCACTACCATGCCTCCCACCCGCCCAAGCATGGCCCTCTGTCAGGGAAGTGGTCGGGGAGCTACAGCGGCGCTTTCAGCGGCACGTTCAGCCTGACGTGGCAGCAGTCGGGACAGAACCTCACCGGTACGATCAAGATCTCCGGGTTCGGTGACGCATCCACGAATATCCACGGGACCGTCCAAGGTGCCTCCATCAGCTTCGGCACCGTCGGCTCAAAATCAATCACCTACTCGGGCTCGGTCGCAAGAACCTCCATGCACGGCACCTGGCAGATGAAGGCCGGCGGCCACTCCTTGGGCGGCGGCTCCTGGAAGGCCTCCAAGTCGTCCTGATTATGAGATCAGCCTCGCACCGCCGAAGGTGGGGCTGTCTGGCGCTCGGTGTCACTGGTTTCGACCAGTGACAGTGCAGCTGCCAGCGCGCACTGCTGGGAGGTAGTGCTGCCGACGGCAGCACCAGGCTCGCGTCGCCGTTCTTCGCCGTCGTGAAACCACCGATAGGCAGTCTGGGGATGGACGCCGTACCAACGGGCCCACACGGCGAGCTTCAGTGCTAAGGCGTACACACGTTCGCTCACGTTCAACGCCGGGATCCGGCGAGTCCGTCCGGTCCGTCTGTACACGTCGACGACCATGATTGCGGCTCGACCGGCCGGTGGGACCCCCGCGACGGGGGTTGTCCCCCCCTCGCAGATGCCGGCTAGCGTCATTCTCGGGATCAGCCCGCTCCCGTAACGTGTTCAACATGGTGCGGGCCGATGTCGAGGAATCCGGGCTGCGTTTACACCTGCGAACTCGCGGACGGGAGCGGGTATTCGTCGTTCCGCAGGCCCGCCTCGACCAGCTGCAGCGGATGGCGACCACTGTCGCAAAGGCACCGTTCACGCGGCGAACCTGGCGCGAACTTCTCTTCTTCGTCCTCGCGGCGCTGCTTCAGGTGGTCGGTGGGGCGTTCATCGTGCTGACAATGGCGGCTGGGACGGCGCTCGTTGTCACGTTCGTCGGCCTCGTCGTGTTCGCGGCGTCGTTGCGCGGTGCCCGGGGCATCGGCGGGTGGCACCGGGGGCTCGCTCGCAGCCTGCTCGACACCGACATCGAGGAACCCGAGCCGTTCGAGGCCCGCCCGGGGTTCTTCGGCTGGCTCCAGTCGGCGCTCCGTGACCGCACGAGTTGGCGGGCCGTCGCCTACACGTTGGCCAAGGCGCCCCTTGTCGCTTTCGGTGTCTGGTTCGCCCTCAGCACTTGGCTGGCGGCGTTCACGTGCCTGACATACCCGGTGTGGGGCGCGCGCCGCACCAGCAGCCCGGGGGAGTTCGGCCTTGTCCCCAATCTCTTCCCGCCAGGCTACTTCTCCGTCGGGACCACTGGCTTTTGGCACGGTCTCTTCATCTTCGTAACCGGGGTGCTGTTGTTCTTCGTCGCCCCCTGGACAATGCGGCTTGTCGTCTTCGTCGACCGCCGCCTCATGCGCGCGCTCCTGTCGCCTGACGCCGTCACGACGAGGATGCGTACGCTGGAGCAGGCGCGGACGCGCACGGTGGACGCCTCTGCCGCCACCCTCCGCCGCATTGAGCGAGACCTCCACGACGGGACGCAGGCACAGCTCGTTGCCGTCGCGATGCGCCTCGGCCAGGCAAAGGAGAAGCTCGCCGCCGGCGGCGACATCGATCTCGACCAGGTGCGCCGCCTGGTGGACGGCGCGCACCGCGGCGCTAAGGAGGCGATCGTGGAGCTGAGAGACCTCGCCAGGGGCATCCACCCGCCCGTGCTCGACGTCGGCCTCGAGGGCGCGCTGTCGACGCTGGCCGCGCGCTGCGCGGTGCCCACGGATGTCACTGTCACGCTGCAGGACCGCCCGACGCCGGCGATCGAGGCGATCGCGTACTTCTGCGTCGCCGAGCTGCTTGCCAACGTCACCCAGCACTCGCAGGCCTCGAGGGCGAGCGTGAGCTGCGTCCAGCATGGGGCGTGGCTCCGCGTCGTGGTGCGGGACGACGGGCGGGGTGGCGCCCGTTCCGTCCTCGTCGGATCCTCGTCGAGCGGTCTCGCCGGCCTTGGCGAACGCGTGCAGGCGGTGGACGGCCACCTCGACGTCGCGAGCCCTCCTGGTGGTCCCACCGTCGTCACGGTCGACCTCCCGCTGCACGCATGAGCGACACCATTCGCGTCGCCATTGCCGAGGACTCGGCGGTCTTGCGGGACGGGCTCGTGCAGCTGCTGGCCGATCGCGGGTTCGTGATCACCGATGCAGTCGGCGCCGCGGACGAACTCGAGGAGGCCGTCGAGAGGGACTGCCCCGACGTGGCAGTGATCGACATCCGGATGCCGCCGACGTTCACCGACGAGGGGCTGCGGGCCGCGATCGGGCTGCGCGAGCGGTACCCGAAGCTCGGGATCCTGCTGTTCTCGCAGTATGTCGAGACCCGTTACGCGGCCCAGCTCTTGGCGCGCGACGCGGCAGGCATCGGCTACCTCCTGAAGGACCGCGTCGCCGACACCAGTGACTTCGTGGAAGCGCTGGTGCGGGTCGCCTCCGGCGGAACGGCGCTCGACCCCGAGGTGGTCACGCAGATGGTGGGCGCCTCGCGGCAAGCGGGAGTCGCTAGCTGGGCTCAGCGAGCGGGAGCGGCAGGTGCTCTCGCTCATGGCGGAGGGCCGCTCGAATGCAGGGACCGCGAGTGCGCTCGTGATCTCGGAGGGAGCAGTCGAAAAGCACGTGGCCAACATCTTCACCAAGCTCGACCTGCCGGTGTCGCAGGCGCACCACCGACGCGTGCTCGCGGTGCTGCGGTTCCTCGAGTCGTAGAACCGTAGGGACGATCCTCGCAGGACGGTTCTCTAGGAGCCGGGCAAGCTCGTCTCCTTTGATGGCGCGAGTGTGGCGCACGTAGCACGTCGACTCGGAACGAAGGCACTGGCGCGGGGACAAGCTGGTGTTCATGACGACGTGCTGATCTCTCGCTTGGACGGGCGCATACGTAGTCCACGACCCAGACATGGGTAGCGTCCGAAGTGATGGCGTGGGGCCACTGAACCAGTAGATCGAACCTCACATGACGTTGACCGCAGCGTCAGTCGAGGTAGAAAGCCCGCTGACGGATTTGCCATTGGCATTCGCCACGCAGGTACACCTACCCCCACCGAGGGTGTTCAACTATCGGCGGCACCCGTTCAGGAGCAGGCGCCCGTTTCGGTGCTCGGGTAAGGCCAGCCGCCGTACTCGAAGGCGGACGTCCAGGCGACGGCCTGGTTCTTGTTCAAGCTCCACCCGGGTACCGACTGGCCCTGGGTCCACTGGGCAAAGGTCGGCACCGAGGACAGTTGGCCCTGCTGCATCACGACGTTGAGGGCTGTGTGGGGTATCAGCGTGGTACCGATCCAGCTCGACGGGGTGATCACGAGGGTGTCAGCGGCTGCGGTGACGTACCCGCTGCTGTCGACCGACGGCGGGGCGGAGTCGGGGTAGACGATGAACGAGCTTCCTGCCGAGGTGCCGGTGACGACGAAGTAGGCAAGACCTCCGAGCCTCGTGCCGGCACCGCTCAGCTGGGCGAGGGTCTGGCTGATGTCAGCGGCGTTGACCTGCATCGCTCCCAATAGCTTGCTCGCGGCGGCGTCGGACTTGAGCGTGTCGAGCTCGGTGACGAACTGCGAGACGGCAGTGCTGCCCGGTGCGGTGACGGTGAGGGTGACGTCGGGTGACGAGTTGGCGATGTCCGATGTGATGAGGTCCCCTGAGGAGTTCTTCGCCCAGGCGTTGAGCACGAAGGACCCCGGCACAGTGCCGACGGCGAGGGTGAAGTCGTAGATGCCGTTGGCATCGGTCACGACATCGACCGGCGTGCCGGACGGCACGTAGAGCGACCCGGCCGGCCAGATGCGCGTGCCGTAGGACCCGCACACGACCGCGTGCGCTCCGGTCGTGACGGCCACCGCCGACGACTCACCCGGCTGGGGGCGCAACGTGAGCGTGACGTTCGGATCCGGCTTGCCGAACAGCGTCGTCTTTATCTCGCCCTTGACGACGGTGAGACCGTCGGCAGGCACGCTCTGTTGCGACAGCGTCAAGGTCACCTTCAGACCGGCGTTGAAGGTGAAGGCAGGCCTCGACCTCGTCTCCGGCGGACAGCGTGAACTTGAGGCTCTCGGGGGTGAACCTGGGCGCAGTTACTTCGCCGGGGCCCCCGGAGGGAACCACGTTGTACTGGCCCGGGGTGACCTCAATCAGGTAGAAGCCGCTCGTCGGGTCGACTGCGCTCTTGAACGATTCAGCGCCGCTGGCGGTGACCGTGGCATCTGCGACGCCCTGGCCGTCCTTGTCGCGCACGTACCCGCTGATCGTCGCCCCGGGCTTGTCGGAGTTCCACAGCAGGTACAGGATTGCCGGATTGTTGTTCTGCCTCACAAAGACCGGCGTCCAGGCCTGGAGACGCGGTGGTACCTGGACGTTGCAGACGGTTGTGTTCGACTTGCAGGTACCGTCGACGGCGTCGGAAACGCCGCCGCCGTAGGAGGTGGCCCAGTCGAGATGGTTGTAGACACAGCCCGCGTCCCCGCACGCGACGGCGGTCGTGGTCTGGAGCGGTGCCGGGCCGGTCAACTTGAAGATCCCGTTCTTGTCCGGGTGCGTCAAGAGTATGACCGTACCCGGCGCCGGGATGACATAGCCCTCGCACGTCCCGTATCCCGAGCCGGTGTAGTAGCAGGGGGGGACCGGCGGCGGCTTGCTGCTCGCCTGGTAGGTGGTTGTCGACGTCGAAGCCGGGCTGACGGTTGTTGATGTCGAAGCCGGACTGACAGTTGTCGAAGTCGGCGGAGTCGCTGCCGGCAGGGTACCTGAACAGGCCGCCGCCAGGACCGCCAGTCCTATCAGGACGATGTGTCTCGCCTTCATCGAGCCTCCTCGCTTGCAGACTTGACACCCCATTCCCGGATGGAGCCTGCTCACGCGCTCCTTGCCTCCGGTTTGGTAGTTGTCGCTCATCGTGCGCTCTCAGTGCATCGGCCGTCAGGGCCGAATGTCACAAAGGCGCACGTCCGGGTCTCGTGCTCGCCAAGACCGCCTGATACCACCTGCCTCACGAGTCGGCGTGGGGTATTCGGCACCAGCGCCGCGCTCCAGTCGCCAGTCCCGGGTAGCGTTCCTCCAAGCCTGAGAGCTGTCTCGCAGGTCCGAAGATCGGTTCCGCCCATCGTGCTGTGCGGTCCGGGTGACTAAACGCCCGGGGAGGCGAAGATGATCGTTCACTCGCTTATCGAAAGTGCCCATCTTGCGGGCAACATGTTGCAGGACCCGAGTGAGCGAGATCTGTTCGTCTACCTGCCGCCGGGCTACGAGGACTCGAAGCTCCGGTATCCGAGCGCGTACCTGCTCCACGCCTTCGGCGAGAACGCCGAAGAGCTCGTGCACCCTCCGACGGATGGGCGCAGGTGGGCACCTCCGATCGAAGACGTTCTCGATCCGGTGTTCGGTCGCATGGGTGCGGCGCCGATGATCGTCGTCATCCCCGACGGTTCGATGCGCTACGGCTGTGGCCAATGGGTCGACTCGCCGGTGAGCGGCAGCTTCGAGCAGTACGTACTGCACGAGGTCGTCGCGCATGTCGATGCCAGCTACCGGACCCTCCCGGGCCCGGAGAGCCGTGGCGTCTTCGGCTTCTCATCGGGAGGCTTTGGTGCCTGGAACCTCGCGTCACGCAATCCCGGCACCTTTGGCGCCATGGCGATGCTTTCGGGCGACTCGTTCCTGGACGTGACGCACAAGACATTTCTCTATGACTACCTGAGCAGCATCTGGCCGGAGGCTCCCGACGGCCCCGTGGAAGGCAATGACCTGTCCCAGCTCGTCTATGCATGTTCCGCGTGCTACTCGCCGAACGTGGACAACCCGCCTTACTACGTCGACCTTCCCGTCGTCTTTCCCAGTGGCGAGCTGATCCAGGAGGTCTGGGACCGATGGCTGAGCTTCGATCCCGTCGTGAACTGGTGTGACCGTCTGGACAATCTCCGCCGGCTGACCGGCATCCTGCTGGACGTGGGTTCCAACGATGACCACCGCATGCAATGGGGCCATCGGTTGCTGAGCCACCATCTGCGCGAGGCGGGTATCGCCCACGAGGTCACCGAGAACACGGGCAACCACGGCGGGCGCTCGCGCGAGCGGTTCCAGGTCGCGCTGCAGTGGCTGGCGCAGGTACTGGTCAGGGACTAGGTCATCTCTGGTCGTGCCGCAACCGGCAACCGGCAACGGGCGCCTCGTCGAGGCGGGCCGGGACGAGCCGATGAGGGTCCGGGCGACCAAACTGTCGCCGGCGAGGCCCACGGTGAGCGTGACGCCCCTCTTGAGCACCCGGGCGGACGAGGATCCGGGAGCGCCGTCATGGCCCGGCAGTAGCCTGAGGCAATGACCGGCACCCGAGCCAAGCGGGGGCGGGACGTGAGCAGGCCCGAGGTCGAGGAGCTTCGTTTCGATTTCGGCGTGGGTGAAGGGCGGGAGCGAGATCCGGAGAGCCCTCCGCCCGGCCTTGGGTCACCCGCGACGTGGCCACTCGTAAAGCCGTCTGCCGCCACGGGACAGCCGCCAATGCTCTCGGTCGTCGCCCCCGGGTCGCCCGTCGTGGCAGGATCCGCCTCCGACTCTGCGCTGTCGATCAGCGATTTCTACAGCCGCGTGAAAGGTGCACTCCGGGAGACGTTTCCCGGCGAGGTCTGGGTCACAGGAGAGATTCGCAAGGTGACCACCTCTCGCGGGCATCACTTCCTGGAGCTGGCAGACCGTCTCGACAGGCCGGACCGGCCGGCTCCCGACGGCCCGGATGCAGCTCGCAGTGGTCTGCTTCGCAGCCTGAACGCCACGTTGGAGGTCGCGTGCTGGGCTCGGGACTGGCCCGTCGTCCACCACGAGCTGGAGGCCGTCGGCGTCGAGCTCACTCCCGGGCTCGTGGTGCGGGTGCGGGGCACTGTCACGGTCTGGGAAGGCGCAAGCAAGCTGCGTTTCTCCATGACAGCCCTCGACGTCGAGGCTTTGGTCGGCGGGATCGCGGCGGCCCGCAGACGTTTGCTGGGCACCCTCGCGTCCGAGGATCTTCTCGAGGCGAACCGGCGCTTGAGGATGCCCCTGGTCCCGCTGCGGATCGGGCTGGTCACGAGCCCGGGTTCGGAGGCCTACCGCGACTTCACTGGTCAGCTGGAGCGGTCTGGCTACTTGTTCGACGTCCGGTTCGAGCCGTCGCTCGTTCAAGGACCCGAGGCGCCCGCACAGATCGTGGGTGCCTTGGCCAGGCTCGCGGCGTTCGAGCCTCAGCTTGTTGTCGTGGTCCGAGGGGGCGGTGCTCGAGGAGACCTCGCGGCGTTCGACTCCGAGCTGGTCGCCCGGGCGATTGCCGCGGCGCCGTTCCCCGTCTGGACCGGTATCGGGCACACCGGTGACCGCTCGGTCGCCGACGAGGTCTCGCACCAGGCGCTCGTGACTCCGACGCAGTGCGGCGAGGCGGTCGTGGCCGCGGTCGCCGCGTACCTCGAAGACGTGGACCGGCGCGCACGACGTCTCGCGCAGCGCGTCGAGGTTCGGCTCGACCAAGCAGGACGGGAGCTCACCGCCTTGTGTGCTTCGACTCGCCGTGCGGCCTGCCAGGCCCTGGAGCGCTCGTCGTTGACCCTGCGTGCCGACGAGACGCGCCTGGGCAACGCGGCGCTGGTGGCGGTCGAGCGGAGCCAGGGACGCTTGGTCAACCGCGCCCAGAGGTTGGTCGGACCGTCGTCCCAGCATCTCGCTGTGCAAGCCCAGCAGATCGCCCACCGGCGCGAGCTGTTGCAGCTGCTCGATCCTCGGCACCAGCTAGAACGGGGTTGGACGCTCACGCGCGACGAGAGCGGAAATGCCGTGCGATCGCTGGCCCGTCTGCGGCTGGGGGAGAGGCTGATCACGACTTTTGCGGATGGGAGCGTGGGCTCGGTCGTCGACGAGATCCGACCGCGGACCCGATCCGCGCCCACCAACGGCGCAACAGCGAACGACGGAGGACCCTCATGAGCGCACCCGACCCCGCCACCGACCCGATGCCGGTCGCCGATCTCGGCTACGCCGAGGCGTCCGACGAGCTTGACGCGATCATCGCCGAGCTTGAGGGCGGTGTCATCGACGTCGACCTGCTCGAGGCCCGTTTGCGGCGGGCGGTCGAGATCGTCGAGGAGCTTGATCGCCGGATCCGCGGCGCCCGGGAGAGGGTCGGCTCGCTCCTGCCGCGGCTCGAGGCAGTGGGCCAGGACTCAGCCCACCAGGACGAGAGCAGGTAGCAGTACCAGTCCGCCCGGGACCGTTGTGGCCGTCGGCGCTGGCCGTCGGCGCTGGCGGCGGGGGGCGAGCTTCGCGGAGGCTTCGGAACTCAGGCCGTCGTGAACCGGCGCCCTGACTTTGCCTGTCGGGCGCCGCGCGCGGGGCGGAGCCCGTTCACCACCTCCTCGACGAAGGAGCGCTTCGCGGCGTCGGGCTCGTACGAGCCGTAGGCGGCGCGCTCGACAATCGCGGTTGCGGCCGGGAGCGAGGCCGTTGCGACCAGACCCTCCCGCCATCTGCCGGAGCTGCCCAGCCGCGAGGCATACTCGCCGAGAGTCTCGTTCGTCCACCTCTTCAACCCGGCTGCCGCGCCCCGGCGTTCGAGCTCAGCTGTGACCCTCTCCACCCAGAGTGTCGGGCGCCTTCGCCGACGGCGCACCTCGACAGGGACGAGCGTGCCGATCGCGACGGCGCAGAGACCTCCGCCGATGGGTGCCCACGGCAGCCCGGCAATCGCATGCCCAAGGTCGGAGAGCAGCACGGCACCGGGGTCCGGCGGTTCCAGGGACACTTGAGTGGTCGGGTCGAAGCTCTGCCATCCGACTCCCGGAAACCACACTTGCACCCAAGCGTGCGCGTCCTTGGCCTGGATCTCGTACAGGTCGCTCAGGGGATCGAAGGGCCCCGGAACATAGCCGATCGCCTCCTGGGTCGGCACCCCGAGCGTGCGGAGCATGACTGCGAGCGTGGTCGAGATCTGCTCGCAGTAGCCCACCCGAGAGCCGAACAGGAACTGGTTGACGGCATCCTGGCCGGGGAGCAGCGGCGGGATGTCGGTCGAGTACCGGACATGGCTGCCCATCCAGGCTTCGAGAGCGGTCACCTTCGCGTAGGTCGTTGTCGCCCGAGCGGCGCTCACGATCTGTCGTGCGAGCACGGCCACCCGCCCGTAGCGTCCTGGTGGGAGCTCGAGATCTGGCTCCAGAGCGGCCGGGACAGCAGGCGACCTGGGAGCTTGGATCCTCGCGAGGACGGCCGGCGCCAGCTCGGTGTCAGCGGACACGACCGTGTAGACGGTGCCTGGGGTCATCGCGATCGTGGACCGTATCGAGCCGTCGGCACCGACGATCAGAGAGTGCTCGGGGAAGTAGACCTCTGTGGGGTCGGGGGTGGCGAACAACAGATTCGCGATGGACTGGGTCACGTAGAACGTCTGGACGTTGACCGGCCCGAACCCAAGTTCCTCGTCGGACGGGCCCGGGACCGTTCCGCCACCGCCGTGAGCCGCCCCCTCGGCGAGAGAGCTCAACGCAGAGCCCACTTCGAAGGGCGACCCGGTCTTCAGTTCCATGATCCTGGCCGTCGGCGGCGAGCGTCTCCAGTTCTGGCCGTCCCATGTGTCGTAGGTCATCCCGAGGAAGTAGCCGGGCCGGTCCGCTCGCACTTGCATGATGACCTGGTCGCCGAGCGTGCCGCGGATGGCAATGTCGAGCTCGCTCGCGAAACCGAGGTAGCCGCCGACCCCGATTCGCCCACTCGCCTTGCCTGCCTGGGCGGGCTCGGTCGACTGGTTCCCGGTTCCGGTGACGCCGTTGGGATCTTGAAGGGGCAGGTACGAGATGAGCGAGGCCGGGAGGCTGATCGCCTGAGCGGCTTGGGGCGCCGGCAGGAACACCAGGAAGCCTGCACCGGCCAGCACGACCACGACGCCCGTGGTAGCCAGCGAGCCCAACCCAAGAGGACCGAGACCTCCCGTCATCGAACGCCACGAGCAGCCGAGCGCGACCAGGCATGCTCCGAGCCACACGGCGAGGTAGGCGAGAAAGCCGACGGAGACAGCTTGGGCTGCTCCGAGCGTTACCAGCGCGCCGGCCGCGGCGAGAGAGAAGAGCAGGTCCCGTCGCGCCGGTACGTCGAAGGAGTGAATGACCTGCACCCAGGCGAACAGGCCGGCGAGCGGGACCTCGATCGAGCTCAGCTGGCCGAGGTGGGCCGCGGCGAGGACTTGGAGGACGAAGGAGGCGAAGATGCCGAGCACCGCTACGGCGAGCAGGATCTTGACCCACTGCCACGGCCTTGTACGGGTCGCGTAGGAGAACCCCATGCCGGCCATGGACCCCGCACAGGTGAGAACGGCGCTGACGACCGATATCTCGCCGACCGCGGCACAGGCGAGGATGCCGGTGAGGACGGCGAGTGCGGTCGCGATCCGGAAGGTGATGGAATGCTCCGCCGGGAGGGGGGCGTTCGCGCGCCGGACCATCTCGACAAGGCCGATGTGCGAGCGGCCCTTCGCGTCCCGTTGGCCCGGCACCCCCCGGCGCGCGGGCTGTCCCGCCCGCTCTGCGCGCGTGGGCACGCCGACCTGCCTAGCGCGCATCCGGAGTGGCCACTGAGCGGGCAAGGCGTCGCCCGGCTGAAAGGCGGTCGGCCACGGGAGTGACGACCCTGCCGGTGGCCTCGGTGGTCTCCAGCACGATGCGGCGACCGGCGTTCAGCTGAGCCACGATCTCTCCCATCGCCTCCTCGGCAATTCTGTCGGCGGCATCGAGCTCTCGGGGCAGGTCGACGACAAGACGGGTCGGGTCGTCTTGGCGGCTCTCGGACTCGCGGATCATGAGGTCACCGGTGTGAGCGCTTGCATGCCAGTGGACGCGTCGCCGCCCGTCGCCGTGCTGGTAGGGGCGAATGCCCCTCAGGTCTCCGGTGAGCGTCGGGCGCGTTGGCCCCCGCCCCTCCTCCGGCTCGAGCGTCTGGCCCAGCTGAACGCCGCCGTCGCGAGGCTGCGGGGCTACAAGCAGTGGGCGCGTGAGCTCGATGACCTGATCCCGCGACCACCAGAGCAGTCCCAGGGGAGCGGCAGTGGCGACGCGAACCGTGACCGTCGACATGACGCCGCGACGGGGCGGCACGATGACGAGGCGCGCGGGGATCTTCGCTGTGATCAGCAGGGGCATCCCTCCGACCGACCGCGGCGTGCAGCGCATCGACCGATTCCCGACGACGCCGAGCTCCACCGCGGAGCCGGCAACCGCGTCGATGGGGGACCTTTCACAGATGAGCGTGAGCCCCGGAGCCGCGAACGCCGGGGCCGTCAGGCCGAGAAGGAGCAAGCCGGCAACCACTGAGCCCACGGTCTGTACCCAGCCCGAACCGCTCACATGTGCCACGCCTGCCCACACCAGCATCAAGAGCACAGAGCCGGCGACGGGGGCGAAGGCGTGCTCGGGGAGCGCCAGGTGACGGACGCGATGTTCGGGGGCCGTCGGACCGCGCGCTCGGTCGGCCGCCGGAGCGCGGCGGCGGGAGCGCCGGCTCATCAGGGCCTCGGTGAGGGGACCCTCTCGAGGATCGCCTCCACTGCTGCAATCCCGGCTTCGAAGGCGCCGACGGGAGCGGCATCGGTGACCAGGCGGTGCGCGAGCACGCTGACGGCCACGGCCTTGACGTCGTCAGGAAGCACGAAGTCCCGCCCGGCGATCACCGCGTGTGCCCGTGCGGCCGCCAGGAGGCCGATTGCCGCTCGTGGGCTGGCGCCCAGGCGGATGAACGGGTCGGCGCGGCTCGCCCGCACGACGGCGACGGCATAGCGCGCGACCGCGGCCGCCACCGGCACGTCGGCGACGGCCGCCTGGACGGCTGCCAGGCCGCTCGGAGTGCACACGGGCGAGAGCGAGGAGAGCAAGGGCTGGGCCCCGTGAGAAAGGGCGAGCCTCGTCTCTGTGGTCTCGTCCGGGTAGCCGAGGCGGGTGGCGAGAAGAAAGCGGTCCATCTGGCTTTCGACCAAAGGAAACGTGCCCGACTGATCGATCGGGTTCTGGGTCGCCAGCACGAGATGCGGCTTGGGCAAGGGCCACGACTCGCCGTCGACTGTGACTTGTCGCTCCTCCATGGCTTCGAGCAGCGCCGCCTGGCTTCTCGGCGGGGTCCGGTTCAGCTCGTCGAAGAGCACCACATGGGCAAACACGGGTCCGGGCCGGAACTCCCAAGCCTCGGACGCGGCCGAGTAGACCGAGACACCGGTGATGTCGGACGGGAGCAGGTCCGGGTGACCTTGGATCCGGGCGAGGCGTGTGCCGATGGAGACCGCCACCGCTTTTGCGAGCATCGTCTTGCCCACGCCCGGCACGTCTTCGATGAGGAGGTGTCCCGCTGCCAGCACCGCGGTCGTCGCCGCGACGACCGCGCCGGGAGTGCCGAGTACCACGGCGTTCAGGTTTGCCTGGAGCGCTGACGCCAGCTCGAGGGCATCGTCGAGCGACGGGTCTATGGTGGCCTCCCTTACAAGGTCATCCGTCGTCATGGGTGGCTCCTCACGCGGAGCGATCGTACTGCCACTTTGGGCACCGGCGTTCACCCTTGCCCCAGGTGCGGCCGGCGCTCAGCCGTCCGCCCATGGCGAGGCGCCGAATGGTGAGGGAAGGCCAAGCTTTCCGGGGTTCAAGATGCCCCGGGGGTCGAGCGTGGTCTTGAGCTTCCTCAGCACTTCAAAGCCGGCACCGAGGGCGTCTGGCAGGTACGGGCCACGCACGAGCCCGATGCCGTGGTGATGGCTGATCGAGCCGCCGTTCACCAAGGCGACGCCGAGGACCGCCTGCCAGCTACGCCGATAGAAGGCTTCTGCCCAGGCATCGTCGTCTGGGTCGGGACCCAGACCCGCGAACGTGAAGTAGAGGCAGCCGCCGTCCAGGTACGCGTGTGACTGGTGGGCCGAGGCCGCGATGGTCCCGGCCGTCTCCTGGAGCGCCGTCAGCGCGCCCTCGTAGATGGCCGCGAGCGCGTCCCAAGGCGCGGCGACCTCGATGGTGTCGACGACGATCCCGGCGCGAATTACGGGCACGAGCACCGACACGTCGTTGCGCTGCGCGTACCAGTGCTCGACGAGGCCGCCGTCGAGCGGTTCGCCCGTCCTGCATTCTTCCGAGAGAACCGCCATGGCGGCGTCGACCACGAGCCTGTCACCTTCGTCCAGGGCGATGAGGACGTTGGTGTCGAGGCCGTCAAAACTTCGTTTCGACTCGGTCGCGTCGTACAGGCGCAGCACCGCCGGGGTGGCTCCACGCTGAAGGGTTCGGCGGAGCGCTTCGAGGCCCTCGGCGAAGCTCGGGAACGCCCACGCCGCCCGTCGCTGTTCGGGAGCGACCGGGTGGCCTCTCAGCCTGGCAGAGGTGATGACCCCGAGCGTCCCCTCGCTGCCCACGAACAAGCTCGTCAGGTCCGGGCCCATGGCCGAGCGCGGCCCGGCCCCGCGCCCGGCCAGTTGGCCCGTGCGCACAACGGTCCCGTCGGCAAGGACCACCTCAAGACCGGCAACCATGTCCTCGATCTTCCCGTAGCGGGTGGAGTACTGACCCGCACCGCGACACGCGATCGATCCTCCGATGGTCGCCAGAGCGACGGACTGGGGCCAGTGGCCGACTGTGATCCCGTGAGCGGAGGAAAGCTCGTGCTCGAGATCGTCCCCGAAGGTTCCGGCCCGGACATCGACGAGCGATGTCGCGTGGTGAACCTCCTGCACGCCTTCGAGACCGCAGCAATCCAGGCTGACACCGCCGAAGATCGGGACGGCGCCGCCGCAGACGCCGCTTCGCCCGCCGGCCGCGGTGACGGGGATGCCGGCTTCGTTGCAGCACCGGAGCACGGCGGCGACTTCGGCGGTGCCGGCGGGCCGGGCGATGACACCGGGCCGCGCGGGCACGGCGCCCGAGAGCGCCCATCTGAGCGAGATGGGCCACCAGTCCCGGCCCGACTCGGCGAGGGACTCGGAAGCAAGGTCGACGACAGCGCACGCACTGGAAAGGCGCTCGAGAAAGCCGTCCTCGAGAGCGACACGAGGACCGCCGAGCCACTCTCGAATTCCGCCGGTCCCGGCAATGATCTCGATCGGGGCTGGCACCGCCCTGCGGTTGTGCGCCACGGGGGCTCAGGTCTCCGGGGTCCCGGAGACCTGGCCGGCAAGAGACGCGGCCGCGGCAAGGCCGTGGCGGCCGATGCCGGCGAAGCTCGCGCACTCCTCGCGTACCCGGGCAGCGTCCCAGCCGAGCTCGGCAGCGAGCAGCTCAGCGGTGCGGGCCGCGGCTGCGGCTGCGGATCGGGCGTCGAGCAGCAGGGCGCGGGTGCGTCGTGACAGCACGTCATCGACACAGGTGGCCATCTCGAACCGGGCCGCGTACACGACCTCCGCCTCGAGGTGCGCCAGACCGCCGATGAGGCGCTCACGGAGCTCCGGGCGGTCGACACACAGGCCGAGCACGGCCATCGTCTCTCCTCCATAGCGGCGCCGGAGGTGGTCCAGGACAGGCGTGTCGAGACCGAGCCTGTCGGCGAGCTCGCGTACTTGTTGGGCGTCGACGGTCTCCGAGCCGCGAAGGCGCATTCTCTTCGTGCGCGACGGAGTTCCGGTCGATCCGAGCCCACGCTGGACGGCGTCGACGGTGTCAGCCGCCATCTTGCGGTAGGTCGTCAGCTTGCCGCCGGTGATGGTGATGAGCCCGGACGCTGACCGCACTACCTTGTGGCGTCTGGAGAGGTCTACTGTGCGTGCACTCCTGGCATGGTTGTGCGCACCTGCGGTGGCCAGCAGGGGACGCAGTCCCGCCCAGCTCGCTGTCACGTCCTGCGGCCGCAGCGGCGAGGAGACGGCCGCGTTGACGGCGTTGAGCAGATAAGTGATGTCGTCCGGCTCGACGCGGGGATCGTCCAACGCTCCGGTGTAGTCCGTGTCGGTCGTTCCGACATAGGTGTGCTCGCCCCACGGCATGACCGTGATCGCACGGCCGTCTTCGGCGACGGGCAGCACGGTCGCGACGTCACAGGGCAATCTGCCGCGCGGGACCGTGAGATGGATCCCCTTGGCGGGGCGGATCGAGCTCGGGCAGGCCACGTCGTCGAGGCGGTGCAGCTCGTCGGCCCATACTCCGGTCGCGTTGACGACGACGCGCGCCCTGACCTCGATCACGTCGGCGCACGCGTCGTCGCATGATGGTTGTGTCAGCGAGCTGCCAGAGCGAGGCTCGGCAATGGGGGCGATCCTTACACCGGTCACCCGGGACGTCCTGTCGTGGACCAGGCCGACGACCGGGGTGTAGTTCACGGCGACGGCCGCGTGCTCGAGCACGGCAGTCCGCAAGACTGCAAGAGTCAGCCGGGCGTCGTCGGCCCAGGCGTCGTAGTAGACGAATCCGGCAACGAGACGGTCGGTGCACAGAGTCGGGAAGTGTGAGGCGAGCTCCTGAGCGGTGATGCGACGGTGGCGCTTGCCGATGCGCCAGCCGCCGGCG
The DNA here is from genome assembly GCA_963727645.1 of uncultured Acidimicrobiaceae bacterium. GTDB lineage: Bacteria > Actinomycetota > Acidimicrobiia > Acidimicrobiales > Bog-793 > Fen-455. The sequence continues at coordinate 30,789 of CAVSHA010000008.1, forward strand.
AGGTCGTACATCCACAGAGCGGTCGAGTACCCCCTTGCGGTGGCCCGGTCAAGCGCTCCTCCCTTGCCGAACAGGGGAACGAGGAGCGTGAGGGGTTCGACGAGGTGCGGTGCGTTCTGCAGCAGGAGACGGCGTTCGGTGAGGCTCTGGCGGACGAGGCCGAAGTCATGCTGTTGGAGGTAGCGCAAGCCGCCGTGCACCATCTTGGAGGACTTGGAAGAGGTGCCGCACGCAAAGTCGCCTCGTTCCACGAGAGCGGTTCGCAGTCCCCTCGAGGCCGCGTCCAACGCGACACCGGCCCCGGTGATCCCTCCCCCCACGACGATGACGTCGAAGCTCTCGCTTGCAAGCCTGGACAGAGCGACGTCACGGTCGAAAATGGTCGCTGGTCGTTTCATCAAGGCACCGTCGCGACAGCCTGCCACAAACCTGCGGCAAGGCAGAGGCGCCTGACAGCACCTCGACAGCGGCGAGCGGTGGCCCCACACGGCCCAAGAGCGGGCCAGCTCGCAGTCGAGCGCAAGATTTCTCGTTCACGCGGCGATTTGCCTGTCAAGTCGGAGACCTTGACGGCCGAAGATTTGAAGAACAACTGGCACGGTCACCGCGCGCAGCCAGGTGGACTGGAGAGATGCCAGTTGTTGACAGTTTCGTTACGATCATTCATAATCGAGATTCCGGTCGGCCGACCCCCTGGCGTACGACAAGAGCGCCGCTGCCGCCGACCGATCTCCTGCAGTTCGATCTCGTCGCGGAAGGTCGCCGTGGACGGACGAAGACGACGAAAGTGAACCGGGATGAAAGCCAGTTGGCGCCAACGAGCGGCATGCCGAGGGGTTGACCCAGACATCTTCTACCCCGTGTCGGATGACGACTCGGAAGAGGCGAAAGCGGTTTGTGCGTCGTGTGCGGTCCGCCGGGCGTGTCTCGAGTATTCACTTGCCGCACGTGAGCGTGAAGGTGTGTGGGGTGGGCTCACCGAGCGTGAGCGTCGTCGGATCGTCCGCCAGCACCGCAAGTCTGCCTGACGCGTCCCGTTCTCCGGTTCGCCGCGAAGACCGAGCGCCGAAAGCATCGGGCTAGCCTCGGTAGATGGGCTTCGAATTCCCGGGAGAGCTGACCGCGACGTTTGAAGCTGAGCTCAACGCTCCGGGCGAGGTCGACCGCGATCACCGGTGCGGTTGAGGCGGTGACCGTGGCCGCCCTTTCAGTCCTCGGCGGATGGCCGGCGATACTCGGAAAAGTCCTGAGCTGCCAGGACCTGACGGCAGACGAGGCTTCTGCAGCCCTCGACAACGTGCTCGAAGGCACAGCGACCCCGGTCCAGATCGCAGCTTTCGTGGCCGGACTGCGCACCAAAGGCGAGACCGTGGAGGAGATGACCGGCCTTGTGCGAGCGATGCGGGCTCACGCCGAGAGCTTCGAGGTGGGAGTCGAGGTCGTGGACACCTGCGGCACGGGAGGGGACCGCAGTGGCACGATCAATGTCTCCACGCTCAGTGCTTTCGTGGTCGCCGGCGCCGGTGCGGTCGTCTGCAAGCACGGCGGGCGGGCGGCTTCGTCTCTTGCAGGGTCGGCCGACGTGCTCGAAGCCCTCGGCGTGGTGATCGACCTCGGCCCCGATGGGGTACGACGCTGCATCGACGAGGCCGGGATCGGCTTTTGCTTCGCGCCTCGCTTTCACCCGACGATGCGCTTTGCCGCACCGGTTCGCCGCGAGCTCGGTGTCACAACAGTCTTCAACTTCATCGGCCCACTGGTGAACCCCGCCGGGGCGACGCGCCAGCTCGTGGGTGTCTCTGACCCCCGAATGGCCGGGAAGATGCTTGACGTGCTGGAAACGTTCGGTTCTGTGCACGCGATGGTGGTCTTCGGTCACGACGGCCTCGACGAGCTGTCTACTGCAGCACCTTCAACTCTGATCGAGTCTGTGCGCGAGCAAGATGGAACCTGCCGCCGCCGCCGATTGGAGATCGAGCCGGCCTCGCTCGGGCTCGAGCGTGCTGCCCTCGGCGATCTGGCCGGTGGGGACGCCGCCCGTAACGCCGAGTTCGCGTTGCGAGTGTTGGACGGTGAGCGCGGCCCGAGACGCGACCTGGTTTGCTTGAACGCCGCGGCGGGCCTTGTCGTCGCGGGTCTCGCCGATGACCTCGCCGACGGCCTCGAGATCGCCGGCGCGGCCATCGAGGACGGAAACGCCCGGAGCGCGCTCGATCGGCTCGTGGCAGTGTCGAACGCCGCCAGCCCTATTGGCGCAAGTACGGGCTAGGGGGACCCCAGGTCCGGAGTGGTCCCGCAAGCGTGGCTCGAAGGCGAAGGCCCTGGCGGGGTCGGGGCCTCTCGATACTGCGAGCCACCTGCGTGCCGCCGGCACCTCGTCCGCCACCCGGGGCAGGAGCCCGAAGGGGGCAGAGCCGGGCAATAGTCGGTGGCGTTGCATCCCGCGTTGGAGCGTGGCATGATCAAAACAGGATGTCAATACATATAGACATGCTCGAAGGCGTGCTCGACCACTCCACGCCAGTCCCGTTGTACTACCAGTTCAAGCAGTGGCTTTCCAAGTGCATCTTCTCTGGTGAGCTGGCTCCGGGGACCCGGCTCCCTGACGAGCTCGAGCTGTGCGAGCGGCTCGGTGTGAGCCGCGGCGTCGTCCGGCAAGCACTCACAGAGCTCTGCTACGAGGGGCTGGTCTACCGCCAGCGGGGCCGGGGCACCTTTGTCTCCACTCCGAAGACCACCGAGGGCTTGATCAGTGGGCTCGGTGGCCTCGCAGAGGACGCCGCCTTGCGTGGCCAAAAGGTCCAGAGCAGGGTGCTCGTGCTCCGTGAGGCGCCCGTGACCGACAGCGTGGCCAAGAGGCTGAACCTCGCGCCGGGCGAGCTGGTCGTGGAGTTGGAGCGGGTGCGTCGGCTCGACGGCGAGCCCCACGTGCTGACGATGACCTATCTCCCCGCGGCGATGGTCCCAGGCATGGTCCAGCACGACTTGAACGGTTCTGCCTCTCTGTACCAGGTACTGCGCGAGGAGTTCGGCCTGTCCGTCATCTCGAGCCTGCGCAGGGTTGAGGCGGCGACGGCCGGAGCACGGGAGGCGCGTCTGCTCAAGGTCGAGGCTGGTGGCCCGCTCCTGGTGCTCCGCAGCGTCAGCTACACCACCGGGCGCCGGCCTCTCGAGTACTTCATTGCTTTCCACCGCGGCGACCGCAGCGCGTTCGAGGTGGACCTGTCCAGCCTCGCCGCAAGCGCGTCGCGATTCGAACGAGTCTCGGTGGACCGGGACGGCCGCGTCCCATGAGCGAGCCCCTCTTCGTCGGGGTCGACGTCGGCACCCAGAGTGCCAAGGCGGCGGTGTTCGGGCTCAGCGGCGCCTGCTTGGGCGAAGCCGCCGTTCAGCTGCCCCTCTACCGGCGTGCCGCCGACGAGGTCGAGCAGGAGCCCGAGGACTTCTATCGGGCAGCGACGGCTGCGATCGCTTCCTGTGTCGCCGGCTCGGGCCATCCCGGCGATGTCGCCGGTGTGGCTGTGGCCGGTCAAATGGCGGGCATCCTCGGTATCGGCGCCGACGGCCGGGCCGTCACCCCTTATGACTCCTGGCTCGATTCGCGTTGCCGCCCGGAGGTGGAAGAGATCGCCGAAGCACTCGGCGACCGGTTCGTCGAGCTCACCGGCTGCCCACCGATGGTCGCCCACGCCGCCAAGATCGCTTGGTGGCGTCGCTGGCGCACCGAGGAGTACCGGTCGGTGGCCAAGTTCGTGGTCCCGAACGCCTTCGTGGCCGGCAGGCTCTGTGACCTGGAAGCCGTCGAGGCCTACGTCGACACGACCCATCTCCATTTCAGCGGGCTCGCTGACGCCGCCAGTGCAACCTGGTCCGAAGAGCTCACGTCGGGGACCGGCGTAGAGATGGCAAAGCTGCCTCGTATCGTCACCCCGACCGAACGTGTCGGCTGTCTCAGCGTGGCGGCTGCCCGGGACTGCGGGCTCCTGCCGGGCACCCCGGTAGCGGCGGGACTGGGCGACACCGCGGCGGGAGCGCTCGGTGCAGGCATGGTCGAAGAAGGCCAGCTGCTGGACACGGCGGGCACTGCGTCGGTCCTGGCGCTGTCTACCACCGCGTTCAGGCCGGACTTCTCCCGAACGCTGGTGCAGATGCGGGGCGCGGTCCCCGGGCAATGGATCTCGCTCGCCTACCTCGCGGGTGGCGACCTGCTCCGCTGGCTGCCCCAGGTGCTGGGCGATCCCCCGCTCGAGCTCCTCGTCGAGGAGGCATCAGCGTGCCCAGGGGCGCGGCTGCTGTTCGTGCCGCACCTGGGAGGCCGCATCCTGCCGTCCGCGCCCCAGGCCCGCGGGGCCTGGGTTGGCCTCGACCTTTCCCAAAGCCGCGGTGACCTTGCTCGTGCCGTGTTGGAGAGCGTGGCTTTCGAGTACGCGGGCTTCTTGGAGCGGGCACTCGAGCTCTTTCCCGACGTGGTACCCCGTGACGTACGGGTGATCGGAGGCGGCGGCGACAATGCCCTCTGGAACCGGATCAAGGCTTCCGTTCTGGGCCTGCCCTACGTGTGCCTGGAGAGGGAGAGCTTCAGCTGTTGGGGAGCCGCCATGGTGGCTGCGGCGGCTGTGGGGGCCGTGGAAGACCTGGCCGTGACCGCCCTTGACACCACAGCCGAGGCAGGTCGAATCACGCCCGACTCCTCTCTGCAGTCCATTTACGACAGGCGCAAACGCGACTACCGGGCCGTCATCGACCTGCTCGTTCCGCCGCCCGATCACCGGCACTCATGAGCAGCCCCTTCCGACTGGCTGTGCTCGGTGCCGGGCGCGTGGGCATGGTGCACGCACGCAACGCCGCCGGGTCGATCCCCGCGGCTGAGCTTGCCTGCATCGTCGATGCCGACCCCGAGGTGGGCGACAGGGCGGGAGCGGAGCTGGGAGTGCGGGTCTTCACCGACCTGGAGCAGGCACTCTCCGGGGCGGAGTTCGACGGGGTGGTGATCGCCGCCCCGACCTTCGTCCACGCCGAGCTCGCCGTGCTCGCCGCAGGCGCGGGTAAGCACATCTTCTGCGAGAAGCCCATGGCGCTGAGCGTGGACGAGTGCGACGCGATGTCCGCCGCCGCGGAGAAGGCCGGTGTCGTGTTGCAGATGGGTTTCGTGCGGCGCTTCCAGCCGGAGTTCGTGGAGGCCAAGCGCAGGATCGAAGCCGGTGACATCGGCACGCCCATGGTGGTCAAGTCCCTCACGCGCGGTCCGGGACTGCCACCGGCGTGGGCGCATGACCTGCGCCGCTCCAACGGGATGCTCGCCGAGGTGAACAGCCACGACTTCGACTGCGTGCGCTGGCTGGTCTCCTCGGAGATCGAGCGGGTCTACGCCGAGACGGCGAACTTCAAAGGCCACGCGCGGGGAGTCACTGCTCCGGACTTCTACGACAACGTCGTGGTTGCGCTGAGGTTCGTCAGCGGCGCCATCGGGACCATCGACGGGACCTGTCCGGCTGACTACGGCTACGACGCCCGGGCCGAGGTGCTCGGGACCGAGGGCCTGCTGGTCGTGGGGGAGAACCGCGCCCTGCCGTTGCTCGAGATCCGCTCCCGCGGTACCGGGGAGATCCCGACCTTCTCGTCCTGGCCCCAACGCTTCGAGCCGGGCTACCGCGAGGAGCTGGCAGCGTTCGTGCGGGCAGCGATGAGTGGCTGTGCCCCTGTCGTGGGCGCTCGTGACGGCCGCGCCGCGGTCGCCGCGGTACGTGCTTCCAACACCTCTTGGCTGGAACGCCGCCCGGTGCTGGTGGCCGACGAGGGGGCGGACTGATGAAGGCCCTCGTCTACCGAGGGCGGGGCACACTTGTGCTGGAGGAGCGCCCCCGGCCGCGCCCGGGAGAGGGCCAAGCCCTGCTCCATGTGGACGCCTGCTCGATCTGTGGGACCGACTTGCGCATTGCAGCAGGGACCCACCGCGCCTACGCCGAAGACTCCGGGCGCATCCCTGGTCATGAGATCGCCGGGACCGTGGTCGAGACGGGCGATGGGGTAGCGACAGGCGTCGGCGAGAGGGTTTTCGTGGCGCCCAACTACGGGTGTGGCCGGTGCCGGGCTTGCCGCCGGGGTCAGGTCAACCTCTGCGACGAACCGCGGGCTGTCGGCATCACCGAGGACGGGGGCTTCGCCGAGTACCTTCTGCTGCCCCGCGACCTCGTGGACCAGGGGAACCTGTTCCGGTTCAGCGACGGCGCGGACCCTGCCGCAGTGGCCCTGGCAGAACCCCTCGCGTGCGCGTTGCGTGGCTCACGAGCCTGCCGTATCGCCGATGGAGACGTGGTCGTGGTCTTCGGAGCGGGCCCCATCGGCCTGTTCCACGTCGCGTTGGCACGCCTGGCCGGTGCTCGCGCCGTGGTCGTGTGCGAACCCAACGTCGATCGGCGCCAACTGGCCGTCGCATGGGGTGCTACTTCAGTCCACGATGCCGTCTTCGATGAGCTGCAGGCAGCTCTCCAGGACGCAGGTGCGACCAGGGGCGCCGACGCGGTGGTGGTGGCCGCCCCGGCGCCCGTCGCCCAAAGCCAGGCATTGGGGCTCGCCGGACCAGGGGGGCGCGTCAACTTCTTCGCGGGGCTTCCCCGGGGACGGTCCAGGGTCGAGCTCGACAGCAACCTCATCCACTACAAGGAGCTTGTCGTCACTGGGACCACGGCGAGCACCAACGACGAGTGTCGTGCCGCGCTCGACCTGATCGTCGAGGGTCAGGTGGACGTGGGCTCCCTTGTGGACGCGCGATTCGGCCTTGCCTCAGCCCAGGCCGCCTTCGAGCTCGCCGCCTCGGGCCGGGCGGTGAAAGTGGTGATCGAGCCGTGACGGAAAGTGGTGATCGTGACGCGAGAGAAGGTGGTGATCGAGCCGTGACCTCGAAGCCGTTGGACCCGTTTGCTCTGATGGTCGACTTCCGCTCGGGGGCTCTTGAACCGCACACCTCCCGAACCAAGCGGCACGCCTCCGACATGCAGGGGGCCTACGCGGACGCAGCGGCCCTGTCACGTTTGGTCAAGGCCGGCGACCCGCTCGTGTACGAGGTCCTCCAGTACGACACCCCCGAAGAGGTGGGGCAGCTGATCTGTTGCACCACCGTTCTCCACCCAGGGACCGTTGGCGACGAGTACTTCATGACCAAGGGCCACTACCACTCCGTGCGGGATACAGGTGAGGTCTACCTGGGGCTCTCCGGCCACGGTTACCTGCTCTTGATGACGGAGGAGGGCGGCGAGGCGGCGACCTTGATGAGCCCGGGCACCGTCGCCTACGTGCCCCCCTGCTGGGCGCACCGCACCGTGAACACCTCTGAGGAGCCCTTCGTCTTCTTGGCGGTCTACCCGGGCCAGGCCGGCCACGACTACGGGACCATCGAGAAGACAGGGTTCCCCCAGCGGGTGCTGCGGACGCCACAAGGAGCCGTGCTGCGATGACCGGAGATCGAGCTCAGGGTCCTCTGGTGGCAGGTGCACCGCCTGGCCTTGCCGATATGCGAGAGCGGGCGCTGTCCGACTGCGTCGTGGTGGTGACGCCTCGGTCGTTCGGCATGCACGACCCAGGCTTGCGGCGCCGGCTCGAGGCAGAGGTGGGCGTGGTCCGCTACTGTCCCGGTCCACTCGCCGCGGCCGCGTTGGCAGAAGCCGTCCGTGACGCCGACGGCTTGCTCTGTGGCCTCGACCAGGTGAGCGCGGAGGTGTTCGCGAGTGCGCCTCGGTTGCGGGTCGTGGCCCGTTACGGAGTGGGCGCGGACCGGGTCGATCTGCAAGCGGCTGCTCGCCACGGCGTGACGGTGACGATCACACCGGGCGCGAACGCCAACGCGGTGGCTGAGATGACCATTGCCCTCCTCTTTGCTCTGGCGCGCCCGCTGGTGTCGGGGCGTGAACGGGTCCGGGCCGGCGAGTGGCCGGCGCTGAGCGGTGTCGAGCTTTCCGGCAGGACTCTCGGCCTGATCGGCCTGGGCCGGATCGGCTCGCTGGTCGCCGGAAAGGCGGCCGCGCTTGGCTTGCGAGTGGTTGCCTACGACCCGAACGTGTCCGAGACCGAGACGGCCACTCTCGTCGACCTCGACACCCTCGTTGCCGAGTCGGACTTCGTCTCCCTCCACGCTCCGCTCACAGAGCAGACCAGAGGCATGATGGGCCGGTCGCTGCTGGAGCGGCTGAAGCCTGGTGCCGCGCTCGTCAACACGGCGAGGGGAGACCTCATCGACGAGGACGGCCTCTTGTGGGCGCTGGAGGAGGGGCCCCTCCGGGCGGCTGCTCTCGACGTGCTCGTGCAGGAGCCCCCGCCTCCTGACCATCCGCTCCTGCGGCGGGACGACGTGCTGGTGACGCCCCACATGAGCCCGCACACTGAGGAGGCCACCTCGGCGATGGGACTGAGGGCGCTCGACGACCTGCTCGCCGTCCTCTCCCGACGCCCCCCGAGGTATCCCCTGTGAGCGCCGCCGAGGTTCTTGAAAGCCTGCGGGCGGCGAGGGTGATCGCGGTCGTGCGGGCCGACGACTGCCAAGAAGCCGTCGACATCGCCGAGGCGCTGGCCGCCGGCGGCTTGGAGGCGATCGAGCTGACCTTCACCACGCCCGGCGTCGAAGCTGCCCTGGCTGAGGTCCGACGACGGCTCGGTGGCAAGCTCCTGCTCGGTGCCGGGACGATCACGACAGCTGAGCAGGTGGGGGCGGCTGCACGAGCCGGAGCCGACTTCCTCGTCTGCCCCCACCTCGACGAGCGGCTGTTCGTGAGCATGCTCGCGACAGGTCTGCTTGCGGTGCCGGGCGTGATGACCCCGTCGGAAGTCGCCAGCGCATTGAGGGCCGGGGCCACCGTCGTCAAGCTGTTCCCTGCTTCCACGGTCGGGATCGGGCACCTGAAGGCGCTGTTCGGGCCGTTCCCCGGACTGCAGGTGATCCCGACCGGCGGGGTCTCCCCGGACACAGCCGGCGATTGGCTTTCCGCCGGTGCCCTCGCCGTCGGACTGGGCGGGGAGCTGCTGCCCAAAGCGCTCCGCCGGACGCGTTCCTGGGATGAGATCAGTGCCAACGCGTCGCGGCTCCTGGCCGAGATACGTGCGAAGGAGTCGTGAGCCATGGAACCCGTTTCCGGACGTGCCGGTTCCGTGACGAGCTTCCCGGTCGACCACGAGCTTGCGGAGACGTCCCGCGACGGCGGAACTCGGAGATTCACATTCATCGGCGTCACGACCGGCAAGTCTGCGATCATGCGCGTGTTCCCCGCTTGGGCGGAGCACCTTGGCCTGGGGGATGTCGAGATCTTCGGCCATGACCTTCCGTTGCACGCCCCGGCGGAGCGCTACCGCGAGGTCGTGCGGGCCATCCGCTCGGACCCGCTGGAGCTCGGTGGGCTGGTTACCACCCACAAGATCGATCTCTTCACCGCTTGTAGGGAGATGTTCGACTTCATCGACCGCTATGCAGCGCTCTGCGGGGAGGTCTCCTCCCTGTCCAAGCGTGGCGGCATTTTTCGGGCTCACGCCAAAGACCCCATCTCATCGGGGCGCTCCCTCGACGAGTTCGTCGCGGAGGGTTACTGGGCCTCGAGCGGCGCGGAAGCGATCCTGTTCGGGGCCGGGGGTTCCAACCTCGCCATCAGCCTGCACCTCATGACTGGGCGCCCAGCCGAGGACCGGCCCAGGCGGATCGTCGTGGTCAACCGCAGCCCGGCTCGGCTCGAGTCCATGCGTGACGTTCACAACCAGCTGGGGGCGGGCGTCGAGGTGGAATATGTTCACAACTGCGATCCGGCGGAGAATGACCGTCTGCTCGGCGCAATGCCCCCGGGCTCGCTGGTCGTCAACGGGACCGGCATGGGCAAGGACAGCCCGGGCAGCCCGGTCACCGACAAAGGGGTCTTTCCCGAAGGCGCCCTGGTCTGGGAGCTCAACTACCGGGGGGAGCTCGGGTTCTTGCACCAAGCAGAGCGTCAAGCACCAAGCCGGGGTCTGGTCATAGAGGACGGCTGGCGCTACTTCGTGCACGGATGGACATGCGTGATCGAAGAGGTCTTCGACGTGGAGATGACCCCGGAGCTCGTCGGCGAGCTCTCGGAGATCGCCCTGGGACTGCGAGGCTGAGCCGAGTCGGAGGACACTCGAGACCGTGGTGGCGCACAGGAGCTGAATGGATGGCCATGGAGAAGGCACAACTCGTACCGCTGTACCTGGCTGGGACCGCCGATCCTGATTTTGTCGCCCAGACCGGTCGACTACGCGAGCTGCTGGCCGACGAAGCCGAGCTGGTGGACCCGCTCCCGCTAGGGGCGCCGCTGCCCGAAGCCGACGCGGTGGTCATCCCTCAGATGCTGGGGGAGGCGTACCACCGCGTGGTCGATTTCCGCAGGCTCGACCTGCCGGTCCTGGTGCTCACCTCGGAGTTCGGGACGATGGCGATGTGGGACTGGGAGATCATCAGCTATCTGCGGGCAGAGGGCGTGGCTGTGATGGCGCCGTACTCTCTCGGCGCGGCGAAGACGGCTTGCCGTGCTCTCGCTGCCAAGCGCGAGCTGCGAGACGGCCAGTTCTTGGTCTACCAAGACCACCCCGGCGAGGGGGGAGCCCAGCCGGGCATCTTCAGGCGTTTCTATTGGTGGGAGGAGGAGTGCGCCCAGCGCATCGGGGACAGGTTCGGACTTCGCATCGTGAAGAGGAGCTTCGAGGAGCTGGGGGCTCGAGCCAAGGCGATACCCGACTCCGAGGCCGCGAGAGAATGGGTGCGTCTGCGCGACGAGGTCCCTCTTGCCGGCGTGAGCGATCGGGCCGCTCTCAGCGCCGTCAAGCTCTACCGTGCGGTCCGCGACGATCTCGACAACGAGCACGCAGTCCTGGCGGTCGGGATCAACTGCCTGAACGAGTCGTGGACCTCGGACACCACCCCATGTCTGGCCTGGGACCTGCTCTATACCGAGCGGGAGATGATCTGGGGCTGTGAGGCGGACATTGTCTCCATGCTCACCAAGCTCATCGTGAACCGTTGCCTGGGAGTACCGGTCGTGATGACCAACCTCTACCCGTTCCTGATGGGCCAGGCGGCCCTGCACCACGAGCGGATCCCGGCCTTCCCTGAAGTCGATGACCCTGCCAACTACGTCCTTGCGGCTCACTGTGGCTACCTCGGTGTCCTGCCCCGCCAATTTGCGGTCGAGTGGAAGCTGCGCCCGAGGGCGCTCGCCATTGTGGACGAGAACGCCACCGCCATCGACGCCCGGCTCCCCGTTGGTGAGCTGACCCTGGTCAAGCTGGGGCCCAGCTTTGACACCATGTCGGTTGTCGCCGGCGAGCTCACCGGTTACGCAGGCTTTCCCGGCTCCGACTGCCTCAACGGGGCGGTGATCCGGGTGCCCGACGGCCACGCCCTCATGCGGCGGCTGCCTTCGCACCACTCGGTGCTGTTCACCGGCCACGACCTCCCCGGCTTGGAGCTGGTCGGGCAGATCTTCGACCTCGAGGTGGAGAAGATCGGCGGCTAGTCCACCACTGCCGTCGGCGAGAGTGGACACCTGGCTTTCGGTCGGCCGTGGAGACGCTCTCGAAGCACGGAGGAAGACACGCAGGTGGACCTCTGGTTTGAGGTCGACGGTGATCCGAGCCCTGGAACACGACAGTCCGGTCGCGGACACCTCTGGGCCCGGGACTGTGGTGGCTGGGACGCGCCGTTGCGCAGGCGCCTCGTACGTCAGCAGGGCTTCGGATTCCAGGGCTCGGGCAGGTCCTTGGGGTTGTCGAAGACCACCTGGCCCTCCGGTGTCGTGGTCGTGGCGACGCGCGGGACCGACGTGCCGGAGGCGCCCGTCGCTTTCGTGCCGGACGACCCGATCGCGAGGAAGCTCGAGATCATCTGCTGGGCGTAAGGCTGGGCCGTCATCAGCACGTCATTGCCGTCGATGGTGGCTCCGTAGGTCGGCAGGACCTCGGTCGCGAGGCCGGCTGAGCCGACTCCTCTGAAGCGCAGGCCGAGGGAGATCATCTCGCGGCTCGAGAACCCCGAGTCCATCTGCAGCTCGTCTGCGGTCGCCCGCAGGAAACTGTTCATCGCCAAGAGGTTGGGGAACTCGCCGTCCGCCTTGTTGACGACTGCATGGAAGAACGCCTGCTGGCGCTGGATCCTGCTCCAGTCGCTCATTCCGTCGTAGCTCCAGCCCCCATTCTTGAAGTAGTAGAGGTGCCGGCTGCGCACGAGAGCCAGGGCCGTGCTCCCGTCCACTGTCTGACAGCCCAGCGTTGTCACGTTCAGGCCGGAGTCCGGATCGCGAACCGGATACGGGAAGTCGAGGGAGATGCCGCCAAGGGCGTTCACCATGCCCTCGAAGCCAGGGAAGTTCGCCACCACTACGTGGTTGATCGGGATCCCGAAGTCCTTCTGAATCGTCTCGACGAGCAGGCTGGGACCGGTGTTGAAGGCCGAATTGACTCGACTCGAACCGCTGGTGCCCTGTATCGGGACGTAGGTGTCCCGTGGGATGGAGAGCATCTCGATCTGGCGTGTCCTGGCCACGAGCCGGACGACGATGATCACATCGGCGCGTTGTCCGGTCTGGGTGGCCCCGCTGCCGAAGGACGAGGCCTCGCCGGGAGTATCGACGAAGGCCCGTGAGTCGGAGCCCACAAGAAGTATGTCGACCGGCGCTCCGGAGGTCTCCGGTGTGAGGCTCGGGACCGGGACTCGCTTGATTGAGCCCAGCACCGAGTTGACGTAGAACCAACCTCCGACAGTACCGATGAGCGCCAGGACGAGCAGGATCGCCAAGCCGACGAGCACACGCCTGGGCCAACGACGGCCTTTGGTGGCGTGATGGACAGACCGGCTACCCCCTAGTGAGCGGAGGGCCTGATCTCTGGGCACGTAGAGCGAGGATACCCAACCTCGGCTGGAACCTGAGGTCACTCCCAGGTCGTGTCGTCTCCGGGCCCGTCTTGATGTCCGGCTTCGGGACCCGGATCGGGTTCTGCCCCCGGGGGGCCGTGGAGCTCCAGGCCATCGGCCGCGCCCGGTTCGCTGTCGTCCTCGAGGCGGCCCGGCAAGCCTCCCTCCGGCCCGTCGTCGGGCGCTGGCGGCAAGCTGTCCTCCGGCCCGTCGCCGGGCGCTGGCGGCAAGCTGTCCTCCGGCCCGTCGCCGGGCGCCGGCGCTGGCGGCGTCTCGGGTACGCCGGTCGCCTGTCTCATGACGGGCGGGCGGAGCGTCATGAGCATGCCCAAGCCGACGACACCACCGAGTGAGGCGAGCTTGCCGAGCTGGTCGGCTCCCGTGGTGCCGTACTCGAGCGTGACGTGATGGGCTGTTGGCACGACTGCCATCAGGTTTGGAGAGACCTCGTACGGCCCGAGCGCGCCGGTGGCGTGCCAGTTGGGGAAATAGGGCACTTTCACGAGTACCGGTACACCAAGCCGCCCGACGTGGAAGCTGACCGTCGAGTTCGTCGTGCGCGCGTCTGTCACCGTTGTCGGTTTGACGGGGACTCCCTGCGACGCGGGGAGGACCGTCCCGATCCGAGCTCTGGGCCAGTTGGGTGGCCCGTTGAGCGCGATCTCGACGGGCCAATAGGCTTCGTCCTCCCACCAGACGAGACCGGTGTCAAGCCACCTCTGCGGAGAGCTGCCGGATTCCACGACCGGCAGGTAGTCGAGAGGTGTCACGAGCTGCGAGCCCTTGATGAGGTAGAGGTCCCACACCGGGTGGCGCACCGTCACCTGGTTGATCGCTCCGGGGAAGCCGGCGGTCGACGCGATCTTCACGAGTCCCGGGTCGTTCTTGGCCGCGGCCTCGACCTGCGGTGACGCGGCTAGGAAGTACCGCACAGCTGCGAACTGGAGATGTCGGATCCCGTCGGCAAGGTTGAAGGTGGGGTAGTTCAGGAACGAGACCGGATTCGAGGATTCGCCCGGCAGGGAGTACTCGGCTTGGTCGAGAAAATGAAACGGCGTCGTCGTCGAGGACTCGAAAAGGACCCCGTCGATCGTGTCCATGCACCCGTTGGTCCAGTAAGGCAGCGCCATTGTCGCCTCCGTGGAGCCGAAGGGGTTTTGGGTCTCGGTGATGTACTCGTACTGGAGCCGTCCGCACCCGTAGGTGCGGCCTGCCTTGTCGAGCATGCGAACGATCCCCTGATAGACCGCCCAGCCCGACTTGCCTTGGAACCCGGTGTAGTTCCAGGAGACCCAGCCGGGCACCACGAGCTGACTACTGGTGGGCTGAAAGCCAGGGATCGCGATGCCACCAGCGGTGAACGCGCCGAGCAGGCAGGCGAGGCCGCCGAGGACTATCGCGAAGGGTGCTTGCCAGACGTCGAGCTGCAGCCAGCGCCCTCCCAGCCGGCAGAGCTCTCCGACGCCATAGGCGGCGAGAAGCGCCGTCAAGAGGAAGTAGAAGGGCAACCACCTGCCGTTGTAGACGAAGCCGGCCGGCAGCCACTGGAACCCGGCGACCGCGCCCACCGTCGCGACCGTGAACGCTATGGGCGTCCGGTCACGGCGGACGATGGCGATCAGCGCGCCCAGCGCCGCGGGAACGATGATCCAGAAGTAACCGTGCGGGAAGATGTTGGACCAGACACCGGTCACCCTTGTGTAGCCCATGGACGAGCTGTAGCGGAGATCGGCAGCAAACGGGACGAGCCAGAACGCCGCGAGCAGTGCGCCGACCGCACCAACAGGGACAAGGACTCGCCAGGTGTTCCTGTTCCAATGGCCCAGCGCGAGCAGGATCGCAATGGCCGCATAGCCAAGCGCCGGCACGACGTGGCACAGCAGCGTCACCGCATAGAGGGCAGCCGCAAGCCAACGGAGCCGGCCCGTTCGCAGCGCGTACGCGAACACGCCGAGGAACAGCAGTCCGCTCGTGAGCGCTAGGGAGAACGAGTACTCACCTGCGAGCGTCGAGACGATGTTCCCGCCCTCGATGGTGTAGGAGGTGTTGAACAAGAATGGCAAGGTCGCCACGGCCATCAGTGCCGGTAGCGGCCGCCTGAAGCCTGCCAGTCGCCCGAAGGCCCAAGCCGACACTGGGAAGGTGACCAGACCGAGGACAGTGACAAGCTTGAAGGCAACCGCATAAGGGAACGCGACCGAGAACGCGGCGACGAACAGGGCCGGAAGAGGGAAGTAGAAGACGTACAACGGGAAACCCTCGAACCACTGCGGGTCCCATCCCGTGATGCGCCCCTGGGGCAGCAGGTCGTGGATGAGGAAGTAAGGCGTAACGACATGGCCGGCGTTGTCGCCGCCGACGTCCATGTTCGAGCTGAAGAGAAGGCCTGGCCGCAGCTGCCAGATGACGAATATCGTCGCCCCGAGCACCGCGGCGAACCCGAGGACCTTGACGATTGCCTCGCCGCGTGTCGGGCGCACCGTCTCGTCGATGGCCTCCACGGCGGCAATCTAGCCGTGGGCGCCGCCGCCGTGGCCGCACCCCGGCCGATCCGACGCCCGGAAGGGCGCCGCACGATGGTAGCGTCAGCCCCTGAAGGGCCGTTGGCGCAGCCTGGTAGCGCGCTTGCATGACACGCAAGAGGTCACAAGTTCAAGTCTTGTACGGCCCACCAGTTCGGACCAGCGAAGATCCCTGTATTTGTTGGTGTTTGACCCGTGGCAGCGTTTCCCCGAGTGCCCGCCGGCGTCCGCTGATTTGCACCGATCTACAGCAGCGTTGCTGTGATCGTTGCTGCAAACTCTGCACCGTGTGTCGGCCGTCCGCTCCCAGAAACGCGTTGCGTACGCGCACGCATCGGGCCTGGACGGACCTCGGAAGACGGTACGCGGACACTTGATGGACCAGGGCAGTCTCGACGGAAGATCAGTTCGAAATCAGAGGTAAGTCGCGAAACAGTTGGCGGACGCGGTCCGGATGGGCGAGGTACTCGTCGAGCTCTCGAGACGGGAGCGGGTATGAGATCGCGTAGCCCTGTCCGATGTCCGCGCCGATTTGTCGGAGCGACCAGAGGACTTCCTCCTCCTCGATGCCTTCGGCCACCACGGTGAGATCGAGAGCACGGGCCACTTCGACCGCGGAACGCACTATGGCCTGGGCACGCGGATCCGAGATGAGCTCCATGACGAAGAACTTGTCGATCTTCAACTCGTCGATGGCAAGCCCGAGCAGCTGCGACATCGATGAGTATCCCACGCCGTAGTCGTCGATCGAGATGCGCAGCCCGCGCGCTCGCAACTCACGCACGCAGCGCTCGGCGCGGACTGGGTCGCCGCCAAGAGCGGACTCGGTGCCACGGATCTTGGCGGTGCGCATGTCCAAGGTGGGCTGGAAGTGCAGGATCAGCGACCGGGCGTCGATGGCGTCTCTCAGCTCGTCGACGAGTGCTAGTCGGTCCCTGTCATTCGGGTCGTTTTCGGCTCGGTAGGCCGTCACGCCGCACTGCGTCCGTTTCGCCTCATACATGGCGACATCTGCGCAGCGCATGAGCTCACCGGCAGTCGAGCCGCCTGGGGGTGACACTCCTATGCCGATGCTGGCGCCGACGCGAACGGAGGTGCCGTCTATCACGCACGGATCGGACAGGGCCTCGCAGAACTCGTGAGCCACTGCCACCATGTCCTGCTCGCGGTCCGAAGGACAAGCAAAGGCGTATTCATCGCCACCGAGGCGCGCAAGAAACCCCTGAGCACCAAGCCGGTGCTCGAATCGTCGTGCCACCACGCAAAGAAGCTCGTCTCCGACTGCGTGGCCGAGAGTGTCGTTGATCTCCTTGAAGCCGTCGAGATCGACCATCAACACCCCGGCACGCACGGCAGTGTCGGCCCCGGATGAGAAAGCCGACTCCAGGTGGTCGAGAAAGGCTCTTCGGTTCGGGAGGCCGGTGAGATAGTCGGTGCGCGCATCGCGGAAATTGGCAGCTGACTGGTGCATCTCTCGCTCGGTCATCTGTCGTACCTCGCGCAGGGTCATCCACATGCGACCGATCACAAGGCAAAGGGCGGCAATGGCCATCACCGACACCGCCGGCGAGGCGTGCCTGAACTGAGCAGCGGCGAGAACGGCGAGGGAGACCAGTCCGAACACGACTGGTACCGCGGTGATGCCGGCCGGAGAGCTGACCGACGCGCGTGGGCCCCAGGAGCGGCGACGGTCACGCACCGATGCCGCCAGCCCGACGAGGTAGAGACCGATGATCCAGGTCTCGTCGAGCGGCGTCCCCGCGACGTATGTTCCAGCGACGCTCCGGTTCATGTAGATCACGTCGCCGAGCACGAACGACGCCACACCCGCAAGCAGCAAGACCGTGGACGAGTTGGGCCGGTAGCGGTGCGGCGCGAGTCCCGCCACCAATAGCACGATCAGGACGAGGTCAGCCAACGGGTAGGCCATGGCGACCGCGACCTGCAAGGGCCGGCCGCCGACGCGCAGCAACGGTCCGAACCACACCATCCCTGCCACCGCACCCATGGCCAGTCCGGCAATGGCGCCGTCGAGGCGCACACTGGCGTGCACACGTCCAAATGACGACTGCGTGAGGAGGGCCACCCCGACGATGAAGGCCCCATAGGACAGCAGGTAGAGAACGTCACTGGGCGCCGGGTCGGGAATGGGAAGGAGGTTCTGGTCGTGGTACGTGTAGACGAGATCGCCCAGGGTGTTCAACACGATCATCGCTGCCATGGCCAGCCATGCCGAACGAAGCTCGGACGAACGTCGCGCGCGCAGCAACACGGGGATGACCGGCAACGTCTCTGCGGCGGTGTATATCCACCCGTCCCAGATCGTGTTGTACCCGCTCGGAGGCCGGTGCACCACGAATGTGGACACGCCATAGACGATGGCGAGGCCGGCGATGACACCCTGGATCCCCAACTCGCGTGGGTGAGAGCCGAGCTTCCCCGACCAGCAGGATGTCGACCAGGTCGCGCGCCCGCCGGAGCCGACCCCATCGCCAGGTCCCGGCCCCCTGTCGGCTCGTCCGGGCCTAGGGTTCTTGTGGCTTCCCCACCGGGGAGTCGATGGAGGTACACGATGGACGCGGCCGAACGCGACACGCAGGTGCGGAATTTCGTCAGGGAAGTCTGGAACGGCCGAAACTACGAGGCCGCCGCCGACCTGTATGGCGAGAACTACGTCAATGTCTTCGGGACAGGTCCTTCCGCGAGGGTCGAGCCCATCCGCCACTACCACGCCGCGTTCCCGGACTTGCACCTCGATGTCGAGGAGCTGATCGTGGCCGGCGACACGGTCGTGATCAGGCTCACATTTCGGGGGACCGACACTGGAGGGTACCTGGGACGACCTCCGACCGGGCGAGCGGCAGAGGAGTGGGTGGTTGACATCATGCACTTCGAGGGTGACCGGGTCGTCAGTGAATGGATCGGTGCCGACAAGCTCGGCCTGTTCATCCAGCTCGGAGTTCTCGACGACCCGTGGCCGAGCCAGGTCGAGGAGTCCGCCCCAAGGTGACAAATGCCCGCCATGTCTGAGGAAGATGGGCCGTGCGGTGCCCAGCCGCCGAGATCGCAGAGTCTGCCGCGGCGTTCCCGTCGCCCCGCGCGGGCTCCAGGGCGTCCTCCGGGTGGATGGCAGGCGGGCTGCGAGTGGACTGCTGCGGGTTCTGGGTCCGCAGCTGCCCCCGACTTGACTGAGGTCTCCTTCAGTCAGCGGATACCGAAGGAGGCGAGCAGGTAGAGGTCGAAAGTCGCGACGGTGCTCGTGGCGACCATGAGGGCGAGCACGATCGTGCGGCGGGGTCGCCTGAGTGTCAACTGGCGGCACGTGAGGGTTCTCAATGTGTCGAGGCCTTGGCTCACGCAGTTCTCCTGACAAGCTGAGGCCATCGAGCGGCATCGGCGAGGTTCTCGGCCGGTGATCGTGGGTTCGTGCTCCCCGAGGTCGGCCCGTCACGCCCGTCCGACGTGACCGAAGACGCGCCAGCCGTTGCTGCGGGCTCGACACGCTGCCAACCGAAGGTTCTCACCTGGCGTTCATCGTCAGATTTGCCTTGCTTCTTGAGCAGATGGGGTCTTTCGACCTTCGCGACTTGAAGGGCAGATTCCCAATAGAGCCCGAGAAGGGGCCACCAGAGGAGCGTCGGCCAAGGCAAGCGTCGTCGAAGAGCACGGCCGAGGGCCACGCCTGCATGCTCAGGAAGTCAGGTCCTCAACACTTGGCCGCGTGGCTTCCTCGACGAGGTAGGCGATCGACTCGTACTGGTTCCCGGAGCGTTGGCTGAGGCCGATCTCGCAGGTTCGCGCAACGGAGTAGTAGCCGTCGAAGACTTGCCCGGCGAGCTCGGCGAGCTCGTCGCGCTGGGCGCCGTCGCTCAGCTCGGGGTACATGAAGCCCCGGTCGCCGGCGATCCCGCAACAGCCCCAGTGCCGTGGGATCACGGCTTGCTGTGCGCACGCTGCGCCGATCGCCTGCACCTGCTTGTCGACCCCGAGCTCCACGCACGCACAGGTCGGATGCAGGGCGACGTTCTGCTTCGGCTTGGTGACCTCGAGCCTGGGCAGCACGTCTTTGAAGAGCCACGGGGCGATATCGACCACCGTGATCTGTCTGTAGCGTTCGACGTTCTCGTCTGTTAGCTGGTCGGCTACCTCCCGAAGGATCGTCTTTGTGCAAGACGTGACGTCGCACATGACCGTCACGCGGCCGCCGTCGCTCCACTGCCACATGGATTCGACGAGGTGGTTCGCCATGTAGCGTCGACCGGAGGCGTAGCCCCTGTGCTCCCAGATCTGACTGCAACAGACGCCGGTAACCGACCTGGGCAGGCGGACCTTGATGCCCGCACGGTCGGCGATGGTGAGCACGGTCTCGGTGACCGACGGCTTGCCGAGGTTCGAAGAGCCCATGATCCGGGTCACACAGGCTGGGAAGTAGACGATCTCGGGCGTGCTCTCGGCCCGGAACACGGGTTTCGGGCTCTTGCCCATTGCCGGCGACCAGACCGGCGAGAACGGGATGAGCTTGTGAACGGTCTTCGTGAGTACTTCCATCGCGTGGACCTTGTTGACGAGCACGCCCATGGCGAGACCGCCCCGCGCGATCGTCTCGACCTCGGCGTAGCGACGCGCCAGCACCGAGCCGAGGGATGTCTCGGCCTTGTTGTTGCGTTCGGCGCGCAGCTCGGCGGAGTAGTCGGCGACGTTGATGCCGACAGGGCATTTGGTCCCGCACATGCCATCGGCTGCACAGGTGTTGATCCCCTCGTACTGGTATTGGTGCCAGAGCTCCGCGGCACCGGCCTGGTCGCCCTTCGCGAGCAGCTCCGTGTGCTTGCGCGAGGCTTGGATGCGCCCCCGGGGAGTGAGGGTGACCAGGCGGCTCGGGCAGACATGTTCGCAGAAGCCGCATTCGATGCACTTGTCGATCCACGGCGAGACCGGTGGTGTGCACTTGATGTTCCTGCTGACGACGGCGGGATCGCCGTTGATCAGCACGCCGGGATTGAACAGGCCGCTGGGGTCGACGAGCTTCTTGATCCGGGTCATCAACGAGTACGCCTTGCCGCCCCACTCTCGTGACACGTACGGGGCCATCGCTCGGCCGGTGCCGTGCTCAGCCTTCAACGAGCCGTTCAACTCGTCGGCGACCAGAGCCACACAGTCCACGGTGAAGGCCATGAAGCGGTCGATCTCACGTTGTTGGGTGAAGTCCGCGGTCAACACGAAGTGGGCGTTGCCGGCGCTCGCATGCCCGAACTGGACGCCTTGGCCCGGGTCGGTGTAGCCGTGCTTGACGAACAACGCCTCCAGACCGGTGAGCAGCTTCGCGAACTGGTCCAACGGCACGGCCATGTCCTCGAGCAGCACCGTCGTGCCGGGCGTGCGAGCGCCGCCGACGATCCCGAACAGGTCTTCGCGTACGCGCCACAGGCGTGCATGGCTCTCGGGCGTCGTGCTGAAGTCGCTCATTGTGATCAGGCCTGGGAGCACCCTCAGTTCCGGGAGCGCAGCGGCGACCGCGTCGTGCACGGCGGCCTGGCTGGCTCTCTGGTAGTC
Source organism: uncultured Acidimicrobiaceae bacterium (assembly GCA_963727645.1). Taxonomy (GTDB): domain Bacteria; phylum Actinomycetota; class Acidimicrobiia; order Acidimicrobiales; family Bog-793; genus Fen-455. The sequence continues at coordinate 51,762 of CAVSHA010000008.1, forward strand.
CACGAGCAACGCCGCCGATCCCTTCGGATGGGTCCTGACCAGATCGGGTAGGCCGTCGATGCCGGAGACGGCTCGCAGGGAGGCATCGTCGAGGAACTCGAGCGCGTTCGGGCCCGTGGCTGCGACTTCGGGGATGGCATTCGCCATCGTCTCGAGACTGTCGAAGAGCAACAGCGCCGCCGAGCGCTCGGGATCGAGGGGCACGGTGTTCAACACGACGTGGGAGATGAAGGCCAGCGTGCCCTCCGAGCCCACGAGCAGGTGCGCGAGGATGGCAAGCGGATCGTCGAAGTCGACCAGCGCGTTGATCCCATAGCCGGTTACGCACTTGATCGAGAACTTCTTGTTGATCAACGCCACAAGGTCTTCGTCGGCCCGCGCCTCGTCGCGGAGTGCAGCCAGGCCCTGGGCCAAGTCGGGGCGTCCGCGGGCGAAGCGCTGGCCCTCGCCCTCGACCGCAGTGTCCCAGACCGAGCCGTCCGCGAGCACGAAGCGGATCGAGCCCATCGTGTGGTAGGCGTTGAGCTTGACGCCGGTGATCATCCCGCTCGAGTTGTTCGCGATGATCCCGCCGATGCGGGCTGCCCGGATCGAGGCCGGATCGGGGCCGATCCTGCGCCCGAATCGAAGCAGCACCCGGTTCACCATCTCGGCGGTCGGGCCCGGCTCGGCCTTGACACGCTCGCCACCGTCGAGAACCTCGATCCCGGTGAAGGCGTGGCTGACGTCGGCAATGATCCCCTCGCCGACTGTCTGGCCCGCCAGGCTCGTGCCGCCGGCCCGGAAGGTGACCGGAACATGCATTTCACGCGCAACTGCGAGCAGGGCGCGTACGTCCTGCTCGTTCCTGATGCGGACAACGGCCTGCGGACGGTACTCGTAATAGCCCCCGTCACGGGCGTTGACGGTGAGCGTGATGGCGGTCGTGTCGACGCAGCTTTCCGGCAGCACCTCGCGCAGACGAGTGCCGATGACAGCGGTCGTCATCTTGTGTGTCTCCCTTGGTTGGGGCAAACGGCTTCAGACTGCTACCCATTCTCGCCGATGGCTAGGGCAGGTGGCTGTGGTTCCGGCGACTGTGCCGTCGTTGTCGGGCTCAGCTGCTCCCGGTTGCGCCCGTGGCCGCGAGCGCCACACGCTGACAGATGTTGTCACGCAGAAGGGCCCGCAGGGCCCCCTCGTCCGCGCCGAGGGCGCGGAGCCCGGACGCGACGACGGTGAGAAGGCCGGGCATCCCGTGATCCCCGCCGGCGAACCGCCACATGGTCGGATCCGCGAGGTCGAGCCCGCAGGCGATCGCACCGGCCAGGCCGGACTCGAGGGCACGGACGAGCAGAGGCCAGACGTTCTCGGCCGGCTGGTACTTCGGCCGCAAGAAAGTGTCGTATTCGAGCAGGTAGCCGCGGGCGCCAAGTTCAAGGTGGAGCTGGAGATCGGGCCGCTTGTCCATGTGGCTCAAGATCACTCGTCGTGGGTCTGCTCCTTCGACCTCCAAAGCGTCGACCAGCTCCTCGACACCTTCACCTCGCTCGGTATGGACCTGTATCGCCGCGCCCGTCGCCGCAGCAGCTCGGCAGCTCGCCGATAGGAGGCGACGGAATTCGACGTCGTCGACCGTGCCCGGATGGGCCGCCTTCAGGATCCCCGCGCGGATGCCGGAGTCGGATGCGCCGTTCAGGTCGCGCTCGAAGAGGCTTGTCGCTTCGGCTTCGGACAGTTGCCATGTCGCCTGGTTCGATCCGTAGTACTGGCGCAGATGGAATCCGGTCGAAGCGATGATGGCCACCCCGGATGTCCGCGAGATCGCTGCCAGGCGACCGAGATTGCGCCCGGTGTTGGGTGGTTGGCAGTCGATCACCGCGGCTCCACCGGCTGACGAGAAGCTGGCGAGATCGCTCAAGACCCCGCTCTCGTCATCGAGGACGAATGTTCGGGTCGGGTCGGCACCGTCGACCGGGTCGATCCAGAGGTGCCCGTGGGCATCAACGGCACCCTCGGGCAGGTCCGCGACGAGCCCGAGGACTGTCGCGATCATCGAAGACCCGGCTGTGCCATGTCCACGTCGACCCCTAGCGCCCCGGCCCGCAATGGGGAGATGCCCATCACGGCCGATCCCGACCCGATGAGCTGTCGGCGCCTGACATTCGCAGGTTTCTCGGTTCTGCGCGTGAGGCCGAGCGCATCCTGAGCGGCGGGTTCACGACGACGGTTCAGTAGAAGAGCATCGCTGTGAACTGGGCACGGACTCGGCTCGCGTAGCGGCTCTTGAGCTCGTTGTTGTGCTCGAACTCGCCCGGGAGTCGCTCACTGAGCAGCACAGGAACTTCCAGTTCCGCAGCACTCAGGCGCTCGATGGTTGCTGTGATCATCGCGTTGAGCAGAGCCATCGAGGCGATTGATGATCCTGGCCCGACCCTCGCCGTCACCCCCGGTACCTCGACAAGTGCATCGCCGGCCGGACAGCGATTGTCCAGCACGACGTCCGCGATCTCGCACAACCGGGACCCACTGGAGTGGCGCGGAATGAGGCTTTGTGAGAACTCCAGCGACGTGATGGCAACGACACCCAGGCCTCGCGCACGGGCGAGCATGGCCATCTCGATAGGCAGTGGGTTGATGCCGGAGTTCGAGGAGATCACCATGACCTCGCCATGGCGGAGGTCGTGACCTTCGAGGATGGCTGCCGCATAGCCCTCGACCAGCTCTGCACGGCCTCCGGTGCGGTCGACGATCGGATTGATGCAAGCGAGTCCACCGGTGCGGTTGAAGGCCTCTTCGGCGATTATGTGGGAGTGGCCAGGTCCAAAGACATGGATCAGCCCGCCCTTTTCGATGGCTGCTGCCAGCAGTTCTGACGCGGCCGAGATGCCGGGTCCTTGGGTGCTGATCAGCTCGTCGATGAGCTTTGCGACTGCTTCGAGGTACTCCGAAGCGGCACTCCCGCCCGAGGTTGCAGAGCCCGGGGTCACGCTAGGCCTCGGCTCGGTCGGTCACGAGGCGAAAGCGGTGCGCAAACCGGGAGGGCAGGACGATCTTGCCGAGGACCGCCGTGCCCGAGGCTCCAGTCACCTTCGGAAGGGTAGCGGGGTTTCCTTGGACGGTCTCGTCCGCCAGAACGGCCCACGCCGTTGCTTCGCGCGCGTCGCCGGGAACGCCGAACTCGTCATGCAGGCGGATCGCACATGTTGGCAGCCTCTCTCGGAGACGGCGCCGGATCTCGAGGTTGTGGGCGCCGCCACCGGTCAGGACGACCTCATCGGGCAGGTAGGGGAAGTAACGCTCGTAATGGCTGGCCACGCACTCAACCGTGAATTGCGTGGCGGTGGAGACCATCGAGTCGTCGCTCAGACAGAGCGCTCCGGCCGATCGGATCAGTCCGTCTACGAACTCTTCCCCGAAGTCCTCCGGCCCCCGTGAGGTCTTCGGAGGCTCCCGTTCGAGGAACGGATGAGTCAGCAGCTCGGCGAGCAGCTCCGTGCTGACATCACCGCGCGCGGCACGCCGGCCGTCCTCGTCGAACAGCTGACGGCCTCTGGTGAGCCTGGCAACGAGCCGATCCATGACCATGTTGGCCGGCCCGCAGTCGAATGAGATGACGTCCTCGGCCCTGCAGTTGCGAGGGAGGAACGTCACGTTGGCGATGCCGCCGAGGTTCTGGATCGCGCGAGAACGATCGTCGAGACGCGCGAACAGGACGAAGTCGAGGAACGAGCTGAGCGGGGCACCCTCGCCGCCCAGGGCGATGTCGCTAGGGCGGAGGTCGCCGACGACCGGGCACCCGGTCCTCTCGGCGACCACGGCGAGCTCGCCGATCTCCATGTGGCCATTGGCCGGCTCGCCCCGGCTGCCGGCGATCGCGTGGATGAGATTTGCAGCCTGCACGCCGATAACCGACACCTCGTCGGCCTGGACGCCACCGAGCTTCATGACCGCATTCGCCGCGGAGCCAAGCTGCTCGCCGAAGTCGGTGTGGACGGCCATGAGCTCGTCGGCACGGAACGTATTGGGGATGTGGAAGCCCAACAGCCTGCGGCGCATCCCCGTACTTATGGGGTAGTTGAGGTGGGCGGACACGCTGAGGTTCCGGTCGCTTCCATGGCCGCGGGTGGCCACCAGCGCAGCGCTGATGCCGTCGAGGGAGTTGCCGGTCATCAGGCCCACGATCAGGCGATCGGGACTGCCAGCCGGCCCACGAACGGGTTCGGGTGTCATTTCCAGCTCCTCTCGTAGGGAATCATGAAGTCCGGTCAACTCAACGATCGGCCTTCAAGGAGCACCTCTCGGACCTCCAGGTCGTCCCCCAGCACGACAAGGTCCGCACGGGCGCCGAGCCGGATCCGCCCGATGTCCCCGCGGCCGAGCAAGACGGCCGGACGCTCGCTCACCGCGGCGAGGACGTGGCCGAGCGCCACGCCAGTGTCGGCGACGCGGCGAACCCCGTCCAGAAGCTTGGCGGCCGAGCCGGCAATTGTCCCGTCCGGGCGCCGGACGACACCGTGCTGGGCGATCACGCGCACCTCGCCCAGAACAAGCTCCCCGTCACCGAGACCCGAGGCAGCGGTGGCGTCGCTCACCAGGGTCCAGCGGCCCGCTGCCGCGGCCAGCACCATGCGGAGCACGTCGTCGGCGAGGTGGACCTGGTCGGCGATGATCTGGACTGTCACCCGCGGGTCTGCCAGAGCCGCCCCCGCCAGTCCGGCGCGCGGGCCGAGATCGGTGGCATCGCGTTGAAGATGTGGGTGACCGCCCGCCCGCCCGCATCGAAGCCGCGACGCGCCTGGGATGCGTCGGCGTCGCTGTGACCGAAGGAGACAACGATCCCGCGGCGTCGGCATTCTGCGACGAGATCGAGTGCGCCGGGCAGTTCGGGAGCGAGGGTCACCATGGTGACCGGACCTGCGTCACACAGGGATCTCAGGTGCTCGAGGTCCGGTCTTGCGAGGCGCTCGGCAGGATGCGTTCCAGCCCGGAGGCGAGAGAGGAAGGGACCTTCGAGGTGGATGCCGAGAATGCGCGCCCCGTCCGGCTCTCGCCTGGCCAGGTCGCCTATATGCCCTGCGGCCGCCTTCGTGCCGGCTGTCTCACTGCTTATCAGCGTCGGCTGGTAGGCGAGGACCCCGTCGTGGGCGAGCGCCCTGGAGACCGTGGCCAGCTCCTCCACCGAGGCGCTGAGCACGTCGACCCCCGCGTAGCCGTTCACCTGCAGGTCGACGAGCCCTGGAATGGCGATCCCGGGGCCGCCCGGCGTCAGGCCGAGCGCGATCACGCGGCCGTCCTCGATCGCGACGTCGCCGGGCACGAGCCGGCCGTGCTGGAGGAAGGCGGCGACGCCGAGCCGGCGTTGATTGCCCGAGCGGCTGAACGGCCGACCTGTCGTGGATCGCTGAGCTACGTGGGCCGCCTCGAGCGCCGCACGCAGCCGCCCACCGCTCGCCGCCAGGAGCTCGGCCGCTTCCTCCGCGCCCATGGTCGTCGCGGCAACAAGACAGGCGGCCTTGGTTCGCCACGCACACTCCTCGAGTGCCCCCCTGGCCCGTTCGGGCGACGTCTTGGCAACAGTCGCCACGATCCGCGTGGCCCGATCTCGCAGCTTCTCATTGGTAGCCCGGACGTCGACCATGAGGTTCCCGTACGTCTTGCCGAGCTGGATCATCACTGCGGTAGAGAGGATGTTCAGGGTGATCTTCTGCGCGGTCCCGGCGTTCAATCTCGTGGAACCCGCGATGACCTCGCCACCCACGAGGAGCTCGATCGGGAGCTCGGCTGCACCCGCGATCGCGCTCACGCGGTTGCACACGATCCCGACAGTCAGCGCGCCAATGGTTCGTGCCTCGGTGATCGCGCCGAGGACGAACGGCGTCCGGCCGCTCGCCGAGATCCCGACCACGGCATCTCGAGGCGAGCAGCCGAGCGCGTGGAGCTCAGCTGCGGCGGCGTCGCTGTCGTCCTCGGCCCCTTCTTGGGGACGCACCATGGCGTCACTGCCTCCGGCGAAGACGGCGAGCACCAAGCCGTCCGGGACGTCGAATGTCGGCCCGGTCTCTGCTGCGTCGAGCACGCCGAGCCGGCCCGCCGTCCCCGCTCCAACGTAAATCAGCCGCCCACCCTCGGCGAGCCGTCGGGCCACCCCGGTGACGGCCTCGGCGATCTGACTCGTGGCCGCCACGACGGCATCGCAGGCCCGAGTCGACTCCGCGGTCATGAGCGCGACGAGATCGGGGACCTCCAAGATGTCGAGCTCGGCGAGATCGGGGCGCACCACCTCGGTGTCCATGGCGCCGAGACCTGGGAGATCACGGGACGGGCTCACGCGAAGGCCTCGCTCACGATGCGGTGGATCTCTGCGCGCATCTCGGCCTGTTCTGCGAGGCGCCGGTGGGGGTGGACTGCATTCGTGAGCAGGACGACCCCGAGACCGAGCGGCCGCGAGATGAGCAACGAGGTACCCGTGAAGCCAGTGTGCCACAGGGTGGCCGCGGGCCATCGGCCCCAGTCTTCGGGAGCGAGTCGCCATCCGAGGCCGCGGACATCAACCGCGCGTCCGGCCCGTTTCCTGGCCATCGCATCGAGGGCGGCCGGAGTCAGCACGCGGCCGTCAGGCGCGAGGAGGTGACGGGTGAATGCCACGAGATCATCGATCGGTGCGAAGAGTCCGGCGTGCCCCGCAATCCCGCCGAGAGCGTGGGCGTTCCCGTCGTGCACCTCACCCCACACCAGTCCGGGCGTGAGTCGCTGGTCCCCGTCGAGCTCGGTCGCCGCAGTCTCGTCTGTAGGAGCGGGTCGAAAACCGGTTCGAGACATCTCGAGCGGACCTGCGACCTCGCGGGCGAAGAGCTTGTCGAGCGGGGCGCCCCCGCAGGCCTCGAGCACCCACCCGATGAGCATGAAGCTGAGGTCCGAGTAGAGGACCTCCCCGGTCGGTGCCGATCTCGTCGCCTCCTGGAAGACCGCTGCCTCGATCGCGCCCCGGCCGCTCAAGGACTCGAAGAACGGCCTGTGGTCGATGAGCCCCGACGTGTGGGTGAGGAGATGGAGCAGGGTGGTGTCCGATCGTGGGAACCCTGGGAGCCACTGTTGGACGGTGTCTTCCAGGGCGAGCATGCCCCGGCGCTCGAACACGAGGGTCAGGGTCACGCTGCAGACGACCTTGGTCAAAGAGGCGAGATCGTAGGAGGTGCGCGGGGTTATGGGGCGCGTAGTCCCGACTCGGCAGGCCTGCCCCCCAAGAGCAGAAAAGAGGGGGCCCTTTGCGTCGACGACCGCCAGGGAGAACCCGGACGGGAAAGAGCCCGACACGAGTTGCGCGAGCAGTCCCTCGAGTGCGGTGAGATCTTGCGGCGCGCGCTCCGCCGTCACCTGAAGGGACCCTGGCCCGGCCGAGCGGCTCATGGGTTGGCCGTCGGGACCCGACACAGACGCATCTCCTCGGCTCCGTACTCGGGTTCGACGCGCCGTGTCCCGTCCGGGGAGAAGCCGAAGCCGGCGTAGAGCCGCCGGGCCGGCGCGTTCTGCTCGAAGACCCAGATCGTGACCGGATCGAGGTGTCTGCGCTCGAGGTCTCCGAGGGCGAGGGCGAGCAAGCGACTCCCGATCCCGCGACCGGAAGCGGAAGGTGCCACGTAGAGCGAGAACACGTGGCCCCGTCCCGCCTCGTCAGGGTCTGTGCCGTGGCGGCAGAATCCCAAGAGCTCGTGGTTCGTCGACTCGGCCACGGTCGTGGTGGAGTCGCCCGAGCCGATCAGTGTCGCGAGCCAAGCGGCGACCTCGTTCTCGTCGAGACTCTCGAGCTTCTCTTCGGAGACGATCCCGTGGTAGGAGTGTCGCCAGGCGGACACGAACACGGTTGCCAGCGCCGCCGCGTCCTGCGGGCGACCGGCCCGCAGCCGGACCTCGTCCTGTTCGTACTCCGGCTGTCCGACGTCATCGCGCCGCTGGTTGTCGTGCTGCACGGCCCTGGCTTTCTGTCCGGAGACGTTAGAACTGTCGAAGAGAAACCCAGTTCCATACTTAACATAATCGCAATAAGGTGTTATCTTCTCCGCACTAACAATGTGGAGGTGGGTTCGTGAGGTACAGAAGAGTTTTTCGTAATGTCGTCGTGCTCGCAGCGAGCGTGGGTCTCGCAGGGGCGCTCTGCTCGTCGGTAGGCGCTGCTCCGCGCGTGCAGGCGGTCCATTCGTCCTCTGTCAGCCCGTTCGTCGTCGCGAGCACTTCGGGTGTTCAGAAGCTCGACCCGGACATAGTCACCAACTTCGTTGACTTCCAAACGCTCGGGCTCGTGTACGACCAGCTGGTTCGCTACAACAAGAAGCTCCAGTTCGTGCCGGACCTGGCGACGAGCTGGGCATCCAGCAACGGGAACAGGGCGGTCACGTTCCAGCTGCGAAAGAACGTGACCTTCGATGACGGTACGAGCTTCACTTCGGCCAACGTGGTCGCGTCGCTTGATCGGGTGCTTGCTCCGAAGACGGGCGACGCCTCGGCGTCGTACCTCTCGGCTGTGAAGGCCATCGTTGCCAAGGGCCCCTATTCGGTGGAGCTCGTTCTCAGCCATCCCGACTCGTCGATCCTGGCGGGGCTCACGTCGGTCAACCTCTCGATGCTTTCGACCAAGGCGATCGCGGCGGGCACGCTCGCGACCGCCCCCGATGGCACGGGGCCGTACGTGTTCTCCAGCTGGAGCCCCAACAACTACCTGATCCTCACCGCGAACCCCCACTACTGGGGTGGCAAGGTGAAGCTGGCGTCCGTGAAGGTCGAAGCGATCCCCACCGAGCAATCGATCGGTTCGGCGATCGAGGCGAACACCGTCCAGCTCGGTCTGCTCACCGAGCCAGAGGTAGCCAAGACGCTGAGCGGTTACACGGTGCAGAATGTTCTCGACCTCTCGTACCGGGCCCTCATGCTCCAGGACAAGACGGGGCCGCTCGCGAACGTGAACAACCGGCGGGCGCTCGAGTGCGCCATCAACCGCAAGCAGATCGTCGCTGACTCCGTCTTCGGCCAGGGCCAGGTTGTTGGGCCGGTGCCGGTGGGGCCGTTCACCTCCAGGCCGGTATCGGCGGTCTGTCCCAGCACGAACGTTGCGGCAGCGAAGAAGTACCTGAAGGCGGCAGGCGATCCGTCCGGCTTCACCTTCACCGCCATCACGTCGGTCGCCATCGACCCGACGAGCTCCGCGCAGGCCATCGCGGCCCAGAGCGAGCTGGCTCAGGCCGGGATCAAGATGAACATCCAGAACCTCACAACCGACGCTTACATCCAGGACTGGCTGAAGGGTGACTTCCAGGCCTGCTTCGCCTGGAACGGCGCCAACCCGGACCCCTACACGATGTACGGTCGCTACTTCGGCCAGGGCGCCAACCTTGGGGTGCCCGCCGGGTACAGCTCGCCAGCCCTCCAGAAGCTGCTTCTTCAAGGAGACGAGTCCTCTTCGGCCTCGGCGCAGCAGAAGTACTACAGCGAGCTCTCGGCGAATCTGACCGGCAACGCCGTGTGGGTCTGGCTGTTCACGAGCTACGACTACGCGGTGCTCGGCCACGGCGTCAACGGCTTCAGCTTCTTCCCGTCGCTGACCGACTCGCTGCAAACCTTGTCCTCGACGAGCGTTTCCTGAGCACAGTTGTCTTGACCGACGACGGACCCGCCGGTGCGGTCGCACCGGCGGGTCGTCGCCTATCCGATGAACGCCGCGGGCGCGGCCTACTGTTCGAGGTCGCCCGTCGGTTGGCGTCGATGGTGCTCACCCTTTTCGGCGTCTCCATCATCGTCTTCCTCGTTCTGAGGCTGCTGCCGGGCAACGCCCTTACGAGTGCCCTCGGCGTGAGCGAAGGTCTGCTCACCCACGCGCAGCTTGTCGCCCTCGACCACTACTACGGCATCGGCGAGCCGGTGGTCCAGCAGTACGGCTCATGGCTTCACGCCATACTCACCGGCAACCTCGGCGTCTCGCTCCAGTCGCGCACGTCGGTCGCCTCGCTTGTCGGCACCGCCCTGCCGGTGACCTTTGAGCTCGCCATCGCGGCGATGCTGCTGGGACTGCTGATCGGGGTGCTCTTCGGGGTCTTCGGCGCGCTGCGGCCGGGACGTGCCGTTGATGTCACCGGTCAGGGCGTATCGGTGATCGGGCTCGGGGTGCCGAGTTTCGTGATCGGCACCGGACTGGTGACCTTGCTCGCCTCGGTCTTCCAGTACTTCCCGTCCTCGGAGACCTTCGCCAGCCTGACCAGCGATCCCTGGTTGAACATCCAGCAGATCTTCTTTCCGGCCTTGACGTTGAGCCTCGGGATCGGTGCCGCCATCATGCGCACCACGCGCGCCTCGGTGCTGGAGGTGGTCGGACAGAACTACGTGCGGACAGCCCGGGGCAAGGGGCTTTCCCGGCACTCGGTGACCTGGAAGCACATCTTCCTGAACGCCTTCATCCCGGTCCTCACCATGTCCGGCATCCAGCTCGGCTATCTGCTCGGCGGAACCGTGATCGTGGAACAGATCTTCGTGCTGCCGGGCCTCGGCCGGCTCTTGGTGGAGTCGGTCAACGGCCGGGACTTCCCCGTCGTCCAGAGCGTCACGATGATCTTTGCGGCCGGCTTCGTCGTCGTGAACATGGTTGTCGACGTTCTCTACGCCGCCATCGACCCGAGGATCCGGAACTGATGAGCGTGACTGGCCTCGGGCCCGCACCCGCAGTACCCGGCGACCTGGACGTCGCGGCGCCGTCGATCAGCCGCCAGGGCCTCCTGCGGGCGCTGTGGCGCAGCCCGAACGGCCGGGTGGGCCTGGTCCTTGTCGGCGTTGTCGTGGCGGCAGCCATCGCCGCGTCATTCGGAGGTACTCCCTACGACCCCCAGTACCAGAACGCTGCAGCGCTGCTCCAGCACCCGACCTGGAGCCACCCCTTCGGGACCGACCAGTTCGGGCGTGACATCTTGTCGTTGGTGCTCGACGGTCTCGGTGTCTCCCTCGAGATCGCCTGCCTGGCGGTCGCCATCGCGGGGGTGATCGGCACCATTGCCGGAGTGGTCGCCGGGTTCCTTGGTCGGTGGACCTCGGCAGTGATAATGCGGGTGACGGACATGATGTTCGCGATCCCGGCGATACTTCTTGCTCTCATCGTTGTCGCGGCACTCGGCGCCGGTTGGCTGAACAGCGCCATTGCGATCGGGGTCGGCTACATCCCGATCTTCGTGCGGGTGGTCCGGGGACCGGTGCTCGCGCTTCGCGAGTCGGGCTACGTGTCGTCGGGCCGAGTGCTCGGGTTCTCGCGGCGCAGGCTGCTGTTCCGGCACATCCTCCCCAACGTGTCCGGGATACTGGCTGTCCAGACGAGCCTTGCCCTCGCCTGGTCGGTTCTCGCGGAGGCGAGCCTCAGCTTCCTCGGTCTCGGCCCCCCGCCTCCCACAGCCTCGCTCGGGGAGATGGTCAGCCAGGCCGGCAGCCTGGCTGGGATCGCCTGGTGGACGCTCGCCTTCCCGTCGGTGGCGATCATCTTCGCGGTGATCGGTTTCAATCTCCTCGGGGACGGGTTGCGCGACGCCATCGATCCTCGAACGAGGAAGCGGTGACGCGCGTGGTTTGTCGATCCGGGACCGGGGGCCACCAGTGCGTGTGATCGGCATGATCTCGGGGACCTCCTTCGACGCGGTCGAGGCGGTGCTGGCCGACTTCGTGCAGAGCGGCGACGTGCTCGACTGCGAGCTCGTCGCCCACCGTTCGGTGCCTTACCCGGACAACCTGCGGGAGCGGATCGCCGCGGTGATGCCTCCCGCCTCGACCGACATTGGCGAGGTCTGCGAGCTGGACGTCGGTATCGGCCAGTTCTTCGGCGAGGTGGCGCGTGGCCTCGCCGAGGGGGTCGGCGGAGGCCCGGTGCAGCTCGTGTGCTCTCACGGTCAGACCGTCTTCCACTGGGTCTCGGGCGACCGGGCGTTCGGCACGCTCCAGCTGGGTCAGCCTGCTTGGATCGCCGAGCGGACAGGTGCGACGGTCGTGAGCGATGTGCGCAGCCGCGACATCGCCGCGGGCGGGCACGGAGCACCGCTCGCGAGCGTGCTCGACGTGCTGCTTCTCGGGCCACCCGCGGGGACCGTACGCGGCGCGCTGAACCTTGGGGGGATCGCCAACGTGACCGTGCTCGAGTCCGGACGCGAGCCGGTCGCCTTCGATATCGGCCCGGCGAACGCGCTCATGGACGCCGTCGTCACGTCGCTCAGCGGGGGTCGGGAGCATTTCGACGAGAGCGGTCGGCGCGCGGAGCGCGGGCACGTTGACGCCCGCCTCCTCGCCTCGATGCTCGAAGAGCCCTACTACCTGTTGCCGCCACCGAAGTCGACAGGCAAAGAGCTGTTCAACCTCGGCTACGTCGAGGACGCCCTCGGCGGCCGGGAGATCGAAGCCGACGATCTCGTCGCGACCCTGACCGTCCTCACCGCCGTGAGCGTGGCGAGGGCGCTCATCGGTTGCGGGGTCACCGAGGTGGTGGCCGCCGGTGGGGGAACCCGTAATCAAGTGCTGATGTCGGAGCTGCGCCGGTGTCTTCCGGGGGTGGCCTTCCGTCCCTTGGAAGACTTCGGCGTCCCAGAGGCCGCCAAGGAGGCCCTCGCGTTCGCGCTGATCGGATACCTGACCGGCTCCGGGCTCAAAGCGTCCATACCTTCTTGCACCGGGGCGCGCCGTGCGAGCGTCCTCGGGTCCGTCACTCCAGGCGAGCAGCCGCTGCCGGTCCCCGCCGGGCTCGAGGCACCTTCCCACCTCTTCGTGCACGGGGCCCTCCCCGTCGCGGGGGAGCGATGAGCACAGTGGCGGCCGGTGCCCGTGCTCTCGTTGCGCGACGTGCGCGTCGGCTTGCGCCGCCGTCACGAGGTTCGCGAAATCGTGCGCGGTGTCGATCTTGATGTCCTGCCCGGCGAGAAGGTCGGCGTGGTCGGCGAGAGCGGCTCGGGCAAGACGCTCACGGTGCTGTCGGTGCTCCGGCTCCTCCCGAGACCGCTCGAAGTTCTCGGCGGCCAGATCAGCTTCGAGGGCCGGAGCCTCTCCGGCCTTGACGAGCGGGGGATGGAATCGATTCGGGGTGCCGGGGTCGCGATGGTCTACCAGGACCCGATGACCTCGCTGAACCCCCTGCTACGGGTTCGGACCCAGGTTGTCGAGACCCTCCGTTGCCACGGCGCGAGCGACGCGACGGCCCGCAAACGCACCCGCGAGGTTCTCGGCCAAGTAGGTTTCGCCGACCCGGAACGTGTCGAGGCGGCTTTCCCTCACGAGCTGTCCGGGGGGATGGTCCAGCGCGTGATGATCGCGATGGCGATCGCCACGTCTCCCCGTCTGCTCGTGGCCGACGAGCCGACCACGGCTCTCGACGTGACGATTCAGCAGCAGATCCTCGACCTCGTCGACTCCCTGCAATCGCGGACCGCAATGTCGGTGATCTGGGTCTCCCATGACCTCGGTGTGATCGCGCGCCTCGTCGACCGGGTGTTCGTCATGTACGCGGGTCGAGTCGTTGAGCACGCGCCGACGGTGCGGCTCTTCGCGCGGCCGGCTCACCCGTACTCCCAGGCACTCTTGGGTTCGCTGCCCGGACCGGAAGTGGAACACCGTGCACGGCTCACTCAGATCGGGGGCTCCCCGCCGGATCCGACGCTGCTGCCGCCCGGGTGCCCATTCCGGGCGCGCTGTCCCTTCGCGTTCGACCGCTGTGCCGAAGACGAGCCCCCGCTCTTCGAGCGCGGGGACGGCAGCTTCGCGGCTTGCTGGAAGGAGCCGAGCGAGTGGCTCTAGCGCTGCGCACCGTCGACCTGGTGAAGGTGTACCCCGTGCGGCGCGGTCCGGGCGTCCGAGCTCTGCGCGGCGTGTCGGTCGCGCTCGAGTCGGGCAGGACGCTCGGAATTGTCGGCGAGAGCGGATGTGGCAAGTCCACGCTCGCGCGGCTGCTCGTCGGGCTGGAGCGGCCGAGCTCTGGGACCATCGAGCTGTTCGGAGAGGCGATCGTACCCGGTCGCGGGCGCGAGCTCGCCCGGAGCGTTCAACTGGTCTTCCAGGACCCGTACTCCTCTCTCGATCCCCGCCTGACGGTCGCGACGGCGATCGGCGAGGTGTTGGCGGTGCACGGTTTGGCCGCGCGGGGACGGCAGCGTGAGTCGCGCATCGCAGATCTGCTCGGCATGGTCGCGCTTCAGCGGCGGTTTGCGGCCTTCTATCCTCATGAGCTCTCGGGTGGGCAGGCTCAGCGGGTGGCCATCGCCAGGGCGCTCGCGGTGGAGCCGCGGGCACTCGTCCTTGACGAACCCACGTCGGCGCTCGACGTGTCGGTACGCGCTGAGGTGATCAACCTCCTCGTCCGCCTGCAGGACGAGCTCGCGCTGTCTTACGTCTTCATCAGCCACGACCTCGCGACAGTCCGACACGTGGCGGACGTGATCGACGTGATGTACCTGGGCCATGTCGTCGAGTCGGGCCCGTACGACGACGTCCTCGGCGCGGCGCTGCATCCGTACACCAGAGCGCTCGCCGAGGCGGTGCCTGTGCCGGACCCGGCCCGCGAGGCCAAGCGGCGCACGCAGCTGGCCGGCGAGGCGGTCCCCGCTCCCGGCGCTCTGGCCGCGTCCTCGGGCTGCCCGTACCTGCCCCGCTGCCCGCTCGCTGAGGATGTGTGCCGGGTCGACCGCCCCGAGCTGGCCGAGCTCCGGCCGGGCCACTCCGCCGCCTGTTATGTCGCGGCGAGGGACGCCAGCGACCCGGCTGCGAATGCAACGTGATCTCTCACGTCGATGGGACCTGCTCGAAGTCCGCTTCGATCATTCCTGGTTCGCCAAGGAAGCAGTCATGGGTCACGGATCGAATGGGTCACCGGAGGTTGCCGTCGCCCTCGCCAGGGTGAGCGCTTCGGACGTCGTCATCCCCGCCCGGGACTTGAGGCTGCTCGAGCCGGACCATGCCGACGTTCGGACGAGCGATCGATGCACGAGCCGGAGGCTTAACCTAATTGCAATAACATGTTGTTCTCAGTTCATTGACGATTTGGAAGTGGTTCTTGAGACATAGGAACGTTCTCCACACGGCCATCGCGCTCGGAGCGAGCCTGGGCTTGGCAGGTGCACTCTGCTCGTCCGTGGGTGCAGCGCCGCGGGTGCAGGCTCGCCGTGCTTCCTCTGGGACCACTTTCATCGTCGCGAGCGCCACGGGAGTTCAGGATCTCGACCCCGATGTCGTCACGAACGTCACCGACTTTCAGGCGCTCGGGCTCGTATACGACCAGCTTGTCCGATACAACAGAGCGCTGCAGTTCGTACCGGACCTGGCGACGCGCTGGGCGTTCAGCGACGGGAACCGGGTGATCACCTTCTATCTCCGCAAGGGCGTGAGATTCGACGACGGCACAGGCTTCACCTCGGCCGACGTCGTCGCGTCGCTCCATCGGGTGCTGGCTCCGAAGACCGGCGATGCTTCGGCCTCTTACCTCGCCGCCGTGAAGTCCGTTGTCGCCAGGGGCCCTTATGCGGTGGAGCTCGTTCTCAGCCAACCCGACTCTTCTGTCCTCTCAGGCCTCACTTCGGTGAACCTCTCGATCCTTTCGACCAAGGCCATTACAGCTGGCACGGTGGCGACGAAGCCCGATGGCACGGGGCCGTTCGTCTTCTCCAGCTGGAGTCCCAACAACTACCTGGTCCTGCATGCGAACCCGCACTACTGGGGCGGCAAGGTGAAGCAGGCGTCCGTGAAGATCGAAGCCCTCTCCACCGAGAGCTCGATCGTCTCGGCAGTCAAGTCGAACGCCGTCCAGCTGGGCTTGCTCACGGAGCCGGAACTCGCCGCGACGCCGACCGGCTACACCGTGCAGAAGGTGCTCGACCTCTCGTACCGGGCCCTCATGCTCCAGGACAGGACTGGACCGCTCGCAAAGGTGGACAACCGGCGGGCGGTCGAGTGTGCCATCAACCGCTCGCAGGTCGTGGCCCATTCTGTCTCCGGACGCGGTCAGGCCGTGGGGCCGGTTCCCGTCGGTCCCTTCGCCTCGAATCCGGTCTCCGCGCTGTGCCCAGCGACAAACCTCGCGGCAGCCAGGAGCTATCTCCGGGCGGCCGGCGACCCGTCCGGCTTCTCCTTCACCGCCATCACCTCGATCGCCCTCGACCCGACGAGCTCTGCTCAGGCGATTGCCACTCAAAGTGAGCTGGCCCGGGTCGGGATCAAGATGAAGATCGAGAACCTGGCAGGCAGTGTTTACGACCAGGACTGGCTGAAGGGTGATTTCCAGGCGGCGTTCGCCTGGAATGGTGCCGACCCGGATCCCTACACGATGTACGACCGCTACTTCGGCCCCGACGCCGACCTTTCAGTGCCCGCCGGGTACCGCTCGAAGTCGCTTCAGAACCTCCTGGTCGAAGGTGACGAGTCGTCTTCGGCCGTGGCGCGCCAGAGAGACTACGGCGAGCTCTCGGCGGCTCTTACCTCAGAAGCAGTCTGGGTGTGGCTCTTTGCGAGCTATGACTACGCCGTGCTCGGTCACCGAGTCCATGGTTTCAGCCTCTTTCCGTCCGTGACGGACTCGCTGCGGACCTTGTCTTCGACGGCCGTTTCCTGAGCACAGCGTCTCGCCCGGCAAAGCAACGGTCGGTGCGGTCGCACCAGCGGATCGTCGCTTTCCGGACGTGCGCCGGGCGCGGGCCTTGTTCGACGTGCTCTCCGAGGTCTCCGGGCAGCTCGTTCTCAGCTCAGAGCGTGCTCGTCAGGCCGCCGCCATTGGAGCCCAATGCCTTGGCGAGGGGTCCTGAAAGCGTCCCGAAGAGCGCCGTGAGGTTGCCCGCAGTCAACATGGTCGCGTCGGCTGGAGCCCGAACCGACGCTGCCGGGTGAGAGACGGCGATCAGGAGAGAGCCGCTGGAATCGGGAATGAAGAGCCGCAGCTTGCTCACGGACCCTTGCGTGACCCACAGGTTTGCATGCAGGGAAAGATCGGCCGGAATCTTGGCGATCGTCTTCGAAAGCTGCGACGGGGAAAGAAACGGCTCGTTGGAGTACTTTGCCAAGGCCTTGGCCGCCGCCTGGAGAATGGACCCGGCGAAGCTTCGGACAGGAAGGTTGAGCGAGTACTCGTGGGTCGTCGTCTGGTGAATGCTCAACCACGTCCGGACCGACTCCGCCCAGGAGCTCTCGATTTGGAGGCCGAGACCGCTGGCCTTCTGCAAACCAGCGATCGATGAGTCGGCTCCTGGCACCTCGGGAGCGAGTTGGCGGCCAACCGAGTAAAGCGTGCTCGTTGAGACGCCGACCCAGTTGCCGAGCAGGATGTCGTGGATGAACCCAAGGCCGGGGCGGGCGGCCAACCCGTCGAGAGTCTTCGACTCGGCGGCGAACGCAGTTGGGCCGGCCAGACCCTCGATGTACTTGAGGTTCAGACGCCAGTACTCCGATCCGTCCACCGAGCGCAGGTCGACCAAATAGGTGGACTCGTGGTTGATCGAAACATCTATGGACTGATCAGCGATGGCGGTGGATGTGCCGGGACCACTCTGTCTGGAAACCGTGATCACGACAGAGAAGAGGTCGTCAGCGATGCTTGCCTGCCCGGGAAGATCCTGTCCGGTGACGACGAACTGAGTCGTGGGGGTGTTGAACACGCTGGTCAGAGCCGCGCGAACGGAGTCGCCTGCCTTAACGTGCGCCACGACTTGTTGGCCGCACGCCGCCAGGCCAAGGCCGCACGTAACGCTTATGGCAATGGTTGCGATCTTGCGCCTAAACCGCATGAGAATCACTCCTCGCCTGGGGTCTTTCGGTTGGTCCAAGTGTACTTTGGTGTTGCGAAGTCAAGACCACGGCCGTTTCGTCGTGAAGCCTCCGGCCAAGGTCTCACGGCTGTTTGCACTCTGTTCCGGTGTTGGCGATCGTGACCTCGACGGTGGGGGCCGAGTACCCGCTCTGCCAGTTGGACGCGGAGGCGGGGGCCGCCGAGATCAGCAGCGCCGCCGCGACGATCGCGGCAGACAGCGGCACGAGTGGCGTCGGGGCCATCGTTCGTGGTCCTCTCTCGCGCCGCTGCCTGCTCGAACGGTCAGCTCGTCCAGCTGTCGGTGGCCGGGCTGGTCGTGGTCATGCTGGCGTCGCTGGTGAGCGTGACTGTCAGCGGGGGGCATGGGTATTTGATCGGTTTGTTGCGTACGTGACTTGAGCGGTGTTTCCCTCGGTCCACGTGTCGCGAAGCGAGGCGCTGTTCGCAGTCTTCAACTACGGCTGAGCCATCGCTCCAGGTCGGAAGCCGACAGCGGGGTGCTCCACTGGTAGCCCTGTCCGTAATCGCATCCGAGAGTCCTGAGCCACTCGAGCTGGCGACTCGTCTCGACGCCGGCGGCCGCGACCTTCAGCTGCAGGGCGTGCGCCAGTGAGACGACAGCCTCGACAATGACGGCGTCGCGACCGTCGGTGCCGAGACCGTCCACGAAGACGTGATCGATCTTCACGCCGTCGATCGGTAGCTGTTTCAGGTATGCGAGGGAGGAGTAGCCGGTGCCGAAGTCGTCGATCTCGAGTGTCGCGCCGAGTCGCTTCAAGTCGGTCAGGACGACCACGGACCAGTCGACGAGGTCGATCACCGCGCTTTCCGTCAGCTCGATGTGCAACGACTCCGGCTCCAGGCCACTGGCGTCGATGGCCTTGGAGACGGCACGGACGAGGTCGCCACTGGCGAGCTGCCGCGCTGAGACGTTGACCGCCGTCCACAGGCGCGCGGCCGCCGGGATTCGCTCTCGCCAGCCCCGAAGCTGGCGCAGCGCCTCGCCCAGAGCCCAAGCGCCGATCTGGACGACGACTCCGGAGCTCTCCGCGACGGGGAGGAAGTCCACCGGCTTGAGCACGCCGCGCCGAGGATGACGCCACCGCACCAATGCCTCGACACCAACGGTGCGCTCTGAAGCGAGATCGACGACCGGCTGGTACTCCATGAAGAGCTCGCCGTTCTCGAGAGCCGCCGAGAGCTCGGCTTGTAGCCCGAGCCGGTCGATGTAAGCCTTGCCGAGGCGCGGTTCGAAGAACGTGTAATCGTCGCCCCCGGCATCCTTGGTTGCGTACAAGGCGACGTCAGCGTCCTGAAGGAGCTTCTCGCTTCGCGTGTCGTACTGATTGGCCATCGCGATGCCAACGCTCACCTGCACGATGAAATCGCGTCCGGCAACTGTGAACGGGGTCCGCATCGCCGAACAGACGCGGGCAGCGACCGACGCGACCTCATCGACTCCTGAGGCGTCGTCGATGAGGATGGCGAACTCGTCGCCCCCGATGCGCGCGACGGTGTCGGCCGGACGGACGCACGAGCTCAGGCGATCAGCGGCCGCGATCAGCACCTCGTCGCCACAGGGGTGGCCGAGCGTGTCGTTCACGTCCTTGAAGCTGTCGAGGTCGCAGAGCATCACCGCGACGCGGCGCGTAGGTGACGAGCGCCGGGCGAGCGCGTGCTCGATGCGGTCGCCGAACAGCACGCGATTGGGCAGGCCCGTGAGCGAGTCGTGGAGGGCGTAGTGCACCAGCTCGACCTGGTTCGCGCGCAGCGTGGTGACCGCGAGGCGCATTTGGCTGGTGAGGCGCAGATTCTCGACGAGCGTGATGACCAGTCGAGTGAGCACGGCGGCCACGACGCATAGTCCGGCAATCACATCGAACAGGTCGAGGTGACGGGCTCGTGCCACTCTGAGGGAGGCCGCGAAGATCGCGATGGCGAAGAAGAGGTAGGGGAGCGCGACCTGCCATGGCGACGGTCCCTCGACCTCCTCATGGGCTGTCATAGCCCGCTCGAGAGGCCAAAGAGGAGCGAGAGCGATGAGCATCAAGCCGGCTACGCGACCGGCGTCGACGAGAGCGTCGTATCGGAACGACGCGAGATGGCCCAAGTAGGCGAGGCTGCTGTCACCGACAGTCAGGCAGAGCAGCCCGGCGACGACGAGCACGGGCGGGACGCGTTGGCGATTACGCCCTTGGGCGAGGACGTTGATACCGACGGTAGCGACTATCACATCGCTGATCGGGTACGCGAGACCCACCGCCTGGGAGAAGACGCTGCCCGAGCCGGAGTGGTACACGGTCCCGAGTGCGGTGCTCCAGCTCACGATGAGGAGCGATCCAGCCACGATCGTGCCGTCGAGCAGCATGCGCGCCCGGGAGCCGCCGGGCCCGGGAGCCGAGGAGAAGAGGAGGACCCCGATCGCGGCGAGCGGCAGCGCACCGAGGAACCCCACATCAGCTGCTGAGGGGAACGGCACGGCACCGTTCCTCGCGAACTCGTACCACGTGAGCACAGCCGCCCCCACGGCCCAGACGGTGGCGAAAGTCCCGGTCCACATCCAGGCTGGGCGTACTTGAGGCGCTGCACGGCGTCCGAGCACGACGCAGCTGGCGGCCGCGAGCGCGGCAGTGACGAGCTTGACGACGACCTCAACCTCGGTGATGGAACGGTGGTTGCCGGGGTGGGATGCCGTCCACACGATCAAGAGCCCGAGGAGGATCGCCGCCATGGCTGTGGTCGCGGCGAACCGGCGGAGGGAGACGGCCTCGATCGCGACCTGCGTACCTGCTCCCGGCAGGTCGGCTCCCGGCGTGTCCGCTTCCCTCGGCGCGTCGGCGCGTGGGGAGGCGCCCGCTGTCACGTTATCGGCGGTGTCAACTGCCATCATCTCTGTTGTGCCGGCGCTCTCTGTCGGATCAAGTGTGATCGACGTGCTCAGGATTGTCGGATCCGCTGCGCGACCAAGCCCTCGGATGTCCCGAGGAGCCATTCCAGATTATCGGTCCTGGCGTGCCGACTCTGAGACGATTCTGCCGCTTCGGGGCCGGTGGCTGAAGCGCCGTCCCAGCGCGCGCGACGTGACACCCGGCCTACTCGGTTGTCCCTGCTGACGGGCCTAGTCCTCGGTGTCTGGATCGGCACGCCGCTCGGTCTTGCGTTCCGATCGCTGGCGCTTGGCTGCGAGTCTGCGGTCGACGGAAGATCTTGTCGGCGCCGTCGGTCGCCGGTGGGCACGGACGGCCAGCGCGGCCCGCAGGCGCTCGCGCAGGCGTTCGAGCGCGATGTCCCGGTTGCGCGTCTGCGAGCGCTCTTCGACGGCCACGATGCGTATGACGGGCCCGAGCTCGGAGACCAGCCGCGTCCGTTGGTAGTCGGTGAGCGCCTCGGACGTCTCGATGTTCCAGGTCAGCATCACCTTGGTGTTCGAGGTGTTCGCGTGCTGCCCTCCTGGTCCACCGCTCCCGGAGAACCGCCACCGGAGCTCTCCGGCAGGGATCGTCAGCAACCGCGTCACGACAAGATCACCGCTCACGTCGACCATCGGTCGAGCTCCTCGCTCTGCTGGGGTGGCTTCGCCGCCCGACGATGGCCATAGGGTCAGACTACGGGCGCCGTCAGCGTGGCAGGGAAATGCCGGCAGTCTCGCCACTAAGCTCCATGTCGATCGAGTCAACGCGAGCGGGGCTGTGGGTAAGGCGCCGTGCTCGCCCGAACGGCAGGTGGTGATCGTGTCGGAGTCCGTTGAGGTCCCTCAGGTGCGCGAGATCCGGACCGCCATCCCGGGGCCCCGGTCGTTGGAGCTTGCCGCGCGAAGGAAAGCATCAGTTCCGGCGGGCGTGGGAGCCACCATGCCGGTCTTTGCCGAGCGTGCGTACGGTGGCATCGTGGTCGACGTCGACGGCAATTCGTTCATCGACCTCGGTGCCGGGATCGCCGTGCTCAACGTCGGGTCGAGTGCCCCTTTGGTTGTCGAGGCCGTGACCGAGCAGGTGCGGCGTTTCACCCACACCTGCTTCCAGGTGACCGGCTTCGAGGGCTACATCGAACTCGCGGAGCGCCTCAACGCCCTCGCTCCGGGCACGGACGAAAAGCGCAGCCTCTTTGTCAATTCGGGCGCCGAGGCAATCGAGAACGCTGTGAAGATTGCCAGGTCCTTCACCGGCCGCCAGGCCGTCGTCGTGTTCGACCACGCCTTCCACGGCCGGACTCTGCTCACGATGACGCTCACCGCCAAGGCGATGCCGTACAAGTCCGGTTTCGGGCCGTTTGCTCCTGAGATCTACCGTGAGCCGTTCAGCTACCCCTACCGCTGTGCCGGTGGGGCGCCACCCGAGCGATGCGGTGAGGCGTGCGCGGATCTGGCGATCGCCTCGATGGACAAGCAGATCGGCGGGAACCGCATCGCGTGCCTGCTCGTGGAACCCGTGCAGGGTGAGGCCGGCGTGATCATCCCCGGGGCGGGTTTCCTTCCGCGACTGGCGGACTATTGCAAGGAACATGGGATTGTCTTCATCGCTGATGAGGTGCAGGCCGGCATGGCCAGGACTGGCAGGATGTTCTCGTGCGAGCACTTCGGGATCGTCCCTGATCTCCTCGCGACGGCCAAGGGACTTGGCGGCGGACTTCCGATAGCTGGTGTCACCGGCAGGGCCGAGATCATGGATGCCATTCATCCCGGCGGCCTGGGCTCCACGTTCGGTGGCAACCCCGTGTCGTGTGCCGCTGCGCTCGGCGCGCTGTCGGAGATCGAGTCCCGCGGCCTGGTGGGCCGCGCGCAGCACATCGGCGAGATCTTCAGAGCCCGGCTCGGGAACCTTGTCGACGAGGTGCCTGTCGTCGGTGACGTTCGCATCATCGGGGCAATGGCCGCGCTCGAGTTCGTCACCGACCCGCAGACCAAGGAGCCCGATCCTGCGGCGGCATCCAAGGTTCTCGCGGTGTGCCACTCCGAGGGCGTCATCTTGTTGAAGGCCGGTACCTACGACAACGTCGTGCGCATCCTTCCGCCGCTCGTGATGTCGGATGATCTCTTGAACGATGGGCTCGCGATCGTGGAAAAGGCGGTCCGGGCACTCTGACCGGCCTGCCTCGGGCAGAGTGACGGCCTAGGGCGACGGCGCTCGGCTCACTGCGTGAAGCTGACCGGAATTCGAGTCGGGGACCAACTCGACCCACGTCGTACCAGGCTCGAGGGTGATCGGTTTGCCGTTCGGGAACGAGAACCTCGTGATGTTCAAACCGGTGCCGCGACTCCAGGTCCCCTTTGCCATCACGCCGTGGCGCAACACATAGGCGGTGCCCGTCCCGGTCGTGATGCTCTCGACATCGCGGCTGTTGGGGCCGCTTTCGTTGTAGGGCCCGGGCCTGGTCTGCACCATCTCGATCACGATGTTGGTGGCATGGAGTTGTTTCCCGGTGGAATCGACATCTGGCTGGGTGTTGTAAAAGCGCAACCATTGCCTGGTCGTCTGGTCCCACTGCCAGACGACGGGCGAAGCACTCGAGAACGGGACAGAGGCGGACGCGGCCTTGGTTGCACCGACCGGGACTTTCGTGGAGAACTGGAACGCCGTTGGTGGAGGTGTCTTGGCGGCAGGAAACAGCCCCCAAAGAGCCGAGGTTGAGGTGTAGTAGTTGTATGGCGGACCCAGGCTCGCCGGCGCGACAGAGGAGTTGTAGCGATAGTAGGCGTTGGCAGTGGGCTCAGTGCTGCCGTTGGCGTTGTAGATCCACGGGAGCGTCGCCACGTCGTCCGTCCACGGCAGAATTCCTCCGCTGTAGGCGAGAATGGCATGCCCGTACTGTTGAAGGATGTTCCAGTCGTCCCAGCGTACTGAGCGGACGGGGCCTATCAACGGTGCATTCTGGCATTGGTACACGGCCATGTACCGAGTGATCCCGCCTTCTGCCATCTCCTCATAGACGATGTCTGCTTGGGTGAGGCCGCTCTGTGGGCGGGAGGACGGGTCGTTGCCGATCTTCACGGCCAGTGCCGGTCGCTGTGGCACCTTGTCACCAGGTGCCCCCCGGCCGGTGAGTGGGCAGGCCTTCAACGGCTCGACGCGATGCGGTCGAGTCGTCGAGGTTTGCGTAGTGGAGCTCGAGGTGGTCGAGGAGTTTGAGGCAGCCTTCTTGTTCCCGCCCGACAGGACAGCCGCGAGCACGACACCGACGATCACGACGACGACAACTGCCCCGACGACGAGGCCGATGCGCTGGCCACGTCCCAAGCCTCCGATCCATTGCCGGAAACCAGAGCCTCCGCCACCTCGCGCGCCGCTTCGGCCGCCACCGTGTCCGCTGCCTCGGCGGTGCCGAGGAGTTTGATCACTCACTTGTCGCTCTTTTCATGGCTGTTCGGAACCTGAATCACTCGTGCGAAAGTACTGGAGACCGCGCGCGAACTGGGGGATGCCCTTGGCTCAGGGCCGCAGTGCCTTTGTTCGGCACACTTGGGGAGCTCGTTGAGCGTGCCATGCCGGCCGGTCCGGCGCCTTTCCGAGCGACCGGCCCGGCAGCTTCACGCGACCGGCACCGCTCCCGAGCGACCGTTCAGCTCGGTGATGAGATCGTCCCAGACGGGGACCAGATCGAGCAGCGAGCGCCAGAAGCTCTGGTCACGACGGGCTTCGAACTCCTCGATCGACACCCCCTGCTGCTCGACCCAGGTGTAGTAACCCAGGTTGAATATCCGGTTCCGGTCGGTGTCCGTGCACTCGAGCACGTGGTCTTCGCCCGCGCCGAGCACGTGCTCTCCGTAGACCTGGGCTGCGGAGACCTCGGTGAAACCGTCCGTCCAGTCGCGCTCGAGGGCCCCGGCGAGCTCGCTCGGGTACATGGCGGCGCCGTCGGTGGCGACCGTGAGGACGAGATCCTCGTCACCGAGGTGGAGCCGCTTTGCGAGCTTTACGGCGGCCAAGATGTTGCACCAGCTCGAGAGGCCGAACGACGAGAGGGCTGTGATCATCGCAGGCGCCACGCCGCGGCTCGCCAGGTAGCGGCGACCCGCGTCGGTGTTCGCGAGCACGTTCAGAGAATCGGTGGCACGGTCCGATATGGCGATCACGACATCGGTTCCCATGACGTTGTGGATGAGGGGCACGTGCTTGTCACCGATCCCCTGGATGTTGTGCTCGCCGAACCCGTTGTAGAGCAGGGTCGGGCACTCCAGCGCTTCGACGGCGACCGTGAGCGACCCGAACCGGTCCTTCAGGTGGTCCCCGGCGCCGATCGTGCCGGCCGATCCTGTCGCCGAAACGAACGCGCGGACCTTGAGCTCGGGCTGCGAAGAGGAAAGGTGCTCGACGACGCGCTCGAGGGCGGTGCCGGTCGCGAGCCGGTGGACAATGTGGTTGCCGAACTCGCAGAACTGATTGAGGATGACATTGTCCTTGTCCTCAGCGAGCTCGTGGCAACGGTCGTAGATCTCCTTGACGTTGCTTTCGGTGCCCGGCGTCTTGATGATGTCGCTTTCGTCGATGACCCAGCGCTCGAGCCAGTCGAAGCGCTCACGGCTCATTCCCTCGGGCAGCACGGCGACGCCGCGACAGCCCATGACTCTGGAGACGGCCACGCCACCACGGCAGTAGTTGCCGGTCGACGGCCAGATTGCCCGGTGGCGGGTGGGATCGAAGGTGCCCGTCGCAAGTCTCGGGGCCAGACAACCGTACGCGGCGAGCACCTTGTGGGCGCCGATCATCGGGAACCGGTCACCGAAGGCGACAACGATCTGTGCGTCGACCCCGGTCAGCTCCTTGGTCAGCACGACGTGCTCAGGCACCTCGGTCAAGCCTCCGTCGAGCATGTTGTACCAGTGGACGCGCCAGAGGTTTGCCGGCGAAGCAGCATTCCTGTCAACGCTGCTCAGCTGTCCGCTGAGCGCGCTCGGCGCGGTGCGCGGGTCCCTGAGCTGGCTGAAGGTCGGCAGCACGACCCGCTGTTCGCGGAAGCGCTGCGCGGTGCGCTCGACAGCGGCGGGGTCGACGACTTCTGAATCGAGTCCGTAGATGTTCACTGCACGATTCTCCCCGTTCGCGCCGATCACGGCAAGGAGCCTGCGCCCGGCCTTGCCACCTGAAGGGGCGGGAGATACGACCAACTCAAAGCCTGATCTGTCGGTTGACAGCTCGGCGGGGCGCACGGTACTACATGGCGTGACCACACGGAAGGTTCTGCGAGGGGCGCGCTGGCCTGGCGACGTGGCTGTCGAAGGCGGGCTGATCACTGAGGTCGGTGCCGTTGCGCCGAGGTCGGGTGATGAGGTGATCGCCTGTGACGGCGGCATCGTCACAGCCGGGCTGGTCAACACCCACCATCACCTGTACCAGTGGCTTACTCGTGGTCGCGCCACCAGCTGCGACCTGTTCACGTGGCTCCAGGCGCTCTACCCGGTCTGGGCGCGCATCTCCGTGGAGGACGTAGGCGTCGCGGCAACAGTTGGCCTGGCCGAGCTCGCGTTGAGCGGGGCGACGACGGTGGCCGACCACCACTACGTCGTGCCACGCGGTGACGACTCGGTCTTCGACGCCATCGCGTCGGCGGGACGTGCCGTCGGTGTTCGCCTCCACCTGTCACGCGGCTCGATGGATCTCGGCCAGAGCGCCGGGGGCTTGCCCCCCGACGACGTCGTGGAGCGCACCGACGCGATCCTCGCGTCGACCGAGGCCGTGGTGGCCAGGTTGCACGACGGTGACCGGGTCACCGTCGTGGTGGCGCCCTGCAGCCCGTTCTCTGTCAGCGCGGAGCTGATGAGGGAGTCCGCGGCACTGGCCCGCCGGCTTGGCCTGCGGCTGCACACTCACCTAGCCGAGACGATCGCGGAGGAACGTGATTGCCTCGCGCGCTTCGGCCGGCGCCCGCTCGACGTTGTCGATGAGCTCGGATGGCTGGGCAAGGACGTGTGGTACGCACACGCCGTTCATCTCAACGCGTCGGAGGTTGTCAGGGTAGGGACAGCCGGTGCCGGCGTCGCCCACTGCCCGAGCTCGAACGGTCGGCTTGCGTCGGGGTTGTGCCCGGTTCGCGACCTCCTCGACGCTGGGGCCCCCGTCGGGCTCGGCGTCGACGGCGTCGCCTCGAACGAGGGGGGTGACCTGCTGCCGGAGTTGAAACAGGCACTCTTCTTCGCTCGCCTGCGCTCGGGTCGACCTGACGCCCTGACGCCGAGCCAGGCACTCGAGCTCGCCACCACGGGTGGCGCCCGGTGTCTCGGCCGTCCCGATCTCGGCCGTCTCGAGGTGGGTGCGCCGGCCGACATCGCCGTCTGGCCGGCTGACGATATCGCCGACATCGCTGACCCGGTTGCCGGACTCGTGCTCGGGCCGTCCCGCCAGGTGATCCACCTTTTCGTCGGGGGCGACGCCGTCGTCACCGACGGTTCGCTCGAACACGTGGACCTACGCGCTGCCCATGTCGAGCTCGCTCGCCGGGCGCGCTCTCTGTGGGACTGACCGATACGTCACCGGCTTCCACGCCGTTCGCGACTGCTGTCGGGAAGGGCGCGGGGTTGTCGACTGGTGCCCTCTCGGGGTCCGGTCTTGTGGCGCGCATGTGGCTCTGGCCCGGAACCGGGTAGGACGCCGGGCTTCGTCGCGCGTCTGACCGAGCTGAGGAAGGCTTGTACGCTGAGGCAAAACGAACCTAGGTCAACGAGCTTTCATCCGGTCGGAAGCCGGTGCGGGCCGTACGTCGCGTCTTGACAAGGTGCGAAGGGCCGTCGATCAGCAAAGGAAAGGGGAGACACGACATGAGGAGCTTCCTCGGTCGAGACATCTTGTCCTTGAAGGACATGGAGCGCGAGGAGTATTTCCAGATCTTCTCGGTGGCCGATCGGTTGAAGCCGTTCGCCGCGGAACGGCGGAACGGGGACCTGCTGAAGCACAAGACGCTGCTGACGGCGTTCTATCAGCCGAGCACCAGAACGCGCCTGGCAACAGAGGCTGCCATGCACCGTCTTGGTGGTCACGTGCTGGGCTTTTCAGACGCGAAGATGACGCGCGCCGGCGACTTCTACCAGGAGACCATCAAGGACACCGTCCACATGCTCGAGTACTACGGCGACGTCATCGCGATGCGCCACTTCCAGCAGGGCGCGCCGCAAGAAGCGGCAAAGTGGGCCTCGGTCCCGGTCATCAACTGTGGTGACGGCTGGGGTGAGCACCCGACTCAGGTGCTCACGGACCTGTACACGATCTGGCAGCAAAAGGGCCGTCTTGACGGCCTGAAGGTGCTCTGCGTCGGCGACATGCGAATGCGGACGATGCACTCGATCCTCTACGCGTTCTCCCAGTTCGACGTCGAAGCCTTCGTGGTCGGCCCGCCCGAGATGTCTTTGCTCGACGAATTCAAGGTCGAGCTGGACCAGCTCAGTGTCCAGTACACCGAGAAGGAGAGCGTCGAGAGCTGCATCGCGGATGCCGACGTCATCTACATGGAGCCTGTGGTGCAGGCCGACTACACCGTCTCGCGCGACGAGGCGACAGAAGACAAGGGCCTGACGCCCGCCGCCTATCGCGTGACGCGGGAGCTCCTCAGGCAAGAGGCCAAGAGCGACGCCATAATCCTGCACTCGCTGCCTCGTATGGACGAGCTGCCGCCGGACGTCGATGCCACGCGCCACGCGCGCTACTGGGTCGAGGCGTTCAACGGCGTCGTGATGCGCATGGCTCTGCTCTCGCTCGTTCTCGGCGCAATCGAGTAGGAGGAGCCATGCAGACACATCTTCGTGGCAGGGACGTGATCACCCTGCAGGATTTCACCAAGGACGAGCTCGACACCTTCCTCGACGTTGCGTTCGCCCTGAAACGGGCACGCGCTCTGGGCGAACCCCATGCCTACCTGAGGGACAAGGTGCTGGCGATGCTCTTCTTCTTCTCGAGCACCCGCACCCGCACCTCCTTCGAGGCGGGCATGGCACAGCTCGGCGGTCACGCCCAGTTCATCGAGTCCAAGACCACCCAGATCGCGCACGGTGACACGGCCAAGGAGATCGGCGAGATCCTCGGCCGGTACAACGACGGCATCGCCATCCGTCAGTGCGACTGGGGGACGGGCAACAAGTACATGCGCGACGTGGCCGAGGCCAGCCGCGTGCCCGTGCTGAACATGCAGTGCGACGTCTATCACCCGCACCAGGCGCTGGCCGACATCATGACGATCATCGAGCACTTCGGCGACCCGCGCGGCAAGACGGCGACGGTCAGCTGGGCGCGGGCGGCGAGCTACTCCAAGCCCGTCAGTGTCGCCCAGAGCCTCGTCCTGCTCCTGCCCCGCTTCGGCATGAACCTTCGCCTCGTGCACCCGCCCGAGTTCAAGCTCATGCCCGAGATCGTCGAGCAGGGTCGGGAGAACGCCCGCAAGGCCCACGTGGGCTTCGAGATCATGGACGATTTCGACGCGGGCTGCAGGGGTACCGACGTCCTCTACGCCAAGAGCTGGGGCGCTCTGCTCACGACCCAGGACCCGGCGGAGGACAAGCGGCTCATCGACAAGTACGACACGTGGATCACCGACGAAAAGCGCATGGCGCTCACCAGCGACGACGCCATCTACATGCACCCGTTACCGGCTGATCGCAACGTCGAAGTCGCCGACGCGGTGATAGACGGACCCAAGTCGATCGTCTACGACCAGGCCGAGAACCGCCTTCACGCCCAGAAGGCCGTCATGGCCCTCACGATGAGCTGACGGCGGAACACCATGGGAACCTTATTCGAAACGCCGGGAACCGCTGTGGTCGCGATCGGCGGCAACTCGCTGATCAGGGACAAGCAGCACCAGACTGTGCTCGACCAGTACATCGCCGCCCAGGAGACATGCCGGCACATTGTCGCCATGATTCAAGAAGGCTGGAATGTAGCGATCAGCCACGGCAACGGCCCACAGGTGGGCTTCATATTGCGACGGTCGGAGCTTGCTGCCCACGAGATGCACGAGGTCCCGCTCGACGTCTGCGGTGCGGACAGCCAAGGCGCGATCGGCTATGCGTTGCAGCAGAACCTCTGCAACGAGTTCCGCCGGCTCGGCGTGGCCCGGGAGGCGGCGACGGTCATCTGCCAGACAGAAGTGGCCGCCGACGACCCGGCGTTCAAGAACCCGACCAAGCCAATCGGCGGGTTCATGGACGAGGAGCAGGCGGAACGACGCCGCAAGGAGGGATGGGACATCGTCAACGACGCCAACCGGGGTTTTCGGCGCGTCGTGGCGTCGCCGCAGCCCTTGCGCATCATCGAGCTGCCCGCCATCAAGGCCTTGATCGCGGCCGGCGTGGTCGTGGTCACCGTCGGCGGGGGCGGGATCCCAGTGGTCGCAGATGGGGACGGCAACCTGCACGGTGTCGCCGCCGTCATCGACAAGGACCTCGCCTCGGCCCTGTTGGCCAACAACCTGGGAGCAGACCTGCTCGTCATCTCGACCGCGGTCGAGAAGGTGGCGCTGAACTTCGGCACGCCCGCAGAGACCCTCGTCGACCACCTCACGCTGGCCGAGGCCAAGGCGCACCTGGCCGAGGGCGTGCACTTTGCCGCGGGCAGCATGGCGCCGAAGATCCAGGCCGTCATCAACTATCTCTCCAACGGCGGGACGGCGGCGATCGTGACCAATCCCGAGAACGTCGCCCGAGCCCTGCACGGAGAGACCGGGACCCTGTTCACGTTGGATTGACGCTAGACAGTTTCCAATGGGACAGGCTCTTCGCCTCGCCGTATCCGGGGCTGAGCCTCAAGGCGGGACCGGTACTCTGAGGACCTTGAACAGATCCTCGGTCTTCAGGGTACCGGGCCACCTAGGCGACAGGGGGACGCGCAGGCGATGACTCAGTTCACGCTCAATGGAAAGTCAGTCGAGGTGGGGGACCACCCGCATCTCCTTGCCGCCTTGCGCGAGGAGCTCGCCATAACCTCGCCCAAAGACGGCTGCTCGCCCTCGGGCCAGTGCGGATGCTGCACGGTGCTCATAGACGGCAAGGCGTCGGTGAGCTGCCAAATCTCTCTCGAGAAGGTGGCCGGAAGGTCGATCACGACTCTGGAGGGGTTCGACGCGGGCGAGAGGGAGCGCTTCGCGGCCGCCTTTGCCGCCAGTGGCGCCCTGCAGTGTGGTTTCTGCACGCCGGGCATCCTCGTGCGGGTCAAAGCGCTCATCGACAGGAAGGGCTCTGGGCTCACCCGCGACGAGGCCGCCCGCTATCTCGGGGCGCATCTGTGCCGTTGCACCGGTTACAGCAAGATCCTCGACGCGGTGGAACTTCTGGCAAGCGGCGAGACGCCTGTCGCCGTGCCGACCGGGGGCGTCGGGACCCGCGGCGTCAGGTACGAGGGTGTGGAGCTCGCGCTTGGCGACCGCGACTACGTCGACGACATCCGGGTTCCCGGCATGCTCCACGGAGCTTTTCGGCTCACCGACCACGCCCGGGCCGACGTGCTCAAGATCGAGACCGCGGCCGCGCTCGCCGCGCCCGGCGTCAAAGCCGTGTTCACCGCCGCGGACGTTCCTGGCGAGCTCCGCGTGGGGATCATCCACGCCGACTGGCCCGTGTTCATACCCGAGGGAGGACGGACCTCCTATCTCGGCGACGTCCTGGCCTTTGTCGTCGCCGAGTCGCGGGAGGCCGCTCGGGGAGCGGCCAGGCTCGTCGAGGTCTCATACCGGCTGCTACGCCCGCTGACCGATGCCGTCACGGCGATCGACGATCCCGAGGACGCTGTCTGGGAGCTCGAAGGGAACGTGCTTGCCCGCAGGAGCTACCGACGCGGCGAGGTGGACATGGCGCTTGCCGCCTCCGCGCACACCGTTCACGAGGTCTTCCAGACCCAACGTGTCGAACATGCCTTCCTCGAACCGGAGTCGACCCTTGCCGTGCCGGCATCCGATGGCACTTTGAAGGTCTTCTCGGGTGGTCAGGGCGTCTGGGACGACCGCAACCAGATCGCCTCGGTGCTCGGGATCAGCACCGAGCAGGTCATGGTCGAGCAGGTGTCCAACGGCGGCGCCTTCGGTGGCAAGGAGGACATGTCCAATCAGGCCCAGACGGCACTCGCCGCCTGGGTGCTCCGCCAACCGGTCAAGTGCACGCTGTCACGTGAGGAGTCGCTGCTCGTGCACCCCAAGCGTCACCCGTTCCGCATCGAGTACTGGGCCGGGTGCGACGCTGAAGGTAGGTTGACCGCTCTCAAGGCCCGATTGCTCTCGGACTCCGGGCCCTACGCGTCTGTCGGGGTGGAGGTCCTCGAGCGCGCCGCCGGTCACGCGTCCGGTCCCTACCGCCTGCCCGCGATCGAGGTCGAGGCCGTCGCCGTGCGGACGAACAACCCGGTGTGTGGTGCCTTTCGCGGCTTTGGCGCCAATCAGGCGCAATTCGCGATGGAAGGGGTAGTCGACCGGCTGGCGGCGGAGGTCGGCATCAGCTCGTGGGAGATGCGTTTCCGCAACGCCGTGACGCCTGGAGTGGTCTGGGGCCCCGGGCAGGTGATGGACGACGGCTCGCTCGGAGCGAGGGCCTGTCTCGAGGCCGTGAAGCCCGCCTACGACCAGGCGGTCGCCGACGGCAAAGCCGTCGGCCTCGGTTTCGGACTCAAGAACTCCGGGCTCGGGAACGGTTTTCTCGAGATCGTGCGGGCGGTCGTACGGTTCTCCGAAGATGGAGGCGTCGAGGTTCGCCACTGCTGGACCGAGATGGGCCAGGGCGTGCACACCGTCGCGCTCCAGGTCGCGGTGGAGGAGCTGGGCGTCGACCCGGGACGGGTGCGGGTCGTGGTCGATACCTCGCGCGAGCTCGGTGCCGGACAGACGACCGGTTCCAGGGGAACGGTGATGGGCGCGGGTGCGGTCTCCGACGCCTGCCGGCGCGCGGTCGCGGACGGGTGCCGTCCCGGGGTCGACTACGAGGGCGAGTACCGCGTCGACTGGACCAATTCGTTGGACGAGGGTCTGGAGAACCCCGTCATTCACGCCGTTTTCTCCTACGCTGCTCAACTGGTCGTGGTTGACCGCGAGTCCGGCAAGATCGAAAGGGTCGTTGCGGTCCACGACGTGGGCCGGGCCGTCAACCCGCTCCTGTGCGAGGGCCAGATCCAAGGGGCCGTGCACATGGGCCTCGGCTACGCTCTGTCGGAGGAATTCCCTTGCGATGACGAGGGTCGGCCACAGAACATGACGCTTCGGAGCCTGGGTATCATCCGTGCCAAGGACGTGCCCGAGATCGAGGTCATCTTGGTGGAGGCGCCCCAGCCGAGGTCCCCCTACGGGATAAAGGGTGTCGGTGAGATCGGGCTCGTGCCCACGGCGGGGGCGGTTGCGGCCGCGTTGCACGACCTGGACGGTCTTTGGCGGTCGACACTCCCGATGCACCTTCCGGTGGGCGCGGCCACGAGCGCGGCGGGCGAGTGAACGCCTCCCTGCCTCCTGCCGTGGGTGACCTCTCCGGGGCGGGCGTCACCAGCGGACTGGTGTGCGGCCACCATCACCTTTACTCAGCGCTGGCTCGCGGGATGCCTGCCCCGCCGAGCACGCCGCGTAACTTCCAAGAGATCCTCGAGCTCGTGTGGTGGCGGCTCGATCGCGCCCTCGACCTCGAGATGATCAGGTGGTCGGCGATGCTGGGAGCACTCGAGGCTCTCGAGCGGGGAACGACAGCGATCGTGGATCACCACGCGTCCCCGAATGCCATCGAGGGCTCTCTCAGTGTCATCGCGGACGCCTGCGCCGAGGTGGGTGTCCGGAGTTCTTGTTGTTACGAGGTCACAGACCGCAACGGCCCCGGTGGCATGAGAGCCGGGTTGGCCGAGAACGAGCGTTTCCTGCGTTCGGGCGGCCGCGGCTTCGTGGGCGCCCATGCTTGCTTCACGCTTTGTGAGGCCAGCCTCGAGGCCGTGGCCGGACTGGCAGCCGACCTCGGGCAAGGGGTGCACATCCACGTCGCCGAGGACCGGATCGACTCGGCTGCCGGCGGGCGGCTTGAAGCCCTGGCCACCGACGACTGGTTGTTGGCCCACTGCGTGCACCTGGACCGACCGCTTCACGGGACAGTGGCCCACAACCCGCGCTCGAACATGAACAATGCCGTTGGGTACGCGCGTCCCTCGCGTTTCGCGAACACGGTCGTGCTCGGGACCGACGGGATCGGTGGGGACATGCTGGAGGAATTCCGCATCGCCTACGCCCGGCACCGGGAGGACGATGTCACCGCGACGCCCGTGACTGCCTGGTCGTGGGTGGAGAGCGGCAGCACCCTGGTTCCCGAGGCTGCGGAAGACCGGGTCCGCTGGAGCTACGAGCCGATCGACCCGTGGCATCTTGCCTTCACGCCAGGCGTGCAACCTATCGAGGTCGTGGTCGGCGGTGAGGTCGTCTTCCGGGACGGCCGCCCGACACGGGTCGACCCGTTCGAGGTGCGAGCGAGAGCACACGAGCAGGCGCTGCGGCTCTGGGCGCGGTTGTGAGCACGCGGCGGCCGCCTACGCCCGCCGGCGACCCTCTTCACCCACGTGTGCACGGCTGCGCGCCCATAGTCGACATGGCAGCTCACACGTAGAGCCGACCTCAGCTAGGCGGTCCAGTCTGCGAAGGCGTCGATCATCGCGTGCACGTCCGCGCCCAGCGGGTAGAGGATCGGGCAGGTGCAACCGCGTTGCACGTACTCGGCCACTTTGGCCTTGCACTCCTCGGCGGTGCCCGACGCCGTGATCATCTGAACGATGTCGTCGGGCACGAGCTTGGAAGCGGCCTCGACCTGCTCGGCCGTTGCAGGCCAGGTCAGCACCTTGCCGATGTCTTCCAGCAGGGACTCGGGCACGCCGGACGCCTTCATGATGTGCGGCTGTTGACCGAGGTACTGGGTAACCAGCAGGCGAGCGGCGTCCAGGGCAGCGCTCCTGTCCTCGTCGAGCGAGCACACCACGAGCTGTGGGCGATCGATGTCGGTGGCCGACCGGCCGGCCCGGTGGGCGCCCCGTTCGAGATGATCCATCGCCATGTCGTTGTAGATCGGCGAGACGAGGTAGTTGAAAACGACCCCGTCACCGATCTCACCTGCCAGCTCCATCATCTGCATGCCGGTCGCCCCGATGTAGATGGGCACGTCCTTGGCCCGGCGCTCCTGGTGCACGTAGTCCAGCTCAACGCCGTCGAGATGCACGAACTCACCGTCATAGGTGACGTTCTGATCCGCAAGCAGTGCACGGACGGCCTCGACGGTCTCCCGCATCGCGAGCAGGGGCTTGACTCGATGCACACCCACTTTCCTGGCGAGTGGCTCCCACCAGGCGCCGATGCCCAGGATCACGCGGCCCGGGGCGAGGTCGTCCAAGGTCGAGAAGGTCGAGGCGAGCAGTGCCGGGTTCCGCGTCCAGTTGTTGACGACGCCAGAGCCCACCTTTATCCGGTCGGTGACGGACAGGAACGCCGCCATCGGCACAGTGGCTTCCCGCACGAGCCGGCTTTCGGCCTGCCAGATCGCGTGGAACCCTTTGGACTCCGCGTAACCGGCGATCTCCATTCCCTCGCGGATCGCGTGCGCGTCCTGCAGGTAGACGGCGACCTCTGAGCTCATGGCAAGACCTCCACATTGTCGGGTTGAAGCCCTGGGCCGGACCCATGTTCCGAGCCGGCGAGAGCGATGTCCTGAGGTCGGACCGGTGCTCTTGGCAGCTCCAGGCCGGTGGCGGCCCGGATCGCAGCCACCACCGCAGAGGCGGAGGAGACCAGCGGCGGCTCGCCGGCGCCTTTGGCGCCCATTGGGGATCCGGGTTCTGGCTCTTCGATCAACGCCGCGATGTACACCGGAGGCATGTCAAGGGCCGTCGGGATCACGTAGTCAGTGAAGGAGGGATTCCGCACCCGGCCGTGGTCGAGAACGATCTCCTCCATAACGGCAAGCCCGACGCCCTGTGCGATGCCGCCTTCCAGCTGGCCGACCAGCTGGATCGGGTTGAGCACACGCCCGACGTCCTGGGAGGTGGCGATCTCCACAACTCGCACGAGGCCGAGGTCGAGGTCGACGTCCACCACTGCGCGATGTGCGGCGAAGGCGAAGGAGACGTTGGAGTCGCCTTGTCCGTTCTCGTCCAGCTCCGCCGTGGGGGCATGGTGGAAGTTCACGGTCTCCTCCAGCACCTCTCCCGGGGCGGCCTCAGAGATCGGAAGGTCTATTTCCCGGTCGAGTGAGACCACCCTGCCGTCGACGATCTCGAGCGTCTCTGGCGCGACACCGTGCCTGCTCGAGACCGAGTCGAGCAGTCGACTGCGAACGGCAAGACAGGCTGCTTGGACGGCCCCCCCCGACATCCAGGTCTGACGGCTCGCCGAGGTCGACCCCGCCGAGGCGATGCCGACCGTGTCCACAGGCGCCAGGATCACGTCGTCGACTCCGAGAACCTCTCGGGTGATCTGCTGAGCGAGGGTGACAAAGCCCTGTCCGACCTCGACGGCGGCACAGGTGATAGTTGCGACGCCGTCCTCCAGCCGGCATCGTGCCTCTGAGGCGTCGTCGAAGCCGGCCGAGAACAGGAGGTTCTTGATCCCTACGGCGAACCCGACGCCCCGCCGCACTCGGCCGCGCTCGGCGGTCCGACCGGTGCCGCCGGGAAGCTCGAGCTCGGGCACGGTCGTGGGGTCGCCGGCCGGCAAGGGCGCGGCCGCACAGGTCCGGATGACTTCGGCGACGGGCGCGGCGCCCCGTAGCACCTGCCCGGTGATGAGCGCGTCACCGGGCTTGAGGGCATTGCGGAGCCGCAGCTCGACTGGGTCAAGCCCGAGCGCGACCGCCAGCTTGTCCATCTGGGCCTCGTAAGCGAAGCACGTCTGGGTCGCACCGAAGCCCCTCATGGCCCCGCACGGCGGGTTGTTGGTCCGGGCTGTGACCGCTTCGACGACCGCGTTCGGGACTCGGTACGGCCCGGGCGCAAAGCTGGCTGCATTAATGGTCACAGCCGTCGACGTCGACAGGTACGCACCGCCGTCGAGGACGACGCGCGCCTCGACTTTCACCAAGCGACCGTCGGCGTCAGCGTGATGGCGGTACCACATGAAAGAAGGATGCCTGTGGACGTGACCCAGGAACGACTCCTCGCGGTCGTAGACGATCTTCACTGGCCGGCCCGTGCGAAGAGCCAGGAGGCAGATCTGGATCTGCATGCTCAGGTCCTCGCGGGCTCCGAAGGCACCGCCCACTCCGGCCAAGTGCACCCTGACCTTCTCGAGCGGGAGGGCCAGGCAGGCCGCCATCTGGTCCTGGTCGACGTGCAGCCACTGGGTGGCCACGTAAAGGTCGATGCCGCCGTCCTCGGCCGGGATCGCCAGGCCGGACTCGGGGCCCAGCTGAGCCTGGTCCTGCATGCCGGTCTGGTAGTGGCCTTCGACAACGACTGCGCCGGTTGCATCGGGATCACCGTGCCTGACCCTCTGGCGGTACAGAACGTTTCCGAGCGGGTGGATGGGCTCGGCATCGAGGGCAGCCACCGGGTCGGTGAGCGGCTCGGTGGGTGCGTAGTCGACGACGATCGCCGCCGCCGCGCGACGCGCTGTCTCAGGATGGTCCGCGGCGACTGCGGCGACGGGTTCCCCGACGTACCTGACCACGTCCGAGGCGAAGACCGGCTGGTCGGGGTAATCGAGCCCATAGTTCTTGCGACCAGGGATGTCATCGGCGATGAGCACCGCTCGTACTCCGGGGATCCGCATCGCCGCTGACACGTCGACGCCACGGATCGTCGCCGCAGGATGTGGAGAACGCAGGATGTGTCCCCAGAGCATTCCCTCGGCGAACAGGTCGGAGGAGAAGGCGAACTGGCCGCGGACCTTGGGTATCCCGTCGGGCCGGGCGACGCTCTCTCCGAGACGGCCGCGCCTCACACTGACGGCGGTGCTCATCCCTGACGCGCTTCCTGGGTAGCGCGGACCGCTGCCAGGATCCGGCCGTAGCCGGTGCAGCGGCACAGGTTGCCAGACACAGCCTCGCGAACCTCCAGCTCGGTTGGGTCGGGATTGTGCTCGAGCAGGTCGTGCACGCTCACCACAAAGCCGGGCGTGCAGAATCCGCACTGGACGCCGCCTTCGGCGAGGAAGGCGGCTTGGACGTCCGAGAGCTCGTTCTCACCGGGGGAAAGACCCTCTATCGTCACGATGTCAGCACCGACGGCGCTCGCGGCCAGCACTAGGCAGGAGCACACGAGCTTGCCGTCCATGAGAACCGAGCAGGATCCGCACTCGCCTTGCAGGCAGGCATTCTTCGACCCGGGGAGGCCAAGGCGTTCGCGGAGCACGTACAGCAGGCTCTCTCCGAGCCACGTGTCTGCAAGGTCGTGGTCCACCCCGTTGACGTGAAGTTGGTAGTCGATCAGCTCGCCCACGATGTGTGCTCCAGTGTCCTATTGCCGTGGTCTTCGAATATGCGCCTGAGCGCTCGGTCGCTGCAGACCCCGACGGCATGGCGACGGTAGTCTGCCGTGGAGCGGTGGTCATCGATCGGCCGTGCTGCCGACCGCACCAAGTCAGCGAATTCTGAGACTGCCCCGTTGTCGGGGAGCGCTCGAACGGTCCAGTCGATCCTGGAGGCGATGAACTCCTCTGCATCGTGAGCCCGGATGACCACAGGCCCGACCGAGCCGAGCGCGCACCGGACCGAGTGCCCGGCCCAATCGACGACGAGCGCCAGGCTCGCGACGGCGATGACCATCGCGTTGCGCGTGCCGACCTTGAGGAACTCCTGCGACCCCATGGAGGCCGGGACCCTGATCGCCACGATTATCTCGCCCGGAGCAAGGGTGGTGCGCTTCGGGCCGACGATGAGCTCGTCGAACCTCAGGCTTCGGCGGCCTTGCTTGGATGCCACCACGATTGTGGCATCGAGCGCGGCGAGCACCGGGAGCGAGTCGCCGGCAGGTGACGCCGTGCCCAGGTTGCCTCCCAGCGTGCCTGCGTTGCGAATCTGCGGGGAGCCGACGGTGCGCGACGCCTGGGCGAGGCCAGGCAGAAGATCACGAAGTTGCGGGTCCATGAGCTGTGTAAAGGTCATGCCGGCGCCGAGCACGACCTCGGCACCGTCTCGCCCCCATTCGTTGAGCTCGGCGACATTGCGCAGGCACACGACAGCAGGTGGGCGCCTATGGGCGTAATTCATCTCGACCATGAAGTCGGTCCCGCCGGCCAGGAGTTGGGCATCTGGGTACTGCTCTAACGTGTCGAAGGCCTCCTCCAAGGAGACCGGCGAGAACACCAGCACAAATGCAGCCTATAGGCGCCGATCACCGTCAACGACTGTCCGGTTCCGGCCTCGGGCCGCGATCGGGCTCGGCCGGGCGCGACGGGCCGCGACCGGCTCGGCAGGGTCGCGATCGGCTCGGCCGGGCCGCGACCGGCTCGGCAGGGCCGCGATCGGCTCGGCCGGGCCGCGATCGGCTCGGTCAGACCGCGGCGACGTCCGTGAGCGCGAACTTCATCACGTCGACGAGGCCCTTGTCGGTGATCCGGAGCTCCGGGAGCACCGACAGGCCCAGGAAGCTCAGTTGCATGAACGGCGAGTCGATCGTCACGCCCAGGCCGCTGGACGCGGCGTCGGCCAGGACTCCCACTTCCCGGGCTACCTCCCCGATGCTCTGGTCGCTCATGAGCCCGCCGATGGGCAGCCGAACTTCGGCCAGTACCCGTCCGTCGCGCACCGCGACTTGCCCGCCACCAATCTCGGCCAGCCGGGCGATTGCAACGGCCATTTCGGCGGGACCCGAGTCGTCGAGGGCACCGACCACCATGCAGTTATGGGCGTCATGTGCGACCGTCGACGCGATGGCACCGTGGGTGAGGCCGAACCCGTGCACATATCCGAGCCCGATCCGTCCGGTGCGCCGGTGCCGCTCGACCACCGCGATGCGCGCCACCTGCGCCGACGGATCGGTCACATCGAGGACGAGGTCCCGCGTCGTCAGCGAACGCGACTCGATTCCGATCACCCGGGCACGGCCTCCGGCCGGTGGCAGGCGATCGAACGCGCTGGGACCTGGTGGAGTCTCGAGGTGCACCGACGCGCGCATCCAGTCCGGAGCGCCCACGCTCGGGACGGCTCCCGGCACGATGGCACCGTTGGCGACGACCAGCTTGCCTGCCTGCCACACCTGCGCCGGCTCGAAGCCCGACAGGTCATCGAAGCACAGAACGTCAGCCTGGTAGCCGGGCGCGAGCCAGCCCAAGTGGTCGAAACGGTAATAGTCGGCAGGATTGCTGGTCACCATCACGAGCGCATCCTCGGTGCTGACGCCGGCGGCGACTGCCAGACGCGCGCAGTCGTTGACGTGCCCGGAGTGCAGCAGGGTGTCCGGTTCTCTGTCGTCGGTGCAAAGGGCGATCCGATCGGTCCCATGGCGGAGCACGGTCCCGATCAAGGCGGCGAGGTTGCGCGACGCGGAGCCCTCACGAATGAAGATCCACATGCCCTTGCGGCGCTTCTCTTCGGCCTCCTCGAGATCCGTGCATTCGTGATCGGACTCGACGCCTGCGGCCAGGTAAGCGTCCAGCTGACGGCCGACAACACCGGGCGCGTGGCCGTCGACGCGTTTATGGCCGGCAGTCGCGATCTTGGCGAGGACCTCCGGGTTGCCGTTCACGACACCGGGGAAGTCCATGAGCTCGGCAATGCCGACCGCCCCGTGCTCTTCGAGCAGTTCGGTCAGTTCGGCACTGGAGAACTCGAAGGCCGGGCTCTCGAAATGGGATGCCGGCACGCAGCTCGGGGCGGAGATCCCGAAGGTGAACGGGAGCCCGGCCGACGCCTCGGCCAAGGCGACGATGCCCGGAATGCCGAAGACGTTGGCGATCTCGTGCGGGTCCGCGACGACGGCCGTCGTCCCGTGGGGCAGCACGGCACGGACGAACTCGTCGACCCAGAGCTTGGTGGACTCGAGGTGCATGTGGACATCCACGAAGGCGGCGGTGAGCGCCGCTCCGCTCACGTCGACGGTCTCGCGTGCTTCGCGAGGGCCCCAGCCCGCGATGGTCTGGTCTGCTATGGCAAGATCCGTCGTCACCCATTCTCGTGTGCCGGGCACGAAAACGTGACCGCCCTTGAGCAGGAGGTCTGCCGGCTCGTCAGCCCGCGCGACGGCTAGGACCCGTGGACTTCCCCGTCGTGGTGGCACCATTTCATCTTATGGTCAAGATCTCCCGGCCGGTCCTGACGCCCCGGTCTCGGACGACTCGGCCTCGGAGAGCCAAGCCCCGGCGTGCGCCTTCGCCCACGAGCGCGAGATCCGCCCGTTGAACATCGAAGTGAGCTGATCCGGCCTCGACAACGCGAAACCCACGTGCGCGATCACAGCCGCCACGATCGCAAAGAAGAGAGCGTCGTGCACGAGCGTCGCCCCTGTTGCGAAGGTGATCCACGACGACGGTGCATAGCGCATGATGACGCCTGTCACCAGCGCAGCGACCATCGCCGCACCGAGGAAGGAGGCCTCGATCTTCTGACCGCCGTTGAACTTGTCGCGAGGAAGACCCGAGCGACGGGTGCGGCTCTTGAACCAGTCGAAGTCGGAAGCCCCCCAACGGTCCAAGCGGCGCAGGTCCCTGATCAGTTGCTTGCGCCAGGGCCCGGCGAGACCGAGCACGAGAGGGCCGAGCAAGCCGAGACCGGTGACGACGTGAATGTTCTCGACCAGGCTCCGATGGCCGACACGAAGGGCCAGTGCCGGAAGGTAGAGGATCGCGCCGGTGACGATCAGCGTCAGCATCATGATCGCCGTACTCCAGTGCACCAGCCGCTCGACCATGTCGAATCGTGTCAGCTCGGTGTCACAGGCCATTACGAGGTCCGCGCTCCCGGGAGGCTCAAGGCACGACGCTCGGCGGTGCTGAGCCGCCGATCCACGCGTCGGCCGGGTAGCCGTTGTCTTCCCAGTAGCCGTCGACGACCTTGTTGGTTACTTCGATCCGGTTCAACCACTTGATCGACTTGTAGCCGTACATGGGTGCGACATACAACCGAACAGGACCACCGTGGTCGGTCGTGACGTTGGCGCCCAGCATCCTGTCCGCAACGAGGACGCTGGGAAGCTGCGCCTGGGCGAGTGTGAGACTTTCGGTGTAGACGCCGTCGGCCGAGAAGAATCTCAGCGCAGTCGCCCCGGGCGCTACCCCGCAACGTTCGAGCAAGTCGGAAAGGAGCACGCCTTCCCAGTGCACGTCGGGCACGACCCAGCCCGTGACGCACTGGAACTGATGGACGAGAGCCGTTCGTTTCATCGACCGGAGGTCGGCGAGCCGCAGGCGGAGCGGCTCTCGGACCATGCCGCCGACCGTCATCTCGTAGGTGTCGGCGGGAACGACCGGATAGGAATCGGTGACGGTGTAGAAACGGAAATCAGCGTCTCCGGGCAACGGGACACCGATGGCGTTGCTGACGGCGCTGCTGACGTTCCCCAGCGCGTTGTCGACCTTCGCGCCGACGGCAATGCCGATGCCTGCCAGCCCGAGGATCCCGAGCACGGTCCGACGGCCCACGTGGACCGGCTTGCTTGCCGGTTCGGGACCACCCGACGATTGCAGTTCAGACTCCTCGGGCATCGAAGACCCCCCCTTGCCATCTGCCTCACGCGCTACGGTGTACCGTCCAACATCCCCCCGCCCGCGTTACATCGTAGGGTCCGACCGCGAGACTTCGGCCGCGGCAGGTGATCTCGTGGTCACGCGTGGGCGCCGGCGGGTTGCGAGGACCGAGCCTGCGATGACGAGAGGGAAGCCGAGGCCCAGGCCGAGAGTGAAGGGCTCGCCGAGCAGGCAGACGCCGAGGATGAGGGCGACGGCTGGGTTGACGTAGGTGACAACTGTCGTGCGGACGGGCCCGATCTCGCCTATCAAGGCGAAGAACACGATGAATCCCGCAAAGGTCGGGA
Source organism: uncultured Acidimicrobiaceae bacterium (assembly GCA_963727645.1). Taxonomy (GTDB): domain Bacteria; phylum Actinomycetota; class Acidimicrobiia; order Acidimicrobiales; family Bog-793; genus Fen-455. The sequence continues at coordinate 94,404 of CAVSHA010000008.1, forward strand.
CGACCGCAAGGCCGACCACCGACCAGGTCACCTCGGCGGACGGATGCGCGGGGAGATTGGAGAACGCGAAGGGTGCGTAGACGATCGCCGCGATTGCCAGTGAGCCCGCCACCACGCCGAGGTTCGGCAGATCGGACAGGTACCGGTTGAAGATCCGCGGCCCTAGGGCATAGCCGAAGATCGGCACCATCATTGCCGCGATCGGCCAGGCGGTGGCTCCGCGGACGTCGATGCCGACGAGAACCGCCACACCGGCGAGCCCCAGGAAGAGCCCCCCGATTTGCATGCGGTCAAAGCGGTCCTCGTCCCCGCTCAATCTCGAGATCATTGCCCCCACGAGCGGAACCGCAGCGATGAGCAGCCCTGCGAGCGAGCTGGAGAGCCGTTCCTCGGCCTTGAAGAGCAAGAGCCAGGGCACCAGGATCTCTGCTGCGGTGTAGGCGAGAAGCGGCCGCCACCGGCGCACGAGATCGGGCCACTGCCCACGGTAGGCGACCACCGGCAGCAGGACCAACGCGACGGGCGCCGTGCGAAGGAAGATGAGCGTAGACGGCGCGACCTCCCGCACCGATATCCGTATCAGCAGGTATGGCACGCCCCAGATGGCACTGAGCGCGCCGAAGAGCAGCCACGCGCGCCTCGACACATCAAGGACGGTACTGCCTCCACCAGGGCGCGCCGAATCCTGCTAGCCGACGGGCGGCAGGAGCACACCGGGGTTGAGTATCCCGCTCGGGTCGAGCGCGTCCTTGACCCTCCGCATGACAGTTAGGTCGCCCGCGGAGCGAGCCGCCGTGACGAAGCCCAGCTTCGCGACACCGACTCCGTGTTCAGCGCTGATGGAGCCACCGCGCCGTAACACCATGTGGAAGACGGCGTCGTCGGCGCGGTAGTCCTCGGGCTCGGGGCCGACGATGTTGACGTGCAGGTTCCCGTCACCGATGTGCCCGAACATGATCACTCGTGCCGCGCTGTGCCCGCCCAGTGCACTCGAGATCTCCGAGCGGACTGCGCCGGCGAACTCCGCGAGCGTCCTCATAGGAAGCGTCAGGTCGAGCTTGTGAGGCACGCCGAGCGTCGCGATCGCCTCGGTGTGGAGCTCACGGTACGCCCAGAGGCGGGCACGGCTGCCCGCTTCGTCGCTGACGGCGACCTCCGTGACCCCCGGGGCGTCCTCGATAGCTTCGGCGAGCATGTCGCTGGGGTCCTGCCCGCCCGAGGCCTCCACGAGGAGCCAGGCTTCGGCACCAGGGTCAGGTGGGGCGGGCAGTCCCATCGCCTCTCGGACCAGGGCCATCCCGTCGGCGTACATGAGCTCCAACGCGTCGATCCCATCGACGCGTCGGCGCAGGCGAGTTGCCAAGCCGGCCGCCACCTCCGTCACCGATCTCACGTCGGCAGCCGGCTCTGGCGACGGGGGCTCGAGGCCGCGCAGAGCGACGAGGGCAGTGACGCGGAAGGACGGAACCGGGACGAGGTGGATCGCGACTTTTGTCACAACGCCGAGCGTTCCTTCGCTGCCGGCCATGATCTGGGCCAGGTCGTATCCGACGTTGTCCTTCACGAGCCCCGAGAGGCGGCTCGCAACGGTGCCGTCCGCGAGGACGGCCTCGACTCCGCCAAGGCGGGCGCGCATCGGCCCGTGCCGGATGACGTGGATGCCGCCGGCGTTGGTGGCGACCATGCCGCCGAGCGTCGCGGAGTCTCGTGCCGCGATGTCGATGCCCAGCTCGGCGTGCACGCCCGCGGCGGCCGCCTGTGCCGCGGCGAGAGTCGTGCCGGCCTCCGCCACGATGAGCCCTTCCGCCGGGTCGCAGCTGAGGACGCGGTTGAGTCGGCAGACGCTGAGCACTGCCTCGCCGTGTCTCGGCACAGAGCCACCAACGAGACCCGTGTTGCCTCCCTGGGGAACCACGGCGACCCGGAACCGGTTGCAGGCGGCGAGCACCTCGGCAACCTCGGAAGTGTTCGCAGGCCGGACGACGACGAGGGCCGGGCCACCGAAGCGCCTCGTCCAGTCGAGCTCGTAGGAGGCCTTGAGATCCGGATCGCTGAGGCAGTGCTCCGATCCCACCGCGTCGCGGATGGCCTCTAGGAAACCTTGTGGTGCTTGGCGGGAGTCGGCCATGAACGGATCTTCTCACCTCTGGCCCGTTCGGTCGCGTTGGGTCGGCGACCGTGCACGCGACCGTGCAGGCGCGGGCCTGGCGAAGCCACGAGTCGTGCGCGCTGGTGCCGCAGTTACTGGCCTGCCCTCATCAGGGGCGTCCGTATCGACTCGAGCAGTTCTCGATCGTGTGGATAGCTGAGCAGTGAGACGGCCTCGCCCAGTGGCTGCCAGCGGAGCTCGTCCACCTCGGGCGTGGGCTCGAAGACGCCCTCGACGGGCTGCATCAGCCAGTAGGAGACGACCTTTGTGCGGCCACGGCGGTCGGTGTACTCGACCTGGCCGACGAACCTGCCGGCATGGCAGCTGTAGCCCGTCTCCTCGCGCACCTCGCGCAGAGCGCACTCGATCGGGCTCTCGTCGATCTCGAGCTTGCCCTTGGGCAGCGTCCAGTCGAGGTGCTCGGGGCGGTGCACGACGGCGACCTCCCAACCGCCCGCAGCGCCGGCGCGAAGCACGATTCCCCCCGCGGCGTGCACGGCACTGCGGTCGTCGGGCGGGACCATCTCAGAACCGGTCATGGTGCGACCGTAACCGATGGCACCATGAAGGGCTCTTGTCTCGGGCGGCTAGCTTGTACTGCATGTCCGAACCGGGGGAGTCTCGAACGGACATAGAGGTCGAGTGGCAGCTCGATGCACTCGACCTGCGGCCGGTCGAGCGCTGGCTGGCGTCGAGGACCGGTCCGACCGCGGTCGCAGTGGCGATCCCGGGACTCACGATCGTGGCAGCCGCCCCGAAGCGACTCGTCGACGTCTATGTCGACACCGAGGACTGGAGGATGGGCCGCGCGGGTTACGTATTGCGTGTTCGACGTCGTGCCGGGCGCGTGGAGACGACGCTCAAGGACCTCTCGACGGCCACGAAGGGATTGCGTCGCCGCCTCGAGGTGACTCAGCCGCTGCCCGCGTCGGGCCTGTCGGGTCTTGATCGCACCGGTGAGGTCGGATGGCGGGTGGAGGCGCTCGCTGGAGCGCGCACACTCAACCAGGTGCTGGAGGTGCGGACGCGGCGACGTCCGTACGACCTCGAGATCCACGGCGAGAGAGTCGGCGAGCTCGCGCTGGACGACACCGTCATCGCGATCGGGCAAGAACGACGACGGCTCCGCCTGACCCGTGTGGAGGTCGAGGTGCAGCCGCGCTGGGTGGATGCCATGCAGCCTTTCGTGGAGCGATTGCGACGCGAGTGCGGCCTCCAGCCGGCGACTCTGTCCAAGTTCGAAGCCGGTCTCATGGCCGCTGGGCTCAGCATCCCCGGGCCTCCGGACCTCGGGCCCGTCGGGGTGTCCCCGGAATCGACGCTCGGTGATCTCGCCTACCGGGTGCTTCGCAGCCAGGCGTCGGCGATGCTCGCACACGTGTCGGGGACGCGCCTCGGCGAGGACATCGAATCGCTCCACCAGATGCGGGTGGCGACGAGGCGGATGCGCGCAGGCATGGACATGTTCGCCGCCGTGCTTCCCGTGAGAGCCGGGCGGCTCCGAGCCGAGCTGGGCTGGTTGGCCGCGCTGCTCGGCGAGGTGCGGGACCTCGACATCCAGCTCGGCCGTTTCGACGACTGGACCGAGGAGATGCCGGGAGACCACCGTGAGGCCCTGGACGAGCTAGCCGATCTCCTGGCCGGCCATCGTGTGCAGGCGAGGCGGGCGCTGCTCGAGGCCTTGGACTCGCGGCGATACGAGCGGCTCGTGTCGGGTCTGGTGGCGATGCTCGCACAGGGTCCCTCCCTTCGGTCTGTTGCCGGTCGCGCGCCCGCAGTGACGAGAATGCCGGAATTGATCGGCGAGCGGCACCGTGCTGCGAGAAAGGCCGCCCGCCGGGCCAAGCGCACAGGCGCGGCCACCGACTACCACCGGCTGCGTATTCGAGCCAAGAGGCTCCGCTACTCCCTCGAGTTCGCCTCGGGCCTGTACGACGGTGAGCTGAAGGGCTTCGTGCGCCAGATGACCCGCCTCCAGGACGCGCTGGGCTCGATGCAGGACGCCGCAGTCGCCTCCTCGCGCCTGCAGGTGATTGCCCTTGACGAGGAAGGTGCCTCGCTCTCCCGGGCCGCCATCTTCGCCATGGGCGGTGTCGCCGGGCAGTACCGCAGCGAAGCCGAGCATCTCCTCGGTGACATGCCCAAACTCCTGAAGCTGCTGGAGGGCAAGGAATGGAGGCGCGCGAGGTCGTTGATGGAACTGCGCCAGCAGGCGGCGGCGCCTCTTGTTCGCCCGCCGACCGCCGCGAGTACCCAGGCCTCGCGGATCACGGTCGCGGGTCGCGCCCGTCCGGCATCCGTGGACCCCAGCTCCGACTCCCTCGCCACTTCACGCCCGGGAGCTCCGCCTCGTCGGGTACCTGAGCCTGAACCTGCGACGACTCACGAAGCACCTGGGCTCGGGTTCTGCGGGGAGCCGGTGAGGGCGACCGACGAGGAGTCAACGCCGCCCAGCGAGCCGAGTGCGGAGAACGGCTCGACGCCGATCGCACCAATCCGTCGGCAGGTTGCTCCCATATGAAGTCATAGGGATCGACGCGCCCGGCTACCCGGCCAACCTGCGCTCGATTCCCTCCCCGCCGAAGACGCTGTGGATGCGCGGCGCGTTGCCGCCCACCGCGGCCGTGGCGATCGTGGGCACGCGTCACCCGACGCACTTTGGGCGAAGGGTGGCCGATGCAGCCGCCAGAAGTGCAGTCGCTGCAGGCCTGGCGGTCGTCTCCGGGCTCGCGACAGGCATCGACACCATCGTCCATGAGAGCGCGCTGGCAGCAGGTGGGCTCACTTGGGCGGTGCTCGGCTCGGGTGTGGACCTCCCGACGCCAAGAAGCAACTTCGCCCTCGCGGAGCAGATCGTCGCCTCGGGTGGGGGCCTGATGGCCGAGGTGCCGCCGGGAACACCGGTCAGTCGGCGGCAGCTGGTGGCCCGTGACCGCATCCAGTCGGGGCTCTCGCTCGCCGTGGTGATCTGCCAGTGCGAGATCGCCTCGGGTGCGATGCACACGGCGCGTTTTTCTGTGGTGCAGGGTCGGCTCCTCGTGGTCGTGCGCCCGAGGGGACCGGATCGAAGTGTCACCGCTTGCACCGGCAACATCGCGCTCGCCGATCCGAACGGTTGCGACCCGGCGCTGCTGTCGGCCACCGGCAAGACGGCGGAGCTGATTCGTGGTCGACGGCCGATGGCGGACGTGGTGGTCGACGACCGTGAGGAGCTCGCTGATCTCTTCGACCGGCTCCGGCCCGCCTAGTCCCGCTTTCGGTCCGTGGTCAGGCGACTGCCGCGCTCAGCGATCCTTCTGGAGCGTGATCAGGCGAGCGCCGCGCTCATCGCCGCCGTTCGAGGACCCCGCGTACATACGCGGCCTGCCCGGCGTGTTGCAGGTCGTCGGCGATCACGCTGATGAGCCGGACGCCGAGGGTGACAGGCGGGTCCCACCGCTCGTCGACGACTCGATCCAGGTCGGCATCGGTCACGCGCTGGACGAACTGGAGCGTGTTCGCGTAGACGGCCTCGTGGTACGCCCCCAGCAGCTCCGCGTCGGCGGTGACTGCGGCAACCTGGTCGGGACCATGGCCGTAGCCCGTATCCGAAACCTCCAGTGCCAGGGCGAAGCGCTCCGCCCAGCCCGACGAGGTCCAGGCCTGTTCGGTTCCGGCTACGTCCGCGATGTGGTCGTCTTGGACCCGGGTCAGGTGCCATACAAGCCAGGCGATCGAATTCGCCTCGCCGTCAACGCGGGACGCCGCCTCTGCGTTCGTCAGGCCGTCCAGCACATCTTCCACGATCTCGTGAATCCGCTCGAAAGCGTCGGTGAGCAGGTCAGCGCTTGTCATCTCGGTCCTCTCCCTCATGCCATCGAGCCGTGACGACGTTCGACGGCCCCAAGGACCCTAACGGTTCTCGGCGGGTCGAAGGAGCGGCCCGCGCAGCTCGAATTAGTCTGAGGGGGTGGGTGACCTCGTCGAGCTCGAAGGACTGAGTCGTCGCTACGGGACGATCACCGCCCTCGACGATCTCTCCTTCTCCGTTCCAGCCGGACAGGTGGTTGGCTTTCTGGGCCCGAACGGGGCGGGCAAGACGACCACGATGCGGGCCGTCTTCGGCCTCACCGACCTGGACGCCGGGACAGTCAGGTGGAATGGTGTCCAAGTCGGCCAGGCCGAACGACGCCGCTTCGGCTATATGCCAGAGGAGCGGGGGTTGTACCCGGCCATGTTCGTGGCCGAGCAGGTCGAGTACCTGGGCAGATTGCACGGCATGAGTGCGAGCGACGCCCACGCTGCCACGACGACCTGGCTGGGACGGCTGGGGATCGCAGACCGGGCCAACAGCAAGGTGGATGCTCTCTCCCACGGGAACCAGCAGCGGGTGCAGCTTGCCGCCGCGTTGGTGCACGGCCCTGAGGTGCTGTTCTTGGATGAGCCGCTGGCCGGTCTGGACCCGACGGGTATCGACGCCATCGGCGAGGTGCTCGCAGAACAGGCCAGGTCGGGGTGCTGCGTGCTCTTTTCCAGCCATCAGCTCGACCAGGTCGAAGACCTCTGCGAGTCGGTCACGATCATTGATCATGGCCGCCTGGTTGTGACCGGAAAGGTGGACGAGCTGGCCAGCAGCGGCCAGCGCCGCTTGGTGGTGCGGGTAGAGGGGGACCGGGACGCCTCGTGGGCGCACGGCATCGCGGGCGTCACCATCTCCGAAGTCGACGCGGGTGCCGCGCGCCTTGTGCTCGACGACTCGGTGGACAGCGAGTCGGTGCTCCGGGCCGCCATGGCGGCGGGCCGGGTCACCGAGTTCGTCTTCGAGCGCCGCCGACTGTCGGAAGTGTTCCGGGAGGCGTTGGCGTGAGCGGAGGCTTCATTGCGGCCATCGTGGCCGTCATCTTGCTAGTGAGAGTCTGGGACCGCCGCAGACGCCGAACGACGGGTCAACGGCAGGCTCGTTCAGGGCTGGGGCCCTTCAAGAGCGACGTGGGACTGGTGGCCGCCCGGGAGATGCGAGAGCGGTTCCGCGGCAAGATCTTTCGCGTGGGGACCCTGCTCATCCTGGCAACGGTCGCGGCTGCCATCGTCATCCCCACGCTCGACAGGGGAAAGCCACAACCCCAACGGGTCGGCCTTGTCGGGGCTCTTCCGGTTCCCTGGCGCGCGGCCGTCTTGAGCTCGGCCGAGAGTGTCGGCGTCACGGTTCGCTTCGTGTCCGAACGTGACGACGAGGCCGCCGACGCCGCTCTGCGGTCCGGGCACGTCGATCTGGTGATCGTCGAGGGCCGGGACCTCTTGGTGAACGAACCGATAGCGTCGACGGACACCTCGACGACGGCGCAGTTCGTGCTCTCCCTGTCCAAGGAGCTCGGAGTGATTGAAGCGGTCGAGGCGGCCCATCTGACAGCGGGTCAGGCCTCCGAGCTGGCCGGCGCTGGGCCACTCGCGGTTCACAGCCTCCGACCCGGAGCGATCAAGGGGGCAGCCCACACCACGTCGCTGATCGGCATCATCCTGATATTCGTGATGCTCTCGCAGTACAACACCTGGACTCTGATCGGTGTCATGGAGGAGAAGTCGAGCCGCGTGATCGAGGTGCTCCTGGCCACCGTGCGCCCCATTCAGCTGCTCACGGGCAAGGTGCTCGGGATAGGCCTCGTGGCCTTCGCCCAGGCCTCGCTCATCGTGGCCTTCGCCCTGGTACTGGCCAAGGGCGTCGGCTCCGACCTCCTGCACGGAACGGCACCTGTGGTGCTCGTGAGCACCCTGGTGTGGTTGGTGCTGGGTTACGCGTTCTACTGTTGGGTGTACGCCGCCGCAGGTTCTCTGGCCGAGCGCCAGGACCAGGTGCAGAGCCTGGCCTTCCCCTTGAGCCTTCCGCTCATCTTCGGGTACATCATGGCCCTGACCGCAGTCGGCTCGGCCAGCCCGTCCTTCTTCTTCAAGGTCCTCGCCTATCTGCCGCCGACGGCCCCGTTCGCCATGCCGGTTCTCGTCGGTCTCGGGGCGGCGACTTGGTGGGAGTTCCTTGCATCGGCGGCGATCAGCATTGCGTGCACCTTCGGGATGGCAAGGCTGGCGACGGGCATCTACCGGAAGGCCATTCTCCGCACGGGCAGACGGGTCAGACTCCGCGACGTGCTCACTGGAGCGGCCGGATAGCCGGCCAGACATCCGTTGGCCACCAGCGGCCGGCCGTTTCTCGTCGCTTCTGTGTCCTGGTGTGTCCCGAGCGTGTCCTGGCGCGGTAGGAGCCCTCGGAAGGAGGGCTCCTACCAGCACTTCTGTCGCGAAAATCAAGTGGAGGTGGCGGGAGTCGAACCCGCCACACTCCGAACGAACGTTCGCAGGTCAGAGGGGGGAAATCGGGCCTGACCTGCGGAAACCGTTTCACCGATACGCCCCGAAACTCCCCGAAACTCCCCGAAATCCCGTGTCAGATTCGTGTCACGTGTCACTTTTGTGTCACGCCGCGGGTCACTTGTCGGCCGCCGACCGGCGCTCGGCGAGGTCGATAACCAAGGCCTCGGCCGGCGGTACGGCGGTCGCCGCGTAGAGGGCGTCAAGCTGCTCGGAAAGCTTCGCCTGAGCGCCCTCGTACAGGTGCCCGTAGTTGCGCAGCGTCACGGCCGGGTCGCTGTGGCCCATTCGCTGAGCGATGGCGAGCGGGCTCGCTCCGAGGTCGATCAGGAGCGACGCGTGCGAGTGGCGCAAATCGTAGGTGCGGATCGACTCAGGCAGGCCCGCGGCTCGCAGCGCCGGCCGCATGACCTTCTCGCGGAAGTGGTCGCGGTTTATCGGGTTGCCGTAGCGGGTGACGAACAGCCAGCCATCGCGGTCGACCGTCCCGCGGGCCGCCAGCATGGCCGCCAAGTCGTCGGAGAGCCACGCGGGGACCGGAATGGCCCGGTCGCCTGCGAGCGTCTTCGGCAAGCCCTCGACGACCCGGTAGGGCTCATCCGCGAACTTGTGCACCGGCATGAGCGTCGATCGCACCGAGACAACATGGCGGGCGAAGTCGACGTCGCGAACCCGCAGACCGCACAACTCGGCCGGGCGAAGGCCGGCAAGAGCGAGCAGCCACACCGCCGGCTTGTACGGGTCGCGGGTCGCCGTGGCGAGCCGGTGAAGCTGGCCCATGTCGAGCACGTCGCCTTCGCGGATCCGCCGCTGTTGGGAGGGGACGTGATGGCCCGCGGCCGGGTTGTCGCGCCGCGCGTTGGCCTGGACAGCACAGCCCATGATGAGCGACAGGACCGACACGGACTCACGGACCATCTTCGGCGACAGCCCGGCCTTGAGGCGATCGGCGACGAACGTCTCGACGGTCATGTAGTCGATCGAGCCGAGCTTGCGGCCTCCGAAGTAGGGGAGCACATGGCGCTCGAGGTGGCCGTGATAACCGCGGCGTGTGGAGGGGCGAAGCCGGATCGTCGTCTCCCACCACAGCCACGCCCAGTCATCGAAGCTTGTACGCGCCGCGTGCGGGTCGACGAACTCACCGCGGATGATGTCGCCCTCGATCTGCTTTAGGAACAGCTCGGCATCCTTGCGCCGGGCGAAGATCCGGCCTTGGCTGCGACCGTTCGGGTCGCGGTAGCGGGCCCGGTAGTGACCGTTCGCCCGAACTTCGATGTTGCTCACTTGCCGTCCTCCTCCTCGGTGATGAGCCCGCGCCTGCGGGCCTCGGCGATCCAACGGCTTGCCGTGCGTTCGGAGACAGGCAGCTCGCGGGCTACCTGCTTCCGAGGGTCGTATTTGTTGCTTCGCACGATCTGAGCAACCTGCTTGAGTTCGGTATCGGACGCCGGCTGGTGCCTCCTGCGCGCCGCTACGGCGCGGGCGCCCGTGTCCGAAGGCCACTGGAACATGGTGCCGAAGGGCACCTTGGCCGAGGCCTGGCTCCTGGCCACCGTGGCCGCTACCTGAGCGATGACCTGGTCGAAGATCCGACCAAGGGGTAGGCCAAGGCTCGCGGCGTCGAGTGGCGCCCCGCCCTCCGAGCGCCCCACCGTGACGCGGGAGACGACCGGGCGCCGGTCCTCGACCTCGAGGAGGACCTCGATCAATAGGCCGTCGGCGCCGTGGGCCTCCACCAAGGTCCGACCGGGGAACTGGACGCCTGTCACCAACTCGACCAGGGGGGAGTCGAGATCGTGGACGACGAACGTTGTTAGCGGGTTGTCGGGCTTCATGCTCCATAGTGTGCCACAGCCGGGGAAACTTTGGCAAGGGTAAGGCGTAGACAGGGCTACGCCGCACGCTTACCCTTCGAGGTATGAACGATGCAGTCGAGATCGCGAGGGCCCGGGAGCTGTTCCGGTCCGGGCGGGCCAAGACGATTCGTGAACGGGCGGGGCTGAACGTGTCCGAGATGGCCCGGGCCGCGAACGTCAACGTTTCGACCGTCTCGCGGTGGGAGGCGGGTCAGAGGTCGCCCCGAGGCGAAGCGGCGAAGCGGTACGCACGGCTGCTGCGGGAGCTGTCCGAGGCGGTCCCGCTGTGACGGCGCGCAACCTCGTGCCTAGAAAGGACGTCCAGAAGCATCGAGGTTGGGCCACCGCTCGGTATGTTGCCCGCCTAAACGACGAGCGAAGACTTGGCTTCTACAAGGTCGACGGCGGTCTGGTCCTGATCGACCTCGCCGAGCTCGACGCGCTCGTCGACGCGGGCCGGGTGAACCCCGCGGCGCCGCTGCGTGCGGTCGGCCGCTCGAGGTCGGCGTGACCCACGGAGACGGCAACGGCCCGGGCTCGCCACCCGGGCCGAACGCCAAAACAGGTCATCCCGACCGGCCCCCATCTTACAGGCAGGGTGATCTTGCCCGAAGGCGGGCCCAGCGTGACGCCGCCGAGCTCATCGGCGGAATCCGAGCGGTGCTGTTCCTGCTCGATTGCGGCGATCTGCGCCTCGATGAGGCAGCCGCAACGCTGCACATCCTGAGCGGCCGACTTGCCGTGATCGCGCTCACGGGGGAACTCGCGGCATGACCGCGCTCCCTGTCGCCTTCTCGACCTCGGCCCTCGCTTGTTACGACGAGCGCGGGCTGGACCTCCCGCCCGGCCTGCCCTTCGACAGATGGCAGGCGGTGGGCGAGGCCTTGTGCCACATGGAGCGCAACATTGGGTGGTGGCTGGGTGACTGGTGGCGATACGGCGAGCGCACCTACGGCGAGGCAGCAGCCCTAGCGGCGCCGACGGGCTATGCGCTGGGTACGGTCAAGAACGCAGCGTGGGTCGCCAACCGCTTCCCTGAATCGTCACGCCGGCGTGACGATCTGACGTTCAAGCACCATCAGGAGGTCGCACCGCTCGAACCGAGGCGGGCCGACGCGCTCCTGGCGAAGGCGGCCGGCGAGGGACTGTCGGCTCGCGACCTTCGCTACGAGGTGCAACGCCTCCGCCACGATGAGCGGATGGGGCTGGTGCGCGCCGAGGCGCGCCCACTTGCCGAGCTTCAAAGGTTCTCGATCCTGCTTGCGGACCCACCGTGGCGGTTCGAGGACGCAGGGCTCACCCGAGCGGTCGAAAACCACTACCCGACGATGGCGCTCGACGACATCTGCGAGATGAAGGTGCCGGCCGCGGACAATGCGGTGCTTTATCTGTGGGCTCCGTCGCCGAAGTTGCACGAGGCCATGTCCGTTCTCGATGCCTGGGACTTCGAGTATCGGACGTGCCTGGTTTGGGTGAAGGACAAGATTGGTATGGGTTACTACGCCCGGCAGCGCCACGAGTTGCTCCTCGTCGCGAGGCGCGGCAACCTGCCTGTGCCGGCGGCCGAGTTGCGCCCCGACTCGGTGATTGAGGCACCGCGGGGCGAGCATTCGGCCAAGCCCATTGCGGCCCACGAGATCATCGAGCGCTGCTGGCCCGGCCTGCCGAAGGTCGAGCTGTTTGCCCGTCGGGCGCGTCCGGGCTGGGTGGCATGGGGCGATCAAGTATGAGCCAGCCCCTCGATGTGCAAGGCATGAGCGCCGAAGAGGCAGCCGACCGCCTCACCAAGATGGAGCGGGCCGTCTCCGACTGGAGGGAGGTCGTCTCCTCAAAGCGCCTGCGCGAGGATCCCGACGCCCCGCAAGCCCCAGAGTGGCGCCTTGCGAATCCTGAGATCGACCCGGAGGCGCAGGCGGTCTTCGATGCCCTCGAGGTCGGCCACAGCGCTGCAGCGAGCTCGAACGGCTCTGCGCACGCTGTGGAGCAAGAGCCGCCGTGGGTGCCTGCAGAGGAGCGTGGCAAGACGAGCGAAATCGACGCCGCCGCTGTCCGCGCCGAGCTGCTGCGCGTCAGGTTGCTCACGCCGGCACAACTGGCGGCGCTCCCGCCGCCTGAGCCGCTCATCGGGGGTTATCTCACCCGTGACTCGCTCGCTGTGCTGTACGGCCGGCCTGGCACGGCTAAGAGCTTCATAGCGATCTCGATGGCGCTCGCCGTGGTCACAGGTACGCCTTGGTTCGGTCACGACGTCCACCGCGGGCCCGTGTTGTATGTCGCCGGTGAAGGTACATCGGGCCTCGCACAGCGACAGCGGGCATGGCAGGACGCCTGCGAAGTCGACGACCTCAAGGGGATGTACTGGCTGCCGTTCGCGGTGAACCTCCTACAGGCCGATTGGAGCAGGGGCCTCGCCGAGCTGGCGGCTGACCTCGGCGTCGTGCTCGTCATCATCGACACCCTCGCGAGGTCGATGGTCGGTGGTGACGAGAACAAGTCCGGCGACATGGCTCAGGCGATTGAAGCGGCAGACGAGATCCGCCGCCAAGCCGGTGCGACGTCTCTGCTCGTCCATCACACCCCAAAGGACGGCACGACACCGCGGGGACACTCGGCTCTCGAGGGCGCGGTCGACACCGGATTGCTCCTCGAGCGCTCCGAGGCCGTCTTCACGTTGACAGCGGCCAAGCAAAAGGACATCCCGCAGGTAGAGCCGCTTATTTTCGAGCTTGAACCCTGGTCTGGAAGCGTCGTGCCGGCCCTGAAATGGTCCCATGGGACCATTGACGGAATTGTCGGTGCTGAGCTGACGCTCCGCGACGTCATTGAGACCATGGCTGGGACCGATGGCCTATCGGCTACAGGGCTCTTCGGACTGGCGAAGATGCCGCGCTCTTCGTTCTACCGCGCCCTAAAGAACCTGGATAGGCGGGGTGTGATCCGCAATGTCGGCACTCCAAGCCGGCCACGATGGGTCACCGTTGAGGACTTGTCAGAGCCAATAGTCCCAATGGTCCCAAATGGTCCCATGGGACCGTTCCGAATGGTCTCACCGCAGGGGGGTTCTTTAGAACCCCTGCGAGATGGGACTAACAGGTTGGAACTGGACCTCGAGGAGGAGTTCTGATGACCGTCTCTGGCCGCGAGCTCGTTCGCCTATGGCTCCGCAACCTGATGCCGCACGAACCGAGTCCGGTACTCGTCAACTGGGTGACCGAGCGACTCAGAATGGCCGTGAACCCTGGCAGCCGCTTTCCTGGCGACGAACCCGCCGAGTGGGCTGAAACGGAACAAGGCGTCGAGTTCAAAGTCCTCTACGACATGCTTGCTGTCGCAGACGACGACGAGATCGCCGAACACGCGGCCTATCTCATCGAGATCGCCGAGAAGTCGCTGGGGCTGGGCTCGTGACCGGCGGCGCGGGACCTCGCCGCAAGGGCTCGCAGTTCGAGCGCTCGGTCGTGTCCTACCTCCGCGGCGCCGGCTTTCCACAAGCGGCGCGCACACTCGCCGGTGCCAGCGAAGACCGGGGCGACGTCTCAGGCGTCGATCATTGCGTGTTGGAGCTGAAGTGTGCCGCTCGCCTTGACTTGGCCGGTTGGCTCACTGAAGCCCGGCTTGAGGCAGAGAACGCCGGCTTGCCGCGGTTCGCGGTGATTGCCAAGCGCCGCGGCATTGCCGACGTTGCCGAGTCCTACGCCGTGCTTCCGCTCTGGTTGTTGGCCGAACTGCTCAGGGAGGCGTGATGGCACGCGGACACAGCGCACGGCATGGTCGCAGTCGTTGCACGAGCAAGCGAGGACCGCGGGCCCGTGCGCACCGGAGCAGGTCGGTTGTCCTCCGGGAGGCCGAACGCAAGGCCAAGGGTGGGCGCTCCCAGTCGGACCCGTTCGCCCTGATGCCAGACGACACGTTTATGCCTTCTGCGCCGACCCTGGCCGGCGACAGGCGGCGATCGTGAAGAGACGAGACGAGACGGAGCGGCAGTTGGCCCGGATACTCCTAGACGCCGCCCAGGCCGAGCAGGAGAGCGGCAAAGGCTTCATGGTGCCCGAGGATGTCCTGGCCGACCTGCGGCCACCTGAGCGGGCAACCACGCACGCTGCGAGGTTGGTGGTAGGCGTCTCGGATCGGGTGTGGGAGCACGAGCTGCACAGGCACACGATGGTGCGGGAGGTCCTCGGCGGTGCCGGTAAGTCACATCGGCGGCCGGCATGAAGGCCAAGCGACCGCTCAAGCGCAAGCCGACAGCTCGGGCTCGGGCTCAACTGGAAGATTTCTTCCAGTTGCTAGGTCTTGTTGCACGGTCAGGCAAGCCTGGGTGGCGCAGGTGGCCCGGGTCGGACGGGTGAAGCGGGGATGAGCCGGGTTCAGTGCCACAAAATCGGCCACGTTTTAAAACGGGAACGCTTTTTTCGCCACTCTCCGCCACTTTCGATTAGTGGTTTTACATATAACCAAAAACGTTTCTATTCACTCACAAACGCCCAGGTCAGAGCGTTGCCGAACCGCACCAACCGAACGAAAGTGCCTCGAAATGACCGCCTCGAAAAAAATGCAATACAGCTCGACCACTACGAGTGAGGTTTGCCGTGTCTGCGGCACGCAACTGACCCGTCGTTCAGGTCCCGGCCGACCTCGCGTCGTGTGCCAGGGGGAGTGCACCCGCGAAGCCAAGCGCCGCACCGCCGCCGAATGGCGCGCAAACCGCCCGAAAAAGGGCCGCTGTCAGGTTTGCAAGGCCGAATTGCCCCATTCCCGAGGTTGTAGCCGGTTTTGCTCGCCTGAGTGCCGCCGCACTGCCAAGAACGCCCGCAGGAAGGCGAGGCGTCACCTGGCCGCCGCGAAAAGCGCCCCATGACCTTGATTAGCGCCAAATGCCGTCAAATCACACAACCCGCGGCTATAATCACGGTTGTAGGGCCGGACCGCCACGGCGTTGAGCGTAGAAAGGCGGTTCGCCCGTGGAAAGACTGTTGAACTCGCAGGAGCTGGCCGCCTTCCTCCGCATGAACCCCGCCGCGCTTCGCGCATGGGCCCGCCGCGGCGATGGTCCGCCGGCTCGCCGGCTGGGGCGTGAATTTCGCTGGCGAGAGAGTGAAGTGAGGGCCTGGCTCGAATCATTGCCGGCCGGCTCGATGTCCGGCCGCCGCGTCGAAACCCGTTGAAAGGACCAACTAATGCCTTTGCTTCGCCCCAAGCCCGTCGAGCACAAATACGGTTTCGTGTTCTGCACCTCCACATGCGCCACCGGGCTCGCAAACGGCCTGACAGTCCGGTTGCGAAGGGGCGACGTGTGGGCCGCGGACGACCCGGTCGTGACCGAGCACGAAGCCATGGGCCTTTTCATCGACGAGCCAGACGAATTGATGCTCATCAGATCGACACCGCCCGAAGTCGTGCACATCCCCTAGGAGCAGGAAAGAAACCGCCAGGCCGATTCGGCCACACGTTCGGTCCGAACGCATCGGGCAACCGCTCGAGGAGCGGCTCCCATCAGAGAGGTATCTGAAATGACCAGTAGAACCAAATCCGAGCTTGAGGACGAAATTCGCCGCCTCAACACTGGCGAACACCTTGGCGCAACCGAGGCGCGGCGCCTTCAGGCGGCCGTCGACGAACTGAGTGCCCTTACCGGCGCCAGAGTGACGGTGACGGGTCAGTGCATATCGCTCGACGTCACGCGCGGTCAGCCGGCACAACGCCGCTCCGCCCGGAAAACCTACTGCCCCAACTGCAAGACCTACGGCACGCCGGGAACGCCTTGCAAGTGTCCTCCGAGAGCCCGCGCCGCAGATCGTGATATCCCCTACTACGACCTCGTGCCCGTTGGGCAGGTGACGCGTTCAGCGCCGCCGCGCCGCACGCTCGCCGAGAACCGCGCCCGTGCTCACGGCCTCCTCGACAACGAGGCGTTGGCGGACCCCGAGAGGCTCGTGGCGCTCCCATACGCCAGCATTCGTGACCAAGCTTTGCGCAACGTTGAGGCCCACGCCCAGCACTTGCCGCCGGCCGAGCAAGACCGCATCGAAGCTCTCTGCCGCACGAGGACAGCGGACTTTGACGGGAAGATTTTCAGTCGCTACATCGCTCTCACGGGCTCGCCCGCCTATATCAGGGCCTACGAGAAGTCACTACGCCACGCCAACCCGGCCTTCGAGCCCGACGAGGCCGCCGCGGCCAACGCCTATCGCACGTACCTGGCTCCCCGGCCTACGCAGGAAGAGCGCGCAGCAGGTGAAGGTGGGAGCTTTGCGCTGGCGATTCCGTGGCTAGTTGATCCCACCATTCTCGTGCAAAGCCAGGATAACGCCGAGATCCTCTCGTCGTTGTACGGAGCGAAGCAAATCGCCATTGTCACGGACGCCTGGCACGGCGTTTCGTCAGGTGGCGCCACCTTGGCATTCCGAGGCGAGGGCGTGGTTATTGACGACGCCGACGTCACTATGGCGCAACCTAGCGTCCCCGTCTATACGGCGGCCGGTGATTTCGCCATGTCGATCGAAGTTTCCCAGGACTATCCCGGCCTCATAAACGAGGTTCAGTCGATGTTCGGCTCGGCTTATCGGGACATGGTCTCGAACTACACGGCCGTCGGCAGCGGAACGTCCGCACCGACGGGACTGTTCACGGCTATGGCTAACGAGACGACTTCACCAGCTCACATAAAAGTCAGCTCTGCCGGCTCGCTGGTTGCAAACGACGTTCGCGCCGTGTTCGGGGCGTTGCCAGAGCGATACCAGTTAGGCAGTTCGTGGCTCATGTCGTCCTCAATGGTGCAAGCCGTGGCCGCTTTGGCTGCGCCTTCTGTTACGGACGGTTTGGCACCTCATGACTACGTGCCGGCGAGCCAGGGACAGCCGGCAAGGCTGCTCGGTCGTCCAGTGCTGGTCTCGTCATATGCCCCGAGCTTCGCGAATGCCACCAGCGGAGATTTCTCCTGGATGGTTTGCGGAGATTTCTCGAGGTATCTGGTCGTGAACCGGATCGGGAGCTCACTGGAACTGGTACCGACGTTGCTCGACTTCGCAGGCGGCACGGGACGACCCACGGGCGAACGGGCCTACCTGTACGTCGCCCGTTGGGGAGCCGCGCCGGTCGACAATCTGGCGTTCAGGTTGCTCGCGAATAGCTAAGAGCGTCAGCGGATAGGTGAGAGGGTCGGTGACCAGCGGTTCCGCCAGTCGATGAGCTTCGCGGTGAGGAGCAGGACGACCGCGAGGGCGAGCTGAGCGAGGCGGTGTGCAGTTGTTCTGTCAGTGTTCCGCCTCAACTGGCCGTAGTTCGACAGCCAGGAGTTCGTCCGCTCGACCGGCCATCGCAGACCCATCGGGAGCTTCTTCGTCTCCTTGGCGGGGTTGCCTCGCTTGCGCTTCTTTGCGATCACGGCGTCATCGATCCTCGCCTCTGCAAGGCGGACTCGCGTCGCCGCAGAGTCGTAACCGCGGTCGAGCCAGATGGTCTCGATCTCCTCTGTGAGCCCACGTCGCTCGGCGTTCTCGAGCGTCGGCGCCAAGAGGACCGAGTCGTTGCGGTTGGCGCCGTCTGCGGTCCAGCCGAAGGGGATCCCGACCTTGTCTGTGAGTACCGACCACTTCCATCCGAGCTTGGCCCGATCGGTCGGGTTCTTACCCGTTCCCCCGCCGCCACAAGGGCTCTTGTGCAAGCTGCCGTCCACAGCGACATCGGAAAGGTCGAGGCCGATGATCCGGTCGTAGCCGGAGATCGCCTCGTTCGAGATTGTCTCGAAGACTCCAGCAGCGATCCACTCGTCGCGTCGCTCGCGAACGGTCGTGTCTGAGACCTTGTTGCCACACAGCCGCTCTGCGTCCTCCCACGAGCAGCCCGTCACGAGCCTGACGAGCATCACCTCGAAGCAGTCACGGTCAAACTTGCGGTGGCGGTGACAACCGAGAGGATGCTTGTCTACCGGGACTGGCACGAGTGGCTCGATCGCCTGCCAGACGATGTCCTTCACTTCGGGGTCGAACGCGCGCATGATGGTAGGGACCTCCACTCGGTCGTTGGTGGTTGGGTGCACCCGACATCACAGTCGGGACAACCCCACGACCGGTGGATGGTCTCTTCTTCCGCGAACTACCTGTTCAGAGGCCTATTTCCCTATTCGCGCGGCCTCTAAACCAAGGTCCTCGCCGCCTCGTTGGGACCGGGGCGACGAAATCCCTGGCACGGCCGTCGCGCATTCTCCCGCGACGGCTGGGCCAGGGAACGGGCGGGCCGGGACCTCGCACCCGGCCCGCCTTTTCTTATCAATGCCGAAGGGTGCTGACCAGGAGAAACTACCGAACAAAGTTCAGAACTATTGCCATGCCACGTTCCGTGACACGAAACGTGCATATAGACAAATAGCACGATAAGGCATAGAGTCACCTTCAACAGGTGTGCCGGGCGCGCTGTGAACGCCCCGGCACTGGCCGAACCTGATTGGAGGTCCGACAATGACCAATGATGCACCCGCACCCCCGAGCCGCGAAGACATTCTCGCGGAGCTCTTCGTGTCGCCCTCGGACCGCACGCCGGCCAGGTACGAGGTCACCAGGAACGACCTCGTCATCGCGTTCAGTTGGGCGAGCCGCGAGCTGAAGTTGACCGGGGACCAGCTGAACGAGGTGGCATGGGCCATCGCGATCGCATGGCGCGCCGTCGAGGAGTACGGCCAGTGGCCGGAAGCGCCGCCGCGCCCACATCGGCCAAAGCTAACGGTCGTGGGGCGGGATCCTGAGCCGGCATCGGACAGGGCCCTGCTCGAGGAGCTGCAAGGCAACGTGCGAGCGCTCATGGCGGGCTTGGTGCCCGAGGACCCTCGGGCAGATCTGCCCGAGGGCTATCCGCTGGCGCGCACCCGCGTGGTAAAGACCGATCGGGAGCTCATCGACCTCTACGTCCTGTCGATGCGACGTCGGAACCTGAGCCCCCGGACAATCGAGGTCCGCGACCGTTTCTTCCGGCAGTTCCTCCGAGAGGTTCGGTGCGGCTTCGCGAAGGTCACCAGGGACAAGATCGAGACTTGGCTCGACTCCGGGCGCAAGGGGCCTGCCATCGGGGCGAGGGCGCGAAGGTGGCGCCTGTCCACCCTCGATTGCTTCTACCGCTGGGCCGTCGAAGAGGGATTCCTCACGGACAACCCGGCGGCCAAGATCGCGAAGCCACGGGTACCCGTTGGCATGCCGCGTCCGATGCGCGACGCCGATCTGAGACTCGCCCTCGAGAAGGCGACACCGGAGATGCGCGCCTGGCTGCTCCTGGGCGCTTACGAGGGCCTTCGGTGCTGTGAGATAGCGGGGCTCGACCGCGAGGACGTCCTCGATGACGTGGGCCAGCTCCGGGTGACACAGGGCAAGGGGGGCAAGGAACGAATGCTCCCGCTCCACCCCGACGTTCTCGCCGCGCTGCAGGCGCTCCCGATGCGCCCTACGGGTGCGCTGTTCCGCCGTCCCCGATGCCTCGACCGCGTGCCGCCCTACCACGTCTCACAGCGGATCTCGGCCTACCTCGTGAGCATCGGGCTTGAGCACACCGGAGCCCATCAGCTACGGCACTGGTTCGGTGTCCACACCTACCGAGCGAATGCGGACCTGCTGCTCGTACAGAAGCTCCTAGGACACTCCACACCGGCCGTGACGGCCAACTACGCGGCGGCTGACCCGAGCCACGCCGCTCCGACCGTGAACGGGCTGCACGTTGACCGTGGGCCGAAAGAGGCGCACAGTGGTGAGGGAGACCCCGATGCCAAGACGTAGAAGCCTCACCTCGCAGCTCTACCGAGCCGCACGCCTCAGCAACAACGCACGTGCCGCCTCACGAGGCCCGGGCGCCTACGCCAAGCGCGTCGTGAGGCGCAAGACGTACAGCAAGAGCATGGGCGCGACGGGCCGGTTCTTAAGGATGTTCGGGCTCAAGTAGGCCGGCTACTACACCCCTCGGCTACGATTTCACGGCCTTAGAAACGATCTGCGACCAGGACTTTTCTAGGTCCACGGAAGTACAGCCATTTGGCAGTAACCTGCGACGCGGAATGGCCCTCGTCGCCGACCCCGAGCTCGCTCTGCAGCAGCCGTGAACGACGCTGAACGCAGACTCTGGCTCGACGAGATAGCCCGTCGCGAGCCTGACCGCTCTCACGCCGAAGTTTGCCAATGCGCCGCTCTCGCACACCGTCACGCGCCTCTCGACGGCCGCGAGCAGGCCGAGCGTTCCTGGTTCCATGCCCTTCTCAGCGACCAGGATCCGTTCACCCTGGCGGAGCTCGTCGCGCGGCCGGAGTGGCAGCAGTGGGGCCTCTGCCGCGGCAGAGGCTGCGACCCCTGGTTCCCGACAAGTCCACGCGGCGTCGTGACGCTCGCAGTGGCCCTCTGCGAGCAATGTCCGGTACGCCGGCCATGCCTCGAATACACGCTCAGCCTCGAGGACAGCCCCCCCGTCGGTGTATGGGGTGGGAAGACCGAGGACGAAAGGCGAGCCATGAGACGGTGGAGACGCAGGGCCAGGGCGTGGGGCGACGTCAAGAGCGGGGCCGGCTGAGGCGGGCGAGCGCTTAGGGCGTCAGCTAGGCGTGATCTCCCAACCACCACGCCTACGCTCTGCCTCCTCTTGGGCCATCTGGACTCTCATCGAATCCCCCGCTATGGCGTCACACTCACCGCAGCCCCCGTCCCAGAGGCGAATCGGGCCCACATGCACGACGGGTCTCCCACAACGTCCCAACCAGACACCCGAGGCTACGAATGAAGCCTTTACGAGGTGGTAGTTCACATCGCTCTTCGCTTCTCCGCGGTGGATGTGATGCACGTCCGCCCAAGCAATGCAGTTCTCGCATAGTGGCCCCCTACCGGCGAGATCACCCTGGGCTGACATCGTCAGCAGAGCTTGCCAAGAGAGGTCCCGCTTCACGTTGTCTCGATGTAGCTGCATCGAGCACTCCGAGTTCACCAGCTCCGGCCCATCATCGCCACGGTCAATCTCACCGTCCTTGATCTCGACGGCATGGAACTTGACCACGACGCCATCGGCGTCAAACTGCTCGACTACGCACCAGGTCACCCGATCGGCCATGCCGCTGGTCCTCCTCCGCGTGTCAGATTCGTGTCACGGTCGGCGCCGACCTGAGCATTTGCCCAGGTCAAGCGCCTAAAAAAGCCGTGGAGGTGGCGGGAGTCGAACCCGCGTCCCCCGGTATCTCGATGGGACTTCTCCGAGCGCATCCGGCGGTGGTGTCTCGGGTCCCGCCACGCCACCGGCGCCGGTGCAGGACCCCAGCCGACTGAGATGTCCCTGACTGCTCGCCGGCGGCGCCGTTCAGGTAAGCCCTGCAAGATGACGCCTGGGACCGGTCCGCAGGACTAGGACCGGGCAGACGTTGCTGCTAGTTAGGCAGCAAGCGCGAGCTGAGGCTCGGCGTTTGTGTTGTTTTCCGGCTCTTTAACGTGGTTCCGGAGACCACGGCTCGCTTCTCCCAACTTGATGACCGAAGTCGAAGCCTGTCACCCCCTTGGTGGTGTTTGTTCCTGACAGCAGGATACCGCCTCGGCAGCGGCGTCAGCGCCGGCGCTCGTGTTCCCGGATCACCCGCAGGGCTTCGCGGTTCGCGTCCCGTTCGGCGATCGCGTGTCGCTTGTCATACAGCCGGCGTCCTCGCGCGAGCGCCAGCTCGACCTTGGCCAGGCCGTCCTTGAAGTAGATGCTGAGTGGCACGAGCGTGAGCGCCTTCTGGGCGACGCGACCGGAGAGCTCATCGATCTGTTGGCGGTGCAGCAGCAGTTTGCGCGCCCTGACCGGTTCGAAACGACCGTATCCGGACGCGTACTCGTACGGCGCCAAATGGGCCCCGAGGAGCCACAGCTCTCCGTCGTCGATCCTGGCGTACGCGTCCTGCAGCGATGCCTGTCCCAGCCGAAGCGACTTGACCTCGGCACCTCTGAGAGCGATACCGCACTCGTAAACCTCGAGGATGTCGTAGTCGTGCCGAGCTCGCCGGTTGCGGGCCACGCTGCGGATCACAGGCTCGTGCGGGTCACCTGGCACCCTGGGCTTGCCGAAGGCGCGCTGAGTCCCGGTGGTCTTTCTCGTGGGCATCGCGAGAAACGCTACCGTGCGGCCCTGAGGAGCGATTCCAACCCGGGCCCGCCGCCTTCAGCAACGCCAGTGGCGTGCACCCCACGACGAACCCGACCGCGTCGGCGCGGCTCTACACCCTCGACCCGCGTGAGCACCTCCGGATCGACCTGGCTGCCGAGATTGATGGGCGGGCTGTTCCTGGCCGCGCGGCCCCCCAGCCGGGTACCCTGCCGAGATGACCGACCCGCAAGGTGATGCCCTAGCTTTCGTGCGCCACGACGGTCGGGCCCTCGACGAGCTCCGTCCGGGCTTTTTCGTCCGGGACTTCACCGAGTTCGCCGCCGGCTCGGTGCTTGCGGTTTCGGGCCGCACCAAGGTCTTGTGCACGGCCTCGGTCGACGAGGACGTCCCGAGATGGATGCGTGGCACCCGCCGCGGCTGGGTGACGGCGGAGTATTCCCTGCTCCCGGGCTCATCGCCCGAACGCGTGAGCAGAGAGGCGACCAAGGGTCGCCAGTCCGGGCGCACGCAGGAGATTCAGCGGCTGATCGGCCGGGCGCTGCGCAGCATCATCGACCTCGGGGCACTCGGCGAGCGGCAGATACTGATCGACTGCGACGTGCTGCAGGCGGACGGGGGGACGCGAACGGCCGCGATATCGGGCGCTTACGTCGCGCTCCACGACGCCTGTTCACGTTTGTGCTTCTCGGGAGCGATCGCCTCTCATCCGGTGCGCGAAGCGTGTGGGGCCGTTTCGGTCGGCGTCGTCGAGGAGGTCTGCATGCTCGACCTCGATTACGCCGAAGACTCCGCTGCCGAGGTCGACATGAACGTCGTGATGACGTCCTCAGGACGCTTCGTCGAGGTGCAGGGGACCGCCGAGGGACTGCCGTTCGCCCGCACCGAGCTCGACGAGATGCTCGCCCTCGCCGAGCTCGGCATCAACCAGATCCTCGAGGTCCAGGCAGAAGTGCTGGCAACGCCTCCGTCGGACCGTACCGCGGCCGTCACACCCTGACGGCTCAGCCCGCGACGCCAGGAAGAAGGGGATCATCATGCGGCTGGTGCTCGCCACGGCGAATCCAGACAAGGCCGCGGAGGTGGCGGCCATCCTGGCGGAGGAGCTCGATGACCTGATCGAGCTCGTCGCTCGTCCGCAAGGGGTCGGCGCGGTCGAGGAGACGGGGGAGACCCTCGAGGACAACGCTCGTCTCAAGGCCGTCGCGGTCGTCGCAGCAACTGGCGAGGCGGCCGTCGCCGATGACACCGGTCTCGAGGTGGCGGCGCTCGGAGGAGCGCCGGGCACGTGGTCGGCGCGCTTTGCCGGCGAGACCGCCACCTACGCCGACAACGTCGCCAAGCTGCTCGCTGTCCTCCAGGGCGAGACCGACCGGCGTGCGCGCTTTCGTACCGTGGTGGTCTGCCGCTTTCCCGACGGCACCGAGATCGTCGGCGAGGGTGCTGTCGAAGGGGAGATCAAGCCGGCCCCGCGCGGTCTAGGTGGCTTCGGTTACGACGCGGTGTTCGCGCCGGAGGGCGGGGGCGGGCGCACGTTTGCCGAGATGAGCCCGGCCGAGAAACACGAGCTGTCCCACCGTGGTCTCGCCCTCCGCTGCTTCGCCGCGCGTCTCAAGCAGAGCAAGGCCGCCGCGTCAGCCTCGTCGCCGCGGCCACCGACCTCGTAGATCGAAGGCCGAGGCGCCCGCAAGCGACGTCCATGAGGGCACAAGAGCCCGCCTGGATCTCGGTGCTGCCTCGATGCATTCCGACGAGTCGACGGCCAGTGTGAGCCGGGCTCCCGAGCGCGTCGATCTTCACCCACCCAGATTACGTAGGAGGAGCGGTACGCTTTGCCAATGGCAGCGCTCGCGGGCAAGGGCGACAAGCTGGACGACGTGGTCGACCACGTGGTGGCCACACGTGAGCGGGTCCTCGTCGAGCGAGATGGCGCGCCGGCCGCGGTCATCATGTCGGCCCGTGACTTGGAAGGGCTCGAGTACACGATCGATCTCTTGTCCGAGCCGAAGACCGTGCGCCGCATCATCGAGGCCGAGGCCGCCCTTCAGAGCGGGAACCTGTACATGGGCGAGGAGCTGGCAGCGCTCGATCCAGATGCCCGCTTCGTGGTGCGCACCGTGACAGGAGGGATCTCGCTCCCGGCGACGGCGCGATCGGGTGCTGACAATCGGTGGGGCCTTGTCGCGAGCGAGCCGGCGCGTAAGGCGCTCGATGAGCTTCAGTTCCACGTCGCCGATGAGGCCCGGCGCTTTGTTTTCGGCCGTTTGCTCGTTGACCCTGTCGCGTCGGGAGTGGAGCTTCACGGTTTCCTGGCTCGGCGCTTGGCGGCGAGGGTCGAGACGGCGCTCGTGATCTACCGCCTCGACAGCGTAAAGCGCGTCGTTCGCCTGGTGGACGTCCTGAACATTGGAGGGCTGGTAGGCAGGTACGACAGCCGCCGGTGGTAGTGGGCGCTGTGCCGCAGCTGTGTGAGAGCTCGTGGCTTGAAGGCAGTTCGGCCTATGCCGGTTCGAGCGCGTCGCCCAGGGTCCCGAGCGGCGGTGCGCCGAGCTCGAGCATTGCTTCGTGGAACCGTCGGAGGCTGAAGCGTCGGCCCCAGCGTGTGATCGCCTCGTCGCGAAGCGCCTGGATCTCGAGCTTGCCCCACGTGTAGCGACCGTAGGTCGGGTCGAACGTCGCCCGGTTCGCCTCGGACTGAGCCGCAGGTGCTTCCAGGAAGGCATCCTCGCGGAAGCGCGCCGCCGCGTCCTGCACCGTCATGGTCCCGCTATGGATCCCGAGTGCCGCCGCGAGACGTGTCACCCGCACGAGAGCCTCGATCCAGACTCCGATCGCAAAGCGCGGATCATCCTGGCGAAAGCCCTCTTCCACCAACAGCTCCTCGGCATAGTGAGCCCAGCCCTCGACGAACCCGAGCGAAGACAGCGACCGGCGGACGTCCCCACGAGCGGTGAGCCGGATCATCCGTCCGTGGGCGAAGTGCCCTGGTATCACCTCATGTGCGGTGATGACAGGCAGTGTCGTAGCGCTGAAGAGCGACCGCCACCGTTCCTTGGTCTCGTCGTCCCAGGAAGGATCGGGCGGGTTCACATGGAACCAGGCAGGTGCGTCGGCTTCGTACGCGCCGGTCCACGACATCATCGCCACCGCGTAGCGCCTCGATGGTGGGGCAGGGCCGACACGACAGGTGCCTCCGAACTCGGGCAGGAGGCCGTGCTCGGTCGTGAAGGTGCGCAGCTCTCCGATCAGGTGGCGAGCGGCGGCGTAGATGCCCTCGTCGTCGGGATGGTCGCTCAGCAGCTCCCGGACGACCTCTCCAGGAGAAAGGCCGGGTCGCAGCCGATCGCAATCGTGAGCGAGCCGCTCAGTGAGGCGGGCCCTTTCTCCGTCCGCGACCTCTTCGAGCCGGCCGAGGTCCACCGTCATCGCCTCGGGATCGCCCAGTAGTCGGGCCAGCGTGCGTGAGCCCAGACTCGCATCGGGCGGGCCGTTCGTTGCTGCATCTTCCAGAAGGTCGATCAGCCTTTCGAGACAGGTCCGACCGCGATCGAGAACCGCAGGATCAGCGGCCACTGCCTCGAGGCCTTCGCCGAGGCCGCGTATCGCCGGTAGGAGAGCAGCAGCCACCGGAGCGGGCACCGAGTCGAGCGACTCGATGGCACCGTGGATGGCGTCTGGCCATCTGCCCAGGTGAGCTGCCTTGGCTGCTGCACGCTCATCGGCGGACGCGTATTCGCGGTCGTAGCATGCGAGGTCGAGATTCTCCAGGTGGACGAACGGGTTCCACCTATGGATCTCAGCTACTGAGAAGGCGGCGAGCGCTCCGGCCTCTGCTGCGGCCAGGTGTGCCTCGTCATGAGCATTCGGCTCGGGCGCGCCGCGTCCGAGCGATGTGAGGAGCGCCTTCACTCCTGCCGGCGAGAGGTCCTGGACCTGGCCATCGAACTCGTGCAAGCCGGCGAGCTCGCGGGTTTCGGGCATGTGAAGCTCCCAGATCGCACGAAGCCGGTCGGAGACCATGTAATGAGAACGTAGCCGGAATCGGTCACCGATCACGGGTAGCCTGACGGGCCTGATACAGCCTTGCGGCATCATCTCTCCGGTGGTCCTTGACCGGCCGCCTGCCTCCAGGGGCGGACGGACGGCCCGTGTTGCGCGTGACCAAGATCAGGAAGAGGAGCGATGCCGACCGAGAGCGTGTCCATAAGCTGCGATGAGTGTGTGCTGCATGGGACCTCGGCTTGTGATGATTGCGTCGTCACCTTCGTGCTGGGTCCGCCGGCCGCCTCCGGGATCGTGGTCGACGTCGCTGAGGCTCGCGCCGTCCGCATGCTCCAGCGAGCGGGCCTGGTGCCCGAGCTGCGCTTTCGTCGGCGCGTCGGGTGATCAGCGTAGTGACCGGCCCCTAGCGCCCGGGGCGCTCGGCTGATGGGGTACATGCTCGTCACCAATGACTTTCCGCCCAAAGTCGGTGGCATCCAGTCGTACTTGTACGAGCTGTTCCGCAGGCTGCCCCCTCAGGAGCTCACGGTCTTCACGACCGCGTTCCGCGGTGCTGCTGAGTTCGACCGCCGGCAGGGTTTTCGGGTCGAGCGGTCGCGGTCGCCGGTCCTGCTGCCGACGCCCGGCCTGGCGCGAACCGTGCGACAACTGTCGCAAGCCACAGGCGGCGGGCTCGTGCTGCTGGATCCGGCACTTCCACTCGGCCTCCTCGGCAACTGGCTGCAGGTGCCCTACGGCGTGGTCCTCCACGGCGCCGAGGTGGCCGTTCCCAGCCGGCTGCCGGTCTCGCGCCAGCTCCTGCGGTCCGTGTTGTCCGGGGCGTCGCTTGCAGTTGCCGCGGGCGGCTATCCAGCTGCCGAGGCCGCGCGCGTCGCCAGGGCGCGAAAGCCGCGCTTCGTCATCGTGCCCCCCGGAGTCGACCACGAGCGCTTCCATCCGCTCGGCACTGAAGAGCGAGTGGCAGTTCGGCAACGGCTGGGTCTGCCCACCGAGGGCAGGCTTGTCGTGAGTGTGAGCCGGCTTGTTCCACGAAAAGGCATGGACGTGCTGATCGAGGCCGTGGGACTTCTGAGCGAGGCACGGCCGGACCTGACGCTCGCGATCGGAGGCTCTGGACGGGATCGCAGACGTTTGGAGCTGGCGGCGAGACGTTGTGGCGCGCCCGTGCGTTTTCTCGGCCGGGTCGGCGACGACGACCTGCCGATGCTCGACGCCGCCGCGGACGTCTGGGCGATGTGCTGTCGTGACCGCTGGCTCGGCCTCGAGCAGGAGGGATTCGGGATCGTCTTTCTCGAAGCTGCCGCCGCGGGTGTCGCCCAGCTCGCCGGGCGCAGCGGCGGCTCGGACGAAGCCGTCCTCGACGGCAAGACGGGGCTCGTGGTAGACCGCCCGGGCGACGCGACCGCGGTGACGGCCGCGTTGGCGAGCTTGCTGGACGATCCGGAACTTCGAGCGCGCCTGGGTGCCGAGGCGCGCCGGAGGGTCGTGAAGGACTTCGACTACGACAAGCTGGCCCGGATCTTGCACCAGACCCTGGTGGAGATGGGCAGTTGATCATGCCAGTCGATGTACTGATCGTCGGCGAGGGCTGGACCGGCATCAGGGGTCGGCCAATGCTGGCCGACAGCCCGAGGAGATGCGAGGCTGGAGTCCACCAGTGCAGAGAGGAGGACGTGTGACCGATCAGACCATTGAGCGGATGGTCGTCGACGGCTCCCCAACGCGGTGCTTCGAGGTCGTGGCTGACATCGAGCGTTATCCGGAATGGGTCGCCGATCTGAAGGAGGTTCACGTCCACGAGCGCGACCAGCAGGGACGGCCTTCGCTTGTCTCGTTCCGGGCGGCTGCTTTCGGGCGCAGCACGAACTACACCCTTGCCTACGACTATTCGCAGGCACCGACGGAGCTTCGCTGGGTCCAGCGAGAAGGGGACCTCACGAGCCGCCTCGACGGGATCTATCGCTTCAAGTCCGCACCTGAAGGCGGGACCGAAGTCACCTACCAGCTCGCCGTCGAGCTGCGCGTGCCATTGCCGGGTTTCATCAAGCGAAGGGCCGAGGGCAACATCATCCATGCCGCCATCCGGGACCTGAAGGCACGGGTCGAGTCGACGCCGTGAACCTTCCGAGCCCGGGGCTCAGGGAGGTCTGATGGCGTGAAGGTCGGTATCACCCTCCCGACGTTCGAGCCGACCGCTGCCGCAGCGCTCGCGGCAGCACGTGACGCGGAGAGCGCCGGGATCGATGGCGTCTTCGTCTTCGATCACCTCTGGCGGGGTGCCACGAGGTCGCGGCCCGCTCTGTCGATGTTCCCGGTGCTGGGCGCTGTCGCAGCAACGACCCGGCACATCCGGATCGGGTCGCTCGTGGCAAGGGTGGGCTTTCTTCCCGACCGGCTGGTGGTCGAGTCGTTCGTTTCTCTGCATGAGGTGACCGGGCACCGCCTGGTGGCCGCTCTCGGCATCGGCGACGCGAAGAGCGTTGCCGAGAACGAGGCCTACGGGATCGGGTGGCCTTCACTCGAGGACCGGAGGGCATCGTTGGCGGCCATGCTCGCCGAGCTCACCGCGTGCGGGATCGAATGCTGGGTGGGCGCGATAGCGCCGGCGACCCTCGAGATAGCCCATGGCATGGGCGCGACGGTCAACTTGTGGGAAGTGGATCTGGCCCGGCTGGAGGCCGAGGCCGCTCTCGGGCCGGCGACCTGGGCGGGCTCGTTTCCGGCCGAAGCGGGCCCTGCAGCCGACCAACTGATGAACCTCCGGGCCGCCGGGGCCGCATGGGCGATCTGGAGCTGGCCGCGCTCAGTCGATCTCGTCACCGAGGCCCTGCGCCTGGCACGGTTGCAAGACAACGGAGAGTAGGGGCTAACGTCGCACGATGGAGCTTCGCAGGATTCAAGGACTTCCTCCGTATGTTTTCGCGGAGATCGACCAGTTGAAGTTGCAGGCGCGCCGTGCTGGTGACGATGTGATCGACCTCGGCTTCGGGAACCCCGATATTCCATCGCCAGACGTGGCCGTCGAGAAGCTGGCCGAGGCTGTTCACAATCCCCGCAATCACCGCTACTCGGCGAGCCGTGGGATACCCCGGCTCCGGCAGGCGATCGCGGACTTGTACCTGCGGCGTTTCGAGGTTCACCTGGACCCCGACCGCGAGGTGGTGACCACCATCGGGGCCAAAGAGGGGCTCTCGCATCTGATGTGGGTCGTTGTGGGGCCGGGCGACACTGCTCTGGTTCCTTCGCCCTCGTACCCGATCCATCTGTACGCGCCGCTGTTTGCCGGCGCCGACGTCCGGATGGTGAGGCTGGAAGGGCTCGGCAACGACGAGGTGGACGCCGGTGAGACCTTCTTCGCCAACCTCGTCGAGGCGTGGGAGTCGGTGTGGCCGAAGCCCCGGGTCGCGATCCTGTCGTTTCCTCACAACCCGACGACGGCGTGCATCGATCTTGTCACCATGACCAGGCTCGTCGAGTTCGCTCGCGAGCATGGCGTGCTCCTGGTACACGACTTCGCCTATTCGGACACGGCCTTTGACGGGTACCAACCTCCTTCCATCCTCCAGGTCCCAGGCGCGTCTGAAGTAGCTGTCGAGCTCTACACCCTGACCAAGTCGTTCTCCATGGCGGGCTGGCGAGTGGCCTTTCTTGTCGGCAATGCCGAGATCGTCCAGGGCCTCACCAAGCTCAAGAGCTACCTCGACTACGGAACTTTCCAGCCGATCCAGATCGCAGCGATCGTCGCCATGAACGAGGCACCGGACTACCCCAAGCTCGTGACCGAGATCTATCAGGGGCGCCGCAACGCCCTCTGCGAGGGACTCGCGCGTCTAGGTTGGGATGTGCCCAAGCCCAAGGGCACGATGTTCGTCTGGGCGAAGATTCCGACCGACCCCTATCGAGAGATGGGTTCGTTGGAGTTCTCGAAGTTCCTCATCAAGGAGGCACAGGTGGCAGTTTCACCGGGAGTGGGCTTCGGGCCAGGCGGAGAGGGCTTCGTCAGATTTGCTCTCATCGAGAACGAGCAGAGGATCGCCCAGGCTGTGCGAAACCTGCGTGGAGTCTTGAAGCTCTGAGCCTGCCCCACTGCGCATTTCATACTGGACAGATTCACCGGCTGTCCTCGAACGGCGGGGTTCGCTCCGTGCGACGATACCGCTCAGCTAGCCCGAACAACTCGGAACTGATAGGCCCCGGGACACATTGCGGAACGTTCTGCGGCGGGAGCTTGAAGCCCGGCTCACCGTGCCTGGCGGGCAGCTGCTCACCGAAGGCCGCCAACGCCAGAGCGCGTCCTACGGGGCTGGATCAATGGCTTGCACCGGCTGCTGAGCTGGAGAGACGTGGCTCTGTAGCCGCAGATCGGTGACCTGTTCGAAGCCTTCTCGACACGCGGACGTAAGAGTGGCCTAGTATCCCCGCGCTGGGCCGTTCGGCCCTGCGCCGATCGGCCGGTACGCACCTGCTAGCTCTGGTAGAGAAGATACCGTCGTCCTTTACGCAGTGGCCGCTGCTGTCATCGGAGGCGCCCACGTAGCTTCAGGCGCTGCCTCCTGGGCCGAAGACCTCCTTACGGAAACTGGGAGGAGGCGGCCCACAGTCCGAGAGCCGGGTTCGCTAAGTACTCGAACGGCATGCCGCTGCGGTCGCGTCTTTGCCCCGTTGGGCTCCTGGGCGTGACGCCCAGGT
The DNA here is from genome assembly GCA_963727645.1 of uncultured Acidimicrobiaceae bacterium. GTDB lineage: Bacteria > Actinomycetota > Acidimicrobiia > Acidimicrobiales > Bog-793 > Fen-455. The sequence continues at coordinate 125,532 of CAVSHA010000008.1, forward strand.
GGCCGAGCTCGACGGGAAGCGAGCGCCATTCGTAGCCGACGCCTTCGATTTCTTCACGAGTGAGGCCGCCGGCGACCGGATCGGTGCAGTACACGATGCGGAAGCGGCCCTCGCTGCTGCCGTGGATGAGGTGGGCTGCTGCACCGAGGTTGTTGGCCAGTTCAGGGTCGCGTCGTACGGCCTCGAAGGTGGCAGACGTGCCGCGGTAGCCGTGTCGACGAACGAGAGCGTCCACGATGGCGTCCTCACCGAATCGGGACACCCCAGGTGCAAGCACGATGAGCTCCCCATGGTCTTCCATAGCCATCCGTGTGCGGTATATGGCCTTGTTAGCGAGCCAGGTCGTCTTGAACTCGGCGGGGTTGAGCCAGCACGCGACTCGACGCAATGGCTGTTGGAGCACGTCGATGTTGCAGCGCGCTGCGAGGTCAGCGGCTGCCCGATAGGCGGCTCCACCCGATTCACCGGATCGTCCGCGTCCAACGAACAGGCCTCGGTGCACTGTTCCGGCGGCGGTGTCCTCTACTACTGTCAGAATCCACAGCACCGACACGCGCGGTGCCAGGAATCGATCGTACGCTGCGTCCACCACATCGCGGACCGCGTTGTTGGTCCGGCCCATGACGCTTTCCATTCCGCAGATCGCGCCAAGGAAGTGGGTGCGATCGATTGTCGGTGCGCCGCCGAGGCCGATGATCAGGTTCTTGGAGTAGTTGGCCATACCGGTCACCTCGTGTGGGACGACCTGACCAACCGAGACGACGACGTCCCACCCTGACAGGAGGACGTCGTCCACCTCGATGGGAATTGGCCCAACCACACGACCGCCTGAGACCGCCGAAACCTCGGCCGCGCCGATGTCACCGAGGTGCACCAATGCGTCCCTCCAGCGATGCCGATGGATGCGTTCGAACGGAACCCTATTGCCGAACATCAGCGCAGCGTCGTCCGCGGTCAATGCTTGGTGCGAGCCGAGAGCGGGCAAGACCGCCACGTCAGCACCAGCGGCAGTCAGATCTTCATAGAGGAATCCCGTGATCTCACCGGCGCGCGATTGGAGCCTGGTGCGATCCGGCGGGACCAACAGCACCCGCCGCACACTGCCGCTGAGCACCTCGGTGGCTGCGATCTGACGAACAAGTGCGCGCAGTTCGTGAATCGAGATCGCTCGCCCCTCACCGCCCTCAGCCCAAATAGGCACCCTCGAAACGCCGACACGTAGGTTGGTGAGGGCCGCTTCCACCGCGTCGACGACAAGGGCAATCTCGCCGCTCTCGTGCACCGACGCGACGTCGGTCTCGTCATCACCTGGTGGTTCGAGCGCGTCGAACTGACTTTCGACCATCGTGACAGCCATGAAGTGGCCTGCCCGGCTCCCGACTCGCTGGACGATCTCGTCGCGGTCAACCGTGAGGTACACGAACTTGACGTCGCCGGCGCCGCGCAGCGCGTCGCGATATGTGCGCTTGAGCGCGGAACATGCAACCACGACATGCTGCTCGCCGCGCATCGCTTGGCGCAGGGCTGCGAGCCAGGGCCATCTGTCCTCGTCGGTGAGCGACGCGCCCGAGGTCATCTTCTCGATGTTCGAGGCCGGATGTAACTCGTCGCCGTCGATGAACCGGGCGTGATGACGCTGCGCCAGCTCGGCGCCGATCGTCGACTTTCCAGAGCCGGCTACGCCCATGAGGACGACGCGCCACGGCGCGGTCACCGTACCCATGACTCCGGGAGGCCAAGGAACCGCACACCATTGCCGACACAGACGTCGCGGACCACCGGCGAGCACCAGTCGAGGTCAGCGGGAATCCGGCCTTCGTCAACATCGCGCCCGATGACCTCGCAAAGGATGCGCCGGAACAGTTCGTGACGAGTCATCGAAAGGATGGACCGTGAGTTGGTCAGCATGCCCACGAAGCCGGAAAGCATATCGACCTGGGAAAGCTCGTCAAGCTGCCGGCGAATTCCTCCCTCGTGGTCGTTGAACCACCACGGCGGCCCCCACTGGACGAGCGGGCTCACGCCGGGTCTCGCGAAAGCGCCCGCGATGGTTGCAAACACTGCGTTGTCGGCGGGGTTCAGGTTGTAGATGATGGTTCGAGGCAAGGTTCCGTCTTTCTCGAGGCCGGCGAGAAGCTGCGCCAGCCCTGGCCGCCGTCCTGGCGATGGCGTAGCCGATGCCGCGGGCTCCGCCCCGTGACTACGAGCTTGCGTCCCTCCAGCGTGAAAGTGTCGCCGTTGTCTCTCACGATTCGCTCCTTTCCCTGTTGCTGTTCCCATTTTCCGTTGCAGTCGCTCGATCTGATCACAACCGTGCAGGTCCGGCTCGCAGCGTCAAGGTGGCAGCTCGCGCCACCGCTGCCGAGGTCCCATGCCTCAGATAACGATTTCTGACGCACGGATCGGATCTGGTAAGGTCGCAGAAATTTCGTTTCGAGCCTATGGATTGGGGCGAGTTTCGATGGAGGATGCAAACTGGCTGGTCGATCCGTCGCGAAGAGGGACCTTGGCGGGTACCCGGGCAGAGGTCAGCGAAGCCGACAAGAAGGTCCTGCGCCACTTGGGCGAGCAGCTGGCGGCCATCGCCGCGTTGCCGGGGCACGCCGAGACGGCCTCCAGCTGGCGTGCCATGAACGGGCTCGAGCATGTCAAGCCGATGGTCTGGATCGACGAGGTCCCGTGGCACGAGATGGATGTCGATGACGAGCTGCGCCTGCAGACGAACAGCGAGTGGAGCCGTTACCACGAATGGGAGATGCGCAGGCTGATCTATCAGTGGGAGCACATGCCGGCGGACATGGTCGTGGAACCGGTGGTGTGGTCGCCGTTGGTGGTGCACAACACGGCGTTCGGTATCGCCGAGGACGTGGACATTGCCGTTACCGACGAGGCGAACTCGGTCGTCTCCCGGCACTTCAACATCCAGATACGAGACGAGGACGACCTCGAGAAGATCAAGGTCCCCGTCGTTACCCACGACGCTGCGGCCTCCGAGGAGCAGTACGAGCAGCTGTCGGAGATCATGGACGGGGTCATCGGGGTCAAGCGGCTCGGGGCGAATGGGTTCTGCTTCTGGTTCGCGCCCTGGGACGAGATGATCAGGTGGTGGGGCGTCCAGGAGGCCATGGTGGACCTCTACGACCGCCCCGAGCTCGTCCACAAGGCCATAGACAAGCTCGTGAACGCCTACTGCGCCATGCTCGACCAGTTCGAAGCCCAGGACCTGCTGACGCTCAACAACGCGTACTTCCGGATAGGTTCTGGCGGCCTCGGGTACACAGACGAGCTGCCGCCCCCGGACTACGACCCTGCACACGTGCGGGCGAAGGACCTCTGGGGCAGCGGCGCCGCCCAGATCTTCTCCGACGTCTCGCCGCGCATGCACTGGGAGTTCTCGCTGCAGTACGAGCTGAGATGGATGAGCCGGTTCGGCTTGACCTACTACGGCTGCTGCGATCCCCTGCACCGCAAGATGGGCATCTTGGAGAAGGTGCCCAACCTGCGCAAGGTGTCGATGAGCCCCTGGGTCAACATCGACGAGGCCGTGGCCAACGTGGGCAGCCGCTACGTGTTCTCCCACAAGCCCAACCCGGCCGTGTTCGCCGAGACCACGTGGAACCTCGACAAGGCCAGGCACGACTTGGAGACCGTCCTCGACAAGGCCAAGGCGCACGGGTGCGTGGTCGAGGTGATCATGAAAGACGTGAGCACCGTGCGCTATGAGCCTCAGCGCCTGTGGCAGTGGGCTCACATGGCAAGCGAACTGACCGACCAGTACGGCGACTAGCAGTGTCTTTGGCCAGGCATCCGCGCGTGGCGGCGATATCGGGGGAAGTCCGTTCGCTGGGGGTCGACGACGCTCCGGGCTCGCGGGTTCGGGTCCTGGAGCTGTGCACGTCCGCATCGAACACTAGGAGAATGGAGTAGGAACGCCATGGCGTTGATCGAGGAGCTTCGTGAGGCAGTAGTGGACGGGCAGGCAAAGCTCGCCGTCGCCAAGGTGACCGAGGCCTTGGACGGCGGCATCGAGGCGGGGACCTTGCTGCGCGAGGGCCTGATCTCAGCCATGGCCCAGGTGGGCAAGCTCTACGAGGAAGGTGAGATCTTCGTGCCCGAGATGCTGGTGGCCGCCCGGGCCATGACAGCAGCGCTCAGCCTGCTCAAGCCCCACCTCGTAGAAGAGGGGGTGGCATCCAGCGGCAAGGTGGCGATCGGCACCACCCAGGGGGACCTGCACGACATCGGGAAGAACCTCGTGGCGATGATGCTCGAGGGCTCGGGCTACGAGATCGTCGACCTGGGCGTGGACGTCCCGGCGGAGAAGTTCATCCAGGCCATCAAGGACGGGGCGAACGTGGTGGCGATGTCGGCGCTGTTGACGACGACGATGACCAACATGCAGATCGCCATCGACGCGATCAAATCGGCGGGACTTCGCGACCAGGTGCGCATCGTCGTCGGCGGGGCGCCGATCACGAAGTCCTATGCGGACGAGATCGGGGCCGACGGCTACGCGGAGGACGCCTCCAGTGCGGTGCGACTCGTGAAAGAGGTGCTTGCCGTCTGAAACTGATCAAGGACTGGGCCCTGTGCCCCGATACCGACATGGTGCTGCGCTCACTCGGCGCGGACCCAGTGGTCGTGCGCCGGCGCCGGTCATCGGCGCTCGGTGTCGCTGAGCAGGCTGTCACAGCCGGCAGGCCCCTCCTGGTCCCGGTCGTGGTGACCGAGAGCTTTCCGGTAATAGAGTTCCGGCACGAGCGGGTCCGCCTCGAACAGGGGGGCTATCTTTCAGGCTCGCTCGTCGCCGAGCACCTGCATGCTGCACGCTCGGTGGTGCTGGCCGTCTGCTCCATCGGTCCCGCGCTCGAGGAGGCGGCCTCTGAGTGCTTCGCCGAGGACCCGGCCCTGGCCCTCGCTCTTGACGCCTTCGGCTCGGCCGCGGTCGACCTGTTGGGCCAGGCCATGTGCCAGATGGTGGACGAGCGGGCCAACGCAGAGGGACTTCAGACCACAGTGCCCCTGAGCCCGGGACTGGTGGGCTGGCCGGTAGCGAGCGGCCAGCGCCAGATCTTCGCCCTGCTCGACGCGGCCTCGGCAGGTGTCAGATTGACCGACGGCTACATGATGGTGCCGAAGAAGTCGACCTCCATGGCGATTGGTATCGGGCCGGACGTGGAGCACGCCGGCGAGTCCTGCGACTACTGCTCTATGGCCGCGACCTGCCGCTACCGGGAAGAGCACATCTCCCACCATGGTTGAGGCCGATCCCACAGCACGGGTCAGCGTGGAGCTGCAGCCGGTGGGCCGGCGCGTGCAAGTGGCACCCGGCATGACGGTCCTGGCGGTCACACAGGCATCGGGCGTCGAGATGGTGTCGGTGTGCGGCGGGGAGGGCACCTGCGGCACCTGTCGCGTGCGGGCGGTCGATGGCCTGCTCGGCGCTGAGACCGCCGAGGAAGAGAGCCTGTTGACCGTCACCGAGCGTGACGAGGGCTGGCGGCTGGCGTGCCAGGCGCTGGTGTGTGGCACGGTCCGCCTGGAGATACCTCCCGAGTCTCTCAGCGCCCCACAGCGTCTGCAGACGGAAGGTCAAGCTGTGGACTTCACGCTGGACCCACCGGTCATCGCCGTAGATCTGGTGCTCGAACCTCCTTCACTGTATGACTTGCGCGCCGACACCAGGCGGTTGCAAGAGGCGCTGGCTCAGTCCGGCGGGGTAGTGACCACCATCAGCCTGTGGAGCGCCAGGGCGTGTTCGAACCGGCTGCGCGCACAGCAATGGCGGGGACGAGGGGCTGTGTACAAGCGCCCAGACGGCACCGGGGCGCTTGTCTCCGTCCAACCTGCCGGCGGGGCGCTGCTCGGTCTGGCCGTGGACGCCGGAACGACCAAGCTGGCTGCGTATCTGGTCGACCTCGCCAGTGGCGAGACGTTGGCCAGGGTCGGCGCGATGAATCCCCAGACGGCCTACGGCGAAGACGTCGTTACCCGTATCACGTACGCGAACACCGCGGACGGGGCTGCACAGCTGCTGCACGAGAGGCTGGTTGATGAGCTGAACCGGATGGTGGGCGAGCTGTGCCGGAAAGCCGGCGTGGATCGCGGCCAGATTGTCGATGCCGTCGTGGTCGGGAACACGGCCATGCACCATTTCGTGACCGGCCTGCCTGTGCGCCAGTTGGGCGAGGCTCCCTACGTCGCTTGCGTGAGCGATCCAATACTGGTGCGTGCCGAGGAGGTCGGGCTGCAGCTCGACGCGGGTGCGACCCTCTATCTGCCACCGAACATCGCGGGATATGTCGGCTCCGACCACGTGGCGATGCTCCTGGCCAGCGGGATGGCAGACACCAGACTGACTGTGCTGGCCCTCGACATCGGCACGAACACGGAGATCAGCTTGTCGCACAAGGGCGCGATCTGGAGCTGCTCGACTGCGTCGGGTCCGGCATTCGAGGGGGCGCACATCCACGACGGGATGCGGGCTGCGCCCGGTGCCGTCGAGCACGTGCGTTTTCACGGGGGCGCTTTCCAGGTGCAGACCATCGGGAAGGCGGCACCAATCGGCATCTGCGGTTCGGGCATCCTCGACGTCGTGGCCCAGGGATTGAAAGCGGGGATCATCGACCAGCGAGGTTCGCTCGTCAAGGGCCATCCGCTGGTGAGCAGTACCGAGAGCGGACCCACCTGCCTGCTGGTGCCGGCGGGCCGGGCAGGCCATGGGCGCGACGTGGTCTTCACTCGTTCTGACGTGAACGAGATCCAGCTGGCCAAGGGTGCGATCCGGGCCGGTACAGAGCTCTTGTTGAGAGAGGCCGGCGTCGGGGCTGAAAGCTTGGACGACGTCATTGTGGCGGGCGCTTTTGGCACCTACCTGGATCTCGAGAGCGCGATAGGGGTGGGGCTGTTGGTGGAGGTGGCGCGGGAGCGCTACCGGCAGGTGGGCAACGCCGCGGGCCGGGGAGCCGAGCAGCTGCTGTTGTCGCGAGAACGCCGGGCGATGGCGGACAGCCTGGCCAGGCGCGTGCGCTACGTGGAGCTGACGGTGCATCGGTCCTTCACCGACATGTTCGCAAGGTCGTTGGGCTTCGGTCGCGACAGTGAGGCCGAATCCAGTGTGCCCATGGCGGACTGACCCTGCTCGAAGTCGTCCCGGAGGGCAGTGCCGCCGCCCTTCGACCGGCCCGGCGACGGCCTCACAGTTGCTGCGGCCTACCGCCGCCGCCGACGCTGTGAGCTAACGACAATCCGCCCGATGACAAGGAACCCCGCAACGGTCAGGTACGGCGCGAGGCGCCTCGTCAACGACCCCTGCTCCTGTTCGGGCCCGGCAGTCGATGGGTAGCTCTGGTCCTGGTCCGTGTCGGCTGCGGGCGGCTCAGTGTCGGCAGAGACTTCGGCGAGAGCTTCCGGGGGTGCCTCGGAGGGGGCTTGGTCGGCGGGCGACGCGGTAACTGCGGCGGGCGTGGCCAGCACCGTCTTCTCCAGGTTCTCGGCGAACTCGGCGATCAGCTTGCGCGACACGGTGGCGAGCGCATCGCCGGCAAGGCGTGAGAGCCTCCCGTCGATCGAGAGAACCGTGACGACCTGGACCTTGGTGCCTACGGCTGACGGGAAAAGGGTTGCGGTGACCAAGGCCGTGCCCGTTCCTTGTCCACGGATCTCGTGTCCTTCCGCCTTCAGCACGGCCTGGTGCGCCTCGGTATCGAGCAGCAGATAACGGGCGACGCCCTCGTACGACGCGGTGACCGGTCCGGCCTTGACCTTCACGACGCCCTGGTACTCGTCTCCCGCCACCTCTCGGAGCCAGATTCCGGGCAGGCAAGGTGCGATCTTCTCGACGTTTGTGAGGACGGTCCATGCCTCGGCAACACCCAGCGGAACCTCGAACTCGTCAGTCAAGTTCATCGGTGCACCCCCTCGCCACAAGTGTCAACTGCACTGGTGTCGCGCGGTATTCCCGCCCTGGGCCGAGACGTCCTGCCGGGCTATGGAACGCCAGCCGCAGTACCCAACTTCCCTCGCAAGGCAATCGGGGTCGTACAACAATCATCGGCATGGGTGGGCTCGCCCTTGAGCAGCTGCCGGCGGACCAGTCGGGACCAACCAACCCAATTGGCAAGGTGCCGCCTATTCCCTCACAAGGGGGCCCTCAGGTTGAGGCATTCAGGAGTCGGTGACGCTCGAGAGAGCAAGCGACGAGACGTCACTGGCCTGCAGCGAGAAACGGCGGGAGGGCTGACCTTGCAGCACTTCGAGGTTGCCGGTGCTCGTGACATAGCCGAGGACCGGGGAGGCGCCCGGCGCCGAGTCGGACGCGACTGCCATCTCAGCCACACCGGTCGCCTCGGGGACCCAAGTGGCCGGGGTGAGGCCTTCAGCTGCGTAGAAGCTGTTCCCCGCCAGGTAGCCGAGGAGCGGTTCGCCCGTGGGTCCGACTGCCGCCAGGGAAATGGCCGTCACGCCGCGCGCTTCGGACGTCCACTGCACCTTTGGGGACACCTCGCTCGCGAAGAAGATCCCATTGGTCGATAGGTATCCCATCAGCCCGCTCGACGGGGTAGTGCCCTCGGCGAGCGCGATCGAGCTGACACCATAGGGTTGGACGACAGTCCAGCTGCTGCCGGTGATGCCCGTTTTCACAAAGAAGGCCGCGGTCGTGCTCTGGAGGTACCCCAGCAGCGGGGGAGCCGAGCCCCCGCCTGCGGCGAGTGCGATTGCCGCGACCCCCGTGGCCTCGAGGGTAAAGGGCCCAGTGAGCGAGCCCTGCTCGGCATAGAAGCCACCATTCGTGCTCAAGAAGGCCAGGACCGGGACTCCCGACGGAGTGGTGGCGACAGCAATCGACTTGGTGTGCTGGGCCGCGAGATGCCAGGCCGTGGACGCGCTCTGTCGCACGAAGAAGTTGCCGTATTGGTCGATGTAACCGTAGACGGCACCGCCGTCAGCTCCCATGACGCCCACGTAGCCGGACACGGAAATGGAGCTCGCGTCGGTGGCCACAAGCTCATAGCCGTTGCCGGGTGCTGCGATGCCTGCCTCGAACCCGGGCGGCCCTGTGTATCCGACCAGCGGCCGTTGAAAGGTCCAGGAAGGGTTGTGGAGCCAACCGGTGACCCCGTCGGCGACGACCCAGTCGTTCACGGCATACGTTGCCCATCCGTCGTTGCCGGCACCGCCGTTCTGTTGGATCAAGGTGATGGTCCCGTTGCCCTGGGCGTTCACGCCGCTCGCGGTCACGACCGCCGTGTGGCCGAAGCTGTCGGTGCGGGTGCGGCCGACCGACACGACGTCGCCGGGTTGCGGGACGGCTCCGACCGTGCCGTTCGCGACGACCAGTAGTTGAGGCCCGTCAGGGTTGTACGTGGTCTTGAAGCGGTCGTAGTTGCGTACGAGGTCCCGACCGTCGGCCGGATAGGGGCTCACACCCCAGGCGAGGTACATCCAGCGCATCGAGAGCTCTACACATTCCCATTCGAGCTCGCCCCAAGCGCCGGGGAAGAAGAACACAATGTCGTCACTGCCGCCCTGGGTCGTACCTGGACCACACGCCACCAGTCCGTGCCACGAGGCACCAAGGCTCTGAGATCCGGGGGCGTTCTCCGGATCGCAGGTGCCGCTCTGCCACCAGCCGGGAGACTCAATACTTCGCGCACCGGCGGAAACGACCGGCGCGAGGCGACCAATCGGTTCAGGTTGCCCGCTCGCACCGCCGGCCGTGAAGAGCCCGAACGACCCAGGAATGGCCAGCCCCATGAGCAGCGCCATCGACACCGTGACGAAGGGCCGCATCGACCGGACGCGGATTCTCCCTGCTCTTGTGAAGTCGCGTCCGACCATCGATTCACCGGCTCCCACATGATCCTCACTTGCAACAGCTGTGGAGTAACCATCGGCACGGGTGCAAGAGGCACTGAGCCGAAGTTGGGGCTGCCCTGGCGGCTCCTTGGGTGCTGTCTGTCGGACCTTCAGGGGCAGAGGCGTTCAAAGCCTCGAGGGACTTAGGACTTCGCGGCTTGCGCCGGGTCTCGCTCCCACCCTCTGGACCGTTCGAGCGCGGTTGCCCAAGCGGCGTGATCTGCGTCCGCCCGGCCACGCCTCGACGCAGGCTCGAAGACCTCGGCGCTGGTCGCCAAAGCCCCTAATTCCTCCAGAGAGCCCCAGACGCCCTCAGCGAGCCCGGCGAGCATGGCGGCGCCCAACCCCGTGACCTCAGTTGTGCGCGGACGGGTCACGGGCACTCCACACTGGTCCGCTTGGAGTTGCAAGAGGAGATCCATCGCGGAAGCTCCGCCGTCGGCGTGGAGCCGGACCAAGGTCTGACCAGCAGCAAGGACCATCGCCTCGAGGACGTCGCGGCACTGGTAGGCCATGGCCTCGACGGCCGCGCGGGCGAAGTGTGCCCGCCCGGTCCCTCTCGAGATGCCCACGATGGTGCCCCGCGCCTGTGGGTCCCACCAGGGGCTTCCCAGGCCGGCGAAAGCAGGGACGAGGTACACCCCTTCGTTGCTGGGGATCTGGGAGGCAAGTGGGCCGGCCTCGGCTGCCTCGTCGATCAACCCGAGACCGTCGCGCAGCCACTGGATCGTCGCGCCGGAGGAGAATATGGAGCCTTCGAGGGCGTAGCTGAAGCCGTCGATGCCCTTCGGCGCGTGGTCCCCGAGGTCCCAGGCAACCGTAGTCAGGAGCCCCTCGATCGGTGGGGGTCGCCGTGTGCCGAGGTTCATGAGCACGAAGCTCCCGGTGCCGTAGGTGACCTTGGTGTCGCCGGGCAGGTGGCAGCCGTGCCCGAAGAGGGCAGCCTGCTGATCGCCGATCATGGCGCTCACAGGGACACCCTTTACACACCCGCCTGCGACACCGGCCGCTGCTGTTGCGTACCTGCGGGCGGACGGGAGGACCTCACCGAGTGCGTCGGCCGGTACTCCGAGAACGTCGCACAATTCCGCTGACCAGGCCCGCCGCCAGATGTCGTAGCAGAGCGTGCGGCTGGCGTTGGAAGGGTCCGTGACATGCACTCCCGACTTCGTACCTCCGGTCAGGTTCCAGCAGATCCAGTCATCGACAGTTCCCAAGGCGAGTGAAGGACCGGGCTCGACCCCGCCGCGCTCGAGCATCCACGACCACTTGGTGCCCGTGAAGTAGGGGTCGAGCACGAGCCCGGTCCGTTCGCGAACGAGCGGGAGATGGCCGGCTTCGGCGAGCTCGACGCATCGGGCGGCCGTCCGACGGTCCTGCCACACGATGGCTCGATGGCACGGCCGGCCTGTCGAACGGTCCCACGCCACCGCGGTCTCACGTTGGTTGGCGATCCCGATCGCGGCGGCGGTCAATGAACGTCTCGCCAGCTCCGACTGCAGCTCCGCCAAGGTCGTCTCGACAAGGGACCAGATCTCGGCAGCGTCATGCTCGACAAGTCCGGGAGCGGGAAAGTACTGGTGGAGCTCTCTGTAGGAAGCGGTCACGACGTGGCCGTCCTCGCCGACGGCAAGTGCCCGCACCCCTGATGTCCCTGCATCGATCGCGATCACGACGGCCACGACGGCACGGTAGCCGGTGCGCCTACCGGGTGCCCGGACGGGCGCACACATGACTCGTTCCGGTGTGGGAGGGCGCGCCGTTTGCGCGAGCGAGCAAACGAGAACCTTCGCGAGCGGTCCCTGAGCAGGGATGACCAACGCGGCCGTCCGTTGACACGGCCGTAACTACGGTGCTGTAATTAGCCACCTATCTGGTAGTCATATTCTGTCGCACCACAAGATATTGTGGTACAGGTGACTTGGGTGATTTCCAGGCGAAGGATCTCGTGTGGCGGACAGGTTCCGTCAAGGAGGGCACCGTTCAATGGCCGTTGCAGGAGAGCGCCTCGGAATTGGCATCCGACGACACTTCACCACGGAGTCCCGCCATCCCTACGACGAGGTCGTCTGGGAGATCCGTGATTCCCGCATCAGCGACTACCGCACCGGGGCTGTCGCGTTCGAGCAGCTCGGCGTCGAGGTGCCTTCGACCTGGAGCCTGAATGCGACCAACATTCTCGCTCAGAAGTACTTCCGAGGCAGTGTTGGCATGCCGGGACGGGAACACTCGCTGCGGCAGGTTGTCGACCGTGTCGTGGACACGATCACAGCATGGGGTTTGAAAGACGGGTATTTCGTTGATTCGGCCGAGGCGGCCATCTTCAGCGACGAGCTCAAGCACCTCGTCGTGCAGCAGAAGGCGGCGTTCAACTCACCGGTCTGGTTCAACATCGGCGTTGAAGGTGTGCCGCAGCAGGCTGCCGCGTGCCAACCCTACGACGCTCTGGTTTCGACTCCTGACGGCCCGGTCCCGATCGGGCGCCTCGTCGAGGACGAAGCAGTCGGTCAGAAGGTGTTCGACGCCCATGGTGTGACCTGGATCGTGGCGGTCAAAGCCAACGGGCGCAAGCGCGTGCTGCGCGTGACGACCAAGGCCGGCCACCAGCTCGACGTCACTGCCGATCATCTCGTGTGGCGGGCAAGCGGCGAAGGCGCCGGCCGGTTCGTTCCCGCCGCTGAGCTCCAGGTGGGGGACCAGCTGAGCTGGCACCGGACCGATTCCTCGGGTGAAGGGGAGATCTCCGAGCGACTGGAGATCGAAGGGATCGAGGACGTCGGCGAGATGGACGTCTTCGACATCCAGACGGAGAGCGGCGAGTACCTGAGCTCCGGTGTACGTGTTCATAACTGCTTCATCCTGGGCGTCGAGGACTCGATGGCCTCCATTCTCAACTGGTATGTCGAGGAGGGCACGATCTTCAAAGGTGGGTCGGGCGCGGGAGTCAACCTTTCGAACATCCGGTCTTCCCGGGAGCTGCTGCACGGGGGCGGGACGGCGTCGGGGCCCGTGAGCTTCATGCGCGGAGCCGATGCCTCTGCAGGGACGATCAAGTCCGGCGGCAAGACGCGTCGCGCCGCAAAGATGGTGATCCTGGACGCCGATCACCCGGACATCCAAGAGTTCATCTGGTGCAAGGCCCGTGAGGAGCGCAAGGCGCGTGTGCTGGCACAGGCCGGTTTCGATATGGACCTGGATGGCAGGGACAGCCAGTCCGTTCAGTACCAGAACGCCAACAACTCGGTCCGGTTGACAGACGAGTTCATGCGGGCAGTGCTGGACGACGCCGACTGGGGTCTCATCAGCCGGACTTCGGGCGAGGTCATCGAGACTCTCAGGGCGCGAGATCTGTTCCGTCAGATCGCAGAGGCCGCCTGGGAGTGCGCGGATCCCGGGATCCAGTTCGACACGACCATCAACAAGTGGCACACGGCGCCCAACACAGGCCGGATCACGGCCAGCAACCCTTGCTCTGAGTATGTTCACCTCGACAACAGCAGCTGCAACCTCGCCAGCCTCAATCTCATGCGCTTCTTGAACGACGACGACAGCTTCGACGCCAAGGGGTTCGAGGCCGCGGTCACCGTCGTGTTCACGGCTCAGGAGATCCTTGTCGGCAACGCCGACTACCCGACCGCGAAGATCGCTGACACAACGCGCCGGTTCCGAGAGCTGGGCCTCGGTTACGCAAATCTCGGGGCGCTGCTCATGGCTCAGGGCGTGCCGTACGACTCGGACGAGGGCCGGGCCATCGCGGCGACGATCACGGCTCTCATGACGGGCGCGGCGTACGTGACCTCGGCCCGCACGGCAGCGAGAATGGGGCCGTTCGCAGGCTTCCATGAGAACGCAGGCCCGATGCTGGACGTACTGCGGATGCACCGTGTCGAGGTGGCAAAGATCGACGAGGAACAGGTGTCGACCGAGCTCCTCTGTGCGGCTCAGGAGGCCTGGGACACCGCGGTCGATCTGGCCGAGGCCTATGGCGTGCGCAATGCCCAGGCGACGGTGCTGGCACCTACGGGGACGATCTCGTTCCTCATGGACTGCGACACGACGGGGATCGAGCCTGATCTGGGACTTGTGAAGACAAAGAAGCTCGTCGGCGGCGGCACGATGTCAATCGTCAACCAGACCGTTCCCCGCGCGTTGAGGCGGCTTGGTTACAGTGCTGACGAGATCGACCAGATTGTCGCCTACATAGACGAGCACAAGACCATTCTGGGGGCGCCCAACCTTGAGCCGGCGCATCTGCCCGTCTTCGCCTGTTCCATGGGTGACAACACGATCCACTATCTGGGTCACGTGAAGATGATGGCCGCAGCGCAGCCGTTCATCTCGGGCGCCATTTCAAAGACGGTGAATCTTCCCGAGCACGCCACGGTCCAAGAGGTCGAGCAGCTGCACGTCGATGCCTGGCAAATGGGCCTGAAAGCGGTCGCCATCTACCGCGACAACTGCAAGGTTGCCCAGCCGCTGGCGACAACGAAGTGGGCAGGAGCCGCCGCACCGCTCGTGGGCGACGAGGAGGATGTCGCGTCGCAGGCCGCACGGGCAAGCCTCGTGCGGGAGGGAGCGCTGCTCGAGCGCATCGCGGAGCTCGAAGGTGCGTTGCAGCAGAGGCATGTGATCGCCCCTGCCACTACGACGCGGACCCGGCTGCCCCGCAAGCGTCGCTCCAATACCTTCGCCTTCCGGGTGGCCGACTGTGAGGGCTACGTGACCGTGGGCGAGTACGAGGACGGCCGCCCCGGTGAGGTCTTCATGAAGGTCTCCAAGCAGGGCTCGACCCTGTCGGGTGTCATGGATGCTTTCTCCATCGCCGTCAGCCTCGGACTTCAGCACGGCGTTCCGATGTCGACGTTCGTCCGGAAGTACACCAACCTCCGTTTCGAACCGGCAGGGATCACCGACGACCCGGAGCTGCGGCTGGCTTCGAGCCTTGTCGACTACATCTTCAGGCGGCTGGCCCTCGACTACTTGAGCTTTGACGAGCGCCTCGAGCTCGGAGTGCTCTCGACGGGGGAGAGGACCCAACCGACATTGCCCGGCCTCGAGGATGTCGACAACGGGGACGCCGAGCGGACCGATCGCGAACGGTTCGGCGCCGGCGGGGACGCAGCGGCAAGTCGTCGGCCGAGTGACACCGAACAGATGAGGCAGGCGGGGCAGGTGGAGAGCAAGGATGCCCCGTTCTGCTACGCCTGCGGCAACGTCATGCAGCGTGCCGGCTCGTGTTATGCCTGCCCGAGCTGCGGTTCGACGAGCGGTTGCTCATAGGGGCACTTCTCCCGGGTCAACGGTTCCTGGCGGGAGCTCCCCGTGAACCTTGGGCCCTTGTCGCCGACAGCACGGCGGCAAGGGCCATGAAACCCATCGAGGCATAGAAGGCGGCATGCAGCCCGGTCGTGAAGGCCTTCGCCAAGTGGCCGTGCAGGCTCGTGGTGCCGACGAAGATCGCGAAGGCGAGGTGCTTGGGGATCGAGCGGGAGGCGACGAGGATCGCTACCGAGAACGAGAAGACCATGCCGATGTTGGCGAAGGTCCGGAGCATCCCCGAGGAGATCCCGAACACGTCAGGCGGTGAGGCCTTCATCACTGCCGAGTTGTTGGCGGGGAAGAACGAGCTTGCCCCGATCCCGTTCACGACGCTCGCTGCGACGACCAGCCACAAGCCGCTGCCGAGGGAGAGCTGCGCGTAGAGGAACAGAGCGATCACCTGGATGCCGAGCCCGACTGTCGCCGGTATCACCGGCCCGAACCGATCCGCCGATCGCCCGGCGAACGGGCCGACACCCGAGCCGACCACGTAGCCCGGCACGAGCAGTAGGGAGCCGTGGATTGGGGAGAGGCCCCGGGGTCCCTGGAGGTACATGATGACCAGGAAGAGCACGGCGAAGTTGGCGAGCCCCTGGAACAACGCAGCGAGCAGTGACGGCGCGAGCGTCGGGACCTTGAACAGCGAGAGGCGGAGCATCGGCTCGGCCTGGCGCAGCTCGACGACGACGAAGACGCAGACGAGCACGACCCCGCCGATCAGGTAACCGGCCACGGAGGCGTCGAATGCCGATGTGGCGAGCGTCGTCATGGCCCAGAGCACGCCGAACAGCCCGAGGCCGAGGGTGACCATGCCGAGAAAGTCGAAGTGGCGGCGGGCCCG
Organism: uncultured Acidimicrobiaceae bacterium; assembly: GCA_963727645.1. Taxonomy (GTDB): domain Bacteria; phylum Actinomycetota; class Acidimicrobiia; order Acidimicrobiales; family Bog-793; genus Fen-455. Next base: position 141,550 of record CAVSHA010000008.1, read on the forward strand.
CTGGCCGTGGTCGTGGAGCACCCTGGTTGCAAGGATCAGCGCGGCAGCGCCGATCGGAACGTTGATCCAGAAGATCCAACGCCACGAGATGTAGGTGACGATGAGGCCCCCCAGCACGATCCCGAGGACGGCCCCAATGCTCCAACCGATCGAGTTGTATCCATAGGCGCGTCCGCGTCGTTCGGCAGGGTACAGGTCCGCGATCACCGCACCGCTGTTGGCGGTGACGAACGCCCCGCCGACGGCCTGGAGAATCCGGAAGCCGATGATGGCCGTCTCGTTCCACGCGAGAGCGCAGGCGAGCGAGCCCAGGATGAAGACGAGGAAGCCCATCTCGTACATGCGCACCCGGCCGAACATGTCCCCGAGCCGTCCGACCTGGGTGGCGAGCAGGGTGATGACGAGCAGGTAGCCGATGACGATCCAGATCACCGAGGAGAGTGCCACGTGCAGCCCTCGTTCGATCTCCGGAAGCGCGAGGACCACGATCGTCGTGTCGACGGCGGTGATGAGGACCCCTGTCATGACCACGACCATGGCGAGGCCCGTGTGGGAGGTGATGCCCGGCTGTCCCTTGGCGCTTCGTGGCGCCGTGGTCCGTTCCCTCTTCATGGTCAGCCCCTCGGCCGCCGACAGTTGGTCGCGGTCTCAGACGGATGTGGCCCCGGCCTACTGCTGGTAGCCCTCGACGATGTCTGGTGGCCGGGCGCTCGTGGTCGCGATGTCCTGGTTGAACTCCCGGCGCGCCCGCCTTTGCCGCAAGAGGTCCCAGGACTGGTCGAGGGCGGCCCGGACTTCCCGCAGACGCTGCTCCTGCTCGGCAGTGACGCGCGCGCCGATGTGGCCCTCCTCGAGCTCGCGTTCTTCGGCGACGAGCTTCGCGATGCGCTTGTGCAGCTCTCGGTCTTCCATCGAGTGTCTCCCTTGTCAGTTGCTCGTCACGACGTCGAACCTGCGACCGGTGACCTGTCCGCTCACGCGCGCTCGCCCGGCTCGTCGAGGAGCGGTGCGACTTCCTCGGCGATGAATCGAAGATGGTCAAGGTCGCCAAGATCGAGGATTTGAAGATAGATCGTCGTCGCCCCGGTCTTGCCGTAGAGCCTCAGTCGGTGGGCGACCTCCGCCGCCGTGCCAGTGGCGCCGTTGCGACGGAGCTCTTCAACCTCGCGCCCCATCGCGGCCGCCCGAGCGCTGATCTCATCGTCGTTGCGACCGGCGCACACCGCGAGCGCGGCCGATCTCCTGATTGTCGAAGGATCACGGCCGATGCGTATGCAAGCGGAGTCGAGTGCAGAAAACAGCTCGGCACAGTGCTCGGCGGGGGCGAAGGAGACATTGCACTCGTCGGCGAAGCGAGCGGCGATTGCCGGTGTACGTCTCAACCCTTTTCCTCCGACGATGATCGGGGGTCGCGGAATCTGCACAGGCTTGGGCAGGCCGGCGTTGTCCACTATCTGATAGTGCTCGCCGTCGAAGCAGTAGCGGGCCCCCTCAGCTGTCGCCCACATCCCCGACACGATCTCGAGCTGTTCCTCGAGGCGATCGAACCGCTCACCGACCGAGGGTGGGAAGGGGATGGCGAAGGCCCGGTGTTCGTCCTCGAACCAGCCCGCGCCGAGCCCGAGCTCGACCCGGCCGCCACTCATGGCGTCCACCTGGGCGACGATCACGGCGAGCTGTGCAGGGAGCCTGAAGGTGGCCGCGCTCAGCAGGGTGCCCAAGCGGATCCGGCTGGTGTCACGGGCCAGGCCCGCGAGCGTTATCCACGCGTCGGTCGGACCGGGTCGCGCGTCGCCTTCACCCATACGGAGGTAGTGGTCCGAGCGGAAGAACGCGTCGAAACCGAGCTCCTCGGCGCAACGTGCGACGGCGAGGAGCTGGTCGTAGCTCGCGCCCTGTTGAGGTTCAGTGAAGATCCGTAGTTTCATCAGTGCCTCCGTTCACACGGCGGAGCAGACCAGGGACGGTTCGGCCTGGTCCGAGCGGGATCTGAAGACAGGCATCGGAGCCGGGTCGGGCAGCTCGCGTCAGTCCAGGACGCGCACGCACAAGATGGGCGGCAGGTAAGAGGCGACGACACGCCACGACTCACCACTGTCCACCGAGGCGAAGAGCTGACCTGACTTGGAGCCGAAGACCAGTGCGTACGGTGGGTTGGCTTCGACGGTGAATGCATCGCCCAGTACGGTCAGATGGGCGTTGGTGCCCGGAAGGCCATCGGACATCGCCTCCCAGCTGAGCCCCCCGTTTGTGGTCCGGTAGACGCGGCACCGACCTTCGGGTGTGCAGCGGTAGAGGTCGGACTCCAGCGGCAGCACGTACGCGGTCTCCGGCTCCTCAGGGTGGGAGACGATCGGGAAGCCGAAGTCCGAGGGTACGCCGCCGGGCTCACCGGCGCGGCCCACGGACTCCCATTGGTCACCGGCGTCGTCGGTCCGGTAGATGCCCCCATGGGCCTGCGCCCAGAGGATGTCGGGGCTCACGGCGTCGACGGCGAGCTTGTGAACGCAGTGGCCTGCTGCGGGCGACGCCCCGGTCAGGGGCCGGGCTTCGATCCCCTGATTGCGCGCCACCCAGGTATCGCCGCCGTCATCGGAGCGGTACACGCCGCCCGACGAGATCGCGACAATGATCCGGTCCGGTCGCTCCGGGTGGGTCACCACGGTGTGCAGGGCGAGCCCACAGGGGCCAGGTTCCCAGCTTGGCCGGTCAGGGTGTTCCCAAAGCCCGCGGACGAGCTCGAAGGTGTCACCACGGTCGTCGGAGCGCAACAGCGCTGCCGGCTTCACGCCCGCCCAAACTGTCTCGCTGGCAGTCGGTCTCCGATCGAGGTGCAGTTGCCACACCGAGTCGAGTGCGGTTCCTGCATCGGCAGGGAACCTGACCAGTCGCGCTCCTGGTTCACCCCAGCTGACGCCGCCGTCTTCGCTCACGCGGATGTTCGGGCCGCAGTGGGGGTCGGTGGATGCGGCGAGAAGACGACCGGGGAGCTGCGCAAGAGCACGCACGGATTCACCGGCCAGGAAGGGCCCGTCGACCACGCCGTCGCTGACGAAGAAGAGTCCCTCGGAGGTGCCGATCGCCACGGCGAGATGGTCGACGGCTCGGGCGCGGAACCTGGAAGCAGTCACATAAGTCACGCGGAGAGTATGTACCCGATGAGGCTGCTCGCGCTCGCATGTTTCAGCGTCGTACTTCGCTGGGCAGGTTAGCTTTCGGGAGGTGGATACTTTCGTCGAGGGGACCGTGGTGATGGGCGACGGTCGCGGCCGCAAGCTCGGCTTCCCGACAGCCAACGTGAGGATCGGTCCGGACGTGGAACTCGCCGACGGTGTCTATGCGGGCTTCGTCGAGCTCGAGGACGGGACCAGACACCTGGCGGCCATCTCTGTGGGTCGCCGGCCGCATTATTACGAGGCCGGTGAGCGCCTCGTCGAGGCGTGCCTGCTCGACTTCGACCGGGACCTTTATGGCGCGAGGATCCGGGTGGAAGTCGGGACACTTGTGCGAGAGCAGCGCAGCTACGGGACCGAGGATGAGCTCGTCGAGCAGATAGCGAGCGACATCAAGGCCATTCGCGCCCTGCGGGGCTGAGTGCACGAGGCCCTTTCCGTCATCGCGAGCGGTTCCCGGCGGCCCCTCGCCCGCACCGCGAGTCGCCAGGTGGTGACCACCTTTGGGCCGGTGTCCGGGACCACCTGCCGGCTCTCCTTGAGGGGCGGTACCAGCCGACAAGTACGCTTGACAGCTGACCGATCAGGGTGGTCGCCTCCGGCCGGTCGGCATGGACATGGCCGGCAGAGCCCCGTTGTACCAGGAGGAGCGCGCGAGCAGATGGACTTGGACTCCGGTGGGCCGGCCGAGGAAGCCGTCGGCAAGGTGGGTCGGGTCTCCGTGCCTATCTCCCAAGGCGTCCCCGGTGAGGTGATAATCCAGATCCGCGGGGGTTCGGAGGCCTACACGGCCTACACCGAAAGTGAGGAGCCGCTCGCGGTGAACACACGTATTGTCGTAGTCGAGCAGCTGTCGTCGCGGACGCTGCTCGTGACGACCTGCTGATCCCCCGAGAGAAGGAGGGCGCATGTTCTTCTACAGAATCCCAGCGCCGAACGAGGCGATGGTGGTGTCGGGATCCAAGCGCGGCACCGATGGGGGACAGTTCCGTATCGTGACGGGCCGGGGGTCGTTCGTCCTTCCTTGGAAGAACAAGGCTCGCTGGCTCTCACTCGACCTCAGGGAAGCCCTCATCTCCGAGAGCTGTGTGACCAAGCTGCGCATTCCGCTCACTGTCGAGGCTGTGGCAGTCTTCAAGGTCGGCGACGACAACTCCTCGATAGCCAATGCAGCGCGCCGTTTCCTTGACCAGCAGCAGGGGATGGAACGGCTCACCGCGCAGGTGCTCGCCGGCCACCTCCGCTCGATTGTCGGCGGCCTCACCGTGGAGGAGATCATCGGCGATCGCAACCGGGTGGCTCAGGAGGTCAAGGCAGCGTCGACAGACGAGATGGAGAAGCTCGGGCTCGTGATCGACGCCTTCCAGATCCAGGAGATCAAGGACGCGACCGGCTACATCGACAATCTCGCCGCTCCGCACGCCGCCGCGGTCGCGCGCGACGCTCGCATCGCCGCCGCGCAGGCCGACCAGGCTGCCACCGAGAAGGAGCAGGAGGCGAACGCGCTCAAGGCGGGCTTCGTGCGCGAAGCCGAGATCAAGCAGGCGGGCTACCGGGCCGAGATCGAGCAGGCCCAGGCTGCCGCGAGTCAGGCTGGTCCCCTGGCGCAGGCCAAGGCGGCCCAGCAGGTGACCGAAGAGCAGACCAGGCTGGCGGCCTTGCAGGCCCAAAAGCGCGAGAAGGACCTCATCGCAGAGGTCGAGAAGCCCGCTGATGCCGATGCCTACCGCACGATCCGCCTCGCCGAGGCCGACAGGGATGCCATCAAGGCAAGGGCCGAGGCGCTCGCCGGCGGCAACCAGAGCCTCATTGCCGCCAACAGGATCGTCGAGCAGCTGCCGGCTCTGGTCGAGGCCGCGGCCAAGGGGCTCAGCGGGGCGAACATCGTCCTCGTCAACGGCACCGCGGGCATGACGGATCTGCTGACGAACCTCGTGACCCAGGGCTACTCGATCTACGAGGCGATAAAGGGGGGCGTCCCCCAGGTCTTGGCAACGGGGCTGGAGGCGCCGTCCGGCAACAGTCCTAGGCCGGTGGCGACCGCGGATCAGGCCACCACCTCGGGCTCTGCGGCTGTCATCGGGGGCGTCACTCCCTGATCGAAGTAGGGGAGGGGTTGCCTCCCGACTGATCAGGAACTCGTCGGTGCGTCCAGTGCGTGGGGCGCGATCTCGACTGGGGCACCGAAGGCCGCACGGTGGCTGGCCCGGCGCAGAGCGGCCAGCACAGGGCGTCCTGCCACCAGGATCAGTCCGGCGTTCAGCGCGGCCCGGGGCAGGTCGAACCCGAGCGACGTCGAGGCGTCGAACAGCAGGAAACGGACCAGGTTGTGCGCCAGCGCTGCCCCGGGCTGGAACGAAAGGGTCGACGACGTCCCGGCGCCGAAGGGCCAGAACCACAAGTTGAGAAGCAGCCCGTACACGAAGCAGGCGAGGCCCGCATACGCCGCCAGCTCGACCAGCTCGCGGCGGCCGCGTAGGTGTGGAAGACAGCCGGCACCGTAACCCATCCACGCCGCCGCCATCATCTGGAAAGGCAACCACGGACCGACGCCACCGGTGACGAGGGCCGAGGCGAACAGGGTAAGGGCGCCGAGCAGGAAGCCGAAATGCCGCCCGAACACATAGCCGGCAGGGAACAGCAGGAAGAAGACGGGCTCGAACCCGGCGGCGCCTCCTGAAGGAAGCCGCAGCGCCGCGCCGCAGGCGCCGAGCACTCCGAGCATGGCGACACCCTTCGCGTCCATGCCGCCAGAGTTGAACTCGCCGAGCACGGCCACGAGCAACAGGGGCAGGAGCGCGGCGACGATCCAGGGCGCATCGCCGGCGTGTGCCTGGTTCAGCGATGCGTGCGCCGGGATGAGCAGCGGCCACGCGAACGCGATCGCTCCGATCATCGACGCGATCGCAATGGCCAAAGAGCCGAACCGGTCGAGGCCTGTGGGCCGTCGGCCGTGCATGGCGGTCATGAGGCCATCCCCTCTCCGCCCGGTCGCCCGGCGAGTGCTGCGGCGACTTCGTCGACCGTCAGCCATTCCGCCGGGGCGAGGATCCGGGCCACCTGGGAGGCAAGGCCTGTCGAATGACAGACGACCGAGCGGACGGGCCCGTCTGTGATCACTTCGCCGTCGGCGAGCACGACCACTCTGTCGGCAACCTCGGCCACCAGCTCGACGTCATGGGTCGCCACGACGACGCAGTGACCCCGGGCCGCGAGCTGGCGGAGCTGGTAGGCCAGCCGCTCCTTGGCCCGGTAGTCGAGCCCGCGCGTGGGCTCGTCGAGCAGCAGCAGTGGTGGCTCCGGCGCCAGTACTATCGCCAGCGCCAGTGCGAGGCGCTGACCTTCGGAGAGGTCCTTGGGGTGCGTCTGGTCGGATATGCCGGCGACGATGGACTCGAGCATCGTTCGCGTCGTCCCCTCGGCAAGCTTGCCGTCGCGGTCGCTGTCTCGGCATTCGGCTGCCACAGTGTCGGCGCACAGCAGCGCCCCCGGGTCCTGGGGCACGAGACCTACGAGCCGGATCGCCTCGGACGCGGCGAGCTCGCCCGGCGCGCGGCCAAGGACTTCCACCGAGCCTCGCTGGGGGCGGCGAAGCCCGACGAGGTGATGGAGGAGGGTGGACTTCCCCGCTCCGTTCCTCCCCATGACTGCGACCACCTCGCCCTCGTGGAGATCGAGGGCTACCTCTGCCAGTGCCGGGATGGGCCCGTAGGAGGCGGTGAGACCCTTCACCCTGGCGACTCGGTCGCCCAGGGACGCGCGAGCTGGCGGACGCGTCCGTGGCTCCAGGCGGTGCCGGAGCTCGGGCGCACAGCGGCGCGCGTCTCGCACCGAGAGCGGGACAGGCGACCATCCGGCCACACGGGCAAGGCGGACGACCGGTGGTGCCAGCCCCGCTGTGGCGAAGATGGCGCCCGGTGTGTCGCTACGGACCTCACCAGGAGCGGTACCGAGCTCGACGACGATGTCCGCGAACTGCACGATGCGCTCGAGACGGTGCTCGGCGACGAGGATGGTCGTGCCCTGGTCGTGGACGAGGCGCGCGAGGGACGCCAGCACCTCCTCGGCCGAGACGGGGTCGAGCGATGACGTCGGCTCGTCGAGCACGAGGGTGCGAGGCGCGGCGGTGAACGCGGCGCCGATCGCGACGCGCTGGCGCTGACCGCCCGACAGCGTGGTGATGGCCCGATGGCGCAGTGCGTGCAGGTTCAAGGTGTCAAGCACGTCTTCGACCCGCCGTCGCATCGTCGCCGGGTCCACGGCGAGGTTCTCCATGGCATAGGCGAGCTCGTCTTCGACCGTGTCGGCGACGAAGGTCGCATCCGGGTCCTGGCCGACGTAGCCGACGGCGTCGGCCAGGTCGCGGGGACGGTACTGCTCGGTGCTGCGCCCGTCGACGGTAACAGTCCCGTTGAGCCGGCCGCCGGAAAAATGGGGGACGAGGCCGTTGACGCAACGCAGCAACGTCGACTTCCCCGAACCGGTCGCGCCTATGACGAGCGCAAGATGACCTTCTTCGATCTCCAAGCTCACGTTCTCGAGGACGGGCGCGCCGGCACCGGGATAGGTGACCGTGACGCGGTCGAAGGCGATCACGCCAAGGCCTCTTTGAGCTCGGTACGCACCGGCGCCGGTACCGGTGCGAAGGCAGACGGCGCGGTGGCGACGAGGATGCCGGCCAGCGCGACGGCCGGGCCCTGGGGCAGCGCGAGGGGATACAGAGGCTGTACAAGCGCGTTCGGGTCGTTGCTGCCTGCTGCCACGATCCCGGCAACGGCCGCGAGCCCCGCCGCCACGACCAGCCATTCGGCGACGTGCCAACGATCGGGTCGGTAACGGCTCCTCGAGCCGTGCGATGCGGCGACGAGGCCCCCTACGACGAGAGCGCCGCCCACAAGGACGACGGCAAGCCCGATTCCCGAAGCCGAGCCGGAGTCGAGCACCTCGAACAGTCCTATGCCAAGCCCGACGAGACCCCCGAGCGTCGCCGCCGCGGTGGCACGCCGGCGCCTTGGCGAAGTGGAGCGTCGGCCGAACCCGCGGGCGTCCATCGAAGCCGCCAATGCGACCGAGCGCTCGAGCGCACCTTCGAGAACCGGCACCGCCAGGCCACGCCAACCCTTCAGCCCGGTCGTGACCCGGCCCCTCAGGCGTCGGGCGTCTCGGACCCGGGCAATCGATGCCACGACCTGTGGCGTGAACGAGATCGCCACCGTCACCGCCACGGCCACCTCGTACAGGCCGGCCGGCACGCAGCGCAAGAGCCGGAACGAGCTCGCCAGGGAGTTGGCGGCGCCGAAACAGGCCAGGATCACTGCGATCTGCAGGCCCTGGCAGAACGCCCCGACTATTGCTTGAGCCGTCACGGGCCCTCCGATTGTGACACCGGCGGCCCATGAGGGAAGTGGGACCGAGGGAAGGGCGAACCACGTGGCGCCCGGCACCCGGTCGCCGAACAGGACTTGGACGACGACGCGGATGACGATGACAAAGAGCCCGAGTCGCATGAGCGTGCCGAACGAGCGTGCCCAGGGACTGTTGCCGCGCCGTGTGGTCACCACCCAGGCGACCACGGCCAGGATGAGACCGAGCAGGAGCGGGTCCGTCGTGCGGCCGGCGGCGACGGCCAGGGCCCCGGCCCAGCACCACCAGGCGATCGGGTGCAGTGGTTGGAGGCGGGTTCTCAGCATCTAAGCGGCACGGTCGCTCGCGCGCCGGGAGCGAAGCAGGGCGGCGGCGCCGATCAGGAGGATGAAGGCGACGCTGACGAGGAACGGGATCGGGGTCGTGCCCTTCCTGCCGCCGCCCGATGAGCCGATCGGGCCCGCCCCGTGGCCGCCCGAGGGTGGCGCCGACGTCGTCTTTGGAATGGCACTGGCGGGTGTCTCGAGCCCAGCCGCGCTCGACGCGGCCCGCGGCGGAGGGTCGGCCGGTGTCGCGCTGCCAGTCGGCTCGAAACGCCACCCCTCGACGTCGCCCTTGGAGACCTTCCACTCCCCGGGTCCTTGGCTCGCGTAACGCCATCGCCTCCCGCCGTGCCAGTAGGCCCAGTAGGCGTAATGGGCCCCCGATTGGTTCCCGCAACCGCTCGTCGGGTACCCGTCAAGGGCACACAAGAGGCCGGAGCCGGACTGGGCGTAGCGGGGAGACGGGTATCGCAGGAGCGCCGCCTGGGCTTGTAACACCTGCTCGCCGCTGTCACCGACCTGGACAGGGACGCAAGTGACCAGGACCATGCCGTTAACCCCACCGAAATCGGCGACGACAGGGACGACGATCTGGTCTGCAGCGATGTGTGCGGGGACCGTGCATGCCGGCGAGGCGTCCTTCGAGCGCTGAGCCGCACTTGCCGCCGCGGGCCCAACCGCACGCGGCGACATGACTGCGCTGATGGCGGTCGCGACGACCGCGACCGCCGTCAGCGCGGCAACCGCGGTCGACCTCGGGTCAGCCCGCACCGCAGGTGAGCCGAGGCTCGGCGGTAGACAGCCTGTGGGCCTTGAGGGGGAACGCGACGCCCGCCAGCCCGGGAAGAGCCTGCAATGTGGCGTACTGACTGGGGGCACCGTCGTAGGAGAGCTCACCGCGCTCGCTCACCGGCGACTTGCAGCCGTACTGGAATCGCTCGAGAGCCTGTTCGGGCGTCGTGCCGTTGCGCACGAACTGGGGGTCGTTCAGCGCGCCGAGGGCGATCAGGGCCTGGACCACCTCGCCCGTCGAGTCAGGATCTCCCTGCTGCCCGTCCCCGGCCACGCCGTAGTAGCCGAACGACCCATCAGCCTCTTGCGAGCTCTCGAAGAAAGTCAGTGGGCGATGCGCAAAGTGCCCGCCGGCCGCCACGATCGCCATGACGGCCAGTGCCGTCGAGTTGGTGTCGGGACCGGCGTAGCTCTTCGGGTCCGCCTTCTTACAAGGCGTGGTGAGGGAGTACTCCCAGCCCCCGTCGGTGCACTGGCGGCTTGCCAGATAGGCCTGAGCGAGGCGGATCGCCGTGGCAGGGCCCTTCACCGAGACGAGCGCGAGAACTGCCAGCGACTGGCTGAACGCGTTAGCCGAGCTGGTGGCGCCGAAGACGCCGGCGGACGCGCCCTTCAACTGCTCGATGGCTTCAAGCCTGGCAACCAGGTCGTTCGAACTCGCCTCGTGACCGAAGCGCGCCGGGTCCGCGCCTGCCGCAACCGCTGAGAGGACCACGAGACCGAGCGTTCCCGGATTGTCGACGCCCTTGGCAGAGACGTAGGAGCCGAAGTGCTGCTCGAGCCAGTCGGTGGCGGCCTTGACCTGCTTGGCACCATCGCCGGCGGCGACCAGGGCCAAAATCGCGTCGGCCGTGTCGCCGGCGCTGGGTCTGTGCGAGACGGCGTCGATGAGCGCTCCGCTCGCGCTCAAGTCGCGGGCGATCCAGCCTGCGCCGGCCGCCGCCGCAGTCATCGTCGCGCCATAGGCTTGGAGTACACGGGGCCCGTGAGACCCCGCCTGAGTGGTAGCGGCCGACGCAACTGGCACGGCGGCGGTTCCGAGACCGAGCAGGGCTGCCACAAGGCAGGCTCCGGCCGTCCGAAGGGCGGGTGCTGACACGAAAGTCCTCTCCCGGATACTGGACCCCGGAGAAGCGCTGAGACACCGCTGCCGTACCGGTTCCCAGTCCCCGCTTTCCTCGACGGTTAGTAGGACTCACCGCCGACAGGTTTCCCGGCTTGCGAGGACGAGTCTCGCCTACGGTTGCGGGCCAGCGCCGGACTTTGACCGGACTTCCCCTATGGGCAGCGAGACGGCCGAAGCCGTCGAAACGAAGGGTAGCAGAGGCGGCCCGCAGCCCCACGGTCGGACCGCCGGCTCGCCCCTGCAGCCCTGAAATCCGCCCCATGGGGTGTAGGGGCCACCTAGCGCGTCGAACAGGTGTTCGCTACGGTAGGACCGTGGCTAACCTGTCGCCAGAAGAAGCCGAAGTCCTACGACGGTCCATCGCGATGCTCCCGGCGCAAGCGCCGAGCGGCCTCAGTCGTGAGCGGGCGCTGTCGATCCTCGGTCAGCTGGTGCGGGTACTGAGGGAGCTACGGCGGCGCGCGGAACCTGACCAGGAGTTGTAGTCGCGGCTACTCGTGCTCGGCAGGATCCAGCTTGCCGAAATAGCCGCCCTCGTCGCGGAACGGGTGTGACCTCACGAACGCGCAGACCGCGGCAAGGACACGTTGCGCGACCTGGGACTCTTCTGCAACTCGAGGCGGAATTGCCGCGCTGATCTCGCTGGCTGTCTTCTCGAGGCTGGCGCCGTCCATCCCGAGCAGATACTCATCGAGCTGGCCTCGCTCGCCGCAGTCCCTCACTTTGTAGATGATGGCGTCGACGATCACCGGCCATTGCTTGGCGTCCTCTACCGGGTCATGCGTCATCGCGGGTATGGGAACGCCTCTTGACGCCTGCTCCTGAAGGTTCCTGGTGGCCACCCGTTCTCGTCGGGGTTACGCTCATCCTCGCGCATTGGGCCCATGAGGGTCGGACACGCGAAAATCCATGTCGCGGGTCGTCTGGGAGCCCTGGCGATCCTCGGCGAGGGGTACTGGTGCCGCCTGCTTGCCCAGCCTGAACATCCGAAGGACCCGGCCGGCGGCGCCATCTGCGGGATACTGCCGCTGAACTGGTGCGCCCCCCGGGACTTGAACCCGGAACCTGCGGATTAAGAGTCCGTTGCTCTGCCAAATTGAGCTAGAGGCGCGTCCGGCCGGTGAGCCTAGTCGGTCTCGCGACCGTAGCAGCCGAGGGAGGGTGACCGAGGGGACTTGAACCCCCGACCTCCAGGGCCACAACCTGGCGCTCTAACCAACTGAGCTACGGCCACCATGATCTTGAGGCGGTGCCTCTCGATGCACCTAAAGCATGGCACAGTCGAGGCGACAACCCGAAGCCAGCCGCCGTGGCGCCCGGGCTACTCGACGCGGCAGACGCAGAATTCGTTGCCTTCCGGGTCGGCCATCACCTGCCACCAGCCGCCCTCGCTCCCAGACATCGCGGCGCCTAACCGCGTGGCCCCGAGCGCGATGAGGCGCGCGATGGTCTGTTCCGCTTCGGCGGTCAGAATGTCGAGATGCAGGCGGTTCTTGACAGTCTTCGCTTCCGGGACCCGTTGCATGTACACGGCGGGCAAGCCCGGATCCGGCGGCACAAGATCGAGATACGTTCCAGCTCGGTCCATGTCGCCGACGGTGTACCCGAGGGCACCTGCCCAGAAGTGGGCGAGTGTCTCCGGCATGACAGTGTCGATCCCGATCTCGATGCGGACGGCCATGGGCAAGGCTCCTCTCGTCTTCGGACGACGAGGCCGACGCACGAAAACGTGCCTGCCGACCCCGGCTCTCCCAGAGTAGGTGCTGAGATCCCGTACGCTTGCGGGCGGCGCCATCGACAAAGGCCGGGCAAGCCCCCGTAGCTCAGCGGAATAGAGCAGCTGCCTTCTAAGCAGACGGTCGGAGGTTCGAGTCCTCCCGGGGGCGCTACCAGGGCGAGCGGTTCTAACTGTAGGGTACGCGCTATTGCACAGCGCATCGAGACCGTCTGAGCGATTGCTAAGCAGCCAGGCGGGAGCGAAGGGATCGTTGTGCCGGGGTCAACCCCCCCGATCATGCACAGCAATCGCTCATCGCCAGTCGCGACACCGCCCGTTGCCTTCCGGCCACCTCGGGCTGTCACGAGGGTGCTGATTCGGGGAGCCGGGTTCTCGTACCAGTGGACACGCGATGGGTGGAGCGGAGCCGAGCCATTGCGCGATGGCAGCCACGCGAGCACGACGACGACGCCTCCGATGGCAACACAACCGCCAACGGCAAAGGAGATCTCCACTCCGCTCATGAACGCCGCCCGCGCCGCGTGCGACAACAAGGCGCCGGTGGCACCACCGACACTGTTTGCCACAGCCAGAGCGCCGCCGAGCGATCCCAGGATGGTGTGTGTAGCAGCGATCGGTACGTGGCGGCCAGCAAGGGCCGCGGACATGTGGTCCTGGTAGCGGGTCGACATGACGCTACCGATGACGGCAACTCCAAGCGCGCCGCCGACCTGGAGGGCCACGGCATTGGTCGCTGACCCCATTCCGGAGTCGCCTTGGGGGACCGAGCCGACGACGGAGTTCGTCGCCGTTGGCAACAAGAGACCGGCCCCAAGGCCGATCAGAAGCAGGCCGGGTATCACGTCGCCAAAGGTCGTGGCAACCGTGGATGTCACCGAGATCTGCCACAAGCCGCCCGCGACAGCCGCCAGCCCAGCGGCGACGGTGAACTTGACTCCGATGACGCGGGCAACGCTCGGAGACATCGAAGCGCTCACCACGAGCATGCCGGCCATGGGCAGGATGCGCAGCCCGGCTTCGAAAGGGGAATTCCCGAGATCGAACTGGAGAAACTGAGTTTGCAAGAACAGCGCCCCCAAAAGCCCGAAGGTTCCGAGCGCCTCGGCCGCGGCTGCTGTGGAGAATCGCCGTTCTGAGAAGAACTTCAGTTTCAGCATCGGGTGGGGACAGTGGGCTTCCCAAGTCACGAAGGAGCCCAGAACGACAAGGCTTGCCAATCCGGCAACGACCACGGTTGCGGAGCTCCAGCCCTTTGTCGGAGCCTCGATGATCGCCCAGAGTAACAAGCCCAACCCGAGGATCGAGAGCACCGCGCCAACTGGATCGGGACGCTCGGCAGTCGGGTTCTTTGAGTCCGGCACCAGCATCACTGCTCCCACGAAGGCAACGATGACGATGGGAACGTTGACAAGAAATATCGAGCCCCACCAGAACTTCGCGAGCAGCAGGCCCCCAGCGATCGGACCGATGGCGATACCGAGGCCGATGGTCCCGCCCCAAGCACCGATGGCTCGCGCCCTCTCCTTGGGGTCGCGGAACACGTCATTGATGATCGACAGCGACGAGGGGATGCTCAAGGCTGCGCCGGCCCCCATGACGGCTCGAAATGCGATCAGAAGATCCACAGAACCCGAGACGGAAGCGCCGATCGACCCTGCAGCGAAGACGCCCAGGCCGATAAGGAAGAACCGCTTGCGCCCGAACCGGTCGGCCAGGCTTCCACCGACGAGCAACAGCCCCGCGAAGGCCATCGCGTAGGAGTCGACGATCCATTGAAGCTCACTGGAGCTGGCGTGCAGGTCTCGCACGAGGGTGGGTAGGGCCACGTTGAGGATCGTGTTGTCCAAGTTGATGACAAGGGCAGCGGCGCAGAGCACCACGAGCGCCGCCCAACGGTGGGCACGGTGCTGAGCGGACGACACGCCACCCAGCCGTGTCAACACGTGCCACACCCAGGTCGGGCGGGGACGTCTCGGACTTCGCCAGGCTCTCTTGGCGTACCCTGCGAGGTGGCGTAAGGGATAAGAATCATCGTTCACTCCTGATACTCATCGGTATTGAATACTCTCGAGTATGCTGTACGACATGAGCGATGTCAAGCGCACGACAACCCCGAAGCCGATGAGCTTTGCTGCGAGCCCGGACGCAATGTCCGTTGGACGAGTCCGACGACCGCGGCGTGAGGCGGTACGTCGCCGGTTGCTGGACGCGGCGTTAAAGGTGTTCGCCGAGTACGGCTTCGCCACCGCAAGCCTCGATCAGGTCGCAGCCGCCGCAGACCTTACGAAAGGTGCCATCTACTCGAACTTTGCGAGCAAGGATGAGCTCTTCTTCGCCATGATGACCGACCAGATATTGACCCGGGTCGAAGGCGTTCGGGCGGTTCTGGCCGCCAATCCAGCCGGCACGCCGCGACGCCGGGCACTGCAGGACATCGGACGTCGTCTCACCGAAGCCTTTGTTGAGCAACGGGAATGGCAGCTGGTCTTCTTGGACTTCTGGCAGCGCGCCGTTCGAGACGATGAAGTGCGTGCCCAGTTCCTCGCTCACCGACGAGTCCTGCGCGAAGCGATAGCTGGCCGTGTCGATCAGGTCTTCGGGACAGATCCAATCCCAGGCGGCTTCAGTGTCGACGATGTCGTCACCGTCGTGTTGGCGCTTTCGAACGGCTTAGCCATCGAGATGTACGTCGACCCTGGGCTCGTTGGCGACGACCTACTCGGGCGGGTCCTGGAACAGTTGTCGCGCTAGGAGCGCGGGTCAGAATCCCCTGAACTACCCA
>CAVSHA010000009.1:0-189338 GCA_963727645.1 uncultured Acidimicrobiaceae bacterium
AGACGGTCCTTTGACAAGTGCTTGAAGAGGTCTTCGAGCGCCCGTTGGCCGATTCGCCGCAACCCTTTCGGCGTGAGCTCGAGCCGACCCTCACGTTGCTCGACGAGACCGGCCTCCTCGAGCCGTCGCGACAGGCTTTGCAGCTCTCCCAAGGAAGCGGACGCCTCCTTGCCCAGAAGGTCCCTGATGCGACCAAGGTCAAGATCCGCGAGCGCCCCTGGCTGCGGGGCTCTCGAAAGCATCTTCTCAAGTTCGTCAAGCTCGCCAAGGCGCTGGAACACGTCAGCGGTCCCGGCCAGTCCCATACCCTCATCGCCCCTGAAGGACGCTCGCCGATCCCACTGCTCTCCTGGAAAGGCCTCCCGCAGGTTCCCCGCTAGACGGTCGATCTGCCAAGAGAGGTCCATGTCGCTCAGAAGCTCGTCCATCAGGTCCTTCAACTGGGCCCGTTGGCCGGGCGTCATCGACGCGAGCATCGCCGAGGCGGCCGCCATCCGTTGAGCAAGTTGTTCGAGGAGCTCGTCGAGGTCCTCCGGATCACCCGGGAACAGGTCACCGTACTGCTCCATGAACTGCTCGAAACTCGGGTCCAAGACTTCTCCCGACGCGCGCTGCTCCATCATCTGGCTGAGGGCACCGAGCGAATCGCGGACGTGATCGCGCTCGGCGGGACCCGTCGAAGACACGGCGCCGGCTACCTTGCCGAGGTAGGCGCTCACAGTCTCCTTGCGCAGACGCTCCAGCAGCTCCCCGAAGCGATCGCCCGCCTCACCCGAGACGAACTCGTAGTTCATGAGACCGCGCACGCGACCCGCCAGGTCGTCTGGGAGCAGCCCGAGCTCTGCACGGCGCTCTCCCACGAACTCGTCGGTGACCTCTCGCCGC
Source organism: uncultured Acidimicrobiaceae bacterium (assembly GCA_963727645.1). Classification (GTDB taxonomy): domain Bacteria; phylum Actinomycetota; class Acidimicrobiia; order Acidimicrobiales; family Bog-793; genus Fen-455. The sequence continues at coordinate 886 of CAVSHA010000009.1, forward strand.
CGCTGGTCGCCCGACGCGTCGGCCTCCTGTCCGAGACGGTCGAGCGCCTGGCGCTCTTGGCCGATGATCTCATTGAGCTCGTTCGCTGTGTCCTTGTAGGCGCCACCGGGATCGTGCTGCTCACGTACTTGGCGCCGACTTTCCCGGATCCTCTCGAGAAGCTCACGGAATCCTTCGACGTGTCGGCCGTCGCTGTCCCGAAAGCCATGCTGCATCATCCGGCGAAGCGCGGACCCGACGTCGCCGTGGTACATGAGGTCGTCCCTGAGCTCCGACAAGATGGCATCCGCGTCAAGATCGAAGCCGGCCTGCGAGCCGTCCCACCTCGAATAGCGGTAGATCCCCACGTTCTGGACCTACCGCGCCCGGTAGGTTGCCCGAGGTCCCGCCGCGTCCTTGTTGAGCCGCCTGGAAAGATGCAGCCCTTCGAGCACGAGCTCGATGGCGCCGGCGATCTCCGCAGTGCTCTCCGACTCGGCGGTCAGCACCCTCACCGGCGTCCGGAGCGCCGGCACTTGTGCGAGAACGCCCACATAGTCCTGCGACGGAAGGTCGGGCCCGACATGTACGACAGTTCCGTCCTCGAACCCGCCGACGACTTGCCCGAGTGTCTCTGGTGGGCAGTGCTCGCGGAAGGCCTGGAGGATGGCCGCCTTTATGAGCTTGTCGACGACTTCCTCGTCCTCGCCCTCCTGGAGCGACTCGATCTCGAGCTTGCCGAGGGTCGAGGACTGAAGCGCTCCGAGGTCGCTCACGCGGGGAGCCGCCTCGGTCTCACCATGGCGGAGCGCACGACGAATGGAGGCTGCCGCAAGGGTCTCCTGGTTCGTCACGCTGAGGCGCACCGACACGCCCGAGTGCTGGCTCACCTTGGGGCTTCGACGCGCGAGCTGACTGACCCGAGCGACGATCTCGGACATGTACTCGGGGAAGTGGAGCCGGACTGAGGGGACCTCGAAGCTGCGAGCCTCCTGAGCCACGATCGCGAGCTCGGTCTCGAGATCCTGCGGGTAGTGCGTGCGGATCCGAGCCCCGAAACGGTCCTTCAACGGAGTGATTATCCTCCCCCGGTTCGTGTAGTCCTCCGGGTTCGCCGAAGCCACAAGGAGGACGTCCAGCGGCAGGCGGACTTTGTGGCCGCGGATCTGAACGTCTCGCTCCTCCAGCACGTCGAGCAGGCCGACTTGGATGCGCTCAGCAAGATCGGGCAGCTCGTTGATGGCGAAGATCCCGCGGTTGGTCCTCGGCACGAGCCCGTAGTGCAGGGTGAGCTCGTCTGAGAGGTAACGACCCTCTGCCACCTTGATCGGGTCGACCTCACCGATCAGGTCCGCCATGGACGTGTCGGGTGTGGCGAGCTTCTCGCCGTAGCGGTCGCTGCGGTGGACCCAGGCGACCGGTGTCTCGTCACCTACCTCTGCCACCAGGTCACGGGCCATCCGGGAGACGGGCCGGTAGGGATCGTCGTTGATCTCCGAGCCCGCGACGACCGGGAGCCATTCGTCCAGGAGTCCGACGAGCGAGCGGATCATCCGGCTCTTCGCCTGTCCGCGCTCGCCGAGGAATATCACGTCGTGACCTGCTATGAGCGCGTGCTCGAGCGCCGGGAGGACGCTATCGGAGTAACCGAGGACACCGTTGACGACGGGCGTGCCTTCTGACACGCGAACGAGCACGTTACGGCGGATTTCCTCCTTGACGGGCACCGAACGCCACCTCGAGGCACGCAACTCCCCGAGCGTTGAGGGCAGCGCCGATGGGGCGGAAGAACGGCCGACGAGCACTGCGTCGGAGCCGGCGGCGACTCTTGTCTGTTCTGGACCGGGCGATTCGGACATTCGGCGAGACTACGGCTGTGGACTCGCAGCACCTGCAACCCGGTGCAATGATGATCGCCGCGTCGCATAGAGCTTGTGAGGACATGTCCGACGTACGCTCGGGCGAGATCGATCCCCACGGAGGCAACTGATGAGCGTCATCGAGGACGTAACCTCGCCGGCACCCGGGCCGCAGCCGATCCCCGTCCGCATCGGTGCTCCAAGGGCCGGCCCCTCGAGGTCCGTAGTGCTCCGCAAGGATCCCTGGTGGGCACAGCCCCTGGTCACCGGGCTCGGTCTGCTCGCGTTCGTCGTCTACGCGACATGGGCCGCGTTCCGCAACGGGCACTACTTCGTCGGCCTCGACCTGGGGCGTAACTACCTGTCGCCGTTCTATTCGCCGTGCCTTGCCGCGAACTGCCCATCTGCGGTGCGATGGGGACCGATCACGCCGGCAAACTCGGGGTTCTCACCGGCGCTCATCATCTTGGTCTTCCCGCTGGCCTTCCGCATGACCTGCTACTACTACCGGAAGACCTATTACCGGGCCTTCTGGCTCTCGCCGCCGGCCTGTGCTGTCGCCGATGCCGGTTCCACCTCGGCCAAGCCCAAAGGCTTCCGCAAGCGCTACACCGGCGAGACCCGCTTCCCGCTCGTGCTCCAGAACATCCACCGGTACACCTGGTACTTCACGTTCATCTTCGCCGTCCTGTTGACCTACGACGCGATCGAGGGGTTCCGCTTCCCCGGCGGTATCGGCATGGGGGTGGGCACGCTCATCCTCGTTGCGAACTCGGTGTTCATCTGGGCCTACCAGCTCGGCTGTCATGCGTGCCGACACCTGACCGGAGGGAGTCTGAAGAAGTTCTCGAAGGCGCCGGCCAGGCGGTGGATCTGGACCAATCTCACGACACCGCTGAACAAGCACCACCAGCTGTTCGCTTGGCTGTCCCTGATGACGATCGTGGTGTCGGACCTGTACATCTACCTGGTGTCATCCGGTGCCTTCAGCGATCCGAGGATCTTCTGATGACCGATACAGAACGGTATGACTTCGACGTCGTCGTCATCGGTGCCGGTGGAGCGGGGCTCCGGGCGGCTATCGAAGCGCGCGAGAAGGGAGCCCGTACGGCACTGGTGTGCAAGTCCCTCCTTGGCAAAGCACACACAGTGATGGCCGAGGGTGGCATCGCTGCGGCGCTCGGCAGCGTGTGGCCGGAGGACAACTGGGAGGTTCACTTCCGCGACACCATGCGTGGCGGCAAGATGCTCAACAACTGGCGCATGGCTCAGATCCACGCGCTCGAGTCCCCCGACCGCGTCCTCGAGCTCGAGGAGTGGGGCGCACTGTTCGACCGCACGCCGGACGGCCGGATCTTGCAGCGGGACTTCGGTGGTCATCGTTACGCGCGCCTTGCCCACGTGGGTGACCGTACGGGTCTCGAGATGATCAGGGCCTTGCAGCACCGCGCCGTTTCCATCGGGATCGACGTCTTCATGGAATGCAAGATCATCCGGCTCCTGCAAGACGGCGCAGGGACCGTGAACGGAGCCGTCGGGTTCTGGCGGGAATCGGGACGTTTCGTGACCTTTGGCGCCAAAGCTGTCGTTCTCGCGACCGGCGGCCTCGGCAAGGCATGGAAGTTCACCACCAACTCATGGGAATGTACCGGTGACGGGATGGCCCTTGCATTGTGGGCCGGCGCCGATCTGATCGACATGGAAGCCGTTCAGTTCCACCCGACGGGGATGGTCTGGCCGCCTTCGGCGCGTGGTCTGCTCGTGACCGAGGGTGTGCGAGGCGACGGTGGCGTCCTGAAGAACCGGGACGGTGAGCGGTTCATGTTCAGCTACATCTCACCCTTCTTCGCATCCGAGACGGCTGAGACGATCGAGGAGGGCGACCAGTGGTACACGAACAAGAGGGACTTCCGCCGGCCGCCTGAGCTGCTTCCCCGCGATGAGGTCGCCCGGGCGATCAACTCGGAGGTGAAGGCCGGCCGGGGAAGCCCGCACGGCGGTGTCTTCCTCGACATCGCGAGCCGCCGTACCCCTGAGGAGATACGCCGCCTGCTGCCTTCGATGTACCACCAGTTCAAGGAACTGGCCGACATCGACATCACGACGACGCCGATGGAGGTCGGGCCCACTTGCCACTACGCCATGGGGGGCATCCGCGTCGACGCCGACACCGAGGCCGCCACGGTTGTGGGCCTCTACGCCGCCGGCGAGGCCGCAGGTGGGATGCACGGGTCGAACCGGCTTGGGGGCAACTCGCTTTCGGACCTTGTCGTGTTCGGTCGCCGGGCCGGCCTGGCTGCCGCCGAGCGAGCCCTGGCAATGCCGAAGGCTCCGGAGGTCTCCGAGACTCAGGTTGCCGACGTGACCCGACATGCGAGGTCGTACTTCGACAATGAGGGCACCGAGGACGCCTATGCCGTGCATCGAGACCTCCAGGAGACGATGCAGGCGCTCGTGGGCATCATCCGCATCGAGAGCGAGCTTCTCCAAGCCAAGGAGAAGCTCGCCGAGTTGGCGGACCGCGCCTCGAGATGCGCCGTCGAAGGCAACCTGCAGTTCAACCCCGGTTGGCACCTCGCTCTTGACCTGGAGTCGATGCTCGCGGTGTCCAACTGCACGACGTTGAGCGCGATCGAGCGCCGTGAGAGCCGAGGAGGCCATACCCGCGATGACTACCCGGGCTTCAGGCCTGAATTCGAGAACGTGAACATGATCACCCGCCTCGTTGACGGCGAGTACACCGTCGCGCAGGAGCCCAAGCCTCAGATGCCGGGCGAGCTGGCGAAGCTCTTCGAGGAGGGGGCGCACTGATGACAATCAACACAGGGTCGGCCCCCACCACACCTCCGGCACAACCAGCGCAAGCAGCGCCCAAGGACCTCGTGATGCACCTGTGGCGCGGGGACGCCAGTGGCGGCCGGTTCCAGGAGTACCGTGTCGCGCCTCAGGAGGGCGAGGTCGTGCTCGACGTCGTCCACCGCATCCAGGCGACCCAGGCGCCCGACCTCGCGGTGCGGTGGAACTGCAAGGCCGGAAAGTGTGGCTCCTGCAGCGCCGAGATCAACGGCCGGCCCTCCTTGATGTGCATGACCAGGATGAGCACGCTGCCCACCGACCAGCCCGTCACGGTCTCGCCGATGCGCGCCTTCCCGATCATGCGCGACCTTGTCACCGACGTCTCCTACAACTTCGAGGTCGCCAAGCTGATCCCCGCCTTCAAGCCCGGGCCAAGGGACCCTGACGGCCTCTACAGGATGGCTCAGGTCGACATCGACCGCGGCCAGGAGTTCCACAAGTGCATCGAGTGCTTCCTCTGCCAGAACGTGTGCCACGTCATCCGGGACCACGAGGAGAACAAGCTCCGGTACGCGGGTCCTCGTTTCTTCGTGCGCCTGGCAGAGCTCGAGATGCATCCTCTCGACACGCTGGACCGGCGCGACTACATCCACCAGGACATGGGCATCAGCTACTGCAACATCACCAAGTGCTGCACGGAGGTGTGCCCCGAGGACATCCACATCACCGACAACGCGATCATCCCTTTGAAGGAACGCATCGTCGACTCGCACTACGACCCCGTCGCATGGCTGGGGCGCAAGATCTTGGGACGTCCGGCGCCGCTGAACGCGTCGGAGGCTCGCAAGTACACGGGAGCGGCGCACAAACAGCCGCCCGCGGTGGCTTCGCCAGAGCCCGGTGACGGTGCCTGACTTCCTCAGCGAGGGGTGGTTCGCAGCACTCGCAGCTGCTCTGGAAGAGCTCCCGGCCAGCCAAGGAGCGGCGGACGCGCCCGCGGGTGGCCTTGCCCTGGGCCAGATCATCACCGGGGTGCCCGACGGGACCGGTATCGCGGGAGCGCAGAACGGTGAGGTTCGCTACACGGTCGTGCTACGGCAAGATGGCTCGGCGTCGCTAGTGCCCGGCTCGACCGAACCGGCGGACGTGACTGTAGTCGAGGAGTGGTCCACTGCAGAGGCGATCGTCTCGGGCGCGAAATCCCTGTCCGATCTCCTGACCGCCGGGAAGATCAAGCTGAGGGGCGACTCGAATGCACTGGTCTCGGCCGGAGACCTCCTCGCACGCATCGCGCCATTGATCGCCGCCGCGCTCGAAGAGGGAGGTGCTCAGACACCACCGTAAGCTTCGGGCCATGGACGATGTGTTCGCCGCTGGAGACCGTTTCTTGCTGAGCCAGGCGCGCCTGCTCGAGCGGAGACTGTTCGCCACCTGCTTCCTGGGTGCGCCCGCGAACGGCGTCGTCGACGTTCTGCGTGGCTACCAGAACGAAGACGGCGGCTTCGGCCACGCCCTCGAACCGGACACCCGCTGTCCGGCCAGCCTCCCGATCTACGTCGAGACCGCCTTTCAGGTGCTGGCAACAGTCGCCACCGTGGACCGATCCATGGTCCTTCGGGCCTGCGACTTCCTGGCCCGCTCGGCGGTCCAAGCCGACGCAGGGGGCGCCGTCCCGCTGGCATTCCCGATCATCGAGTCCTTCCCCCGGGCAGAGCACTGGACCGAGTGGACCTACGAGCCCGGTCTCAATCCGACCGCCGGTCTGGTGGGGTTGCTCTACGAGCTCGGCGTCGAACATCCCTGGAGGACAGAGGCGACCCGGTACTGCTGGGAACGGCTCGAATCCGGCACGATGCCCGACAGCGCACACTCGCTTTCCGAGGTACTCGTCTTTCTCGACCACGTTCCCGAGCGCGACCGTGCAGACGACTGTGCAGAGGGGATTGCACGTCATCTGGAAGAGATCCCCGGTCTTCATCTCGACCCCGAAACGCCGGGCTATGGGCTGTCACCCCTTCACCTCGCACCAACTACAGGCTCGCGGTGGCGCAAGCTCTTCACCAATGTCCAGATCAGCGCTGCCCTCGGGCACCTGTTGGGCAACCAACAGCCCGACGGCGGATGGCCAATCAGTTGGGAAGCCCCCAGCGAAGCTGCCACGCTGGAGTGGCGGGGAGTCGTCACGTTTCAAGCCCTGCGAACTCTCACCTCGTACGGCCGCGTCAGGGGAAGTCAGGAGCCCGCAACGGGCGATTTGCCAAGACTTTGAACGGCAAACACGGCATCGCACACCTCCGCGCTGCTCACCCCCTCTGGGTGATACACCCCCTGCCTAGGGTTTGCTCATGGACCAAGAGGTCTTCGCCGGTGCCGACAATGACGGGCTCGCTGAAGTCATCGTCCAGCTCCACGCGCTCTTACAAGCCACCGAGGTACAGCTCCTCGCGGCGATCGAGTGTTTCGCACAACGGGACGCCTATTCCGAAGACGGTGCCTTGTCGATGGCGGGATGGTTGACCGAACGTCTCTTGGTGTCTGGATCGCGGGCAGCCGCGTGGGCCGGGGTCACACATTCGCTCAGCTCGTTGCCCGGCCTCGCCGCCAAATATGCCGCGGGCGAGCTCACCTTCGACCAGGTGAAGCCACTCTCGCGTGTCGCGACGTCCGAGACCGACCAGCTGCTTGCTGACCGTGCCGTCGGCCTGTCAGTGGCGCAGTGCGAACAGCTGGCGCGGCGAGCACGGCCTGTCACCTTGGCAGAGGCGGAGGCGGACCACGAGGATCGTTTCTTCCGCTTCAGGTGGCGTCGCCGGAAGCTGTGTTACTGGGGCGAGGCGAGCGACGTCGACGGTGCCACACTGCTGGACGCCTTGTTCAAGAAGGCGGACGACTCACCGGTCGATCCCGAGACCGATATGTACGAACCGCTCGAGCGGCGCATGGCTGACGCGCTGGTGGGCCTCGCCTCCGTCCGGCTCGGCGACTACGCGGAGGCCGGGCGTGCAACTGTGATCTGTCATGTCGACGCCAATGCTCTGTCGGGCCTGGACGGCGAGGCCGAGCTTGACGCCGGCCCTGCAGTCGCGGCCGAGACCGTGCGCCGGATCTGCTGCGACAGTCGTTTCCAGATCGTTCTCGAGCAGAACGGCAGGGCGATCGGGCTCGGCCGCAAGATGAGGACGGTGCCACCCTGGCTCGCCCGGCAGCTCAAGCGCCGCGACTCCGGGTGCCGCTTCCCGGGTTGTGGCCGAGCCCACTTCCTGCACGCACACCACATCGTGCACTGGGCCGACGGCGGCCCGACCGACCCTGACAATCTTGTGATGCTGTGCACCACACATCATCGGGTGCTCCATGAACGACATTGGCGAATCCTGGGTGATCCGCACGGCCCATTGACGTTCCTTCGTCCGGACGGGCGCGCCTATGACTCGAGACCGACGCCTCTTCGATCGGATCTCGCCGAAGTTCTCCGGACATGGCTCGGCACTCCCGGTCCCCCTCTGTCCCCGGCGGCCTGATCTGTTCTGGTCACGCAATTGTCACGCGACGCGCGTTCCGCCGCGCGAACCGACGGGGGTACGCTGCATCAACAGCAGTCACGAAAGGGGACCGAGGTAATGACCTTGACGGGCGTGGTCGACGATCACATGCTGAGCCAGTACCGCGTGTTGCTCGACCGGGAAGATGCGGCGTTCGACGAACTCGAGCACGCCTACGAGGACGGGGACCGGAATCACTTCGAGACCGACTACAACGACTGGATCCAGGCCATGAGCCGTCGCCTTGCCTATCTGAGGCGTATTGGCATCGAGGTCAACGTCTGATCCGCTCCATCCCTCACCGCTGACACGTGAACCATACGAGCCAAGTTCCGGTCGGCGCTGTTCCACTTGCGAGCTGGGGGGTTCGCGCCATCGGGGCAATCGCCGACTCCGTGGTCATAGGCATAGCGACCTATGGGATCGACCTCGCCGCCGGCATCCGCGGCCGCACCGGCTACCTGTACCTCGACTTGGCGGTGGCTTTTCTCTACTCGTTCGCCCTGGTCGGGTTCTGGGGTCACACTCTCGGCATGGCGTGGATGAGGCTCGACGCTGTCGACGCAGTCGAAGGGCGCACCCCTATCGGCCCCGCCAGGGCAGCGATCCGTTCGCTCAGCGCCGGGCTGTTGACCATCATCCCGGTCACGGCCTTCCTCGACCTCCTCTGGCCGTTGTGGGACAGCCGCAACCAGACCCTCCACGACAAAGCCGCCGGCACCATCGTTCTGCGCCACTAAGGGCTCGATCTAACCTCCGAGCAAGTCCTCCACCGCGGCCCGCTCTTCGAGCAGCTCCGCGATGTTCGACCGGATCTGCTGGGTCGCGAACTCGCTGTGCGGCTGCCCAGCAACCACTTCCCAACCGGTCCCATCGGATCGCACCGGGAACCCGAACTGCAACCCCTCCGGCACCCCGTACTCACCCCTGGACGCCACCGCCAGCGACACGCACTCACCGGGCGGTGTCGGTCTCACGATGCTGGCCACCGAGTCGACTATGGCGTGCGAGGCGCTGGCAGCCGACGACATGCCCCGCGCTTCCAAGATCGCCGCGCCACGCCCCTTCACGGTCTGCAGGAACTCTCCCTTCAGCCACTCAGTGTCGTCTATTACGTCGACCGCCGGACGACCCAGGATCCGCGCGTTCTCATAATCAGGAAACTGCGCCAGTGAGTGGTTCCCATACACGACCAGATTCGTCACCTGCCCGTTGAACACCTGGGCCCGCCGCGCGAGCAGGCTCTGGGCGCGGTTCTGATCCAGGCGCATCATGGCGAACCAGCGATCCTCCGGCACCTCAGGCGCGTTCGAGCGGGCAATGAGGCAATTCGTGTTGCACGGGTTGCCGACGACGAGCACTCGCACGTTTGACGCCGCATAATCGGCGATAGCCCGGCCCTGCATCTTGAAGGTCCCCGCGTTGACGCCGAGCAGGTCCTTCCGCTCCATACCGGGTTTGCGTGGGACCGACCCGACTAGGAGGGCGAACGAGGTTCTCCGAAAGGCAATCGCAAGGTTGCTCGTCGCCTCGATGTCCACAAGAAGGGGGAACGCGCAGTCCTCGAGCTCCAACACCACGCCCTCGAGGGCTTTCATCGCGGGCTCGATCTCGAGCAGACGTAGCGCAACGGGTTGCCCCGACCCGAACATCTCGCCCGAGGCGATACGGAAGAGCAGCGCATAGCCGACTTGACCCGCGGCACCGGTAACGGTGACGTTGATGGGCCAGTGCATCCGGGCATCAGCGGTGGTTGTCACGGCAGCAATGTCGGTCACGGCAGAGCAGACTAACCGCGCGGGGACACCCCGTCGCCGGGCCACCCCCACCGAACCGCCAGATCTGGGCCGGTCCGAAGCAGTCAAAGACGCTCGACGATGGCGTCGGCGAACTGACTGCAGCGGACCTCGTGGGCACCCTCCATCAAGCGGGCGAAGTCGTAGGTCACGATCTTGTCGGCGATCGTCCGTTCGAGTGCCGCGACGATGTCGTCAGCGGCCTCCTGCCAGCCAAGATGCTCGAACATGAGCACCCCGGACAGAAGCAACGAGCCTGGATTTACCTTGTCCTGACCGGCGTACTTCGGCGCCGTGCCGTGCGTGGCCTCGAAGACGCCGTGTCCGGTCACGTAGTTGATATTGCCTCCGGGAGCGATCCCGATGCCACCGACTTGCGCCGCCAGGGCGTCAGACAGGTAGTCACCGTTCAAGTTCGTGGCCGCGATGACGTCGAACTCGTCGGGCCGGGTGAGAACCTGTTGGAAGGTGATGTCCGCTATCGCGTCCTTCACGAGGATCTTGTCGCCGGGCTGGCCACCGCAGTCCTCCCAGCTGACCGCCACGTCGGAGAACTCATCACGGACAACCTCGTAACCCCAGTTGCGAAACGCCCCCTCGGTGAACTTCTGGATGTTCCCCTTGTGCATGAACGTGACGCTGCGCCGGTGGCGCCGCACGGCGTATTGCAGGGCCGCACGCACCAAGCGCTTCGAACCGGTCTCCGATATCGGCTTGATCCCGATCCCCGAGTCGGCCCGTACCGTCCACCCGAACTCCTCTTGGACAAAGGCGATCAGCCTCCGGGCTTCCTCGGTGCCCTCCTGCAGCTCGAGCCCGGCGTACACGTCTTCGGTGTTCTCCCGGAAGATCACCATGTCGACCTTCTCCGGGTGCACGACCGGCGACGGCACTCCGGCAAACCAACGCACCGGGCGCAAGCACACGTACAGGTCGAGCAGCTGCCGCAGCGCCACGTTGAGCGACCTGAAGCCGCCGCCCACCGGTGTGGTGAGCGGGCCCTTGATGCCGATCAGGTGGTCCCGGAACGCCTCGACCGTCTCCTCCGGCAGCCACTGCCCGGTCTCCTTGAAAGCCTTCTCACCGGCGAGAACCTCCTTCCAGGAGATGTGCCTGCCAGACTTGGCGGCCGCGGCATCGAGAACGCGTTGCGCGGCTGGCCAGATGTCGACCCCGATCCCATCTCCCTCGATGAAGGGGATGACGGGTTCATTCGGCACCAGGAGCGCGCCCGTCGGCGCCATCGTGATCTTCGTTGACATGACGGCGAGCCTACTTAGCACGACGCGCGTCGTTCGGCGGCGAGCACCGCGTTGCGCAGCAGCATCGCCCGCGTCATCGGGCCGACCCCGCCGATCCGCGGCGTCATCCAACCCGCGACCTCGGCGACGGATTCCTCGACGTCCGACAGCAGACGCTTGCCGTCGCGCGAGACCCCGGCGCCGACCACTGCTGCGCCAGGCCTCACCATGTCGCGGGTAACCAGGTTCGCCCGCCCCGCTGCCGCCACGACAATGTCGCCCTGGCGGACGTAGTCACCGAGGTTCGCCACTCCGGTGTGGACGACGGTGACGGCAGCATTCAGGCCCGGGCGCTTCAACGCCAGCAAGAGGGCCAGCGGCCGGCCGATCGTCAGCCCCCGGCCGACTATCACGACATGTTGCCCACTGACAGGAACGTCGTACGCGTGGAGCAGCTCGACGATCCCCGCCGGCGTGCACGGGAGCGGTCCAGGCGCACCCATCACGAGACGCCCCAGGTTCACGGGGTGCAGCCCGTCGACGTCCTTGTCGGGGTCCACGGCCAGCAGCGCCCGCTCTTCGTTCAGGTGTTTCGGCAGCGGCAGCTGGATGAGCAGCGCGTCGACCTGGGGATTCGCGCTGAGCGACCGGATGACCGACTCGAGCCGGTCCTGGCTTACGTTTCCCGGCAGCTCCTCGTGCACGGACTCGACACCGATCTCGGCGCAGTCCTGGTGCTTCATAGCCACGTACCGGGCACTCGGTCCGTCGTCGCCGACGAGGATCGTCCCCAGCCCGGGGATGACGCCGGCCGCCTTCAGTTCGGCGACCCGCTTGGACAGCTCGCCACGTTCCCGGGCCGCGAGCGCCTCCCCGTCCAGCACGATCGCGGTCATCAGTGGCGGAAGTGGCGCTCGCCGGTGAGCACCATCGAGATCCCACGCTCTTCGGCAGCTTTGATCACCTCGGCATCGCGCAGTGACCCGCCCGGCTGCACGACAGCAGTGACGCCTGCATCGATCATTGCGTCCAACCCATCCCGAAACGGGAAAAATGCGTCACTTGCCCCCGCCCCCCCTTGCGCTCGTCCGGCAGCCTTGCGACCCGCGATGCCGGCCGCGTCCACACGGTTCTGCTGCCCACACCCGATACCGACCACCTGCCCACCGTAGGCCAAGACGATGGCGTTAGAGGAAGTCAGACCACAGACCCTCCACGCAAGTTCCAGATCGCGCCACTGTTGTCCGGTCGGCATGAGCCGCGTCACCACCCGCCACGTCTCGGGCGCTGACTGGAACCGGTCGCGTTCTTGGACGAGAAAGCCCCCGTCGACCTGGCGAAGGCCGAGGTTCACGCTCGACGGGCCAGGGGCTGCCATCACCCGCATGTTCTTCCGCTTGGCGGCGAAGCGGGCGAGGGCGCCCTCGTCAAACGTGGGCGCTATGAGAAGATCCGCGAGCGGGCTCTCGACGATCTTGTCCGCGAGCGCCTCGTCGACGTGGCCGCTGAGGGCCACGATCCCACCGAAGGCCGAGACCGGGTCTCCGTCCAGGGCCCGTGCATAGGCCGAGGCGAGGTCCTCGGCAACAGCGACGCCACACGGGTTCGTGTGCTTGACGATCACCGCCGCAGCGAGACCGCCTCCGAAGCTGAGGCCGTCCGGGCCTACCAGCGCGTAAGCAAGCTGCCACGCCGCCTCCGCGTCGAGCACGTTCAAGTAGGACAACTCCCGGCCACCGTGTTGGACGGCCCCCTCCCACCAGCCGGTGGGCTTGCCGCGCGCGCGGTAAAGCGCTGCCCGCTGATGCGGGTTCTCCCCGTAACGAAGCTCTTTGGCGCGCTCGAGGATCGCGTGCAAGGTCTCAGGCAGCGGGTCATCAATGTCACGGGCTTCGTCAGTCTCATCCAACCAGCGAACGATCGCGGCGTCGTAAGCAGCCGTGTGGGCGAAGGCGGCACGTGCCAGCCTGCGCCGCGTGAGATCGCTCACGACGCCATCGGCACGGAGCTCGTCCAGGACGAGCCCGTACTCGGCGGGATGAACTACCACAGCGACGTACGCGCAGTTCTTCGCCGCGGCCCTGATCATCGTCGGCCCTCCGATGTCCATCGTCTCGATGGAGGGCTGCGTTTCGAAGGGGTAAAGGTTGCAGACGACAAGGTCGATCGTCGCGATGTCCTGAGCGGCGAGGTCATCGAGATGGGACTGGGTCGACCGGTCGGCAAGGATGCCGGCATGGATGGCCGGGTGCAAGGTCTTCACGCGCCCCCCCAACATCTCGGGCACGCCCGTGACCTCGGCGACTTCGGTGTGATCGATCCCGGCTGCCTCGAGTGCCTTGGCGGTACCCCCGCTGGCGACGAGCTCGACGCCGAGGGCGGCGAGGCCGCTCGCGAACTCCTCGAGTCCCGTCTTGTCATGGACAGAGAGCAGCGCACGCACCCCGAAGGACGCTACCAGGGCGGTGGCGAGCACGGCTGAGCTGCAGTTCACACGGCACGCGGGACGGCACTGAGGTGCCCCACGCCCGCGTCACCCGCAGGGATGTGCCAGAGCTCTGCGGCAACGGGAGTATTGTTCCTTGATACAAGCCCCCGTTGCGATATGCCACTCGCTACGCTCGACCGAGCTGTTCGGGACAGATGAGGAGTACCTTGAGCGACGACCTCCAGGACATCGGATGGTGGCTCGCATCTGACGGCAAGTGGTACGCGCCGGACCTGCATCCGGCGGCGCGCCCGGTTTCTGCCGAGCAAGCCCGCATCGCCGCCCTCCTTGACGCCACAATCGGCGTGGCTCAAGTCCGGGACAAGGTCTTTGCCCAAGTCCACGACCAGGGAAGGACCGGGACTTCCCCCTCAGGCGACCGGGACGGCGCCTATCCCGGCACGCAGTACGTGAGCGCGGACGACCGAAGCTCTGGCCAAGGAACCGGAGCGCGGCACGGATCAGATCTCCTGCCGCGTTTCAGGCGTACCGACCGGCCGAACTGGCCCTTTGAGGCGCGGAGCCCCTCGGAGGTGGTCACCCCGAGGCCCAAGACCCGGTGGAGACCTGACGCGCAGCAAGAGCCGGACACCAGGCGACCACCATCTCGCACGATCTCCGGACCTGACCGCCCCGCTCCCGCGCCGTCAGCGTTCGGGCAACCACCCAGTGCAGTGCCCGCTCCTGTCCCGCCGGTACCACGCTGGAAGCCCAAGGGGCCGCCCAAGCCCGACGGGCCGGCTGATGATCTGGCAAAGCCATTCGCACGTGTTGTGATCGAACCTGAGGCTGCGCCGCCGCCGGCTCCAACCGCCTCGTCCGCGACCCTTGCGCCTCCAAAGCCACCCGCACAGCCCGCGCCAGCGCCAGCGCCACCCGCGCCCATGGCGGTGGTCGACCAGAGTGTGCTGCCGCCCACTGCTCGGCGACGCCCCTCGACAACCAGGTCACCTGCAGAACTACGTCAGGCGGTAGCCGGCGCAGTTGCCCGTGCCGCGGCTCAGGGGCCACTCATTCCGCGGGGAGCCGAAGAATCGGGCGCCGCGACGCCTAAGGCATCGGAACCCTCGGCGATAGGGCCGGACAACCGCCCAGAGGCAACTCCACCCCCAGAGAGCGCCGGCCCCACCGACGCCGGGCAGAAGGCGCCTGACTCCTACGAGGAATTTGCCAGACTGACTGGCGAACATGCTTCGGCCGGCATGGCCCCGCGGCGACGCAGCACGCGACCTCTGGCCGCGTCCGCCCCCGCGGCAGGCTTCGCCGATCCCGCGACGGCACCGCCCGACCTGTTCTCCACCCAGCCGGTCCCAACTGACCTCGAGGTGGCTCCACCCGACTCGACGCCCCCAGATCTCGCGGCTCCTGGCGCACTCGAGCCGGAGCTGCACTTCCCCGGCCTGTCCAACGCCGAGGATCCTTCCTGGCCCGTCGGTGAACGGCGATCGATTGCTCGCCAGGCTCGCAAACCGCTGCCCGCGGTACTCCAGGCGGCGGTCGCATCCGACGTGGCACAAGTTGATCCTGACGCACCAGCGTCGCAGCCGGTTACGCCCAAGAAGCTTCCGGAGCCGGCCGGCGCGCCGCTGGGCGGATTGGGAGCGAGCGCCGAAGCAAGCAGAGGGCCAGTCACTGGTAGGAAGCCCGGCGTCCTCCGCCGTTACGCCTCGGCTATCGCCATCGTCGTGGTCTTCGTCGCGGCGGGCGGCGCGGCAGCCGGTATCGCCGCGTTCCGGGGCCCGATCGCTCGACCCGCACTGCCAACTCCCGCCCGGGACCAGGTCGCGGCAGACAACGTGGTGCTGAGGTCCAGCGACTTCCCGACCTCGTGGCACGTTTCCAGGACAGGGATCACCGCCGGCTCGTACGGCGTCGGCTCCGGGCTCGTCACGCCCGCGATCGTCCACTCCTGGCTCACCGCGCACCAGGCGTGCGCCTCGGACCTCAACAGCATCAAAGCCGCCCTGACGGCCTCTGATCGGGGCGCGACGGCCGTGGCCACCGCACAGGCAACCACCAGCGACTCTCTGGGCGGTTCCTGGGACGATGGCGAACATCGTCACCGTCCACTCCGTCCCTGCTCAGGCGAGCACGGATCTGACCGCGATGCGCTCGCTCATCAAGGAGCCGGGCGCGAGAGCATGCCTCGGTCAGTTCTGGGCGGCGTCCCTCTTGGCCGAACTGCCGCCCGGATCTCACGTCACGACGGTCGTGTCGCCGGCACAGATTCCGTTCCTCCCCGAGAACCCGCCCTCATGGGCCATGTCGATGACGAGTACGGCTACCGTCCGGCACATGGCGGTCCCCTTCTATTTCGAGTTCGCGTCGTTCGTGACCGGTCGCGTCCAGGTGTCATTCGCGACGTCGTCCAAGCTCGCTTCACTGTCCCGGGGCCTCGATGAATCGCTGCTCGTCACCTTGGCAATACGAGCCGAGCGTTACTCTTCTTGACCGAATCGCCCTGCGTGCGCGCCCACGTGCCGGGCCTCAAGCCAGGTAGCGGTACAAGGGCGTCCCCCTCGTAAGCTCGGCAACCCGACCGGCAAGGGAGCCGTCGGGATCCGCGCCGCCACTGGCCAATGCGTCCGAAAGGATGCCTCCGACCTCCACGAACTGCTCACGGCCAAAGCCCCGGCTTGCGAGCGCCGTTGCCCCGAAGCGCAACCCTGAGCAATCCGGCTCCATCAGCGGGTCATAGGCCAGCGAGATCGCATTGGCAGAGATACCGATGCCGTTGAGCCGCCGGAGTGTCGCCCAGGCCTCGCGACCGCTCGGCGCCAGATCGACGAGCAGTTGGTGAACGTCGGTGCCGCCAGTGACGACATGGGCCTGAGTCCTGTCCTCGGCCTCGACAAGCACCTGCGCCATCGTCCGCGCCCCTTCCAGAGTGCGTTCCATCCGCTCGCGGAAGGCATCGGTCCCGGCAAGCTTGAAGGTCACCGCCTTGGCGGCGATCACATGCGGCAGCGGGCAGCCCTGTTCGCCGGGATACACGGCGGCGTCGACTCGCTCGGCGAGCCCCTGACGGCACACGATGGCCCCGCCCCGGGCACCCCCAAGGGTCTTGTGGACCGTCATGGTGCAGGCGTCTGCGAACGGGATCGGGTCAGGATGCACCTTGGCGGCGACCAAGCCGGCGAAGTGCGCCATGTCGACCACCAGCTTGGCGCCCACCTCGTCGGCGATCTCACGGAACCGCGCGAAGTCCAGATGTCGGCTGTAGCACGACCAACCGGCGAACAGGACCTTCGGTTTGTGGTGGCGGGCGAGCATCTCGACCTCGTCCATGTCCACGAGCCGGTCGTCCCTCCGCACGTGGTATGCGACCGCCCGGTAGTTGCGCCCGGCGAAAGTCTCGGCACCACATTGAGTCGGGTGCCCCCCGTGCGCGAAGTCGAAGCCGAGCACCGCGTCGCCTGGCTCGCACAGCGCATGAAGCACCGCGGCGTTGGCGCTGGCGCCTGAATAGGGCTGGACATTGGCGTGATCGGCACCGAACAGCGCCTTCGCACGTTCTATGGCCAAGCGCTCGATCTCGTCGACCCATTCGCAGGTGTCGTAGTCACGGTGGCCGGGATAGCCGTCTGCGTACTTCGCCGTCAGGATCGACCCCTGTGCCTGGAGTACAGCGCGTGGCGGCACGCTCTCGGACGCAACCAGGTCGAGCGTGGACCGCTGTCGGGCGAGTTCAGCGTCAATCGCGGCACTCACCTCAGGGTCGACGTGCTGGAGGGTCTCTTCGAATGGGCGATAGGTCTCGTCTGATGGCATTGGGGCCAAGCTACTGTGCGCAAGCCGGCACCGGAACCGGCCCCGCCGCCGGCTCAGGCCGCTCGGGCCGCTCGGGCCGCCGTGCTGCTGCGCGTCTGAGCGACAGCGCCAGCACAACGGCCCCGGCGGCGGCACTGACGACCCCGCCGCCGATGAGACCCCACCGGGCCCCGAACTCCTGGGAGACCCAGCCCACCAGTGGCGCGCCCAGTGGTGTGCCCCCTGCGAACACGAGCATGTAGACACCCATCACGCGTCCGCGCATCTCCGGAGCGGAGGCGAGCTGCACGCTCGAGTTCGCGGCCGTCGAGAACGTGATGTTTGCAAGGCCGACTGGGACGAGGGCGATCGCGAGCAGGGCGAAGGTGGGCATCAAGCCGACGACGACCTCGAGCACGCCGAACGCGATCGCGCCGAGCACCACAAGGCGTGTGGTGGGGTGCGTCCTCCGAGCCCCGAGAAGCGCCCCGATCAGCGCTCCCGCGGCCAGGAGGGAGGAGAGCAGCCCGAACGCGGCCGCTCCTCGATGGAACACGACCTTGTCGACGAGCGCGAGCGTGATCTGGAAGTTGAGGCCGAAGGTCCCCACAACCCCGACCAGCACGATCGGCACGAGCAGTTCCCTGCGGTGCCTCACATACGACAGGCCCTCACGCAGGTTGCCTCGCTGGCGAACCAGCCGGGGAGCAGGGAACAGCTCCGAGGGGCGCATCATGAGCAGGCAGGCGATCACCGCGATGAACGACGCCGCGTTCCCCAGAAACACCCAGGCCGTGCCGACACCGCCGATCATCATTCCCGCGGCTGCAGGCCCGAAGATGCGAGCGGCATTGAACGTGGCGCTGTTGAGCCCAACGGCGTTCGGCAGCTCCTCGGCGCCGACCAGCTCGGACACGAACGCCTGGCGAGTGGGGTTGTCGACTGCGGTCACGACCCCGAGCAGGAAGGCGAAGAGGTACACGTCGTACAACGTGGCAGCACCGAGCAGGTCCAGCAGCCCGAGCCCGAGCGCAATGAGGCCCATCGTCGCCTGCGTGGCCAAAAGGAGCTTGCGCTTGGAAAAGCGATCGGCGATAAGGCCTCCCTGCAGTCCGAGCAACAGGATCGGGAGGAACTGCAGTGCTGTGGTGATGCCGATCGCGGTCCCGCTGTTGTCACTGAGACGCAGGACGAGCCAGTCTTGACCGACCCGCTGCATCCAAGTACCGGTCAGGGAGACGAGTTGGCCGCTCGCGAACAGGCGGTAGTTACGGATACGCAATGAGGAGAAGGTCCGGCTCACGAATCCGCAAGCCTTTCGATGACCGGCACGGCGACGCGCAGGGCCTCGCGCTCCGCCGGTGAGAGCTCGCTCAGCCGGCATGCCAACCAGGCCTGTCTCCGGTTGCGGTCCTCGGCCAGCAGGTCGTGGCCACGATCGGTCAGTGCGAGCACGCACTGACGCCTGTCGCTCTGGTGAGCCTGACGCTGCACGAGACCGGACCCCTCGAGGGATGCGAGCACCCTTGTCATGGAGGGCGGCTGCACGCGTTCGGCCGCGGCCAGGTGCGTGGGCGACAGCGGGCCCTCCCGGTCGATGATGCCGAGGACGGACAGTTGGCTGACGCTGAGGCCCTCACTGGTCCGCTCGCTTCGCATCCGCCGGGCGAGTCGCATGACGCCGATACGAAGAACGCTCGCAAGACCAGTCACGTCCGCCTCTGTCACTTGCGTGTCCCGCCCAGCTTGCTCCGCCATACCCTTAGCCTAGCTCATTAGCTGTGCTAATCAGTACGGCCGGATCCGCCGTCCTTCAGGTCGCCGTGTGACTTGCCACACGGACGTCGAAGCCCGCTTGTCTCGCCGCATCGAGAACCTCCTTGGCATGGTCACGGTTCCGCGTCTCGAGCACGATATGGACCGCCGTCTCG
The DNA here is from genome assembly GCA_963727645.1 of uncultured Acidimicrobiaceae bacterium. Classification (GTDB taxonomy): domain Bacteria; phylum Actinomycetota; class Acidimicrobiia; order Acidimicrobiales; family Bog-793; genus Fen-455. The sequence goes on from CAVSHA010000009.1 coordinate 20,268, forward strand.
CGCACCTCCAAGTCGTAGCCCTCGCGCAGGTGTTCGACGGTGACCAGGTTCGCGCCGCTGAGCCCGAGGCAGGTGAGCAGGCGGGCCAGGCTGCCAGGGCGGTCGGGGATCCGGGCGAAGAGCACGACCCGCCGCCCGGCGTTGGTCTCATGGCGGCGGATGACCGGCGACAGGAGGCCGGTGTCGACGTTGCCGCCGGACAGCACGACGACCGTCGTACCGGATGCCGGCGGTCGGATCCGGCCGTCCATCAGCGCCGCTGCGCCGACAGCACCCGCTCCTTCCACCACGAGCTTGGAACGCATGAGCAGCATCACGATCGCGTCCGCGATCGCGTTCTCGCCGACTGCCACGATCTGGTCGACGTGGCGCTCGATCAGGCCAATGGTGATCCCGCTCGGCCGTTTCACGGCAATGCCGTCCGCGAGTGTCGAGCCGCCCGCGACACCGGCGGTCCGGTGGCTCACGCGGGTGGCAAGAAACGGAGCACAGACCGCGGCTTGAACAGCCACCACTTGCACCTGCGGCGCCAGCGCGTCGACAGCGCAGGCGATCCCGGACACGAGCCCGCCGCCTCCGAGCGGCACGACCACCATGGCGAGGTCGTCGACCTCCTCGATGAGCTCGAGGCCGAGCGTGCCCTGCCCTGCCACGATCGCCGGATCGTCAAAGGGATGGACGAAGTGAAGACCGGTCTCCCGGGCCCGTTCCTCGGCCAGCAAGACGCAGTCGTCGAGGGAGTCGCCCTCGAGGTGCACTGAGGCGCCATAGCCGATCGTCGCCTCCGCCTTGGAGATCGACGCCTCCGCCGGCATGTACACCTCGCACCGCACGCCCGCCGAGCGTGCCGCCAGAGCGGCGGCCTGGGCGTGGTTGCCGGCCGAGGCCACGACGATGCCGGGCGGGGCTCCACCGCCGAGAGCAGCGAGCTTCGCGGACGCGCCGCGGATCTTGAACGAACCTGTCGGCTGGAGGTTCTCCGCCTTGAGGACGACGCGTGTGCCGGAGAGCTCGCTCAGAACCCGCGAAGGGAACATCGGTGTGTGCACCGCGATGCTCTGCACAGCGAGCCGGACGGCCTCGATGGCCTCGAGGGTGATCTCGACCGGTCCGGCCCCGCCTGTCACCGCCTCGTCCTCACAAGGCCCGCACGAGCTCGACCATGAGCTCGCCGGCTTCCGTCGGGTTCTTCGCCACGAGCACACCTGCGGCCGACAGGGCCTCCATCTTGGCCTTGGCCGTCCCTTTCGAGCCCGAGATGATCGCACCGGCGTGTCCCATCTTGCGACCCGCTGGTGCCGTCACGCCCGCGATGTACGCCACAACGGGTTTGTCCATCGACGACGCGATGAACTCCGCGGCCCGTTCCTCGCCGTCGCCGCCGATCTCGCCGATCATCAGCACCGCCCGCGTCTCCGGGTCCGCCTGGAAAGCAGCAAGCACGTCGACGAAGGTCGAGCCCGGCACGGCGTCGCCTCCGATACCCACGCAGGTCGTCTGACCGACACCCTGCTGGGACAGCTCGTGCAGTGCCTGGTAGGTCAAGGTGCCCGAACGGCTGACGACACCGACCGGACCTCCGGGCAGGGCGATGTCCCCTGAGGTGATGCCGATGTTGCACTTTCCCGGCGAGATGATGCCGGGGCAGTTCGGGCCGATCAGCCGGACCTCGGGATAGTCGCGGCAGAGCCGGGCGTTCACGAGCGCCTCGTCCTTGGACGGGATGTGCTCGGTGATGCACACCACGACGGCGATTCCGGCCGCAGCCGCGTCGATGATCGCCCCCGGCGCCGCGCGGGGCGGCACGGCGATGAAGCTCGCAGTGGCCCCGGTCGCGGCGACCGCCTCGGCAACGGTGTCGAAGACAGGGATGCCTTCCACGTCCTGGCCGCCCTTGCCGGGGGTCACGCCCGCGACCACCTTCGTGCCGTAGGCGCGGTTGCGCAGGCCGTGAAAGCGGCCCTGGCTCCCGGTGAGTCCTTGCACGACCACACGGGTCGTCTCGTCCACGAAGATGCTCACAGCTCGGGACCTCCTTGCGACTTGGGCGAACCCGCGAGCTCGACCGCGCGCCGCGCGGCACTCAGCATGGTCGGCTCGCTGATGATCTTCTCCGAGGCGCGCTCGGAGATGATCCTGCGGGCCTCGGCCGCGTTCGTCCCGTCGAGCCGCAGCACTATCTGAGAGGCGATGTCCACCTTGTCCAGCGCACTGACGATGCCGCGCGCCACCTCGTCGCACCGCACGATCCCCCCGAAGATGTTCACAAAGATCGCCCCGACGCTCGGATCGAGGTTGATCACCTCCAGCGCGCTCGCCATGCCATCCTCGTCGGCTCCACCCCCGACGTCGAGGAAGTTCGCCGCGGCGCCACCGACCTGGCTGACCATGTCGACGGTGCTCATCGCGAGACCGGCTCCATTCGCGATGATGCCCACTGACCCATCGAGCGGTATGTAGGACAGTCCCTTCGACTTCGCGAGACGCTCGCGCTCGCTGGACTCGCCCAGGTTGTCTATCTCCGCCCATTCCGGGTGGCGAAAAGCCGCGTCGTCGTCCAGGGTCACCTTCGCATCGAGCACGCGTACCTCGCCATCGGTCGTGAGCACGAGAGGGTTGATCTCCACGAGGTCGGCGTCACCGTCGATGTAGCACCTGTAGAGCTTCAGGAGGATCTCGGCAGCACCCTCCCGGGCTTCGGGGTCGAGACCGGCACGCTCGACCAGCTCACGCAGCGCTTCCAGCGTCACGCCGTCGAGCGGGTTCACATGCAGCCGCGCGATCGCGCCGGGGTCCTCCTCCACGACTTGCTCGATGTCGACCCCGCCACGGGCCGAGACCATCGCGAGATGCAGCTTCGCCGACCGGTCGAGCGTGAAGCTCGCGTAGTACTCCTTGGCGATGTCCGTCGCCTTCTCGATCCACAGGCGACGGACGGTGTGGCCCTTGATGTCCATGCCGAGGATGGCCGTCGCATGCTCGGTGACCTGTGTCGCGGAGCTCGCGAGCTTGATCCCGCCTGCCTTGCCACGTCCGCCGACTTGCACTTGGGCCTTCACCACCACGGGATAGCCGAGCCGCTCGGCCGCGGCTTGGGCCTCGCCCACGGTGTCCGCGACCTCTCCGGGCGATATGGGCAGGCCATAACGCGCGAAGTACTGCTTGCCCTGGTACTCAACGAGATCCACCAGTCACCTTCCTGTCGGTCGCTCTAGTTGCTTCGGTCGCTTCAGCCGCCGGTGATCCCCGGCAGCTCCCTGCTTGCCCGCTCGCGCGCGTCCAGCGTTTCCTCGAGCCAGGAGGCAATCTGGGGCAGATGGGCGCCGGGCGTGAAGACTGCGCTCACGCCTGCGGACTTCAGCACCTCGACGTCGCGCCCGGGGATGATCCCGCCCACGACGACGATCACGTCTTCGAGCCCTTCGGCTCGTAGCCCCTCCAGCACCCGAGGGACCAAGGTCAGGTGCGCCCCGGACAGCAACGAGAGGCCGACCGCGTCTGCGTCCTCCTGCAACGCGGTGCGGACCACCTGCTCTGGTGTCTGGTGGAGGCCCGTGTAGATGACCTCGAAGCCGGCGTCCCGCAAGGCACGGGCGATGACCTTGGCACCTCGATCGTGGCCGTCAAGACCTGGCTTGGCCACGACAATCCGGTAGCGGCGTTCCATTCCTTGGCGATACTAGGCAGCTGGGGGTACCTCAAGACCAATCGAGCGCTCAGAACCTCACGGCGGGAAGCAGGACGAAGGCGACCAGGCTGAGGTGCAGGGCCGCGGCGAGCACGACACACGAGTGGAAGATCTCGTGGTACCCGAAGACCGAGGGCCACGGGTCAGGCCGCCTGCGGGCGTACACGACAGCACCGAGGGTGTACAGCAGGCCTCCTCCGAGCATTAGCGAGAACCCCAGCACACCGAGGTAGTGGAAGAACTCCGGCATGGCCCCCACGGCGATCCATCCGGCTGCAACGTAGGGCGCGGCGACGGCCCACTTCGGCGCGTCCAGCCATGCAAAGCGCATCACGATCCCGGCCAGCGATGCTCCCCAGACCAGGCCGAGGACGATCCACGCGTCCGTGTCGGGAAGTGACAGGCCCGCAACTGCCGTGTAGGTACCCGCGATGCAGACGAAGATCATGGAGTGGTCGGCCCGCCGCATCCTGCGGCGCGCCCTGGGCGACCAGCCGACCCGGTGGTAAAGGGCGCTCGTCGTCAGCATCGCCGTCACTGCGAAACACACGACCGCAGCGCAGACCTCGGCCTTGGTCCCGTTTGCCTCGAGACCGATGATCGGGCCGACCACGAGCATCGCGATCGCGCCAACCTCGTGGAACCAGCCACGCAGAAGCGGCTTGGGCCTCTCCATCGCCGGTACCTTCACCTCGGTGACCTGCGCCACGAGCGCACTCTACCTACTGGTCGGTAGGCTCGCCAGCCGACGGCCGCTCGATCGGGCTGAGCGCCAGCAGGAAACGCTTCTCGCCGTGCTCCCTGAAACGGATGGCCGCGCGGGCGTCCTCACCCTCGCCTTGCACCTCGGTCACGACTCCCTGGCCGAAACGGGCGTGCACGACGGCATCGCCGGGTACCAGGCCGAGGCACTCCGCACCGCTGGTCGCGGCTGCTGCCTGAACTGCAGGGTGCGGGCTGCCGCCGGGCGTGACTCCTCGTCCCCCGCCGATCACGATCCCGCCGCCGACGTCTTCGACGAGATCGTCGGGGATCTCCTTCAAGAACCGGCTCGGGAAGCTCTGCTGGATGCTGCCGAACAGCAAACGGCTCCAGGCGTGGGTCAGGTAGAGCCGTTCGCGCGCCCGGGTCACCCCGACGTAGCAGAGGCGCCGCTCTTCTTCCAGTTCGTCGGGCTCGCTCAGGCTCTGGGAGTGCGGGAAGATCCCCTCTTCCATCCCGGTGAGGAACACGACGCGGAATTCGAGGCCCTTGGCCGAGTGCAGCGTCATGAGCGACACGCTCGCCCCGTCGTCGACTGCGTCGGTCGCGGCGACGAGTGCCGTAGCCTCGAGGAAAGACTCCAAGTCGGTGTGCTCGGACGCCACGTTCATGAGCTCGACCAGGTTCTCGACGCGCCCCTCCGCGTCAACGGCATGACCACCTCCGATTGCGATCTCCGCCTCGAGCGCGTCCCTGTAGCCGGTCCGCGCGAGCAGGGTCGCGATCAGCCCGTCCGGCGGGCCGGTCAGGAGATCTCCGGACCGGAGCTCCTCGAGCAAGCTGAGGAAGCTCCCGATCCCGGCCAACGCCTTTCCGGACGCACCGGCCTGTTCGGCGCGCGCGAGCGCTGCGGCGAATCCGATGCCGTGCTCGTTGCCGAAGGCGATCAGACGCGCCAACGTCGTGTCGCCGATGCCGCGCCTCGGCGTGTTGAGGATGCGGCGCAGTGACACCTCGTCGCCGGGGTTGGCGAGGACGCGAAGGTATGCCAGCACGTCGCGGACTTCGCGCCGGTCGAAGAAACGAGTCCCGCCGATCACCGTGTAGGCGATCCCGCGATCGGCCAGTGCAGTCTCCAGGGCGCGGCTCTGGGCGTTGGTCCGGTAGAAGACTGCGATCTCGCCGTAGCCGATGCCCTCGTCGCGGTGCAGCGCGGCGATCTCGCCCGTCACGAAAGAGGCTTCGTCCCGGTCGTCGCCGGCACGGTAGCGCCTGATCCGGTCGCCTTTGCCGAGCGCGCTCCACAGGTCCTTCTCCTGACGGAACAAATTGTTGCCTATGACCGCGTTGGCGGCATCGAGGATCGTCTGGCTGGACCGGTAATTCTGATCGAGCACGATCATCCGGGCATCGGGGAACGCCCGCTCGAATTCGAGCAGGTTGCGCATCTCGGCACCCCTGAACCGGTAGATGCTCTGGTCGGTGTCGCCCACGACGCAGACGTTGCGGCGGGCCTCTCCGAGCTGGATCACCAGCTCGTTCTGCGCAACGTTGGTGTCCTGGTACTCGTCCACTAGGACATGCTCGAAGCGCTCCTGATAGTGCTCGAGCACGTCGGCATGCTCGCGGAACATCCGCACGGTGCGAACCAGGAGGTCGTCGAAGTCCATCGCGTTCGCCGCCACAAGGCGCCGCTCGTACTCGGCGTAAGCCTGGGCGATGCGCCGCTCGTAGATCGTCCCGGCGCGCCCGTCGAAAGCCGCCACGTCGACCATGTCGGACTTCGCCGAGCTGATGACGCCGAGGACGGCCCGGGGCGGAAAGCGTCGCTGGTCGATGCCGAGGTCATCGAGGACGTGTTCGACGAGCCGGCGGCTGTCGCCGTCGTCGTAGATCGTGAACGAAGGCCGGTAGCCGATCCGGTCGGCGTTGCGGCGCAGCATCCGGACGCACGCGGCATGGAAGGTGGACACCCACATTCTCTCGGCGTCCGCACCGACAAGCTCCACGACACGACGGCGCATCTCGTTCGCGGCCTTGTTGGTGAAGGTGATGGCGAGTATCCGCCAGGGCGGCACGCCCGAGATGACGAGGCGGGCGACACGGCGAGTCAGGACGCGGGTCTTCCCGGACCCGGCACCGGCCACCACGACGAGGGGGCCCGCCTCGTGCAGGACCGCTTCGCGCTGAGCAGGGTTCAGGTCCGCGACGAGGTCTGCGGTCTGTCTCGCCACCGACTCTGCGGGCGCCGCGGCCTGCTCCTGCTCGGCTTCGCCCGGCAGCCCCCCGGTCCTGCGCCGGCCGCCGAGCCGGGGCAGGTCACCGAGGAGGTCCCACTCGTCGGCTCCCCATGTGCCGGCGGCTCGCGGGGGCAAAGACGACATCGCACCCGACACTACCGGCGCGCCTCAGCGCTCCCGGGATCGCAGCTCGGCCGAGGTGCCACCGTCACTCCCACTCGATCGTCCCGGGAGGCTTGGACGTCACGTCGTAGAGAACGCGGTTCACCCCTCGCACCTCGTTGATGACACGGTTCGATATCCGTTCGAGCACGCCGTGGGGCAACCGGGCCCAGTCGGCCGTCATGGCGTCCTCGCTCGTGACCGCACGGACGACGATCGGGTAGCCGTAGGTCCGCTCATCGCCCATCACACCGACCGAGCGGACCACCGGCAGCACGGCGAACCACTGCCACAGCTGGGTGTCGAGCCCGTCGCGCCTGATCTCCTCAAGGACGATCTCATCTGCCGCCCGCAGGATCTCGACACGTTCGGGAGTCACCTCTCCGACGACCCGCACCGCAAGCCCCGGCCCGGGAAACGGCTGGCGCCACACGATCTCGGCCGGCAAGCCGAGCTCCTCGCCGATCGAGCGGACCTCGTCCTTGAACAGGAGCCGGAGCGGCTCCACGAGATCGAGCTTCATCTCCTCGGGGAGCCCACCCACGTTGTGATGCGACTTGATCATCGCGGCCTCGGCCGTGCCCGACTCGATCACGTCCGGGTACAAGGTGCCCTGTACCAGGTACTTGGCGTCTCTTCGGTCGAGCGCGACCTCCTCGAAGAGGCGGATGAACAGTTGGCCGATGACCTTCCGTTTCTGCTCGGGGTCCGTCAGACCGGCCAGAGCGCGGAAGAAGCGCTCCGCGGCCTTCACGTGCACGAGGTCTATGGCGAACTGCTTGAGGAACGTCGCCTCCACCTGTTCACCCTCGCCTGCACGCATCAGTCCGGTGTCTATGAACACTGCCGTCAGCTGGTTGCCGACCGCCCTGTGGACGAGAGCGGCCGCGACGGCCGAGTCGACACCCCCCGAGAGTGCGCACAGCACGTGACCCGAGCCGACCTGTGCGCGGACCGCCTCGACCTGCGACGCGATCACCGAGGCGTGGGTCCACGACGGCCGGCACCCGCAGATATCGAACAGAAACCGCCTGAGCAGGTCTTGGCCTCGCTCGGTGTGCACCACCTCAGGGTGGAACTGGACGCCGTACAGGCCCCGGGCCCGGTCCTCGAACGCGGCAACCGCGACGGTGGCGGTCGCCGCAGTCACGGTGAACCCCTCGGGTGCGCTCACGATCGAGTCCGCGTGGCTCATCCACACCCGTGTCGACTGGTCCCAGCGGTCCATCAGCACCGAAGGCGACCGTGCCAGCAGCTCGGTGCGCCCGAACTCACCTGTGCCGGTCCGCGCCACCCGCCCTCCGAGCAGCTGGGCGAGGAGCTGAGCGCCGTAGCAGATGCCGAGCACCGGGACGCCCGAGGCGAACAGCTCAGCGTCGATCAACGGGGCCGAGGGCTCGTTGACGGACTTCGGGCCACCCGAGAGGATGACACCACGAGGATTGCGGGCCAGCATCTCGGCCGCGGTCGTCCGTGCGGGGACGATCTCGGAGTAGACGTGCTCGGAGCGCACCCGCCGGGCGATGAGCTGCGCGTACTGGGCCCCGAAGTCGACAACGAGGACGGTGTCGTAGCCGGCCGTGTCCCTCATCGCCCGGTCAGCTCCCCATGCCGATCGACTGGGCCTGTTGCAGCTGCTTGCCCTCGGTCTGCAGCGCTGGGGCCACCATGACCTCCACCTTGTGGAACTCGCGGATCGTTTCGTAACCGCACGTCGCCATCGCGGTCCGGAGAGCACCGAAGAGGTTCATGCGCCCGTCGTTCTCGTGCGCCGGCCCGAGAAGGATCTCCCGGATCGTCCCGCGGCGCCCCACCTTCACACGGGCGCCCCTGGGCAGCGTCGGGTGGAAAGCGGCCATGCCCCAGTGCCAGCCGCGGCCCGGCGCCTCGTGGGCCGCCGCCAGCGGTGCGCCGATCATCACCGCGTCGGCCCCACAGGCGATCGCCTTGGCGATGTCACCACCGCGGCTCATCCCGCCATCGGCGATCACGTGGACGTAGACGCCGGTCTCCTCCAGGTGGCGTGACCTGGCACCCGCCGCGTCCGCGATGGCCGTCGCCTGCGGCACGCCGATGCCGAGCACGCCACGGGTCGTGCAAGCGTTGCCAGGGCCGACGCCGACAAGCACTCCGGCCGCACCGGTGCGCATGAGGTGCAGTGCCGCCTGATAGGACGCACAACCCCCGACGACGACAGGGATGTCGATCTCGCGGATGAACCGTTTCAAGTTGAGCGGCTCCGCGTTCTTCGAGACGTGCTCGGCGGAGACCACCGTGCCTTGGATGACCAAGAGGTCGAGCTCGGCCCCGAGCACGGCAGCGGCAAGCTCGGCCGCCCGCTGCGGGGTGACCGAGCCACAGGCAGTGACGCCGGCCTCTTTGATCTCGCGGATGCGCAGGCTGACAAGCTCGGGCTTCAAGGGCTCGAGGTAGATCTGCTGCATCCGGGCGGTCGCCGTCTCCACCGGGAGATCGGCGATCTCGGCCAGCAGCGGCTCGGGGTCCTCGTAACGGGTCCAGAGCCCCTCGAGGTTGAGGACCCCCACCCCGCCCAGGTGGCCGATCGCGATGGCCGTCGTGGGACTCACGACGCCGTCCATCGCGGCGGCCATCAAGGGCAGCCCGAAACTGAACGCGTCGATCTCCCAGGAGATGTCCACGTCCTCGGGGTCGCGCGTGCGCCTCGAGGGGACGATCGCAACGTCGTCGAGACCGTAAGCCTGCCGTCCGGACTTGCCGATCCCGATCTCGACCTCACCCACGCCGGTCCTCCTCTTCCGCTCAGCTCGAGGCTACTTCGGCGCCGGCGTGCCGACCTGTGGGTCCGGCGCCGGCCGACCACGGCCGCACACCACCCGACCGGGGCTGCCGGATCAGCGCAGGACCAGCCGCGCGGCAACGGCGAAGGGAAGCGCGGCAAGGATCAGGACGACGACTCGCAGCCACAGCGGCGAGCCGGCAGTCGCGAAGATCGCCTCGTGCAAGGCGGCGACGGGGACATTGGGAAGCGTGCTGTGGCCCGCGAGGATCCGCGGCAGGAACCCAGTCGCGATCAACGCTGCAAGTGCCGCCAGTGGCGCGGCGACGAGTGGTCCCGTTGCGACCACTGCAATCCCGGCCGCGGCGAATGCCAGCACGGCGACCCCCGCAGCGACGCCGTGGGGCAGGTAGAAGAAGGCCGCGACACCAAGGGCCGCCATCACCAACGCGACCAGCGCACGAAGGTGCAGCGTCGTTCGGGCGGCAAAGATGAGCAGGAGCGCTGTCACGCCGGGCACGAGCACCGCGAGAAGTGCCGTGACCCCGTCGATCAGGCGCAGCGAGGCTCCGTGGCCGGCGGCCGAGCGCACCAGCGTCTGCCCCCCGCTGCCGACGATCCGTTGGGCGGTGTCGGAGAGCGACGTTGCCGCGCCGGCAAAGTAGGCGAGCTTGCCGACCCCGACGGCGACCCCCACCGCGATGCCGACGAGGAGCCACATCCTGCCCTTCAGTGGCCTGATCCGTGCCACGCCCGCCTCCTGCACTCGACACTGTGCGCCACGATTGTGGCAGTCCGCGGGTAGGGTCGCCACGTTGTCGACCCTCGAGATGGAACGCGACACGGCCACGGCGGCCGTGGGAGGTTGAGCCCCATGCGAATCACCCGTTTTGGTTTGCAGATCCCGAATTTCACATTCCCCGGCGTCGAGGACGGGGAGCTCTTCGAGCGCGTTGCCCAGATCGCAGTGGCCGCCGAGGAGTCCGGCTTCGACTCGGTGTGGGTGATGGACCACTTCTACCAGATCACGGGCGTCGGGCCGCGCACGGACCCGATGCTCGAGGCCTACACCCTCCTCGGAGCCATCGCCGCCCGTACCGAACGCGCCGGCCTCGGCACGATGGTGACCGGTGTCACCTACCGCAACCCCGCCTACCTGGCCAAGGTCGTGACAACTCTCGACGTCATCTCCGCGGGTCGGGCCATTCTCGGCATCGGCGCAGCTTGGAACGACGACGAGCACGCAGGTTACGGCTTCGTTTTCCCGTCGGTCGCCGAGCGCATGGAGCGTCTCGAAGAGGCGCTCCAGATCTGCAGGGCCATGTTCACGCAGGAGGCTCCCACCTTCGCCGGGCGCCACTATGCCATGACGGCCGCTCTGAACCGGCCACGGCCGATCCGACCCGGGGGGATCCCGATCCTCGTCGGTGGTGGCGGCGAGCAGAAGACCTTGCGACTCGTGGCCATGTACGCCGACGCCTGCAACATCTTCGGCGACGTGACGACGGTCCGCCACAAGCTCGAGGTGCTGAACCGCCACTGCGAGGCGATCGGCCGGGATCCGGCCGAGATCACGAAGACCCGTCTCGGCGGCCTGGTGATCGCGCCGACCAATGCGGGGGCCGAGCGCAAGGCACGCCTGGTGGCCGAGGCGCGTGGGATGGACGCGGCCCGTATGCGCGACTACCTGGCGGTAGGCGACCCCGACTCGGTCTGCGAGCAGTTGGCGAGGTACCTCGACGCCGGTCTCGACGGGATGATCTTCAACATGCATGATGCCCAGGACCTCGACCTGGTCCGCCTGGCCGGCAAGACCCTCAGCACAGCCTTCGGTTGAGCGAACGCCGGTCAGGGCCGGCCCGGAAGGATCTCAGAGCTCCCCAGCAGGCATAGAAACAAAGCGTGCAGCATCTGGGCCGTCGCGCCCCAGATCACGTCCTCACCCAAATCGAAGAAATGCATTGTCCTGGCCGGGCCATCGGCGCGGTCCCATCGCTCCTGCCAGTAGCGGCCTGGGGCGACGAGGTCTGCGAGCGGCACGACCAGCACACGGTCGACCTCGTCGGGGTTCGCCTCGAGTAAAGGGCAGGAGCGCACGGCGGCCACGAACGCAAGGATGGGAGCCGAACCGGGACGACGGCCCAGAACCGGCAGCTCGCCGAGCACCTCGACGGCGTTCGCGGGCAGGGCCACCTCCTCCTCCGCCTCCCGCAGCGCTGCGGCGAGCGGCGCTTCACCCGGCTCGATCCGGCCGCCCGGGAAGGCGATCTCACCCGGGTTCGCGCGCAAGTGTGCCGCCCTTCGGATGAGCACGACCGAGGCGGCCGAGTCATCGCGCTCGTCGCAGGGCACCAGAGCGATGAGCACGGCCGCACCTGCCGCACTGACGTCGCCGGCCTCGGCCGGCGCGCGTAAAGAGCCGGAGGTGGCCGCGCTGCCGGCGAAGACGCGCCGCGCGGTGCCCATGGTGAGCTTCTCAGCCGCGCCCGCGACCGCGGGACCGTCGACGGGGGGGTCGATCCGCTCAGCCCATGCAGGCCGGGGAATCACTTGGCGGATCATCCGCGCAGTGTAAGCCGGTGGCCGAACGCGCCGGCAGCCGGGCACGTGGCCCGGCTGCCGAAGTCGCGTTTCTTAGCCCTTTGCGACAGGGGCTACATCATCCCCATGCCGCCGCCACCAGCCGCGGCAGCGGCGGAGTTGTCGGCCTTTTCCGGCTTGTCGGCGATGATCGCCTCGGTGGTCAGCAGCAAGGCTGCAATGGACGCCGCGTTCTGCAACGCCGAGCGCGTGACCTTCGCCGGGTCGATGATGCCGGCCTTGACGAGGTCCTCGAGCTCTCCGGTGAGAGCGTTGAGGCCGACCGTGCCCTTTGCACGCTCGACCTCTCGCACCATCACGGCACCCTCGAAACCCGCGTTGATGGCGATCCACTTGAGCGGCTCGGCGAGCGCGCGCCCGACGATCCCGGCACCGGTGGCCTCGTCGCCGGTCAGAGCGGCGATCGCCTTGTTGACCGCTGCGCGGCTTCGCACGAGGGCGGTGCCGCCACCGGCGACGATGCCTTCCTCGATCGCCGCACGTGTCGCGGAGAGCGCGTCCTCGATGCGGTGCTTCTTCTCCTTGAGCTCGATCTCGGTCGCCGCGCCCACTTTCACGACCGCGACACCGCCTGCGAGCTTGGCGAGCCGCTCTTGCAGCTTCTCGCGGTCCCAGTCCGAGTCGGTCTCCTCGATTTCCTTCTTGATCTGGGAAATCCGGCCCTTCACCTCGTCCGCAGCGCCTGCACCGTCGACGATCGTCGTGTCGTCCTTGGTGACCACGACGCGCCGCGCCCGACCCAACAGGTCAAGCGACGTGTTCTCGAGCTTCAGCCCGACCTCCTCGGAGATGAGCTGCGCGCCCGTGAGGACGGCGATATCACCGAGCATGGCCTTGCGTCGCTCGCCGAAGCCGGGTGCCTTCACCGCGATGGACTGGAACAGGCCGCGGATCTTGTTCACCACGAGAGTCGCGAGAGCCTCGCCCTCGACGTCCTCGGCGATGATCAGCAACGGCTTGCCCGTCTGCATGACCTTCTCGAGCACGGGAACCAGATCGTGGACCGAGGAGATCTTGCCGTTCACGATGAGCAGGTATGCGTCCTCGAGGGTCGCCTCCTGGCGCTCCGGGTCGGTCACGAAGTACGGCGAGAGGAAGCCCTTGTCGAACTGCATGCCCTCGGTGAACTCGAGCTCGAGGCCAAAGGTATTGGACTCTTCGACCGTGACGGTCCCGTCCTTGCCGACCTTGTCGATCGCGTCCGCAAGCACCTCGCCGATGGAGAAGTCCGCTGCAGAGATGGCAGCGACCTGCGCGATCTCCTGACGACCCTCGACCTCTTTGGCTTGGTGTTGGATCGACTGGACGGCTGCGGCAACGGCCTTCTCGATGCCACGCTTCAGCGCCATCGGGTTGGCGCCCGCAGCCACGTTGCGAAGGCCCTCGCGCACCAGCGCCTGGGCGAGCACCGTTGCGGTGGTCGTCCCGTCGCCTGCCACGTCGTTGGTCTTCGTCGCGACTTCCTTCACGAGCTGGGCGCCCATGTTCTCGAAGTGGTCCTCGAGCTCGATATCGCGGGCGATCGTGACACCGTCGTTGGTGATCGTCGGCGCGCCGAACTTCTTGTCGAGCACGACGTTGCGGCCCTTCGGGCCGAGCGTCACCTTGACAGTGTCGGCGAGCTTGTTGACGCCGATCTCGAGCCGGCGCCTCGCATGCTCATCGAAAGCAAGCATCTTCGCCATTAGGAGATGACCTTTGCCAGCACGTCACGGCTCGAGAGGATGAGCAACTCCTCGCCGTCGTGGGTGATCTCAGTACCGCCATACTTCGAGTAGACGACCTTGTCGCCGACGGCCACGCCCATGGGCACGAGCTCACCGGTGTTCTCGGTGCGCCGACCCGGGCCTACCGCGAGAACTTCACCCTGTTGGGGCTTCTCCTTCGCCGTGTCGGGGATGACAAGGCCAGACGCGGTCATCTCTTCTGACTCGCTCGGCCGAACGACGATGCGGTCGTCCAGGGGCTGCAACTTCATTTCAGGGGCCTCCTGTCTGGCTCCGTTAGCACTCTCGACTTACGAGTGCCAACGATACCGTCAGCGAGCGCCGCTGGCAACCTGGCAGGCAGAGTGCTACTTCGAGCTGCGAAGTAGCAGGTCAGGGATTGCGCCGGCGTCCAGCGGCGTTGGCCCGGAACGCTCGAGCTGGAAGTAGCCGGCAGCCGCGATCATGGCGGCGTTGTCAGTGCACATCGCCGGGCTCGGGAGATAAGACGCCATTGCGCGAGCGTCGAAGGCCTCGGCGAAGCGCGCCCGAAGCGAGGAATTGGCCGCCACTCCCCCGGCCAGGCAGGCTCCCCGCGCCCCGATCTCGGTGGCCGCCGCGAGAGCCTTGGCGACAAGCACGTCCACTACCGCCTCCTGGAACGAGGCCGCCACATCCGCGTTCGTCACTTCCGGATGGGCCCGGACGTAGCTGACGACCGCCGTCTTGAGCCCGGAAAAGGAGAAGTCGAAGGCCCCCGCGGTCGTTGCCCTCGGGAAACGGATCGAGGCGGCATCGCCCGAGAGGGCCAACCGGTCGATCTCCGGGCCGCCCGGGTAGCCGAGCCCCAGATAGCGGGCGACCTTGTCGAACGCCTCGCCGGCCGCGTCGTCGACCGTCGCCCCGAGCACGCGATAGCTGCCCGGAGCTTCAAGGGCGACCAGCAGCGTGTGGCCACCGGACACGAGGAGGACCACCACCGGCAACTCGATCTCGGGCGCTTCCAACATGGCCGCGTACAGATGGCCTTCGAGGTGGTTCACCCCGACGAAGGGCACGCCCCAGGCGAAGGCGAGCGCCTTGGCAGTGCTGACGCCGACGAGCAAGGCCCCGATGAGCCCAGGGCCGACCGTCGCGGCCACGGCGTCGATCTCGACCGGGCCGTCAGAGTGCTCGAAACTGCGCCCACGCCGGTCGAGGCCGGCACCGGCCAGGGCGTCGGTCACGACAGGCAACGCGAGCTCGACGTGCGCGCGCCCTGCCAGCTCGGGCACGACGCCCCCGTATCGGGCGTGCAGGTCCACCTGGCTCGAGACGACCGAGCTGACGACCGTGCGCCCGCGCTCGACCACCGCCGCAGCCGTCTCGTCGCACGAGGTCTCGATGCCGAGGACGCGGCCGCGGGCGGTCACGTCTCGTGCGGGACCGGCGCCTGCCCGGCGCCATGCGGCGGGCCCACCGGCCTGAGACGCGCCTCGATCGCCTCCAGGCGCAGGCGGTAGGCATCGGTGTGGATGTCGTGGGCCCACATGACAAGCGCGTCCTCGTGCACCTCGGAGTAGTAGTTCTTGCGGACACCCGCGGGCGCGAAACCGAACTCGTAGTAAAGAGCCTGCGCGCCCACATTCGACACCCGCACCTCCAAGGTGAGGTGCTGCGCCGAACGCTCCCGCGCCTCGCGGGCGAGCTGGAGCATCAACCGGCGCGCGACACCGTGGCGTTGCCATTCCGGGGCGACGCCGATGTTGGTCACATGCGCCTCGCCGACGACCACCATCATGCCTGCGTAGCCGACCACTTCAGGCCCTACGCAAGCCACGTAGTACGCGCGCGTCGCCGGTTGGGTGATCTCGCTCAGATAGAGCCCGAGCGACCAAGGACTCGGGAAGATCCGCCTTTCGATCGCGATCACGGCCTTCAGGTGCGATCGCCGCATCGGCACGATCTCGACGACCCGTTCACCCGCGGCCTGGGCGGCATTCGACTTCCTCGAGGCGTTGGCCGCCCGGCGTGAGCGCAGGCGGAACATGTCGCGGACGCCCGTCACTCAGCCCACCTCCTCACGGCCGTCGCGCGCGCTCCAGTTGATCCGCGCGTCGGCGTCTCGCCCGTAGAAGGGACGCACAGCGGCCGGATCGCAGCAACGCCCGTCGTTCATCGCCGCGATCGCCAGCACGGCCAGCGAGGCTACCGGAGGAGCAGCGAGCTCTGGCCCAGCGAAGACCGATGCGGTCCCGAGGGCGCGCTCGAGCAGTTCTCGGTGGCGAAGCGCCCCGTCGCCGGCGAGGAGGACCCGTCCGGCACACTCGGCCGGCCCCGTCAGCCCCGCCAGCTCCATCAGCTCTACCGCGAGCTGAGCTGGAGTGCCGACGCGAACCTCCGATGCAGGCCTTGCCGGCATCAGCCATGCGACCTCGCCGCGGCGCATGTCGATGACGGGTACGACGGCACCGAGGACCGACGAGCAGGCCGCCTGAAGCACCTCGAGGCTCGTCGAAGTGACGACCGGGAGCCCCAGGGCACCGGCGAGCGCCTTGGCCGCGGCGACGCCGACGCGAAGCCCGGTGAACAACCCCGGACCGATGTCCACCGCTATGGCGTCGAGCTCGGCCGGCGTCAGTCGCGCGATCCGGCAGACGTCCTGGATCGCCGGGTGCAGCGTCTCGGCCTGGCGACGA
Source organism: uncultured Acidimicrobiaceae bacterium (assembly GCA_963727645.1). GTDB lineage: Bacteria > Actinomycetota > Acidimicrobiia > Acidimicrobiales > Bog-793 > Fen-455. The sequence goes on from CAVSHA010000009.1 coordinate 36,803, forward strand.
CCGGGACGAGCCGTGACGCTCGCCAACGGGCCGGTCTCGTCGGCCACGGCGACGCCGACCTCGATGGTCGCCGTTTCGATGGCGAGGATCCTCATCCCGCTCCCTCCGTGCCTGCGACCGCCGTTGCCGTGCCCACGGCTTCGCACAGCCCTGCGGCCCGTGACCTCCAGGACGTGCCCCGGGCCTCGACGGCAATGGTCCGCTCGTCGTCGGACCGTCCCCAGTCGAGATGCACCACGAGCGCGTCGGCGCCGTAGAGCGGCTCGGCTGCTTCGCCCCACTCGACGACGACGACGCCGCCCTCGTCGAGCTCCTCGTCCAACGCCAGGTCGACTACCTCCTGCAGGTGCCCGAGCCGCCAGAGATCGACGTGGGTCACCGGCGGTGAAGTCCTGTACCTGTGGGCGAGCGTGAAGGTAGGGCTCGTCACTGGCTCTTCTCCCCCGAGCGCCGTCACCAAGCCCTGGACGAACGTGGTCTTCCCGGCGCCGAGCGACCCGACGAGCAACACCACGTCGCCCGCGCTCAGAAAAGGCGCGATCCCGGCACCGATAGCCCGGGTCTCTGCCGCGCTCGCGGCCGAGACGGTCCTCACAGGAGGAACCTCTTCGCCCGTATGAGATCGGCCCGCATCTCGGCGACCACGACGCCGCCTCCCCGAAGCGCATAGGCGGGGTGGAACGTCGGGACCAACACTGTGGAGCCGTAGGTATAGGCCCTGCCGCGCAGGGAGGTCACGCCCTCGGTGACACCGAGCAGTGTGCGGCTCGCGAAGTTGCCGAGCGACACGATCACCTTCGGTGCCACGATCTCGACCTGGGACTCGAGGAAATGGCGGCAGGTGGCAACCTCGAGGGGCTCTGGGTCCCGGTTGCCGGGAGGCCGGCACTTCACGACGTTCGCGATGTAGCAGCCGGTCCGGTCGATCCCGAGCTCCTCGGCGAGCAGCCGGTCGAGAAGCTGACCGGACCGCCCGACGAAAGGCTCCCCGACCAGGTCCTCGTCACGGCCCGGTGCTTCACCCACCAGCATGAGTGCGGCGGCAGGGTTCCCCGCTGAGAAGACCACCTTGGTTCGCCCTGAGGCAAGGGGGCAGGCGACGCAGCCAAGCGCCACCGCCTCTAGGTCGGCGAGGGTCGTCACTAGCCGATGATCGTAGCTACCGCAGCCCTGCGCGGCTCGGGAGCCAGGGCGCTAGGTTGCTCCCGGGCCGGGACGAGTCGGAAAGGGGTCCGGTGCAGGCACTGCTGTTCCAACACAATCTCGCCAGGGAGGCCGCGGCCGTGATCGGCGGTCGTGTCGACAAGCGGGCATACGTTTCGAAGTACGCGCCGATCAGCCTGGAGGAGGTCCCCGAGCCCGTCCCGCCCACCCCTGGCTGGGTCAAGTGCCAGACCGTCGTGAGCGGCATCTGCGGCTCGGACGCCAAGCAGATCTTCCTGAACGGCCGGAGGGACAACGCCCTCACAGCTCTCGTCTCGTTCCCCCACGTCCTCGGTCACGAGGCGGTGGCGCACAGGCTCGACACGGGGCGCCGCGTCGTTCTCAACCCGTGGTTGTCGTGCACGCCACGCGGCATCGAACCGGTGTGCGAGGCCTGTGCGGCGGGGCGCTATCCCTGGTGCCGGAACTTCCGGTTTGGTGACCTTCCCGTGGCCATCCACCTCGGAAATTGTGCGGGCGCGGTCGGTGTGCACGCGGAGCGTTTCTGTGCGCATGAGAGCCAGCTGTTCGACGTGCCCGAGGAGCTCAGCGACGAGGCGGCGGTCTTGTCAGACCCGGTCAGCGTCTCGCTCCGCTCGATCCTGCTCAGCCCCCCGGAGACATCGCGCCCCGCGCTCGTCTACGGCTCGGGCACGCTCGCGTTCGCCGCCATCGGGCTGCTCCGCCACCTTTATCCCGGCCTCGAGATCTGGGCAGCCACGCGGCCCGGCTTCCGGTCCTCCCTGGCAGGCAAGCTCGGTGCCGACGCCGTGCTGAGCTCCGAGCCCGACACCCTCGTGCGGGAGGTGTCACTCCGGACCGGTGCGACCGCCCTCACACCCTGGAGCGGCAAGGACTGGCTCCAGGACGGCCCGGGCGTCGTCTACGACACGATCGGCAGCACCGAGACCGTCGAGACGTCCTTGCGTCTCCTGCGCACCGGCGGGACGCTCGTGGTGAGCGGCGTCGAGCCGCCGAAGCGCTTCGAGTGGACGCCCATGTACTTCAAGGAGCTCACGGTCATCGGCTCTAACGGCTTCGGCATCGAGGAGGTGGGCGGCGTCGCCAAGCACGCCTTCGAGCACTACTTCGACTTCGCCCGGGCCGGCTTGGACCTCACTGCGGTCGTGACCCACCGCTTCCCCTTGGCCCGCTGGCGCGAGGCGCTGCTGACCCTTGCGGACTCCAGGCACACCGGGGCCGTCAAGGTTCTCCTCCAACCGTAAGCCTCAGGCGACGCCCACCCCGGCGGACAGCGACTCGAGCAGCTCGTTGATTTCATTGCGCCGCTCGTACATGAGCATGTGACCGGCGCCGTCGTACTCGTGCAGGCTGACGTGCTCGAAGCGTGTGGCAAGGCGCCGCGCGAAGAGCGGGGGCGTGAGGTGGTCGCTGGTGCCGACGACCACGGCGACGGGCACCTCGACGTCGCAGAACGCCGCCCTCTCCTCGAAGCCGAGCACCTCACCGACAAGCGCGGTGAGCACCTCCGGGTCCATCGCCCGGAGCATCCGGAGCGTCGCGGCGACCTCGGCCGGGCGCGGCCCGCGCCCGAAGCCCAGGCGGGAGGCGAGATAGCCGGCATCGCCGGTGGGCAGCGCCGGCCGGCCCGGGTGCCAGATGCCCACGCCGGCACCGGCCACCCGGCCGACCGCGGCCGCGAGCAGGCCCCAACTCGGGATCGGCAGGCCCAGTCCACCGCTGGTCGCCAGCAAGGCGATGGCGCCGATCCGGGTCCCGAGCAGCTCCGGATGACGCCGAGCCAGCCGCAGGCAGACCATCCCTCCCATGGAGTGACCCGCGAGCACGACATGGCCGAGATCCAGCCCCGCCAGCACTTCGGCCACGTCCTCGGCCATCGCCGAGATGCTGACGCCCTCACCGCCGGCGCCAGAGAGCCCATGGCCCCTCATGTCGATGGCGATCACGCGGTGGGTCCCGGCGAGGTCACGCAGCTGGTAGCTCCATACCACAGCCGCGAGATTGGCCCCGTGCAGCAGCACCAGGGGCGGGCCTTCACCTCTTTCGATCAGGTGGGACTCGCCTTCGTCCCGCATGGCGAGCACACGGTGCACGACGTCGTCGGGCACCAGGAGCTCAGGGTCGACGGGCGCGGACGAGCCCTCGTACCTTCTCGCGTACCGGTGCGCGAGGGCGAAGCCGACACCCGCCGCGCTGAACACCCCGGCTGTCGCGTACGCGGCGGCCCGCTTGCCGGGGGACCCCACTAGAGCGGTCCGGCGGCGCCGCGGACGTGCCGGCGGGGCAGGCGGGGCCCTATCCGGCAGAGGATCTCGAAAGTGATCGTGCCGATCCGGTCGGCCCATTCCTGGGCGGTCACGGTCTCGGCACCCTGGGAGCCGATCAGCACGACCTCGTCACCGCAGCGCACGCCGGAGTCCGGGCCGCAGTCGACCATCAGCTGGTCCATCGTCACCGTGCCTGCCACGCGCCGGCGGCGGCCGCCTATGAGCAGTTCGCCCCCGCCTTGGAACAGGCTCCTCGGAACCCCGTCGGCGTACCCGACGGGCACCGTGGCGATGTCCGCCCTCTCCGGCAGCTCATACGCGCGTCCGTAGCTCGTCCGTTCCCCCGCGCCCAGCTCACGCACATAGCTGACCTGGGTCTTCCATGTCAGTGCCGGACGGAGCGCCCCGGCGCCCGCCGACTCGATGGGCTCGGGGGAGACCGCTGCCGAGGGCAGGTACCCGTAAAGGGAGATCCCGCAGCGCACGAGGTCATAGCGTGACGACCGGTGGGCGATCGCCCCTGCCGAGTTCGCAGCGTGGACTCGGGCTGGCGACGGGAGCCCGGCCGTTTCCAAGTTCGCGCGGAAAGCCTCGAAACGCGCCAACTGCTCGCCGGTGAAGGGGTCTGCAGGCTCGTCTGCGACGGCCAGATGCGTCCAGAGCCCCGCGTAACGCAGTTCCGGCGCCTCTACGACCTGCTCCACGATCCGACGCGCCTCGTCGAAATCAGCGCCCACCCGGTGCATGCCACTGTCGAGCTTCACCTCGACGTCGACCCGGCGCGAAGCCCGGACGGCCGCCCTGCGAACCGCGTCCAAGCCGGCCTGGGTGTAGACGGTCGGGATGAGGTCACGCGCGACGACCTCCCCCATCGCCTCGGCAGCAGGCTCCGAGAGAAGCAGGACCGGCACTTCCAGTCCCGCTTCGCGCAAGACCACGCCCTCTTCGACCAGCGCCACCGCCAGTGAGGTCGCACCCCCGGCGAGCGCAGCGTTGGCCGCGGGAACCGCTCCGTGCCCGTACGCATCGGCTTTCACCACTGCGCACAAGGCGGCGGGCGAGGCCACGGCCCTGAGCACGCCCGCGTTCGACGAGATGGCGTCGAGGTCCACCTCCGCCCACGCGCGCCGTTGCCAGAGCTCAGCCACGCTCACCCGAGATCACGATCGCGACGAGCTCGGGGAGGTCACCGGCGACCAGGCCCTCCGCGAATCCGAGCCCAGCTGCGCGCCCGTGCACATGAGCCCCGAGCGCGGCGGCCCGCAAGGGATCGAGGCCCCTGGCGAGGAAAGCACCAATGACTCCGGACAGCACGTCACCGGTCCCGGCCGTCGCAAGACGAGCCGATCCTGACGTGACGAGGAGGGCCCGGCCGTCGGGAGCGGCGACCGCCGTCGTCGAGCCCTTGAGGAGCACTATGGCGCCGAGACCCCGAGCGAGGGACCGGGCCGCTTCGACACGGTCGCCACCCGGGCGGCTGTCCACGCCCGCTGCCGTGGCAGCCAGCCGCGCGTACTCACCGTCGTGAGGTGTGAGCACCGCTTCGACCTTGCGCCCTGCCAACACCTCGCGTGCGTCCTCGAGCGGGCCGAGCGCACCCAGCCCGTCGGCGTCGACGATCACGGGGACCTCGGCTTCAGCGACGAGGCGACGCACCGAAGCGACGACCCCCGGCTCCGATCCGATGCCAGGGCCGATCACCAGCGCCCGGCACCTGCGCAGCTCGTCCAGCACCGCGTCCGCGAAATCCGTCGCCGGCACCGACAGCGCGACGGCTTCGGAGGCCGGCAGCTCGTCGGGCGACGCGCCCGGCACACACCAGCGCACCATGCCGGCTCCTGCCCGCTGGGCGGCGCTGGTCGAGAACCGGGCCGCTCCGAGCATCCCGGGAGACCCTGCGACCACCAAACACGCCGAGCGCCACTTGTTGGTCCCGGGCTCGCGGGCCGGGAGCCAGCCCGCGATGTCGGCGTCCTCGACGAGCCACAGCTTGCCGGGCGCCACGGCGATCCCGATCGGTGCCACCTCCACCCTCCCGGCGAGCGCGGGACCGTCACCCATCAGCAGCCCGGGCTTGAGCGCCGCCATCGTGACTGTCACGGTGGCCGAAACGGCGCCCTCACAGCCGAGGCCGGTGTCCGCGTCGAGACCGGACGGGATGTCGATCGCGAGCACGGGCGTGCCGGCCGGCACGGCGGGAGCACGGTACTCACCCCTGAAGCCGGTCCCGTAAGCGGCGTCGATCACGAGGTCGCAAGCCGGCAGCGTCGCGGGCAACGCGCCGGGATCGAGCTCGGTGACCCTGACGCCACGGCGACGCAGCACCGATGCGGCCACGCGCCCGTCGTCGCCGTTGTGGCCCCGGCCCGCGACGACCACGACCCTCTTGCCGTAGGCAGTGCCCATCAGCCCGATCGCGCCGTGGGCCACCGCAGCGCCGGCACGCCGGACAAGGGTGTCGAGGCCGACCTCGGCGATAGCCGCTTGATCCGCGGCCCTCAGCTCGTCACGGGTATGGACCGGTTGCATGGGTGCCCCTTCAGTTCGCCGCGACGACTGCGGTCGCGACCGAGTCGGTGTGGGTGAGCGACACATGCCAGGAACGGATGCCGAGTGCTTCGGCGCGGCTGGCCGCGAGCCCGGAGATCTCCAGTCGTGGCGCTTCGGAGTCGCCGCCAAAGACCTCCACGTCGGCGAAGCGCACGCCGCCGATGCCGGTGCCGAGCGCCTTCATGGTGGCCTCCTTGGCGGCGAAGCGGGCCGCGAGACCCGGCACCGGGTCGACCCGCCGGGCAAGAAAGGATCGCTCAGCGTCGGTGAACATTCGCTCGAGTGCCTGGGGTCGCCGGGCCAGGAGCCGGCGGAAACGCGCTATGTCGACCGTGTCGATGCCCATCCCGATCACCTGCCGGCCCCGTTCACTCGACCGTGACGACCTTGGCAAGGTTGCGCGGCCTGTCGACGTCGTTGCCGCGCGCGACGCGCGATCCCGTACGCGAGCGCCTGGAGGGGCACGATCGCCACGACTGGCGACAACATCTCGGGCACTGCGGGGATCTCCAGGAACTCGTCCGCAACCGCCTTGGTCGCTTCGTCGCCTTCGTCGCACAGGACCACAACCTTTGCGCCGCGAGCCTTGACCTCGGCGATGTTGGCCATGACCTTTCCCCAGAGATCGCCCCGAGTGGCGATGGCGACGACCACGGCACCGTCGTCGATGAGCGCGATGGGCCCATGCTTCATCTCGCCGGCCGGATAGGCCTCTGCCCGGACGTAGGCGAGCTCTTTCAACTTGAGCGCACCTTCGAGGGCGACGGCGTAGCCCACACGACGACCAAGGAAGTAGACGTCCTGCACCTCGGCAAGCCGGTTCGCCACCGAGAAGTAGTCGTCCATCCGAGCGACTGCACGCCCGACGAGCCCCGGCAAGGCGAGGAGCCCAGCGGCGAGGTCCTGGCCCTGTTCGGGCGCGATCGCGCCGCGTTGGCGTGCAAAGTGGAGGGCGAGGAGCTGGAGCATCACTATCTGGGTTGCGTGGCACTTGGTGGACGCCACCCCGATCTCCGGGCCTGCTCTTGTGTAGAGGGCGCCGTCCGCCTCCCGTGCCAGAAGTGAGTCGACGACGTTGGTCAGCGCAATGGTCTTGGCACCGCGGCGTCGTGCCTCGCGCAGCGCGTGGAAGGTGTCGACGGTCTCCCCCGACTGGCTGACCGCTACGACGAGAGTCTGCTCGCCCACGATCGCGTCCCGGTAGCGGAACTCGCTGGCGATCTCGACCTCGGCCGGCATCCGGGCCCAGTGCTCGAAGGCGATCCGACCGCTCAGGCAGGCGTAGTACGCGGAGCCGCAGCCCATCAGCACAACACGCTCGATCTCGTCGAGGCCCGATCTCTCGAGGCGGAGCTCCTCGAGCTCGGTCGCGCCGTCAACATGGAGCCTTCCCATGAGGGTGGCTGCGAGCGCCCTCGGCTGCTCGTGGATCTCTTTCGACATGAAGTCGTCGTAACCGTCCCGGCGCGCGGCGACGAGATCCCACCCGACATCGAGTGGGGCCAGGTCGCGCCGTTGGCCGTCGAGACCGACGACCGAGATCGAACCGGGCCTGACCTCGGCGATCTCGTCATCCGCGAGCTGGTAGAGCGCCCGGGTCGTCCCGAGGAGTGCCGCGATGTCGGACGCGACCAGGCCGGTCCCGTCGACCCGCCCCAAGATGAGCGGCGAGGTCCGCCGCGCCGCCGCGATCACCTGAGGCTCTCTTGTGCTCACGGCTGCGAGAGCGAAGTCGCCACGAAGCTCGCCCACGCACCGTCGCAGCGACTCGGCGAGACCGGCTCCGGTTGCGAGCTCTCGCTCGAGCATGTGGGCAACAACCTCCGTGTCGGTCTCGGAGGACCGTGTATGGCCCTCGGCGGCCAGCTTGCCCCAGAGCTCCTGGTGGTTCTCGATGATGCCGTTGTGCACGATCGCCACGGTGCCGGTGCAGTCGCAATGCGGGTGGGCGTTGCGCTCCACCGCGGCCCCATGGGTCGCCCACCGCGTGTGGCCGATGCCGGCGGTCATGTGCCTGGGCGCGGTGCAGGCGGACTGCCGGAGCGTCTCGAGGGAGTGCCCGCGCAGGGCGTCGCGCTTGCGCCACAGGCTGTTCTCGCCGACGAGCACCACCCCGGCCGAGTCATAGCCGCGGTACTCGAGCAGGGCAAGCGCGTCCAGCATCACCTGCAACGGATCGGCCGCGCCGGTGACGCCGATGATCCCGCACATGCCTGAAGGCTACGACCTGTCGGCTTGGCCGGTGATATCGAGCTCGCGAAGCACGACGGTGACGAGCCGATCGACTACTTCGCTTGCCTGCTCGCGCGTCGGTGCCTCCGCCATGACCCGCACGAGTGGCTCGGTTCCCGACGCCCGCAACAGGACGCGGCCGTTGTCTCCGAGCTCCGTCTCCACGAGCGAGACCTCGTCCCATACTGCCCTGGCCGAAGCGAGCCGCGACGGGTCGGCGACGTGCACGTTGCGAAGCACCTGCGGCAGTCGCGTCATCGCCTCGGCCGCCAGCTCCGCGAGCGGGCGCCGGCGCCGGGCGACGAGCTCGATGAGCAGCAGTGCAGTCAGGATCCCGTCGCCGGTCAAGCCATGCTGGCGGAACACGAGATGCCCGGACTGCTCACCGCCGAGCTGCAGGCTGTTGGCCTCTATTGCGTCACTGACGTATCGGTCCCCCACCGGGGTCTCGACGATCCCGATCCCGCGCGCCGCCAGCGCTCGGCGAAGCCCCAGATTGCTCATGACGGTCACGACTATCGACCGACCGGCCAGCAGGCCACGCTCGAGGAGGTCGAACGCGAACATGGCGAGCAGCTGGTCGCCGTCCACGAGCTCGCCGGCATGGTCGACGGCGAGCACCCGGTCGGCGTCGCCGTCGAGCGCGACGCCGAGTGCCGCCCCGGAAGCCACGACGGCCTCCTGCAGCGGTTGCAGGTGGGTCGAACCGCAGCCTGCGTTGATGTTGACGCCGTTCGGCGCTGCAAAAAGGACCTTGTGGGAGATACCGAGGCGCTCGAGCAGCGCCGGCGCGACAGTGCTCGCGGCGCCGTTTGCGCAGTCGATCACGACCTCGAGACCGAGATGGGCAGCACCGCCGACGGCGTTCGCGAGGTAATCGGCATACGTCCAGAGCCCATCGGGGTCCGCCAGCACCGCACCGAGACCGGCTCGGTCGGGTCCTCGGCCACGCCGTGAAGGGCCGTGGCCGGCCTCGGCCGACACGGACAGCTGGTCGAGCTCGTCTTGAATGGCGATCTCGAGCTCGGCGGCGAGCTTGGTCCCGCCGGTGCCGAGAAGCTTGATGCCGTTATCGACGAACGCGTTGTGCGAGGCCGAGACCATCGCGGCCGGGACGCCGCGATCGGCCGCGAGCCAGGCGAGCCCGGGAGTCGGGATGACCCCGACGTCCACGACGTCAATGCCCTCAGCGGTGATGCCGGCGGCAAGCGCCGACTGGATCATCGTCCCCGATTGCCGGGTATCGCGTCCGAGGAGGAAGGGCGAGCCCGACAGGGTCCGGGCCGCAGCCCGTCCGAGCGCAAGGGCGAGCTCGGGTGTCAGGTCGGCACCGGCGACGCCCCGAATCCCGTCGGTGCCGAACCGCGGCGCCATATGTGCTCAGCGCTTCGAGTACTGAGGGGCCTTGCGGGCTTTCTTCAAGCCGTACTTCTTGCTCTCCTTTTCCCGCGCGTCGCGCGTGAGCATGCCGGCCTTCTTGAGGTTGCCCCGGAGGTCGGCCTCGAGCTCTATGAGGCCCCGCGCGATCCCAAGGCGGAGCGCGCCTGCCTGACCCGCGATCCCTCCTCCGTCGATCGTCGCGTCCACGTCGTAACGGTCGGCGGCACCGGCTATGCGCAACGGCTCGGTTGCGAGCGTCCTGTGGGTCTCCGAGGGGAAGTATTCCTCGAACGGGCGCTTGTTGATCGTGATGGCACCTTCACCGGTGCGCAGCCGCACACGGGCGACGGCGCGCTTGCGGCGGCCTGTCGACTGGACGAGTGGCTTTGCCATGAAGCAGCGGTCCTTCGGGGCTAGGAAGCTCGCCGGGCGGCGGGCAGATCGAGGGGAATGGGCATCTGAGCGGCGTGTGGGTGGTCGGGGCCGGAGTAGACCTTCAGCTTCCCGAGCATCTTGTGCCCGAGCGCGCCCTTGGGAAGCATGCCCTTGATCGCGCGCCGGACGACCTCTTCAGGCCTTTCCGCGAGCTCCTGGGCATAGCTGATCGTCCGCAACCCACCCGGGTAGCCACTGTGGCGGTGTGAGAACGACCTGTCGCTCTTGCCGGCAGTCATGAGCACCTTGGCGGCATTGACGACGATCACGTGGTCACCGGTGTCTATGTGAGGAGCGAAGATCGGGCGGTGCTTGCCGCGAAGCACGCGGGCGACCTCGCTCGAGAGCCGGCCGAGAACAAGGCCGTCGGCGTCGACAACGCGCCAAACGCGTTGCAGCTCGCTCGGCTTGGGGGAATACGTGCGCACGACCGTCCTTTGTAGAAGTCAACTCGTGGTGCTCACCCTGAGCATCTCGCGGCCACCGGTTGAAGGGCGCGAACCTCAAGCTCAGCGGGCAAGAGCCAGGCCTCAACGATAGAAGACGCCGGGGCAGTCGGCAAGCCGGTGCCTCACCCGGACGTAACGGCCCAGTCGCCACCTCCGCCCTGCCAGGTCCCCCCGGGGACCAGCCGCTCCGGGTACCTGACACCCACCAGGCAGAGCCCTCGGGAAGGGGCCGGCTCACCACTTCGAGACCGGTCGCCGCTTCGAACGATCGCGAGAAGCTCGCCGGCCGGGATGCGTCCCCGCCCCACAGCGACGAGCGTCCCGACAATTGAACGGACCATCTGGTGGCAGAACGCGTTCGCCTCGATCTGGAAAGCCCACATCCGGTCATCACCCGGGGACGACGACCAGCTGGTGGACAGCACACGCCGGATGATCGGGGCCGACCCACCTTGTGGGAGCCGGCAGAAGGCTGAAAAATCGTGCTCGCCCAACAGGGCGTCCGCAGCGATACGCATGGCGGCGAGATCGAGCGTGCCAGGCACGTGCCAGGAAGAATGGTGCAGCAGTGGATCGGGCCACGACGTGCGCAGCAGGCTGTAGCGGTAGCGCCGCGCGACCGCCGAGTGACGGGCGTCGAAGCCTTCGGGCGCGACCCGAGCCTCGATCACTGCGACGGCCGGTCCGAGCTGGCGGCTCAGCGACCGCCCAAGCCGCTCCAGCACCATCCCCGGCTCGGGTTCTCCCGCCGCCCACTTCGTGACGATTGTCTCGTCCAGATCCGCGTGGACGACCTGTGCCGACGCGTGCACACCGGCGTCGGTCCGGCCGGCACAGGTGAGCGACACCTCATGGCCCGCCATGGAACCCAACGCCACGGCGAGCGAGCCTGCGACCGTGCGCTGTCCCCGCTGAGCGGCAAAGCCGTGGAACGAGGTCCCGTCATAGGCGACAAGGAGCATTACGCGACGAAGCGGCCCGCTCGGGGCCGCTTCATTCCCAGGCTCGAAAAGCCTCACACAAGCTCGACGCGCGCCATCGGAGCGTTGTCTCCCTGACGCGGCCCAAGTTTGAGGATCCGGATGTAACCGCCGGGCCTGTCGACATAGCGAGGGCCGATCTCCGAGAACAGCTTGTGCGCCATGTCCTTGTCACGGATGAACGCCACCACCTGGCGCTGGTTGTGAACGCCGCCCTTGCGCGCCTTGGTGATCAGCTTCTCGGCTACGGGCCGCATCGCCTTCGCCTTGGTCTCGGTCGTGACGATCCATCGTGGGTCTGCCGCGATGAGCGAAGCGATGAGGTTGCCGAGCATGGCCTTCTGGTGCGCCGCATCTCCGCCGAGACGCCGGCCCTTCTTCGGGGTGGCGGGCATCTCAGACGCCTGCCTCGCGCAACGACAGGCCCCGCTCGTCGAGACGCTCGAGCACCTCGTCGAGCGACTTCTGACCGAAGTTGGTTATGGCCAGCAGGTCCTCCGCCGAACGTTCGATGAGCTCGCCAACGGTGTTGATCTGCGCGCGCTTGAGGCAATTGCGCGGGCGCTCCGGAAGGTCGAGATCCTCGATGGGCAGGTCCAGGTCCGGCGAGCCCGTGACCGCGACGCCAACCTCGCCGAGCTCCAAGCCCCGGCCCTCGCCGGCGAGCTGAGCGACGATCGAGAACAGGCCGCGCAGTGTCTGGCCGGCCGACGCGAGCGCGTCGCGCGGTGAGATCGAGCCGTCGGTCTCGATGTCCATGAGGATCCGGTCGAAGTCGGTGGAAACCTCGACGCGCGTGGGCTCGACGACGAAAGCGACCCGGCGCACCGGCGAGAAGATTGCGTCGACCGGTATGACCCCGATGGTGGAGGCCGCCTGCTTGCGCTCCGCCGGCGCGTATCCCTTGCCCTGTTCGACGGTGACGTCGATCGCAAGACGTCCCTTGGCGTTCACCGTCGCGATGTGGACCTCGGAGTTGAGGACCTCGACATCAGAGGTTGTGCGCAGGTCGGCGCCGGTCACGTCGGCCGGGCCGCGCATGTCGATCCGCATGGTGACCGGCGTGTCCGACTCGCTCCGCAGCACCAGGTCCTTCAGGTTCAGAATGATGTCGCTCACGTCCTCCTTCACCCCGGGAAGGAACGTGAACTCGTGGAGCGCGTCGTCGAAACGCACCTGGGTGACGGCGGCCCCGGGGATCGACGACAAGAGCGTGCGCCGCAGCGCCGCCCCGAGGGTGTGCCCGAAACCGGGATCAAGCGGTCCGATCGCAAAACGCTGATGGAACTGGTCCGGCTCGCCGATCGGTTCGACGGTGGGACGCTGGATGATGAGCATGTGGTTATCGGGCTCCTATGCGGATCGGTGCGCTGGCTACTTGGAGTACAGCTCGACGATGAGCTGCTCGCGCACTTGGGTGTCGATCTGTTCCCTGAGCGGGAGGGAGAGCACGCGGACGGCGCTGCCGCTGTCCTCGACCTCGAGCCAGGCGGGGGGTCGGCGATCGATGGTGTCGAGATTGTGACGGACGACGATGAACTCGCGCGACTTCTCGCTGAGCTCGACCTTGTCGGCCTGGCGCACCCGGTAGCTCGGGATCGTCACACGCTTCCCGCTCACGCGCACATGGCCGTGACGCACCAACTGCCGGGCCTGGCTGCGGCTGGCTCCCCACCCGGCGCGGAACACGACGTTGTCGAGGCGGGACTCCAGCATCCGGAGCAGGTTGTCGCCCGTGACGCCGGCCTGGCGGTTCGCCTCCTCGTACATGTTGCGGAACTGGGTCTCGAGCACTCCGTAGATGCGGCGTGCCTTCTGCTTCTCGCGAAGCTGGGTGTTGTACTCGGAGGGCTGGCGCAAACGATCGCGCCCGTGCTCTCCCGGAGGGCTGGGACGCCGCTCCATCGGGCAGCGGACCGTCTCGCACTTCGGTCCTTTCAGAAAGAGCTTGACCTTCTCGCGCCGGCAGAGGCGGCAGACAGGTCCGGTGTATCGCGCCATCGTCGTCTCCCTACCTAGACCCGGCGCCGCTTCTTCGGGCGGCACCCGTTGTGCGGGATCGGCGTGACGTCCTTGATCCCGGTGACCTCGATGCCCGCACTCGAGAGCGAGCGGATCGCGGTCTCACGTCCTGAGCCGGGACCGCGGACCAGCACGTCGACACGGCGCACACCATGCTCCATCGCACGGCGCGCACACTGCTCGGCCGCCATCTGGGCCGCGTAGGGCGTGGACTTGCGAGAGCCCTTGAAGCCGACGTTGCCGGCCGATGCCCAGGAGATCACGTTGCCCTCCTGGTCGGAGATCGAGACGATCGTGTTGTTGAACGAGCTCTTGATGTGGGCGACGCCATAGGTGACGTTCTTGCGCTCCTTGCGGCGAGGCCGCCGACCGCCAGGCTTTGTCGTCTTTGCCATCAGTGGCGGTCCGAACGTGGGCGATTGATCGTATGCAGGGCCATGGCTACTTGCGTACCTTCTTCTTTCCGGCGACGGTCTTCTTCGGTCCCTTGCGTGTGCGGGCGTTGGTGTGGGTGCGCTGACCGTGGACCGGGAGCCCTTTGCGGTGGCGAATCCCCTGGTAGCAACCGATCTCCATCTTCCGTTTGATGTCCTGGGCGACGTCACGGCGGAGATCGCCCTCGACCTTGAAGTTGGCGTCCACCCAGGTCCTCAGGCGGGCGACCTCCTCGTCGGTCAGGTCACGGACCCGGGTGTCGGGGCTGATCCCGGTCTCGGCGCAGGTCTGCTGTGCCCTGGTCTGGCCGATGCCGTAGATATAGGTCAGCGCGATCTCGAGGCGCTTCTCGCGCGGGATGTCGACGCCGGAAATTCGGGCCATGTGCTAGCCCTGCCTCTGCTTGTGTCGCGGGTTGGTGCAGATCACCATCACACGGCCGTGCCGGCGAATGATCTTGCACTTCTCGCACATTGTCTTGACGCTCGGTCGAACCTTCACTGTCTCATGCTCCACTCGACAGGGCCGGCGTTGCCGACCCGCTCCCGCCTCGGCAACGCTTGCTGCCCGGCTCCTACCACCATCCGCCTTCTCCCGGGCCTCGCGGCTGCCGGGACCTCCGTTCACTTGTAGCGATAGGTGATCCGCCCCCGCTTGAGGTCGTACGGCGTGATCTCGACCTGGACACGATCACCCTGCAAGATGCGAATCCGGTGCATCCGCATCTTGCCCGAGCTGTGTGCGAGCACCTTGTGCCTGTTCTCGAGCTCGACACGGAACATGGCGTTCGGGAGCGCCTCGACAACCGTTCCTTCCAGCACGATCGCATCTTCTTTGGGCTTGGGCAGGACAACCTCCTACAACTGATCCGACTTCTTTGACACCTACGCGACGATTCCCGTTGAGCAGGTCTCTGCGACGGGCTCTCGCATGAATGCCACGCACTGTCCACCGGCTCGTGGCGCACGAAAGCATAGCCGCCGGCCACTGGACCCGAGGCGGGACCATGATAGCCGCTCAGGCCTGCGTGAGCACCTCCGGACCGTCTTCGGTGACAGCAACGGTGTGCTCGAAGTGAGCCGAGAGGCTCCCGTCCGCGGTCACGACGCTCCAGCCGTCTTCGAGCTCGATCGTGTCGGGGGTCCCGATGTTCACCATCGGCTCGATCGCGAAGACGTTGCCGACCTTGATCCTCGGACCTGGCGCACCAGGCCAGTAGTTCGGCACCTGCGGGTCTTCGTGCATCGCGGTGCCGATGGCGTGCCCCACGTACTTCCGCACGACCGAGTAGCCCGCGGCCTCGGCGACGTCCTGGACCGCCCTGCCAACGTCGTGAAGACGATTGCCGTCCCGAACCTGGGCGATCCCGGCCCACAAGCTGCGTTCGGTAACCTCCAGCAGGCGAGCGGCCGCTGCGGAGACCTCGCCGACCGCAGCGGTATAGGCCGCATCGCCGTGGTAGCCCTCGATGATCGCCCCGCAGTCGATCGAGATCACGTCTCCTTCCTCGAGCACACGGGCGCCCGGGATGCCGTGCACGATCATGTTGTTCGGCGAAGTGCAGATCACAGCGGGAAAGCCGTGGTAGCCAAGGAAATTCGACCTGGCCCCGCGACGCTCGAGCACCTCTCGCGCGACCCGGTCAAGCTCACCGGTCGTGACGCCCGGCTTGATCTTGAGCCGCGTCTCGGAGAGCATCTCGGCGACCACCTTGCCGGCCCGGCGCATCTTCGCGATCTCTTCGGGTGAACGTCTCATGAATGCCCCCGCGGTGTCGGCGGTAAGAACCCGCGACTGTGCTGATAGGCGTCGACCACCGCGTTCAGGGCGTTGGCGACCTCGCCGGGGCTCCCTTCGCCCGACACCTCAACGAGCTTGCCGAGGGCCTTGTAACGTGCGATGAGCGGGGCCGTCGAGGAGTCGTAGAGGTCGAGACGGTTCTTGATCGCCTCCTCGGTGTCGTCCTCGCGCTGGACGACGTCGCCTCCACAGAAGTCACACGTCCAGTTCAACTTCGGGGGCGTGAACGTCGAGTAGATCGCACCGCAGTCCTCGCACACCCGCCGGCTCACAAGGCGCGCCAGCACGAGCCCGGTCGGCACGACGAGGTCGAGCACCATGTCTATGGAGACAGGCTTCAGCAGCTCGTCGAGACCGTCGGCCTGGGCCACCGTCCTCGGGAAGCCGTCGAGCAGGAAACCGCGCGTCCTCGTGTCGTCCTGATCGAGCCGGGCGGCGATCATGGCCAGCACGACCTCGTCGGGGATGAGGTCGCCCGCGTCGAGATAGCGACGCGCCTCGAGACCGAGCGGGGTTCGCGCCTTCACCGCCGCCCGCAGCATGTCCCCGGTGGAGATGTGGGGAAGCACATAGCGACGCGAGAGCCGCATGCACTGGGTACCCTTCCCGGCTCCTTGCTTGCCGAGGACGATGAGCCTCGCGCCCGGTACCACTTACTGGAGGAACCCCTCGTAGTTGCGCATCATCAACTGGCTGTCGATCTGCTTCATCGTCTCGAGCGCCACACCGACGCTGATCAGAAGCGTCGTGCCCGCGAACGGGATCGTCGTGATGTTCCAGACCGACAGCAGGATCGACGGCGTGAGCGCCACGGCCGCAAGGAACAAGCTCCCCGGAAGCGTGATCCTGTTCAGGATCCGAGCCAGGTAGTGCTCGGTCGGCGCCCCGGGCCTGAATCCGGGAATGTAACCGCCCTGTTTACGGATCGTGTCAGCCTGCTGGTAGGGGTCGAAGGTCACATGCACGTAGAAGAAGGTGAAAAGGACGATGAACAGGCCGTAGAACACGATGTACCAGCCGTCGGTCGGGTTCAGCAGATTGTGCTGCACCCAGTTGCGCAGTGACAACCAGGGCACGACGTTCGACAACAGGACGGGGATGTACAACAGGGAGCTCGCGAAGATGATCGGGATCACGCCGGCCTGGTTGACCTTGAGCGGGATGTAGGTGCTCTGGCCGCCGTACATGCGGCGTCCCTGGACCCGCTTCGCGAATGTGACAGGGATACGCCGCTGGCCCTGTTCGACAAAGACGATGGCGACGAGGAGCAGGAGAACCACGAAGATGATCACCCCGAGCCCGAACCAGCCCTTGTCGGCCTTGACCTGTTCGCCGTAGATCGGCATCGCCGCGACGACGTTGGAGAAGATCAGGATCGACATCCCGTTGCCGATGCCGCGCTGGGTGATCAGCTCGGCGAGCCACATCACCACGGCCGTCCCGGCGGTGAACACGAGGATGATGAACAGCACCCGGGGAGCGGTGAAGTCCTTGATGAGGTCGATATTGCTGCCGCTGCCGAAGAGCTGTCCTGAGTGGAACAAGAACACCAGTCCCGAGCTCTGCATGACAGCCAGCGCGACCGTGAGGTAACGGGTGGCCTGGGTGAGCTTCCGCTGGCCGACGGCTCCCTGCTCACGCCACTGCTCGAACTTCGGGATAACCGTCTGGAGCAGCTGGACGATGATCGAGGACGTGATGTAGGGCATGATCCCGAGCCCGAAGATGGCGGCTCGGGCGAGCGCGCCGCCCGAGAACAGGTTGAGGAAGCCGAGCACGCCGCCGGACTTCTCGGCGGCGCTGATGGTCTGGATCTCGGAGAAGTTGACACCGGGCACCACGATGTTCGCGCCCAGCAGGTAGACGCCGATGATCAGCAAGGTGAACAGCACCTTGTTGCGGAGGTCCGGGACCTTGAACATGTTCCGCAGACTTGCGAGCATCAGATCCTTTCCTCACTCGGCGCGTTCATGATCGCGCGGTTACAGGCCAAGCCTCGACGACGCCGAAGAACCCTAGCGGTTGGCGAGGGCATTTCCCTTGGCGGGAGGCCGCCGGTCACCGTAGGGAGGTGGGACTATCGTCACTGACCCGCCCGCGGCCTCGATGGCCGCGACAGCCGACCGCGAGAAGCCATGCGCGGACACCCTTACCGCCCGGTGCAGCTCGCCACGGCCGAGAATCTTCACAAGGCCCTTGTGCTGGACGATCCCCCCGGCCTCCAGGCTCTCGGGCGTCACCTCGTCGAGCCCCAGTTCGTCCAGGACGTCGAGGTTGACGACGTTGTACTCGACCCGGAACGGGTTGGCGAAGCCGCGCAGCTTCGGGATCCGCTGGGTCAGAGGCAGCTGACCGCCCTCGAACCCGGGCTTGATATTGTTGCGGGCCTTCTGGCCTTTGGTCCCCCGGCCGGCTGTCTTGCCGCCTTTGCCGCCGGTGCCCCTGCCGACGCGGCGCTTGGAGCGGTTTGAACCGGGCGAAGGCGCGAGATCGTGCAGCTTCATGCGGTCTGCTCCTCGGAGACGGTGACGAGATGAGGGACGCGGGCGATCATGCCGCGAATCTCGGGCCGGTCAGGGAGATCGTTCGACTGGCCGATCCGGCCCAGCCCGAGTGCCCGCAAGGTCCCACGGTGCTTCGGCTTGGTACCGATCGCGGACCGGACCTGTGTCACGAGAAGCCGCCCCTCCACCTTGGCGACGGCCTCGGCACTCTTGGTGCTGCGGCGAGGTGCCACGGTCAGCTCACCTCTCCGGAGACACGACCGAGGCGACGGCGCTCCTCATAGGCGCGCAGCACACCGGTCGGGGTGATCTCCTCGGCGGTCTTGCCACGCAGGCGTGCTATCTCGTCGGGACGGCGGAGGCTGCTCAAGCCGTTGATGGTCGCGTGCGCGACGTTGATCGCGTTCGAGGTCCCGAGCGACTTGGCCACCACGTCGCGGATGCCGGCCATCTCGAAGATGGCCCGCGCCGCCCCACCGGCGATGACGCCGGTACCCGGAGCGGCCGGCTTCAAGATGATCCGGCCGGCACCGGCGTGGCCCAGCACCGGATGGACGATGGTCGAGCCCGCGAGCGGGACGTCGAACATGTTCTTGCGCGCCTCTTCGATGCCTTTTTGGACAGCGAGGCCGGCTTCCTTGGCCTTGCCGTAACCGAGGCCGACCCGGCCGTTGCCGTCACCGATCACCATGAGCGCGGTGAACGAGAAACGCCGCCCGCCCTTGACGACCTTCGCGACACGGTTGACCTTTATCGTGCGCTCTTCGTACTGTGACTCGACCATTACAGCTCCAATCCGGCTTCACGTGCGGCCTCGGCGAGCGCCGCGACCCTACCGTGGTACCGGGACGAACCCCGGTCGAACACGACCTTCGTAACTCCCAACGGCAGCGCACGGCTCGCCACGAGCTTGCCGATCTCGGCGGCGGCAGCGATATTGCCCGTCTGGGTGCCGCGTTGGCCTGCTTCGAGTGTGGACGCGGCGACCAGCGTGCGGCCGGCGGTGTCGTCGATGATCTGGGCCACGATGTGCTTGTTCGAGCGGAACACCGAAAGACGCGGCCGTTCGGCCGTGCCGATCACATGCTTGCGGACACGACGGTGACGCCGGATCTGCAGCTCGTGGGTGCGCAGTGTCTTGCTCATGGCTACTTCGCCGCCTTCCCGGCCTTGCGTTGCACGACCTCGCCCGCGTACCTGACGCCCTTGCCCTTGTAGGGCTCTGGCTTGCGGACCTTGCGGATGTCGGCGGCCACCTGGCCGACCGCCTCCTTGTCGATGCCCTTCACGATGATGCGCAGTGGAGTCGGCACCTCGAACGAGACACCTTCGGGCGCGTTGATGAAGACCGGATGGCTGAACCCGAGCGCCAGCTCGAGCTGGGTTGGGCTCTTCAGCATCGCGCGGTAGCCGACGCCGACGATCTCGAGCTCCTTGGTGAACCCGGCCGTGACGCCGGTCACCATGTTCTGGATGAGGCTCCTGGTCAGGCCGTGCAGCGCCCTATTGGCCCGCTCGTCGTCGGGCCGCTCGACAAGCAGCTGCGCGTCGGATCGGCGAACGGTGATGCTCCCGGGCAGGTCGCGCTGCAGGCTGCCCTGTGGACCGGACACCGCCACGTTGCCGTCGCGCAACGTCACTTCGACGCCAGAGGGCACCTCGATGGGGCTTCTTCCGACTCGGGACATCAGCTCGTCACCTTTGGGTCACCAGACATAACACAGCACCTCACCACCGACACGCTGCTGGCGTGCCTCGCGGTCGGTCATGAGACCCTTGCTCGTCGACAGCACTGCCACTCCGAGTCCGCCGAGAACACGTGGCAACCCGTCGGCGCGGCAGTAGATCCGCAGGCCAGGCTTGGAGACACGCTTGAGCCCGCCGATCACGCGCGCACGGTCGGCCGTGTACTTGAGCGAGATCTCCAACACCTCCCCGGGGTGGCCTTCTCGTGCGACCGTGCTGAAGCCCGCGATGTATCCCTCGCGCTCCAAGATCACAGCAAGTGCTTCCTTGACCCTCGAGCTGGGCATACGGACCGTGTCGTGCATCGCCACGTTCGCGTTGCGAACGCGGGTCAGCATGTCCGCGATGGGGTCAGTCATGGTCATGAACGATCCCCTCCTCTCACCAGCTGGCCTTTGTCACGCCCGGCACCTCGCCGGCATGCACGAGCTCGCGCAAGCAGATACGGCAGAGCCCGAACTTGCGGTATACCGCTCTCGGGCGCCCGCACCGCCGACACCTCGTGTAGCCACGCACCTTGAACTTGGGCTTGGCCTGTTGCTTTTGGATCAATGCCTTCTTGGCCATGGGTCGGCTCTACTGCCCTTCACGTCGGAACGGGAACCCGAAGGCGCTGAGCAGCGCTCGTCCTTCGGCATCGGTGCGGCCGCTGGTCACAATCGTGATGTCCATGCCGCGAGGGGTGTCGACCTTGTCGTAGTCAATCTCGGGGAATATCAGCTGCTCGGTGACACCGAAGGTGTAGTTGCCCCGACCGTCGAACGACTTCGGCGACAGGCCCCGGAAGTCTCGGATACGTGGGATCGCCAGGCTGATGAGGCGATCGAAGAACTCCCACATGCGGTCGCCCCGCAAAGTCACCATGCAACCGATCGACATGCCTTCGCGGAGCTTGAAGGCCGCGATCGAGCGCCGCGCCTTGGTGATGACGGGCCGCTGGCCGGCGATCAGCTGGAGGTCTCCGACAGCGCCCTCGAGCAGCGACTGCTGCTGGGTGGCCTTGCCGACGCCCATGTTGATGACGATCTTGGACAGGCGCGGCACTTCCATCACATTTGAGAGGCCGAGCTCCAAAGCGAGCGCCGAGCGAATCTCGTTGTCGTAGCGCTCACGGAGACGAGGACGCTCGATGACGGCCGGGCTCACAGGTCACCCCCGCACTTGCGGCAGACGCGGATCTTGCGGCCCTGGTCGTCGACCCGGAGCCCGATGCGCGTGGGCCCGCATTCCGAGCAAACCACTGCCACGGTCGAAGCGTGCACCGGCATGTCCTTGTCGATGATGCCGCCCTGCATGGTCCCGCGCTTGGCCTTGGTGGAACGCTTGGCGACGTTGACACCATCGACGATCACGCGGTCCCGGGTGGGGATGACCCGCATGACCTCGCCGATCTTGCCCCGGTCCTTGCCCGTGAGCACCTTGACCCGGTCCCCTTTGCGAATGCGCATCTAGATCACCTCCGGAGCCAGGGAGACGATGCGCATGAAGCGCTTCTCCCGCAGCTCTCGCCCCACCGGGCCGAAGATCCGGGTGCCGCGTGGCTGCAGCTGGTCGTTGATCAGCACCGCCGCGTTCTCGTCAAAACGGATATAGCTGCCGTCAGACCGGCGGTTCTCCTTCTTCGTCCGGACGACGACGCATCGCACCACATCACCCTTCTTCACGGCGGCACCGGGCACGGCGTCCTTGACCGTGGCGATGAACACGTCACCGATCCCTGCGTACCGGCGGCGCGTGCCGCCGAGCACCTTGATGCAGAGCACTTCTTTGGCGCCGGAGTTGTCCGCGACGCGCAGGCGCGACTCTTGCTGGATCACCGCGCACGCTCCACGACTTCGACCAGCCGCCAGCGCTTCAGCTTGGAGAACGGGCGCGTCTCGGCAACACGGACACGGTCTCCGGTCGCGGCCTCGTTGTTCTCGTCGTGCACGTACAGACGCCGAGTCCGCTGGACGGTCTTGGCATACTTGGCGTGCCGGACGCGCTCGACGACCGCCACCACCGCGGTCTTGTCCATGCGGTTCTCGACGACAGTGCCCTCACGGACCCTGCGCCGGTTGACACGCACTTGATCCTCAGTCGGCGGCGTACCGTTCGAGGCGCCCGCCTCTCCCTCGTTCTCGGCCATCACTGCTCCTCCGTCCCTGCGTCGCCGCGACGCAGGACCTCCTCAGTCGACTCGGCGAGCTCGATCTCGTGCGCACGCTGCACGGTCATCAGCCGCGCGATCTCCCTGCGGACCTGAGAGACACGCGAGTTGTTGTCCAACCTGCCCGTGGCCGCCTGAAACCGGAGGTTGAAGAGCTCCTTGCGGGCTTCGACGAGCTTGTTCTCGAGCTCGGTCTCGTCGAGCTCGCGCAACTCGGCTGCAGTAGTCATCAGACCAGCACCTCCGCGTTGGAGCCGAGACCGGGTCGTGCGATCACGCGCGCCTTCATCGGCAGCTTCTGGATCGCCCGTTCCAGGGCCGAATGGGCGAGCTCTTCGTCCACTCCCGCCAGCTCGAAGAGGATCCTCCCGGGACGGACCACGGCGACCCAGTGCTCCGGGTTGCCCTTGCCCGATCCCATGCGGGTCTCGGCCGGCTTTTGAGTGACCGGCTTGTCGGGGAACACCCTGATCCAGACCTTCCCGCCACGCTTGATGTGACGGGTCATGGCGATTCGAGCGGCCTCGATCTGACGGGCCGTGAGCCACGCCGGCTCGAGCGCCTGAATCCCGAAATCACCGAAGTTGATGGTCTCGCCACCCTTGGTCATCCCGGACGTCCGCCCGCGCTGCTGCTTGCGGTGCTTGACCTTGCGAGGCATCAGCATGGTCAGTCGGTCTCCTTGCGGAAGTGCGGGACGTCATGATGCTGCTCGCTGATCCGGCGCACGATGTCTTCTTCCTCAGCGAGGAGCTTCTCCAGCGGATCGTCCAGGACGACCGGGACGGTGGGCTCTGGCGTCTGGTCGGGCGGGGGCACAGCCGCCACCTCGGCCCCGACCGGGGCCTCGACCTCGGGCTCGACCTCAGGCGCCACGTCGGCTGCGACCGAACCCGGCTCGCCGAGCTCGGGCCTGCGACGGCCGCCGCCGGCAGTGACGATGCGCCTGGGGCGGGCCTGGCCGGACGTCTCTCCGACCGCCATGGCCGCCTCACGCGAGATCTTCTCCTCAGCGGACGTCTTGTAAGGCAGGATGTCACCCTTGTAGATCCAGACCTTGATCCCGATCCGGCCCGTCGACGTCTTCGCCTCGCGGAAGCCGTAGTCGATATCGGCACGCAGGGTGTGCAGGGGGACTCGGCCTTCGCGGTAGGACTCCTTGCGTGCCATCTCAGAGCCGCCCAGGCGACCGGAGCACTGGACGCGCACTCCCTGCGCACCCGCCTTTTGGACCGTCTGGATCGCACGCTTCATGGCGCGCCGGAAGCTGATCCGTCGCTGGAGCTGGTCGACGATGCCCTGAGCGATCAGAGCGGCGTCGAGCTCCGGCTGCTTGATCTCCTGGATGTTGAGCTGCACGTTGGCGTTGTGGGTGATGCGCGCGAGCTGACGTCGTAGGCGGTCGGCTTCGGCGCCGCGGCGGCCGATCACGATGCCCGGCCGTGCGGTGTGCACGTCGATCCGGAGGCGATCGCGCGTGCGCTCGATCTCGATCCGGCTCACGGCGGCAGCCTCGAGCTGGGTCATGAGGTAGTCGCGGACCTTCCAGTCCTCGACCACCGAGTCCTGGTAGTTCCGGTCGTCGAACCAGCGTGACTTCCAGTCGGTCGTGACACCGAGGCGAAAGCCGTATGGATTGACCTTCTGGCCCATCAGTCGCTCGTTTCCTCGTCGCCGGCGGCGGCGTCGTCGCTCTCGGCTTGCTCGTCGGTGTCGCCGGCAACCTCGTCGGCGCCTTCGGCTTGTTCGTCCTCGTCGGCGGCGAGGGCCTGCTCGACCGCAGCGTCAAGGTCCGTCGTTCCCCCGGTGTCGCCCGCGGCCACGATCCCGAGAACCTTCTCGTCGACTGCGGGCGCCTCGAAGGTTGCGGCCTTTGCCGCTGCGCTCGCCCGCCCCTGACGACGCGCCCCGGCCACCCGGCGCGCCCGGCGGTCGGCCTGTTCCGCGGCAACGCGGGCCCGTCGCCGGTTCAGCTCGTCTTCGGGCAGACGCGAAACAATGACCGTGACGTGACAGGTCCGCTTGCGGATACGGGAGGCACGCCCACGGGCACGGGGACGCCAGCGCTTCAGTGTCGCGCCCTCGTCCGCGTAACAGGCGGACACGAACAGCTCGTCGGGCTCGATACCACCGTCGTTGTGGAAGGCGTTCGCGGCCGCCGAGTGCAGGACCTTGCCGATCACCGTCGCCACTTCCCGGTCGCAGTACTCGAGTATCTCCGACGCCCGCTGATAGTCCTTGCCGCGAATGAGGTCGAGCACTTCGCGGGCCTTGTAGGCGGACACGCCCGAATGCTTGAGGACGGCACGCGTACCGGGCCGCTCGTTTGTCTTGGCACCGGTCACGTCAGCGCCTCGCTGCCCGTTCTTGGCCGGCGTGGTAACGGAACGTCCGGGTGGGGGCGAATTCTCCCAGCTTGTGGCCGACCATCGACTCGGTCACGTATACCGGCACGTGCTTGCGGCCGTCGTGAACCGCGATCGTGTGACCGACCATGTCCGGGATGATCGTCGAGCGACGCGACCAGGTCTTGATGACACGCTTCTCGTTCAAGGCGTTGAGCGCGTCGACCTTGCGAAGCAAGTGGTCATCCACGAAAGGTCCCTTTTTCAGGCTACGAGGCATTTTGGCTCCGCTCGGCGGTCAGCGGCGGGCGCCGCGGGTGCGGCGACGACGGATGATGAGCTGGTCAGACCGCTTGTGGCGCGGACGTGTCCGACCCTCGGCCTGACCCCATGGCGATACCGGGTGACGGCCACCGGAGGTCTTCCCCTCGCCACCGCCGAGTGGGTGGTCGACCGGGTTCATAGCGACCCCGCGGGTCTGGGGCCGAATGCCCTTCCAGCGGTTGCGTCCTGCTTTGCCTATGGAGATGAGCTCGGCCTCTGAGTTGCCGACCTCGCCGAGCGTCCCACGGCAGTCGATCGGGACCCGCCTCATCTCGGTCGAGGGGAGGCGCAGGGTTGCGAACATCCCCTCCTTCGCGACGAGCTGCACGCTCATGCCGGCGCCTCGGGCGAGCTTGCCCCCACCGCCGGGACGCAGCTCCACGTTGTGGATCACCGAACCGACCGGGATGTAGCGCAGGGGGAGGGCATTGCCCGGGCGGATCTCGGCGCTGGGCCCGGACTCGAGCATGTCACCGACCGCGACACGGGCCGGCGCGATGATGTAGCGCTTCTCGCCGTCCAGATAGTGCAGGAGGGCGATGCGGGCGTTGCGGTTGGGGTCGTACTCGATCGCCGCGACCTTGGCGGGGATGGCGTCCTTGTCACGGCGGAAGTCGACCAAGCGGTACTGCTGCTTGTGACCGGCACCGCGGTGGCGAGCCGTCTTGCGGCCGTGGTTGTTGCGCCCGCCGGTGCCCGGCTGGGGTGCAAGCAGCGTCTTCTCGGGAGTGGTCTTCGTGATCTCGGAAAAGTCGGAGACCGTTTGAAACCGCCGTCCCGGGCTGGTCGGCTTGCGTTTGCGCAGTGCCATGACGATGCTCCTCAGCCCTCGAACAGCTCGATACGGTCGTCGCCGACAAGCCGCACGATCGCCCGCTTTGTGTCAGGCCGTTTCCCGAAGGTGGAAACGCGTCGCTGTCGCTTGCGCTTGCCCTTGCGCACCATGGTGTTCACGCTCGAGACCCGTACAGCGAAGGCGTCTTCCACCGCGGCGCGGATCTCGACCTTGCTCGCCCTCGGATCGACCACGAACACGTAGGTGTGCTCGTCCATGAGCTTGTAGGACTTCTCGGAGATGACGGGACGCAACAGAACCGCACGACCGCCGCTCACTTGTCCTCCTCCACGTCGTTGCCCTCAGCGGGCTCCACAGCGATGCCATCGTCGGCGGCACCATCGCCCTCGCCCGTCGCCTGGTCCCCGACGACCTCGTCGGCTTGCGGTTCGCCGCCTTCTTCGACCTCTCCGGTGTCTTCGGCGACCACATTGGCGACCGGCCTCGAGGAGCTCAGGACGACGGAGCCCTCCGGCGCGTCACTGACCTCGCCCGGCACCGTCTCGTCGGTGAACACGACCCAGTCGGACACGACCACGTCATAAGCCGTGAGCTGGCCTGCCTCGACGATGTTGACATTCGGCAGGTTCCCGAACGAGCGCTCGGCGACCACATCCTGGCTGCCGATGACGACAAGCACGTTGCCATCGAGGCCGAGGGCCTCGAGCGACCCGACCGCCTGCTTGGTCTTCGGCACCTCGAAGGACCAGTGGTCGACGAGGCAGACACGACCTTCCATCGCCCGGTCCGAAAGGGCGGCCCGCAACGCCTGGCGGACCATCTTGCGAGGTGTGCTCTGGGCGTAGTCACGGGGCTTGGGGCCGAACGCGACGCCTCCGCCTGCGAACTGCGGGGCCCGGGTGGTGCCCTGTCGGGCACGGCCGGTGCCCTTCTGGCGGTAAGGCTTGGCGCCGCCACCGGAAACCTCGGCACGCGTCTTGGTGCTGTGCGTGCCCGCACGCTTGGCTGCGAGCTGTGCGGTCACGACCTGATGCAAAAGAGGCACGTTGACCAGGGCGCCGAAGTACTCCGGGTCGAGCTGGATGACTCCGAGGAGCTCGCCCGAGTCGTTGCAACGCTCCACGAGCACCGTCGGCAGGACTTCGGCAATGGTGTCGGCCATCACTTGCCACCCTTCACGGCGTCGCGGATGTAGACCAGCCCACCGCGCGGCCCCGGTACGGCGCCCTTGACGAGAATGAGCTCGCGCTCGGGGTCAGCCAGCACGACTTCGAGGTTCAGCGTTGTCACGCGCTCGGAGCCCATGTGTCCTGCCATCCGGGTCCCCTTGAACACCCGGGCAGGTGTGGCGCAGGCTCCGATCGAACCCGGGGCCCGGTGCTTCTTGTGCGTGCCGTGCGCGGCACCCTGGCCCTTGAAGTTGTGACGCTTCATCCCGCCTGCGAACCCCTTGCCCTTGCTCACAGCGGTGACGTCGATCTTGTCGCCGGCCGCCAGGATGCCTGCGTTGATCTCCTGGCCGACCGAGTAGCCGCTCGTGTCGTCGAGCCGCAGTTCGACCAGGCGCACACCCGGCTCCACGCCTGCTTTCGCGAAGTGGCCGGCCTCCGGCTTGTTGAGCTTGCTGGCGGCACGCACGCCGTAGGTCACCTGCAGGGCGGAGTAGCCCTCCTGCTCGGGGGTCTTCACACGTACGACCCGAAGAGCCGCGACCTTGACCATGGTAACGGGCACGACGCGCTGGCCTTCGTCCCAGATCTGCGTCATGCCGACCTTTTCGCCGACGATCGCCTTGGTGGCCATGCTCTCTTTGCCTCAGCTCGTGATCGCGTCGGGGCTCGCGGACAGAACGGATGACGTCACCCGTTGTCGCCGTTCGCGCCCGACCGACTGTGGATGTCAGTCCCTTGTCGTGCGGGCGCTCCGCCCGGAAATCCGGAGCGGAGCGCACATCATGTCTTGCCGAAAGGTCCCCCAGAAACTGCCTTGGGGCGCTCCCGGACATCGTGCTCGTAGACGCGACGGACAACGTGCCCGCCGAGTTGCAAAGCATAGCACTCCCTCGCCTGCCGGCCCAAGGCCATGTGGCAGGCGGTCAGGCTAGGCGTTCTGGATCTTGATCTCGATGTCGACCCCCGCAGGAAGATCGAGCCGTTGAAGCGAGTCCACCGTCTTCGGCGTGTGCTCGACGATGTCCACGAGGCGCTTGTGGATGCGCATCTCGAAATGCTCGCGGCTGTCCTTGTGCTTGTGCGGCGAGCGGATCACCGTGTAGCGGTGCATCTCGGTGGGAAGCGGGACGGGGCCGCGCACCTTCGCCTGGGTGCGGAGCACCGTCTCGACGATCTTCTTCGTCGACTGGTCGATGATCTCGTGGTCGTACGCCTTCAGCCGGATGCGGATCCGCTGCCGGGGGCCATCTGCCATGTCGCCTCGCTTACTTGAGAATCTTTGTGACGGCGCCCGCACCTACCGTGCGCCCGCCCTCGCGGATCGCGAAGCGGAGCCCCTCGTCCATCGCGATCGGCTTGCCCAGCTCGACGGTCATGACGGTGTTGTCACCGGGCATGACCATCTCGGTGCCTTCGGCGAGCTCGATGGTCCCGGTCACGTCCGTCGTGCGGAAGTAGAACTGCGGGCGGTAGTTGCTGAAGAACGGCTTGTGCCGTCCTCCTTCTGCCTTGGTGAGCACATAGACGTTCGCCTCGAAGTTGGCGTGAGGCGTGATCGAGCCCGGCTTGCAGACAACCTGACCGCGTTCCACGTCTTCTTTCTTCGTGCCACGCAGCAGCAGGCCGACATTGTCGCCCGCCTGACCCTGGTCGAGGAGCTTGTGGAACATCTCGACGCCGGTGCACACCGTCTTCTGAGTCGGGCGGAGCCCGACGACCTCGACGTCGTCGCCGACCTTCACGACTCCCTGCTCGATGCGGCCCGTCACGACAGTGCCACGACCGGTGATCGTCATGACGTCCTCGACCGACATGAGGAACGGCTTCTCTATTTCGCGGGCCGGCTCGGGGATGAAGTCGTCGACTGCATCGATGAGCTGCAATATCCCCGGTATGGCCGCTTCGTCACCTTCGAGCGCGTTCAGCGCGCTGATGCGCACGACCGGTGTGTCGTCGCCGGGGAAGCCGTACTCGGTGAGGAGCTCACGCACCTCCAGCTCCACCAAGTCCAGCAGCTCCTCGTCGTCGACCATGTCGACCTTGTTGAGGGCCACCACTATCGACGGCACATTGACCTGGCGCGCCAACAGCACGTGCTCACGGGTCTGGGGCATGGGCCCGTCCGCAGCGGACACAACCAGGATCGCGCCGTCCACCTGTGCCGCGCCGGTGATCATGTTCTTGATGTAGTCGGCGTGCCCGGGCATGTCGACGTGCGCGTAGTGGCGTTTGTCCGTCTCGTACTCGACATGGGCGATGGCAATGGTGATCCCGCGCGCCTTCTCCTCGGGAGCCTTGTCGATCTGGTCGAACGCCGTGTACGCGACGTTCGGGTTCCTCTCGTGTAGGACCTTGGTTATCGCCGCGGTGAGGGTCGTCTTACCGTGGTCGATGTGCCCCATCGTTCCGACGTTGACGTGGGGCTTCGTCCGCTCGAACTTCTTCTTGGCCATTGTTGCCGACCGCTCCGTTTGATCTGGGCTGCGCCCCTTGGGCGCCTCCATGTTGGTGGACTGCGTTCTCGATTGTGTCTCTTACTGTTCCCGTGGGGCCACCGGCCCGGGACTTCCCGGTCCGACGGCTCCGATCAGTGGAGCACCGGGCGATTCAACTCGCTTCGGTGTTGACTCCCGGGCCGCTCACTCGCCGGTCACACGGGCGATGATCTCCCGGGAAACCGACTCCGGAACCTCCTGATAGGAGTCGAACTGCATCGTGTACGTCGCGCGACCCTGGGTGCGGGAACGCAGGTCGGTAGCGTAGCCGAACATATCGGACAGTGGGACCTGGGCCCGCACGACGTGGCTTGCGCCCCGTTGCTCCATGCCCTCGATCCGGCCGCGACGAGACGACAGATCGCCGATGACGTCGCCGAGATTGTCCTCGGGCGTGACCACCTCGACCTCCATGATGGGCTCGAGAAGAACCGGGTGGGCTGCCCGAACCGCCTTCTTGAAGGCCATGGAGCCTGCGATCTTGAAGGCCATCTCCGATGAGTCGACGTCGTGGTAAGACCCGTAGATGAGCGTGACCCGTGCGTCGACGATGGGGAAGCCGGCCAGCACGCCGGAGTTCATGGCCTCTTGGATGCCGGCGTCGACCGCCGGGATGTACTCCTTCGGTATCACGCCACCTGTGACCTTGTCGACGAACTCGAACCCGCCGCCGGGACCCGTCGGCTCGAGGTCGATCACGACGTGGCCGTACTGGCCGCGTCCGCCGGTCTGGCGGATGTAGCGCTCCTCGATCTTGTGGACCGAGTCGCGGATCGTCTCCCGGTAGGCGACCTGCGGCTTGCCGACATTCGCGTCAACCTTGAACTCGCGCAGCATCCGGTCGACCAGCACCTCGAGGTGGAGCTCGCCCATGCCGGAGATGACCGTCTGGCCGGTCTCCTGGTCCGAGCGGACCCTGAAGGTCGGGTCCTCCTCGCTGAGGGCGAACAGAGCTCGGGACAGCTTGTCCTGGTCGGCCTTGGTCTTGGGCTCGACCGCGACATGGATGACCGGCTCGGGGAACTCGAGCGACTCGAGCACGATCGGGTGCGCGACGCTGCAGAGCGTGTCACCGGTCGTTGTCGCCTTGAGGCCGACCACAGCAACAATGTCGCCGGTGTAGACCGCGTCGCGGTCCTCCCGGTGGTTCGCGTGCATTTGGAGGATGCGGCCGATGCGCTCCTTGCGGTCCCGAGTCGAGTTGAGCACCGTGGTGCCCTTCTCGAGGGTGCCTGAGTAGACCCTCAGATAGGTGAGCTTGCCGACGAACGGGTCGCTCATGATCTTGAACGCCAGGGACGAGAACGCTTCGTCGTCTCGGTGGTGCCGTTCGATCTCGTTCCCGGTCCGGGGCTCGAGGCCCATCGTGGGCGGCACGTCGACGGGACTCGGCAGGTAGTCGACGACAGCGTCGAGCAGGGGCTGGACAGCCTTGTTCTTGAAAGCCGACCCGCACAGCACCGGGACCAGCTCGCTCGCGATGGTCGCGGTGCGGATCCCCTTTCGGAGATCCTCGGCGGTGACCTCCTGCTCGGAGACATAACGCTCCATCACGTTGTCGTCGAAGCTCGAGACGACGTCGATCAGCGCGTGCCGAGCTTGCTCGGCAGCACTCGCGAGATGCGCGGGTATCTCACGGGTCTCCCAGGTCTCGCCCATGCCCTCGCCCCACACGAGAGCCCTCATCTTCAGCAGGTCGATAACGCCTTCGAAGGAACCTTCTGCTCCGATGGGGATCTGCAGCACCGCGGGCGTCGCCTCGAGCCGATCGCGGATCATCGCAACCGTGCGGTCGAAGTCAGCGCCAACCCTGTCCATCTTGTTGACATAACACATGCGAGGCACGCGGTACTTGTTGGCCTGGCGCCACACCGTCTCGGTCTGGGGCTCGACACCGGCGACCGCGTCAAAGACGGCGACGGCCCCGTCGAGGACGCGAAGGGACCGCTCGACCTCAACGGTGAAGTCGACGTGGCCGGGAGTGTCGATGATGTTGATCCAGGTGTCGCGCCAACGACAGGTCGTCGCGGCCGAGGTGATGGTGATCCCGCGCTCTTGCTCCTGGATCATCCAGTCCATGACGGTGCCACCCTCGTGGACCTCGCCGATCTTGTAGGTGCGACCCGTGTAGTACAAGATGCGCTCGGTCATCGTCGTCTTGCCCGCGTCAATGTGGGCCATGATCCCGATGTTGCGGGTCTTGGCCAGCGGGAACTCTCGGATGGATGATGGATTGGCCATCGCGTTGCTTCGTTTCTCTAGGCAGTAGTGGGGTTCGGTGTCGTTCCTGTCCTGTTCACCGGCGGAGGTAGAACGCGCTCTCGCGCCACGGGCGCGCTATCACGCTACGCCGGACGCGGGGACATCGGGTCAAGACCGGGGCGACACCTGGCGTGCCGCAGACAACTACCAGCGGTAATGAGCGAATGCCTTGTTCGACTCCGCCATCTTGTGGAGGTCCTCCTTGCGCTTGACCGTAGCGCCGACGCCATTTGAGGCGTCGAGGATCTCGTTGGCGAGCCGGAGCGCCATCGTGCGCTCGCGGCGCTGGCGCGCGTAGCCGACAAGCCACCGGATCGACAGCGTCGTCGCGCGGCGCGGACGGAGCTCCACGGGAACCTGGTAGGTCGCTCCACCGACGCGGCGACTGCGCACCTCGAGCTCGGGCCGCGCGTTGTCGAGCGCACGTTTCAGCAGCTGGAGCGGGTCGCCACTCGTCTTCTCGCGTACGACATCGAGGGCGTCGTACACGATGCGTTCGGCCAGCGAGCGCTTGCCCCGAGAAAGGACCTTGTTGCACAGCTGGGTGACGAGCACCGACCGGTACACCGGGTCTGGGACCAGCTCGCGGCGGGGTGGGGGGCCGTTGCGGGGCAACTCAGGACTCCTTCTTGGCGCCGTAGCGGCTACGAGCCTGGGCACGGTCGCGCACACCGGAGGTGTCCAGAGTGCCACGCACGATCTTGTATCGAACACCCGGGAGGTCCTTCACCCTGCCCCCGCGCACGAGAACGATCGAGTGCTCCTGCAGGTTATGGCCCACACCGGGTATGTACGCCGTGACCTCCGAACCGCTTGTCAGCCGCACGCGCGCAACCTTGCGAAGCGCCGAGTTCGGCTTCTTCGGAGTCGTCGTGTAAACGCGCGTGCATACCCCCCGACGCTGCGGCGCCCCCTTGAGGGCGGGAGTCTTCGTCTTCGACCGCTTGGATGTCCGGCCCTTGCGGACGAGCTGGGCGATAGTGGGCACGCGAACCTCTCTGGGATCACTTGTTGAAGAACCGTGGACGCAAGCACGCGCCGACACGACGAGCTGATGATAGGAGCAGGCATCGCTCCGGGGCAACATTGTAGACGGCTATCAGGCGGAGCCTTCCTCGGCCGGTCCGAGGTCGCTGAGCGGGTCCTCCTCGGCCACTTCAAGATCATCGGTCGGCCCGAAGCTCGCGTAGGCGCTGCCCGCGGCCGCGTACGGGTCCTCGGGCTCGTAGGGAGCGCCGAACGCGGTCCGTCCGACATCCCGCAGCCACGAAGCCAGGTTGTCCGTGTTGGCCTCGCCTGCATCGCCTGTCTCGAGGTCCGAGGACCAGAAGGACATGCGCTCGGCGTCGGGCGTCGACACCTCCACGCTGCGATAGTGCGTCATGCCAGTGCCGGCTGGGATGAGCTTGCCGATGATGATGTTCTCCTTGAGGCCGAAAAGCTGGTCGGACTTGCTCTCGATCGCAGCCTCGGTGAGCACGCGGGTGGTCTCCTGGAACGAGGCCGCCGACAGCCACGAGTCCGTGGCCAGTGATGCCTTCGTGATGCCCATCAGCTCGGGGCGGCCTTCCGCAGCGCGCTTTCCGGCCTGGACCAGCTCGCGGTTGACCGCTGCATAGCGCTGGTTGTCCACACGCTCGCCCGGCAGGAACGGCGCGTCACCAGGCTCGGCTACCAGCACCCTGCGGAGCATCTGGCGCACTATGAGCTCGATGTGCTTGTCGTGGATCGACACGCCCTGGTCCCGGTAGACCTTCTGCACCTCTTCGACCAGGTACTGCTGCGTCTCCCGGATTCCCTTGATCTCGAGCAGCTCCTTGGGGTCCTTCGGCCCGTCCACGAGCGCGTCGCCCGGGGTCACTTCCTGGCCTGCGACCACCTCGAGGTGAGCCCTTGCCGACACTGGAACGGCCTCTTCACTGCCGTCATCTCCGACAACCACGACGCGCCGGCCGGTGTCGTCCTCGTCGATGCGGATCACCCCCGAAGTGCGCGCCAGCACGGCGGCGCCCTTCGGTGTCCGGGCTTCGAACAGCTCGACGACACGGGGAAGACCGTGGGTGATGTCCTCGCCGACGATGCCGCCGGTGTGGAACGTGCGCATCGTGAGCTGGGTGCCCGGCTCGCCGATGGACTGGGCGGCGATCACGCCGACCGCCTCGCCGAGCTCGATGCTGCGACCGGTCGCCAGGGACTGCCCGTAGCACGCGGCACAGACGCCGTGGTTGGCCTCACAGGTGAGCACGGACCGGGCACGCACGCGGTCGATCGCCGGGTCGGCGGACAACTGCTGGACCTCGAGGTCCCGCAAGACGCGGCCGGCCTCGAAGACCCCACCATCGGAGAGCTTGACCGGCTCGATCAGGACTCGGCCGTAGAGCCTCGTCTCGAGGTAACTGCGCTTGCCCGCCTGGTCCTGGTGGATTCCCTCGATCCAGATGCCGCGAGTGCTGCCGCAATCGGGTTCGCGGATGATGAGCTCCTGGGCCACGTCAACCAGACGGCGCGTCAGGTACCCGGAGTCCGCCGTACGAAGCGCCGTGTCAGCGAGGCCCTTGCGGGCGCCGTGGGTGGAGATGAAGTACTCCAGCACCGACAACCCTTCGCGGAAGGAGGACTTGATGGGCCTCGGTATCATCTCGCCACGCGGGTTGGAGACGAGCCCCTTCATGCCGGCGATCTGACGGACCTGTTGCGGGTTGCCCCTCGCTCCTGAGTCCACCATCATGTCAAGCGGGTTGAAGGCGATCGTCGCGAGCGTCTTCTCCATCGCACGCCCGACCTCGGAGTTGGCGGACGTCCAGATCTCGATCTCCTTCTGGCGGCGCTCGTCGTCGGTGATGATCCCTCGGCGGAACTGGTTCTCGGCCTTCTCCGCCTCCTTCTCGTAGCGATCGAGGATCTGCTGCTTGTCCGGTGGTGTCTTCACATCGTCGATCGAGATGGTGAGCCCGGACCGCGTCGCGAACTTGAAGCCGAGGTCCTTGATCCGGTCGAGGCTCTCGGCCACGAGAACCTTCGAGTAGTGCGCCGCGATCTGCTCCACGATCGTCGCGATCGAGGTGGCACGCTTTCCGATGACGTCGTTGACATACCCGAAACCGACGGGGAGAGCCTGGTTGAAGAAGAGTCGACCGGGCGTCGTCACGATCTCGTCGGGCTCCTCGGCCACAGGCGCATCGCCGTGGCGGACTCCCCGGAGAGGGAACTCGAAACCATCGGCTCCGCGACGAAGGCGGATCTTGGCGTGAAGGGCGACGTCTCCGTTCTCCCAGGCCTGTTCCACGTCGTACAGGTGACGGAACACGTGGCCTTCGCCTTTCGCCCCGTCGACCATGAGCGTCAGGTAGTAGACGCCGAACACCATGTCCTGACCAGGCACTGTGATCGGGCGGCCGGTCGCGGGCGAAAGGATGTTGTTCGCCGACAACATCAGCACGCGGGCTTCGGCCTGAGCCTCGGCAGACAGGGGGAGGTGCACGGCCATCTGGTCGCCATCGAAGTCCGCGTTGAACGCTGTGCAGACAAGCGGGTGGATCTGAATGGCCTTGCCCTCGACCAGGATCGGCTCGAACGCCTGGATCCCCAGGCGGTGCAAGGTGGGCGCCCGGTTCAGGAAGACGGGGTGCTCCTTGATGACCTCGTCGAGCACGTCCCAAACCTGAATTCGCCGGCGCTCGACCATCCGCTTGGCGGACTTGATGTTCTGGGCGATCTCGGTGTCGACGAGCCGCTTCATCACGAACGGCTTGAAGAGCTCGAGGGCCATGAGCTTGGGCAGGCCGCATTGGTGGAGCTTCAGTGTCGGACCGACGACGATGACCGAGCGGCCCGAGTAGTCGACTCGCTTGCCCAGAAGGTTCTGGCGGAAACGGCCCTGCTTGCCTTTCAACATGTCGGACAGGCTCTTGAGGGGCCGATTGCCGGGACCGGTCACCGGGCGGCCACGCCGTCCGTTGTCGAAGAGGGCGTCCACCGCCTCCTGGAGCATCCGCTTCTCATTGTTGATGATGATCTCGGGCGCACCGAGGTCCAAGAGACGCTTCAAGCGGTTGTTCCGGTTGATCACGCGCCGGTAGAGGTCGTTGAGGTCCGAGGTCGCGAAACGTCCGCCGTCCAGCTGCACCATCGGCCTCAAGTCCGGCGGGATCACCGGCACGGCGTCGAGGATCATCGCCCTCGGGTCGTTGACCCGCCGGCCGGACTCGTCGCGACGGTTGAACGCGGAGACGATCTTCAGGCGCTTGATGGCCTTCTGCTTGCGCTGGGCCGACAACGGACGCCGGCCGTCGGTGGGCTCGATGTTCTCACGGAGCTTGAGCTCCTCCTCATCGAGGTCGAGGCGCTCGATGAGCCGGGCGATCGCCTCGGCTCCCATCCCGCCCTCGAAGTAATCGCCGTACCGGCTGTGAAGCTCCCTCCACAAGAGCTCGTCCTCGATGATCTTGCGCCCGTGAAGGCCTGAGATCTCGTCGAAGGCGCGGCGCGCCAGCGCGATGTCCTCGTTCGCCCGCTCACGGACGCCAGTGATCTCCTTCTCGGCAGCCTTCTGGCGGGCACGGATCTCCGAGTCCTTGGCACCTGCGCTCTCGAGCTCTGCGAGCTCACGCTCGAGATCGGCCAGGCGGCGCTCGGCCTCGATGTCGCGGGCGCGCTCGATCTCGCCGATCTCGGTGTTGAGCTCGGCCTCCAGGTTCGGCAGATCCGCGTGGCGCCGCTCCTCGTCCACATAGGTGACGAGGTACGCGGCGAAGTAGATGACCTTCTCGAGCTGCTTGGCCTTGAGCTCCTCGCGGGCCTCGGTGCCCATGAGCAGGTACGCGAGCCACGAGCGGGTGCCACGGAGGTACCAGATGTGCACGACCGAGGCAGCGAGCTCGATGTGGCCCATCCGCTCGCGGCGCACCTTCGAGCGCGTTACCTCGACGCCACAGCGTTCACAGATGATGCCGCGAAACCGGACGCGCTTGTACTTGCCGCAGTAGCACTCCCAGTCCTTGGTCGGCCCGAAGATCTTCTCGCAGAACAGGCCGTCCTTCTCCGGGCGCAGGGTCCGGTAGTTGATCGTCTCGGGTTTGCGAACCTCTCCGTGCGACCACGTCCGGATGTCGTCCGCAGTGGCGAGCCCGATTCGAAGCTGATCGAAATCGTTGACGTCGAGCACCTAGAAGCTCCTCTCCGCAGCGCGGCGCGCGTCCTCTTCGTCGGACCCCCGCTCGGGCCGGCTGATGTCGATCCCGAGCTCCTCGGCGGTCCTGTAAACGTCCTCGTCCAACTCGCGCATCTCGATCTCCTCGCCGGTGGTCGAAAGCACCTCGACGTCCAGGCAGAGGGACTGCATCTCCTTGATGAGCACCTTGAAGCTCTCGGGGATGCCGGGCTCGGGTATGTTCTCGCCCTTCACGATGGCCTCGTAGACCTTCACGCGGCCGAGCACGTCGTCTGACTTGATCGTGAGCAGCTCCTGCAGGGCGTACGCGGCGCCGTAAGCCTCGAGTGCCCAGACCTCCATCTCGCCGA
This sequence comes from uncultured Acidimicrobiaceae bacterium, assembly GCA_963727645.1. GTDB lineage: Bacteria > Actinomycetota > Acidimicrobiia > Acidimicrobiales > Bog-793 > Fen-455. The sequence continues at coordinate 73,851 of CAVSHA010000009.1, forward strand.
AGCGCTGCCCGCCGAACTGTGCCTTACCACCGAGAGGCTGCTGGGTGATCATGGAGTACGGGCCCGTCGACCGGGCGTGGATCTTGTCGTCGACCAGGTGCGCGAGCTTCAAGATGTAGACATAACCCACGCACACGGTGTTGTCGTAGGCCTCGCCCGTGCGCCCGTTGTACAAGGTCACCTTGCCGTCGGCGCCGATCATCGTGTCGCCGGTGGGGTCGACGGAGTCCGGCAGCAACTTCTCGAACAGCTCCTGGATCGTCGGGTGCCGGCCGGCCTCTTCCTTCTCATCCCAGTGCGCACCGTCGAAGACCGGTGTCGACACCCAGATGGCCGGGTCCGTGCTCGGCCGCGTCTTGGTCTCGGTGCCACGCACGATGTGGTCGGAGAGCACGCGCTTGTCTGCGCCCTTCCATCCCCACCTCGCCGCATAGCCCAGGTGCGCCTCCAGCACCTGGCCGACGTTCATCCGGCTCGGGACGCCGAGCGGGTTCAAGATGATGTCGACCGGTGTGCCGTCGGCTAGGTGCGGCATGTCCTCGATGGGCAGGATCTTCGAGATGACACCCTTGTTGCCGTGCCGACCGGCGAGCTTGTCGCCTTCGGAGATCTTGCGCTTCTGGGCCACGTAGACCCGCACGAGCTGGTTCACTCCCGGCGGCAGCTCGTGGGAGTCGTCGCGTGCGAACACCCGCACGTCGATGACCTTTCCGGACTCACCGTGGGGGACCTTGAGGCTCGTGTCGCGCACGTCGCGCGCCTTCTCACCGAAGATCGCCCGCAACAGTCTCTCCTCGGGTGTGAGCTCGGTCTCGCCCTTCGGGGTGACCTTGCCCACAAGGATGTCGCCCGCGTCGACCTCAGCGCCGATACGGATGATCCCGCGCTCGTCCAGGTCCGCCAGGATGTCGTCGGAGAGATTCGGGATGTCGCGCGTGATCTCCTCGGCACCGAGCTTGGTGTCGCGGGCGTCGACCTCGTGCTCCTCGATGTGGATCGAGGTCAAGACGTCGTCGCGCACCAGCCGCTCGGACAAGATGATGGCGTCCTCGTAGTTGTAGCCCTCCCAGGGCATGAAGGCGACGAGAAGGTTCTTCCCGAGCGCCAGCTCGCCGTTGTGGGTCGAGGGGCCGTCTGCCAGCACGTCTCCGAGGCGGACGTCTTGGCCCTCGGAGACCACCGGCTTCTGGTTCACGCACGTGTTCTGGTTCGAACGTTGGAACTTCGCTACTGGATAGATCTTCCTTCCGAGCTCCTGACGTGCCCGGTCCTTCTCGTCGGCCTTGTACTCAACGGTGACGTAGTCACCAGCGACCTCGACCACCTTGCCGGTGCCCTCCGCGAGGACGACTTCGCCCGCGTCGCGCGCCGCCCGTGCTTCGACACCGGTACCGATGTAGGGCGCCTCGGGCACCAGCAAAGGAACGGCCTGCTTCTGCATGTTGGCGCCCATGAGGGCGCGGTTGGCGTCGTCGTGCTCGACGAAGGGGATGAGGGCGGTCGAAACCGAGAGGATCTGCTTGGGAGAGACGTCCATCAGGTCGACTTCCGACGGTGGCACGTAGTCGACCTCACTCGCGGTGCCGTAGGACGTCGACGTCGCACCCACCCGCACGCCGGCGCCCTGTGGTCCGCGGCGCACGAGGACCCTGTCGCTGACGAACTGCCCGGACGCGTCCAGCGCAGCGGACGCCTGGGCGATGACGTACTCCTCCTCCTCGTCGGCGGCGTAGTAGACGATCTTGTCGGTGACCCTGCTGTCGACCACCTTGCGGTAGGGCGTCTCTATGAAACCGTGGTCATTGACCCGTGCATAACTGGCCAAGTGGCCGATGAGGCCGATGTTCGGCCCTTCGGGAGTCTCGATCGGGCACATCCGGCCGTAATGGGACGTGTGGACGTCTCTGACCTCGAAGCCGGCGCGCTCGCGCGACAGGCCACCTGGGCCGAGCGCCGAGAGACGGCGCTTGTGGGCCAGGCCCGACAGAGGATTGTGCTGGTCCATGAACTGCGACAGCTGGCTCGTGCCGAAGAACTCCTTGATGGCCGCCACGACCGGGCGGATGTTGATCAGAGTCTGGGGCGTGATCGCCTCGACGTCCTGGGTCGTCATGCGCTCGCGGACGACACGCTCCATGCGCGACAGGCCGATGCGGACCTGGTTCTGGATGAGCTCACCAACCGAACGGATGCGCCGGTTGGCGAAGTGGTCCTGGTCGTCGAGACGGTAGCCCGCCTCGCCGTTGGCCAGGTGGAGCATGTAGGTCGAGGCGGCGAGAACTTCGCTCGGGCTGAGCACGCCGGAGTGCTCGGCCGGGTGCTCGAGCGGGATGTCCAGCAGTTGGGAGATGCGCTCGATCTCCGGGCCGAGCTTGCGGTTCAGCTTGTAACGACCGACCCGGGTGAGGTCGTAGCGACGCGGGTTGAAGAACGCGTTCTCGAAATAGACGCGGGCCGCATCGAGCGACAAGGGCTCGCCCGGTCGTGCGCGCTTGTAGATCTCGAGCAGTGCCTCGTCCCGTGTCGGGATGAGCTCGCGCTCGCGCTCCCACTGGGCCTCGAGGAAGTCGAAATGGCGCACGAAGCGGCTCAAGAACGCCTCGTCCTCGTAGCCGAGGGCGCGGAGCACCACGAACAGCGACAGGCGCCGTTTGCGGGCGACGCGCGCACCGGCGCTCACGTCACGGCTCGGCTTGGCCTCGACGTCGAACTCGATCCACTCGCCCCGATAGGGGTGGATCGTCCCGGTGACTATCGTCTTCTGGTCCCGGCCGGGTTGGAAGATCACGCCGGGAGAACGAACGAGCTGGCTCACCACGACGCGCTCGGTCCCGTTGATGATGAAGGTCCCGCGGCTTGTCATCATGGGAAAGTCCCCCATGAAGACGGTCTGCTCCTTGATCTCACCGGTCGAGCGGTTCATGAACGACGCCCGGACGAAGATCGGAGCGGCGTAGGTGATGTCCTTCGCCTTGCACTCGTCGATCGAGAACTTGGGCGGTGGCCGCAGGTCCGGGTCGGTCGGATCGAAATCGAGCTTCAGGCTCAGCTGGTCGGTGAAGTCCGCGATGGGGCTGATATCGCCGAAGGTCTCCGCGAGACCTCGATCGAGGAACCACTCGAACGAGTCGCGCTGGACGGCGATGAGGTCAGGAAGTGGCAGGACCTCGTCGATGTTGGCAAACGAGTAACGCTCCGGAGTGCGGGGACGTAAGGGCAAGGGTCTACTCCTCGCGAGTGCTGATCGACCGGAAAACAGGGATGAGCGGTGCGTGGGCGCGCGTCAAGGAACTTGAAGTGGAACGGTCACTTGACAGGAGGGCACGGCAACCATTCATGTTACACGCGTGGGGACGCGCGAGCAAGCGGCACGCAGTTGTCGCCTCGCGAAGGGTACGGGAACCGCGCCCCCAGGTCAAGACCCCTTCGGCTCAGTCACCCGACGGCCGTCTTGCGCGGTCTCCTGGGCACGCGAGCCCGGAAGAGGGCTACTTGAGCTCGACTGACGCGCCGGCCTCCTCAAGCTGAGTCTTGGCCTTCTGAGCGTCTTCCTTCGACACCTTCTCGAGCACGGCCTTCGGCGCACTGTCCACGAGATCCTTTGCCTCTTTCAGCCCCAGGCTGGTGAGGGAGCGCACTTCCTTGATGACCTGGATCTTCTTCTCGCCCGCAGCAAGCAGGATGACGTCGAACTCGTCCTGTTCCTCCTCGACCGGCGCCACCTCACCGCCGCCGTTCGAGGTCGCGGCCGCCACGGCCACGGGAGCCGCCGCGGTCACGCCGAACTTCTCCTCGAACGCCTTCAACAGCTCGCTCAGCTCGAGCACCGTCATGCTCGCGATGCCATCGAGGATCTCTTCCTTGGTTGCCATTTTTCCTCCTGTTGTGCGAATGGTCGCCGATAGTGCTTGAAAACCGGTTTGTCCTGAGCCCGCCCGTCAGTCAGCCTTCGGCGGGCGCAGCCTCGTCGCTCGCCTCAGCCGCTTCGGCGGGCGCAGCCTCGTCGCTCGCCTCAGCCGCTTCGGCGGGCGCAGCCGTGTCGGCCACGCCGCCGAGCTTGTCGATCAACGCAGACAGCCCATAGGCGAGGCTTCTCGGAAGCGCTTGCAGCAAGCCTGCAAACTGCCTCATCGGGGCGGCAATCGCGCCGGCCAGCTGTGCGAGCAGCACGTCGCGTGAGGAAAGGTCGGCGAGGGCGCTCGCCCCATCGGCGTCGAGCACCCGGGTACCGAGAAGCCCGCCCTTGACGATGAGCTGCGGGTGCACCCGGCCGAAGTCTCGAAGCACCTTCGCAACCGCCCCGACGTCGTCGCGAACAAAGACGATCGCCGTCGGTCCGTTCAAGAATGGGTCGAGCGCTGCCCGGTCGCTCTCCGCGGTCGCGCGGCGTACCAGGGTGTTCTTGAAGATCTTGTAGTCCGCACCCGCGGTCCGCAGCTGGCGGCGCAAGGTTGCCAGGTCCCCCACCTTGAGGCCGCGGTACTCGGTGAGGATCGCCGCGCTCGAGCTGTTGAGATGCTCGCGCACGTCCTCCACGACGGCGACCTTTTCAGGTCTCGGTCCTGCCATGAGCGCTCCTTTGATCACATACCCCGGGTCGCCCCGGGGATCAGGCTCCGGAGGAATCGTGACGCGCGGGACGTGGGAAGCGCTTGGCACTTCGCCTCGTCAGGCGGGCACGAAACCCTTTCAGCACCTCTCGGTGCACCGGAGATCTACGGCGAGTTGTTCGATTGGTAGCTGAAGCGTAGCCGACCCCCGCGGACGAGTCTTCAGCAGGCGAGGTCTGACCTGATCAGGCGGTGGCCGCGAGCACCTCGTCGACTATCCGCGCCTTGGCCGGGTCAATCTTCACACCCGGGCCCATCGTCGAGCTCACGGTGACGGACCGCAGGTAGCGGCCCTTGGCGGCCGCAGGCTTGGCTCGGACGAGCTCGTCGATTGCCGACCGGTAGTTCTCGATCAGCTGAGCGCGCCCGAAAGACGCCTTGCCGATCGGGACGTGCACGTTGCCGACTCGATCGGTCCGGTACTCAACCCGGCCCGCCTTGAACTCGGCGACCGCCTTCGCGATGTCTGTGGTCACGGTCCCGGTCTTGGGGTTTGGCATCAGGCCGCGAGGCCCGAGCACGCGTCCCAGCCGTCCGACCTGCGCCATCAGATCCGGCGTCGCGATGGCGACGTCGAACGCAAGAAAACCCTCTTTCTCGATTCGGAGAACGAGGTCATCGGCTCCGACGATATCGGCACCCGCGGCACGCGCCTCGGCGGCCTGCTCGCCGGCGGCAAAGACAGCGACGCGCACAATGCGCCCGGTGCCTGCCGGCAGCGAGAGTGACCCGCGGACGATCTGGTCGGCGCGCCGTGGATCGACGCCGAGTCGCGTCGCCAGCTCGATGGTCTCGTCGAACCGGGCCTTCGCGAGGCTCTTGACCAGTTCCAGCGCCTCGACAGGCGAATAGAGGCGCTCACGGTCATAGCCCTTCACCGCTTCGGCGTACCGCTTTCCCTTGTTCACTTGCAGAGCTCCCTTCGATGTGACGCGCCGCTCGGCCGCGAGACGGTAGTCACTTGCGGACCGCGACACCCATGGAGCGAGCGGTACCCGCCACCTGGTGCTTTGCGGCTTCGAGATCGTTGGCATTGAGGTCCGGCATCTTCTTGGAGGCAATCTCCGCGACCTGTTCGTCGGTGACGGAGCCGGCGGACTCCCGCCCGGCGAGCTTGCTCCCCTTTTCGAGACCGGCCGCCTCCCGGATGAGGAAGGTCGTCGGCGGCGTCTTCAACATGAAAGTGAACGAGCGATCCTCATAGATGGTCACCTCGACGGGGACGATCGTGCCTCTTTGGCTCTCGGTCGCAGCGTTGTACTGCTTGCAGAACTCCATCGTCTGCACACCATGGGGACCGAGGGCCGTCCCGACAGGGGGTGCCGGCGTGGCTGCTCCCGCGGGCAGTTGGATCTTTACGATGGCGGCGACGCGACGACGTGCCATGAAGGTTCTTCCTCTTTCTTTCGCTGTCAGGCGCTCAGAGCTTGGCGACCTGGCTGAATTCGAGCTCGACCGGAGTCTCGCGACCGAAGATGTTGACGAGCACCTTGAGCTTGAGTTGGTCCTCGTTGATTTCCGCAATCTGGCCGGAGAAGTCGGCGAACGGACCCTCCTTGACCCGCACCGTGTCACCGACCTGATGCTCGAGGCGCGGCTTGGAGCGGTGCTTCTGGCCCTCAACCCCCTCCGGCCGCACCTGGAGGATCGCCTCCACCTCGGCGCGGGGCAATGCTGTCGGCTTGGTGCCTGGACCCACGAAACCCGTGACCCCGGGTGTCTGACGGATGACCGACCAGGAGTCGTCGTCGAGGTCGCAACGACACAGGAGGTAGCCAGGAAAGACCTTGCGCTGCACGAACACCCGCTTGCCGCCCTTTATCTCGGCGACTTCCTCCATCGGGATCACGACCTCGAAGATCCGGTCCTCCATGTTCATCGATGACATCCGGCTCTCGAGGTTCGACTTCACCTTGTTCTCATATCCGGCGTAAGTGTGCACGACATACCAGCGGCCAGGCCGGTCGTACGGGCTGGGCTCGCGGACTGCTACCTCGTCGTCGTCTCCCTGCGACGGCAGCTCGTACTCGAGCAGGTCGAAGCCACTCGACTTCGGACCAGCCCCGGATGTCTCCTCGGGGGCTGGCGATCGGTCTGGGACCCTAGGGTCTTCGGACGAGGTGTCCTCAGCCTTCAGTTCTGGATCGATCGCGCTCAAGTCGTCGTCTCCGGGGTTGTCTTCGTCACTCACGAGCCGAAGAGGAAGAGCACGCCCTTGGCGAACCCGTAGTCGAGGCCGAAGACGAGGCTCACCATGAACACGAGGGTCACGAACACGACGATGGTGTACTTGACAACCTCTCGGCGGTTCGGCCAGGCAACCTTGGCGAGCTCGTTGCGAACCTCACGCGCGAACTCGACGATCCTCTCGGGAAGCCCCGGTCGATCAGGAGTCGGTGGTCGCCGTTGCGCAGTGGGAGGCGGCCGACGACCAGGCGCCGGCGCGCCTTCCTCGTCGATCTGGCCCTGTCGCTGCAGGAGACGCTTCGTTTGTCGGTTCACGCAACAATCCTCGGCTCAAATGAGCAGTGAGCAGGGCAGGAGGGACTCGAACCCCCAACCGCCGGTTTTGGAGACCGGTGCTCTACCAAATTGAGCTACTGCCCTCCGGGCCGGGGTCGTGGCCCGCCATCTAATGAACACCGGTCACCCGGGTCGGCATCACGATAGCACCACGGGCCGGAGCCTCCGCAGGCGGCCTCGGTGCACGACGGTTATCGCGACGATCACCGCGGCAGGAGCGGCGAAGGCTCCGACGTAGACGAGCCGCCGACCGGTGAGAACGGAACGAATGACGCGCCGATGAGCTGCCGCCTCGAGTGCACCGAGCACGTCGGCCACAGCTCCAGGTGGTGGTTCGACCCTGTAGGACCGCAACTGGTTGAGCAGCCGCAACAGCTTGCGGTACCGGGCGAGCTCGGCTTGGCAACGCAGGCAGGCACCAACATGCTGGACGACCACTTCGTCAGCCGGGGATCCTCCGTCGAGGATCGCCGGCAGGACCAGGGCGACCTCGGCACATGAGACGCTGACGCAGGTGGAGCCCCCGCGGGTGGACCGGGCCCTGGAAGCCTCCGGGGCCGCGCTTCCTACGAGAAACACCTGTTCAAACCGCGGCTGCATGGCTGGCCGCCTCCTCGGCGTGGAGCTCGCCGCCGATCACCGGCTCGGAGCGCAAGGCGACACCGGAGCGAGCACTGACCACCGCCTCATCCCCGACTCCGGCGGGGACCTGTGGACGCTGTCTCTGACGGCTGAGCCCGCCCGCCACGCCAGTGGGTGCGAACAGCTGCTCACGCAGGCGGCGCCGAGCCCGGTGCAGGCGCACCTTGGCCGCGGTCTGGCTGATGCCGAGCTCTCGAGCAATATCCTCGTGCGCCAGGTCGTAGACGTCCCTGAGCACGACCACGATCCGCATCTGGTCAGGGAGCTCCGCCAGCGCCTCAACGAGACGCTCGCGGTCGTCAGCCGTCCCGGCGGCGGTTTCCGGGTCGCGCTCCGAACGCGTCTCGAGAACCTCGAGATCGTCGTCGAGCTCCACATGGGAGGTCCGCCGGCGCTTGGCCACGAGAGTGGCCGAGCAGTTCACAGTGATGCGATGCAGCCAGGTCCCAAAAGCAGAGTCGCCCCGGAACTTGCCCAGCTTGCGGAAAGCGCGCAGATAGGTCTCCTGCAGCACGTCGCGCGCGTCGTGCTCGTTGCCCACCAGACGTAGCGCCAGGGCATAGCAGTCGCTCGAGGTGGCGCGCACCAAGCACTCGAAGGCCGCCCTGTCCCCGTGTCGGGCAAGCTCGACGAGGTAGGCGAGGTCGTCGGCCTCGCGGTTCAGCGCGTTTCCTTGTGAACCGTGTGCTGACGGTCGAACGCGCAGTACTTCTTCATCTCGATCCGCTCGCGGTCGTTCTGCTTGTTCTTCATCGTGATGTAGTTCCTGCGCTTGCAGACTTCGCAAGCGAGGGTCACCTTCACTCGCTTCTCGTTCTTGGCCACGTTGCTGCTCCTCTGCTCCACTCCCGGTAGCGGCGGCCGGACTCGAACCGGCGACCCCACGATTATGAGCCGTGTGCTCTTACCAACTGAGCTACGCCGCCGCGGAGCCCCCTGTCGGAATCGAACCGACGACACCAGCCTTACCATGGCTGTGCTCTGCCGACTGAGCTAAGGGGGCGGTGCCAGTCACAATCGGCTGGCGCTGCCGCGACGGCCGATCATATCCGCGACGGGCCGGAGAACCCAGCGGGCGCGTCATTACGATGCACGGCGTGGACATTCGCCGGGCAAACCTGGCCGACGCCGAGGCCATCCGTGAGATCTACAACATCGAAGTGACCGGCTCGACCGCCACGCTCGATCTCGTCGCGCGCACACCTGAAGAGCAGGCCAGCTGGATGATCGCCCACTCGGGCGTCTACCCGGTGATCGTCGCCGACGACGGTGGCCATGTCGTCGGCTTTGCGTCGCTCTCGCCGTACCGGCCGCGCCCGGGCTACGCGACAGCAGTCGAGGACTCGATCTATGTCGCGGCCGAACATCGTGGCAAGGGGGTCGGTCGCGCCCTGCTCAGCGAAGCCGTCGTCCTGGCCCGGACCCATGGTTTCCATTCCGTCATCGCTCGTGTCAGTGCTACCCAGCAAGCGTCGGTGGCCCTCCATCAAGCCTGCGGCTTCGATCTCATCGGCGTCGAACGGGAGATCGGCCGCAAGTTCGGCCGTTGGGTGGACGTGGCTCTCTTGCAGCGGCTCCTTTGATCTATCAGCGTGCGTCAACCCTGCGGCACCGCCGGCACGCGGTCGTCCTCGGGTGTGCGCAGTGCCCTTCTGGTCCTCATGACCAGCGGGATGGCGAGAACCAGGAGCATGGCGAGCGAGGCGAGGGCGATGAGGACCGGATTGGCCTCGCCGAACTGGAGGACGAGCGTTCCGGCTCCCGGGAGACCTAGGAAGCAGGCCACAGTTGAGAGCACGATCATCAAGACCCTCAGGCGGTGCTCCGCGATCGTCGCGAGAACCACCATGGACCAAGCGACATACCACGGTTGCACCGCCGGTCCGAGGAAGACGATCGCGAGGAGCGTCAAGCCCATCGCCCGCATCGTCGTGGCTTCCTTGGCCCGCCACAGCAGACGCACCGCTACGGCTGCTGCGCACAGCAGCCCCAAGTCTTTCGCCCCGCTCAGGATCACTTGATCGTGGTTCCCGAGCCCGAGCAGCTCCACCAGCTTCGCTGCCAACGAGGCTGCGATCGTCGGAGGATCGCTCCAGGACCTGACCGTTGCGCTGTTGCCCAGCGCTGTCACCCAACCCCACCCGAGCCCTACCATCTGCGACACCGCCGCCATGACGACGAGACCGAGCCCAGCCGCCATGGCAGTCGGCCTGGCCCGGGACCTCCACGACACGTTGTCCCCCAGCCAGCCCCAGCCGATGTAGACGACGCCGACGAAGGCCGGGATCTTGATCATGGCTCCGAGCGAGCACAGCAGCACCCCGACGACTGGCCGCCCCTCACGTGCTAGCCAAAGCCCAGCCAGGAGGAAACCGAGCATCAACGCGTCATTGTGCGCGCCCGCTATCAGGTGCAGCAGCACGAGGGGGTTCAACGCGGCGAGCACGAAAGCGACCGAGGGATCCCGGCCGTACGAGCGCGCCAGCCGTGGCACGAAGGTGCCGATCAACACGACCCCGGCGAGAGCCAACAGCCGGAAGCCGACGACCGCCAAGAGCTCGTTGTGGTGGACCAAGGTGGCGTTGACCCCTGCGGTCCAGAGAAAGACGGGCCCGTACGGCGAGGTCACGTCGGCCCACAGCTTGTCGACCAGCCCGGAGAAGGCGTTCACTCCGAGCACCGCCGGCCCGAACAGGTACGGGCTGATCCCGCGGCTCATCATCTCGCCCTGGGCCGCGTAGCTGTACGAGTCCCGGCTGAAAAGCGGCGCCACGACAAGAAGCGGGGCCGTCCAGGCGGCGAACACAGCTGCAAAGGATCGGACGGGCAGGCCCCGGTGGCGGCGCGCAACGCGGATCAGGGCTATCCAGGCCTGCAGCATGAGCACCATGCCCCCGTAAACGGCGACGAGACCGATGAACAGGTTCTTGTTCGCGGGCAAGGGCGCGCCGGCCACAACCGGCGGCGGGGGAATGCCGAAGAACCACGGGTGGCACATGGTGACAGAGCCCGGCTCTATGCCTGAGCAGGACTTCCAAGTGAAAGGGGAGCTCGGCAACGAGGCGCCCCAGGCGATGGCAACCGCGCTCAAGAACCCGACGGTCGCCGGGACTGCCAGCAGCCGCGCCACCGGCGTCTCATGTTGCACGTAGGGCCGCACCTCGCCGAGCGGCGTGCGCATGCGGGCAAGGAACCTGACCCCCCGGTCCACCTGCCTGCGGGCACGACCGATGAGCCCGCTCAGCCGACCGAAGAACGGCCAGGCGTGCCCAGGCCCGGAACTTCCTTCCTGGGGGTCGCGCTCCAAGGTCCTCGACGCCGTCATGGCGCGTCCTCTCGGTCTTCTTATGCGGAGCGATCCTACCCAAGGGCCCCGACGCAAAGCGGCGCCGGCGTGACGCGGCATGTCACTCGGACACGTGCGGGAATTGGCTACCGTCGGGTCGTGCTTGGGCCGGCAGCCGCGGTGAAGAGGGACCTGTCACGGCGCAACCTGCCTGAACCACCATGACCCGAGCTCGCAGGTCCCGCTGGGTCGACCGTCGTGACACCGTCGCGGTTGCGCTGCTGGCCGGCATCCCGCTTGTCGCGCTATCAGTCGCCGCGCTCGCGGGCTACCCACTGCTCACCGGCGACGACCTGACGCAGAACTACCCGCTGTCGGTGCTCTCTGGCGAGCTCCTCGCCCACGGGCATCTTCCTGTCTATGACCCGTACCTCTGGTCCGGGACTCCCCTGCTCGCGGGCACGAGCGCTCACGCACTGCTCCCGACCACGTTGCTGTTCGCCTTCCTGCCGCACCTCACCGCTTGGGTGCTGGCAGAGGCGCTCACCCTCGCAGCCGGGGCCATCGGTGCGTTCGTGCTCCTGCGGCGCAACGAGTGCCGGACGCTGGCGGCCGCGCTCGGCGCCGCCACTTTCGGGCTCGGCGGCTTCGTGTCGTCCCAGATCGTCCACATCGACTTCGTGTCCGCGTCGGCATCTCTCGTCTGGTGCCTGGTCGCCCTGGACGGGATCGCCCGCGACAAGATCACGCGCCGGGCACCCTGGGCCCTGGTCCTGGTGGTCGCCGTCGCGTGCATCGGCTTGTCGGGCAGCCCTGACATCGTGATCGACACGTTCGTGGCCGTCGTCGCCTACGGAGGTCACCTTCTGATCGCCGAACGTGGACGCCGACTTGCTCTCCTCGGCTGGTCCGCTGCCGGCGGCGTCACGGGCCTACTGGTCGGTGCCATCCAGTGGATCCCGACCGCTGAGTTCCTCGCCGTCACAGAGCGCGCCCACGCAAGTTACGCCTTTGCGTCTTCGGGGTCGCTCTCGCCGGCCGAGCTGCTCGTCTCGCTCGTGCCGCACCTGTTGGGCGGGGGTCCTATCGGTCTCGAGTCCTACACAGGGCCGTACAACCTTGCCGAGCTGGACGCCTACTGCGGCATCCTCTCTCTCGTCGCCATTGTGGCGCTCGTTCCCAGATGGCGCTCCGAACACGCGAGGCACTGGCGCGTCTGGTACCTCGTAGGTGGCATCGGCCTGCTGTTGGCCCTCGGCGCCAACACTCCGCTCGAGCATCTGCTCATCCATATCCCCATCGTGGGTGACCAGCGGCTCCCGAGTCGCGCCCTTGTCCTGTTCTCGCTCGCGTCCGCGATGTTGCTCGGCCACTGGATCGAGGATCAGCTCGCGGCGAGGCCCGCGCGCGTGAGCCTGTTGAAGGCGGGATCCGCGATGGTCGCGCCCGTTGTCGTGCTGGGTCTCGTCGCCGCCACGGCCTTGTCCGCAGAGCCCTACGGCGGACTCCTCCACGCCCTCAAGGGTTCAGGCTGGTCGTTGCGGGCCATCGTCCCTTACCTGGTTGTCACCGTCGCCATCGCTCTGGCCGCAAGTGCCATCGTGATCCTCGGCCCCTCCTGGCCGCGCCGGCGCGCCGCTTCAGCGATCGCCGCTCTGGTCATAGTGGACCTTCTCTTGTTCACCGCGAACCAGTCTTCGCTCGCGCCCGTCAGTGCCCGTGCCCTCGCCGCGGACAACCCGCTGCAAGCCCAACTTGCCTCTCGGCTCGGTCCCGGCGGGCGCTACCTCATCGTCGACCCCGCGCGCTCGGCCGGCATCGCTCTGAACCGGGTCGGCTCACCTGATTCCAATGTGATGTCCGGCCTCGCCAGTGCCCAGGGGTACAGCTCGCTCACCTGGGCGCCCTATGCGTCGGCAACCGGGACCCACACCCAAGATGACCTCGATCCTGCGGCGTTGACGACCGGGGTCTTCGACTCCCTCGACGTGCGCCTGCTGCTCACGGTTCCCGACGAGCTCTCCGTTCTCCGGGCGCACGCCGAGGTGTTCCAGCCCGGCACCAACACGCTGCCGGGCCTCGCCACCCCGGCGATCGCCGGCGTGGGGCCTGTACCGTCGCCTATCGATCTCCGGGCAGGCCAGAGCGCGAGCCGATGGTTCGGGCGCGAGCTCGTCGCGCGGACCGTCACCTTCGCGGTCTCGGGGCCTCGGCTCTCACGAAACGCCCTGGTCGCGCTCGGGCTCGGTGCTCGTCTCTTGCTCGTTTCCGGAGGCAGTGAGCCCCCAAAGACAGTGGGGGTCGTGATCGACAGGGCGGGCTCGCAGAAGGTCACCGTCGGTTTCGGGGCCTCGCTCACCTCGGTCGGCCTGGTCGCAGAGGACCGGCTCGCTGTCCCGGTCCGGATCACCTCGGTCGTTATCACGGTCCGCTCCGGCAACTCCTACGGCCTTGACGGGCCGCTCTCCGCATACCTGACGCCTCCGCACTGGCTGGCCGCTGGGAGGATCGGGCCATTCGTAGTGTTCTCGAACCAGAGGGCCCGCGGCCCGTTCTGGCTCGGGAGATCGACCGGGGACACAGGTGGCCTTCAGGTTCGCGTCGCGAGCTCCTCGCCCTGGACGCCGACCGAGACAGTGGCCATCACTTCGGCGGCACCTGCCACCATCGTCAGGTCCGTCGCGGACATCCCCGGTTGGAGCGCGACCGGCAAGCACGACGGCCGGTCCGGAGCGATCCTGCTGCGCCGCGACGGCCTCGTGCAATCCTTCGCGGTGCCCGAGGGAACGACACTGGTCACTTTCGCGTACGCGGCCCCCGGACTCGGGAGCGGGCTCGCAGCATCGGGGTTGGGCCTCGCGGCGATGATCCTGCTCGGCCTCGCCGCCATCGCCCTGTCCCGCCGCCGGCTCACCTCGGCTGAACCAGAAGACGCGGCCGGCGACGGTTCGACCTGGGGGCGGAGACAGCGCGTCGGACCGGAGTCAGGCGAGGTCTGAGTAGGAAGGCGCCAGGCGACGGTGGGCCGGGAAGGATTCGAACCTTCGAAGGCTGAGCCAGCAGATTTACAGTCTGCCCCCGTTGTCCACTTGGGTACCGACCCGTCGGCGGACACGATAGTGGCCCGAACGGGCGCATTTCGCAAGGCGAGGGCGTGACCAGCCTTGCTAGCGTGCTTGCGTGCCGAGCTTTGATGTCACCTCCGAGGTCGATATGCAAGAAGTGCGCAATGCTGTCGACCAGGCAAGTCGTGAGATTGCCACCCGTTTCGACTTCAAGGACACCGGCGCGACCGTCGAGCTGAAGGGGCACGAGATCGAGTTGATCGCGCCGACCGAGGACCGCCGGCGCGCCCTGGTCCAGGTGCTCGAGGAGAAGCTGGTTCGCCGGCACGTCTCGCTGAAGGCCGTCTCCTACGGCAAGATCGAGGAGGCGTCCAAGGGCACGCTGCGCCAGAGCGCCGCGCTGAACGCCGGAATCTCGTCGGACCATGCCAAGAAGATCAACAAGGTCATCAAGGACCTTGGATTGAAGGGCATCCAGTCCCAGACCCAGGGTGATCAGGTCCGCGTCACCGGCAAGAAGCGCGACGATCTCCAGGCGGTGATCGCAGCCCTCAAGGAACAGGACCTCGACATTCCCCTGCAGTTCGGCAACTTCCGCGAGTGAGATCTCAGCCGTAGTACCCGGAGTGGACATACAGGCAGGGGACGCCTTCGGACTCGAACATCTCGAGGATGGCGGGATCGTCTTCCACGGCCAGTCGCACCTCGAAGCCGTACGTCCTCAGCTGCAGCGTCTCGGTTCGCTTGAAGTCGCGCGCCGGCCGCCTGTCTGCAGCCGCTCGCATGATGAGCAGGTCGTACCCCAGGCCGTGGGACGCCAGCCACGCCAAGGTCTGTGCACGTACGCGTGCGGGCCGTGCCGTGAGCAGCACCACCACGAGCTCGGGCGTGAGCAGCTCGAGCAGCCGCGCGACCTCCGGGATGATCGGGTCCTCCCCACACTCGGCAAAGAACGCGTCCCAGTCACGCCGGAGACCGGCCAGATGGTGCTGACGGCCCGACGCGTCCGCGAGTACTCCGTCGATGTCGAAGATGACGGCCGGACCCGGGGCCTTGGCGTCGGCACGCCAGGTCCAATTGCTCGGGCGGCCCGGCCCGGTGCTCATTCTTCGCCCGAGCCGGCCGTGGCACGACGGCGCAGCTCCGCCACGATCGCGGGATCGGCCAGGGTGGTTGTATCCCCGAGATCGCGACCCTCGGCGACGTCCCTCAACAGCCGCCGCATGATCTTGCCCGAACGCGTCTTTGGAAGATCATCGGTGAAGATGATGACCCGCGGCCGGGCAATCGCCCCGATCTTCTCGACGACATGCGCGCGCAGGACCTCTGCGTGCTCGTCGCCGACTTCGAGGCCGAGCTTCAAAGTTACAAAAGCGATGATCACCTGCCCTGTGGTGGCGTCGTTGGCGCCGACGACCGCCGCCTCTGCCACACTCGGATGGTCGACGAGGGCGGACTCCACCTCCGTCGTGGACACGCGGTGACCCGACACGTTCATGACATCGTCGACCCGCCCGAGCAGCCAAAGGTACCCGTCCTCGTCAACCTTGGCCCCGTCGCCCGCGAAGTAACGACCCTCGAAGCGGCTCCAGTACGTCTGCCGGTACCGCTCCGGGTCGCCGTAGATGCCCCGCAACATGGCCGGCCAGGGCCGCGTGAGGATCAGGTACCCGCCACCACGCTCGACGGTCCTGCCGGCGTCGTCGACGACCTCGGCTCCGATCCCCGGCAACGGGAACGTCGCGCTGCCCGGCTTCAGGGTCGTCACGCCCGGCAGCGCCGAGATCATGATGGCACCGGTCTCGGTCTGCCACCACGTGTCGACGACGGGGCAACGGCCGCCGCCGATCTGCTGCCAGTACCAGATCCACGCCTCGGGGTTGATCGGCTCTCCGACCGAACCGAGCACCCGCAGGCTCGACAGGTCGTGCGCGGCGGGGTACTCGGTCCCCCACTTCATGAAGGTGCGAATGGCCGTCGGCGCCGTGTAGAGCGTCGTGACCCCGTAGCGCTCGATGATCGACCACCAGCGGTCACGGTCCGGGAAATCGGGCGTCCCTTCGTAGAGCACGCTCGTGGCCCCGTTGGCGAGCGGCCCGTAGACGATGTAGCTGTGGCCGGTGACCCACCCGATATCAGCAGCACACCAGTACACGTCGGTCTCCGGCTTCAAGTCGAAGACTGTCCGGTGCGTGAAGGCGACCTGGGTCAGGTAACCGCCGGTGGTGTGCATGATCCCCTTCGGGTGGGCCGTGGTGCCGGAGGTGTAGAGCAGGAAGAGCAAATCCTCCGCGTCCATCGCCTCGGCGGGGCTGTGCGGGTCCTGGCCCGAGACCAGCTCGTGCCACCAGTGGTCCCGCCCCTCTTGCATGACGATATTCCTCGCGGCGTCGCCGAGGCGGCGGACGACGAGCACGCTCTCGATGGACCTGGCGCCGTCGGAGAGCGCGTGGTCGGCGTTGACCTTCAGCTCTACGGCGTGCCCACGTCTCCAGCCTCCGTCGGCAGTGATGAGCAGCCGGGCGCTCGCGTCCTCGATCCGGTCGCGCAGGGCGTCGGCCGAGAAGCCTCCGAACACAACAGAGTGCGCGGCCCCGATCCGTGCACACGCCAGCATTGCGACGGGAAGCTCCGGGATCATCGGCATGTAGATGGCCACGCGATCACCCCGCTCGATGCCGAGCGAGCGCAGCGCGTTGGCACATCGTCCGACTTCGTCGAGAAGCTGTGCGTAGGTGATCGTGCGGCGGTCTCCGGGCTCGCCTTCGAAATGGAACGCAACCTTGTCGCCGCGACCGGCCTCCACGTGACGGTCGAGGCAGTTGAACGCGACGTTCAGACGGCCGCCGATGAACCATCTCGCGAACGGCAGCTGCCAGTCGAGCACCTGGTCCCAAGGCTCGAACCAGGTCAAAGCCCTGGCCTGCCCGGCCCAGAACTCCTCGGGGTCGGCCTCAGCCTGCTCGTACATCCCCCGGTCGGACACGAGCGCCGAGCGGGCGAAGTCCTCAGGGGGCGGGAACGTGCGCAGCTCGGCAAGGTAGTCCTCGATCACGGCGCCCTGAGCCTGGCCTCCGTCTCTGATCGCGTCGCCCATCATCGCCTCCCTTATAACTGCGCTGGCACACGTCGATCTGCTCGCGACGAGCTGGACGTCGGCCCCACCGGCACCGGTCGCCCACCCTACCGACCGATGGCCTGACCGACTGCAACAATGGAGGGCACATGCCCGAGTTCGTCACGGTCGCCCGTTTGGCGGTCCCCGTCGGCTGGCGAGTGATCGTCGTGAGCGACCTTTTTCTCAACGCGAAGCGAACCCAGGCATCCGGATCGGCGTCGGTTGAGCTCGCGCGCGCTCTCGAGCGCGCCGAGGGCCCGGGCGCCGTTGTCGTAGCCGGCAACGCGTTCGACCTGCTGGTGCCACCCAACGGCGACCCGGCGGCGGCACTCGGAGCCCACGAGGAGCTCCGCGAAGCGCTCGAGCGCTACCTGGCGGCGGATCGCAGTCGCCGGGCCATCCTCCTGCCTGGCAACCGCGATCGCGCGGTCCTCTACAACTCGGCGGCGAACGCGGCAGTTGTCGACGCTGGTTTCGAGGTCGCGCTCTCAGCGCAGCTGCAAGTGGCCACGGCTGCCGGGCCCAAACTGGTCTGTATCGATCCCGGATGGCGATTCGACGAGCGCAACGCCTTCGTCGACCCGACCGATCGGCGCGACACGCCGCTCGGCCAGCATGCCGTGGCGGAGATCCTGCCGGCGCTGGCCGGATCGACCTCGCCCTGGCTCGCCGGCATCGACCGCCTGGCCGATCCTTCCGGCTTGCCTCGCTTCGTGGCCTCGCGCCTCACATACCGTCGCATCGTCCGGTGGCTGTGGTGGCTCCTGGTCCCCATCACGGTCGCACTCCTGGCGAGGCTGCCCGACTGGTGGCTGTTCGGCGTGCCGAGGAGGCTCGAGCCCTTCTCGTCCCGGTTACTCGGTCTCGGGCTCACCCTGGTGGCCGAGGTGATCGTGGCCGGGATCGTGCTCGCTGTGGTCAATCACCGGGTCTGGCATTCGGCCGGGCGATCGCTGCTCGGCCCTGCGGCCCACCACGCCAATGACAGAGCTCGTGAGGCGACGCGCCCGATCCTCGCCGCAGGAGGCGTCGGCCTGGTCACGGGCCATACGCTCCAACCCGAGCTCGCGAGGGTGGGCACCGGCTTCTACGCGAACTCCGGTGCGTGCGGGGAGGTCGTGGAGGAAAGGGCGTCGCGCCTCGGCCTGCCCCCTGTCTTCGTCCACATCCAGCAGGTCTCCTGGGTCGAGATCGACGCGGGCGCGGAAGTGCACGCGAGGCTCCTGCTCGCCCGCAGGTACCTGAGTCCGGTGACGGTGCTCGAGCGATTCGCCGCAGGGCGCCTCGTGCACGAGTGCGGCGAGCCCGAGGTGGTCGCCTCTTTCCCCGGCGGGCGCGTGTGGCCGCTCCTCAGCGATTCCGCCCGCAGCCTCAGGCGAGTGCGGCGCCTCACTGCAGCCGGGATCGCGGTCCTCGGACTCGCCGACCTCGTCTCCGCCGTCGTGCCACCGCAGGTCCGCGGACGGCTGCATCCCTTGCTCGGCTACATCCCTCTCGGAGTGAGCGAGGCTGCAGGAGCTCTCGTCGCACTCGCCGGCGTCGGGCTTCTGGCGGTCGCCCGCGGCGTGCGGCGAGGCCAGCGCCTGGCTTGGCTCGTCGCGATCGGGTTGCTCGCCGGTACGGTGGCGCTTCATCTGATCCGGCACGGCGAGGTGGTCCAGTCCATCGCGGCCCTCGTGCTCGTGGCTGTGCTGTGGTGGGCGAGGAAGTCCTTCCGGGCGCGTTTCGACCTGCCCTCGCTCAGAGCAGGCCTCACCACGCTCCTCGGTGGCGTCGTCGCGGTCACCTTCATCGGCGCAACGGTGCTGTGGACCGTCATCCCGACCCATCGTGGCGGCCGCCCGATCACCTGGGACGAAGCCTGGTGGGCCACGGCCGGGCGCCTCGTAGGTGTCCGGACCGTGGCCCTCAACCCTCGGGTGGACGCCTTCTTGTACCCGGCCCTGCTCGCGGTCGGTCTCGGTCTGGCGGCGGTGGCGCTCGTGCTGGCGTTCCGGCCCGTCGTAGACCGGCACCGCTCGAGTGGTTACACCGACACCACCGAGCGCGCCGCCGACATAGTCCGGCGCCTCGGCACCGGCACGCTCGACTACTTCGCACTTCGCAGCGACAAGCAGGCCTTCCTGGATCGCGACGGCCTCGTCGCCTACGCCATCTACGGGGGAATCTGCCTGGTCTCGCCCGACCCGATCTGTGAGCCCGAAGAGCGCGACGAGCTCTGGTCGGCGTTCCGCCACTTCGCTGACGAACACGGCTGGTCGGTGGCCGTGCTCGGCGCCGGTGAGGACTGGCTCGGCGTCTATCGGCGCTCCGGCATGCACGAGCGGTACATCGGCGACGAAGGCGTCGTGGACGTGCGGACCTTTTCGCTGGAGGGCGGGGCCCGCAAGGGCCTGCGCCAGGCCGTCAACAGGATCGCGAACTACGGCTACACGATCTCGTTCCACGACCCGGCCCGGGTTGAGCCGGCGCTGGCGGACGCGGTCAGGGCCGTCATGGTGCAAAGGCGTCGTGGCGAGGTGGAACGAGGCTTCTCGATGACGCTCGGGCGCATATTCGACTCCCGTGACCAAGGCCTCCTGCTGGCGGTCGCGCATGGCCCCGATGGAAACCCGGTCGCGTTCTGCCAGTTCGTGCCAGCTCCCGGCATCCGCGGTTACTCGCTCGACCTCATGCGCCGCGACCAGGGCGACCACCCCAACGGGCTGCTCGACTTCATCATCGTGAGGACGATCGAACGGCTGCGCAGCTGCGGGGAAGACCACCTCGGGCTCAATTTCGCCACCATGCGGGCCGTCATCGCCGGCGAGGACGGGGGCGGCGTGCAGCGGTGGCTGCTGCGCCGGATGTCGGACTCGATGCAGATCGAGTCGCTGTGGCGCTTCAACGCCAAGTTCGGTCCCAAGTGGCTGCCGAGATATGTCGTGTGGGACGCGGCCGAGAACACTCTGCCAATGGCGCTGGCCATCGCGCGTGCTGAGTCGTTCTGGGAGCTTCCCCTGATCGGGAGGTTCTTCCAACCTCTGGGCGTCGACAAGCTCGGCGCGTCCCCGCCCGGCGTGACACCCTCAACGCCGCCGGTGGGTCATCGCTCGGCCTGAACCGGTGCTTGAAGGGCCGGCGCCCAGAGCTACGCCTCCCGGCAGACCTCAGAAAAGGAAACCGGCGGCCCTCACGAAGTCGACCAGCGGCGCGGGCCAGATGCCGAACACGATCGTGACCGCGACGGTGACGAAGATCGCGACCGCCGTCGGGCCCGGCACGCTCACCGGCCCGAGGTTCACATCGCGCGGCCCCGCCCTGTCCGGCTCCAACTCGTCAGGGGGATCGCCCTTTGTCGGCAAGGACACAGCGCCCTCGTCGTTCCCCGTGCCGACCGGGAGCCTGACACCGTACATGAGGAAGATGAGGCGCAGGTAGAAGGCGGCGGCGATGGCCGCCGACAGCATGGCGATGACGGCGAGCGCATACGAGTGGGCCTTCACCGCGGCCGACACGACGTAGAACTTGGCCAGGAAGCCTGTGGTGAGCGGGATCCCGGTCTGGCCGAGAACAAGCGCACTGAACGCGAGCGCGAGCAGCGGCTGGCGACGACCGAGGCCGCGATAGGCGTCGAGATCGTGGTCGTGGTCTCCCCGGCCGCCGACGACGGTGATGACCGCGAAGCTCCCGAGAACCAGAAATGCGTACACGAAGACGTAATAGACACTCCCGGAGATCCCCTGGCTTGTCGCAACCGCAAGGCCGACGAGGATGAACCCGGCGTGATTGATCGAGGAGTACGCGAGCATCCGCTTCACATCGCGTTGGACAAGACCGAGGACCGCACCGAGCAGCAAAGTGAGGATCGCCATCGCCCACAGAAGTGGCTGCCAGTCCGTGCGGAGCACTCCGAATGTGGAGAAGAAGACGCGCAGCAGCGCCGCGAAGCCACCGGCCTTGGCGAGGGCGGTCATGAACCCGGTCGCAGGCGTGGGGGCGCCCTGGTAGACGTCCGGTGTCCACATGTGGAACGGCACGGCCGAAACCTTGAAGCCGAAGCCGACGAGGAGCAGACCGAGCCCCGCGAGCAGGACCCCGTTGGAGGTGACGATGTTGGTGCTCAGGAAGGCCGCGATCTGCGGGAGGTTGGTCGACCCTGTTGCGCCGTAAACCAGAGCGATGCCGTAGACGAAGATGGCCGAGGAGAACGCGCCGAGGACGAAGTACTTCATGGCGGCCTCGCCCGATTCACGGCGCCTCGAGTCCATCCCCGCGAGGATGTAGAGCGGGATCGACATGACCTCGAGGGCGACGAAGATGAGGATCAGGTCGTCGGCCGAGGCCATGAGCATTGCGCCTGAGCCTGCCAGCAACGCCAGCACGTGGTATTCGGGACCGTCTATGCCCTCACGGACCAGGAAGTCGTTGGCGACCGCCGAGGCGAGGATCAAGATGCACGACACGAGCACCAAGAAGGCGACCGCGAACCCGTCGACCGCCACGGAGTCCGCGATCGTGGTGAACGGCCCACGCGCCTGCACGTCACGCCAGATCACCAGCGAGGCGACGAGCGCCCCAGCCGCGATCGTGCCGGAGCCGACTGAGTAGAAGGCTTGCGGCACCTTCGCGAACACGAGCTGGCCGGAGACGAGCAGCACGAGCGCTCCGCCGATGAGGATCAGCTCGGGGAGGATCGCCACGTAGTTCACGTGAGGCGTGGCAAAGGTCGCCGGGACTACCAGGCTGGACAGGATCGACAGGGCGGCGACAAGGCTCACGGCTGCGCTCCGTTGGACCGCACGGCCACACCGGGCGCTCCTACCTGCGGCGGACGCTGGTGGGCCACGACCTCGACGTGTGCGACGACCTGGGTCACCGACGGGCCGATACGGCTCAACAGCGGCCCTGGGAAGATGCCCAGCAGCACTATCAGGATGACGAGCGGAGCGAGCGTGAGCCCTTCGCGCCAGGAGAGGTCGCGGATCGCGCCCGGCTCGATGGTGGGCTTGCCCTGGAAGGCCTGCTGGTAGGCCCACAGGAGATAGACGGCCGCAAGGACGACGCCCGCGGTCGCCGCCACGGCCCACCACCGGTGGGTGAGGAACGTCCCAGCGAGGATCAGGAACTCCCCCACGAACCCGTTCAGCCCCGGCACCCCGATCGACGCGAGCATCACGACTGTGAAGACCCCTGCCAGCACCGGCACACGGCGCTGCAGGCCGCGCATCTCCCGGACCGAGAAGGTGCCGAGACGCTTGTAGAGCACCGCTATGAGGATGAACAGCGCAGCTGTGTACAGGCCGTGGTTGACCATCTGCAGGACCGCGCCTGTCAACGCCTCGCGGCTGAGGGCGAACGCGCCGATCACGATGAAGCCGAGGTGCGCCAGCGACGAGTATGCGACGAGGCGCTTCAGGTCACGTTCCACCGCCGCCACGATGGCGCCGTAGATGATGCCGATCGCCCCGAGGCTGAGCAGCAGGGGCGCCAGGGTGACCACCGCCCTCGGGAACAAGGCGAGGTCGAAACGGATGATGCCGTAGGCGCCGAGCTTGGCCATGACCCCGGCGAGAAGCAGCGACCCCGCTGCGGGAGCCTCGCGATAGGCATCCGGTGACCAGGTGTGGAACGGGAAGAGGGGCATCTTGACTGCGAAGGCGGCGGTGAAGGCCAGGAACAGGAGCACACCGGCGGTCCCCGACAGGTGCGTGTCGGTCAGCGCGCGCACGTCGAAGGTCGTCACCCCGGTCTGCGAGGCGTGAATCGAGACGAGCGCCAAGATGCCGACGAACAAGAAGGCGGACGCACCGAGGGTGTACAGGAAGAACTTCCCGGCCGCGTACGCCGCGCCGCTCATGGCCCCACCCCGCTATCACGAAGTACACCGGCACGAGAGTGAGCTCGAAGAACACGAAGAAGAACAGCAGGTCAAGGGCGAGGAAGCCCCCGAGGCACCCCGCTTCGAGCACGAGTATCCAAGCGACGAAAGACTTGTCCCCCGCTCTGTCGCCCGAAGCCGCAAGAGCGATGGGGAACAGCAGAGCGCTCATCAGCACGAGGAAGAGCGAGATGCCGTCCATGCCGAGGCTCCATGAGATCCCGAACGCAGAGATCCACTGATGGGCGGAGACGAACTGGTAGCCGCCGTCGCCTGCGGTGAAGGCCACTGTCGCCGCCGACGCGATACCGAGCACCGCGAGCGAGGCGACGAAGCCGACCACCTGCACCACTCGGCGCTGAGCGCTCGGGATCAGGGCGACGACGACCGCCGCACCTGCAGGCAGCGCGATGAGCGTCGTGAGGTAGGGGAACGTGCTTGTCATGACGCCCTCGTCAGCACATAGGCGAGGACCAGCACGAGGCCTGCGGCCAGCCCCAGCGCGTAGTTGCGGACGTAACCGGTCTGAACCTTGCGCACCTGGCGACCCGTGTTTCGCACCAGCCAGGCGAACCCGTTCACAGCGCCATCGATCCCCTTGGCCTCGACGACCGACGACGTCTCGACCGCGACGCCGGTCGACGGGCGTGCGATGAACCTGTCATAGGCCCAGTCGATGTACCAGGCGCGCCGCAGGAAGACCGGCTCGAATGCGGGTCGCTCCGAGGTACGGCCCCATACGGCTACGGCCAGGCCGACCCCGAGCACCGCGAGGGCGGCGTCGACCAACGCGAAGGTCCATACCCCTCCAAGGCCCCAGTGGTGCTGGAACAGACGCGAGGCGAACACGGGGCTCAGCCACCGGTCCAGGAAGTCGAGATCGGGATGGACCGGCAAATTGATGAGCCCGCCGAGCGCCGACAGGGCCCCGAGCACGACAAGGGGGACGGACATCACCCAGGACGGGTCGTGCGGGCTGCGCCCGGCCTTGTCAGCGGTGTCTCTGGCCTCGACCCATCGCTGCTCGCCCCTGAACACCAGCAGATAGGCACGCCCCAGGTAGTAGGCCGTGAGCACGGCGGTCAGCGCACCGACCACCCACAACCCCGGGCTGAACGCGTACCCGTTCAAGAGCACGTCGCCCTTTGACCAGAAGCCCGACAAGAGCGGGACGCCGCCGATCGAGAGCCAGCCTATGAAGAACGTCAGCGCGGTGATCGGCATCAGCCGCGCGAGCGCCCCCATCGTCTTCACGTCCTGATCGTCGTTCATCGCGTGTATGACCGAGCCGGCGCCCAGGAACAGCAAAGCCTTGTAGAACGCGTGCGTGAGCATGAGGAAGATCGCGGCGTCGTACGCGCCGATGCCCGCGGCGAGGAACATGTAGCCGAGCTGCGAGATAGTGGAGTAGGCGAGGATCTTCTTGATGTCGTTCTGCGCGCACGCGATCGTCGCCCCGAGCAGTGCCGTCGCAGCTCCGACGACCGCGACGACGTGCGCCGCGTCCGGCGCCCGGTACAGGATCGGATTGATCCGGCACATGAGATAGACGCCCGCAGTCACCATCGTCGCGGCGTGGATGAGCGCCGAGACCGGTGTCGGGCCCTCCATCGCGTCGGCGAGCCACGGATACAGCGGGATCTGGGCGGACTTGCCGACAGCGCCCGCGAACAACAGGACCCCGATCGCCACGAGCGAGGGCTCCCCGACACTGCCGAGGTGGGCGAAGACCGTGTGGTACTGGAGGCTCCCGGTGCGCTCGTAGATGAGGAACAGCGCAACGAGGAACGCGGCGTCGCCGATGCGGTTGAAGATCATCGCCTTCTTGGCGGCGCTCGACGCGCTGTCGCGTTCGAACCAGAACCCGATGAGGAAGTAGGAGCAGACGCCCACGCCCTCCCAGCCGAGGAACAGCAGCAGGAAGTTGTCCGCGAGCACGAGCAGCAACATCGCGGCCACGAACAGGTTCATGTAGACGAAGAACTTCGGGAAGTCCTTGTCGTGACCCATGTAGCCGATCGAGTAGAGGTGGATCAGGGCACTCACCCCGGTCACGAACGCCGCCATGGTCATCGACAGCGGGTCGACGAGCAAGCCCATCGTGACGTGCAGGTGCCCCGCATTGATCCAGGTGAACCAGGTCTGCGTGTACGACCGGCCGTTCGCGGGCAGCCGGAACAACCCGATGAACACGACGACGGTGACGACGAACGAAGCCGCCACCATCAAGGTCGCGAGCCAGCCGGCGCGCGGGTTGCCGAGCTTGCGGCCTGAGAGCAGCAGGACCACGAACCCCGCGAGCGGGAGCAGTGGGATGAGGTAGGCGACGCGGAGCATGGGAGCCGTCAGCCCTTCATCCCGTGGACGTCGTCCGCTGTCGCCCCGGGCCGTCGCCGGTAGATCGACACGATGATCCCGAGGCCCACGACCACCTCGGCAGCCGCCACGACAAGCACGAAGAAGACCGCGGTCTGACCTGCGATGTCGTTGAGCCGCCGGGCGAAGGTCACAAAGGTGAGGTTCGCGGCGTTCAGCATCAACTCGACGCACATGAACATCACGAGAACGTTCCGGCGGACGAGCAGACCGATCGCGCCGATGGTGAACAGGACGGCGGCGAGCGTCAGGTACCAGGAGGCTGAGACGCTCATGGCCCGCTCACCTCCAAGTCGGCGAGCCGCGCCGCCCGGCTCGCTGACGCCCGGCTCGCTGACGTCCGGCTCGCCACCGGCGGTGCCAGCTTCGACATCGTCCAGCCCGGTGATGTCCGGCCCGGTGATCCCGTCGTCGGGCTCCACGACCGTCCCGGTCGGCGCGCCGCTCCCGCCGTTTGCCCGATGGGGTCGCCGCGCCAGCACGACCGCGCCGACAACGGCAACGACAAGCAGGGCGGAGGTCACCTCGAAAGCAAGAAGGTACGTAGTGAAGATCGAACGCCCTAGGAGGCCGACATTGCCGGCCGGGCTGCCGATCGCGCCGCTCACCGATGGTGCGCCGCTGGACCAGTGGCCCCGGGCCAGCAGGAGCACCTCTGCCAGGCCGAGGATCCCCAGGCAGATGGCGACGGGCCGCTGGGCGGGGAGGGGATCACGCTCAATGGCCTCCCTCTGGTCCACACCGAGGAGCATGATGACGAACAGGAACAGCACGACGATCGCACCGGCGTAAACGATGACCTGGACCGCCGCGAGGAACTGCGCGTCCTCCTCGACGAAGAGCACCGCCACGCCGAACAGGGTCATCACGAGCATGAGGGCGGAATGGACCGGGTTACGCGCCAGCACCACGCCCAGTGCGCCGAGGACGCAAATCGCCGCGGCGATCACGAATGTGATCGCATCGGGGATGGTGGCGGCGAGGAGGGCCGTTGGTCATGTGCCGCGCACCTTGCCCCCGAAACGCCGCGAGATCTTGTCCCGCTCGACGGTCCGGATCGAGATGTTCCCTGTGGCGACGTCGTCGCGATTGCCGCTCTGCCCGCCCTCCGGAGCGCGAACCCCATAGCCGAGCTCGCCTGACCACTGCACTGCGCCCTCGTACTCGACAGCGCCCGAGGGTGATGTCGCGCGCATCCAACCCGAGGTGTGATCGGCCTCGCCCGGTCGCCAGTCCTCCCACGGGAGGTGGCGTGGAAGGCCGTCGTCATCGACCACGAGCTCGTCTTTGGTGTAGATGGCGTCGGAACGGCTCGTAAAGGAGAACTCGAACATCTTCGACTCGGTGATCGCCTCAGTCGGGCAGGCCTCGACACACAGGTCACAGTGGATGCAACGGAGGTAGTTGATCTCGTAGACGAACCCGTACCGCTCGCCCGGCGACACCGGCGCGTCAGGCGGGTTGTCGAGACCGCGCACGTAGATGCAGTCCGCCGGGCAGACGGCTGCGCACAGCTCGCAGCCGATGCACTTCTCCATCCCGTCCTCGTAACGGTTGAGGACGTGGCGACCGTGAAGGCGAGGCGGCTTGGCGACCTTCTCTCCCGGGTACGGGGTCGTGACCCTCGGTTCGCCGACCTGCTTCAAGGTCACGGCGAAACCGCCGAAGAACCCGAGCGACATCTTCTTCCGCTGCTCTCGCGCCATCATCCACCCCCGTCGGGCTCGCGGACCGCCCGGAGATAGGAATCAGCCGCGGGCCGGTGCCGCTCGGGCGAGCTTTGCTCCAGCGCCTCGCGACGCCCACGCCCGACGAGGACCGCCTGCCAGAAAGCGCTCCCCACGATGGCAAAACCGAAGAAGACCCCGAGGCCCCAGACCGTGCCGACCCGGAAAGCCGCCACGACCAGAAGCCATCCGAGCGAGAGCGGGATGAGGATCTTCCAACCGAGCTCCATGAGCTGGTCGTAACGGAGCCGTGGCAACGCGGCGCGTATCCAGACGTACAGGCAAATGAACACGAGGGTCTTGCCGGCAAACCACAGGATCGGCCATAGCCACCGCGCGAAGTGGAAGCCGGGGCCGTCAGGCCCACCGAAGAACAGGGTCACCATCACGGCCGACATCGTGATCATGTTCATGAACTCGGCGAGGTAGAACATGGCAAAACGCACCGACGAGTACTCGGTGTGGAATCCGCCCACGAGCTCCTGCTCACCCTCGGTCAGGTCGAAGGGCGGGTGGTTGAGCTCAGCCGTGACGGCCACCGCGAACAGCGGGAAGGGCAAGATGCCCAGGCGGAAGATGTTCCAGTGGAAGAAGCTGGCCGCCTGGGAGTCCACGATCGCCCGTGTCGAGAGCGAGTGGGTGACGATGACGACCATGGCGATGGTCAGACCCATGGCGGCCTCGTACGAGATCATCTGCGCGGACGCCCGGATCGATCCGAGGAGCGGGTACTTCGACCCCGACGACCAGCCTGCCAGCATCGTCCCGTACACCGACACCGACGACAATGCGAGCAGGAACAAGATGCCGATGGGCGGATCGGCCACTTGCAGCTCCACCACGTGGTGGGCGATCGTCACCACGCCACCCACCGGAACGATCGTGAAGATCAACAGGGCCGGCAACAATGCCAGGTAAGGCGCCAGCCTGAACACGAAACGGTCCGCCTGGTCCGGCAGCAGGTCCTCCTTGAAGAACAGCTTGATGCCGTCCGCCAGCGTCTGGAGGATGCCGTAGGGGCCGGCACGGTTCGGCCCGATCCGGTTCTGCATGTCAGAGATGACCTTGCGCAGGAACCAGATAGCCAGCATCACCGTGACGAGGAGCACGCTGAACGCGACGAGCACCTTGACCGCGACGATCACCACGGTGCCGAGATCGACTCCGTTGGCAAAGAGCGGATCGGGCATCAGGTCACCTTCTCCAAGCCGACCTCGACCGCCGGAACGGAGGAGTCGAGGAGTGCGGAGGCACTCATCTCTCCAGCCAGGGCCGAATTGAACTGAAGGAGAGCCACTCCACTGGGCACGCCGGCGTCGCCCGCGACGACGACCACGAGCTCGCCACGCGCCGCAGCGCACGCGCACCTCGTCACCGGGCTCGACGTGGAGCTCCCTCATCGCCTGCGGCGCCAGACGCAACTGCGGGGCCCGAGCCAGCGGGGCGAGCGACGCGGCCGACTGGACGAGCGTTCCGTGGTCGTAAAGCCCACGGCGAACGACCAGGCGCCAGGTGTGCTCCTCAACGGGCGGGCGCGGCGCCGAGGCCGTCCACGCGCCGGGATCGAACCGAAGCAGGCCGGGCCGCGGGCTGCCACCGGGCACGGTGGCAGCAAGAGGGGAGGCCTCGTCCCCGAGGGCCTCCCCGCCATCCAGGGCCTCCTCGGAGTCGGCATCCTCCTCGCGCTCACCCGGCTCGACGCCCGGTGACATCGCCGCACCAGCGGCGAACGGCGCACCCTGCTCGGAGACCGAGTCGATCCCGGGTGTCGCGATCGGGTCGAGCCTCCGCGGGCGTCCGGTGAGCCGCACGGGCGCGGCCTTGAGCGGGACGACGATGCCGTCAGCCGCCTCCGGGGCCGCGAGCGCTGCGACCGTGCAGCCGGAATGTGCAGGAGAGACCCTCTCGATCTCGGCCCAGATCCCGTCGAGGGACTCGAAACCGAGATCGGCTCCAAGACGATCCGCCAGCTCGGTCGCGATGACCCAGTCGGCGCGGGACACTCCTGGCGGCACGACCTTGGCCGCGAGCCGCGTGACTCGGCCTTCAAGGTTCGTCGTGGTGCCTCCGCGCTCCGCGTACCCCGCTGCCGGAAGCACGACGTCCGCGAGCATCGACGAGGCGTTGAGCGCGGTCTCCACAGCCACGAGGAAGTCAACACGCTCGAGCGCTCGACCGGCCAGGTCGCGGTCAGGGAAGTCCGACAGCGGGTCCGCACCGAGCAGCACGAGCGTGCTGAGCTCGCCTGACGCGGCAGCCTCGAGCATCCCGGCGGTATCGAGCCCTCGTCCGGCCGGCACCGAGCCCCACTGCTCGCCGAAGAAGGCGCGCCCGTCCTCGAGGGTAACCCGACCGGGGAGCAGCCCTGGGGCACACCCGAGGTCGATCGCACCATGAACATTGCCGCGCCGGAGCGCCGACAGGAAACGGGCGGACGGCCACGCGGCGGCCAGCACGCTTGCCGCGGCCGCGATATCGGCCGCCGGCTCGGCCAGGGACGGGCGGCCGAGCACGATGACGACCCTGTCGCCGCGCTCGGTGGCAACCAGGGTCCGCGCGTGCTCGACGGCTTCGCCGGGCCTGTACGGGAGCCAGGTGGCCACCGGGCTCAGGCCCGTCGCGGCCGGCGCGCAGTCGATCAGCCGCAGCCCCTTGTTCGCGGCAGCCTGGCGCAACCTCAAGTGCAGCACCGGCAGCTCCTCGCGAAGATCGCCGGCAAGAACGATGACCGTGCCGGCCGCGAGCGCGTCCGCGATCGTCGCGCGCGGCAGGCTCGCCACGAGCTCCGCAGGCAGTCCGTCGCCGATCTGAGCGTCGAAGTTGTCGGTGCCGATGACGCCTTTCGCAAGCTTGACCCAGGCGTAGGCGTCCTCGTTCGCGAGCCTGCTGCCGCCGATCATGCCGATCGTCCCGGGACCGGTGGCGGCGAGCGTCTGGAGAACGCGGTCCGCGACGCGGCTCAACGCCTCGTCCCACGTGGCGGGGACCAAGCCGGTCTCGGACCGCACGAGCGGGTGGACGAGACGGCCGGGCGCCTCAACTGCCTCGAAGCCGAACCGACCCCGGTCGCACAGCCAGCTCTGGTTCACCGGTTCCGAGTCGACGCCGAGGTACCGGACGAGCGCGCCTGCCGACGACTGGGCGACCATGCGGCAGCCGACCGAGCAGGTCGTGCATGTCGTCTCGACCTGCTCCAGGTCCCAAGGACGGGACTTGAATCGGTACGGCCGCGCCGTGAGCGCGCCAACCGGGCAGATCTGAATCGTGTTGCCGGCGAAATAGGACGTGAACGGGTCACCGGGGAAGATCGCGACCTCGATCCGATCGCCTCGTTCCGCGAAGTCGATGAAGGGCTCGCCTGCCACCTCTTGCGCAAAACGGGTGCAGCGCGCGCACTGGATGCAGCGCTCCCGATCGAGCAGCACAAGTGGGCCGATCTCGATGGGCTTGGCCCAGTGCCGTTTCTCTTCGACGAACCGGCTCTCTCCCGGCCCGTGAGACACCGCCTGGTCCTGAAGGGGGCACTCGCCTCCCTTGTCGCAAACCGGACAGTCCAGCGGGTGGTTGAGCAGCAGGAATTCGAGCACACCCTCCTGGGCCTTTCGGGCCGCCTCGGACTCGGTGAAGATCTCCTGGCCCTCGGACACTTCGAGGAAGCAGGCCGGCTGCAGGCTCGCGCCCCGGGGACCGGAGACCTCGACGAGGCACATGCGGCACATACCGACAGGAGCCATCCGCGGGTGGTAGCAAAAACGCGGGATGAAGATGCCGGCCCGCTCGGCCGCCGAGATGATCAGCTCGCCTTTATGCGCTTCGACGACCCGCCCGTCGACGGTGACGGAGACGCCTGCGGGGACTTCGACGAGGTCAGCCACGGCGCACCACATCGGCGGGGAACGGGCATCCGCCCTCTTTGATGTGCATGAGCAGCTCGTCTCGGAACATATTCGCCACCGAGACGACCGCGGAGGGAATCGACGGGCCGAACACGCAGATCGTGGTCTGCTGCGGCGGCCATGCCAGGCCGGGCGACAGGTTGTCGCAGGCGTCGAGCACGAGGTCGATGTCCTCCTCACGCCCCAGGCCCTGTTCGAGCCGGTGCATGATCTTCTCGATCCAGCCGCTGCCCTCCCGGCACGGGGTGCACTGACCGCACGACTCACGGTGGAAGAACCGGGCGATCCGCCACGCGGCCCGGACCGGGCACGTGTCGGAGTCCATCACGACGACCGAGCCCGACCCGAGCATCGAGCCGGCCTTCCCGACCGCATCCTGGTCCAGCCCCAGATCGAGCTGGTCCGGGCCGAACCACGGCGCCGAGACGCCGCCGGGAATGAAGGCCCGCAACTGCTTGCCGCCAGGTATGCCGCCGCCGAGCGACGGGTCGTAGACGAGGTCCCGAAAGGTCGTCTTGGACATCTCGACCTCGAACCACCCCGGGTGTTCGACGCGCCCGGAAAGGGCGAAGATCCGGGTCCCTGTCGAGGGCCCCTCACCGAGGGCAGCGAACCCGTCGCCCCCGTGGGTGACGATCCAGGGCAGGTTGGAGATGGTCTCGACGTTGTTGACGACCGTCGGCTCCCCGTACAGGCCGACGGCAGCGGGAAAGAAGGGCGGCTTGATCCGGGGGAAGCCGCGCTTTCCCTCGAGGCTCTCCAGCAACGCCGTCTCCTCGCCGCAGATGTAGGCACCGGCACCGGGATGGATCACGACGTCCAGCGCGTAGCCGCTGCCCAGGACGTCAGCGCCGAGCGCTCCGTAGGCGTAGGCCTCGTTGCACGCCTGCTGCAGGCGCTCCAGACCGAGGGCGAACTCTCCCCGGCAGTAGATGAACGCCTGGGAGACTCCCGACGCGTAGGCCGCGATCGCGGTCCCCTCGATGACCTGGTGCGGATCGCGCTCGATCAGCACGTGGTCCTTGAAGGTCGCCGGCTCGCTCTCGTCGCCGTTCACCACGAGATAGGTGGTCGTGGACTGCCTCAGCATCGACCACTTACGGCCTGCCGGGAAGCCGGCTCCGCCACGGCCGAGGAGGCTCGCCTTGTTGACCTCGGCCGCCACGTCCGCCGGTGCCGTCGACAGCGCTTTGCGGAGTCCTTGGTACCCGCCTGTGGCCAGGTAGCGCTCCAGCGTGAACGAGTCCGCAAGCTCCACCCGCGAGGTGACGATCCGAGGCGCCTTCGTGATCACTCGTGCACCGCTCCTGTCACCGGACCGGTTGCCGATCCGGCCGCTCGGGCGGGCAGGCCCACGCTGCGGTCGACCCGGCTCAAGATCCCATGGGCGGGCACCGTCTCTGCGAGGCGGCCCGAGCGCAGCTCCTCTGTCAAAGCGTCGAACCCGTCGGGGTCGAGCGGGCCGAAGAAGCGGTGGTTCACCTGCACGCACGGGGCATGGTCGCAGCCCGCCAGGCACTCGGCCTCCTCGAGGGTGAATTCGCCGTCGGCCGTGGTCTGGCCGACCGAGATGCCGAGCGAGGCCTCTGCGTGATCGAGAACCTCGTAAGCGCCGGCGAGCATGCAGGCGATGTTCGTGCAGACCGTGACGACATGACGGCCGACCGGCTCGGTGTGCAGCATGTCGTAGAACGTCGCGGTGCCCCGCACCTCGGCCGGCGTGCACCCGAGAAGTCCGGCGATGTCCTCCATCGCCTCTTCGGTGAGCCAGCCGTCCTGTGCCTGGGCGAGATGGCACAAGGGTATGAGCGCGGAGCGACGCTGGGGATAACAGGCCACGATCGACTCGGCCCGCTCGAGGTTGGCGGCGGACAGGTGCGCCATCAGCGGTCCACCTCACCCATGACCGGGTCTACCGAAGAGATGACCGCGACTGCGTCCGCGATGAGACCGCCGCGCAGCAGCGGTGGCAGGGTCTGGAGGTTCACGAAGCTCGGCGCCCTGATATGCATCCGGTACGGCTTGCTCGACCCGTCCGCCACGAGATAGCAGCCCAGTTCGCCCCGGGGGGACTCGATCGCGGTGTACACCTCGCCGGGAGGGACCTCGAATCCCTTCGTGAAGATCTTGAAGTGGTGGATGAGCGCCTCCATCGACTCGTCGATGCGCGCTCGCGGCGGCGGAGTCACCTTCTTGTCCTGGGCCCGGTAGTCCCCCAGCGGCATCTTCTCCACGCATTGGCGAACGATCTTGCACGACTCCCGGATCTCGTTCAGCCGCACCGCATATCGGTCGAAGGTGTCTCCGACGGTGCCGACGATGACGTCGAAGTCGACGTCGTCGTACGCGAGGTAAGGCATGGCGCGGCGAAGGTCCCATGCCACCCCCGAGGCCCGCAGGATCGGCCCGGTTGCCGACATGGCGACGGCGAGCTCGGGCGAGATGATCCCGACACCTTCCGTGCGATGTTTGAAGATCGGCTGACCGGTCAGTATCTCGTCGTACTCGTCCACGCGCCCGGGAATCGTGTCGACGATCGCCATGACGTCGTCCTCCCACCCGTCGGGCAGGTCCGCTGCGACACCGCCCGGGCGGATGTAATCGTGGTTCATGCGCAAGCCGGTCGTCTTCTCGAAGAACGACAGGATCATCTCGCGGTCTCGAAAGCCGTAGATCATCATCGACGTCGACGCGAGGTCCATGCCATTGGTGGCCATCCACAACACGTGCGAGGAGATGCGGTTGAGCTCTGTCATGAGCATCCGGACCCAGGTCGCCCTGGGTGGGATCTCGACGCCGAGCAACGCCTCGACGGCCAGGGAGAAGACGAGCTCATTGTGCAGGGGTGACAGGTAGTCCATGCGCGTGACGTTCGTCGCTCCCTGGACGTACGTGAGCTCCTCGCCGGTCTTCTCCATTCCGGTGTGCAGGTAGCCGATGATGGGCTTGGAACGCAGGACGGTCTCGCCCTCGAGCTCCATCATGATGCGGAGCACTCCATGGGTCGAGGGATGTTGCGGACCCATGTTGATGATCATCGTCTCGTCCTCGCCGAACTCGACGTCGATGTCGCCTGGGTCGAGCATCGGTCCCTCCGGCAGGCGCAGCGGTGAGCCCTCCTCTATCGCGAGCGCGGCCGGGGCGGTCCCTTCGCGCTCGCGCAGCTCCTGGAGACCTTCGGAAGTCTCCGCCTTGAGGTCGTCGCTGGTCAACGTGGGCCCGGCGCTTGCTTGAACTGCACCGGCACGCGCCCGACCGAGTAGTCCTTGCGCAGCGGGTGACCTTCCCAGTCGTCCGGCATGAGAATCCGCGTGAGGTCCGGATGCCCCTCGAACCACACGCCGTACAGGTCGAACGCCTCCCGCTCCATGTTCTCGGTTCCGGGGTAGATGTTGAACAGCGTCGGTATCACCGGGTCGGTGTCAGGAACCTGGACCCGGAGGCGGACCCTCTGGCGGTGCTCCAGGGAAACCAGGTTGACGATGATCTCGAAGCGTTCGGCCTTCACGCCTTCGGGCAGCGGACGCTCGAGGTGGCGCAGGTAGTCGACGGCGCACAGGTCTGCGCACATTTCGAAGCCGGCGCCGCGGAGTGCCCCGGCCACCTCGACATAGCGCTCGCCGCGTGACGTGGAGCACTTCCTGGCCGCCCGCGCCGAACGCGGAGGCCTCGCTCAAACCGGCCAGTTCGGCCGCGCTCGCGCCCACGGTCGCCATCAGCGGGGCGTTCCCAGGCGCACTCCCGAGGGAGGTGCGACCCATCCGGGCCGGGCGGGCTCGGTCACGAGGTCGATTCCCGCTCCAGTCTCGCCGGGACGCCTGTTGGTGAGCTCGCCCAGGCGAATCTTCTCGTGCAGGGTCAAGATGGCGTGGATGAGCGTCTGCGGGTTCGGCGGGCAGCCCGGGGCGTACACGTCGACGGGGACTATCTGGTCGACACCCTGGACGATGGCGTAGTTGTTGAACATGCCGCCCGTCGAGGCGCACACGCCCATCGAGATGACCCACTTCGGCTCCACCATCTGGTCGTAGACCTGCCGCA
Source organism: uncultured Acidimicrobiaceae bacterium (assembly GCA_963727645.1). Taxonomy (GTDB): domain Bacteria; phylum Actinomycetota; class Acidimicrobiia; order Acidimicrobiales; family Bog-793; genus Fen-455. The sequence goes on from CAVSHA010000009.1 coordinate 108,995, forward strand.
GGACCGGCGCCATCTTCTGGGAGACGCGCCCGGCGACGACCATGAGGTCGGCCTGGCGAGGTGAGCCGCGGAACACCTCCATGCCAAAACGCGCCAGGTCGAAGTCGGCAGCGCCGGCCGCCATCATCTCGATCGCGCAGCACGCAAGGCCGAAGGTCGCCGGCCAGACGCTGGAGCGGCGCGCCCACTTCACCAGCTCCTCGAGCGAGCCGGTGAGAAAGTTGTGACTGAGGTCTTCGAGGCCCATGTTCCGGTGGCCCGCCTACGCCGCCTCGTCGTTCGACGGCCCGATGTGGCGGACTGTCGACGATGAGGTTCGGACCCGCTGCGACTCGACGGGGCGCACTCGTTTGAGTGGTCCCCAGTCGAGGGCGCCGTTCGCCACGAGGTAGATGAACGGCACGAACACCGAGGCCGCGAACACCAGGATCTCGACAAGGCCGAACCGGCCCAGGTCTTGTGAGTCCACAGCCCATGGAAACAGGAAGATGATCTCGATGTCCACGACCACGAAGGCCATCGCGACCAGGTAGAAGCGCACGGGAAAACGCCGGGCCGGCTCATGGGTCGGCACGATGCCGCATTCGTACGGCGCCTGTTTGGCGGCGGTGGGCCGTTGGGACGCCAGCAGCTTGGACGCGCCGAATGACAGGCCCGCGAAAGCGATCCCGAGCACGACCATGAAGAAGATTGGGAGGTAGCTGTCCAGGCTGCCCATAATGCTTGTGCGGTTCTACCACGCGCGCCCGGGAGAGCCACATCAGGTCCGGCTGCCGGCCGCCGCTCCTAACATGCTCGCATGACCCCACCCGACGGCGCCACGGTGGAGATGCAGCCTCCCCGTCCAGACCGGTACGAGTGTGACGTCCTCGTCGTCGGTGGCGGCCCGGCAGGCACCGCGGCCGCGTACTGGCTCGCGAGCTCCGGCGTGGACGTGCTCGTCGTCGAGAAGAAGCACTATCCCAGGGAGAAGGCCTGCGGCGACGGCCTCACGCCGCGCGCTGTCCACCAGCTCGAGGAAATGGGGCTTGGCGCCGACCTGGCGAGACACCACCGCTACCGGGGCCTGCGCACAAACGCCTATGGGCGCACCATCGCGATGGACTGGCCTGACCACCCTGTGATGCCTTCGTACGGCTACGTGGTAACCCGGGCAGACCTCGACGGGCTCGTCGCCGCGCGCGCCGAGAAGGCGGGTGCAGTGCTCTGGCAGGGTGCCGAGGCCGTGGCACCGCTCTCGGCGCCGGACGCGCCCGTTGACACCGGTCCGGTCCCTGTACCTGCCGGTTCGCTGCTGCGCCCGGCCGGCGGTGCCATCGTGAGCGACAGGTCACGCGCGACCTTGACCGAAGTCCGGGCCCGCTACGTGATCGTGGCGGACGGATCGCTGTCAAGGTTCGGCCGCTCGCTCGGGACAGGCCGCAACAGGGGCTGGCCGCAGGGGATGGCACTTCGCGGCTACTACCGTTCGCCGCGCAGCACCGAGGCGTACATCGATTCCTTCCTCGACATCCGCGATGCCGCCGGCAGGGTGGTGCCCGGCTACGGCTGGATCTTCCCCCTCGGCGATGGCCGCGTGAACGTCGGAGTGGGCCTCCTGTCCACAAAGGGCCGGGGCAAGCACATCAACACCTCGAAGCTGATGGACGACTTCGTCGCACAGGTGCCCGCGTCGTGGTGCCTCGACCCGGGAACCTCCTGTGGTGCACCGACAGGTGGCCGCCTGCCGATGGGCCTGGGCGTCGGCCCACGTGTCGGCCCGGACTCCATCGTCGTCGGCGATGCCGCGGGCGTCATCAACCCGTTCAACGGCGAGGGCATCGCCTACGCGTACGAGACGGGCCGGTTGGCAGCCGGAGCCGTCTCGGACGTGCTCGAGGCGGGAGAGCCGGGGCTGCTCACCGGCTACGAACGATCCCTCGAGGACATCTACGGCCTGTACTACAGGGTGGCCCGGGCCTTCATCGGCGTGCTCTCGCGGCCCGGGGTGATGCGGGTCTGCGTCAACACCGGCATGTACAACCGCTCTGTCATGGAGTGGCTGCTGAGGATCATGGGCAACTACCTGAGGCCCGACGAGCTGGGGCCCGCCGAGGCCGTGTACAAGACCGTCGTCGCGCTGGCCCGTCAGGTCCCCGAGCGCTAGGCACCAACCGCCTCGGCGACTTCCAGTGCCGCCTCGGCGGCGGCCTCGACCGTGCGGTCGATGTCCTCGAGCGAATGCGCCATCGAGACGAAGGCGATCTCGTACGGGCTCGGGGCGAGAGCAATGCCGCGGGCGAGCATGGCCCTGAAGAACGCGGCGTACAGTCCGGACCGTGCGGCACGCGCCGCGCCCTGGTAGTTGCGTACCGGCTCGTCGGTGAAGAAGACCGAGACCAAGGTGCCGAAGACAGGCACCTCGACCGCGAGCCCGCTTTGGCCGATGGCCCGGGCGAGCCCGGCAGCGAGCCGCCCGACACTCTCGGCCAGCCGAAGATAAGCCTGATCGTTCAGCCGCTCGAGCACGGCGAGGCCGGCCGCAGTCGCGACAGGATTGCCCGACAAGGTGCCCGCCTGGTAGACGGGCCCGAGCGGGGCCAGCAGCGACATGAGGTCGCGGCCGCCTCCGAGCGCGGCCAGGGGCAGGCCTCCACCGATCACCTTCCCGAAACACCACAGGTCGGGCTGCACGCCGAGCAGCCCGGTGGCTCCCGCGCGTCCGAGACGGAAACCGGTGATCACCTCGTCGAAGATGAGCAGTGCCCCGGCTTTGTCACAAGCCGCGCGGAGCCCTTCGAGGAACCCCTCGACGGGAGCCACAAGCCCCATGTTCGCCGCCACTGGCTCGACGATGACACAAGCCACCGACTCGTCGATCGCGGGGACCTCGTTGTAGGGCGCCACGACCGTCGCCGACACGGCGCTCTGCGGCACGCCGGCCGAGTCCGGCAGTCCGAGGGTGGCCACTCCACTTCCGCCACCTGCCAGAAGCGCATCACTGTGCCCGTGATAACAGCCGGCGAACTTCACGACCCGGTCCCGGCCGGTCGCGGCGCGGGCGAGTCTCACGACCGTCATGGCCGCTTCGGTCCCCGACGACACGAGACGGACCTGGTCGCAACCGGGCACCGCCTCGGTGATCGCCTCGGCCAGACGGACCTCGCCTTCGGTCGGGGCACCGTAGGTCGTGCCGCGCGCCGCCGCCTTGGCGATCGCCTCCAGCACGGCCGGATGGGCATGACCCAGGAGGGAGGCGCCCCAGGACTGGACGTAGTCGAGCAAGCGTCGTCCGTCGACGTCCTCGACAAAGGCACCCTCGGCGCGGGCGACAAAGTACGGCGACCCACCTACCGAACCGAAGGCCCGCACCGGCGAGTCGACACCACCGGGGATCACCCGGCAGGCCTCGGCGAACAGCTCCGAGCTCCGCCTCCCGGCCGTCGACCTGCTCCCGGGACCGGCCTCAGCCACGAAGTACCTCGGCCATCAGGCGGCGCAGCGCAGGGAGCCGCCTCAAGCGCCGCAGCCTGCGATAAGGGAAGCTCATCTCGCCGAGCCTACCTCTGACCGCCCCCCGCGCTTCGGTGCGTCGCCCACTGGGCGAGCGCCCCCACGAGCCCGTCGACGGTGTGCACCGCCGCCACGACGTCGACGCTGAGGCCTGCCTTCATCGCCGCACGCGCCGTGACGGGACCTATGCACGCCACGACTGGGGGCACGCGCCCGGCGCCGGCAAGATCGAGATAGCCGGTCACTGTCGACGACGACGTGAACGTGATGGCGTCGGAACCGTCGAGGGCTCGCAAGCCCCTCGCGTCGAGCGCCGACGGGACGGTCCGGTACGCCTCGACGATCTCGACGCGCCAGCCTTTGGCACGGAGGCCATCGGGCAGCACATCGCGCGCCTCAGCGGCGCGCGGCAACAGAACCGTCGCCTCCCCGGGGCGGGCCGGGCCCGGGAACACCTCGACGAGCGACTCGGCGACGAACCGCTGCGGAACCAGGTCAACGACCGTTTCGTGCTCCGCGAGCGCAGCGGCCGTGCCGTCCCCGACGACGGCCACCTTGGCCCCGCCAAGTGTCCGGCCGTCACCGAGGTATCGCCAGCAGCGCTCGACGGCGTTCGCCGAGGTGAACACGACCCATTCGAAGTCCTCGATCCTCGACAGCGCCGATTCGAGCGCAACGCCTCCGTCTATCGGGTCCGCGATCTCGATCACGGGCACCTCGACCGGGCAGGCTCCGGCGTTGGCGAGCAGTTCCACCAAACTTGAAGACTGTGCGCGCGAGCGTGTCACGATCACGCGCCAGCCCGACAGCGGGCCGTTCACCGGCGAGCCGTTCACAGCACCCGGTGGGTGCCGGCGAGGATCTCTGCGCCCCCGCGCTGGTCGCGCATCTCAGCGGCCAGTGCCCGGCCCACTTGGAACGGGTCCGGACCGCTCATCGTGTGCCGGAGCAGGACGAGGCCGTCCGAGCTCGCAATCAGGCCTTCCAGCTCCACATCGCCGGCCGAGCCGATCACGGCGAGAGCGCCCACGGGCAGCTCGCAGCCGCCGCCGAGCTCGCCCAAGAAGGCCCGCTCGGCGTTGAGGCAGCGATGCGAGGCGGCATCGTCGATCGAGCGCGCCGCCTCGGTCGCCTCCTCGTCGTTCACCCGGCATTGGATCGCCAGCGCGCCTTGGCCGACCTGAGGGAGCATCGTCGAAGTGGGCAGAACCTCGGCCGCGAGCCCCGTGAGACCGAGGCGCTCGAGCGCGGCGTAGGCCGTGACAACAGCCCCTGCGACCGGCACTCTCCCAAGGCGCGTGGCCATGTTGCCCCTCAGTTCCTCAAAACGCAGGTCTGGCCTGACCCAGGCCAGCTGGGCCCGCCTTCTGGGAGCACCTGTTGCGACGCGCGCTCCCGGGCCGAGGTCGGCGAGCGCCCGGCCCACGAGTGCGTCCCTGGGATCGGCCCTTGTCGGCACGGCGACGATCTCGAGCTCGCCGGAGCCGCTGCTGGACGGTAGGTCTTTCGCGGAATGGACGGCGAGCTGAGCGCGACCGTCGATCAGCGCTCGCTCGACTTCGGTCACGAAAGCGCCCCGGCCGCCAAGGGCACCAATGGGACGGTCCCTGTGCAGGTCGCCGGCCGTCTCGACGACCACGAGCTCGGTAGTGACCCGCGCCGTGGAGGTACTGGAAGCGCCCGAGGCGAGCGCGTCGGCCACGAGCTCGGCCTGGCGGAGCGCGAGCGGGCTACCGCGGGTCGCGATCCGGAGCGTAACCACCTGCGCCTTACAGGTCGAACAGGTTGCGCAGCGCCTCGGCGAGCCGTTCACCGCGCCGCGAGCCAGCAGCCTGCTTGATCCGCACTGTCGGCTCGTGGAGGAGCTTGGCGACGGTGCGCTGGGTGACCGTTTCGACGATCTCACGGGCCTCGGGTCCGAGCGCCTCGAGCCGCGCCCGCTGGCGGTCGAGCTCGGCGCGGCGGATCGACTCGGCCCGCGTTCGCAGCGCTGCTACGACCGGGGCCGCGGACCTGGCCGCGGACGAGGCCCGGTAGCGCTCGAGCTCCTCGGTCAGGATCGCGCGGACCGCCGGAATCTCTCCCCGGCGCGTCGACATCTGAGCCTCCGCAAACCGCCGTACGTCCTCCACGTCGAGCAATCTGACTCCTTCGAGGTCGGCTACGGCGGGGTCGACATCGCGGGGGACGGCGACGTCGACCACCAACAGGGGCCGGCCAGGGCGCGACCGCATCGTCCGGCTGATGCGAGCCACGTCGAGCACCACGTCGACCGCCGCCGTCGAGGTCAGCACGATGTCGGCCCGCCCGAGCTCGTCGTCGAGCCTCGACAGGCTCACCGCCTCCGCACCCGACTGCCCGGCCACCGCGACGGCTCTCGCGGCGGAACGGTTCGCCACCACGACGCGGGCCGGGGCCGCCGGCTGTGCGAGCGCCTTGGAGAACCCGGCGCCCATTTCCCCGGCTCCGATGACGAGCACCGACCTGCCGACAAGCCCACCCTCGAGTTGGCCGGCCGCCAGCGCCACGGCCGCGTGCGCGAGCGATGTCGTCCCCTGCGCGATCGCTGTCTGGCTGCGAACACGCTTCCCGGCCTCGAGTGCGTGACGGAACAGCGGCCCGAGCACACGGCCGGCAGCGTGCTCCCGCCGGGCCAGCTCGAAGGCAGTTCGCACCTGGCGGAGGATCTCGCCCTCACCTAGGACCGGGGAGTCGATCCCGGCCGCCACGTCGAACAGGTGCGAGACGGCCGCGTCGTCGACCCAGCAGGAGAGAAGCTCCGACAGCACATGCGCATCAGCCCCCATGGCGCTCGAATGCGAGTGGAAGAAGCACTCGATATCGGCGAGGCCGTCGTGGAAGCGCTCGACAACCGCGTAGACCTCGGTTCGCAGGCACGTGGAAAGCACGACCGCTTCGGAGATGTGCTCGCTGTCGCAAAGAGCCTGGAGAGCCTTCGGCAGGTCGCGCTCGGATATGGCGCTCTGCTCGAAGACATCGAGCGACAGGTCCCGTTCGTTGATGCCCACGGCAACGACCGCCACGGCGCGGTTACCTCGTTTCTCTCCGGCCATAGCCTACGGCAGTCACTGCCCCGACGAAGACGCGTCCTCCGGTTCGGCGGTGACTGCCGGGTGCGCCACATAGAACGCAAGCACCTGCAGCTCGACGGAGAAGTCGACCTGACGCAGCTGCACCGCGTGCGGCACTGCCAAGATCGCCGGGGCAAAGTTCAAGATCGCCCCTGTGCCGGCAGACACCAACCGGTTGCACACGTCCTGGGCGGCGACGGCGGGGGTGGCGATCACGCCGATCGACCGGCTGATGCCCGCGACCACTACCGCCAACTCTGAGAGATGGCGGATGGGCAGCCCGGCGATCTCCTCACCGATCTTGTCAGGATCGACGTCGAACAGGGCAACCGCCCGGAAGTTCTGGGTAGAGAACCTCTGCGAGCGCGCGAGGGCACGCCCCAGGTTGCCCATGCCGACGATGACGACCTCCCACTCCCGGTCGAGGCCGAGCTCACGCCGGACCTGGCCGAGGAGGAAGTTGACGTCGTAGCCAGTGCCCGGCGTGCCGTAGGTACCGAGGTGCGAGAGGTCCTTGCGCACTTTGGCGGCGTTGACCCCCGCCGCTTCTGCGAGCTCCGCGGACGAAACGGTGTGGACACCGGCGCCCGAGAGCGCCAGCAGGGCGCGCTGGTACACCGGCAGCCGCACGACGGTGGGCTCTGGAATCCGACGAACGAAGCGGTCGGCCATCGCGGGTGATGGTAACGACTTTGTGCTCTCGCTCACAAACCGCGCCCAGCCGGAGCGCGGCTTCGGCTCAGCCGGCTTCTGTGAAACGCTCCGCGAGGTAGCGGTCGACGTCCTCGTCACGCAGCCTGTACGACTTGCCGACACGCACTGCCGGCAGCTGTCCCGAGCTGATGAGTCGGTAAACAGTCATGTTCGAAACCCGCAATGCCCGGGCCACTTCGGCCACCGTGGAGAACCTTGCCTTGGCGTATTCGATAGTTGACAGATGCATCACCCCTCTCCGCCAGTCGCGAATGTACGCCAATGTGGCTGGAGTGCAAATTGGGAAGGTCATTCGGCGCCGGGATCGGGCCAGGTCCGACCCCGTGCCGGCACTCGGGTCACTCGGCGCGACCGAGCTCCCGGGACCTGACCGCGGCGGCGGCAACCGCTTCGAGGACGGCCGAGCGGAAGCCGTGGGCTTCGAGGACCCGCAGACCGGCGGCCGTCGTTCCACCCGGAGAGGTGACCGCAGCTCGCAGAACCTCCGGCGAGTCACCGGACTCGGCAAGCAGGCGAGCCGATCCCAGCAGTGTCTGCACCGCGAAGAGGCGGCTCACTTCCCGGTCGAGTCCTTCGCTGACACCGGCATCGACGAGTGCCTCTGCCAACAGGAAGACGTAGGCGGGCCCCGAGCCCGACAACCCGGTCACGGAGTCGAGCTGGTACTCGGGAAGTCGTGCGACAACCCCGAGCGCGGACAGGACACCTTCCGCCCAGGTGAAGTCCCCCTCGGTGACGGAGGTCCCGCCCGCCAACCCCGAAGCACCGGCACCGAGCAGCCCCGGGGTATTGGGCATCGCCCGGAGAACCACCACGCCGCGCCCGAGCCAGGTCTCGAGCTGGGCGATCGTGACGCCCGCCACGATTGAGAGCACAAGCGGGCACCTCGATCCCGCGATGGTCCGGCACCCGGCCTGGGCGTCAGCAGGCTTGACTGCCAAGACGGAGGACTCCGCGGTGACTCCGGTCTCGGTCACGACAACTCCAGGAAAGCGCCGGACGAGATCGGCCCGGGCCGAGGCGAGCGGCTCGACCACGGCCAGTTCGTCGGGGGCGGCCCAGCTCGAACGGATCAGCCCACCGATGAGCGCATTGCCCATCTTGCCACCGCCGACGACGACGAGACGTGTCACGACGCTGAGCTCAACACTCGACCAGCGACCGCGAAGTGAGCTCGGTGTACAGGCGGCGAAGCCGGCCTGCGGTTATCGACCAGCTGTAACCAGCCGCCATGGATGCACCACATGCACCGAGCTCAGCCTGTAGCAAGGGGTCGGCACAAATGTCCGCGGCGAACCGCGCGTACGCCCCGGGGTCGCCGTTCTCGACCAGGTAGCCGGTCCGCCCGTGCTGGACGAGCGTCGTCAAGCCCCCTACCGCCGCGGCCACGACCGGGGTACCGCACGCCGCGGCCTCGAGGGCCACAAGACCGAACGACTCCGAACGCGAAGGCACCAGACAACAGTCTGCCGCTCTGTAGTACGTCGAGAGCAACTCATGCGGCTGAGGTGTCACGAAACGCACCCGTCCGCCAAGATCGAGCGCCTCGACCATCGCGTGCAACGCCGCAACCTCCGCCTCGCCTCTTGGGCCGCTCGGCCCGCCGACGAGGACGAACTGGGCGCTCGGAACCGACTGCACGAGGATCTCGAAGGCCTCGAGCGCCACTTCGGCGCCCTTCAGGGGCTGAATCCGCCCCACGAACAGCAGGAGCGGGCCCCCGCCGGAGAGGCCGAGGGCGCGTCTGGCGCACCCGCGATCACCAGGCGAGAAGAACGCATGGTCGACTCCGAGCGGGACCACTTCGACTCGGTCCCGGTCTGCTCCATAGAGCTCCACGAGCTGGTCGACCTCGACAGAACATGAGGCGAGTAAAGCGTCCGAACAACCGATGATCTGTGACTCGGCTCGCGCGCGACGGCCCGGCTCGGCGCTCTCGACCTCTTCCGGGCTCGCCTCGGCCTTCACCCGGTCCAGGGTGTGGAACGTTGACACGAGCGGCAGCTCGAGGCGGTGCTTGATCGCATGACCGGCCAGTCCCGACAGCCAGTAGTTGGCGTGGATGGCGTCCGCGGGCGCGTCACTCGCGCCGAGCATGGTGTGTGGCGGTCCGGTCATCCGGTCGATGACGGACTCGGTGAACTCCTCGACGTGGTCTTGAAGTGTCTCCTTGGCGACCATGGTCGGAGGGCCGGCTGAAACATGGTGCACGGCGAAGCCCGGCTCCACCGCGACGACGTCGGGAAGGTCCTTGGACCAGCGCCGGGTGTAGACATCACAGGTCACGCCTTCTCGGGCAAGCGCCGAGGAGAGCTCACGGACATAGACGTTCATCCCGCCGCCGTCCCCCGTACCGGGCTGGGCCAGAGGCGAGGTGTGCATGGAGAGCACGGCCAGCTTGCGCATCGAGCCCAGCCTAATGAAGAAGTCCCAGCGTCAGGCCCTTGGCTCTTCCTGCTCGGTCTCACACAGGCCGTTCTCCCGACGGAAGGACGAGTAGATCCGGACGAGCGCCTGACGCTGCTCTTCGACCAGGTAGGGGTCCATCATGATGTGCCGCACGACGTCGTCGTCGCGACGCTCGTCCTCGAGAATCCCCGCTCTCACGTAGAGCGTCTCGGCGGAGATCCGCAGAGCCTTCGCGATCTGCTGCAGGATGTCCGCCGACGGCTTGCGCAAGCCGCGCTCGATCTGGCTCAGGTAGGGGTTCGAGATGCCGGCGATCTCGGACAGTCTCCGGAGCGACAACCTGGCGGTGTTGCGCTGTTGCCGGATGAAGTCTCCGAGTTCGGCCCAGCGATCGGACGAGTCTCTCGTGGTCATCCGACCTTCACTTGAGCAGGGTGTCCGCGTCCGCCGCTCCGACTTTGTACCGTTCGACGATCGCCGTCTGGAGTTGGTCTATCTGATCGTGCAGCGTCCGGCGCCTCGTGGAGACACTGGTCTCCGCGGACCTGAGCAGCCCGGCGAGGGAGCGCAGCTCCTCGTCGCCGAATGCTCCCAGATTGGCGCCGGGCAACAACGGCTGACGGGTCTCGTCACCGTTCAGCTCGGCGACGAGAACCTCGACGACGAGGTCCTCGAGCGCGAGCTCTGACTGCTCGGTCCACCCCTCGGCCACCCCGGCCATCGTGAGGCGGGGCTCGTGGGCATTTGCCTGCGACGGTGCGGCAGCACTGGTTCCTGCCAGGATCGCCGGCAGGTCCTCCAAGAGGCGTCCCGTGTCACCGCGCACGCCTCTGCCGCGCGCCTCCAGCTCTGCCGCGACAATGTCGAGCTCGCCCTGGAGCAGCCGCCGGACATAGGAAAGCGCGACCTCGGCGCGCTGGCACGCGTCCCGGCGAGTCCTGAGCTCACCGACGGGAACCGCTTCCAGGTTGCTGGTCAGCTCAGGCTCCAGCAACCGCTCAATGTCCTTCTCGTGCAGGCCCATCCTGAACGAGCGTACCCCTGCACGAGCCGGACTGCCGGAAGAACCCGGCGCGTGCGGGCGGAAAGTAGCGGTAGACGGCCTTGCCGACGAGACGAGAAGGCGCCACGAGCCCGAAGGTCCGGCTGTCACGACTGGCGACCTGATTGTCGCCGCGCACATCGAGACCCGCTGGGAGAACCGCCGTCACCCGCTTGACCAGCAGCCGAGCGGGCTCGGCCGGGTCGTGCAGGGCGACGAGATCGCCCGCCACAGGACGCCCGGCTCGAATGACGACCAGCCGGTCACCGTGGGCGAGTGTCGGCATCATGCTCGTGCCCTCGACCTGTACCCGCCGAAAACGCGCCCGCACCACCGCGGCCGACGCGATCACCGCCGCCGCGCCCGTGGCCCACAGAGCCAGTTTCGAGAGCGCGCGACCAGCGGGCCGTGTCCCTGCCCGGTCATTCCGGGGCCGGGGATAACGTGAGCGATTCCTAGCCACCGATGACCGACCAAGGAGCTGAAGCATGCATCTCACCTCGCGTTTGCTCACCCTGCTCGACCGCCTGAGCAGCCCGGTGACCGCCCACGCCCACTGCGACCTGCCCTGTGGTGTCTATGACCCCGCCCAGGCGCGGATCGAGGCCGACTCGGTCAAGGCCTGCATGGAGAAGTTCAATGCCTCGCGGGACGACGCCTTCAAAGCCCGGGCCATCTCGATCAAAGAAGAGCGCGCCGACCTCGTCAAGCATCACCTCTGGGTCCTCTGGACGGACTACTTCAAGCCCGACCATCTCGCGAAGTACCCCGAGCTCCACACGCTGTTCTGGACAGCCACCAAGACCGCCGGGGAAGCCAAGAAGACCACTGACGTTGCCGTCGGCCAGAAGCTGCTCGACCAGATCGCGGAGATCGACCGGATCTTCTGGGAGACCAAGAAGGGTTGACCGCCGCCGGCCGAAGTGACCGCGAGGACTCTCGCCTCTCATCCGCCTGACACTGGCGGCAGCACCGCGACCTCGTCGTTGTCGCAAACCGGCAGCTCGCGGTTCGCGGGCTCACCGTTCAGCCATATAGCGCTGTAGGAGATGACCTCGGCCAGGCGCGTCCCGTAACGCGCGACGGCCGCGTCCAGCACCTCACCCACGGTGATGCCGTCGACCCCGGCCTCGCTGGTGCCGGCACAGTCGCGTGCCTGAGCGAACAAGAGAAGCCGCGCCACGTTCTCAGGTCCCGGGCGAAGGGCCCGGCGGGACCGCCGGTGCGTGATCCGCACAACGCCGCGTCACCGCTGACCGTGCGAGGCGGTCTTCACCGATCGTCCGGCCGCACACTTCGCAGATGGCGTAGGTCCCCTCATCCAAGCGCCGCAGGGCTCGTTCGACATCCTCGAGCTCGCCCTCGGCGAGGTCGAGCAGCCGGAGATCGCCTGGGTTCGCCTTGTTCACCTTGACGATCGTACCGGGGGCCGGCACTTGCCGGGCGGAGGCGTACGAACCACGCCCCGGCTCAATCGTCGTCGAGCCACCTGCGAACTGCACCCACCACCTCCAGGCCCGGCCGCGACCAGATGAAGCGCTCCACGGCATCGAGGGTCTCGACGACGACCCGCGCGCTGGCCGCTGCTGCGGCCACCTCGACCACTGATCGCTGGTGCAGGTCCTGGTAGTCCGCCTCGGCGATGGCCACGGCGAAACGTGAGCGGGCACCATCGATGATCGGGCGGAGAACGGCACGTTTCTCCTTGAGAGAGTGGCAAGCGGGGAAGTGGAGCTCGACAACCAGGGCGCCGATCACCGACAAAGCATGCCCGAGCCGCGGGACCGGCCAGAGTCACGGCTCACCACCCGGCACCTTTGCACCGCGCCCGCGATCTACGCACCGGCCACCTTGGCAGTAGCATCCTGGCCCTAGAAGGCACCACCTGCCGCGCCAGTCGCGGTACCGACGAGGAGAACACGCCGTAATGGCACAGAGTGGCAACCGTCCCCCGCGGCGTGGCCAGTCGCAGAGCCGTGGCACCCGGCCGTTGAACAACGACCCGACCACCGAAGGCGGACGGGACGAGTCCGCCGCTGAGAGGGCGCGCGAGCGCCTGGCTCAGCAGAGGCAGCCCGGTCTGAAGCGCCAGACCGCCTCGCAGCGAGCGCGCTCGGCAGGGCCCTCGTCTCAAAGGGCCAAAGCGGACGCATCGGCGGCCAGGCGAGCGAGAGCTGGTGGCGGTGCCTCGCGACGCGGGTCCGCGAAGAACGCCCCCAAGCGGAGCACCGCCTTGACGGCGGGGATCTTCGGCACCGTGCTCGTCGTGCTGGCAGTTCTTGTAATCGTTCTCGTCTCTGTAACAGGCAAGAACTCGACCGTTGACAAGGGTTTCGGAACGAAGCCCGCGCCGGCGAGCGTCGTCAACGCGCTCAGCAGCGTCTCACCGTCGGCCTTCTCGCAAGCCGGGTCCACGATCACCCCGTCCGGGCCCAACACGGGCGCGATCACGGCCCTCAAGAGCCAGCCCCCGCTGGAGAGCGACGGCAAGCCGGTGATCGCCTACATGGGATCGAACTGGTGCCCGGACTGTGCGGCCACCCGCTGGCCGCTCGCCGTAGCCCTCGCCCGGTTCGGCACCTTCAAGGGACTTCGCATAACCGTCTCGTCGGCGACCGATACGCCGGCGTCGGTCCCCACGCTCAGCTTCTTCGGCTCGACGTACACGAGCGCCTACATCGACTTCATGCCCACCGAGCAGTGCACCGACATCCCCTCGTCGAGCACCTCGACAGCAGTACAGAACTGCAACGGCTACGAGCCGCTGCAGGCAGTGTCGCCGCTGGCTCACAAGCTCTTCTTCAAGTACGACTTCCCGCCCTACGTCCAGTCATCCAACGAGGGTGGGATCCCGTTCCTGGACTTCGCCAACAAGTTCATGGAGGAGGGCGCCATCATGGACCCGTCCATCCTCACGGGCTTCACTCATGTGCAGGTCGCGCAGCGCCTCAGCAACCCCGTTGCCTCGCCGGCGCAGGCGATCCTCGTCTCGGCCAACTTCTACGCGGCCGCCATCTGCAAGCTGACGAACAACAAACCAGGCTCGGTCTGTGACATGCCGGTCGTCAAGCAGGCGGCCAAACAGCTGAAGCTGTGAGCGGCCGTAACTCCGCCCGGCGGCGGGCACGCATGAACGCGGCGACGACCCGACGGACCAAGCATCAATCGCAGGCCCGCGGGCAGGATCCCAGGCGGTGGCTGTGACCCGGCGCCGGCTCGGCGACATCGTGCAAGGCAGGCCCTGGCGGCCCTTGGCCATCGGCGCCATCTGCCTGGCCGGGATCGCCATCTCGATCTACCTCCTGATCGTGCACTACGACCACGGCGCCCTCATCTGCTCCAACACCGGTGCCGTGAACTGCTTCAAGGTGCTCACCAGCCCGTCCTCTGTGATGTTCGGCGTGCCCGTGCCGATCTTCGGGCTGATCTTCTTCATCGGGATGGGCGTGATCTGCCTTCCCGTCGCGTGGCGCTTCGATGCCGCCTGGCTCGCCTGGGGACGGATCGCGGCAGCGGTCGCCGGCATCGGCATGGTGGTCTACCTCGTCTACCAGGAGGCACTCGTGCTGCACACGATCTGCCTGTGGTGCACTGGCGTCCACGTCCTCACCTTCGCCATGTTCCTGATCATCATCACCGGCTGGGAGGACACCGGGTACGCTCAGTCGCTGTACGAAGACTGACCGGTTTGCCCCAGGGGGCGTCGGGCCGAAGGCCACAGCGGGCACCACGGCCATGCCTCAGGTCATGGCCTCCTCCATGGACTCGGGGAACTCGACGGCGTTGAAGCTCACCGCTCCCGCCGGTGCCAGCCAGCTCATCAGCTTGAACATGAGCACGCCCGCGCGCACGGCGGGGTCCTGCGCGAGCAGCGACCGCGCCTTGGCGACGCTCGTGGAAAAGACCATCGCCCCTCGCAAAGTGGGGTCGTCCTGCTCTTCGAACGGTCCCGCTGCGACCAGCTGGCCCGTGCGCCCGAGACTCGCGAGATACGCGAGATGCTGGTCCTGGATCGCCGCGGCCTGCTCGTCGTCCAGCGCCGGCGCCTCGGTCGGGCGGATGTAGAGACCAAGGGTGAAACGGTCGAAGTCCATGCCCCAGGTTAAGCCGATCCCGCCCGGTCGCCGACACAGAGAGGAGTGGCCAGTCCCGTGCCTCTGGAGCCGATAGGAGTCGGCGTCGTCGTCGCCGTCGTCTTCTTCGCCTGGGGCTGGGCGCGGGCGGCACGGTACCGCTCCGAACGTGGCAAGCCTCCCTGGTCGATACCGCCGACGGGGTGGGGAATCATTCATGTCGCGCTTCTGCCGATTGGCTGGATCATCTACTCGGCAGCCTCGCGAACCACAAGGGTCCAGGATCTCTCGCTCGCTTACCGGTCCGACGTCGCGATCGCGGATACGGCCGAAGAGCGCGAGAAGATCCGAAGGATCCTCTTCGAGCTACCGCTCCTGCGCCCGCCGCAGCCGGCTTCACGCGGCTGGCATGCCGACCCGTTGCACCAGCGCGGCTTCCGTTTCTTCGACGGTCAGTGCTGGACACGCGACGTCACCGACGATCCCGAACGATGAGCCGTCGACCTGCTCGGCAGCGGCCACTGTTGCTGTTTCGGCCGTCGGGCTTGGCCTGACCAGGTTCACGAGGTCTGCTCGTCCTGATGCTCGCTCCGGGGGGAGGGCTCGAACCTCCAACATCCGGCTCCAAAGGCCGACGTTCTGCCGATTGAACTACCCCGGAAGGGATCTCTCGCCCGCATGTCTACAACAGCAAGTATCTCGTACTCACGGCCCCAGGTTGCACCTGAGCACCGGAGAGGCGCTCGAGTGTCGGCGTGGGACGCACGGGCTGCACCCGCCGACGGGCGAGAGCCGCCCGAGTTCGGCTAGCGTGCAGCCAGCCATGGGATCACTAATCAAGAAGCGCCGCAAGCGAATGCGCAAGAAGAAGCACAAGAAGATGCTGAAGCGCACCCGCTGGCAGCGACGCGCCGCCGGCAAGTAGCACTGCTGCGGGAACCGCCCGGCGAGGCGCTCCCCCGTCTCATCGGCAGGCTGCCCGCTGGACTACAAGGTGCTCGTCACCGGTGAGCGGTGCTCTCTGCAGCGACGACGAGGGCCCGGCCGCGCTCGGCCCGCACTGCGCCTTGGAGCTCACCTACAAGGTGAGCGGCCACCTTTGGACCGCGCTCGAGGTACCACGTGCCCCCGCTTCCCGCCAGTCGCGGCCGATCGCCCGCGACGCTCGAGATCAGGTCCCGCCACCAAGCCAGGCGCGGCTCGACGAGGAGAGCCGCAGGTTCGAGGTCGTTCCCGTGCTCCTCCGTTGGGCCGCCAAGCGCGTCCCAGGCCCGGTAGACCTCTGAAGTCGACACGGCGATCGAAGGTGTGACGAGCACTGCCGTGAAAGCCTCGAAGCCGAGCGGCTCGACCAGTTCCCCGATGCCTCTCACGAGCGCCCTTCCACCTACGACGCAGAACGGCACGTCTGCACCCAGCCCGGCCGCAACCGCCGGATCGAGAGCACCTGCCCAACGGAGTACGGCCGCCGCATCCGCAGAGCCGCCTCCAAGGCCGGCCCCGGCCGGGATGCGCTTTGTGAGCCGTACCCGGGCATGCCGGCCAACAGTCGCCAGTGCCCGGACGACGAGGTTCTCAGCGCCCGGTGGGACGCCCTCAGGCGCCCGATGAGCGGCGTCACGCCGATGCTCGGCCGACAGGGGACCATCGCCGAGGACCCAGGCCACTTCGTCGACAACTTCGAGGCCATCGGCGCCTTCTTCGATCTCGAGCTCGTCGGCGAGATCGATCGTCGTCATCTCGGCCTCGAGCAGGTGGTAGCCGTCGCGGCGGACTCCGACGACCCGCAACGCGCGGGTCAGCTTGGCAGGTGCCCGAACATGATCGATCGACGGCATGCCACTAGCTTGCCCCACTCCTCGATGCCGAGCTCCTCAGCCCGGGAACGGCCGTCGATCCCGGCGGCCGCAAAGGTGGTCCCGTCGACGAGTCCGTCGAGGGACCGGCGCAACATCTTCCTCCGCCCGCCGAAGCCGGCTCGGACAAGCAGGTCGATCTCCGCGTAGCTGGCCACGGCGGGGTCGACCGCTGGGGACTCACGGCGCACGATCTCGACGAGCACGGACTCGACCTTGGGCCGGGGCAGGAAGACCCCAGGTGAGACGCGTCCGACAAGCACTGCGGTCGCGAAATAGGCAACCCTCACCGACACGGCACCGAAATTCCTCGCCCTCGGCACCGCGACGAGGCGTTCGCCTGCCTCGCGCTGGACCATCACGAGCATGCGGCCGATGGCCGGCACATCACCGAGGAGGTCGAGAACTAGCGGGGTCGCCACGTTGTAGGGCAGATTGGCCACCAGTACCCACCGTGGCGCTGCTGCGAGCAGTCCGGCCCAGTCGCACGACATCGCGTCGGCCTCGACCACCGACACGCCGACAGGCTCGACCATCTCCCGCAGGACCGGGACGATGCCCCTGTCCACCTCGATCGCTGTCACCGCAGCGCCGGTCGCGGCGAGCGCGAGGGTCAGGGAGCCAAGGCCGGCGCCGATCTCGACGACGTGATCTCCGGGACCGACCCGTGCAAGCCGGGCCAGGCGCTCGAGCGTGTTCGGGTCGGTGACGAAGTGCTGGCCGAGCGCCTTCGAAGGATGAAGGCCGTGCTGGCGGAGAAGGCGAGCAATCTCGCCGCGGCCAGGCGGGCGCCGGAACGGGACGGCTGGAGTGGTACCTGAGGGCTCGACGATGTCAGACCCCGAGTCCGTAGGCCCTCTCGGCGTTCATCCAGCTGATCGCAGCCAGGACTTCCGGCTCGAAGCCTTTCAGATGGCCGACCGCGTTCCCGACGACGGTGACGTTGCTCGGGCTGTTGCGACGCCCGCGATGTGGGACCGGCGTCAGGAAAGGCGAGTCGGTCTCGATCAGCAGGCTGTCCAGGGGGCAATGTGTGACTACTTGGCGTAGTTCGCCGGCGTTGGCGAAGGTCACGATGCCGCTGAAGGACAGGAGCCCGCCGACCCGCAGGCATCGCCTCGCCTCCTGCTCACCGCCTGTGAAGCAGTGGAAGATCGTCCTCTCGGGAACTCCTTCGTGCTCGAGGATCGCGAAAGTGTCGGCCCACGCCTCCCGGGTGTGGATGACAAGCGCGAGGTTGTGACGATTCGCCAGGGCAACCTGGGCGGAAAAGACGTCGCGCTGGACCTCTCTCGGTGAGTTGTCGTAGTGGTAGTCGAGCCCGCACTCACCGATGGCCACGACACGGGACCGGCGCAAGCCCGCCCCCGCGGACAGCTCGTCGAGGAACTCCGTCACCGCGCCCAGCCCGGCCTTGGCGTCGTGCGGGTGCAGCCCGACGGTTGCCCAGACCTCGGTACCGCGCGGGCCTGAGGCCTGGTTCTCCGAGAGCTCGTTGGCCAGCAGCACGGCCCGGCGGGACGATGCCGCGTCGGTCCCGACGCACACCACCCGCCCCACCCGCGCCTCGCGAGCCTGCGCAATCGTCGCGACCGGGTCCGGCTCGTCCTGCAAGTGGCAGTGGCTGTCGGTCCAGATCGCCACCGGCTGCGGCACCGGCAGTGGAGACAGCGACGAGAGCGAGGCCCCGGCAATGGGCTCGGGCCCGGCCGGTGCACTCGCCTCGCGCTGCGCCCGCCGGGCGGCAACACGGCGGCGGCGCAGCCATGAACCCTCATACTGGGACTCCTGCCCGGTCTCGTCGCTCGAATCTTCCACGTCGCCTCTTTCTTTCAACTGTCAACGCTACGCCGCGGGAACAGTGGCGCACCCTTCAAGACGTGGAGGTTCCCCGGGTAGCCCCCCCACGCGAGGCTGCCGTTCTCCCCGGCCGCGCCCGCCTCGTCGGGCCGGCCCCGAAGCCCTATCCGTGCCCATATCTCGGCTGCTGCGCCGGGCATCACCGCGGAGACGAGCACGGCCACGATCCGCAAAGTCTCGAGAGCATCCCCGAGGGCGGCATCGAGGGCCGGGCCGGGCGGCAGCTTCCACGGCTCCGCGGTCTCGAGCTCGGAGTTCGCGGCACGGACAAGGCGCCACGTCGTCTCGAGGGCTTCGTGAGCAGCAAAGCGTTCCCAGGCGTCCCGGGACGCCGCCACCACCTCCGCCGCGACCTCGCTCAGCCGCACACCCGGCGCGGCGGGCCTCGGGGCGGGACCGATCCCGCCGCACTTGCTCCCCACGACGGCTGCGACCCGGGCGAGCAGATTGCCGAGATTGTTGGCAAGATCGGAGTTGTACCTCGCGATCAGGCCTTCGTAGGTGAAGTCCCCGTCAGAGCCCAGCACCACGTCCCGCACCAAGTGGTAGCGGAGCGCGTCGACCCCGATGTCGGTGGCGAGCTCCACGGGATCGATCTGGTTCAGCCGCGTCTTGGACATCTTCTCGCCACCCACGAGCAGCCAGCCATGAACGATGTAGTGGGCTGGTGGGTCGATGCCGGCGGCGAGGCACATCGCCGGCCACCAGACGCAGTGGAACCGGATGATGTCCTTGCCGAGCAGGTGATGAGCCGCCGGCCACCACTTGGCGAAGCGCTCCGGGTCTTCGCCATAGCCGATGGCGGTGATGTAGTTGACCAAAGCGTCGTACCAGACGTAGAAGACGTGGGCGCTGTCCCAGGGGACCCGAACACCCCAGTCGATCGAGGTCCTGGTGATCGAGATGTCCTGGAGCCCGCCCTTGATGATCCCGAGCGCTTCGTTGCGCCTGGAGTCGGGGAAGATCGCGTCCGGGTGGCTCTCGTACCAGTCGAGCAACGACTGCTCGAAACGGGACAGCTCGAAGAACCAGTTCTCCTCGGTGAGCCATTCCACCGCTCGCTCGTGCACCGGGCAGACGCGGCCTTCGAGCAGGTCGCTCTCGGGGTAGTACGCCTCGCACGACACGCAGTACCAGCCCTCGTACAGCCCCTTGTGCATGTAGCCGTTGTCGTGGATCGCCTGCATGAACCTCTGCACGCTCAGGTGGTGACGCTGCTCGGTCGTGCGGATGAAGTCGTCGTTCGAGATGTCGAGGGCGGCCCATGAAGCGATGTACCGGCGACTCGTCCGGTCGACCCACTCCTGAGGCGTGAGCCCTTGTTCCTCGGCCGCGCGAGCGTTCTTCAGCCCGTGCTCGTCAGTGCCGGTCAGGAACCAGGAGTCGTCACCGATCAAACGGTGCCAGCGCGCGAGCGCGTCGGCATTCACCGTCGAGTACGCCGTACCGAGATGGGGGGCGTCGTTGACGTAGTAGATCGGCGTCGTCAGGTAGAAACGGTCAGGCACGCTCCCAAACTACTGGCCGTTGCGGGCGAGGGAAGTCTCGTACGCAAACCTCTTCGACACGCCGAGGTCCGCGGCCACCTCGGCCGCTGCCTGACGGCGGCTGGCGCCGGCGGACATGCGGCTCGCGACTGCGCTGTGAATCTCACGTCCACTCGGCGACGACCGCTCGGGAACCGGTGCGGCTGCAATGACGAGCACGTGCTCACCGCGGGCTGCACTCGCCGCGCTCCGCTCGCACGCCTCGGCGAGCGTGCCGCGCCAGGTCTCCTCGAAGAGCTTGGTCAGCTCCCGGCAGACCGCCACCGGCCGGTCACCTCCGCAGCTATTCGCAAGATCCTGCAGCGTCGAGCTGATCCGCTGCGGCGACTCATAGATCACGCTCGGATGCGGCGCTGCCGCGATCTCGCCCAGGCGCTTGGCACGGTCGGTCCCTCGTCTGGGCAGGAAGCCTTCGAATCTCCAGCGTGCGGTCCCGAGCCCTGCGACCACAAGCGCGCTCACAGCCGCCGATGGCCCCGGCACGGTCGTGACCTTGTGACCAGCCGCGATGGCAGCGGAGATCACCCGCTCGCCCGGATCGGACACCGCCGGCGTGCCGGCATCGCTCACCAGCGCGACGCGCTCACCCCGGTCGAGCATCTCGAGCACCTCCGCGACCCGCTCGCGCTCGTTGTGCGCGTGCACCGAGAGCAGACGGGAAGCTCGCAGGCCGAGGCGGGCAAGCAGCTGCCCGGTGTGGCGTGTGTCCTCGCAGCACACGACATCGGCCTGCTGAAGAGTCGCGGCAGCCCGCGGCGAGAGGTCACCGATGTTGCCGATAGGGGTCGCGACGACCACCAGTTCGCCGGGGTGCCGGTCCCTCCCGGTCACCCCTTGATCTCCAGGCTGTCGCCTGGGACGAGCTTCCATCGTTCGAAGGCACCCGCCTCCGCCTCGAGCACCGCACGTCCTCCGCGGCGCGGGAGCGCCACCCGGTACGGGTGCATGGTCGTGATGGCTATGACACGGAGGTCATCAGCCAAGAAGGCGACATCGATCGCGAATCGCATCCCGATCGTGTGCACGGACCTCGTGCGGTGCAGCAACAGGGCGCCTTCGAAGCGCCTCTTGCCCAACAAGCCACGCGACCTGGCGGCAAGCGACGAAGCGACCTCGACGCTCGCGAGCACCTCGCCTTCACGCAGCAGCCACGCCATTTACCCGTCCCCGTCGGTCCCCGAGCCAAAGAAGATGCCCAACGCTACCGAACGGCCGGCTCTCGCGGGAAGAGCACCAGCGTAGTAGCCACTACAATGTCCCGCTTGTGTCCAAGCGAACTGTGAAGCGGAAGCTCCGCAAGAAGAAGAAGGCCAACCACGGCAAGAAGCCGAACTGCGGTCGCGGCTGACCGTCACACCTTCCAGTTCGACCCGAGGCGGCTCAGCACGCTCGCAAGTACCGACGGCGTGTCGGAGATGATCCCATCGACGCCAAGACCGACGAGACGCTCCATCTCGTCAGGATCGTCGATCGTCCAGACATGGACCGCGAGCCCGCTCGCGTGTGCGGTCTCGACGAAGCTCTCGTCCACGACGACGACAGGGCCGAAGCGCGCCGGGACCTGAAGCGCGACGTAGCTCTCGATGCCGTCCTGCGGCGGCTCACCGGTATGCACCCGTCGGTGGAACTCGGTAGTCACCTCGGTGCCGGCCGCGATGCCGGTCGAGGGCGCGTACTTGGCGAACTCGGCGACTGCCTCGTCCGAGAATGACGCGACGATCACGTCATCTTGCCGGCCGTGCTCGGCCAGCACACCGGCCAGCGCCTCTTCGTAAGGGACGACTTCTGGGGCGCTGCGCTTGATGTCCAGGTTCAGGACGACACCCGGGAAGACCTCCAAGACCTCCGAGAGCGTCGCCACGCCCAAGTCGTGATCACCGGGAGCTCTCCCGCGCAGCACGTAGTCCTCCGCCGGACGCCCCCTGACGGCGCCCTCGCCCGGGCAGAACCAAAACGCGTTGTCGAGGTGCCGAAGTTCCTCGAGACGGCGACCGGCGATCTCGCCCGTGGCGCCGGTCGTTCGGTCGAGCGTCGGGTCGTGGCAGACGACAAGCTCCCCGTCGCTGGTGGCGTGCACGTCGAGCTCGATGGCGGTGGCTCCGTGCTCGAGAGCTCGCCTGATCGCATAGAGCGTGCTCGAGGGAGCCTCCTTGGCGCCGCCCTGGTGGGCGTAGGCGATCACTCGACGTTCGAGCCAGGGATTGTCACGCACGTCCGCTGTCTACCAGGCGAATGCGCCCCCTGCGCAACTGGGGGGTAGCCTCGGCTCGCAATGATCGATCACATACTCCTCGACGTGATCGCGGCCCTCCGCGAGGCGTTCGAGGCCGCGCTCTTGGAACAGCAAGCGGTGGAGGAGCGTTTCCAAGTCGACGTCTTCCTCGGCGACGTCGCCTTCGAGACCTCCTACAGCCTCCCTGGTGAGGACAACCCACCTCGCGTCCGGGCGGACCTCAGCCTCGATTGGCCGACCTGGAGCCAGAGTGCCTACCGGTCGTGGTCGATCGGCGAACCCCCGGCCGAACCGCCGGAGCTCATCGTCGAGATCGCACTTCGCGTGCAACGGCTTGCCGCTACGCCGGACCCCGCGCTCGGTGCTCGCCGCGCTCGCCGGTGAGGGGCCCGAGTTCGGCTCGGAGCGCCTCGAGCAGTCCGGGCCAATGATCGAGCAGCTGTACGAGCCCTCCTCGGATACCCCCGCCTGTGCGATCGAGGTCGCCTACCAGGGCAGCATCCGGCTCGAAGAGCCGCTCCTCGACGATCCGACCAAGCTCGACGGACAGGTTGCGGGCCTCGCGCGATGGGTCGCGTCGGCGCTCGTGCGCCTCGCGGATCTCGATCTGGCTTTCCTCCCGCCCGACGAGGACAGCAACCGGGTCTGACCGAAGCCCTGAGGTGCACCCGCGCCCGGCTGCACCGCGCAGGGTGGGGCCGTCACCAGGGCTCTGTGAGGCCGGCTCGCACAGCCAGGGAGCGCAACGAGGCCTGGGGCTGCGCGCCGAGGTGGGAGACGACCTCACCGGCGGCAAGGGCTCCGAGCCGGCCCGCCGTCTCCAACGGCGCGCCTCGGACGATGCCGTAGAGGACACCTGCCGCGAAGAGGTCGCCCGCCCCCGTCGTGTCGTCCACGCGGCCAACTGGTGGAGCCTGGACAATTGCGCGGTCTCCGCCGCTCAAGAGCACGGCACCTTGCGCGCCGAGCGTGACTGCGGCTGTGAGCCCTGGTCGCTCCAAGGCGTCGAGCGCCCCCGGCAGGTCGTCTGCCCCGGTGAAGCGCCGGGCTTCTTCCTCGTTGGCAAATAGCAGGTCGACTTTGCCGTCGACGAGCTGGTTCAGGAGCTCAGCGTGGCGTTCGACGAGAAACGGGTCCGACAGGCTCAGAGCCACAAGCCCGCCACCGGCCTTCGCGAGCCCCACAGCCCGCTCGACAGCGGCAGAGGTCCCGGGCGAATCGAGCAGGTAGCCCTCGATGTACGCCGCCGCTGCGGTTCCGGCGAAGGCCTGCTCGACGGCCTCGGCATCGATGACGACACCCGCTCCCAGGTACGTCGCCATCGTGCGCCCCGAGTCAAGGCTGACCATCACGAGGCACTGGCCGGTGGAGAGGGCGACGGTCCCATGGCTCAGCACGCACCGGACACCGACTGACCCGAGATCGAGCTCGTACTCGGCGCCGAGCAGGTCAGGGCCTACGGACCCCACGAACGCCGGACGGGCACCCAAAGAGGCGAGCCCCACCGCGGTGTTGGCTGCCGAACCCCCGGCGACCTGGACCCAGTCGTCCACGAGCCCGGCAAGCCTCGCGATCTGCTCTCCGTCGACGAGGGTCATGGCGCCCGGCTCGACGCCGGCAGCTTGGATGGTCGCTGCGTCCACGTGGGCAACCCGGTCGACGATGGCGTGCCCGATGCACACGACGTCGATCTGCCGTCTGGCGAGCTCCTCGTGCGCGGCACCCAAAACGACGCGCGATGATCCGGGTTCCGGCACGAGTCCCGACGGTAGTCGGTAAAAGGCCTTCCGCGACCAATGAGGGCGCACACGACTAATCTTCGATGTCCGTGACTTTGAACACCGACGAGAAAGACTTCAGGCTTCCCCGCGACGTCGTGCCGACGCGCTACGAGCTCACGATCGCGCCTGACCTGGAGGCCGCGACGTTTCTCGGCCATGAGCGGATCGAGCTCGACGTCGTGTCGGCGACCAGCTCTATCGTCTGCAACGCTGCGGAGCTTCAGATCTCCCACGCCACGCTGAGCCGGATAGACGACTCGCCTCAGCGGTTCGATCTCGGCATCTGCATCGACGAGGACCTCGAGCGGGTCACCTTCAGCTCACCACGCGAGGTCCTGCCGGGTACCTACGTCCTCGAATGCGATTTCGCCGGCATTCTGAACGACAAGCTCCGCGGCTTTTATCGCAGCACATTCCGCGACGAAAGTGGCGCCGAGCACGTCATCGCGACGACCCAGTTCGAGTCGACCGACGCAAGAAGGGCTTTCCCCTGCTGGGACGAACCGGACCGCAAGGCCGTGTTCTCCATCTCGCTCGAGGTCGAGGCGAACCTCCTTGCCATCTCGAACGGTGCCGAACGCCGTGCGACAGAACTTCCCGACGGTAAGCGTCGCCTCGAGTTCACCGACACCATCCCGATGTCGACGTACCTGGTCGCCTTCGTAGTCGGCCCTCTTGAGGCCACCGACCCCGTGGATGTGGACGGGACTCCGCTTCGCGTGGTTCACACCGCCGGCAAGGCACGGCTGACCAGCTTCGCTCTCGAGGCCGGCGCGCACGCGCTGCGTTACTTCACGGAGTACTTCGACCAGCCCTACCAGGGTGACAAGCTCGACCTCGTCGCGATCCCCGACTTCGCCTTCGGTGCGATGGAGAACCTCGGATGCGTGACGTTCCGTGAGGCCGCGCTGCTCACCGACCCCGCCAACTCGGCCCGTAACGAGCTCGAACGCGTCGCCGAGGTCGTCGAGCACGAGATCGCGCACATGTGGTTCGGCGACCTCGTGACCATGGGCTGGTGGAACGGCATCTGGTTGAACGAGGCGTTCGCGACCTACATGGCCCTTTGCTGTCTGGACGACTTCAAGCCCGAGTACCAGTGCTGGATGGACTTCAGTCGCGACCGGGAGATGGCCCTCGCCCTCGACGGGCTCCACACGACGCGCCCCATCGAGTTCCCTGTGCGCACGCCCGACGAGGTCGACTCGATGTTCGATGCCCTCACCTACGAGAAGGGCGGCAGCCTTCTTCGGATGCTCGAGCAGTACCTCGGAACGGAGCGCTTCCGCGAGGGCGTCCGCCGCTACCTTGCCGCTCATCGCTACGGCAATACCGAGACCACCGACCTGTGGGACGCGATCGAAGAGGTGGCCGAGGGCCTGCCGATCCGCGCGCTCATGGACTCGTGGATCTTCCAGGGCGGGCATCCGCTCGTCACCGCCAGCGCGGTCGGCTCCGAGGTGGTGCTCACTCAAGAGCCCTTCGCCTACCTGCCGGCCGCGAACAGGCCAGCCGGCGCGGGGCCGAGTGCCATCGGCTCGGACTGGCTCGTCCCCGTGGCCATGCAGCGCCGTGGCGACACGGACCATTCCGCCTACCCGCCGCACCACTACGAGCTCCTGCGGGAACAGCCGATCCGCGTCCCTCTCGGGAAAGGGTTGGTCGTGGTCAACGCCGGAGGCAACGGTGTCTATCGCCTGCGTTACGGAGAAGAGCTCCTGGACGCTGTCCTCACCGGCTTCGACCGACTCGAGCCGCTCGAGCGCTTCCGGCTCGTGGCGGACACCTGGGCGTGCGCACTGGCCGGCTCGACGCCCCTCGAGCAGTTCCTCGCCCTGGTGAGGCGTCTCGAGGGTGAGAAGGACCCGACCGTATGGACGATGGTCGCGGGCGCTCTCGGGCTCTTGGACTTCGCGGTTGCCGAGACGGACCGCGGCGCGCTCGAGGCCTTCATCCAGTCGCTGCTCAGACCTGAGCTCGAACGCGTCGGCTGGGACCGCCGTGAGGACGACGACAGCGAGGCGGCTCGGCGTCGTGCCGTTCTCATCGCAACCCTCGGCACGATCGGCGGCGATGCTTCCGTCCGGGCCGAGAGCCGCGACCGCTTCGATGCGCTCGAAGCGGGCGCGTCCTTGGACGCCGACACCACATCGGCCATACTCCGCGTCGTTGCAACCACCGCGGGGCGCCTCGAGTACGGCGCGCTGCTGGCGCATTTCCGCTCCCCCTCCCAGCCAATTGAGGAGCAGCGCTACCTCGACTCGCTCAGCTACCTCCGTGACCTGGATCTCGTCGCGGAGACCTGCGAGCTGTGCCTGACAGAGATCAGGAGCCAGGACGCTCCCTATCTCCTGCGGGCGCTGCTGACCAACCGCGCCGTCGGCCCGCAAGTCTGGGAATTCGTCTCCGGTCACTGGGAGACGCTCATCGAGCGCTATCCGGCGAACTCGGTCACACGCATGCTCGAGATCTCGCGTCTTTGCCAACTGGACACCGACGGCACGCCCGGCCTCTCGCGCAAGGTCACTGCGTTCTGTGCGGCGCATCCGCTCGGCGGCCAGCAAAGGGCGGTCGACCAGAACCTCGAACGCCTGGCCGTGAACGTCCGTTTTGTGCTCAGACAAAGGCCACTCCTCGGATCTCTGCTCTCCAGGCCATGAGCTTGCGGCGGCAGACGTGGATCTCGCCATCGCGGCGACGACTTTCGCACTCGTCATCCCGGCGGAGCTGCCTGACAAGACATTCATCTCCTGCCTCGTCCTCTCGTCGCGTCACCGCCCGCTTCCGGTTTGGCTCGGCGCCTGCTCCGCTCTCGTCCTCCAGGCCGGCATAGCTGTGGTCGCGGGAGGCCTGATCGCCCTTCTGCCGAAGCTCGCGGTGCAGTCCGTGGTGGCAGCGCTGTTCCTCGGCGGTGCGCTCTACCTGTTGGTGACCACCGAGCGCCTCGAACAGGAGCGGGCCGAACGGCTGGCCTCCGGTGAGGAACGCTCACTGGCCCACGAGCGCACGAGCTTCTGGCGCGTCACCGCCATCACCTTCGCCGTGGTCGCCGTAGCGGAGTTTGGCGACATCACCCAGGTGCTGATAGCCAACCTCTCTGCGCACTTCCGGGACCGCCCGGCCGTGTTCGCGGGCGCAGCAATCGGGTTCGCGCTCGTTTCTGTCGTCGGTGTGCTTGCCGGCCGCACGATAACGCGCTGGGTACCACTTGCGATCGTCCGGCGCCTCTCGGGCCTTGCCCTGCTCGGCTTTGGCATCTACTCAGTCGTTTCCATCAGTACCGGTTGAGACCGGGCCCTGCGATGAACGGGCACGGATGAACCCGGCCTCGAGGCAGCAGAGCCTGCTCGAGGCGGCTCGTGCGACCAAGGGCTTCATGCCCGACGAGGAGGGCCTCGCGCTTGCCACGCTCGCCGCGCGCGCCGTGCTGGCAGGCTTTTCCTCGATCGTCGAGGTCGGCGCCTACTGCGGCAGGTCCACCCTCTATCTCGCGTCAGGGATCGCCCGGGCGCTCAGCCTGGGCGCAGCACCCGCTGTGGTCTTCAGCGTCGACCATCACCGGGGCTCGGAGGAGAACCAGGCGGGCTTCGAGCACCACGACGACACGCTCGTCGACGCCGGAACCGGCCGCATGGACACCTTGCCGTTCTGGAGAAGAGCCATGGAAGCAGCCGGCGCGGAGGATCTCGCCGTCGCCGTCGTCGGCGACTCGCCCACCATCGCTGCCCGGTGGAACGTCGCGGCCGGCTTGGTGTTCATCGACGGAGGGCACGGAGAGGCACCGGCATGGGCGGACTACCAGGGCTGGGCACCCCGCGTGGCCGGCGGCGGCTGGCTCGCCATTCACGACGTGTTCCCTGACCCAGCCGACGGCGGGCGCCCTCCGTTCGAGGTCTACCGGCGCGCGCTCAGCTCTGGCGAGTTCGACGAGGAGCACTGGGCGCAAACCGGGAGTCTGCGCGTGCTCGCACGGCGATCCCGCTCGGGCTCCGCGTCGAGGTCGAAGCCGCCAGGGAGCGACCCGTCGACAAACAGCTGAGCCGCCGGGCTGAGCTGCTGAACGCAGTCTTCGGCCAGCACGACCGCAGCTGCCGTGTAGGTCGACCGCTCGCCTACCGGGTAGGTCGACCGCTCCGGGTACACGATGCCGGTGGTGTACGAGCCGTCCGGCCAACGGTGCTGTCGAGCCCATCCGAGCAGGGCCGCGGCCTGGTCACGGCGCCCGACCGCAACCAGGGCGATCGCGCACTCGGCGGTCTCTGCGGCGGTCACCCACGGGTGGTGCGAGACGCAACGCACGCCACGTTGCTCGATCACGAAGCTCGGACCAACGCTCCTCGATGCGCTCCGACGCCCTTTTCGCATCCAGCGCGCCGACCAGCACCGGGTAGTACCAGTCCATCGCAAACTCGCCCTTCGGAGCGAAACCGTCTCCATCGTGGGCGACCGCATGCCGCAGACGGCCGGCCGCGAGCTCCCAGTCCGGGTGCTCCCGCCCGAGCTGGGTCGCGCACGCGATGGCGCACCGGAGGCTGAAGTACGCCGAGGAGGAGCCGGCCAGCAGCCCATAGCTCCCCGGCGTCCCGTCCGGGTCGACGGACCAGACGAGCTCGCCGCCAGGCCGCTGCCAATTGACGACGAAGTCGATTGCGCGCTCGACCGAGGGCCAGAGATCCTCCAGGAATCCCGAGTCCCTGGTGACAAGGAAGTAGTGCCACACTCCGGTCGCCACGTAGGCACAGACATTGGTGTCGAGACGGGGCTCCTCGACCTGGCCGTTCGCCAGGTAGTAGGCGTGCCACGACCCGTCGCTCCGCTGCGTCGCGCACAACCATTCATAGGCGCGCGCTGCATCGTGGAGAGCGCCACCCACCGTCAGCGCCATGGCGGCCTCGACGTGGTTCCACGGGTCGGCGTGGCCGCCCGCGAACCAGGGGATCATGCCGTCTTGCAACTGGACCGCCCGGATCGACTCGATCGTCTCGGCGATCAATCGGCCACCGGCCACCGGTTGAGAGGGAGAGATCATCGCCCGGCGTGCCTCAGATACAGGACCAGGCTCTTGCCCAGCAGAGGGTTGAGGATCCTCTCGGGGATGCGCGTCAGCGGTGTCCGGGCCGTGATGTCCCACACCAGGAGGCGGTGGTAGCCGCGCACGGCGAGGCAGTTCTCGTTCTCCACGCCGACGAGGCACCGGAGCCACCAGTAAGGGCTGTGAAGCGCATGCGCGTGATGGGACGCGACCAGCTCCAGGCCCGCGTGCTCGAGCCGTTCGAGCAACTGGCTTCGGCGGTATATCCGCAGATGGCCACCCGGGACACTGTGGTACTGCTCCGAGAGCGCCCAGTTGACGAGCTCCGGGCCGTACCGCGGCACGCTGACCGCCAGCAGGCCGCCGGGACGAAGCACCCGGGCCAGCTCGGCCATCGCCGAAGAGTCGTCGGCAAGGTGCTCGAGCACTTCGGCGCAGATGACCCTGTCGAAAGCGCCATCAGGAAAGGGCAGCCTCAGCGCGTCACCCCTCACGCCCGCTCCCGCCCCACCATCTGCGACCTCCCCGGCCTCGACCATCGCAACCATCATCTCGATGACGCCCTCGACCTCGGCCGGGTCGGCATCCAAGGCGACGACCACCGCACCTCGGCGGAGGCACTCGAAGGCGTGCCGACCCCCGCCACAGCCCAGGTCGAGCACGCGCTTGCCCGGGCACAGGCCGAGGCGGTCGAAATCGACGGTCAGCACGCCAGAAGCTCGAAGTACTGCTCGGCCGTGGCTCGCGCCGTGACCGGCCAGGTGAAGCGCTCGGCAGCGCGCTTGCGGCCGGCTTCGCCCAGGCGCAGGCGCAACATGGGATCGCCGAGCGCGGTCACGATGGCCTGGGCGAGTGAGCCCGGATCGTTCGGCCGCACGAGAAGCGCTGCGACACCGCTCGGCCCGGTGACCTCGGGCAGTGCCCCGCCGGTGGTCGCGATCGAGCGGGACGCCGCAAGCCATGGCCTCGATCGCCGGCAACGAGAAGCCCTCGTACAACGACGGCACGACGGCGATCTCGGCCTCGGCGTAGAGATCGACCACCGCCTGGTCACTGAGCCCCGAGAGGAAGTGGACCGCGCCTTGGAGCCCGAGACGGTCCAGCGCGCCGGGGACCGTGCTCCCGTCCCTCAGGCGGCCGACGACCACGAGATGGGCATCCTGGCACTCGCGGCGAACCTTCGCGAGCGCCTCCAGGAGCGGGACCAGCCCTTTCATCGGCACGTCTGAGCTCGCCGTCGTCATGATCCGGCCCGGCACGCGTTGTCTGGAGGGCATCGGCCGGAACACCGCGGCGTCGACACCGACCGGGACGACCGCCATGCGCTCGAGCGCGACTCCGAGCTGGTCTGCGATGTCGCGCCGTGAAGACTCGGACACGGTCACGATCCGCCGCAGCCGTCTTGCGACCCGAGCCTGCATCCCGACGAACCCGTACCAGCGCCTGAGCGTCAAGCGCCGCTGCCACCCGTCGGCGTGGGCCAGCTCCAGCTCGCGATCGACAGTGATGGGGTGGTGGATGGTCGCGAGCACCGGCCAGCCGTCTTTCATCATGCCGGCGATTCCCGAACCGAGGCATTGATTGTCGTGGACGAGATCGAAATCCCCGAGGCGGCCGGCGAGGACCCGGCGTGCCCTCATGCTGAACGTCAGTGGCTCGGGAAAACCTGCCGTGCACATCATCGCGAGCTCGAGAAGGTCAACCGGGGAGGTGAGCTCGCGCAGCCTGGGGACACGGAACGGGTCCGGTTCGCGATACAGGTCCAGGCTCGCCACCTTCACCAGCTCCACAGATTCGGCCAGCTCCGGGTACGGGGGGCCCGAGAACACCGTCACCGAGTGACCGAGCGCGGCGAGCTCTGCGGTGAGGTGGCGCGTGTAGACACCCTGGCCGCCACAACGCGGGTTGCCCCTGTATACGAGGAACGCGATGCGCAGGCGGCGGGGCCGAACTGGCTCTGGCATGACCGTCTAGCCTCCCCTGCGCATCTGCGATAAGCAAAGCGGCCGGCGCCGGCCGGCCGCGACAGACCCTTCCCAGCCGCGCCAAGTCTTCACTACTATGAAGCCGTGCGGATCGCCGTGTGCCGATCGCGCTGGGCCTCAGTCTGATGGCCGCCGACATCATCCATCTTTCCGGCATCGTCCACAGCCCGCTGCTTGGCAGTGACGGGGAGAAGATGGGCCGGGTCGAGGACGTCATCGCGCGCCAAGGCGATCAGGCACATCCACCTGTGACCGGGATCGTCGCGAGAATCGGCCGGCGGGAGCTCTTCGTGCCGATCTCGCTGATCGGAAGCGTTCGCCCCGGATGCATCCAGCTCGAGGGCGAGACCCTCAACCTCGCTCGTTTCGAGCGAAGGCCCGGCGAGCTTCTCCTCACCAAGGACTTGTCGGGAAGGCACCTGATCAACATCGTCGGCGCCCGGCTCATCCGTGCGAACGAGATCGAGATCGCGCTGGTCGACGGCACCTTCGAGGTGATCGGGGTCGACCCGACCAGTCGGCCGGTTCTGCGCAGGATGCTCCCCCGCATGCTCGCCCAGCGCATCCCGGCGAAGGCCGTCGTGGACTGGGAGAGCATCCAACCGTTCGTCTCCCATGTGCCGACGGCGATGCTCCGCATCCCGTACCGCAAACTTGCCCGCCTGCACCCGGCCCAGATCGCCGATCTCGTCGAAGCCGCGTCGCATGAGGAGGGCGCGGAGATCATCAGCGCTGTCGGCCAGGACCTCGAGCTCGAGGCTGATGTCTTCGAGGAGCTCGACACAGAGCACCAGCTCGAGTTCCTGAGCACCCGGTCCGACAAGGAAGCAGGCCGGCTGCTCGCGACGATGGAGCCCGACGATGCTGCCGACCTGATCGCCGATCTCGATCAGGACCGCCGGCTCTCGGTTCTCGAGGCTCTCCCACAGCCGACGCAGTCGAAGGTCCGGGCCCTGCTCAGCTATAACCCGGAGACCGCGGGTGGCCTCATGAGCCCGGAGTTCCTTGCCCTGTCCGGAGACACGGTCGTCTCGGACGCGCTCGAAGAGATCCGCCGCAGCCCGGTCGCGCCCGAGGTCCTCGGGACGATCTACACCACCGACGAAGATGGCCGCCTCACAGGCACGGCGTCGGTCGTCCGGCTGGTGAAGAGCCCCGCGGCGGCGCGCATCGGTGAAGTGGCCGATCTCGACCCGGTGGCGGTCAGGGCTGACGCCGACCTCCATGCCATCGTCCGGAAGATGTCGGACTTCAACCTTTCCGCGGCTGCAGTCATCGACGATGAGCATCGGATGATCGGCGTCGTCACAGTCGACGACGTGCTGGAGCTGCTCCTGCCTACGGGATGGCGCCGCGACTTCGGGATGACCGCCGCCGACGAGTGATCACGATCCGGTGCACAGAGCCGGTCCACAACGCATCCTCGGATACCGCAAGAGCGGGCTGAGCGGGTAAGATCTGCCCGCAAGCAGCCACGCCTTGACCGGCAACGGTGATCTGAGTGCGCCCGGCCCGCGCCGGGTTGAAGCCGGTACCCGTCGGCGTCACTCGTTCAGAGGCGGGCTGACGATGGGCCAGGAAATGGAGCACCCCTGAGTACCGACGGTTGGTTACCTGACCAACTTCGCGCGCACGTTGCTTCAGAGCAGGAGCGGCCGCCCCGCTGAGGCCGCTTGACCTCCGGTGTGCGTGCGCGGTCAGCCACGCCTACGCACACCGACGACGCCTACGGCGGCGCGAGAGGTCACCATGGTCGAAAACCTGCAATCTGGCGAGAGGCGCCCGGCAGTCCTCGACAGCGCGCACGTGGGCGACATCCAGGGAGCCTTCGGCACGATCCGCGAGCACGACCTCGCTGCGCGGCGCTCGTGGGGCTGCAAGCTGCTCACGCTGCTCGCCATCATCGGCCCCGGCCTCATCGTGATGGTGGGCGACAACGACGCCGGAGGCGTCGCGACCTACGCCCAGGCCGGTCAGAACTACGGCCTCACCCTGCTGTGGACCCTGCCGCTGCTCGTCCCGGTCCTGATCGTCAACCAGGAGATGGTCGTGCGGCTGGGGGCCGTGACGGGCGTCGGCCACGCCCGGCTGATCAAAGAACGCTTCGGGAAGTTCTGGGCGGCCTTCTCGGTCGGCGACCTGTTCGTCCTGAACTTCCTCACGATCGTCACCGAGTTCATCGGCGTGAGCCTTGCCCTCGGCTACTTCGGCATATCGTCTTACATCTCGGTCCCCATCGCCGCGCTCGGGCTGATCGCCATAACCACGACCGGCAGCTTCCGCAGCTGGGAGCGTTTCATGTTCATCTTCGTCGCGGTGAACTTCCTCGCCATCCCACTGGTGATCCTGGTCCATCCCCACGCCGGCCCGATCGTGCGCGGCTTGTTGATCCCCGGCGCCGGGGGTGGGATGACCTCGACAGCGGTGCTCCTGATCATCGCGATCGTGGGAACGACGGTGGCGCCCTGGCAGCTCTTCTTCCAGCAGTCCAATATCG
The DNA here is from genome assembly GCA_963727645.1 of uncultured Acidimicrobiaceae bacterium. GTDB lineage: Bacteria > Actinomycetota > Acidimicrobiia > Acidimicrobiales > Bog-793 > Fen-455. The sequence continues at coordinate 142,608 of CAVSHA010000009.1, forward strand.
TCGACAAGCGGATCACGCCACGCTGGATCAACTATGAACGAGCAGACACGTTCCTTGGTTCGATCGTCGTGGTCATCGCGGCCAGTGCGCTCGTTGTGACGGCCGCCTTTGCCTTCCGGGGCACCGGGCTCGCCGGCCACTTCACGAACGCAGCAGGGGTGGCTAATGGACTCGAGCACATGGTCGGGCACGGAACGGGAGCGCTCTTCGCACTTGTGCTGCTCAACGCCTCGGTCATCGGAGCTGCCGCTGTCACACTTTCGACGTCATATGCCTTCGGCGACATTTTCGGGATGCGGCATTCCCTTCACCGCAGCTTCGCTGACGCGAAGCAGTTCTACATCCTCTTCACCGCGTTGGTGATCTGCGCCGCGGGCATCGTCCTGATACCCCGTGCGCCGTTGGGGCTGATCACGACCGCGGTTCAGGCGCTGGCAGGAATTCTCCTGCCGAGCGCGACCGTCTTCCTCCTGTTGCTCTGTAACGACAAGGAGGTTCTCGGGCCGTGGGTCAACCGCCCGTGGTTGAACGCATTGGCAGGGTTGGTCGTCTCCGTGCTGCTGGCGCTGTCGCTCATCTTGATGACGACCACCGTGTTCCAGAACCTTGATGTCACCTCGCTCGTTCTCGTGATGGGAGCCATCATCGTGGCCGGGTTCCTCGGCGTGGGCTTGTGGATGCTGCTCCCTGGCCGGCGTGCCAAGCGCCGCGTCGCCATCCAACGCGCGGCCGCCGCCGAACACGAGGCCAAGATGCGGCGTGAGACCTGGAGGATGCCTCAGCTTGCCCTCCTCGAGCGGCCCGTATGGTCGCGCGGGCGCACCCTGTCAATGCGGGTCCTCAGCCTCTACCTTGTTCTGGCAGTGGTCCTCCTCATCGTGAAGGCAGTGCAGCTCGGGATCGGTCACTGACATGAGCGGACCGAAGCGACCTCCCGGCCGGCTCCGCGCCAAACCAGGGCTCGGGCCGGGCGATCTCCGCGCTGTCGAAGAGCTCGCCGCCGCCTGCGTTGCAGTGGACGGTGGCCGCCTCAAGCTCGAGTGGGGGACCCTCCAGTCGAGACCCCCCGGGCAGGTCAACGACTTCCTGTGGACACAGGCCGACGGCCTGGTCGGTTTCCTCGGCCTTTACGGCTTCCGCTCGGACCAGGTCGAGATCTGCGGGATGGTCCACCCCACCGCGCGCCGCCACGGTGTCTTCTCGCGACTGTTCGAGGCCGCGACAGCCGAGCTGGCCGGCCGGGGCGTGGCGGAGGCCCTCCTGGTCGTGGACCGGCTCTATGGGGCCGGGTCCTGCTTCGCCCGCTCCGCCGGGGGCACGATCGAGCACTCCGAGCACCGTATGACGTTACGGCGCGAGCCTGCCCGCGTCATCGCCGATCCGCTCGTTTCTGTCCGCGAGGTCGAGCCGGCAGACGTGCCCTTCATCATCTCGTGCCTGGCAGAGGCGTTCGGCTTCCCCGCCGAGCATCTGGAGGCCGAAGAGATCGAAGCCCTCGCCAGGCGGTTCGGAGGAACGCTCGTCATCGACTACGCGAGCGAGCCGGTGGGAACAGTCCGCGTCGACCGAGGTGACGACGCCGCCGGCATTTTCGGGTTTGCGGTCTTGCCCGAATTCCAGGGACGGGGGATCGGCCGGCAAGTGCTGTCAGCCCTCGCCCGGGACCTGAACGCCGAGGGTGTGGCAGAGATCGGGCTCGAGGTGTCCTGCACCAACGACGCCGCGCTGCACCTCTACTTGAGCTGCGGGTTCGACGTCATGGGAACCGAGGACTACTACGCCGTGTCCGTGGGGCGCCCGTCCAAGCCCCAACGTGGCCCCCATGCGCTATCGAACCCTTGGGGGGACCGGCATCCAGGTCAGTGCCTACTGCCTCGGCGCCATGATGTTCGGCGAATGGGGCAACAAGGATCACGAAGACGGGGTGCGAATCGTGCACGCGGCGTTGGACGCGGGCATCAACTTCGTCGACACGGCGGACGTGTACTCGCACGGCGAGTCCGAGGAGATCGTCGGGAGAGCCCTCAAGGGCCGGCGCGACGACGTCGTGCTGGCCACGAAGGTCCACTCCGGCATGGGCCCGGGGGAGAACCGCTCGGGCAACTCACGCCGCTGGATCCGCTACGAGGTCGAACAGAGCTTGAGGCGGCTCGGCACGAGCTGGATCGACCTCTACCAGATCCACCGCCCTGATCCCCGGACGGATATCGAAGAGACCCTGTCGGTGCTGACCGACCTGGTCAGGGAGGGCAAGGTCCGCGCTATCGGCTGCTCGACCTTCCCGGCCGAATTGATCGTCGAGGCACACTGGGCTGCCGAGCGACGCGGGCTCGAGCGCTTCCGGTGCGAGCAGCCGCCCTACTCGTTGTTCGCCCGCGGGATCGAGGCAGGCGTGCTCCCGGTCTGCGAACGCTACGGCATGGGAGTCATCGCCTGGAGCCCGCTCGCGGGAGGCTGGCTAACGGGCAAGTACCGTCGCGGCAGAGAGATCGACATGACCTCCGGACGGGCGTCGCGAATCCCGCAACGTTTCGATCCGACGGTGCCGGCCAACCGGCACAAGCTCGACCTCGTCGACCAGCTCGAGGCCGTGGCCACCGACGCCGGGGTATCCCTCACGCACCTGGCCCTTGCCTTTGTCGTGTCGCACCCGGCTGTGACCGCCGCCATCATCGGGCCGAGGACGATGGACCAGCTGCAGGACCTGATCTCGGGTTCCGAGGTCGCGTTGGACGACGCCACTCTCGACCGACTGGACGAGATCGTCCCACCCGGGATCACGATGAATCCCGCCGACGCCGGCTGGCAGAGTGAATCGGTCACGCACGCCTGGCGGCGACGCCGGCCCCTCGACTCGCGGGCCGCGGGCTGAGGTCATTCCCAGCGCGGTACGTAGCCTCCGCGGCCCAAGGCGGCACTCTCGAAGAAGTCCACCGAGTCGTCCACACCACCTTTGACCTCGGTAACCCACGGTAGGCGCTCCTTCAATAGGCGCTCGACGCCCCCCTGCAGCGTCACCGCGGAGATGGCGCACGACCCACAGGCACCCTGGAGCTGCACTTCCACCACACCGGAGTCATAGTCGACTCCGACGAGGGCGATGTCTCCGCCGTCGGCCTGGACAGCAGGGCGCATGAGCTCGACAAGGTCGTCGAGGGCCTCCTTGCGTCGCTCGCGCTCAGGGTCGTCGATCGGCTCGCCTGAAGGACCCGTGGGCGTCCCCGGGCCGGTCGCGACCGGGGCCGTCGCGCCTCGCGGGCGCACCGGGGTTCGCCGGCCCTGCCGTGCCTTCCTGCATCGACCGACCTCCTCCCGTTCGCGCCGTTTCGATGTGCCCTGCCCACTGCGATGATAAGAGGTCGTAGGCTTCAGCCATGCAGCTCGTCTTGCTTGCAGCCGGCCACGGTCGTCGGTTCGGGGGCCTGAAACAGCTTGCTCCCGTTGGGCCGCACCGCGAGGCCCTCATGGACTTCACTGCCCGCGACGCCCTCTCCGCCGGTTTTGGCGGGGTCATCCTCATCGTGCGAGAGGAGATCCAAAAAGAGCTGCTCGACCACATCGGCTCGTTTTGGCCTGCGGACCTCCTGGTTGTGCCAGTCGTCCAGGGAGCGATCGCCGGCACCGCTCAGGCGGTGGCGTCGGCCCGACCGTTCATCGACGGACCTTTTGGCGTCGCCAACGCCGACGACCTGTACGGCGCGACGGCACTCGTGACGCTCGCGGGTCATCTCCACGATGGCACTGCGGGCGACCATGTGCTCGTCGGCTATCACCTCCGCAACACGGTCCTCACCGACAGCCCGGTCATCCGAGGCCTCTGCAAGACCGGCGAGAACGACTTTCTTGCCCGCATCGTGGAGCAGCGGATGCAGCGCCTCCCCGATGGGTCATTCGAGGGATCTCCCATCGCCGGACCGGACGCCGGCCGGCTGCAGCGCCTGAGCGGCGAGGAGCAAGTGAGCATGAACTTGTGGGGTTTTGCGGAGTCGATCCTCGACGACCTCGACTCTGCCCTCGACGCCTTCGACCCCGAGACGGCCGCTCACGACGAAGGCAAGCCTCCTGAGCTCCTCCTGCCCGATGTAGCCGGTCAGGTCGTGACCGGCGAAAGGGCACGCATCCGGGTCGTCGGGTCGAACAGCCGTTGCATCGGGCTCACGCACCCCGACGATCTGCCGCTCGTGCGCACGCTCATCGCAGAGGGGCTAGACGGCTGAGGCATCCCATGACGCGATCGCGCCGGCTCGTACTGGCTCTCGTCGTCGATCTGATCCTCGTCGCAGTCGAAGCCACCGGCGGGGTCTTCGCCCATTCGACCGGCCTTGTGGCAACCGCCGGGCACGATCTTGCTGACGCTGCCGCGCTGGGGCTGGCCCTCGTCGCCACCCGGCTCGCACTCAGACCTGCGACGGCCTCGAGGTCCTTCGGATACCACCGGGCCACCATCCTCGCCGCCCTCGCGAACGCGACCGCGATCGTGGTCGTCGGCCTCGGCGTGGTCGCGTTCGGCGTCTACCGGCTCGCCCACCCGGCACACGTGCACGGCGAGCTCGTGGTGATCATCGCGGCGGCTGGGCTGGCGGGCAACGCGGCCGCTGCGCTGCTGCTGAGCGAGCACACCAAGGACCTGAACTTCCGGGCAGTGGCCCTGCATTTCACCGGGGACGCGGCCGCCGCCCTCGGTGTGATCTTGGCGGGGACCGTGATCCTCGCGACGGGACGCTACGAGGCGATCGACCCGGCAGTCGCGCTCCTCATCGCCCTTCTGATCGGGGCCGAAGCCTGGCGGCTCGTGCGCGCGAGTCTGGACATCCTGCTCGAGTCGACGCCACCTGACCTCGACGTCGCCGCGCTCGCCTCGGCCATCGGCGCCATCGAAGGTGTGACCGCGGTCCACGACCTCCACTGCTGGAGCCTCTCCAGCGACGTCCGGGCGCTCTCGGCCCACCTCGTGCTGGACGGGCACCCGAGCTTGGAACAGGCCCAGGTCGTCGGAGAACGGGTGAAGACCTCGGTCCACGACCGCTTCCGTGTTGCGCACGCGACCCTGGAGATGGAATGCGAGCCCTGTGCCGAGGACATCGCGGACGCCTGCGCAGTCGACACGGTCCATCGCAGCGTCGATTAGGGCCGCCACGGCCCCGAGGCAGCGCCTGTGCTCCTGACGCTTGTGTGCCGATAGGGTTCGAGCCGATGTGTGGTCGTTTCGTCGCCAGCCGCCCCGTCGAGGAAATCGCCCGGCTGCTCGAGGTGGACGAGGTGGAGGTCCCCTCCGAGCTCCAAGTTCCTCGTTGGAACATCGCCCCACAGGCCACAGTGCTCGCGGTGACGGTGCCTCTGGCAGATCCAGGGGTCCGGCGTCTCTCGGCCTTCCGTTGGGGCCTGGTGCCGTGGTGGGCGAAGGACCCGTCGATCGGCGCGCGCGCTTTCAACGCGAAGGCGGAGACCGTCAAGGACAAGCCGATGTTCCGCAGCGCGATAGATCGGCGACGCTGCATCGTTCCTGCCGACGCCTTCTACGAGTGGGCCCCGGCCACCAAGGGCGACCCCACCGGACGCAAGCAGCCCTGGTGCTTCCGGGCTTCAGCAGGCCCAGGGTTGCTGCTCGTCGGCGGTCTCTGGGAGCGGTGGCGGCCTTCGGACCAGGAGTCCGGGACAGCTCTGCACACCTGCACGATCCTCACCACGGCCGCGAATGAGCTCGTGGGCCCCGTGCACGACCGCATGCCCGTGCTGATCGCCGAGGATGATCTCGAGGAATGGCTGTCCCCCGAGCCACTTGCCGCAGGCGAGCTCGACCGCCTGATCCGTCCTGCGGCGCCCGGGGCGCTCGAGACGTTCCGGGTGTCGGCCAGGCTCAACGACGCACGTGAGGAAGGGCCCGACCTCACAGAGCCAATCGCCCCAGAAGGGCCCGGAGACCCCGAACACCCCGGTGACCCCCGGCTGTTCTGACGCCGGGTGCGCCGGCCTTGCCCGGCAGGGTCCTGTCGTCCAGCGCCATTCAGCCCGCGCGGGCTGTCAGCCCCGCTTCAGCGGCTCGGCCTGCTGCACCTTCTCGATCCGCAGGCGCCGTGCGAGCGCCCTGCGCGTGACCTCCGCGATCCCGGCGCCGTCAAGCCCGAGCCGGGAAAGGATCACATCGGGCTTGGCGTGCTGCAAGAACCCCGTCGGAACGCCGAGCACGACGTGCCGTGGCCCCTCGAGCGCGCTGGCTTCGGCGACGCGATCTGCCTCGCCGACCAGGTACGAGCCGGCACCGCCATGAGCCAGCCCGTCCTCGGCTGTGACCACGAGTCTCGAGTGCGCGATCACCTCCAGCAGCTCGGGGTCGGCCGGGCGGACGACCCGGGCGTCGAAGACATCTGTGTCGATTCCGTCGTTGAAGAGCTCCGCCGCCGCTGCGAGAACCGCACGGGTCATCTTGCCGATGCCGACGAGGACAACCTCGCCGGTCCCCTTTCGGAGCCTGCGCGCCCTGAGACCGGTCCCCGGCTTGGCGATGGGACCCGGCGACGGCGTCTTCGGGAACCGGATCAGAGAGGGACCGTCGAGCTTGAGTGCCTCAGCGAGCATTGGGGCGATCTCAGCGGTCTCGGCGGGACAGAAGATCGCGCAGCCGGGTATCTGCAGCGCCTGGAGAAGGTCGTAGATGCCGTGATGACTTGGCCCGTCATCTCCGGTGACTCCTGCACGCCCGGCACAGATCACGACCGGCAGCTTGTGAAGACCGATGTCGAGGTTCCATTGGTCCACCGCTCGGCCTAGGAACGTCGAGAAGACGGCGACGACTGGGCGCAGTCCTGCCATCGCCATCCCCGCCGCGGCCGTGAGCGCGTGCTGCTCGGCGATGCCCACGTCCATGAACCGCTCCGGATAGCGGTCCTGGAACGCCAGAAGCCCGGTCGGGCCGGGCATGGCGGCGGTGATCGCCACGATGCGGTCGTCGGTGGCAGCCAGATCTACGAGCACGGACGAAAAGACTTCGGCGTAGCTCTCCCCGGCATCGAGTGGACCGGGCAGTCCGTCGTCGTCGGTCGACCCGCTCACCTGGGACGAGGCCAGCTGCTGAGACCCCGGACGTGCCGACGGGTGCCCGCTCGAGCGGCTGGCCTGCGGCGGAAGCGGTGGCTTCAAGTCGTGGAGGCAGGCGACCTCGTCAGCCTCGGCCGGCGCGTAGCCCTTGCCCTTCGTGGTGACGACGTGGAGGACGATGGGGCCTTGCCAGCTCGCAGCACGCCGGAGGGCCTGCTCGAGCCCACCGATGTCGTGCCCGTCGATCGGTCCGGTGTATCGGATGCCGAGTGCCTCGAAGAACATGCGCGGCTCGACCACCTCCCGGATGGCCGCACTGAGCCCATGGAACGAGGTGAACGCGAGCGATGAGACACCGCCCGGAAGGTCCTCTACCAGATGGCGTACCCGGTCGCGGACCTGCAGGTATCGGGGATCCAGCCTCAGCTGGGTCAGCGAGACCGACAACCTCGAGACCGTCGGCGCGTAGCTCCGGCCATTGTCGTTCAGCACGACCAGCACTCTGGCGCCGGAATGGCCGAGGTTGTTGAGCGCCTCATAGGCCATCCCACCGGTGAGAGCGCCGTCGCCGACCACCGCCACGACGCGACGTCCTCCGCGAGTCGACACACCGTCGTCCCCGAGACGAAGAGCCGTAGCGATGCCGTGCGCGTAGCTGAGCGCCGTCGAGGCATGGGAGTTCTCGACCCAGTCGTGGGGGGACTCCGCTCTCGACGGGTAGCCCGACAGCCCGCCTTCCTGCTTGAGGCCGACAAAGCTTTCGCGGCGTCCCGTCACGATCTTGTGGACATAGGCCTGGTGTCCGGTGTCGAACAGGAGAACGTCCTCGGGGGAGTTGAAGACCCGGTGCAGAGCAAGCGTGAGCTCGACAACACCGAGGTTCGAACCGAGGTGCCCACCGGTGCGCGACACGGCCTCCACGACGAAGTCACGGATCTCTGCCGCGAGTTGGTCACACTCGACGAGTGAGAGGGCCTTGAGATCGGAAGGTGAGTGGATGGAGTCGAGGATCATGACTGGGTGCCTGGTCTCAGGCTACCGGACCGGCGCGGCGCGAAGCCGGCCACCCTTCTGCCCGTCTGCACGCGGCGTGGCCGGCCCATCACAGTGCCGAAGCGGTCCCCACTTCAGGGAGGCGCCATGGGGGCTCATGGCCCCGGTGTCCGATCGCGTGTGAGCAGTTGCGCGACGAAGCTCACAACTCGCTCACGGGTCGCCTCTGCGCTCTCGATCCCAGGAACGTCGCCGTCGAGGTCCGCGACGAAAGCACGGCGGCTGCGCTCGAGCTCGGGCCGGAGCGCCACGACAACGGGGGCGTCGCGCCAATGGGGGTCCCCGAGCAGGAGCAGGAAAGCAAGCAACGACTCGCGCTGCTCTCCGACGCACTCAAAGGGTTTGCGTCCCGCGGCGAACAAGTCCCGGAATCCCTCGGCCTGCTGAAGATCCTCGAGGAGGTTATCGCCGAAGATGGCCGCGAGGCGATCAGGCTCCAGAAACGGGGCCAGCATCAAGAACACGAAACGGCACTTCGGGCACTGCCCGCACCAGATATCGGCAAGAGCGCCAGAACGATAAGCCCGATTGCAGCTTCGGAACCCCGCGTGGTAGGAGGGCAGGTCCGCGAACCACCTTGCGATCTCGATCTCGCCGCATGAGCGCAACGGCGAGGAGTACTCGATGGTGCGGGAAACCGACTCACGGATCACCGACCGCAGCCCGAGCTCGCACTCGGTGCTCTTGCTCCACTGGTGATTGACCGCGACATCCCCGACGAACGAAGTGGCCTCGTCGGCCGAGCGTTCCAGCGCCATGAGCGTCGTGTCGTAGCCGTAGACGTACCCCGCTGCCACGACGATCAGCGACACGATCGCGGTGATCGGCACATGGCCGTTGAGTGCCCCGTCCAAGTTGAGCTCGAGCAGCCTGGGCGAGACAGTCCTCTTCACCGAGGCGAGAGGCAGGCCGGCAACACCCGCGGTGCGCCGCATGGCGGGCTGCGGGTTGACCGCGACCAACCAGACTGCGAGCTCGGGTGGCCTGCTCGCGGCCTTCAGGGCCTCGACCAGCACGATCGAGTCCTTCCCACCGCCGATGGGCACGGCGATCCCCTCTCCGGGAGGGTCGTGACGGTGCCCTTCAACCGTCGCTGACAATGGGTCTTCGCCAGATGCTGCCATCCCGGCCACCGGTCCGGGCCCGGGCCCGGCCTCCACCTCGAATCGGAGCGGCACTTCCAGGCGGTTCGCGTGCGCGAACTCGCGCAGGCCCTTGTCGTACAAATCGCGCACGAGCCCTGCTTCCCCCCGGCTGAGTGGCCCCGTCTCGACGATGATCCTTGCCGGCGCCGCCGCCTTGTAGTAGCTGACTCCGGCCGCGAGATGTACGAGCCGCAGCGCGCTCTCTATGCCAGGTCCCGCACGCGATCCGAGCGGGGGCCCACCGAGCTCGACGACTTCCTGGAAGCTGTGGGTGTCGTCGAAGGCGTAGTTGAAGCGGGCGGTGTTGCGTGCCGCGTCAAAGTCGAAGCTGACGATCCTGAACGTCTCGACACCCGCCAGCTCAGGCGCCGTCACGGCGTCGCCACTCGGCTCGCGTCGCCTTCTCCGAAAGCCCGCGACCTGCCTGAACCGCCTGCTGCGGTCGAGGTAGGAGCCTTCGTCATGTGGGGTCGGCGATGCGGGCGAGAACAGGACGACGCTTGTGCCCGCACGACAGGTCGCCAGGTCGACGGCAACCTCGAGAGATGGCACCGGCTGGCGCTGGACACCGCTCGAGATCTCGTCGAGGGCGGTCGCGATCGCCGTACCGGCGTCCCCGATCCAGAAGACGACCGGCTGTGGCGAGCTCGAGTCGATCGCTCGGGCGAGCGGCTTGTAGTCGAGCCCTCGGTCGTGACCTCCGACGATCAACGCCACTTGCCTTCCGGAGAAAGCCTTCAACGCGGCAATCGTCCCCTCCGGGTTGCTCGCGAGGGCGTCGTCGATGTAGCTGACACCGTTGATGTCCCCGAGTGGCTCGAGCCTCGACCGCGGCGCCGTCACCAAGCAGAGCCCGCGTTCGAGCCGTCGTGGATCGGGCAACTCCCCGGTAGCAAGGAGGGCTGCGGTAACGGCTCCACAGGCATTGACGAGGTTGTGCTCCCCCAACAGCCGAAACTCGCCGAGATCGAGAGGCCCGAGATTGGACACCACTACCTTGGTTCCCTCGAGGCGCACCGGACCACTGCTGCCGTAGAGCACTCTGCCTGCCAACCGTGAGCTCCACGCGACGGCCTCGTCGCAGCATCCGTTCACCGCAACGGGGACGCCGGCGCGACGGGAGAACAGGCGGAGCTTGTCCTCGTAGTAGTTCGTGAGGTTCCGATGCCAGTCGAGGTGGTCCGGCGCCAGCAACGTGAGCACGCCGACCGAGGGCGACACAGTCACGTCCGCAGCCTGAAAGCTCGAGATCTCCAGGACGAACACGTCGTGAGAGTCGTCGTCGTACAGCTCCGTCAAGGGACGGCCGATGTTGCCGGCAACAGCGACGTCGAGCCCGTAGGCACCGAGGGCTGCTGCCGTGAGCATCGCGGTGGTCGTCTTGCCCTTGGACCCGGTCACGGCAACGACTCGCCTGTCCCCGAAGTCCTCCATGAACAGCGCGGTCGGAGTCGTCACAACCGCGCCGAGCCGGGCCGCGGCCAAAAGGCGCTCGTCGTAGCGCGAAACCCCGGGCGAGTGGACGACGAAGTCGAAACGGCGATCTTCGAGGACCGACGGCGGCTGCACATCGATCCCGGCCGTGTCGGCCTCGACCGCTTGGCGAGGACCCGTGAGGCCGCTGGCGTCCCCCGCAATGTCGTCGACGACGACCAGCTCGGCGCACGTCGGACCGACACGTCGAGCAAAGCTCAGACCTTCCATGCCTGCCCCGAATACGGCGACGCGACTCCCGGCGAGCGCCGCGACACCTCCTATCAGCGGCACGCCGCGATGGTACACAGAGCTTCGTGCTGCTGGAGCCGATCAGGCCGGCGCCAAGGTAGTGTTGCGGGATTCAGAACAATCGAGCGGTCGGGGACCAGAAGGTGGCAGCCATGATCACTGAAGCAGCCATAGCCGCACCGCGCCGACGTCCGGCGGACCCGTCATGATCGTCGGAGTCCCTGCCGAGGTCAAAGTCGCGGAAGGCCGAGTCGCCATCACGCCCGACGGCGTCCGTGGGCTGACGTCGCTCGGTCACAAGGTGCTCGTCGAGACGGGAGCCGGTGCCGGGTCGTCTCTCAGCGACGCTGATTTCTTCGCTGCCGGGGCCACCGTGGTCGACGCCGACGACGCGTGGTCTGCAGAGCTTGTCTGCAAGGTAAAGGAGCCGCAGGAGTCCGAGTTCTCCTATCTCCGCCCTGACCTGGTGTTGTTCACCTACCTCCACCTTGCCGCTTACCCCGCAGTGGCCGAGGCTCTGCTCAAGTCCGGGACCACCGGAGTTGCCTACGAGACCGTGCAACTCCCCTCGGGTGACCTGCCCCTTCTTGCACCCATGAGCGAAGTCGCCGGACGTATTGCGACCCAGGTGGGCGCGCACTTCCTCGAGGCTCCCCACGGCACGCGAGGCATCCTGCTCGGCGGCGTCCCCGGCGTACGGCCGGCTCGCGTCGTGGTCATCGGTGCTGGCCACGTGGGATGGAACGCCGCCTGGATAGCCCAGGGAATGGAGGCCGAGGTCCTGCTCCTCGACCGGGACCTCGACCGGTTGCGCTGGGTCGACCAGATCCACCAGGGCCGGATCATGACCCTCGCCTCGAACCGTGGGTCCATCGAGCGCGCGATCTCCGAGGCTGATCTCGTCATAGGTGCCGTACTGGTCGCCGGTGGGCGGGCGCCGGTGGTCATCACCGAGGAAATGGTCGCCGGCATGAGAGCTGGAGCGGTGATCGTCGACGTCGCTGTCGACCAAGGTGGGTGCGTCGAGACGACGCACGAGACCACGCACGAGAACCCCACCTACTTCGTGCACGGCGTCCTCCACTACGCAGTCGGGAACATGCCCGCCGTGGTGCCGCACACCTCGACGTACGCGCTCACCAACGCGACCTTCCCGTATCTCGTCGAGCTCGCCGAGCACGGCGTGGCAGCAGCCGCGGCAGCCGATCCGGTCCTGCGCGGCGGGATCAACACGGTACGCGGCCACTGCACGAACGCAGCGGTGGCCTCAGCCCTCGACCTCGAGTGGACCGACCCGATGAGCTCGATGCCCGGCTGAGCTGGGCACCTGGGACCGCACGCAGACACCTGCCAGGCAGGCCCGACGCGAGGCGACCGGTCTAGCGCCGCCTGGCGGCACTTCGCTCCCAACCGGAACCTGACCTTGCAGCCAGGCCGAGCGTCGCAAGGTGCTCGAGGGTGACAGCTGTGGTGGCGAGCCCCAGTCCGGAGCGACTGCACACGAGCTCGAACGCGGTCGCGACATCTTCGAGAGCCCCGAGCACCGACTGCTCGTCCGGCGAAAGGCCGGCAGGGGCGCCTGGCGGGGAGTCCCGAGTGATGCCCATCCGCGCGAGTGGCCCGGCGCGCTTACCAAGAGGCGGGTAGCCACCGGCACAAGCCAGCTCCAGCGCCGCGAGTACGTCTTGGGCGTCCCTCGCCACGCCACAGCCATCTGCAATCAGGGAGTTGGTGCCTTCGGACGCGGAGCTCCTCACCGATCCCGGCACGGCAAGCACCGTCACGCCACGTTCGTCCGCGGCCGTCACGGTGTGCAACGCTCCGCCCCCCTTGTGGGACTCGACGACAACCACGACATGGGCAAGTGCTGCGATGAGCCTGTTGCGAAGAGGAAAGCGCCACCCTTCTGGTGCCGTGCCGGGTGCCGCCTCTGAGAGGATGCCCCCGGAGACCTCCACACGCGCCCAGAGCCGGCAGCTGCTGGCGGGGTAGACCACGTCGACTCCCCCACCGACCACGGCGACGGGAGGCGCCGGGCGTTCGGGCGCGAGCGCGCCCTGGTGAGCCGCGGCATCTATGCCTGCAGCCAAGCCCGAAACGACGACCACACCGGCACCTGACAGGTCCGCCCCGAGCTCGGCCGCGACAGAGGAACCGTAGTGCGTTGCCGAGCGCGTGCCCACGAGCGCGATGCAGGGCCCGTCCAGCTGAGCGATCGACCCGCGGGCGAACAGGACCTCGGGCGCAGCCCGGTCATCGACGAGGCGGGACGGGTATCCGGGCGACCCTCGGCGGTACGCCGCTGTCTTGGTTGCCACCAATCGCTCCCAGACAACGGCGGGGTCTGTGTCGATCGAGGCCCTCCGCCAGGCATCGACAATCTGCGCGGTCCGTGGGTTGCCGCGTCCGGGCGTCTGCTCTCCATTCATCAAGCGCGAGACGAGACGCGTTCTCCGGGAACGCAGATCTGCGAACACCTCCTCGGCCGACCGGCCCCGGAGCAAGCGCTGAAGACGCTGCGGCGTCATCGAATCAAGCCCTGCCAACGTCGCCGCGTACGCCACATCAGGCAAGTGGTCCGCGCGCGGCGGAAGGCTTCCGGCGCTGCTCACGCCTCGCTCGATCCGCCCAACAAGGCGGCATGGCCAGCCCGCAACTCCAGCGCGATCGCGACGTGGCTTTCGCCGACGGTCGTGCCCGAAGGGTCGAGGTCGGCAAGTGTCAGGGCAACCCGCCGCACACGATCGAGACCGCGAGCCGAAAGCGCACCAGAGCACAGCTGCCGCTCGAGCAGGTCGCGCGCGGCCCTGGTGAGGGGAGCGTGCTGCTCCAGGCTCGCCGAGGACAAGGCTGCGTTCGCCGTCACGCCCCTCCGGCGCGCGAGCCCACGGGCACGGGCGACACGCTGGGCGACAGCAGCGCTCGACTCGGCGGGTGCCGAGTCCAGGAGCTCACGGACGCTCGGCCTGCCGACCGCGACGTGCAGATCGAACCGGTCCAAGAGCGGCCCGGAGAGCCTTCTCGAGTAGCGGGCAAGCTGAGCGGCCGAGCAGACGCAGCTGCCGATGCCTCGCCGTTCGCCGCACGGGCAGGGGTTCATCGCCGCAACCAGGAGGAACCTCGCCGGGAAGCTGACGGTCGCCCTCGCACGGGCGACTCGGATCACTCCCTCTTCGAGCGGCTGGCGGAGCAGGTCGAGCAACGGCGAAGGGAACTCTCCGAGCTCGTCGAGGAACAGCACGCCGTTGGTGGCAAGGCTCCAGCCGCCTGACCGGCTTCGATGGCGACCATCTTCATTGCCGAAGTGCCACGCGAGACGGTCCCGCCGCCGATGAAGGAAAGCAACGGGGCCGCTCGTCCAGTGAGCGCAGACTACAAACCGTGCGGCTTCAGTTCGGCGCGCCACCGATCTCTCTCAAGGCTGCCATGGATCCGATCGAGCGCGGTCAACGCGACAGCGCCGCCACCCCTTGAGGCGGCGGCGCCGGATTGCCGGGGGGGAGGCAATCTGCACGACCCCGTTGCCTATGCGACAGGAGCAAAAGGGCGTGTTGCAGTCACGGTATACCGCAGGACCATCCGTCGAACAGCAAGTCGCCCCATCCGCGCAGGACACCTGAGCGAGGGCACGAAGGACGGCCCCGGCGCTCCCCCCTCGCACCGGGGCCGTATACCGTAAGGCACCTACAGTATCGACTGTCTGCTGCCACTTCAAGAACCTCCGACGCTGCGACCATCCATGCGCGTAGTACCTCCTGTAGCGCATTACCAGATATCAGGTCTCTAGTGCCGCGTCAGGGAACGTTTGCCCTGCCGCCCCCTTGTCGGCGAGGCCCACGTGCGGGATCGTCGAGTACCGGATGCCGTCAGCCCTAACTGCCACGGGGTAGGACCCCAACGGGTCCGCCACTACGGGTCGGGTGCCCGTGCTTACCTACTTAGCCGGGACATGCCCCGCTGGCGCAGCGCGAAAGCGCACGTCGGGCTGAGGAACACGGCCAGATAGGTCAGGTAGATCCACGGGGACTGCCCAACGTAGAAGTCGTGCGCTGACATCGACAACGGACCAGGTGACACAACGAAGGCCAAGAAGTCGATTGGCAGAGCGATAGCCAACCACAAGGCCCCCAGGCGCAGCGCCTCTCCGTACCAGTTATGTGCCGCAAGGTCGTTCGGCTTGCTGAAGTAGACCAAGGCCAGCGCAGTCCACACGACCAGGTTGCAGATGGGGAGGATCTTGTTCTCCAAAACGTAGGATGGGTCTTGCAACGGGTGGGTCGTCGAGCCGGTGTGTTGGATACCAGCAATGATGAAGAAGAGCCCCGTTCCAAGGGCCGTGATCAAGACGTACGCGATCACCCACGTTAGGATCACCCGCTTATACCGGAGCCCTGATCCTCTCTGGGTGCTGGATGTGATTCTCATCAGGAACGACCTCTGTGACCATGGTCCGGCTCCTCGTTCAGAGCCGCCAGGGTCGAAGGCCCTTTTCTTGGCCGTGACGTGCGGCCCTGTGTCGAGGACGGGTCGTTCGACCCGATCGCAACTTCCGGGTGCAGGGTGTCTGGTAGCGGCCCCGGCTGGGACCCGAGGTCGGGCGGTCGACCGGAGCGGGCAAACGATGGCTGACGCGGCACTAGCCTTCTGGTGATCTCCTCGAAACGCTCAGGAGTGATGTCCACGGCCGTCGCCTTCGTAAAGACAGCTCCCCGATCAGCTCCGAGGCGAAGCAGATAGGAGATCCAGTCCTCGGCGTGCAAGGTGATGAACGCCCGGAGGGCTTCGTCGTTGGTCGACGCGTCTAAGCCCCGAACCACCGAAAGACATCTGGCGGTCGTCTCTGGGGCACTGAACCAACACAGATGAACCGGAGCTGGCGTCGAGGAGTCTGAGTGAGCCTCCGCGGCGACAGTAGGTGCGTGTCGGACCAGGCCCCGTGAAGGGCTGAGGAGGACCATCGTCTGCTGGCGCCAGGCACAGGTGGCGGGACGCCGTCGTCGCGCACAGATCAGGCGCGTAGGCAGACGGCCGGCCGGGGAAGGGAACGCAACCTGGCAAGGATCGTGTTGAACTGGTCCTCCCACGGCCATGCCCTCGGTAGGTGCAGGGTCCTTCTGCCGCCAGAGGTGGTCATACGTCCGGGCATGTTCAACATTCGCGTGCGCAGGGTCTTGGTGGTCATGGACGTCGCTTCGGGCCCGAGGCCGATGCGACCCACCCAGCGGCCGAGGTTGTGGGCGATGACGTTGAGGGTCATCCAGACGGCGTTGGCGCAAAAGCGTCCGGACGGCAGGTGGTTCACCCCGACGCCGTACTTCAAATCGCGGATCACGTCCTCGACCACGGCGTGGCGGCGGTGATCGGCCTCGAGGTAGATCGTCTCGCCTTCACGGTCGGTGATAAAGGCGTGGTAGTCGTAGGTTGAAAACAACGCCAGCTGGCTGCCCGGGGTGGGCTTCACCCGTCGCACGATGAGACGGACCTCGGGGTGCTTTGGGGAAAAAGGCCGGTAGGTCGTCTCGGCCACATCGGCGCCGTCGTCGATCCAGTACGGGATCGGTGTCCAGTCCTCCTCTTTGATGGCGGCGATCACCTTGTGCAACGCCTTGGAGGTCTTGACCGTGACCGAGAAGCTCACCCCCGCTTTGGCGCAGGCTTGGGTCACCTTGGAGCTGTAGAAGCCCGAGTCGGCTCTCAGCACCATCGGCCCGGTCGCCCCCGCCCGGCGCACACGGTTGAACACCTGGGTGAGAAAGCCAGCAACGCCCCGGCCGGTATGGGCGTTGCCGCCCCGCAGGCGCACACCCACGACCTCTTCGGTGCCGGCAACCGTCGCCAGGAGCGGGTGATAGCCACGCCGACTGGTGTAACCGAAGCGGGCACCTTGCTTTTTAAGCCCGTAGGTCTCACAGATCGTCGAGTCCACGTCCAAGGTGACCGGCCCCTGCCCGGGCCCGGCACCGGCCGCCCATGAACGGCGGATCGACTCGTCGAGCACGCGGTCCAGCTGGGCGACATGTCCCCAGGTGAACGACCTCAGGAAGGTCCCGAGCGTGGACGGTGCCCGCACGCCGTGGCCCAGCACCTCGGTCGTGGCGGCCACCCGCATCCGGTCCGCGTCCTCGATGCAGTCGCCACCGGCCAGAGCCGAGTAGATCAAAGTCATCGCCTTGAGCCCGACGTTGGCGTGCCCGGGCCCATCACCAAGGTGCACGTACTCGTCGAAGAGCTCTCGCAGCCCGAGATGATCGGCCAGCGTCGCCGGCTGGATCAGTCCGGCATTGGCGACGACGTGGTCGTCGTCGAAGGTCACCGAAATCCGGTCCGGGCTGTGCGAAGATGAGCGCATCGAAATAGTGCCTTTCTCAAGGGGCATGGGTTGGTGTTGTGACCCCCATTTTCCCTTACAGGAAGGCACTTTTCGCGGATGCTAGGCCGGTCCTGACTTCCCAAACGCCCTGTTTTTCGGTGGATCAGGGCTAAGACCGCTGACCATTTGCGAACATGGTGGAAGTACGACACGGGGGGCCGCTGCGCCGGTATCAAGCGCGATCCCAACGCTGGTCCTGCGGGTCATCCTCGGGAAGGTTCCCGCCATAGACAGGTCGCGAAGTTGCTCGGCAATCTCGTGCCATCTGGGTTCGTCGTCGGGCTTGACTCGCAGAATCACCTGGAGTGGTCATCGAGATCCGTCGCCAAGCTGATCACATCTGCCATGGCATCCCTCTCGTCCGCCAAGTCAGCGGCGGTTCTTGCTACTGACATGGCATGCTACCCGAGGTCCCCACCTCAAGACCGGCCCGTGGTGCCGGACTGTCTCAAGTCGCACCTGGATTTAGGGGTTGCTCGGCGTCAGTACCTCGGCAGGCGTCGCCGAGATCAAGGCTTACCCGGCGGTGCTACCCGTGCCGGTCGGCTGGTCGCTGCCGCAGTACCTGCACTTGGTGGCGCCCAGTGGAAGGTCGGCGGAAAGACAGGCCGGGCAAGTCCGGGTTGGTGCCGGGTCCCCGAACACGACCTGGCCGCGTCTTGCCGAGATCCTCTTGTACGGAACCACGATGGCGAAGTACACGACGGCCATGAAGATGACGAAGTAGACGACCGCGGAAATGAAAGCTCCGAGGTTCAAAAACGTGTTGGTGTTGCCCGTCTGGCCGAGCTGTACTCCGAGTCCGACAGCCCCGCCTCCCTGGGCTCGCGAGATGAGCGGATTGATCACAGAGTCTGTGAACGCCTTGATCAGCGTGCTGAACGCCAAAGCGACGATCAGGCCGACCGCGATGACGATGACGTCACCTCGCATTAGGAAGTTCTTGAATCCCTTCACCGAGGTGCTCCTTTCTTGAAAGTCGTGCTCCGAAGAGAGTCCGACGACGAGAACTCTAGGGCGACGCGCTTGGATGGGTCGATGACTTTGGATGCCGGAACGAAGTCGCGCTTGATGATTACACGTTGGCACGCTGGCAAGAGTGACGCAACTTGACCGGGGCGATGGATCCCGGCGGTCGGCGAAGCCGAGTTCACAGCTTCTAGGCCAGGTGCAGCCCCACCACGTTTGCGAGGTCGCGTGGACAATCGGCAAACCTGCCAACGTCCAAAGCTCGACGCCGGAGAACCCCGCTCAGTTTGGCGGTCGGCCCTGCCGATAAACGTGTGTGCAGCCTGCTCATCGGGCAGTGGAGGCCGACAGCCCAAGCCGAGAGCGAAAGTCATCCAAGGCACTGATGACTCGTGTCGCCTACCCGGCTCTAGGTGTCCTCCTCGCTGGTTACATCCTGGGCCTGGTCACCCATGTCCACGGTCAGATGTGGTCGTTCATAAACGATTGGGGGACCGACGGCTTAGAACTCGTCGCCGGAGGGTTCTGCCTCGCCCGCGGGCTTGCCAAAGGGCGACTTCGCTGGGCGTCTGTCGCGGTCGGCAGTGGACTACTCGCCTTCGGGGCCGGAGACACACTCTGGAACATCGAGACCCTGGGTGGTGCCGCCACCCCGCCAATCCCTTCTGCGGCCGACGCTTTCTACCTCGCGTTCTATCCCCTCGTATTCGTCGGGATGATCCTGCTCATGCGGATCGAGGCCAAGCGCTTGCCCCTTGCCACACACTTGGACGGCGTGGTGGCTGGCCTTGGCGCAGCCGCGGTGACGGCGACATTCGCCTTCGATCCGATCCTGCACGCGATCGGCGGTTCTCCAGCCGAGGTGGCCACCAATCTCGCCTATCCGATCGGGGACCTTATCCTTCTTGCCCTGGTCGTGGGGGCACTCGCCATGCTTCCCACCTGGCGCAACCCCCGCTGGCTGATCTTCGGTCTCGGATGCGGGATCCTCGCAGTGGGCGACACGACCTATCTGTTGCAGACCTCAGCCGGTACCTACCGGACCGGCACGCTCTTGGATGCCACGTGGCCGGTCGCGATCTTTGTCACATCACTTGCCGTGTGGCTGAGATCGTCCGCGTCGGCAGGGTCGGCAACAGAGACCATCCCCCGGTTCGCTCTTCCGATCGCTGCCACAGCCTGCAGTCTCGTCGTGCTCTTCCGCAGCATTTTCACCCATGAGAGTCGGGTCGGACTGATCCTGGCTCTCGCGACGCTGTTGGCAGTTGTGGCGAGATCGTTGCTCTCGCTCCGCCAACTGCGGTCGGTGACCGAGTCCAGGAGACTCCTGGCACTGACCGATGAGCTAACCGGTCTTGGCAACCGGAGGCACCTGTTACTCACCCTCCAGGACTTCTTCGAGGAGACGGCGCTGGTCGACCAAGACCGACGCCTTGCGCTGCTTTTGATCGACCTCGATCACTTCAAGGAGATCAACGACTCGTTCGGCCATCCGGTCGGCGACGAGGTCCTCAAGATCTTGGGGTCACGTCTCAAGGGCGTTCTGAGAGGCTTCGATGTTCTTGCCCGGCTCGGGGGTGACGAGTTCGGCATCGTGCTCAAAGACTCCGATGTCGACTACTCCGAAGCAGTCGCAAAGCGTGTTCTTACTCGCCTGGAGGAGCCCTTCGTGCTCGGCGTGGCGAGCCTGCACGTCGGTGCCAGCATCGGCATCGCACTCGTGCCCGAGCACGCCCAAGGAAGCGACGAGCTGCTCCGCTGCGCGGACGTCGCCATGTACCGCGCCAAGCTCGCCCGCCGACCCTTTGACGTGTATCAGGCTCTGAGCGATGACGGCCGGGCTCGACTACGGCGCATCGAGGAACTCCGCCAAGCTATCGCCGAAAACGCCCTCACGCTCTACTTCCAACCCCAGTTCGATCTTCGGACAGGAGAGATCACCTCGGCCGAGGCGCTGCTTCGTTGGCCGCATCGCGAGCTGGGTGTCATCCTCCCTGGCGAGTTCATCCCACTCGCCGAAGAAGCCGGGCTTATGAGGCCGCTCGCGGAGTGGGTCTTAGAGGCAGCGCTCGCGCAGTGCGCCCGTTGGCGAAAAGACGGTCTAGAGATTTCGGTCTCGGTCAACTTGTCGGCGACCAACCTCTTGGACACCGAGCTACCAGACCAGATTCGGTTCTTGCTGGCCCGTCACCGTCTCGGGCCAGAGTCCCTCATCCTTGAGATAACAGAGACGACCCTCATGTCCGATAGAACACGGTCCCGACAGGTTGTGCAACAACTGCACGACCTCGGTCTGACGGTCTCGGTCGATGACTTCGGTACCGGATTCTCTTCGCTTGCCTATCTCGGTGATCTCGCGGTTAGGGAACTCAAGATCGACCGCCTGCTCGTCAACAAGCTGGAGTCAGACGACCCGCAAAAGGGCGAGGCGCTCGTGCAGACCGCGATCGAGCTTGGTCATGCCTTGGGCCTCCGGGTCGTGGGCGAGGGCGTCGAGACCGCCGCGACTCATGAGCTACTGGCCTCTCTCGGTTGCGACTTCGCCCAGGGGTTCTTCCTGTGCAGACCTAAGCCAGCCGATGAACTCACCCTTCGATCGGTGAAGCTCCAGCCCTCGAACGTTGTCGATCTGAGGACGGCCGGGACACCAAGAGGAGCCGGGCGACTCGACAGGGATCGCCCCTAGTGACACGCGCTTCACCGCACAGAGCGTCCGAACGTCGCAAGGGCTTGGTCGAGCGGCCCGCTCACGACTGAGACCGCTCGGCGCCTGCGGCGCGAGCATGCGGCAGGGGAGCGGGTGAAGGCCCGCAAAGCCGCTGGACCAAATGTCCGGCGTAGCCTCAGGCATTCCTCGACCCGACAGGGCGCATGTCCGATGAACAAGCATCGGATCGACGCACAGGATAGGTCCAGTGCCCCGTTCAGGCGGACACCTGAGGGATGACGCGAACGTCCCACCTTCCTTTATAGGGCAGTGGGGCCGGCGTGGCACAGCGTTGGGTGCGTGACCCCGGAATCTGTGACCCGATGCGACACAGGAATAAGTGCGTGCGGACGCCTGCCTTTCGTAAGACCCGGAATACGGTCACCGCGCAGGACGGCCCCGGCACCGCAGTACCGAGGTCGAATGAAGCGACACCTCCGGTGGCCCCTCGCCTTCGACCAGCCGAACTCATGAGACGGCAACAAGCTGCCGATGATGCAAGTAGCCGTTCGCACGTGAAAGGCGTGCCCAAAGAGAGACTCTCGTGCCACTGGAACCGGCGACTACCAAGGACGTACCGCACTCTGGGGCTATGTGCGGCCTGATCGGTGGTTGCTCGCCGTGGGCACCATGGCAGTCTCTTATCCGAGGGCGAGTGCTCGATGCCTGAGGACGATGAACTCGCCTTTGTCCGAGACGAACTTGACCGCCACCGCACCCAGCTCAGGGAAGCACAGGCAGAAAGGGATCGCCTGCGCGCCGAGCTTCGAGAGGCTCTCGATCAGCTCGAACACTGGCGTACTCTCGCCGAGTATCGGGAAGCGGTGCTTGTCGAACTACGGGAGAACACAGACAAACGGCGCGAGTTGCCGCCGACGGGCCACCCGGCTGTACGGCTATCTCGGCGCCGATTTCGGATCACCTAGCGTCAGGCATTTGCTCGACCCGACACGGGATGTGTGAGACAGAACAAGCATTCGGTCGACGCACAAGGTAGCTCCAGTGCCCTGCTCAAGCGGACAACCTGGGGACAACGCGAACGGCCCATCTTCCTTCATAGGGCGGCAGGGACAGCGTGCCTGGCGTTGGGTGCGTGACCCCGGAATCCGTGAGCCGCGCACCCGTTTTCAGTGTATGAGCAGCGCAGCGCCGCCACTCGCGCAAGTATCGGCACCGGGATTTTCCCCTGGCAGGAGGTCTGAACCGCCCCGGTGCTGCGGTGTCGGGCGTTCACGACGGCGCGAGAGCTGGGCTTTGGTGTCACGCTCCTCTTAGCTCGCGAGAAGGTGCCCTTCGGCTCTAGAACGGCGGACATCTCTGGGGCATTCTGGGCGTGGGAAACAGCACGCAGCGCCCCCGAATCCCCCCGCGGGGGTGCTGTCGCGTTAGGACCCAAGGTCGCTACTGCCGCGCCAGGCAACGTTCGCTCGCTCTCGTATCGTTCGTGGTCGTGAACACCAAAGACCTGGAGAGCTTGATCCTGTTTGTCTCGGACCTGGCCGAGGCGAGAGCGTTCTACGTCGATGCCCTCGGATTATCGGTTCTGTTCGAGGATGAAAACATCGTCGTGGTTGGGAGTTCCTCGGGACGCGTCGTACTCCATCGCAATGACACGGGCCATGACGAGCGAGGGATCTTCCCAGCGGGAGCTGGTATTGGTGGGGCGGCGATTCGCTTCAGGGTCGAGGATCCCGATGCTTGCGAGCGCGAGGCTGTCGAACGGGGTCTCACCGTGGTTTGGCCGACGCAAGACGCATCTTGGGGCCGGTTCGTGGTCTTGGCCGATCCTGACGGACGCTCCGTGGTGCTCGCCAAGATGAGGCGGGTGACCCCCGTCTAGACAGTGCAAGTTGTCGGTCATGCCGCTAGCTGCGGATTCGCCGATTCCAGAACGCCGAGCTAAGTTCCCACGACAACACCCGCGAATCTCGGTTGAAGCTCTTCGCGCCGAGCGTCGAGTGACATTCCGTCACTCTGGCAGTGGCGAGGCTGACCTCGCCCGGGCGCATCCACAAGGAACCGCCGCCGATGAGCGCCGGGGCTGAGATCCCGTGATGCGGTGCCCGAAAGGGGGGACGGCGCTCGCCCGGCGGTGGCAGTGGCAAGGCGGCTGCGGAATGGACCCGATAGGTCTCCAGTAGCTGACCCTCGTCAAGGGGAGGCAGGATGCTCGGCAGCCGCTCGGCGAGCATGGTCTTGCCCGAACCTGGAGGCCCTGACAACAGGAGGTGATGACCGCCGGCGGCGGCGACCTCGATGGCAAGGCGGCCCATCGGCTGGCCGCGTACGTCCGCGAGGTCCACGGGCTCGCCAAGGCCCTGACCAGACGCTGTGTCGGCGACTACTGCTCCCGGCCTCCGGCGCTCGGGTGCCGGAGCCGGTGGCGAGACTGCTCTCAGCTCGGGCCAGGCGACCCGCCCCGCCAAGGCGTCGACAAGCTCGCGGAGCGACCGTGCCGTTCGCACAAGTTGCTTGCCGACGAGCAAGGCCTCAGGAACACACGTCGCAGGCACAACCACGGCGGGCGAGGTGACGGCATCGGTGAGAGGAAGGGCGCCTGGGACAGAACGGATCGTCCCGTCGAGGCCGAGCTCCCCGACGAACCCACAACCGGCGACCGCGGTCGGGTCGAGCTCGCCGGTCGCAACGAGCAGACCAATGGCAATTGGAAGGTCCAGGCCGGCACCCGTCTTGCGCACACCGGAGGGCGCCAAGTTGACCGTCACTCGCCTCAGCGGCCACGGAAGACCACTCGAGAGCAGGGCCGCCCGGACCCGGTCCCGCGCCTCCCGGCAGGCGGCATCCGGCAGCCCGACGACCGCAAAGCCGGGTAGGCCGTTGGAAACGTGCACCTCGACGAGGACCGGACGACCTCGAACACCGAGCAGAGTGGCAGATGGGATGGAGGCGATCACGAGCGGGCTCCCG
The DNA here is from genome assembly GCA_963727645.1 of uncultured Acidimicrobiaceae bacterium. Lineage (GTDB taxonomy): Bacteria > Actinomycetota > Acidimicrobiia > Acidimicrobiales > Bog-793 > Fen-455. The sequence goes on from CAVSHA010000009.1 coordinate 166,540, forward strand.
GCAGGACGGCTGCTTGTCTGCGGAGCGCCCCGGGGACCGGCGCGCTCGATAGCACTTCGCACCGCACCCTACCGGCGGGGTGTTACACAAAGCGGGGGCCCGGAGTGGTTCTAGCCGCCTGGGGCCGATCCTTCGACGACATCATCGCTCTCGACGAGCGTGAGGAAATCGGCGACCCTCAACAACCGTAGGATCTGCCGCTCAACGGGGCGAATGCCGTGGCGCATCGGGTCGTGTACTACCTGTGGACCGGTCAGCACGACCTTGTGGCCTCGGGTCCGCAAGCAGCAGCCTCCGGCAGCGAGGACATTCTCGACCCAGTCGCAGTGCACGCCGTAGGTGAGCGCGATGCGGATGCCATCTGAGGTCGGGAACACGTTGACGGGGGTCTCGTAGGCCCGGCCGGAACGCCGGCCCTGGTGCACGACTACGCCGAAGCCCGGGGCCCAGGGAGCGACGTGTCGGGCGACTCGGTTGAGCCCGATCCGGTTCAGGCGTGCAACTGTCCTGGGAAATGGCACCGGTCCCTCCCGTGGATCGTCCGCCGGGCTCGCAGCAGCCCTGCGGTTCAGTGGGGTCCGGGTGACGACGCCGGCCCTGGGGCGGCACCTGCAGGCGGGAGCGGAGTCCCAGGACCGGCGGGCTGCGGCGAGGCGACGGCCGGCTTGTCCATGTGCGAGTACCCGTGGTTGGTGGGAGGCATGAACGTCTCCTTGATCGATCTCGGGCTGGTCCAACGGAGGAGGTTCAGCTTCGATCCGGCCTTGTCGTTGGTGCCGGAGCCACGGGATCCGCCGAAGGGCTGACGGCCGACTACAGCACCGGTTGGCTTGTCGTTGACATAGAAGTTGCCGGCGGCGAACCGGAGCGCGCGCTGAGCCTCGACGATCGCCGTCCTGGCGGTGGCGAACACCGAACCGGTGAGCGCATACGAGCTCGATCGCGTCGATGAGCTCGAGGATCCTCGGGTAGTCGTCGTCGGGGTACACGAACACCGACAGGATGGGGCCGAAGAATTCGGTCGTGAAGATCTCGTGACGTGGGTCGTCGCCGAGCAGAATGGTCGGCTCGACAAAGAACCCCTCTCGATCGTCGGCGACACCGCCTGCGAGAACCTCCACGACCTTGTCATGGCGTACCCGCTCGAACAGCTCACTGTGGTCGGCGAACGCGTGAGCGTCGATCACGGCCCCGCCGAAGTAGCGGAAGTCGGTCACATCGCCATAGGAGACAGTCTTGGTCGTGTCGACCAGTGCTTCGCGGAGCCCGTTGTCCCACAGCGAGCGGGGCAGGTAGGCGCGCGAGGCAGCGGAGCACTTCTGGCCTTGGTACTCGAACGCGCCGCGGACGAGCGCAGTGACCAGGGACGCCTGGTCGGCAGAGGGATGCGCGACCACGAAGTCCTTGCCTCCGGTCTCACCCACGATGCGCGGGTAGGAGCGATAGCGGTCCAGATTGTTCCCGATGATCCGCCACATCGATTTGAACGTCGACGTAGACCCGGTGAAGTGCAGGCCGGCAAAGTCGGGGTCGGTCAGCACGGTCGTGCTCATCGCGGCGGCGCCACCTGTGATGAGGTTTATGACGCCGGGCGGAAGGCCGGCGGCCTCCCACAGCAGCATCAGGTAATGGGCGGCCAGCAGCTGGGTGGAAGCGGGCTTCCATACCACGGTGTTGCCCATCAGCGCAGGAGCGGTGGGGAGGTTGCCGGCGATCGCGGTGAAGTTGAACGGCGTGATCGCGGTCACGAACCCGTCCAGTGGCCTGTGGTCGGTGCGGTTCCACTCGCCGGGCGCCGAATTGGGCTGCTCGGCAAGGATGCTTCGGGCGAAGTGCACATTGAACCGCCAGAAGTCGATCAGCTCGCACGCCGAGTCGATCTCCGCCTGCTGCACCGATTTTGACTGGCCGAGCATCGTCGCTGCGTTCAGAGTGTCTCTCCACGGACCCGCCAGCAGGTCAGCGGCACGTAGAAGGATCGCCGCACGCTCGTCGAATGGGAGATCGCGCCAAGAAGACGCCGCGTCCTTGGCGGCGCGCACGGCTCCGGCCACGTCCTCCTCGGTGGCTTGCGCCGATTCGCCCAGCACGTGACCCCGGTCGTGCGGTTGCACCACGTTGAACTTCTCGCCGCGGGCCATCCGCCGTTCGCCTCCGATGGTCAGCATCAACTCGTGCCGCTCGCCTTCGAGATCGGCAATGCGGCGACGCAGCGCGTCGCATTGAGCACTGCCCGGCGGGTATTCGCGCACGGGCTCGTTGTAGGGGACAGGTACTGACGTGATGGCGTCCATCAGGCGATTCGCCTCCTGGCGGATCCGAGTCCGACTGGTCCTCGGCGGTGCCCATCGACGGCGGTGCTCACGGGGCAGACCGCGCGCACAGCTGCGAAGGTCCGAAGAACCCATTTCTCGGCCACGCTACCCGACGAGATCGCGGCCCGTCGCAGTGCGCGCGACGGGGACCTGGTCCTCTCCGGAAAAGCAGGACCCAGGGCGAAAGACACTGTCGAGACCACTTGGCTCGACGATGCTTGCGTTCCCTGTTGGGTAACTGCCGGGGTCGGTGTCGGTGGCGAAGTCTGCTGACAGCTTCTTGGTCGCCAAGGCGGACCCGACCCGTGTCGTGGGTGCAAGAGAGCCCTTCACCGGAGCCCGCGAGCAGGCCAGGAGCTGTTCCGACCTGTGTACCGGGACCTTCGGCAGAACCGTCCGCGGGTATCCTGTCGTCATGACAGAGAGCTTCGCTCGGCAGGCCGAAGAGATCGCCAAACACCAGGCCGAGGTGATCGCCAACGAGGCGGAGATCACCAAGCGGTGGGCTGAGGAGCTCCAGAGACAAACGACCGATCCGCTTGCCGAGCCTGTGGTGCACGTTCGCGGGCGGTACAAGTACACCGCTCAGCTTCTCAATCACCCGTTCAGCCATGGCGGTCAGTTCGGCAGACTGGCAGTTGAGAACCTTCTCAACGACATGGCGCAGAAGGGCTGGGAGTTCGTGGAGTCCATGCCCCACGAGGATGGGCGCCTGTTCGTGTTCCGCAGCCTTGGCGATTAGGACCCCTTCGCCCCGGCCGGTGAGAGGCGATGCCGCGCCTCACCGGCCGGGACACCTGTCGACCTCAGCCCGGGTCGAAGTGTTGGCATGATCTTCGCTATGGTCGCCATGTCGCTCGAGCAGTTCGAAGAGTTAGTGGCCGACGCTCTCGATGGAATACCTGCCGAGCTTGGTGCGGCCATGGAGAACGTCGCGGTCATGGTGGACGATCACAGCCCGCCTGGACGACTGCTCGGCCTGTATCAGGGTGTCCCGTTGACAAACCGAGGGGCGCACTATTCGGCGGTCACTCCGGACCGCATCACGATCTTCATGGCCACGATCTGCCAGACATGCCAGACAGCCCAGGAGGTCGTCGAGGTAGTTCGCCGGGTCGTGATCCACGAGGTCGGGCATCACTTCGGCATCGATGACCAGCGACTCGAAGAACTGGGGTGGGGCTGAGAGGCGGTGTCCGGGGAGGCCGCATGAGCCGGCACCGTCCGCGGAGCCGCATGAGCCGGCAGCGCAGCCTCTTGCCCACAAAGTGGCTCGGCTCGCACCAGAGCGCGCCCCTCCGGCTCACGAGGACGTGTAGTTGGGTATCCCCACCCCGGGACGGATCGGAAGAACGTTCATCGAAGACTGGTGCGGACAGACCTGCAGCGGGAAGTTCTCCACCTCTTCGGCCTCACCGGCCGGCTTGGGGAGGGTCTGGCCGGGTGGGACGACCCTCAGGCCTTCCGCAGTCACGCCCGGGCCGGCGCACAAGGCTCCGGTGTCCACGACTCCCAGGACTGCATGTGAGGTTGCGCCAGGCCGGTGCGCCTGAGGCTGCCGGTGCGCCTGAGGCTGCCGATGCCACCAGAGCGGCCGTGGGGACCAGGATCGCCCCGCAGGCCAGAGCGACACCCACCGCGAGTCGGCAACAATCACCCAGCGTCAGTTCCACCGTGGTTCCTCCTTGTTGTTCTTCCTCGGCATGTCGCAGGCGGTCGTGGCATCGGGAGGCCTCCAAAGACGGACCTCTGCACCGGTGAGCGCGTTTGGTGACGTCGGGTGCCACCCCCGCGATGCCCCTCGGCGAGTGCCGGCGACTGTCATCGAACCTCCCTGCTCACTACAACGCTCGAGCCGGGGATCGCGCTGCGCCCAATGCCGCCGAATCTCCCGGCGGCAGGAACGAGGACGGCCAGAAGTCCGGCCGGTCCGGTCCACCTGGACAGCTGCGGCGAGCCAGGCTTCACGCTCCGCCGCAGGACGTCGGGTGGCACTAGCGTCGCGTGCAGGTCGGCTTCGGTGCGAGAGGCGCCAGCGATCTGCCTGTACCCAGTCGCTTCAACCGGCAGAACAATGGTCTCGACACCGGACCTTGAACAGTCCGCGAGGTCGAGGGGGTTGTTTGCCAATGGCTGACGTGAGATTTCTTGGATGTGACCAGGATGCATTCTGCCGCGAGTGTGGCCCGGCACATCGGCGAGTTTGAGGAGGCTTCAGGTCACCGGGTCGATGTCCGCCTGATCGACAACGACGAGTACTTCACCAACAAGTTGGCGCCTTATCTCGACGGCGAGGATCCGGCCGATGTCTACATGTCGGGACCTGTGCTCATGTGGGAGCAGCTCGGCGCGGGACGTGTCGAGCCACTGGACCCGTTTCTCGAGCGCGCCAGCGCCGACTACGACCCCGATGACTTCCTTGCCAGCCTCATAGCTTGCAATCGCTGGAGCGGACGGTTTGGACAGCCCCTGGGCGAGGGCCCGCTCCTCGAGCTGCCCGTCAACTGTGAGTCGTACAACCTCGCCTACCTGCCCGGGGTTCTGGAGCGTGCGGGGGCCGAGCTGCCGAGCACGTGGGAAGACTATTTTGCCGCCGCCAGGCAAATCGCCCAACGAGCTGCACCTTGCCGCGGGCTCGGCCAGCGCGGGGTGAACGTGTGGCACACGATCTACACGGGATTCGCAAGTCAGCTGTGGTCATATGGGGGACGGGACTTTGACGAGACCGGAGCGTGCGTGATCGCCTCACCGGCCGCGCTCCGTGCAACCGGGGACATTCTCGCTGCCCTACGAGAGGCAGGTCCGACAGACTGGCCCAATCAACGCTGGTACGAACTCGCCATCGACTTCGCCAATGGGAACTACGGCCTGATCGTCGATTCCGACCACTACGTGGTGTACTTCGAGAATCCGAAGGTCTCGAAAGTCAGTGGCAAAGTCGGCTACGCGCTTCCTCCGCTCGGTCCCGGCGGCGAACGTAGCTCGAACCTGTGGACCTGGTCGGTCGTTATGAACGCGAACTCCAAGGACAAGGACACCGCGTGGGAATTCATGGAGTGGGCGACCGGAAAGGTGCTTCTCCTCCAGTCCGCCTTCGAAGGCAACATGAACCCCACACGCACGAGCATCTGGGAGGACCCGGACTTCCAGGAGCGGGCATCGGGCTGGGGAGACTTTGCTACTGTCGCAAGGCAGCTCCTCGAAAATGTCAGCGAGGTCCTCGTGACGCCGGCTGTGAACTACATCGACGTTGCGCGACGCTGGACCCGAGCGCTGCGGGATGCCTACACCAGTGCCGAGTCGCTGGAGAGCTGCCTGGGCAGAGCGGCTGCGGAGATAGAAGATCTCGTCGCGCGGTGAGCGGGGAGCCAAAATGACGACCACCGATCTCCACCCGACCTGACCGGATGGCCCGAGCTTGCGCCGTGTTCAACGACGTCGTGTGCGGCCTGTTGGTGAAGTCGGGAAGAGTTCTGTTCGTGCACCGAAGCGCGTCACGGGTGTGGGCTCCGAACTGCTGGGACGCGCCCGGCGGTCACATCGAGCCGGGCGAGTCGGACGTCGATGCGCTCGCCCGCGAGCTGCTCGAGGAGCTCGGCATCGTGGTCGCCTCCGATGCCGCTCGTCTTGTCGGGCGGTTGACCGGCAGCGACTTCGATGCTCGCATCTTCGTCGTCGAATCCTGGTCCGGAGAGCCGGAGAACAGGGCACCTCTGGAGCACGACGATCTCGCGTGGTTCGAGGAGGGACAGATCCCCGGTCTCGTGCTCGCCGACCCGGATCTCGCCGACATCGTCATCGAGGCACTCCACCGTGCGGCACAGAGAGCGCCGGGAAGGCGCGCGACACAGCGTGTCGGGTACGGTCCGCAGGGTGATACGTGCGGCGACTCGAGCTGACATTCCCGTCCTTGTCGAGCTGATCGGTGAGCTCGCGGACTACGAGCGGGCACACGACGAGGTCGAGATCGACGACATGATGCTCGAACGCGCCCTGTTCGGGCCGGAGCCGAGCGCTTTCGCTCGGGTCGCGACCACCGACGACCTCGTCGTGGGCATGGCTTTGTACTACAGGAGCTTTTCCACCTGGACGGGACGACCCGGTATCTATCTCGAGGATCTCTACGTCCGGCCCGCGTACCGCGGACTTGGGATAGGAAAGGAATTGCTCGCGTCGTTGGCTCGTCTCGCTCTCGACGAGGGCTGCCCTCGGCTGGAGTGGTCCGTCCTCGACTGGAACGAGCCGGCGATCGCGTTCTACCAGTCGATCGGCGCCGTCGCGACCGACGAGTGGACCCGGTACCGCCTTGCCGGACCCGCGCTCAGGAGCTTCGCGAGCTCCGTTTGATCATCGAGGACCGGAAGGTCCCGCTGGCTAAGGTCTCGGGCATGACCATCGAAACTCGCACCCTCGGGCGTACCGGAGCAGACGTGACCATCCTCGGGTACGGCGCCATGGAGTTGCGGGGCCAGCCTTGGGGACCGGCGATCGCCGATGAGGACGCAGGCCAGCTCCTCAATGCGGTGCTCGACGCGGGCATCACCTTGATCGACACCTCGATCGACTACGGGCGCAGCGAGGAGCTGATCGGCCAGCACCTGGTGAATCGTCGAGATGAGTACTTCCTCGCGTCAAAGTGCGGGTGCCTCATCGGCGATCCACCCACGGGCGCGACACCGCCATTCCCCCACGACTACAGCGCGGACAACATCCGAGCGGGACTCGAGCAGAGCCTTCGCAGGCTCAGGACCGATCGCCTCGATCTCCTGCAGGTCCACATGTCACCGAGCCGAGCCCAATTGGAGACCGACGCCACCATCGCGACGCTCATGGCGCTTCGGGACGAGGGCAAGATTCGTTTCCTCGGCATGTCCGCAACGCTGCCCAACTTGCCCGACCATATCTCCATGGGCGTCTTCGACGTCTTCCAGATCCCGTACTCGGCGGTCCAGCGCGAGCACGAGGACCTGATCACCCAGGCGATGGCGGCTGGGGCGGGCACGCTCGTCCGGGGCGGCGTGGCCCGCGGTGCGCCGGCGGCGGAAAAGGGCTGGAGCAAGGGGCCGCTCGGGCTGGCCGCGGGTGAGGCGCAACGCCGCTGGGAGCTCTCCGGAGCAGAGGACCTCCTCGGTGGAATGAGCCGCCTCGAGTTCGTCCTGCGCTTCACGCTCAGCCACCCGGCTCTTTCGAGCACGATCGTCGGCACGTCCGACGTCAACCACCTCCGCTCCAACGTGGCCCTCGCCGAGAAGGGCCCGCTGCCCGCTGACCTCTACGACCAGGCCAAGCGCCGCTTGAACCTGCCCGGCTCGTAGCCTTCGCCGGGTCGGCGATCACTTCGACGGCCGCCTCGCTCGCCGCGCGCAGGGTTCAGGCCGACAACGACGCCAGGCGGGAGAACAACGGGAGCTGTTCCTCGTTCGCGAGGCCGAAATGGTACAGATGGAGCTCGTCGGCGCCCGCATGAAGCAGCTGCCATGCCTGCCCCTCGAGATCTTCGGGCTCGATCGGCGCCAGGAGATTGACGTAGGCCGCCACACTGGCGCCTGCCGGCACCAGCCGCCGGGCTGCTGCAATCGCGTCCGCGCCCAGCCGGGACGCTGCCTGGACAGGAACCAGCACGACGTCTGCCCGCCGGGCCGACGTCGGCGTGAGCCCAGGTGACGCTCCGGTGGCCCACGGGTCTGGCTGGGCGTGCAATGTGATGCGCAGACGAGGCTCGACGCTCTGCAGCGCAGCGAGCACCCCTTCCAAAAGGGCGTCGGTGTGAAGCTGCCGGCAGCCCAGGAGCAGGCCGGCCAGCGGCGCGCCGAGAAGGTCTTCCGGTGTCGCATCGACACCGACAAGATGCCGCTGGGCGGCTTCGAACGCCTCGCGCAGCGCCTGCACGGTGGCGTCGGCGTCCAGACCTTCGGCTTTCCAGTCTCGCCGGCAGGCGCCACAACAGCAGATCGACAGGATCAGCTCCGCCAAGCGCGTGTAGGCCCCGACCGTCTTGTCGTGATGACCGCCGTGCTCCGCGCCCAACTGGCCGCAGGCCTCGAGCGAGATGCCATCCAGCGAAAGGCCACGCACGGCCTCGGCCGCGAGCAGGGCAGCGTACTCGCGCACCTCACCGTTGGCAGGGCAGAGCGCCCACTCATAGCTGTCGCCGAAACAGTTGCTCACCACCAGGTCCCGGTGCCTGCGGCCCAAGGCGCTGTTGTGGGTGAGCACGACCCACGCGCTGACCCGGAGCCCGCCTGCACCGAGAGCGTCAACCGCCCGTTGAAAGGAGTCTTCGCGGCCCGTCCACGGCGCGCCGAGCGGGCTGAGCCGGCGTCCCGCCCAGACGGCACTTCGGACCGGACGGTACAGCGCGGCGGTCTCGGCGACGACGAAACGGTGCTGGGGATGCTGCGGCGTCGCTGCCCGCACGCTGTGGTAAGCGGCGGCGACGCTCACGTGCCGGAGTCCGGCGGAGACCAGTCGAGAGACGACAAAGGGATCACCGGTCAGGTCCCATGGGTACAGGTAGGCGCTGACTTGTGGCTGCACGAGGATCGGGCCTGGCCGGGAACCTTCAGGGCTGTCTCCGTGTCCCATCCCTACCCCCTCTGGAGCTCGACGAAAGTACAGAGTATATTATGTGTTGTGTATGACACGATCGTACAGGACCGGCTCGAGGCGAGCGTCCAGCCCCGCTTCGGGTCACGTGGTGACCTGATCGCCAACGAGATCAAGCGAGCGATCCTTTCGGGTCGCTATCAGGCCGGCAGTCCCCTGACCGAAAAGGCCATCGCCGAAGAGCTCGGCACCTCCAAGACCCCGGTCCGCGACGCTCTCAAGGCCTTGAGCGGGACGGGGCTCGTGACCTCCAGCAGCCACCGGGGCACCTCGGTCAGGACCGTGGACGCCTCGATGGCCTTGGCCATTTGCGACCTCCGGCTGCTCTTGGAGCCCGAAGCAGTGCGGCGCACGATCCTGCGCGGGCTCGACGTCGCAACCTTCAAGCCAATGGTCGCGCGGATGGTCGCCGCTGAGGACGGCCGGGACGTTTACGAACGAAGCCTGGCGAACAGGGCCTTCCACCGCCGGCTCTACGCCGGCTGCGGGAATCCCGCCCTGGTCAAGGTGCTCGACGACCTGACCGACGTCAACGCCCTGATCAGCGTTACCGTGTGGGAGCGCGTCGGCGGCTTCACCGGGGAGGCGGTGGAGCACCGCAAGATGGCCAAGGACGCGCTGGCCGGACGCGCCAAGTCGGCCGCGGATCGCCTGCGACAGCACATCGAGGTGTTCCAACAACGCGTCGTCGATGCCCTGGGCCGCCCTGAGGTGACAGTGCCGCGCCAGATCAACAACGGCCATGAAGACAGACAGGAGCGGGAATGAACTTCCAGCGACAAAGAGAGTCCCTGATCGGCGTCGTAGCTGTTCCGACGACGCCCTTCGGGCCCGACGGGGGCATCGACGAGGCGGGCTATCGACGTGTCATCCGTCGCCTCGTCGAAGGCGGCGTTCGTACCGTCACCCCGAATGGCAACACCGGGGAGTTCTACGCCTTGGCCCCCGCAGAGGCGAAGGTCGTCACCCGTCTCGGGCTGGAGGCAGCCGACCCCGACACAGCGGTCATGGTCGGGGTGGGCCACGATGTCGCCTCCGCCCGTGAGGCGGCCAGGGACGCCCAAGCGGCAGGCGCGGCGATGATCATGATCCATCAGCCTGTCCACCCGTACGTCTCGGTCGACGGCTGGATCGAGTACCACAGGGCCATCGCGAGCCACGTGCCCGAGCTCGGCGTGGTCCTCTACGTGCGCAACGAGGCGATCCCCGGCTCCGCTTTCGCCCGGCTCGGCGAGTCCTGCCCGAACGTGATCGGGGTGAAGTACGCGGTGGCAAACCCGGCCCGTTTCGCGGCCGTGGCCGCGGATGCCGGTGCAGGGCGGTTCGCCTGGGTCGCCGGCATGGCCGAGCTTCATGCCCCTGGATATTTCGCCGTCGGCGCCACGGGGTTCACCTCAGGACTGGCGAACGTCGATCCGGCGACGTCGCTTCGCTTCTGGCATGCCCTGGCCGATGGCGATCACGACCTCGTGACCGAGATCTGGCACCGGGTGCGGCCTTTCGAGGAGCTGCGCGCCGCCAACGCCGGCGCGGACAACGTGTCGGTGGTAAAAGAGGCGCTCTGCCAGCTCGGGATATGTGCCCGGGACTTGAGGCCACCGAGCTCACTGCTGCCCACCGAGACGCGGGCGAAGGTCAGTGAGATCCTCGGGCTCTGGGGGCTTCTCGGATGACGGGCGGTCACGACGCGCTTCGCAGCAGTCGCTGGTTCGAGGGCGAGGGGCTGCGGGCTTTCAGTCACCGCTCACGTGCCCGCCAACTCGGCATCGGTGCCGACGAGCTCGCCGGCAAGCCCGTGATCGGGATCCTGAACACCTGGAGCGACATCAACCCGTGCCATATGCACCTGCGCGAGCGTGCCCAGGCGGTCAAGCGCGGTGTTTGGCAAGCCGGCGGGTACCCCGTCGAGATGCCTGTCGCCACGCTCTCGGAGACCTTCCAGAAGCCGACGCCCATGCTCTACCGGAACCTGCTCGCGATGGAGACCGAGGAGATGCTCCGCTCCTACCCCTTCGACGGGGCCGTCCTGATGGGCGGCTGCGACAAGTCCACACCGGCGCTGCTGATGGGTGCGGCGAGCGCCGACAGGCCGATCATCTACGTGCCGGCCGGTCCGATGCTCACGGGTCACTGGCACGGGGAGACCTTGGGCAGTGGCACCGACATGTGGCGTTTCTGGGACGAAAAGCGCGCCGGGACCATGAGCCAAGCCGAGTGGGACACCCTCGAGGCCGCGATGGCGCGCTCCCCCGGCCAGTGCATGACGATGGGCACCGCCTCGACGATGACCGCTGCGGCCGAGTCGCTGGGCCTCACACTGCCGGGCGCATCGTCCATCCCGGCGGTCGACTCGGCTCACCACGCGATGGCCGCCGCGAGCGGGTCACGCATCGCGGACATGGTACGCGACGACCTGAAGATGTCCGCGATCGTCGACAGGCGGGCCTTCCTCGACGCCGTCACGGTGGTGCTCGCCCTCGGAGGTTCCACCAACGCCGTCATCCACCTCGTCGCCATGGCGCGACGCTGTGCTGTGGAGCTGGGCCTGGACGACTTCGACCGCCTGTCCCGGTGCACACCGGTGCTCGCCAACATCCGTCCCGGCGGCGAGTACCTGATGGAGGACTTCTATTACGCCGGTGGCCTTCCCGCCCTCATGGCCCAGATCACGGACCTCCTCCACCTCGAGCGGACGACGGCCAACGGGCGGACCCTCGGTGAGAACATCGCGCAGGCCGTCGTCCACGACGAGCGCGTCATCCGACCCCGGGGGAACCCGCTGTCCCGGCACGGTGGCCTCGCCGTCCTGCGGGGGAACCTGGCACCGGACGGGGCCGTGATCAAGCAACTCGCCGCATCGCCGGATCTCCTGTGCCACACGGGTCCTGCGGTCGTCTTCGAGGACTACAGGGACATGCAAGGGCGCGTCAACGACCCCGGGCTCGACGTCAGCTCCGACTCCGTCCTCGTACTGCGCCACGCAGGCCCGCAAGGCGGCCCGGGCATGCCCGAGTACGGAATGCTCCCGATACCGGACAAGCTCCTCCGTGCAGGCGTCCGGGACATGGTCCGCATCTCCGACGCCAGGATGAGCGGCACGAGCTATGGCACCTGTGTCCTGCACGTGGCACCCGAGTCCTTTGTCGGGGGACCTCTGGCACTGGTGCAAGACGGCGACCTGATCACGCTCGACGTGCCTGAACGGCGGCTGCAGCTCGAGGTGACCGACAACGAGCTTCGCCGGCGCAAGCTGGCCTGGACGCCCCCGCCGAAGATCTTCGAGCGCGGCTACGGCTCGTTGTACGCCGAGCACATAGGCCAAGCCGACCAGGGCTGTGACTTCGACTTTCTCGCCCGCAGCGGAGCCGCCGTGGAGCCGGACGCAGGATGAACCCATCGCGAACCCTCGTCATCACCGGGGCCGCCGGGCGGCTCGGCACCTATCTGCGCTCGTCACTGGACGACCTCGCGACAACAGCGCGCCTGGTCGACATCGTCGCACCGCCGAAGGCCACAGCCGCTGAAGCCGTCGAGATCCACCAGGGTTCGGTCGCCGATCCCGACTTGCTGGACTCGGTGTGCGAAGGCGCGGATGCCGTGGTGCACCTCGGAGGCTTCGCCGGCGACGCGCCCTGGCCGGACCTCTCCGAGGTCAACATCGGTGGGACCCGTCAGGTGCTCGAGGCGGCCCGCCGTCACTCGGTGAAGCGGGTCGTGGTCGCCAGCAGCAATCACGCGGTCGGCTTCCACGTCCGGGGACCCGAGCCGCTCGCCGACGACGTCGCACCGCTGCCAGACAGCCTCTACGGCGTCAGCAAAGCGGCGGGCGAGGCCCTTTGCCAGTTCTACAGCGTCAAGTTCTCGATGAACATCGTCTGCCTGCGCATCGGGTCGTGTTTCGACACTCCCGGGAACCATCGCATGTTGTCCACGTGGCTCTCGCCCGCCGATTTCGTCCGGCTGACAAGGGCATCACTGACCACTGCGCTCCCCGGTTTCCGGCTCGTGTGGGGAGTGTCGGCGAACACGCGCCGCTGGTGGTCCACTGCGGGCGGCGAAGCCATAGGCTTCCGTCCGGAGGACGACGCCGAACGCTTCGCCGAGCTGTATCCCGGAAGCCCCCCCGAGCCCGAGTACGTCGGGGGAGGCACGATCTAGGCCGAACTTACCCCGACATTCCGGGGTGATTTGACCCCTTGAGCTGCAAGAAGGGGTTTGTCGTGAGCTTGTAGTGTAGCCAAGATAATGCTTGACTGTAAATGACAGGTGTGTTATTATCACCTTGTGACACGTAGCTATGGTTCGATGCATGTCGCAGAAGTCGTGCGCAAGTACGAGACGAAGTCCGGTCCGGCGGAGTCGAGGAGCTACCTTTTGCGGCGCTCGTTTCGCGAGAACGGCAAGGTGCGCCACGAGACGCTCGCGAACCTGTCTGCTCTCCCGCCCCAGGCGGTGGCGGCGCTACGCGAGGTGCTGGCGGGAAAGACGCTCGTGGTCGCGGACGAGGGCTTCGAGCTCTTGCGGGCTCGTCCCCACGGGCATGTGGCTGCCGTCGCCGCCCAGGCCAAGGCGCTCGGCTTCCCCGAATTGTTGGGCCCTGCCTGCAAAGAGCGCGACATCGCCTACGCCCTCGTGCTGTCGCGTGTGGTCAGGCCGAAACCAAAGCTCGCCACGCTGTCTTGGTGGAAGGACACGACCCTTTACGAGGACCTCGGCCTAGAAGAGGTCTCGACCGACGAGGCCTGTGCGCTGGCCTGCAAGCTGCAGGCCTCGTCGGCAACCCACGGGCGCTCGACTCGACGCCGCTTTATGACGCCGTGGCGACGATGGACACCGTCACCCTTATCCGCTCTGGCATCCGGGCCCTCTTGTAAGCCGCCAGCCGCAAGCTCCGCGCCGAGCTCCAAGCGGTGCTCACGAGCGGCGACGACTACGCGCAGAGCCTCCAAGCCCCAGATCGACTGGGAAGATGCCGAAGCTCGGCGAAGTGCTCATCGACAGCCGCGCCTAGGATGCCTACGCATGCCTCGGCCTTCTCGATGGTCAAAAGCTCGACCCTGTCGTCACCGAAGCCGCCGGGCTGCTCGCCACTGTGACCGGCCAGGACCTCGCAGAAGGAGACGACGGCGTCTTTCGGTCGCACGCGGAGTCGCCAAGGACCGGGTGATCTCGACGGTCGACCCCGAGGCCCGCCACGGACACAAGACCAGGACCAGAAGCTTCGACGGCTACAAGGGACATGTGGCGGTCGACCCCGACTCCGAGATCATCACCGCCACGGTCGTGACGCCGGGCAACGCCGGGGACGCGAGTGTCGCAGAGGACCTCATCTCCGAGCTTCTCGTCGGTGATGACACCGGCCATGACAACCTCGACGAGTACGCGGCAACGGCCGACGTCGACGAGAACGACGAAGATGTCACCACGGTCTACGGCGACAACGCCTATGGAACCGGGGCGTTCCAGGAACGTCTCGAGGGTGCGGGCATCGACTCGCGCTGCAAGACCCAGCAACCCAATGCGGCCGGTGGTCTGTTCACCAAGGATCGCTTCGTCGTCGACCTCGACGAGGGCACCGTCACCTGTCCCGCTGGGCTCACCGTCGAGACAAGACGCCACAGCGACGGTGGCATGGCCTACTTCGGCGATGCCTGCGCCAACTGCCCGCTGCAGGCCAAGTGCACCACCGCTTCAGGCGGGCGCACCATCGGGATCAGCCCCTACGAACAAGCTCTCGCCCGCGCCCGCAAGCGCCAGGCTGAACAAGCCTGGCGCGACGACTATCGCGCCACCCGTCCCAAGGTCGAACGCAAGCTCGCTCATCTCGTCTTCCGCAAGCATGGAGGAAGGCGCGCCCGCATGCGCGGCACCGCCAAGGTCGACGCCGACTTCCGGCTACTGGCCGGTGCCGGGAACCTTGCTCGTCTCGCGCGCCTTGGACTCGGGTGGACCTCTGCTGGGTGGGCGATCGAGTGAGCCGGCCGGCCAGAGCGAGCAAACCCCGGCGGCTGCCCAACCCCATATGGCTTCTGAGCTCGCCTCGGACGGTCCACCCGCGGGTATCCGGCATAGGGGCCACGATGGCAGCCGCACCGTCAACAACAATCCTTCAATTCACACCAGCCACCTAGATGGCCCGGCGGGGAGCCGACGCCTCACACTGGGGATGCGGCTGGCCTGCGAGCGATCTTCTGGTTGGTTGGTGCACTTTTCCGAGCTCTCGGACCTACCCGCGCAGCCCCTAACTCACTCCGGGCGCCTAGCCCAGCCAGACGTCCTCCAGGCGGTATGCGCCGCCCGGGTTCACGGTGAACCCGTGCAAGCTCGGTCGCCAAGCGTAAATGTTCGGCGGATAGTCGAGCGCGATGTAGGGAGCATCCTGGGCCACGATCGCCTGGATCTTGGCTAGAGCTCGGCGGCTTCGCGCCGTCGAACTGCGCTTCGGCTTCTCGGACGAGCGCGATCGCCGCCGGGTCGTCGTAACTGGTCCAGAACGAGTTCGACCCGCCGTCTTGGGTGTCGACCTGGAACGATGCCATCTCGTCGGGGTCACTTATGTCGTTTATGGCGAAGTTGATCATCGCTTCGTAGTTGAAGGCCTCGAACGCCGTTGTGTAGGCAGCGTTGTCGAGCTGCTGGATCGAGACATCGATGTTCAACGCTTTGAGCTCTGACTGGAAGACCGTCGCTGCATCGATGTACTGGGTGTTGCCGCTCGGCACGAGGATCGAGGTCGAGAAGCCGTGCGGATAGCCAGACCGCCTGAGCTCGGCCTTGGCCGCGTCGAGGCTGAAGCCGAGGGTCGGGACCTTGGCGTAGTACTCCAGGCTCGGGGGGAAGAACGAGTTGCCGGCCTCTGCGGTCCCAAAGGTCGTGACCTTGGCGAGCTGTTCAATGTCGATGGCGTGGGCGATCGCCCGGCGAACGTGGCGGTCCTTGTACTGCGGCACCCTCTCGTTGAACAAGAGCAGGTCGACAGCCCAGGAGACCGATTCTCTGAGCACGAGTGACGGGTTCCTTTTGAGTGTCGCCACCTGAGCGGCCGGTACCGCCGAGATCACGTCGACCTCGCCACCTTTGAGCTGCTCGACGCGCTGGTTGTCGTCGGGGATGTAGCTGAAACTGACCTCGTCGAGGTAGGGCTTGCCCGACTGCCAGTAGTTCTTGTTTCTCGTCAGCACGACGCCGGCGCCCTTTTGGAATGACTTGAGCAGGAATGGGCCCGTGCCAATCGGGTTGGCGAAAAAGGCAGACTCGCTCTCGCCCCCGAGGTTGTTCGGCATTATCGAATTGGCGAAGACCGAGATGTCCGACAAGAAGGGGGCCCACGGCTGGGAAAGCTCGAACGTGACCGTTCTCGAGTCGGTGGCCTTGAAGTCCTTGATCGCGAAGTCCAGAAAGCCGAGCGGCCAATGGGGATGCGAGGCGGTGCGCTGAATCGAGAACACGACGTCTTTTGCGGTAAGGGGCCTACCGTCGGAGAACTTCACCCCCGGCCGAAGCACGAAAGTCCAGGTCTTCCCGTCCGAGCTCATCGTGTGGCCCTGAGCGAGCCAGGGCGTGAGCACGCCCGATGGGCTAGTGATGTACAGCGGCTCGAAGATCTTGTCGAGCGTGTAGACGTCACCAGCGACTATGGATTTCCCCGGGTCCAGCTGAGTAGGACCAGTGTCGCGGCCGAAGTTCAACGTACCGCCGCGCTTGCCAGTACGAACCTTGTTGTGCTCGGTTGTAGCGGAGCTGCACGCGGTCAGCAGCGAGCCTGCACCGAGCACGCCCGCCCCGACGACTCCAAAGCGGAGCACTTCGCGGCGGTCGTAGAGCCGCTGTTTCGCGTTCAGAATCGATCGGTCACGTGCCCCTTCTCGATCTGTCACGTTCTACCCTCCTTCAGTGAAACGTGCGGACGGCCGGCAGCGAGGCAGCCCGGCTCTTCCGTTGTGGTCCGGTCCAACCCGGATCAGCCCATGTCTTTTTTGACACAGCCAAACGCGTCCACCCGACCGGATCTTGCCAGGCGCCGACTTCGTGGTGCATGTCTCTCTGGAAAGATCCGTCGTGTTTCTATCGGAGGTACGAGTGGTTCCGTTCCGTCCATGGCTTAGCTGACTTTCCACCACGTTCCCGAGGTGAGCCGATAGCTGGCGCCGCTCTCTACGGCATCGGCAGTATGAACGGCTCCTTCGGGACCCCTGGGAGGCTGAAGTCGCTCGCCGGGGCGGTCGCTTGCTCGCTGAGGAGTCGATATCTGCCCCAGAGGAAGGCGACGTAGCCGACGCCGGTGAAACTGGCGAGGCGCCCGTCGCGCATCAGACACCAGGTGTCCTGTCCGTTGCTGACCGTAACGCAGGTCAGTGGGCCAAAGCTTGACTGTTCCGTGCGGACCGCCAAACGCTGGTGCGGCGGCATGCTCTCAACCGCGTAGCTAATCGACTCGAGCGCGGTCTCCGGGAGGAACGGGGTGATGGCGATTATGTAACCGTTGCCGCCATAGACCTCCCCGTAGCGTACGGGGCCGGTGCATCCCCATGACCCCGACGGGCGCCGGGCCATACAGTCCTCCAAGGAGCTCCCGTGCACGACCCATTCCACGTCCGTGCCGTCCGCGGTCGCCAACCGGTACGACCACTCCCCCAGCCCGCGGCTGAACGAGGGGGAGGTTCCTGCCGGCGATCGCTGCGCGACGGTGACCGTCGCGATCTCGTTCTTGGTGTTCGACGGCCCGCCGCTGAGCTGATAGACGGCGGAGAAGGTCCCTTCGGTGCCGAGCTTTGCCAGGGCGAGTATGGACGCTGGGGTCTGAAGCGTCGCCGCAGGCTGCAAGCGGGCACCACTCAAAGCGAGCACCCCAACGCCAATGCCGATCACGACCAGCACGGCCACGAAAAACATGGCTATGGGGTGCCTGAGAGTGCGCATGGCGGTCACGCTATCCCCAGCGGGCGCGCTCACTTGACTCGGCAACCGCATCAACGCAAGCGGCAGGTTGGCCGCCCGGCTGAAGGTGCAGAGCACGTCTTCTTGCGGGTATCGCGCAGATACGAAGCCTGCCAATGACCACCGCCGGCGAACACATTCCACCGAGACGCGCAATAACCAGGTAGGAATGGTCAGGAGGCAGCCGATGGAAGAGACGGACGCGCAGATCGTCAGCTGGTCGACGATCGGCGACGCGAGCGCATTCGTCGAACTCACTTGGCGTCACGGCGTTGCCATCCACCGGTATCTGAGCCGACGGGCGGGAGGCGCTGAGGCAGACGACCTTCTTGGCGAGGTGTGGGTTCAGGCGTTCAGGGCGCGCGCCACCTACGACCACGCCTGGCCCGACGCACGACCCTGGCTCTACGGCATAGCTCGCAACGTCCTCCGCGCTCACTGGCGTGCCACCGCGCGGCGGGCACCTCGAATCCCGACTGCGGTAAGCGATCCGTGGCCCAAACTCGATGAGCAGCTCGACGCCGAGGCACGCCGGCCGGAGCTGAAACAGGCCCTTGAGAGTCTCACCGACGACGAGCGCGAGGTTCTCCTCCTCGTGGCATGGGAACAACTGAGTCAGGCCGAGATCGTGTTCGTGCTCGGTGTTCCGCCTGGAACGGTTCGAAGCCGCCTGCACCGCGCCCGAACCGCCATGCGCGCCGAGCTCGGAGCAGAGGGCCTGCTCGCCGAAGACAAGCTGTTGAAGGAGAACTGAGATGGACAACCTGGAGCTGCTCGAACATCTCGGAGCAGTTGAGGCACCCGATGAAGCAGTACTGCTCCGCGCCACTGCGATGCTGGAAGCCGAGATCGCCCGCGTATCGGCACCAGTGACAGACGACGAGGCGCCGGAGAAGTCACTGAGATCGCTCTGGCACAGTCGCGTGCTCGTAGGCGTCGCCATGGTGGTCGTCCTAGCCGCCGCGGCCGTCGGTGTGACAAGCAACCTGCTGAGCGGGTCCTCGTCCGCTGCTGCGTCGGTACTGCGCCGCCTCGCGCGAGTCGCTTTGGTCCAGTCCCCGGTCGCCCTACCCGGGCCCGGCCAGTACCTCTACATGCAGTACGAGAGCAGCTATCTGCACAAGGCCCCTACGGCCGGTATCGGCGCGAGCCCATCGGACGGGTCGCAGGAGAGCTACACCTACTTCCAGATCGATCGTGAGCAGGCGTGGGCGAGCTCGAGCCGCGATGGAGAATGGATCGAGAACCTCGGCCCACCGAGCTTCCTCAGCCCATCCGACACTGCTGCGTGGGTAGCGGACGGCAGCCCCTCGATACCGACCGGAACCTCGGCCTCCAAGCTCGGACCCGATCCCCTCTACTCGGTCATCCCCACCCTGCCGACCGACCCGGTGGCGCTCGGCCAGCGGATCTCGAGCCGCAGCATCGAAAGCGGCCCTCCGGGTCCTGCCGAGGACTTCGTCCAGGTCCGTGACCTACTGCGAGAGTCGGACGCCCCGCCGGCAGTCCGGGCGGCGCTGTTCGATTACGCCGCGACCATCCCCGGGGTCGTGGCGCTCGGAACTGTCAGCGACCACGACGGGAGATCCGGCGTCGGCCTCGGCTTCATCACCGACGGGCTGCGCACCGACCTGATATTCGACCCGGCGACGAGCATGTTCCTCGGAGAGGACGAGACGGTCGTCGCTTCGGGGTCAAGCCTTAGTTATCCGGTAGGCACTGTTTTCTCCTGGACCGTCTACCTCGGCTCGAGTGTCGTCGATTCGATGCCCTCGATCGCCTCTCTCCCTGCCCTACCACCGCCGCCTGTACTGGGTGCGAGCTGACGCGAACGCATCCTGATCGAAGAGGCAGTCCCGCTGTCTTCCTGGGAACCGTCCCCGGCGGAAACAGCATCGCGGGGACTTAGCGCGGTCACGAAGAAGTGTTCGACTACTTCGACCGACGGGCAAACCGCCGCGAAGAGCACGACCAGAATGCACCGCAGAGACGTCCTTGTCGGTGCGTGTCCGAACACCGATTGTTGGCGTCGCCGGCTCTTGCCGTCAGGTCGCGGCCTCGATCATGGCGATCAGCTCTTCGCGCCGATAGCCCTGCGCCCGGGCGAACCTCACAAGCTCGTTCACCTTGGTCAAAACAGCACCGCGCTCGGGCGTTCCAGCGACGGTGATCCCCCTTCCCCGGCGAAACTCGAGAAGTCCCTCGTCGCGCAAGACGCGCAGGGCGCGAACACGGTGTTTGTGTTCACGCCGAGAACCGTTGCTAGGTCCTTCGCAAGAGGCAAGCGCTCACCTGGTCGCGCCTCACCATCGGCGATCGCCCGCCGGATGTCGGCAGCGACCTGCTCGTAGAGCGGTAGCGGTTGTGAGACGTCGATCTTGACACGTTCCATTGTGCTAGTAATCTTAGCTCCATTGAGTCAGCTGCGAAAGGAGTCGGAGTGACCCTTCTCGCGCCACCTCCTTTGCGTGAAGGACCTGACGCCGAGGCACTCATTAAGGAGGCACGACGCCTACGACGTAGGCGGTGGCTGATTGGCACGAGCCTGATGGTTCTCGTGATCGTAAGCGCGACGGTTGCCATCACGTTGTCGTCACGCCACGGACAATCGTCCCCGGGTTTGACCTTCGAGGCGCCCCCGTCGTTGCTCCCCGGAAGAGCGCCCCTCGCCCAATCGATCCTCGTCTCGCCGGCGGGATTCCCAGGAACTATGAGCGGAGGAAGACCGACGGAGTTGACGGTCATCGATCCCGCGAACGCCACCCACCACGGTGTGCAGCCATTCTCCAGCAACACCTTGGAGACGTTCCCGTGGGTCGCCAGCGGCGACGATCTCGTAGCCGTCAACGGCCTCCGAAGACACAGAGACAATCCCGCAGGTCGGGACTGCTGTCGCCTTCTCGCCGACACGCGCGCAGTCGATCCGGACGCTCGGTAGGGCTTCCTATGTTGTCGACGCCTTCACGCCTGGTGACATCTGGCTCGTTGTCGACCCCGGTTTCGGCGGTACGCTCGCCGCCGATTCGGGTTGTACGGTCGAGGAGGTCTCCCTCGCCGGACAGCGTCCTCGTCGGGTCACGTTCGTATCCGTGCGATTGGACTGTCGACGGTCCGGCGCCTGCCGGACTGCTCGTGACACGGGCCTCGAAACCCCCAGCCTTGGAGAAATCGCCGGAAACCTTGAGCATCTGGGACCCGGCGAGCAACCGGGTCGAAGCCAGCTACGGGTATGCCTCTCCGTATCTACAGCTGGACGGTGACAGCGGGAACTCAGTGCTCTGGAACGGGTGCAACTCGACTCCGTGCGCGCCCGACAACTTCACCGATCTCGCCACGGGACGAACCGCTGTGCTCCCAAGAGTGGCCAACGGCTGGCATGTGGACTCAAGCTACGTCCTGGCCCCGAACGGCTCCTTCGCCGCTGTCGTCGCCATCTCCGATGCCACGTCGGCCTCTCTCAGAAGCGAACGGCAGCCTCCAGTACAGCCGTGTTGCTACCCCGGGGTCCAGGCGGTTCTGAGTGAGGTGTTTGTCTACAACCTGCACACGGACAGCCTCGTCGAGTCCCGCCCGCTGACGGTTGCGTCCGACCTTCACGCCCGCTGGTCGGCCGACGACGCCTACCTGTTCCTCACCTTGGACCTCCAGCACATAGAGGCCGTACCCCTCTGGTCGGATGCGGCCTCCGTCCGCGTGAGCGCAGTACCAGGCGACACGGCTGACGCACCATCGGAGTCGTTCCTACCTTTGGCAACAGAGGCCTTCCGGTGACATTGAGAGATGGCTGTCTTGGCAACGTTCACTTTCCTTTCGACCACGAACCGCACCTGAGCACCGGCGACGTCGGTTCATCTCCAAGCATGCTCCTGAGTGCGTCCCCGGACCCGTCAAGGTCACGCTATCCCGTCGTCACAGGAATGGCTTCGGGATTGTTTTGCGGGCCTTGACCGGACCTCGTCCAGGGACCTTTGAATTATTGAGAGCTACAGGGTGCGCACCCATTCCAAGCGCCTAGCGTCACTTCGTCCCTGACCTTAGGAGAGGAGATCTCAGATTACGACGGCTCTCAGAGTGAGTCGTTGTTCGCGGCTCAACGAACTAGCGTCACAGGACGGCAACCGTCGCCATCCGGAAGCTTTCACGATATGAGGCAGCAGGTGTGCTTGCGATCCCCTTCTGGGCTGCACGACCGGATCAGGTGCAACTCGACCGGTCGGGAGCAATATGAAACCTGATCAGTTAGGTCGTCGCATCATCGTCCTGGGACTCGTCATGCTCGCCTGCTTCGTCCTCCTCTTCGTGCAACTGAACAACCTCCAGATACGAGAAGCCCCATCACTTCGCGCCAATCCCGACAATCCGTCCCAGAATCCGGTGGCCACCTGGTACCAGAACCCGAGAGGCGAACTCCTGGCTAGTGATGGCACCGTTCTCGCCGAGTCCGTCCATACCGCACAGGGTTATGAACGTCGTTATCCAGACGGCCCGCTGTACGCGGATGTGACCGGCTACTACGACGCCACAGCGGAGAGCACGACAGGTCTCGATGACGAGTACGACCGTTAGATCCCCCAACCGCAACATCAGTCTATCAGGCTCTCGGGCCTCCAAGGGCTTCTAGTTCAGCAGGTCACGATTGACTCAGTCGTGACCACAATCTCGCCGACTGTTCAGCAGGTGGCCGAGCAAGCGATCGGGAACTTCCGCGGCGCAGTAGTCGCCATCGATCCCACGACGGGGGACATTGAAGCGATGTACTCCAGCCCCTTGTTGAACCCGAACGGCATGTCAAGCTTGAATGCCCGAACTGCGAATGACTATTACAACTCCTTGGACCCAAACAGCGGATCCTCGCCACTTGTGAACGGCGCCACGCAGTTTCTGATTCCAACCGGGTTCCACATTCAAGGTCGTCACGACCGCATCCATCTTCGACCACGA
>CAVSHA010000010.1:0-179855 GCA_963727645.1 uncultured Acidimicrobiaceae bacterium
TGCTCGAGGCGAAGGCGGCCCGCGCCGGCTTCGAACGTCCCGACCGCCTCGCCACCGAGGAGCCGATGGCGATCCAGGTACGGGGCCGTCACCAGGAACCCGTGAGCGTGGCGGTGACGATGCGGACGCCGGGCAACGACTTCGAGCTCGCGCTGGGCTTCCTCGTCAGCGAGGGGCTGCTTCACGGCCTCCATGAGGTTGCAGGCGTCCGCTACTGCGATGTCCCAGCCGCGGAGCAGCACTACAACGTCGTGACCGTGGATCTCACCGTGCCGTTCACGACCGACTTCGCCGAACGGCACTTCTTCGCCTCGTCGAGTTGCGGGATCTGTGGAAAGGCTTCGCTCGACCAGGTCGCGGTCAACTGTCCGGTGATCGAGTCCGGGCCGGTGGTCGCTCGCTCGACCATTGTCTCGTTGCCCGGTGCCTTGCGCGGCTCCCAGCACATCTTCGAACAGACCGGTGGCCTTCATGCTGCAGCGCTGTTCGATCCGGAGGGGCACCTCGTCGAGTCACGCGAGGACGTCGGGCGTCACAACGCGGTCGACAAGCTCATCGGTAATGCCCTTCTCTCCGGCAAGGTGCCGTTGCGGGACCGGCTGCTGCTGGTTTCGGGACGCGTGAGCTTCGAGATCGTGCAGAAGGCGGCCGTCGCCGGCATCCCGATCACCTGTGCGGTCTCCGCGCCTTCCAGCCTCGCCGTCGAGGCGGGTGAGCGACTCGGCATGACGGTCGTCGGCTTCCTGCGTGGTGACGAGTTCAACGTGTACTGCCACCGCGAAAGGGTGGATCTCGGGGCTTGATCCGGCCCCGGCGGGGCCGGTAGCGCTCAGGGCAGGTCGGGGAGCCTAGCGCTGAGCAGGTTTCACCTCCGCCAGCAGGCCGGCAGCGGCGACCACCAGCGGGTCAAAGGCACCGCTGTGGACATTGTCGAGCAGTTCGCGCCGCATCAGTGGCGGCCAGAACATCCGGATGTGGTCGGCGACTTCGGCCGTCGCCTGCGCCTGAGGGTGGTGGCGGAAGTTCGCCGCAATCTGGTTTGCCATGCGCACCAGGTCAGGCCGGGTCATCTTGTCGCCACCTCAGTGCAATGCCGGGGCGTCGGAACCAACTCGGTCCGAAGGGGTGCCCGGGACCTCCGGGCTGACCTTTGGGCGCGACCGCGCACGCACCTGGACAGCGGTCACCTTGTACTCCGGGCAGTTGGTCGCCCAGTCGGAATGCTCCGTGGTCACGACATTGGCGCCCGTGACAGGGTGGTGGAACGTCGTGTACACCACCCCCTGAGGTACGCGGTCGGTGATATGGGCTCGTAGCTCGGTCTCGCCCGAGCGGCTCACGAGGGCCACCCATCCGCCCTCGAGGACACCGCGCTCTTCGGCGTCGTATGGGTGGATCTCGAGCAGGTCTTCGGGATGCCAGGCGACGTTCTCGGTCCTTCTCGTCTGGGCACCGACGTTGTACTGGGACAAGATGCGACCCGTGGTCAAGATGAGCGGGTAGCGGCGGTTCGTCCGTTCGTCTGTCGGGATGAACGGGGTCTCGACGAAACGGCCCTTTCCGCGGACGAACTTCCCGATGTGCATGATCGGCGTGCCCGACGGGGCGTCGTCGTTGCACGGCCACTGGACGCTCCCGATCTCGTCGAGCTTCGCGAACGAGACTCCGGCGAAAGTGGGCGTCGTGCTCGCGATCTCGTCCATGATCTCGGCCGAGCTCCCATAGTGCATCGGATAGCCCATCGCCGTTGCGAGGTCGCAGACGACCTGCCATTCCTGCTTGCCGCTTCTCGGCGCCATGACCGGCCTGACCCGGTCGATGCGCCGCTCGGCGTTGGTGAAGGTCCCGTCCTTCTCGAGAAACGACGTCCCCGGAAAGAAGACGTGCGCGAACTTCGCGGTCTCGTTCAAGAACAGGTCCTGTACTACGCACAGCTCGAGCGAGGCGAGGGCGGCTTGGACGTGGCGGGTGTTCGGGTCGGATTGCGCGATGTCCTCGCCCTGCACATAAAGGGCCTTGAACGTCCCCTCGACAGCGCCGTCGAACATGTTGGGGATGCGCAGCCCCGGCTCTGAGGCGAGCGGGCGTCCCCACGTCTCCTCGAACAGCCGGCGGACAGTGTCGTCAGACACGTGGCGGTAGCCCGGGAACTCATGCGGGAATGAGCCCATGTCGCAAGAGCCCTGCACGTTGTTCTGGCCCCGGAGTGGATTGACGCCGACGCCCCTGCGGCCGATGTTGCCTGTGGCCATGGCGAGGTTCGCGATGCCCATCACCATCGTGGAGCCTTGGCTGTGCTCGGTGACGCCGAGGCCGTAGTAGATGGCCGCATTGCCGCCGCACGCGTACAGGCGCGCCGCAGCCCGCACGTCCGCGGCGGGCACGCCGGTCATCTCCTCTGTCGCCTCGGGGCTGTACTCGGGTGAAGAGATGAAGGCGGCCCACTTGGCGAAGTCCTCCGCTTCGCAGCGGTCTGCCACGAACTCGTGATCCACGAGGTCCTCGGTGACAACGACGTGTGCGATGGCGTTGACGACCGCCACGTTGGTCCCCGGGTGCAGCCGCAGGTGGTAGTCGGCTTCGACGTGCGGCGACCGAACAATGTCGGTGCGACGCGGGTCGATCACGATGAGCTTGGCACCCTCCCTGAGCCTGCGCTTCATCCGGGAGGCGAAGACCGGGTGCGCCTCGGTCGGGTTCGCCCCTATCAACAAGACGACGTCGCAGCTGTCGATCGACTTGAAGTCCTGAGTGCCGGCTGAGGTGCCGAAAGTCTGTTTCAGGCCGAATCCGGTGGGCGAATGGCAAACGCGGGCACAGGTGTCGACGTTGTTGTTGCCGAAGGCGGCCCTCACCATCTTCTGCACGACGAAGACCTCTTCGTTCGTGCAACGTGAGGACGTGATCCCTCCGATGGCGTCGACGCCGTGACGAGCCTGGGTCGCTCTCAGGCGATCCGCCGCGTAGGCGATCGCCTCCTGCCAGCCGACTGCACGCCACGGGTCCGTGATGGCGTCGCGGACCATCGGGGTGAGCACACGCTCCCTGTGGGTCGCGTAGCCCCAAGCGAAGCGGCCCTTAACGCACGAATGGCCTTCGTTGGCGCCACCGTCCTTGTAGGGCACCATCCGGACTACCTCGTCGCCCCGCATCTCGGCCTTGAACGAGCAGCCGACGCCGCAGTAGGCACAGGTCGTGATCACGCTTCGGCGCGGCACGCCCAGGCTGATGACCGTCTTCTCTTCGAGCGTCGCGGTCGGGCAGGCCTGCACGCATGCGCCGCAGGAGACGCACTCGGAGCCCAGGAAGCTCTCGGCACCCGGCGCGACCTTCGAGCCGAAGCCGCGGCCTGCGATTGTCAGCGCGAAAGTCCCCTGGGTCTCCTCGCAGGCCCGCACGCATCGCGAGCAGACGATGCACTTGGAGCCGTCGAAGCTGAAGTAGGGATTGCTCTCGTCCTTCTCGGCGTCGAGGTGGTTGTCACCGGCGTAGCCGTAGCGAACCTGCCGGAGTCCGACGGCTCCCGCCATGTCCTGGAGCTCGCAGTCCCCGTTCGCCGCGCAGGTGAGGCAGTCGAGGGGATGGTCCGAGATGTACAGCTCCATCACGCCGCGGCGGAGCTTGGCGAGGCGCGGCGTCTGGGTCGACACCTTCATGCCGGCCTCGACCGGAGTCGTGCACGACGCCGGTGTGCCGCGCCGGCCGTCGATCTCGACAAGACACAGGCGGCACGATCCGAACGCCGCCAGTGTGTCTGTCGCACACAGCTTCGGCACGTCTATTCCGGCAAGCCCGGCGGCGCGCATGATCGAGGTGCCCTCGGGCACTGTCACGGCCAGTCCGTCGATCTGCAGGTCGATCGTTGCTGCTCCAGGTCGAGCCGGCGTTCCGAGGTCGAGCTCCTTGAGCAACGTCATCACTGCTCTCCTCGGGTGATGGGCGACTTTCGGTTCGACCTGTCCGGGTCCCCGCTAGATGCCATCATGGCACCCCGGCGCCAAGAAACTGGTCGCGCGCCTCACAGCGGGACCGCCCTGACGAGCTCGAAGTCCTCGGGGAAGTGCTCCAGAGCGCTCCGCACAGGCAAGGGCGTGAGCCCGCCCATCGCGCAGAGCGATCCGTCCACCATTGTCTCGCACAGGTCCGCGAGCAGTTCCAGGTTGGCCTCGCGGCTGTCCCCGGCGATGATGCGGTCGATGACCTCGACTCCGCGCACTGCTCCCAACCTGCAGGGCGTGCACTTGCCGCAAGACTCCTCAGCGCAGAATTCCATCGCGAAACGTGCCTGGCGGCTCATGTCGACGCTTTCGTCGAAGACGACGATGCCCCCGTGCCCGACCATGGCGCCCGCTGCCGCGAAGGCCTCGTAGTCCATCGGCAGGTCGAAACGGCTCGTCGGCAGGTAGGCGCCGAGGGGGCCGCCGACCTGGACAGCCCGCACCGGCCGACCGGTCGCAGTGCCGCCGCCGTAGTCCTCGACGAGCTCGCCGAGGGTGACGCCGAAGGCGGTCTCGACGATGCCACCGTGCTTGACGTTGCCTGCCAGCTGGAAGACCTGAGTCCCGCGCGAACGCCCCAGGCCGAGCTCCCGGAAGGCCTCGGCTCCCTTGGCGAGGATGGGAGGGATCGTGGCAAGCGAAAGGACGTTGTTCACGACGGTTGGCTTCCCGAAGAGCCCGGCGATCGCAGGCAGCGGGGGCTTGGCCCGGACCATGCCACGCCGGCCCTCGAGGCTCTCGAGCATGGCGGTCTCCTCACCGCAGATGTAAGAGCCGGCCCCGACTCGCACGTGCAGCTCGAAGGAGCGGTCCGTCCCGAGCACCGAGGGTCCGACCCAGCCGTTGAGACGGGCGATGTCGACGGCCGCTGCCATCGTGGCCACGGCGTCGGGGTACTCGGAGCGGATGTAGAGGTAGCCCTCGTTCGCGCCGACCGCAAGCCCGGCGATGGCCATGCCTTCCACCAGAACGAAGGGGTCGCCCTCCATGAGCATGCGGTCGGCGAACGTCCCGCTGTCGCCCTCATCAGCGTTGCATGCGATGAACTTGAGCTCCGACGGCATGTTCAGAACCGTCTGCCACTTGACACCCGTCGGAAAGCCCGCCCCGCCCCGGCCGCGAAGGCCGGAGTCGGTCACCGCCGTCACGATCTCCTGAGGCGTCATCTCGAGCGCTCGGCGCAATCCGGCGAGGCCCCCGGTCGCCTCGTAGTCAGCCACCGAGAGGGGATCGTTGACCCCGACTCTCTCGAACGTGAAACGTGTCTGCCGACTCAGGTGGGAGATCTCCTCGGTCAGCCCCAGGCAAAGCCGGTGCGGGCGCGCCTTCGAGCATCCCGGCGTCGAGGAGCTCACCGACGCTCTCGGCTTCGACCGGGCCGTAGGCGACACGCCCTTTTGGAGTAGAGACTTCCACGAGCGGCTCGAGCCAGAACATACCGCGTGAACCGTTGCGCACGAGGCGGACTTGATGTTGGCGGACGGCCGCCGCCCGCACGATCGCGGTCGCGACGTCATCGGCGCCGACCGAGCGAGCGGCGGCGTCAAGAGGCACGAACACGACGACAGGTTCCATCAGCGTGCCTTTGTCCGGCAGGAGGCGACAAGCTCGTCGAAGCCGGCTTCGTCGACCCTGCCCTTCAGCCGGCCGTCAACAAGCACCGCCGGGGAGAGCGCGCAATTGCCGAGACAGAACACCTGCTCGAGGGTCACAGCGCCGTCGGACGTCGTGCCGCCGAAGTCGACAGCCAGGTGCTCTCGAGCATGCCGGGCGAGCTGCTCGGAACCCATGGACTGGCAGGCTTCCCCTCGACACACGTGGATCACTGACGCGCCCGGTGGTTCGGGGCGAAAATCCCGGTAGAAGGTGACAACACCGTAAACCTCGGCCTTGGACTGATTCAGCGCCTCAGCCACGAGACCGACGGCCCGCGGATCGATATGGCCGAAAGCGTCCTGCAGCTCGTGCAGGATCGGCATCAGCGCACCGCGTTCGGCCCGGTGCCTCTCGATGATGGCAACGGCCCGCTCCTGCGACCAAGGCATGTAAGAGCTTCTCGTCCTCGAGACCATCGCCACACCTCATTCGGGTTGCGCAGCCCGGCTGGAGTGCGCGCCAACTCCGAAGTCACCAGTTGGGTCCCCCGGGGACATGTTAACGAAGGACGTAGATTCACCGCCCGGGCCTGAGCGCCTTGGTCGCCTGGGCGAACCGGTCACCAAGCTTGTCGTCGTCGGGCAGGTCGAGCACCGCGCTGAGCGCTGCCGCCCATCCGTGGCAGAACAACTGCCAGCCATCGTGGACCTGAAGTCCGGAGACCCTCTCCTGAGTGCGGGCCAGGTCGAGGAACTCGAGCTTCCCCCGGTAGTTCAGCTCCCAGACGACTGCGCGCGGCGGGAATCGCGTCCGGCCAGTGATGGGCGAACCGGGGCGGTCCTTGCCCATTCCGGTCGCGTTGACGATCAGTGACCCAGGCGGCGCCGCGTCAATGAGATCGTCCCAGGGCCCGTCGCCCACGTGTCCGGCGACCGGGCATGCCGCCGTTCGAACGAGGTGCTCGACCGAGGCGCGGATCGGATCGGCGCAGACGAAGCCCACGGGTGGACGGGTCGTGAACAGGTGGTGGGCAAGAGCCCGCGCCGTGCCGCCCGCGCCAAGGCAGATGACCCCTCCTTCCGACTCGGGCCAGACCCGGTCTACGACTCGTCCGACCGAGACCGGGTCACGAGCCCAGCCGCACAGCCCGGCAGGGGTGCGTCTGATCGCGTTGACCTCTTCACAAGCGAGAGCGAGCGGGTCGAGCTCGCTGAAGAGGCTTTGCCCGGCGCGGAAGACCCTCACTTTGTGGGTGGTGATCACTGCCCCTTCGACGCTGTCGTCACTCAGGAGATCGTTCAGGAATCGAACGTAGGTGTCGTCGTCAGCGTCGAGCGAGATGTCAACGCCGCGAACGTTGCAGACGATCCCCAGGGCGGACTGCCACGCGCTGATCGCTTGATGGACGAGAGACGAGCCGGTCGTGACCCCGACAAACACGACGGTGGCCATGTCGAGAACCTATCCGAAGGCGCCCGCTCGTAGCGGGCCACCGCACCGGCCTGGCGGGCCATGCACGGTCCAGAACCGCCGCTTGCCCACCGGGGCCGCGCTCGGACAGATCGGTGGGCAAGACGGGGCTTCAGCCCTCGGCAAGGAGCGCTTGGACCGCCGCGTGAGCCTCGTCCGCGAGCCGGTGGGCAGCCTTCCAGTCGCTGCCGGTGGGTGGGAGGGACTCTCCGACCACGAGGCGCACCGCGCCCCGTCGAGGAAGGCGTCGGCCTGCTGGGAGAATCTCCCTCGTGCCGAGGATTGCCATGGGGACAACGGGGCAGCCCGTCTCGGCGGCAACGACGAAGGCCCCGAGATGGAAGCGCCGCAGCTCGGTAGTGACCGTGAGCCCGCCCTCGGGGAACAGGACGATTGAGCGCCCCGAGCGCACCACATCCTCCAGCGTCGACAGGACCGACTCGGCGGACGAGTGACCCTCCGCCTGTCGGCTTGCCACGAACACGACCCCGATCCGGCGGAGGAACAGACCGACGACCCGCTTGTGCGAGAGGACGCCTCCGGCCGCGAAGACGACCGGCTCCGGAAACTCCAGCCCGATCGCGAACGAGTCCAGGAAGCTCACGTGATTGGCCACGTACACGCACGATTCCCCAGTCAAACCCACCCCGGCCGTCTCGACCGGGATGGCGACGCAGGCACACAGCAGCCGCACCGCGGCCCGGGTGAGCTTCCAGCGCCAGGTGAGCTTCGGCAGGACGAGGAGGAAAGGCCAGACCAGGGTCCCGAGCACGCACAACAGAACCCAGAAGGCGACGCCGTACAAGGTGCCCGACACATGGCGGTCACTCCCAGACGCCCGCCCTGGAACCGGTCCGATCTCGCCGGTCAAGGAGGTCCTCAGCACTCGACGATCATTGCACCGGCTTGTGGTCCTGGTCGGTCTACGCGGTAGGAGAGACCGAGATGTGCTGCGACGTGCTCCAACTGGCTCGTTGCGGGTTCGGTACCGCCTTCACCCCGTGAGGGCGCCGATTGACGCCATGACGACCGCGTTCCTGCCCCAACGCTTGGCGTCGAGAAGTCGGCCGTCCGCGGCGGTGAGCGCAGCCTGCCAGCCCGCCGCCGGACCGCAGGCAACCCCGAAGCTCATGGTGACATGGAGGCCGGGCACGACGGTCGTCCAGTCAAGGCTCGAGACCGCAAGCCGCGTCCGCTCGGCGAATCCGTAGGCACTTGCCAGGTCGACACCCGACAGTGCCACGACGAATTCGTCGCCGCCGTAGCGGATGGCTTGCTGACCGCTTCGTGTCCTGCTTGCGAGGAGCAGACCGACCTGGCGCAGGACGGCGTCGCCGACGTCGTGGCCGAAGGTGTCGTTGATCTCCTTGAACGAGTCGATGTCGGCGATTATGCAGGCCACGTCGGAGTGCCGAACCGCCTCTTCGCAGAGGAAGCGTTCGAGCAGCCGCCGGTTTCCGATGCCGGTGAGAGCATCCTCTTCAGCCGATCGTGTGGCTTCTGCCGCCTGAGTCTGGAGGCTCCTGCGGTCCCTCTCGTGGTCCGCGCTCGCCCAGACCTGCTGAACGAGCCGCCTTGTCTGGCGCTGGTGTATCTGCCACATATGTCTCTTGACCTCTCGGCCGTCCGCCAGCGCGCCTTGAAGGTCGCCGGCGGCCTCCTCACATGCGGCCAGCTCCTCGATCGCGAGCATCAAGTCGTGCTCGTCGTCTTTGGCCTCGACTGTCCGCACAGCGTCGCGGGCAGTGGCCAGGGCTTCTTCCATCCGGCCAGCCAGGCGGAGACATCGGGCTTCGACCCAGGCGAGCTCGGGGTCCTGGGCTGCGGAGGTGATCGCGTTCTCGTCGCCCTGGAACTCGTCGAGGACCTGGAGCGCGTCGTCCACGCGGCCCAGGTCACAGAGGACCTCGGCGAGCAGGCGGCGGCTGCCGATTCGAGGGTTCATCGCCGCTGTCTCCTCGACGAGCAATCTTCGTGCCGTCGCCTCGGCACGTTCGAGCTGGTCGTCGTCGGGTCCCACGTCGGACATTCGCTGCTGTTGGGAGGCAAGCAGCAGCGCCTCAGCTATGTTGTACAGCTCGCGGCAAACCTTCTCGCCCTCGGCTATGCGTTCGGCAGCGGCGAGCGCGAGCTCGAACTGCTCGACTGCCCGGTCGTAGTCGAGGCAGTAGTAGCAGAGGACGCCGAGCCGGTTGGTGATCTCCATCCGGAGACGGTCATCGTTGACCGAGTCCAGGCCCAGGACGCTCCTTGTTGCCAGTTCTGAGGCGAGCGAGACGTTGCCAAGCCGTGAGGCATGAGCCGCAGCGAGGCTCGCGGCGTCGACGGCCAGCTCCGTGTCGCCGGCCAGGTCGAACAGGGCCATCGCCGCTGCCGCGTCCTCACAGACCTCACGGTCGAGCGTATGGTACGACGACACTCGCGCCCGGCACATGAGCATCCGGGCCCGGTCGGCGGGCGTGGTTGCCGACTCGAGTGCCGCCGTGATCTCGGGCAGGCATGCCTGGCAGGCCTCTGGGGTGGACGCCAGGCGCGTGCGCTCGAACAGCGCCTGGTAGTCGACCTCGCCGCGGGGACTTTCTCTCACCTCCATAAGTATCGGCCTCGCGCCGTAGATCATGAGATCAGGACCGTTTGCTCGACTGGCGGAGGCAGGGATGTCCGTTATGGGGGGGGTTGCCACAGGCTGCGTTCTGGCTGACCGAGACGGAGATGACGTCGCCTCGTAGCTTCGAGGATCAGGCCGGCGCCTCGTCACGCCAAGGCTGGTGGCCGTACCGGTCGAGGTGGACGACCGTGCCGATCGGCTTCCGAGCTTTGCGGCCGTAGCGGCCAGTCGGCCAGCCGAGTGTAACGATGCAGCACGGCTCCACACTCGGGGGCAGCCCGAGGATGCGGCGAGCCACGGTGTTGGACCACAGCGGAAGCGTGATGAGCGCTCCGCCCAGGCCGACGGATCTTGCTGCCAGCAGGAGGTTCTGGACGCTCGGGTACACCGACCCGTAGTGGCTCGAGACGGCGACTGGAGGCTTGGGGACGAACGGCACCCGGACACCGCCTCGCAGGCAGCACACTACAAGGACAGGAATCTCCTCGAAGTGCTCGACCTGCCATTGGACGGACTTCAGGATCCTTGCTGTCTGCTCGTCGGTCTTGGCAAGCCGGCCAAGACCGCCGTACACCCTCCATGCCTTCCGGTACTGGGCGGCCAGCGATGCCTTGACCGCTCGGTCCTTCACGACCACGAACTCCCAGTTCTGGCCGTTCGAGGCGGTCGGCGCTTGCAGTGCCAATTCCAGGCATCGCAACACGACGTGATCGTCGACCGGGCCGGCCTGGACCCGGCGTACGGCCCGTTGGCTGAGCATTGCTTCGGCCAGAGGCAGGGCCAGGCGGGCCTCTACCTCGACGAGATCGCTGGTTGGAGCCAAGGTGTCGTCCATGCCAGAGTCTGGCTGGTCCGCGGGCACTTATCCACCGAATCCCGCCAACGGTCGGGGATGGCGGAGGCCGCCATCGCGTCCCCGCCAGCGGTACTGCTGCGGCGGCGCCTCGCGTCCCCGCCATCGCCTGAATGACGATGCGACGTCAGCCTGGTCGGCGCACGGCAGCAGCGGCTGCTTCGGGGTCATCACAGCCCACAATCAACTGGTCGAACTGAGCGCCTTCCAGATCCACCCGGACACCGCGAGGGGTGTCGTGATGAACCACGGCGAAGATCTTGGCTTCGCGGGATGTGAAGGTGCCTATCGCCACCGACCCCGGAATGCCTGTTCCGACACGAAACCCGTGGACCGCTCTTACGGCGTCGTCGAGCACCTCGACCGTCCTGACCGACCCGAGCGGCACCCTGACCTCGCCGTGAACGGCTTCCATCCTTTCCACCGCTCTCAGACGCACTACCAGTTCGTCTCCATCAACGATGAGCTCGGCCATGTCGTCCTCCTTCCCCGGCCCGGCTGGGACGTCTACTCGAGGGCCGAGTTGGCTATCCAGAACTCGACGAGGTCGCGCCTGCCTTGGACCTCGAGGTCCGTGCCGCCCAACGCGAGGCGCCGGTAGAGGACCAGTGACAGCGTGACAGCAGGACCGGACAAGCTCGCCGTCGCTGGGCTCTCGCCGATACGGACATCGAACCGGTCCGGGTGGAGTCCGACCCTCCACACGTTCGCGGTGTCTGTGGCGCGAAACAGGATGCTCTCGCCGCTGCCCCGCAGGCGCGCGACAGACGGGGAGAAGTACTCGGCCGCTGCGAGGTTGTCGAGGAACTCATCGATCGTGTCGGCGGCGAGACACGCGGGCGCCGACGGGCGCTCGCCTTGGGAAAGCTCGAGGTCGAAACGGTGGACGAGGGTCTCGTGGAGTTGTCGGCGCGACCAGAACCGCACGTGCTGATCCGAGCCCCAGGCCCACATCGAAGCGGCCGGGTGGGCTGCCCGGAGAGTCCTCATCAGGGCCGAGCCGCCCCGCCGTATCCACTCGCCGTTCACGGGACCTTCGTCCCGGGCCATCTCCGACGACGGGATCCGTGTGGAGGCACGGACGTGGACCAGGTGTTCCGCCCACCGGTGGACGGTGCCGAGGTGGAGGGTGAGATCGTCGACGGTCCAGCCGGGGCATGACGGTACCGGCAGCGACGGGGACGAGCTCTCGACGAGGACAGCGAACCGCTCGATCTCGCCCTCGAGAAGGTCACAGTGCTCCAGATGGTCCATGCGTGGGGATTATGTCAGGGGCACGGAGGGCACCAACGCCCAACCGATAGCAGCACAAGTCGACGGAGCACCGGGGGCGTTGCCAGTTGGCCGGGGCCGGAGCTTTCTGCGCTTGTCGACAAGGTAGGACCCGCCGACTGCCGACTATGAGCTGGGCTTCCCACGCGGCAGCCTTCAATCGTCGAGTTGGGCGAGCGAGGCGACCCCATCAGCTGAGGTCCAGGGATGGGCCGCTGGGTGCTCAGCCTTGCTTGACGCGCCTGTGTCCGGGCACGAGCCTGCCGTTCGCGTCAGGCAACGGGCTGGACAGCCCGTACAGCGGTTTCCAGTCATGCCCGTCCCGGCTTTCCGCGCCGAACAGCAGGGTCGCCACGGGCAGACCGACAACCACGAGGGCAATCACCAGCCAGATCATGCCCGCAACTCCGACAACGCTCGCGAAGACTCCATGTGACTATTGTCGGACGGCGAA
Source organism: uncultured Acidimicrobiaceae bacterium (assembly GCA_963727645.1). Lineage (GTDB taxonomy): Bacteria > Actinomycetota > Acidimicrobiia > Acidimicrobiales > Bog-793 > Fen-455. The sequence continues at coordinate 12,252 of CAVSHA010000010.1, forward strand.
CCATGAAGGACAAGCGACTAGTTGCAAACAACAGTTAAGCATGTCTTAATTACTTCGTGATCGACGTCCGCCGGTTGAGGGTCCTTCAAGCCGTCGTGGGGACGGGGTCGGTGTCGGCTGCCGCCGCACTCCTGAACTACTCGCCCTCGGCTGTGAGCCAGCAGATGAGCACGCTCGAGCGCGAGACCGGTGTCCGGCTCTTCGAGCGGGCAGGCCGGGGGGTGCGACCGACAGACGCCGCACTTCTCCTCTGTGAGCACACGACCCGTTTGCTCGCCTCGATCCAGGACGCCGAGGACGCCCTCGCCGCGCTGGCCTCCGGTCATAGCGGCCGGATCCGGCTCGGCGCGTTCCCGACGGCCGGCTCCTCGCTCGTGCCCGGCGCGCTAGCTGCCTTCCAGGCGCTGCATCCGAACGTCGTCATCGATCTCGTCGTCGTGGAGGGCGACGAGGCGATCGCCAGCCTGCGAAGCGGCTCGATCGACGTGCTCGTGGCGGTGGAGACGAGATCTCCCGGTGACTTCGCGGACGACGATCTTGTCCACCGGCACCTGCTGGCGGATCCCTTCCGGATCGTGCTGCCCCGCTCACACCCACTGGCGGCGAAACGTTCGGTTGACCTCGCACTTCTCGCCTCGGAGCGCTGGATCGCGGTCAGCTACTGCCCCGTCTCCTGTCAACTCGTCATCGAGGCCGCCTGCGCACAGGCCGGGTTCCGGCCCGCATACGCGATCGAGGCGGACGAGTACCCGACCGCCCAGGGCTTTGTCGCCGCGGGGCTCGGGGTGGCCTTCGTGCCCATGCTCGCCCTCGGTTCCTCGCTGCATCCCGGAGTCGCGGTCCGGCGTCTGAAGGGCGCCCAACCGGCGCGCCAGGTGTCGGCGATGACCAGGCGCGCCGTCGCCGGCCAGGTACCAGTCCTCGCGATGCTTTCCTGTCTGGAGAACGCCGCGAACCAGTTCGTCCGTGACGTCATCGAGGCCGCCCCCCCGAGTCTCGAGGCCCTGTTCAGCCCTACCGGGTAGGCACGTGCCGGGACGACCCGCTCGAACTCCAGACCTGGCAACTTCACCTCACCGCAAGCCCGACGATCGAGCTTCGGGACCCTTCACACAGTGCTCGTTGACGAGGGCACCGGACCCGGTTGACCGCGAGCTTGGAACCTCAGCCCGCTCAGCATGGACCGCTTCGCCGGACAGCTGTAGCCGCCCGTGATGGGATCTTCTGAACCAGACCTGAAGAGGCCGCTGCCATCCGAGCAGTCTGAATGAGCCTCGTCGGCAGAAAAGTTCTGCTTGCCCGCAGGTCCGCTCTCTGCCATCGATGGCAGACCCAAGGAATCAACTGGCGGATCGGCTCAGGTCGCAGGTTCGTCGCGCCGATACAAGTTCACGGGTGACTGCAAGAGCGTTGCCTAGGCTGCTGGCTAGGTGCTCTGCTCCTGTCGTGCTTCGAACAGTGACGTCACAAGCGGGAGGTGGACATGCCCGACGCACGAACCGTCGTGAGGGCCAGATCGGGAACCCACCGCCTTTTCAGGCTGCGTCGTGATGGGGGGTCTCCGACCAGAGGGCTGCCCAGAGTTCCCCGGGCCTCTGTCGGTTCGATAGCGCCAGCCGATGCCAGGATCCCGTTCGTGCCGGCCGCGTCAGTCGAGGTGGCGGCGTTCCAGAGCGCGTTGAAGTCGAAAGCCCCAACCACATTCGAGCCATCTTCCAGCTCCACACTCCACGATCGCCCACGCCCGGACTACCTGACAGCGGTGCTTTGGGCCCTCGTTTTGGCAGGGACTGCGGGGGCGGCATGCGTCCGTTACGACTTTGTCATGGCGCACGCTCGCCCCGTCGACCTCTCGATCTTCGTCCGGGCGGCCAGGTACGTGGCTGCCGGACGCAGCCCGTACCTCGTGGGAACCCCGTCGCCGGGATACGTCTATACGCCGATGCTCGCGATCCTGCTTGCTCCTCTGAGTCACCTGTCGTCGCTCACGGTCCTACGCGTCTGGACTGTCGTTTCTCTCGCGAGCATCGCCGTTGGCGCAGGCTGTATAACGAAGGTTGAGAGCGAGGACCTTCATTCCTGGCAACGGCCCTTGATTTTCGGCCTGTGTACTGTCTCTACGTACTTCCTTTGGCCTGTGACTGCAGGGCTCGTGTTTGGCCAGGCCGACCTTCTCGTCCTGGCTCTGCTGTGCGTCGCAGCCCTGGCGAGACGGCGCGGTATGGCTCGAGGCCACGGTGTCCTGGTGGGTGTAGCCGGTCTCATGAAGGTGTGGCCGGTCCTCGGCCTCGTGTCCCTCTTTGGGCGTGGAGTGAAGGACCGAAAGCGGACGCTCATCTCCCTCGCCGGGGTGCTACTGCTCGCACCCTTGTCGGCGCTCGCGCTCGGCGGTGTGAGCGGCCTGACGTCCATGGTGCGCCGCGTCTTCGACGCCAGATCGCAGCACCTCATCAGCTACTCGGTGTGGGGAATACCTAAGCTCTGGTACTCCCTGAACACCCATGGCGACTATCTGGACAACTCGGTCGTACTGCAGGTCGCCGCTACGGCTCTGCTGGTGGCGTTCGTCGCCTGGCTGTTGTACTTGACTCTGAGGAGGCTCCCGCCTGGATCGCCCTTGGCCTTCTGGAACTGCTTCGGCTGCGTGATCCTTCTACTGCCGGTATCGCACATGTACTACACGGTGTACTTCCTACCGCTGCTTTGGCACTGGGCCTCCCGTGCGGTCCGCTCGGGCTTCAGGGAGCCGGTCACACTCGTCGTCGTCGGCGTACTCGTGATCTGGTGGCTGACGCTTCTCAGGGCGTGGCCGAGCGACGGATCGAGTCCATGGTCGTCCTCGCTCGACATCAGCGTGGTGTTCCTCGTCAACCTAATGGCATGTAGCGCGTCGGTCCTCGGGGCTTGGATTCTCGAGAAGCGTCGGGGCACAGCGAGCGAACCTGGTTATCCCGACACCTTCGGTCATCCGTCCTAGCATCTTGGTCAGCAATTGGCTAGCAAATTGGGTGGGGCCTGATCGCTGTTCTGCTTCCGCCGGCTCTCGTCCTCGACGGCTGTTCTCAGCAGACTTCGCGGACCCAGCCGGTGACATCTACCTGATAGTGCGCTTCCACGACCAAGCCAGGGGCCAGTTCCTGGGCGTCGCCGGCAGGGTTCACCGCACAGCGATCTGTCGATCGCGCGTCGAGCGCGACGAGCATCGTGAGCTGGGCGAGCTCGGCCGTACGATGTAGATATGGCGCGGACTCGCAATCCATGGCTCGGACCTGCCGCCCGCCCGGTCGCGATCCCCGAGGACGTCGACGACCCTTCGGCGGTGAAGGCCTCCGGCGTAGTCGAGCTGCCGTTCCATGTTCGATGGAGCGATCCGTCCATCAACTACGACCTCGGGTAGCGACCCGACCGCATCCGTGTCTATGAGCAGGTTCTTCGCGAAGGCACGGAGGACGACGTTCGGTTCTACGTCGAGGTTGGTGAGCTCGTCGAGCTTTTCGACGAACTGGTGCTGCCCCCGACAGTGAGGCGGGCCTGGGCAGACTGGTTTCTGCGGCACCGAGGGGTGGTCCTTGCGTGCTGAGTCCGCTGCAGGAGCGGATAGCCAGACTCATCGCCGGACTGAGCGAGGCGGAAGACTTCGCACTCGCCGGCGGTGGGGCGCCGATAGTTCGTGGCGACATCGATCGCAAGACTCGAGACCTCGACTTCTTCGGACTCAGCGCTGCTGCGGTCGACCGCCTCGTTCCCGTAGCTGAACTGGCTCTTCGAGAAGCGGGCCTGCGGGTCACGCGGATGCAGGAAGGGCCCGGTTTTGCAGGCTTTGTCATCGAGGACGAGGACGATCGGACCGAGCTGGATCTGGCCAGCGACGCCCGACTCTTTCCAGTCGACTTGTCGAGGCGTGGCGGGCGCGGCCACTTGAGCTAGCCCAAGGTCACCAGCGATCGCGAGGGATCACCAACGATCGAAGTCACGACACTGGCCTTGGCGTCTGACGAGGCGGGAACCTTGCCGGTTCGTAGCCACGTCACCTGCCTGGACTATCGCTCCGGAGACCCACATGCCCATCCGCCGGGCTCGGTCCATCTGATAGGGCTCGGCTGGCGAGCCCCTGTCGGTAAAGCTCTACTCCAGTTCAAGAGCCATTTTGTGCGGGCGAAGGGACTCGAACCCCGACCCCCGAAGGGGCCGGGACCTAAACCTCTCAAGTGGTGTTCCAGAGTGTCCGTTGCAGTCCACGGGAGCCTTTGTTTTGCTGGCCTTTGCCGGAGCCAATCCATCCTCGTCCAAGTCCGTTCGTACCGGTCCGCAGAATTTGGTTAGCAATCGGTTAGCAATTCTGCAGTGTCCCGGTTACTGCCGGTCAGCTTCACTGTCATCATCGTTACACGAAGCTTGGACGGGACTGCCTCGAGCACGGAGACTCCGACGACAACGCTTGCCTAAGCGGTGCACGAGCTCTCGGAGCCACTGCGAGACGAGGCGCGCCAGAGTACAGAACGACGCCCTTGTGCCCGCGCCGGTCGGCGGGAGCACCAGCGCCCCAGCTGGCGCTCAGTGTTCACTCATCGCGTACGCCCTGTTGCCAGTCGAAGATTCGCGCCTCGGCCCCCCGGCCCTCCTTCGGTTAGCAATTACTGTTCCGCGGCCTCGGCGCACTTGCAGTACGGGTCAGCGTCAGGCTCGTTGCCGCACCCGCGTCAGCTTCATCGCCTGCTGGTGCATTTCACGCCGCCGGGTTCAAGACACAACTGGATTCAAGACAGAACCAGGTCCGTCAACTACTTGAGCGTCCGTTGGTGGCAGTCTGACCGGGCGGTCACCCCCGAGCAAGTCCACGTTGATCCCTATGGCTCCGACGGGCGAACTTCGTCGGAATCGCACCACCGCGTTAGCGATCAGCCTTACTTCAGCCGCGTAGTCGCATTCATACTCTCGTACACGCACAGCAAATTGGCCGTCGACGATGGCACCGTCAGCTCCGAGGGCGGCGACCCTGCGCGCCATATCGTCACGGGTTGCACGCTCGGCAGCGTTGAGAAGTTCGGTGTGGGCCGGTACCTCCACGTTGGTGAGTACAGACCGCTTCGCGCTCACTGTTTCGTAGTCGTTATGGCGAAGGCCAACTGCGATCGCGACTACGACCCCGGCCGGAAAGAAGCCTGCACCGGTAAGCTTTGCGAAGTCGCAGCCTGACAATGTTGTCGGAAGAGGCTTTTCAAGGTGGGTGGTTCCGACAGAACGCACGGCGGTGCCGAGCGCCGTGAACTCCAGGACGTGTTGTCCCTTCTGCATTTCAGCGAGCTGAACGCCGACGACGCCGTCCCCTCCGAGCGCCGCGCATTCGGCTAACAGGCGCTCGAGCGCGGCGTCCCAGCCCTTGCGAAACCGGGCGACACAGTCGTTGAAGCTGATGGGCTCGAATGTGCCCTGCAACCAGGCTGCGAACCCCCGGTCGGCTCGTTGTGTGATGACGCGCGGCTCCTCGATCCATTCCCCCTGGGTGTCTCGCTGCGGGCACCTGCCGTAGCCCAGGTGTGGTCCAGTCGCGGCCGCATATGCCCCACCGACATCACCACTGGGGCGGAAGCCAACGATGCCGAGCGCGTCGTGGCTCGCAACCGACAGCAGGCTCGTAGTTGCTACAGAGGAGGTCGCGCGTTCGAGTCGGCGAGCGACGGACCAAGGATCCCTAGCGCCACTTCGGGAGGCCACGCTCGTCAGCCTTACCCACTGACTATGACCAGAGGCACGCTAAACATCGGCGCCCGCGTGGAAACGAGGCTGTCCGGTTTCGTCCCATCGCTGAGTGATCCTTCTTGCTCTTCGTGCCCTGATCCCGAGGACACCCACCAGGTCGTCCTCAACGGAGCCCTGATCGAGGAGCATTTCGCGCACGTTGTCTCCATGGCCGTGGAGCGGTACGTCAGGAGCTCCAGATTCGTCGTCGATCAGGAGCGAGGAGGAGACACTTGACGGTCTCTTCTCTTTCTCGTGGAGGAGAGACGACACGGTCCCCAGCCCGCTCACGCGGCCTGGGGACTGTGGCTAGCTCAAGTCGCTGGTCCACATTTCGCGACCGCCCATCGTGCGGCTCGGTACGGATGTGGCCAGCTTGTTCCCGTCGGCGGCGCGAGACGTCAAGCATCTCTCGCGGCCGTCCGAGTCGGAGAGAGTGCGTTCCTTGGCTCGAAAAGTGCCCCTGAGCTGCTTTGTGACGACTTGGCTTACTTCCATCAAGAACTCACGCATAGTGCCTCGGACGCGTATTCCTGACATTTATAGCGATATTCCTATAAATGGAGAAAAACCCTATACTTCGCGCTGTGGACGCGGTGCGCAATCCGTACAGTCCCGGAGCGGGGACGCGCCCGCCGGCGCTCGTCGGGCGGGACGGCGAGATCGAGGCGATGGACGTCGCGCTCCAGCGCCTTCTCGCCGGTCGGCACGGTCGCAGTTTGATGTTGACCGGTCTTCGAGGCGTCGGAAAGACGGTCCTGTTGAACGAGTTCGAGCAGCTCGCAGAGGCACGCGGGTTCTTCCACGAGCACATCGAAGTGAGTGAGGATGGTGAGCTCCCAGCGAGGCTCGCCGCTGCCTTCCGACGTGTCTTGCTCTCAATGGATGCTCGACGCCGCATCGGGGAACGAGTCCGTTCGCGCGCTCGGAGTACTGAAGGCTTTCTCGATCCGCCTGCCTGACGGCCCGGAAATCGGAATCGACATCGATGCCGTGCTCGGTCCCGCAGACTCGGGGGATCTGTCAATGGATCTTGCGGGACTCTTCGTCGAGCTGGGAGAAGTCGCACGTGACAACGAAACAGGTGTTCTGATCACGATCGACGAATTGCATTATGTCTCGTTGCACACCCTCGAGGCACTGGTGATGGGGCTCCACCGTGCGTCTCAGCTCGGTCTTCCTATCACGATCTCCGGCGCCGGGCTCCCGACGCTTGCCACGCTGACTGGAGAGGCCAAGTCGTACGCGGAACGGATGTTCAACTATCCCGTCATCGACTCCCTTGCCGGCGACCAGCCACGAGAGGCTCTCGTCGTGCCTGCGTCCGACGAGGGCGTGACCTGGGCTGATGATGCGGTCGCTCTTGTGGTCGAAGTCTCGAAGGGCTATCCGTACTTCCTGCAGGAGTTCGGGAAGCAGGCCTGGGACCTAGCCGGCGGGCCGGTTATCACTCTGGACGATGTCGAACGGAGTGTTCCGCTCGCGACGGCCCAGCTGGACGACGGTTTCTTCAGGGTCCGCATTGGGCGGACGAACGACGCCGAGCGGGCTTACCTTCGAGCGATGGCAGAAGTTGGGCCGGGTCCAGTCCGTTCCGCAGAGGTGGCACAACTTCTCGGCAAATCGGCGACATCGTTAGGCCCGACGCGGGACACCCTTCTCAAGAGGTCACTCTGTTACGCGCCACGCTGGGGCGAAATTGATTTCACCGTTCCGCTGTTCGATCAGTTCATGAAGCGGTGGGTCCCCGACCTTGCGACCCTTCGAGGAAACTGACCAAGGTTTCTAACGATTTTCTAGGTTTATACAGATTCCTCTATAAATCCCAACCCGGGACCGTTTCGGTGCTCATCGACACGTCGGGACCCCTCAACTGCCGAGAATGAGCTGAGCTACCTGCTCGGCGGCCTTGCTGGTTCTTGTGGGGAAAGAGGGGGACGGGGCCGCGAGATTGCCGCGGCACGCACACGTGGCTGGTGGTGATGGGACATCCATAGCTACCGGGATCGCTGACCTGTCCTGACCTGCGCTCAGTGCGTCCGGTTCCCGTGGTCAGCTCATCGGATCCTCGGGCGGCAATGTATTTCTCCCTGACGGCTCCAGCCGCAGGGCTCGTCAAGATTTCAAGGAGCATGTCCATTCCTGCGCTCGGCGCTCTGTTGTCCAACATGGATGCGAACAGCAAAAAGGGTGGCACGAATGCCGCCCTGTTCTGCCAGTGCTGTTCCTCCCGCGACTCGTCGAACGTGCGGAGCGCCCCGGCCAGCCCGCCCAGAAGCTCTGCGCATTGGACTGCTTTGGAGAGCATTTTCGGATCGGTGCGGTCGATCAACTGAGCCATTGCGTCAGCGGGATCTACATCCCTGAGACCAGCGCCCACTAAGGGCTCGCCAGGAAATTACTCGGTCGATGGCCGGATCGTGTAGTTCCACTCCCCGTGGAACTCGTGGCGGGCGAGCGGAACCGCCGCCAGTTCTTTGTTGGAGATCTTCACGCCAAGCGGGTAGTAGCCCTCGTCGCGGTCGGCTCGGATCTTCAAGCCCTTCGTCGTGCCGGCGATCAGCTGGACGACGGTGCGGTAGGTGACGAGCGGTCTTCCTCTCCAGTTCATGGTGAGGAAGCTGAACATCCGGTGCTCGATCTTGTTCCACTTCGAGGTGCCGGGCGGGAAGTGGCAGACGGTGATCTCGAGCCCGGTCTCCTCCGCGAGCTTGGCGAGCTCGACCTTCAAGGCGCGGAGCCTGTAGCCGTTCGAGCCTCCGGAATCGGCGCAGACCAAGAGCTTCGTGGCTTCGGGGTATCGAGGTCGCCCCATCTGCTCCCACCAGCGCTTGATCATGGCCACCGCGAAGTCAACCGTGTCGGCGTCCTCCCCGACCGAGACCCAGCCCTCGTTGGCGCCCATGTCGTAGACGCCGTAGGGGATGGCCTTTCCCATGTCCGGGTCGATGAAGTCGTGGACCAGGGTGCGGACCGGCTCACCTTTCGTCTGGTGCTCCTTGCCGGCATTCGAGTACTCGCCGACGAGCAGCTTCTTCTTCGTGTCGACGCTGATGACCGGCTCGCCGGCGGCCAGGAACGAGCCGGCGGTCGAGTTGAGGTAGCCGAACTGGGCGTCCCTGTCCACGTGCTGGCGACCTACTTTCTGCTTCGAGGTGCCCTGCAAGCTATAGCCCATACCGGCGAGCAGCTCGCCCACAACAGTCGGCGAGATGGTGAACCCCTTTTCCCCCAAGGCGTCTGCCAGCTGGTAGGTCGACTTGGCTGTCCATAACAGAGGCGACATCGGATCTCCCCGCGCCTCGGGCGAGACGAGGTCGTCGAGCGCGAGCATCAGGTCCGGGTCCTTGTCGATAAGCCGTGGGCGCCCCGCCCCAGGCCGGCGCACTCGATCGGTGGGCTTGGCTCCCTCGTCGACCTCGCGCGCGCCGGTGTGGACAGTGGAGCGGCTCATGCCCGCCGCCCGGGCGACTGCAACGACGCCGCCCCGCCCGAGAGCGCGCGCTTGCGCGCCAGCCAAGAGCCGGTTCTGCCGCTCGTCGAGGTGAGGGGTGAGCGTGGCGAACATCTGTGCCAGGGCCTCCTCACTCACCTCCACACAGCTAGACTACATCGCGCGAGTAATTTACTGGTGGACCCTAAGGGCCACAAGCGCCGCTACTGCAATAAGGGGACGGAGAACCGTGCGCATGTCGGACCTCCAGAGGTCACTGTCTAATCGAGCGTACGCCTTCCCCAGGGACTCACTGACGCTGACATCCTCGCCGGCCATTTCTTCCCCACTACGGCGATTTCCAATCAGGACTTTCCCGTGTCAGCGCCCGCACGAGCCGACCGGGGATAGCAAGCGGCCGCTCACGGCCAGGGGTCCCGGTCGCTGAACGTGTCACCGTGACCGACTAGCTGCCGTCGGTGATTAAGCCCCTGTTCAGCGAGGGGTTGAAGGCGCGGCGTCAGCTCATCACGCGGCTGTGCTGACAGGCGGGATGACCGAACTGGTGCAGCCGGGCTAGCGAGGAGCACGAGAGAAAGAGGGACGCCATGAGATTGACGCTTAAGAAGCGCGTCTTCACTGCAGCAATCGCAGTGGCGCTTGTAGGTGGCGCACTAGCTGCTACAGGCATCGCTACTGCCACGACGCCAACGACCACTTACTACGCATGCCTGAGCACCATGGGGGGCATTCTTTACAACGTCAACTCCACCGGTGCGCCCAAGTGCCTGGGCAGGGACCTCACGATCAGCTGGAGCCAGACCGGGCCAGCAGGCACCAACGGGACCAACGGCAACACCATTTTGAACGGCATCACCACGCCTACCCTGACCACCGGCAACAACGGCGACTTCTACCTCAACATGAGTACGCACACGCTGTATGGTCCGAAGGCGAACGGTGCCTGGCCCACGACCGGCGCCGGCCTGGTCGGTCCTCAGGGTCCTGCCGGAGCAACCGGAGCCGCGGGAGCAACCGGAGCGACCGGTGCGACCGGTGCAACCGGGGCACAGGGACCTGCAGGAGCAACCGGACCTGCAGGAGCTACCGGAGCGACCGGAGCGACCGGGGCACAGGGACCTCCAGGAGCTACCGGAGCGACCGGGGCACAGGGACCTGCAGGCAACAACGGCGACACCGGGGCGAGTGTCTCCACCGGCGCAAGTGCTCCCTTCAACTTCGGTACTTGCCCGACCGACAACACCTACATCGACATTACGAATGGCGAGGTCTACTCGTGCTCTTCGGGCAAGTGGGTGGACACGCACAAGAGCATCATGGGGCCTGCGGGTGCCAACGGCACCAACGGCAAGACCATCCTGAATGGCACGGGCGCACCGGACCCGACCGTCGGCAGCAACGGCGATTTCTACCTCGACACCGAGACCGACAAGCTGTACGGGCCGAAGGCGGTCGACACATGGCCGACGCCTGGCACGTCCTTGGTGGGGCCCGCCGGGACCAACGGCACCAACGTCCTGACGAGCGCTGACGTCCCTGTTACCCCGTGCACGTCCGGGGACAGCGACATCGATCTCGCCACCGGCGAGGTCTACACGTGCGAATACGAGCTCCAGGATTTGCGCCTAATTCTGACGTGGGGTGACACCGGCCAAAGCCTCCGGGGTCCTGCCGGGGCCACCGGGGCCACCGGGGCCACCGGACCTCAGGGTCCGAAAGGCAACACTGGAGCCACTGGCGCAGCAGGCTCAGGTATCGGAAACGAGTACAGAAACTCAGTCGAATTCTCAGTCGGGGGCTACGAGCAAAATGGGAGCACCGCCTCCTGCTTGTCGGGAGACACCCTCTTGTCGGGTGGATTCGCCGTCGACATCGGCCTCGAAGTAACTGTAAGCGAGCCCTCTTTCAGCGGGGCCGATGCGGTCTGGGAGGCGTATGCCTCTAACCCCACACAGGACACTATGGAAGGCTATGTCTGGGTGCTGTGCGCCAGTGCGACGTCGTAGAGGGCGAGCTGCCTGGGAGCTGCGATAACCGGGGTCAGCTTCGTAAGTGACCTCAAGAGGGTGAACTGACTCCCGGCCACGAGGGCTCGCGAGACCTGTTCCGCTTTGTGATCCACGGCAAGCGGTACAGGCATATTCGTGCTGCGCCGGTGCTTCGGTGCCGGGGCGATGCCGCGCCTGGCGTCCCGGTGTGCGTCTCGCCTCATGCCGTCCGGCTCTCTCTCCCTCCCGCCGTCCCGTCCGTCCGGCCGACTGGGGCCGCTCGCAGACTCGGTGGCACCAGGGGCGGGATTGCATACCGCCCGCCCCCTACGCCGCCCCATGGGCGAACGTGGGCGCCTGTCGTGGCCCAACGGCCTGCCAGGCCCAGACGCGGAATCGGCCAGGCATCCACTCGCATCCGGACCAGATCTACAACCCACCCCACCAGGTCATGTGCGCGCCGGAGGCAATCTCGCGGCCCCGTCCCCCTCTTTCCCTGCTTGTTCTTGTCTTGTGCGGGCGAAGGGACTCGAACCCCCACCCCCGAAGGGACCGGGACCTAAACCCGGCGCGTCTGCCAATTCCGCCACGCCCGCTTGGTTCGCCCGAGCGTACTCCCGCCTGCCGGGTGTCCCGGTCGTGCCCCGGTAGGCCTGTGACGACCTGCCGGTCCGGTAATCTGCCATAGCGGTTCGACCGATTTCGAGCCCGATGAGGAGGAACGTAATGTCCACCTATCCGATCGCCGGGGGGATCGAAGCGGTGACGATCAGTTCGGAGTACAGCGCGGGCGATCGGGCCGGCGAGATCTATCAACGCCTCCTGCGCGAGCGCATCGTGTTCCTCGGCACCCAGGTCGACCAGACCTCGGCCAACTTGATCTGCGCCCAGCTGCTCCTCCTCGAAGCCGAGGACCGCGAACGCGACATCTCGCTCTACATCAACTCGCCTGGCGGCTCGGTCACCGATGGCCTGGCGATCTACGACACGATGCAGTACGTCCGCTGCGACGTTTCGACGATCTGCCTGGGTTTGGCCGCGTCGATGGGCCAGTTCTTGCTCTGTTCCGGTGCTCCAGGGAAGCGATACGCACTGCCGCACAGCCGGATCCTGATGCACCAGCCGTCGGGCCAGATGCAGGGACAGGCCGCGGACATCGCCATCCAGGCGGAGCAGATCATCTACCTGAAGAAGATGATGGCGGAGCGGATCGCTTTGCACACGGGCCAGACGGTCGAACGGATCGAGGCCGACTCTGACCGGGACCGGTGGTTCACTGCCCAGGAGGCGTTGGACTACGGCTTCATCGACCGCGTGATCGACCGCTCCACCTTGAAGGCGACCACGTGACCTCCTCAGGAGACCTCGTGTAGCTCCGGTCGGCCAGACTGCTCGGGAAGGGCCGTGACTTCCTGGGTTTCTGTGTCAGGGTCCCTCCTACGGCACCGGGCTGAACGCAGTTATGGGTTCCGAGTGGGCCTTGGCGGGCACAACAGCGTATGAGCGGCTGGACCCGGACCGGAGGACCGTGCCGTCCGCCGAAGCCAGTAAGTAGCCGCTCCCCGTCGAGCTGGCGGCGATGCCGATGACCGGTGAGAAGGCATTCGCGTGAGACTCCGAGCCGTCCCTTGCCGTGCTGTAGGAGTAGACGTCACCGCTCTTCGCGGCGAGCCAGTAGCTGGATCCGTCGGGCGCGGCCGCCATGGCGACGATCGGCGACGGCAGTCGGAGTCCGGCCGCCGAACCGTGGTACGGGGCGTCTTCCGCATAGACGGCACCTCGGGAAGTCACAAGCCAGTAACCCCCGGTCAGGGCGTCGACCGCCATGCCGACGACGGCTCCATCGGTCCTGAGGCCGCCTCGAGATCCCCTGTATATCGCATCACCGAACGCGTACACCGAGCCGTCGGCGGCCAGGACGAAGTAGCCCTTTCCGGTCGGAGTGGCGGCAATGCCAACCACCGGGGCTCCGGGCGGCACCGGTCCGCCGCTCCAGGCACTGCCACGAAGGTCCCCGAACCACTTGGCGTTCCCAAAGGCGTACACCGAGCCATCTGCGAGAAGGAGCCAGTAACCGCCCCCGCCGGGGGCAGCGGCCATCGAGACGACGTTCGAAGGAAGGACGGCGGTGTTCAGTCCGCCGCAGTCGGGGAGATTGCCAAAGTCGAACACGCCGCCGTCACTGGTCGCGAGACGGTAGCCGACATGGTTGCCACTGACGGGAGTGCACGATGCATGCGGGACCGGGGGCGGGTCGGCTATCCCGGTCCGATCCGCGTTCGCCCTCCATTCGGGCCACGCCGGCGGGTTGGACGCAGCCGGCGCAATCGGAAATGGGTACGCGACCAGAGTTGCCGGCGCGTTCGGTCCCCCGCAGGCGAAGTAAAGCATCCAGCCGTTTCCCGGAGCGCCGGGCACATAGGCGACGGCCGAGCTGCTCGTTGTGTCGCAGCCCGATTCGAGGGAGGGCTGTCTTCCTCCGGAGATCGAGAGGACCTTCCCGTTGTTGCCTGCGAGCACGAACAACCCCCGAGCAGCGCCGACGAGCACGTCGTCTCCGTCATTGGCGGCGCCGGTCAGGTCCGCGAGCACCGGGGACGACGTCACCTGGTTGCGAGCGTCGAAGATCCTGGACCAGATCCGGCGGCCTGAGCCACTCCAAGCGGTCACGACAGCCGGGCCCTTCTTGCACTGGGCACAAGATGTCGAGACGACGGCGAGCTGGCCGTCGATCCGGCCGATCGCCGGTGACCCGAACGTCGGCCCGTTCGCAGTGACCGGCCAACCGGGAACGTTCTGACCGTTGTCGGCGTAGACCGCGATGATCTCGTTGCTGGCGGCGCTGCGATAGCCCGAGTAGAAGCTGGTCCCGACCACGACGGCGGGTCGTCCGGTGCTGTTGAGAATCCCTACCGTGGGGCTCGACCAGATCGTCTGGGCGGTGCATCGTTGCCACACGAGCTTGGGGCCGGAAGCGAGGTAGTGGTAGTCGACGATCCAACCCCCGCGGCATCCGTCGAGGCCGCTCGCGTCCCCGCCCATGATGATGTCGTCGCTGCCCGTGTGGCTCGTGTCGACCAAGGTCGGCGACGACCAGATCGTGTCAGCGCGCTGGATCGGGAAGCCGGGCACGATGTGCCCGTCTGGTTGCAGTGCGTAGATGTTGTGGTCGTACGAGCCGAAGACGATGTCGAGCTGGCCCGTTCCAGTGATGTCACCGACGGCCGGCGTCGCAAAGACGGGATCGGAGTAGTCGTTCGGAGCAGCCCGTGCCCATGGGTTGAACGTGCGCCGCGTCTGGAAGACGAACCGCACCTTTCCGCTTGCGTAGAAGGCTTCAAGCCCGCCTTGCTGGTCAGCCCTCCAGAGGGAACCGGCACCCACGATGATCGAGGGCGGTCTGTCCGGGCCGTCAAGATACGCGACGGCTGGACTCGAGTCGATGGCGGTCGGCGTCGAGCTGTTGATGTGCACCCACTGGGGCCAACCGGGCAGCTCACGACCCGACTTCGCGTTGACTACGTAAATCTCGCCGGAAAGCGTTGCGAGGACGACGGCCTTGACGCCGTCGATGGTCGTGACGACCGGTGAGCTCATCCACACGGGGCCGAGCTTCTTGAGCACCCACGCCGGATCTTGGAAGTCCTGGATCTGCGAGGCACGCGTCCCGTGGGACGCTCGTTGTGAAACGGAGGCTCGCACACCGGCCGATGCCGCCGAGAACGCGGGGACAGTGAAAGCAGCGATGAGGCAGGCAGTAACCACGCACGGGAGCAGGCCCCGGTGTGTCGCCAGCCGACTTCGACCCATGTCACAATGGCGCGTGTGGCGAGAGTCCATGAACGTATGTTAGCCGAGTTTCACTGTTAGTGGTGACATCAGCACTTAAAGTGGGATTGTCCCGAACCGGTAAGACCCGGATCGCCTTTGTTGCGCCGCGGTACGGAGATGCCGTCGTGGGTGGCTCGGAGGCCGTCATGCGCGAGGCCGCGGAAGGACTCGCCGGGCGCGGGTACGACGTCGACGTACTGACGACGTGCGCCCAAGACCATTTCACGTGGGCGAACGAGTTCCCCCCGGGCGTGACCACAGACGGCTCGGTAACGGTTCGGCGGTTCCCGACCGTGCAGAACCGGGACTACGTTCGCTGGAACCGGGTGCAGGAGAGGCTCCTGTCGGGGAACAGCTGAACGACCTCGATGAGCTCGCCTGGATCAACGGGCGCTTTCGCGTCCCGGACCTCTACCTCTACCTCTCCGGCCACGCCGAGGAGTACGCGGCGATCGTGTTCTCGCCCTACCTGTTCTGGACGACCCTCTACTGCGCTTCGATCGCGCCCGAGCGGACAGTCCTGATGCCCTGCCTGCACGACGAGCCTTACGCGTACCTCCGGTCCGTGGCCGCCGCGCTGGCGTCGGCCGCAGTCGTCTGGTTTCTCTCCGAGCCGGAGCACCAGCTCGCCCATCGGCTCGGGTCGGTGGCTGCTCACCATTCGGTGATCGGCGCGGCGGTCAAGATACCCGAATCCTACGATCCGGATGGCTTTCGTCAAAAGCATGACTTGGTTCGCCCGTACGTCCTGTACGCGGGCAGACGTGAGGGTGGGAAGGGCTGGCAGGAGCTGATGGCCGGCTTCGCGCTGGCGGTACGTCGCCACGGCCTGCCGTTCGATCTCGTGACCGTCGGCGTCGGCCAGGCCCAGGTGCCGTCGTCGCTCGAGCACCGGATCGTCGATCTCGGCTACCTTGAACCCGCCGAGGTCCCGGACGCATTCGCCGCCGCGGATGCCTTCGTGCAGCCGAGCGCGAACGAGAGCTTCTCGCGCACGATCATGGAGGCCTGGCTCGCCGAGACCGTCGTCATAGCGAGCGGAGCCAGTGACGTCGTCACCTGGCACTGTGAACGGTCCGGAGGAGGCCTCGTCTACGCTGACGAGTTCGAGCTCGGCCAGTGTTTGCGGTTCGTCGCGCAAGCGCCGCAACAGGCCGCACAGCTGGCCCGCAAGGGACGCGAGTACGTGCTGGCCAACTACAGATGGCCGTCTGTGCTCGACGCCATGGAGCGCTCGCTCGAGGTCTTCGGGTGAAATCGAGCAGGTGGCCAGGCCGCGGGCAGGACAGGGGCCAGTCGTGAGGGTCCTGGTCGTCGGTTCGCTTCCCCCACCGCAGTGTGCTCGCTCCGAGGCTCTGCGCGCGGAGGTCGTCGAGTTGCTCGCCGAAGGGCACACCGTCGAGGTTTTGGCGCCGGATCCGGTCGCAACCGCCCACCGTTACATGACCACTCGTGGGATACCGGGATGCCTGCGGCTCGCGACCTTGGTCTCGGGTTTCGACTCGGTCGTCGTGCAATTGCAGCCGGGACTGCCGGTGCGGGAGCGAGCCGGACGATTGGAGAGAGAGCTGTCTCTCGTTGCCTTGTCGTTCGCGTTGCGACGCGGGCGTGAGGTCGCCATACGCTTGGAGCGCCCGGACGATCTTCCCGGTGGCCCTGGCGGCCGTGCGGCCCTTCTCCTCTGGCGCAGGGCGGAGCGGATCGTCGTGGGCAGCGACGATCAGCGGGCTGCCTTTGTCGCAGCCGTGGGACCGCCGGCGGAGCACATGGTCATCTCTTCTGCTCGAGAGCACGGTGTGCACGAAGTCGATGTCGACGACTGTGGATGGGGCGCTGGAACCGACATCTCAGCCGAGAACGTGCTCGAGCTCGTTCGTGAGAAGGCGGCGCGAGAACGACGCGAGCTTGCGGAATCGGACTTGCCACACTTTCCCGGTTGGGACAGGCTCCCAGCATCCGGGTTCGCACTGGCCGAGCTGGATTCGGTCTTGTCGCAGTCCCGCCAGCTGTCCCGTAAGCCCGGCGATCTCGCTCGTTCCGCTCTCGCGGTCGCCGACCGGCGACCATGGCTCCGTCCCTTGGTGAGGGTAGCGCGTGCTGCTTACAGGAGCTCCAAGGCCGTGTTGGGACCGGACCGGTCCGACTGAGAACTCCCGCTTTGGCGGGGCTCGACCGCAGCTGTCGTCACCCGGCCACGACCGAGGTCTTGTTCAGAATCTCGAGAAGCGCACGCGCCGCTGCCTCGAAGCCGTGGGCAGCGGCGTAGCGGCGCGCCCCGTTGCTGAGCGCTCCTCGCTCGGCTGGGTCGTCGATGAGCCTCGTGCAAGCCTCCGCGAGGTCATCTGCCGTGATGTCGACAGGCACCTTGAAGGCGGCATCGCCGGGCAGCTCGCCCATCCATCCGATGTCGGTCACGATCATGGGCACCCCGCAAGCAAGGCAGTCCCCGACCGCGGCGGACGCCTCGCCTGAGAAGGTCGCCCGAAGCTGCACCGCGAGCTCGGCGCGTCTCAACCAGTCCAGGTAGACCTCGGCCTCGACTCGGCCGGTGATGAAGAGCCGCCCGGCGAGGCCGAGCGCCTCCGCGAGTGTCCCGAGGTCGTGGGCCAACTCGGTGCTGATGGGTCCGACAAGGGCAACTACGAGATTCGGGTGGCTTGCCGCCAAGGCCGCGAGGCAGTGCAGGAGCTTGTGAGGCTGCTTGATCGGGTCGACTATGCCGAAGCTGGCAAGGACCCGAGTCCCTGGCTCGAGGCCGGTGACCCCGGAAGGCGAGCTGCCCCGGGCTCGGAGGACATCGGTGGCGAACCCTACGACCCCGACGCGTGGCGCGAGGACCGGCCCGGCTTCGAAGCGCGCCAAGCGGGCGGCGGCCTGCGAGGTCACGAGAAAGCGGTCCGCGAGACCGATGATCTCGCGTGCCATGAGCGGCTCGTGACGCTCCGCCTCGATCGCGCTGACCTCATCCGAGGGGGCCAGTCCGTCGGGCAGGAGTGGCCCGTAGATTCTCCGTAGTGTGGCGGGAACCCCCTCCGGCACGGCCGCGGCGGAATCTGCTGCGAAACGGTACAGGCCGCTCAACCTCACGTCGTGGGCCAGAACCGTCCCGCGTCGGCGACGGAGCAACGTCAACGCTGTCGCATGGAACTCGCTGTTGCCCAGGACGTAGACGACGTCGTCGTAGCCTCCGGTGGCGGCTTCCACGCTGGGAAGCCAGCGCAGCGTCGTGGCTCGCGAGTCCCGGCGGCACCCTGGGTGGCCCAGGTGAGAAGTCGAGTCCGTCGGCGAAGCAGTCGATGTCGAGATCACCGACAGCCGACAGTGCCTCGACGAGGCGGAAGCTGTAGTTCGCGATCCCGGAAGCCGCGGGAGGGAACGGCGAGACTATCGCGACCCGACGACGACGGCGCCATGGCCGGACGGGCCTGGCGAGCAGTGCTTCGTAGACCGCGGCCGTCCGGTCCGCGACGTCTGTCCACGTCGAGCGCATGGTCGAGGCACGCTGAAGCGCTGCCTCGCGGAATGCTTCGTTGCTCAGCCCCCGTTCGATCGCGGCGCTGATTGCCGCCGGGCTTGACGGATCGAAACGTGCCGCGGGAGGGACCAGGTCCTCGAGGACGCCAATGTCCGACACGACCGTGACAGCGCCGCACGCCATCGCTTCTGAGACGGCAGGGCTGTAATCGTGAGAGAGCGAAGGGAAGCACACGAGCTCGGTCGCCTGGTAGAGCCGGAGCATGACCTCCTTCGATACGGCGCCCGTGAAAAGGACTCGTCCTCCGACGCCCTCGGCGTCCGCCACGTCCCTGAGATGGTTCGCAGCCGGTTCTGGAAGGTGGCCGGGCACGACAAGCTGATGGGAGCTGCGCAATGGGGCGGGCAGGCGGGCGAAGGCGGTGATCAACGCCTCGATGTTGTCGTGAACGTCGCCTCTGGCCGGGTACAGGACAAAGGAGCGCTCGAGAGCGGGCACGGACGCCTGCGCCCGCTGGTAGGCGTTCTCTCCTGGCTTGACAGGCACGAATTGCTGCTCCGTACCCCATCCGACGGCGTGCAATCTCGTCGGGCCGATGGCGAGGTTCTTCTCGAGCGACCGACTTGCTGCCAGTGAGGTTGTGAGCAGTGCGTCGGCGGCGCGCAGCACCTCCAGACCGCCAGAGTGCCTGGCCCTCAGGCGGAGATCGTCGAGGGACGAGCCGCCGTGGTCGGAGGAGATGGGGTGGCACACCGTCGCACACAAGCGCACGCCCTGCTTGTGGGCCCAACGAGGCCATATGCGGCCGATCGGGACCCCGGGATCGAAAGGCCACATCACATGCAGCACGCGAGCTCCCGGGACAACTGGGTCGGACAGGTCGGCGTAGTCGACCTTTCCCGAGCTCAAGAGCGGTCCAAGGTCTCCGGGCGGAAGCAGGTCCGGATTCAGCAGGTAACGGCCTACCAGCTGAGGGTGTCCTTGTTCGAGGGCCACCGCGAGCTGAAAGGCGTACCGGCTGATTCCCCGGTCCTGCAGGACCGGGCTCTGGAGTGCCTGAAGGTCGAGTATGACGGGACCAGGGGTCATGCTGAAGTGGGGCCGAGCCTCAGTGCCGCGGCGGGTCCTGGGAGGAAGAGGACGCTCCTGGCTTGTCACGGGGCTGGTTCTCCGTCCTGTCGCCGGACCCGAGAGGCGTCATCCCGGTTGTCGTCATCCCGGTTGTCGTGATCTGGCGGAGCGAGTCCTCGACCGCGTCGAGACGGCCCGAGGCAGTGGCGAGAAGACGCCCGAGGAGCTCGGTGGTCTGGTTGCTCATCTCTACCTGCACCTTGACGATGTCGGTCAGTGCGGCAACCTGGCCCTGCAGCTGGGTGAGGTGCTCGATCGCGTCCGCGAGTGGCAGCGTGAAGCGATTGTCGAACTTTGTCGTCAAGCTGGTCTTCGCCTGACGCCAACCTCGTCGGCCGATGGACGCCACCGTCGATCGCCTCCTTCGGTGCGCTCGCTCCTGGTGGAGCTTACCGGGTCGTGCCCGAGCGAGGTGGTGACGCCGGAGGTGCCAAAGGCTGTCGCGTCTGCCGGGAAGTACCTTTCTTGGCTAGGGTGCGGGGGATGAAAGTTGCACCGATGGCTCCGCTGCCTGCCGCGGACCTTGGCGACCAGCGCCAACTCCCATCGCGAGTCGTCTCCGCCAAGGTGAGCCTCCGTAATCGGTTCATCGAGATCTGGCAGGCGCGCGAGCTGATCGTCTTCCTGATTCGCAAGGAGCTGAAGGTCCGCTACAAGAACAGCGTCCTCGGCTTCTTGTGGTCGTTCCTGAACCCCGCGTTGATACTTTGTGTCTACTACGTAGTGTTCAAGTACTTCCTGAACAACCACATCTCGTACTTCGCGATCTACCTGTTCGCGGGTCTCCTGCCCTGGAACCTGTTCAACAACTCGCTGCTCAGCTCGGCAGGTGTGCTCGTTGCCCAGGCTGGGATCGTGAAGAAGGTGTCGTTCCCCCGCGAGATCCTCGCTCTCGCCCAGGTGGGCACCGCGATGTGCTACTTCTTCTTCCAGGCCTGCATCATGCTGGCCTTCCTCGTCGGGTTCGGGGTTCTGCCGGACTGGAAGTACGCGCCCGTCATGGTTTTCGCTCTCGTGTGCGACATCGTGCTGTCGGCAGCGCTCGCGATCTTCCTCTCGGCGGTCACCGTCTACCTGCGCGACGTCCAGCACCTGATCGAGGTTGCACTTGTGGCGGGGTTCTTCAGCGCACCGATCGTCTACCCGTTCGCCACTGTTGGCCGCAAGTTGGCCGCGCACGGCATCTTGTGGGTCTACTTCTGCAACCCGCTCGTCACTATCGTGCTCTCCTTCCAGCGGTTCATCTACGGAGCGGTGGCGCCGCACGACTCGCCGTACCCGCTCGCGAGCTACGGGGAGCGGTGGTACTTTCTCGTGCTCGGCATCGTGTTCGTCGTGTCGGTGCTGCTCTTCCTGTTCGCGATGGTGATCTTCGGCAGGGTCGAGGGCAACTTCGCCGAGGAGCTCTGAGAACCCCTGCAAACAGCGATCGACGTCCAGACGGTCTCGAAGCGATTCCGCCTTTACAAGGAGAAGTACACCTCTTTGAAGGAGCGGATACTGCACGCAGGCCACGTGCCCTTCAATGACTTCTGGGCACTCAGGGATGTCGAATTCGAGGTTCACACGGGCGAGACGTTTGGGATCATCGGCCGGAACGGCTCGGGCAAGTCGACCCTGCTCAAGTGCATCGCCGGCATTTTGCAGCCCACCTCGGGCCAGATCGTCGTCCGAGGGCAGGTCGCGGCGATGCTCGAGCTCGGCGCAGGCTTTCAGCCCGAGCTGTCGGGAAGGGACAACATCTTCTTGAACGCTTCACTGCTGGGCCTGTCGCGCCGTGAGATCGAGCGCCGCTTCGACGCCATCGTCGCGTTCGCGGAGCTCGAGGAGTTCATCGACAACCAGGTTCGTTTCTACTCGTCGGGCATGTACGTCCGGCTCGGGTTTGCCGTTGCCGTGAACGTCGAGCCTGACGTGCTGCTCATCGACGAGGTGCTCGCCGTCGGGGACGAACGGTTCCAGCAGAAGTGCATGGAACGTGTGCACCAGTTCCAGAGCGAGGGCCGGACGATCGTCCTCGTGTCGCATTCCGCGGACGTCGTACGCCAAGTCTGCGATCGCGTCGTCGTCCTCGAGACAGGCAAGGTCGTGACCGTCGCTCCGCCTGGTGAGGCGATCAGGGCCTTCCGCGACTGTCTCCTGGCCGGGGAGGTTCCCGTGGCGTCGCCGCCGGAGGAGCCCGACCCGACCGGAGCCGTCGAAGCCGTTGTCCCCCAGGAGAGGCGCGTCGTGATCACCGAAGTGGTCGCCCGCCATTCCGGCCCACCCGGCCGTGGCTTCCTGATTCCCGGGGACTCTTTCCGGCTCGAGCTCTGGTTCCAGGTCAACGAGCCGCTCACCAACGTCGCGTTCGGCTGCGAGGTGATCAACACGAGCGGTGCCCCCGTGTTCAACTGTGACAGCGCGATGCCCGAGATCAGCCAGATTCACGATCTCCCGCCGGGCCGCTACCGCGTGGAGTTCGATTTCGACCAGCTTCCGTTGCTCGACGGTTCGTTCACTATCAACGCCCGGATTCAAGACGCCGGTGGCGGTGTCGTTCATGCCCGCCTCGAGCCCGCCGCCAGTTTCGAGGTCGTGAACCCCGGCGGGGCGACAGGGTCTGTGTCGTTGCCGCTTCGGATCGGACTCTCCTCGTCACCGGTATCCGGTTCGGCGACGGCGGTCGCCGGGTGACCTCCGAGGTCGTTGCGGAGATCGAAGCGCAGGTGAGGCAGTTGCGTGCAACCGGGCAGGTCCCACCTGGGCTCGAGGACGACCTGGACAGGTGCTTCGAGGAGGTCGCGGCGGTGAGCTTGGCCGCAGCGGGATCAGCGACGGCGCCCGGATCCCCACTCGGTACCGACGGTCCGATCGCCAGTTTCAAGGGTCCGGTGAGCGTGGCGCAGCTTCGCAAGCAGGCGACGGCCATGGCTCGCCGGCGGTTGGGGCCCACGTTCCGCCTTCTTGAACGCCGGGCGGCGCTCGCAGTGGCACGGATGGGTGAAGCTGCGTCGCTTCGGGCACACGTCACTGTGGACCACCTGGAAAGGCTTGCCGCACGCTCGCCCCGGGCGTCGCGAGTCCTGTTGGCTGCTCGGCCCGGTGGGTCGACGGCGTCGGCGGCCAGGACGATGCACCCGTCGATCGAAGGCCCGTTGTTGGACTGGGTTCTCGAGCGCTTGAGTGCCGAGGTGCGGCAGGAAGTGGGGGAGGCCCCTGGTCTGGTGCTGCACGCCGAGTGTGGTGACGGGCGGATCGTGGAGGCACTTGTTGCCAGGGGTCTCGACGCGCGAGGTGCCGATCCCCGTTCGGCGGTGCGAGCTGACGGCGACACGAGAGTTGTCGCGGCCGGCGCCTTGGAGTACCTCGGCGCGACCTTGAGCGGGTCGCTGGACGGGCTGTTGTTGACCGGTGTCGTTGACTGCCTGCGGCCAGGCGAGGGCCGCGCGTTGGCGCAGCTCGCTGCGCGCTGTCTCGCCCCAGGGGGGGTCGTCGTGCTCGTGAGCGCAAGGCCCGAAGCCGTTGTGGCGATGGACCCGGTGGCTGCCGACCTCGCGCACGGCCGCCCGCTCCACCCGGTCACGTGGTGTCACCTCCTCGCGCGCTACGGGCTCTCGGTACTGGCCGTGTTCGAGCCGGACGCGACCGAGCCGGACGTCTTTGCCGTCTCCGCACGGCGTCTCGCGCCGGCCTCGCTTGGCGGCAAGGACCATGCATGAGGACCCGGCCGGTTCGTATCGACCAGGTCCTGCCCTCCATCGTCGAGCGTGACGCCGTCAGCTACCACACGCTGGAGGCACAGCGGGTCTTGCATTCGATGGGGTTCGTCTCGGAGATCTACGCATGCAGCATGGGACCAGGGCTCGCCGGTCGGGTCCACCCTCTTTCGGACCTCCCTCGCGAGGAGGGCGAGCGTCAGTGGGTCTGCTACCAGGCCTCGATCGGCTCGCCTGCGGCGGACGTGGTTGCCTCGCACCCGGGCCTGAAGCTCGTCGACTACCACAACATCAGCCCCTCCGAGCTCATCGGGCCATGGATGCCCCACCTTGGCGAGGAGGCCCGGCTCGGGCGCAAGCAGCTGACAGAGCTGGCGCCCGTGGTCGAGCTCGGGTTCGCCGACTCAGAGTTCAACCGCATGGAGCTCGATGCGGCAGGCTATCGCCGCACGAGGGTTGCTCCTTTGATGGTCGACACTGCGAATTTCTATTCCGCCCCCGATGCGCGCGTGCTCGACCGTCTCGGGACCGCCCGCGCGCTCGGTGGGCACGACTGGCTCTTCGTGGGGCAGATGTTGCCGCACAAGGCGCATCACGACGTCATCAAGGCGCTCGCGTGCGCCCGGAAGCTGTTCGATCCGAAGGCCCGTCTGCACTTGGTCGGCCGCGAGAGCTGCGCGGCGTATGCGGACGCATTGCGCAGGTTCGTGTCCGCACTCGGCCTGACCTCAGCTGTCGAATTCGTGGGCTCGATCAGCCCAGGAGAGCTCTCCGCCTACTACTCGAGCGCAGACGTGCTCGTTTGCTGCTCGGACCACGAGGGGTTCTGCGTACCGCTGTTGGAGGCCATGCACCACCGGCTGCCGGTGGTCGCCTATGGCGCGGCCGCTGTTGCCGAGACGCTGGCCGACGCCGGGATCGTCCTGCCCTCGAAGTCGCCCGTGCTTGTGGCCGCCGCCGTCCAGCGCGTCCTGACCGATCACAAGCTGCGGGACTCAATTGTGAGCGCGGGGGTGAACCGCACCCGTTCGTTCACTGCCGACGGCGCCAGGCGCGCCTTTGCGCAGGCGATCGAGCAGGTGCTCCAGGCTGATTGAGACTGCGGAGAGCGCGGTGGGAGAAGCAGCACCGGGAGGTGTTCGTTCCCGGCGGCCGCCCAGGTGACAAGCATCGTCCAAGGGTGCGAGTCGATGGACATCAAAGACCACAGCGTTAACATGGGCCACATCCGCAACATCAGGCGGTGTGCCGCCGCACTCGCATGTGTGTCGCTCGGCGTCTTCGCCGGACCGGTCGTGCTCGCCCCCGGTGCCGCAGGGACGGGGCCTTCCTCGCTGGCGCCGTTCCCGGCGCCCAACGTCGACTTTGTCGGATTCGGCAACGGTTCCGGGATGGGCATGAGCCAGTGGGGCGCCTTCGGATATGCCGCGCTCGACCACGAGACTTACCGGTGGATACTCGCCCACTACTACGGCGGAACGACACTGTCTTCCCGCGACAACCTGGTGTCGACGGACCCGGTGATCTCGGTCGATCTCAACGAGAACGATGGTGATCCTGTCGTTGTCACATCTGAGTCCGCGTTCTCGTTCGGGGGAGAGGCGTTCCCCGGTGGCCAGGCCGTCCGGGCAGTCCTGTCGCAGGGCACCTGGACCCTCTCGCAAGCCGCGGGGTGCTCGTCGACGAGCTGGACGCCGGTTCTGTCGCGGGTGGTGAACCCAGTCGCCGTTCCGTCCTCGGTCCAGCCGTCTGCAGCCTCGAGCCAGGCGCTGACGATCTGCGAGCACGACGGGACCGATCTTGCCGTCCGCGGGACGGTCGAGGCGTACGACTCGCCCCGTGGCGCCGTCACGCTCAACCTCCTCCCGATCGAGGAATACGTCCAGAGTGTCATCTCCGCTGAAGTGTCGTGGTCGTGGGGTCTCTTCGGGGGCAGCACGAGGTCCCCGCAGGGCCGCCCGTGGGGCTTCCAGGCAATCGAGGCGCAGGCGATCGCGTCGCGGTCCTACGTCGCAGCCGAGCTTGCCTCAGGCGGCTGGGCACCTTATGCGACTTCGTGCGACTCCTACTGCCAGTCGTATCCGGGAATGGCGAACGAGAACCCGGTGCTGGATGCAGCCGTCTCCGCCACTGCCGGCCAGATCCTCGAGCAGCCCGCCACGCCCGTGGCGGCCGGCACGCCCGGCACACCCGCAGCTCCCGGCACGCCCGTAGCTACCGGCACGCCCGGCACGGCCCGCGCGCCCGGCACGCCCGTGTTCGCCGAGTACTCCGCCTCGAGCGGTGGCTACACCTTGGGCGGCCCGTTTCCCAGCGTGGTGGACCGGGGCGATTCGGTCTGCATCAAGAGCAGCTACTACACATGCAACCCGTGCCACAAGTGGTGGGCGTCGGTCCCGGTGAGCGCTGTCGAGAGGGCCTTCCCTTCTGTCGGCAAGCTCGCCGCGGTGGAGGTGACCCAGCGCAATGGTCTCGGGCCTCTCGGAGGGCGGGTCGAGGCTGTCGAGATTGTCGGCACGACGGGGACCGAGGTCTCGGCCTCTTCCTCCGGGATGGGAGCACTGCTCAGCGTCAACAACCAGGAGAGCTGCGCTTCTGACTGGTACAGGGTCAACAACGGTCCTTGAGATCGCCAAGGTAGGCTCGAAGCGATCTCATCGGGAGGCGGACTTGGAGATCCGGGGCAGGTTCTACATCGGCGGTGCGTGGGCTGTTCCCTTACGACACCGAGGAAGACGCAATCGAGATCGTGAATGACTCGAGCCACGGATTGGCGGGAGCTTCAACCCGTTGGCGCTCCTTGGTGGCTTCGAGCAGTCGGGCCATGGGCGTGAGCTGGGCAAATTCGGGCTCGAGGAGTACCTCGAGACAAAGTCGCTGCAGCTGTGACGCCTTGGGTGTTTGCCGTCGTTGCCCGAGGTTGACCGCGCAAGTCGTTCAGAATCGTGCTCGGACCCGTCATCAAGTCCTGAGGCGTACCGTCCACCTGGGGACCGGGTCGGACGTGCCGTGAGCGAGCTGCCACCCACGCGGTCGCAGAGGACGACTTGGAGCAAACAGACCTGGTCGCGCATCCGTTTCGTCGTGGGGATCGCGCTTGGCGGCATTGCTCTGTGGGCGGTGAGCGGTCAAGGTGGTGAGCTGGCGGGCGCGTCGACGGAGCTCTCCCATCTCGACGCCGGGTGGCTGCTGGTCGCGATCGGAGTCGAGACGTTGTCGCTGGTGGCTTTCGCTCGCATGGATCAACGCCTGCTGCGCTGTGGCGGTGTTCGCTCCGGTTTGGGGCGCTTCACGGTGATCTCGTTCGCGGCTGGTGCGATCGCGAGCTCCCTGCCGGCGGGGCCGCTCGTCGCGAGTGCTTTCGGCTTCCGGCAATTTCGCCGCCTCGGGGCATCCGAGGCCCTCGCCGCCTGGACGCTTCTGGCGACCCTGGTGTTCTCCGCCCTCGGGCTCGCTCTGCTCGCTACAGCCGGCGTGGTTGTCGCAGAGCGCCAGGGTGCGGCATTCGACCTTGTGGGAGTCACCGTTGCCGTCTTCGCGATCGCTGTTGTCGGGGCCGCCGTCTTGTACCAGCGACGGGCACTTGTCAAGCTCCTCGTATGGGCACTCAATGTCCTGCACCGCATCACAGGGTTCCCGCGGCGGCCCGGCCACGCGCTCGTCTCCTCCGTTGCGGCCAGCCTGAACCAGGTGAAGCTCGGCAAGCGAGACCTGCTGGCCGTCCTGGCGTGGTCGGTCGCCAACTGGGCCCTCGACTGTGCCTGCCTTCTGTTCGCCTACCTCGCCGTCGGCGCAGGTGTGCCCTGGCGCGGTCTGCTTCTCGCCTATGGGGCAGGACAGCTGGCTGCGAACCTCCCGATAACGCCCGGGGGTCTTGGCGTGGTGGAGGGGAGCCTTGTGATCGCGCTCGTCGCGTTCGGAGGAGGCCAGACCAGTACGGTCGCGGCCGTACTTCTGTACCGGATCGTGAGCTTCTGGGGATTCCTCCCCTTTGGATGGATCTTTTGGGGCGGCCTCACGTGGCACAACCGGCGCGCCGATCAGACTGTCGCGCTGAGCGCGCCGGCCCCGGTGGCACGGACGGCACCGGTCCTGCCAGAAGACCTTTCTTCGGAGGTCCCGGGATGACCTGCGCCGCACACCGGACCGGGGGCGGTCGCGACCGTGCGTTTCATGGGAGGGCAACCGGGCTGCGTCGTGCTCGTGAGGGGGAACGCTCATGAGGCCGAAGCTCGTCGCGTTCGTCACCATTGTGATGCTGACCGGGCTGCTCGGTGGCTGCACCGCCGCCCGCAACGGGCTCGGAACGCGCGACAGTGCCTGTTTCAGGGTCTATCCGGAGGCAAGAGCGGCAGTTCACGGGCACGGCCGCTTCGCCGGCGAGCGTTATCTGCCGCCACGTGCGCTGATC
Source organism: uncultured Acidimicrobiaceae bacterium (assembly GCA_963727645.1). Taxonomy (GTDB): domain Bacteria; phylum Actinomycetota; class Acidimicrobiia; order Acidimicrobiales; family Bog-793; genus Fen-455. Next base: position 39,979 of record CAVSHA010000010.1, read on the forward strand.
ATCGATCTGCACGACGTCGTCGTCCCGACTGCGCTGAAGGACGCGTCCCGCGTCGCCACTTGCCTCGTCGCCTTCACGGGCCGTTTCACGACATCGAACGTCGAAAAGGGCTGGGCACCGAGCGGGACCTCCGGCCGGATCGCCATCGTCGTCGTCCGTCAGCACAACCTCGAGCTCCTGGCCACAGTGGTCCTCGGTCGGGTCCCGCCCCGGCTGGTCTTTGCCCGCGTGTTCCCCAGGCTGCGCTAGGCCCTCGGCTGACTCGGCCCGCCCTCCGCTTGCTGAGAGCGGTCCTGGCCCGTCCTCAGCTTGCTGAGAGCGGTCCTGGCCTGTCCTCAGCTGCAAGCTCGACCCCCACCGAGAGCGTGGCGGCCCCCGGGTCCCGCACGAGGTCGAGCTGCTCGATGGCGCCGGCACCGACCAAGTCGCCCGACGCGAGCTCGATCAGCTCCACAAGGGACGGGGGTCCTGTCACACGGCACCGGGCGACCTGGGTGCGCATCGAGCCCTTTGCTTCGGACTTCGCCCGGCGGAGAGCCACGAGCACGAGCGCGACGGCGTCGACGAGCTCGGGACGCGCGTCGGGACCGGCTTCCGAGGCCAGTGCCGCGCCGGAGGGCCATTCGGAGTTGTGGATCGAGCCGGACTGCCACCACGACCATGCCTCCTCGGTGCAGTAGGGGAGGAACGGTGCGAACAGGCGCAACATGACCGACAGGCTCAGTGCCAGAGCGTGTCGTGCTGATGCGGGTCCGGCTTGCGAGGGATCGCCGTAGGAGCGGGCCTTCACGAGCTCGAGGTAGTCGTCGCAATAGGACCAGAAGAAGGATTCGGTGACCTCGAGGGCCCGCGCATGGTCATAGGACTCGAACTCGGCCGTCGCCTCGTCGACGACCGACGCGAGGCGGGCCAACATGGCCGCGTCGACCGCCACCAGGCCTGTCGCCGGGACCTGCGCGGGAGTCTCGGAGCCGTCCATGCGTGACAGCACGAAACGGCTCGCGTTCAGGATCTTGATGGCGAGCCGCCGCCCGACCTTCATCTGCTCTTCGCTGAAGACGGTGTCGGCGCCGAGGCGAGCCGATCCCGCCCAGTAGCGCACGGCGTCGGTGCTGTACTTCTCGAGGTACTCGAGCGGCGTGATGGCGTTGCCGAGCGACTTGCCGATCTTCTTGCGGTCCGGGTCGAGGATCCAGCCCGAGATGGCGGCGTGGCGCCACGGAAGCGCGGAGTGCTCCAGCTCCGAGCGCACGATCGTCGAGAACAGCCACGTCCGGATGATCTCGTGTGCCTGCGGTCGCACGTCCATCGGGAACACCTTGACGAAGAACTCCGGGTCTTCTTCCCATCTGCCGGCTATCTGCGGCGACAATGACGAGGTCGCCCAGGTGTCCATGACGTCCGGGTCACCGACGAACCCGCCAGCTCTGCCGCGTTGTTCCTCGCAGTAGCCATCGGGGACATCCGTCGACGGGTCGACAGGCAGGCGCTCCTCGGAGGCGAGCAGCAGGCCGTCGGCGACGACCTCGCCTTCGTCGTCGAGCCGGTACCAGACGGGGAACGGGACCCCGAAGAAACGCTGGCGCGAGATGTTCCAGTCTCCCGTCAGCCCTTCGACCCAGGCTTCGTAACGGGTCCTCATGTGCTCGGGATGCCACTGCAACTCGCGGCCCCGTTCAAGGAGCGTCTCACGGTGGTCGAGGGTCCTCACGTACCACTGCGAGGACGTGACGATCTCGAGAGGCCGCCTGCCCCGTTCGTAGTACTTGACCGCATGGCTGATCGCGCGTGGTTCACCGAGCAGATCGCCGGACTCGCGCAGCAGCTCCACGATCCGCGTCTGGGCGCGCTTGATCGGCAGGCCTTCGATCTCCGCGTAGCTCGCGTTCGCCCGTCGAGGGTCTATGGACTCCCAGCCAAGGGCCCCGAACGGCGCCGGCCCAAGCCGGCCGTCCCTGCCGATCACCGAGCGCGTGGGCAGGGCGAGGTCGCGCCACCAGGTCACGTCAGTCAGGTCGCCGAAAGTGCAGATCATCGCGATACCCGATCCCTTGTCGGGCTCGGCGAGCTCGTGAGGGAGAACTGGGACCGGGACGCCGAACAGCGGGGTCAACACCTCGGTGCCGAACAAGCTCCGATAGCGCTCGTCGGCTGGATGGGCGACGAGCGCCACACAGGCGGGCACGAGCTCAGGTCGAGTCGTCTCGATCTCGACTGGACGGCCGTCAGCCCCAGACCTCACGAAGCGGAGCCTGTGGTAGAAGCCCGGGTCCTCCTTGTCGACGAGCTCGGCCTGGGCTACGGCGGTCTGGAAGTCGACGTCCCACAGCGTCGGCGCCTCCTGCCGGTAGGCCTCGTCGCGCGCCAGCAGGCGGAGGAAGCCTCGCTGTGACGCTCGGCGTGACACCTCGCTGATCGTCGTGTAGTGCTGGGTCCAGTCGACCGAGGCCCCCAGCTTGCGGAACAGCTTCTCGAAGGCCTGCTCGTCCTCGGCTATGAGGATGTTGCACAGCTCGATGAAATTCGGGCGCGATATCGGTACCGCACGCGCGTTCTTCTCGCGCTTGTGCTCCAGCGGCGGAGGGACGAAGTCCGCGTCGTAGGGCAGGGACGGGTCGCAACTGACCCCGAAGTAGTCCTGGACCCGGCGCTCGGTGGGAAGGCCGTTGTCGTCCCAGCCGATCGGGTAGAACACCGCCTTGCCGGTCATCCTCTGGTAGCGGGCGACGATGTCGGTCTGGGTGTAGGAGAAGACGTGACCGACGTGGAGCGAGCCGGACACCGTCGGTGGTGGCGTGTCGATCGCGTAAATGTCCGCCCGGTCATGCGCCGGGTCGAAACGGTACGTGCCGTCTTGTTCCCAGCGAGTGGCCCACCGATCCTCGAGGCCCTCCAGCGATGGTCGATCGGGCACACGGGGAGTCGTCATTGGCCTAGTACGGTACTCCTGTGTTGCGCCTTCATGACACTGCCCTGGGTCACGACCGGGAGCTCGAGACTCGCGAGCCCGGCCGGATAGGCCTTTACGTCTGCGGTTCGACCGTGTACGGACCGCCTCACATCGGTCACGGCCGTTTCTCGCTCGTTTATGACGTCCTTCGCCGCTTCCTGGAGTACTCCGGGTTCACCGTGGACCACGTCTCGAACGTGACCGACATCGACGACAAGATCATCGCTCGAGCCAACGAGGAGCACCGCCCGCCGGAGGAGATCGCCGAGCAGTACGAGGCCGAATGGTGGGGGGCGATGAACACCTTGGGGTGCCTCCTGCCGACGCAGGTTCCACACGCAACCGCCTTCATCGCGGAGATGGTGGAGCTCATCGCCGAGCTCGTCGTGCTCGGCTCCGCATATGAGACGAGCGACGGCGTCTACTTCGCGGTATCCGCCGTCGACGACTACGGGCTGCTCGCCCACCAGAGCTTGGCCTCGCTGCGCTCGGGCGCGCGCGTCGAAGTGAACGAGGAGAAGCGCTCGCCTTTGGACTTCGCCTTGTGGAAGAAGGCAAAGCCCGCAGAGCCCTGGTGGGCCTCTCCCTGGGGCCCTGGACGACCTGGCTGGCATACCGAATGCGTTGTCATGTCGCTCGCACTGCTCGGGGAGGGATTCGACCTGCACGGTGGCGGTCAGGACCTCATCTTCCCGCATCACGAGAACGAACGGGCACAAGCCGTGGCGGTTGGCAAGCCGTTCGCGCGGCGCTGGATGCACAACGGCATGGTCGAGGCGCGCGGGGGCGAGAAGATGTCGAAGTCGCTCGGGAACGTGCTCTCGCTGTCGGACCTCTTCGAGCAGAGCGATCCCCGCGCCTACCGGCTGTTGGTGCTCCAGTCGCACTATCGGGCACCGATCGAGGTGACGGCCACGACGCTGAGCGACGCCGCGTCGGCGTTGGGCCGGTTGGACGCCTTGAGCGGCCGGTTTGCCGAGGCGGGCAGCATCGACGGCGAGCGGACCGACCCCAAGGTGCGCGATGGGTTCGTGGAGAGGATGCAGGACGACCTTGACACGCCGGGCGCCACTGCGGTCCTGTTCGACGCGATCAGGCGGGCGAACGTGGCCTTTGACTCTCACGAGGCACCAAGAGCCGCCGAGTTGACCCGGGCGGTCCTGGAGTGCTTCGGAGCCGTCGGGCTCGAGGCGAGAGCCGCCATCGAGATTCCCGAAGCCGTCCTCGAGCTCGGCCACCGCCGCGACCGGGCGCGTGCGGAACGTGACTTCGCCACCGCCGACCTGCTACGCGCCGAGATCGTCGCTCTCGGCTACGCCGTCGAGGACACTTCCTCGGGCACGAGGATCCGCCGCTGAGTCCCGTGTCGGGGACCTCGGCGATGGACAGATGTCGCCAGGCCGATGCCGGCCGGCCCGTTGCCGATCTTGGCTATCAACGGCCCTTGATGCTCTGCTACGTTGTCGGTCGGGAGCAACCGGACCGTGGTGTCATGCGGGGTTGCCGACATGTCGGGTGGTAACCGGTCCCCGGGGCGCCGCCTCGGACATCGGCCACCTCGAATCGGGCAGTCTCGGACGGGCGCTCTCGTTTACTTGCAATCTGAGACAAAGGGGAACGCCACAGTGGCGACCGGAGTAGTGAAGTGGTTCAACAGCGAGAAGGGCTACGGCTTCATCTCGCAGTCCGACGGCGTGGACGTCTTCGTCCACCACTCGTCTATCCAAATGTCCGGTTACCGGACCCTCACCGAGGGCCAGGAAGTCGAATTCGACGTTCAGGAGGGCCAGAAGGGGCTGCAGGCAGCCAACGTCCGGGCGCGCTCGAGTCCGCGCACTCCCGGTGGGCCTGCTGCTCGACAGCGGGCCCCGCAATCGTCGGGCCCTGCCACGCCGGGCTCGTACCCAATGTTCGGTTCCATTTGGCGAACCGTCTGCTTTTCGCGCCCTGGACGAGGAACCGCGGACGCGGGTTGCTTCGCGCATCCGCAGCCGCCTCGTTGCCCGGCGGCGATCGCCATTCTCCGGTAAGGGCCCGGTGGCGCAGGCCGGCTGGTCGACGATGTCAGATGCGCCGAGGAGGAGGCTCCACGCCCGGACGGGAGGTGACCTGTGGGTGAGTTCTCGATGGACCTGAACGAGGATCAGCGCCAGGTTCTCAGGTGGGTGCATGACTTCGCCGAGAACGTGGTCCGTCCGGCAGCCCACGAGTGGGACGAGCGCGAAGAGACTCCATGGCCGATCATCGAGGAGGCCGCCAGGATCGGGCTGTACTCGTTCGATTTTGTCGCCAACTGTTTTGCAGATCCGACCGGGCTGCTGCTCCCGCTCGTGAACGAGGAGATGGCTTGGGGTGACGCGGGCATCGCCCTGGCGATCCTCGGGTCGACGCTCGGCGTGGCCGGGATCGTCGCGGCCGGCACTCCCGAGCAGGTGGCCGAGTGGGCTCCGCAGTGCTTCGGCCAGGCCGGTGACATTCGGCTCGCGGCCCTGTGCGTGTCCGAAGCCGATGCCGGTTCGGACCTGAACAGCCTGAAGACCCGGGCCGTATATGACAGAACCAGCGACGCCTGGACGCTGAACGGAGTCAAGACGTGGATCACCAACGGCGGCATCGCCGACGTCCACGTCGTCGTGGCATCAGTGGAGTCCGAGCTGGGGGCCCGCGGCCAGGCGAGCTTCGTCGTGCCACCCAAGACGCCGGGACTCTCGATGGGTCGCAAGTTCGAGAAGATGGGGATCCGGGCGTCCCATGCCGCCGAGGTCGTGCTGCACGACGTGACGCTGCCCGGGGCGTGCCTCCTCGGGGGCAAGGACCGGTTCGACGAGCAGGTCGCCCGCGCCCGCGAGGGGAGGCGGGGGAGGTCCTCGCCGGCGATGGCGACATTCGAGGCGACTCGCCCCGCCATCGCTGCCCAGTCGGTCGGGATCGCACGCGCCGCGTACGAGTACGCGCTCGAGTATGCCAAGCGGCGCAGGACCTTCGGGCGTCCGATCATCGAGCGTCAGGCCGTCGTGTTCAAGCTTGTCGACATGAGGACCCGTGTCGACGCGGCGCGCCTGCTCTACATGAGGGCCGCGTCGATGGCGATGACCGGAAAGCCCTTTACGGCGGGAGAGGGTTCCATGGCCAAGCTCTTCGCCGGCGAGACGGCGATCTGGGTGACCGAGCAGGCGATCCAGATCCTCGGAGCTCGCGGCTACTCGCGTGACTTTCCCGTCGAGCGTTGGCACCGCGACTCGTTGGCTTACACGATCCTTGATGGGACGAGCGAGATCCAGCGACTCGTGATAGCGCGCGCCATCTCCGGGGTGCACATTCAGTAGGCGAGCGGTCGGTGGCGGGATGCCTCTGACGGCTCAGTCGCCCGCGCACCGGGAAGGGGCGCGGAGCTTGACAATAAGAGGGTCGGCCGCCTGGCTCATGGAATCGCGGGACAGGAAGAGCTCGGGCAGTCTATGTAGTCGTTGACCAGCCAGAGCGGGACGGCTCCCGGGATCGCGTACGGGGGTTCTATGTACGCGAGACGCGTGTCATAGCTGAAGTTCTTCTCGTAGCCGTCCTGCCCCTCGATGCCGAAGGGCCCGCGGTACTGGCTCAGGTCGGTCCCATTGAGGTTGACCAGGCCGGAGTACGGCTGCTGATCCCAGTTCTCGGTGCCGAAGGAACCGTTCAGGGCGAGCACGGCCGCGTCCACGGTGATGCCGGAGGTCGAACCGGTACTGTTCACGTCGCACAGCGTCGGCCAGATGTCGAACGGGTCGTTCGGATAAGACGTGCCGCTGATCCGCGTTCCGGTGTTGGTCGGCGTGCCGGTGCCGTCGTAGGTGCAGTTCGACCCGTTCTGGTTGTGGGAGACGACGACGTCCTCCTGCGCCGACAGCCCGAGAATGTCGGGAGTGGGCTCGGTCGTGCACCCCGAGACTGACGAAGGGTCCGCCGGTGACGCTGGGCCACTTCCGTCGGCGCACTGATAGGTCAAGTTCCGCGTGATGATGATGTTGGCGGCCGAAGCCACGGTGAGCTGGCCCTGTAGCTCACCTTCGATGTAGGCGTCACCTTCCAGGCACCAGAAACTGTTCACTAGCTGGGCGGACTGATAGGGGTTGGGGCAGGGCGTAGACCCGTCGGCGAACGTGCCTGGCCACGAGCACCCCGTGCAGCTCTGCACGTAGACGACACCGTCACTCGGCAGCGCGATCCCGGTGATGAATGGGGTGCTCGGGGAGAACGTAGACCCATTCGAGCAGGTTGAGGTCGTTCCCATGGCGGCGGTCGAGAGCGGGCTCCACACGTCCATGGTCGTTGGCCCGCCGCCCGACGTTACGAGCTCGATCATGGTGGGCCCGCTGTATTCGCAACCTGTCCCAGTTGTCCCGGCGGGTGGGTTGGCGGTCCCGTACTGCGCGAGCGCGGTGTTGAGGCTGGGCAGGGTCTGGGTGCCGTCGAGCTGAGCCAACGTCTCACCCGCGGCATTCGAGACGTCGTGGGTGAGGTTCGGGGTGTCGCCCGACCCACCGCAGTTGACGTTGTCCACCGTATAGCCCGCCGGCACGTAGTCGCCTTTGAGCGAGACCGAATAGGGGCCGTTTGCGCCGGAATTCTGCGTGGTGACGAGCACCGACCCATTCGGGTCACGGGGTGACGGCAGGAGGGGGAGGTAGGGAATGGTCGACGGCGCGCCGGAGGTGAGCGACATCGGTGAGCCGGTGAAGTCGGGCGAACCGCAGACGTGGAGCTGGTCGGTCGAGTAGACGGGACCGTTGAAAGTCTCGCCCGAGACGAAGTCGTAGGGCACCTCACAGGGATAACTGGTCCCGCTCTCCGGTACCGTGACCTGCGTCGCGTTGGAGCCCGAGGTGACGACTGTATTGGAGCTCCCGCTGGTGTCGAAGCTGAAGCTGGAGCTGTCCTGGTACGGGCCGTAGTAGGGATAGCTCGCCGAATACGTGGTGCCGCCGATCCTCAGCCCCAATGAGTCGATGAAGGTGTTCGGGCTGTAGGTCTCGTACTGACAAACCGCTTGCCACACCGACTCCGAGACGGCCTGACCGCCGCTGGTAGGCGTGTAGGTGATGCTGTACCCGGTTTCGGGTTTCGTGGTTGCATTGCCTACCGGTTGGCCACTCGCGTTGAGCGGCTGGAGCGATATCTCGATTCCCTGGATGGTCAGCGAGCTCGGATCGAGAACTTCGTAGTTGGAGTAGTAGGCGTCGTCGAAGACCGACGAAGGGCTGAAGGTCGCCTGTGCATTGACATAGGCGTAGGTCCCCTTGTTGCCGGCCCGGCCGGTGACGGTGAGAACCACGGTACCGACTTCATTTCCGGCCTGGCCTGCGAGGTTTGCAGGGTTCGGCACGTAGTGGAAAGCCTCGGCCGGATTGGTGCCGGCGAGGTCACACGTCGAAGCAAGGCCCGCCCCACAGAACCCTGAGAGAGCGGGGTCGTTGAGCGGGTTGTTCGCAGCCGTGTAGTTGTAATACGCCGAATGCGAGTCGAGGTTGTCGCGGTACCACTGGATGCCGGCCTCGGCCGCGGCAAGTGCCGCGTGTCTGTTCGTCGAGGCGCTGAACAGTGGGGCGTCACCGGTCACCTGCTTCGCCATGAGCGGGGTGAGCATGGCCAAGAGGACGAGGAGAATCAGGACGATCACGAGTGTCTGGCCGGCATCGTCCCGGTGTTGAAGGCGGCGGCGAAGGCGCGGCGGACGGCACCGAGAACGTGAGGGCGGCAGCGAGACCTCTCCGGCACCATCGGGGTCATGTCGTCGTCCCCGTGGTCGACGACGACGAGGTCGCGTAGGTGTTGGTGGGGTCTGAGAAAGTCGCGGTGATGTTGAAGTTCTGGTTGCTGTTCAATGAGGTTGCTGTCCAGGCCGCCGATCCTGAGCTGACGGGCTCGCTCGGGCTGGAGGAGCCGCAATGAGAGTGACAGGAACCCTGCTGGGTGACCGTGAACACGACCGACCCGGTAATTCCGGAAGGATTCTGAGACGCTGTGAGAAACGCTGTGAGGGCGAGAGTGGTCGCGCCGGCGACGACCCGTATCGAGGTGAAGGAGGTCGGGATCGGCACCGAGACCGCGGTCACCGATGAGGACGAGGGCTGGAAGTCGCTGGTGCCTGAGAAGGTTGCACTGACATCGTAAGTGCCACCCTGTGCCGGGGTAAAGGTGCAGGTGGCGGTACCATCGGTCGTGCTCACTATTGCCCCCGACGTGCAGACGGACAGAGTGTTCCCATTCAGCGTGACTGTGAATGTCACGAACCCGCCGTCTGGAACCGGTGCAACCGTCGCCGTCAGGGTCAGAGGTGAGCCGACCGTCCCGTTCGGAGCAGAGACCGAGACGGTCGAGGTGGGAGCGGGGGCACCCGAGGCGTTCTGGAGGTAGACGGTCGTCTGGAGTGTGGTCGGACGGACCGCCTGGAATCCCTCGGTCGGTTTCTGCGGGCCAGCCAGGAAGGTCACGTCGACGCCCACGGCGACGATCTCGCTCAGCTGAGCGTTCGTCGGGGTCGTGGTGGTGGTGACAGAAGCGCCACCAAGGTAATAGGTGAAGACGGTCGACGAGTTGACGACGTCATAGTCGTTCATGCTCCGACAGTTCGGGTTCGGCGCAGCCGGTGGGACTGGGCAGTACCCCCCATTGGCGGCCATCGAGGTCTGGAACGTCGCGTCCAGGTTGGGTCCGGCGGGCGCGACGAGCTCCGCCTGGAAGGTCGCGACTTGCGGCACCGGGTTGGTGCCGCTCGTGACGCCATCAAGGATGCTCGCGTCGAGTGTCGTGGCATTCGAGCCGGGGAGGATCACGATGGCAGCGTGGAGGTACTGCAACAGGCCTTCTCCGGCGGTCTGGTCCTGCTGGACTCCCGACATCGTGTCGCTCACGTTGACGCTCTGCTGGAAGAAGTTGGTAATGAAACCGAAGACGAGTCCCATGACGATCGACACGATGAGCAGTGTGATGGCAGTCTCCACGATGGTGAAGCCGACGTCCTCGCCGCCCTGAAGCCGAGCCCGGTGGAGTCGGCCGGACAGCGACGCCCGCCGCAGCTCGGGACGAAGGGGGCGGAGGTGAGTTCTCATCCGACCGTTACCGGGATCGTGGAGGTCGAAGGCGAGCTGCAGCTCGACATCACACTTGTACCAGTGCAAACTCCGGACGGGGTTATCCACACGTAAGCCGGACTGACTGTTTCACTGGAGCCGTTTCCGTTCGCTGCCAGTTGGAATTGACCAAGCGGCAGGCCTGTCGCGACGCCGGTCGCGCTCTTCACTCCGTAGGTGCCGTTGAGTGTCAGCGTGTCCCCGCCGCCGGCATCGGTCGCCGTCATTCCGGTGAGCGTCCCCGCGTCGGAGTTCACCGTGACATTGAGCACCAGCGGGTAGACCGGCAGAGCGACCGACGTGACGGTTCCCGACAACGCCTGGAAAGGCGTCGCAGTGGCGGTGCCGGTAGGCACGCTGTCGGCCCGGTCGCCGACCCAGGCCGAATAGTTCGGCGACGTGCCCGTGACGGGTGGCCCTGGCCAGAGCACTGCGGTCTGGGGAGTGCTCGAGCTGAAGTAGGTCTTGCCTTCGCCGAGCACGCAGGTATCGGTGCCCGGCCCGAGCTGAGTGCACCCAACGAGGGGCGAGCTTTCCACCGAGACCGGGAGGTAGGGTGCGGGCGCCGGGATCGTGAACCCACTGAAGCTGAGCGTCAGCCCCGTATTGGTCGCCGTCGCGTTCACGGACATCGTGAGCGTGTTGCCAGAGATACTCGAGACCGTCGCGCCGGACGGGATGCCGGTGCCCGAGATGAGCATCCCGGTGCTCACACCAGGAAATCCTCCGGAGGTAACGGTCACGTTTGCCTTGCCGCTGGTGGTGGACACGCCTGAGACCGTGACGGGGGTGAAGGACACCGTCTGGAAGTCCATGGTGATCAACGCGCCCTGTGCCAGGGTGAGCTCGGGATTGTCGGCGACGGTCACTTGATTGGGCTGTACGAAGACGGGGACACCGAAGGTCGCACTTGCCAGCGGCTTGTAGAAGATCTCGATCGGGTCGACCCAGCCTGAGGGAGGTGAGACGGAGATGGCGTACTGCTCGCCGGCGTTGGCGAACAGATCGGGGAACACCGCGCAGCCGTTCAAACCGCTGTTGGCGGATTCGGTCGTCTCCTCGTTGCCCGGCACGGTACCGCAGCTCCCCGTGACGCAGGTGCCTGTGACAGTGATGTTGATCGGCGTCGTCGTCTCGGGAGACTGGTCCGCGTTATAGACCGGAACAGCGATCTCCGCTGCATTGGTGTCCGCGAGGTCCACCTCTTGCGGGGAGATGAGCGTGCTCTCGACGACCTTGCCACTCTGGCCTCCCCTGCCCCAGCTCACCGTCGCCTTCACGGTCCAGATCTGGCTGGACAGCTGCCCCGGTGGGTCGATGCAGATGCTCCCGTCGGCTCCCGTTCCTGCTACGAGCTCAGCATCGAGAGCGACGGTGAAGGGGTCTTTGCCCGAGAGCTGCTGGCTGGTCGTGATGCCCGGCGTCAGGCTTATGCCGTTTGCCGTCTGGTACTGGGCGGTCTCGAGCGCCTGAGTCGCCAGGTCGGCTGCCTCGGCACGATAGTGCAGACCGTCCGAGGCGGTCTGCGTCTCTACGATGATGTGAACGACCGGCACGATGATGATCGCGAGCAGGGCAAGGGAGATGACCATCTCGACGATGCCGAAGCCGGCATCGTCACAACGGATCTGCCGACCGAGCCGCGTTGCACCATGACCAGGTCGCAAAGTTCCGGCGGCTCCGAAATGCCGGCGGAATGCCCACTTTCCCCTCCCACAAAATGGCATGACCTGCCGTCCTCGAACCTGGGTAGACAGCCTCCGGTAGCTCACTTCCTTGCGCGCTCACCCAGCTCAAGAAGGTGCTGCGGAACTTCGGTCCGGCACCTCCGAACCGAAGGTTCATGGCTCAACCCCATGCGATCTGTATCGACACTTCAAGCCGTGACTTGAGCCTCCTTTCGGCAGGTTGGCGCCACTGGCGCGGTCCCCGCTTCCCGGACGTCGTGGGCGGGGGACCGTCATTGCCCCCGGGCAAGCAACGGTAGGAGGGGAGTGATTCGTTCCTTCCCCGGTGTCCGTGTACCGTCCCGAGAGACGGCGGAGCCGGGCTTGGGAGACACGTGTCCCGGAGCCTGGCCTCGGCCGGCTCGACGAAGTGAAAGGCCTGCCATGGTCAGCGTCTTCCGGTACCACGAGATCTCCGAGTCGTCGCATCGGATCATGAACCCGTTGTCTGTCGACAAGCTGCGGCTGCTCGGCGACATCTGTTGCATCGCGAAGGGCACGCGGCTGTTGGACCTCGCGTGCGGAAAAGGCGAGATGCTCTGCCTGTTCGCGAGGGACCTCGGTGCCTGCGGAGTCGGCATCGACATACATGCGCCGCATCTCGCCGATGCTCGGGCACGCGCCGCCGAACTCGGGGTCGAGCACGCTGTCACCTTCGTCGAAGGCGACGCCGGTGACCCGCCGGATCTCGGCGGAGGCTTCGACATCGTGAGTTGCATCGGGGCCACCTGGATCGGTGGCGGTCTGTCAGGCACCCTCGAGCTGATGGGCCAGTGGGTCGTGCCCGGCGGGTGGCTGCTCGTCGGCGAGGTCTACTGGGCTGAGCCGCCACCTCCTCGCCTCGAAGCGAAGTACGGGACTGGACAGGGCTTTGCCGACCTTGCCGGGACGCTGGACCGTTTCGAGGCTGCCGACATGGACCTCGTCGAGATGGTTCTTGCCAGCCCCGAGGACTGGGATCGTTACGAGGCAAGCCAGTGGCTCAACGTCTCCCGGTGGCTCGCCGCCAACCCTGAGGACCCGGAGGCCGCCGAGATCCTCCAGGAGCGCAATGTCTCCCGGCGTGACTATCTCGCCGAGGAGCGCCGCTGCCTCGGATGGGGTGTCTTCGTCCTGCGGGCACCGGGCTCAATGCCGAGGCGCGCCAAGGCCTGACGGACATCGGCGCTTGACTCGACCAGCACGGCCTGCAACCCAGCTGTCCTGGCACCGCCGACGTTCTCCGGGGTGTCATCGAAGAAGAGGAGCTCGGAGACTTGAAAGCCGGTTCGCCCCGCGACGACGGCGTACGACTCAGGATCGGGCTTGCGGAGCCCAAGGTCTGAGGAGACGAAGATGGAGCGAAAGACCGACAGCTCTTTCGCGAACTGTCCGGCCCACGCCCTCTGGTGCGTCGGATTGGAGTTCGTGAACGCGTACAAGGGAAAGCGTTCACCGGCCGCGGACAGCAGTGCGGACATCCCCGGCAGTGGGGCCACGTAGATGTCATTCCAACCGGCGGCCATCTCCTCGTCGGAGAGACGAAGGCGGAGGGCCCGGCGCAGCGCCGTGAAGTAGCCCGCAGCGTCGATCTCTCCTCGTTCGTGCTGCTGGTATGCCTCATCGAACGCGAACCGTCGTTCGAGTTCGGCGGGATCACAGTCGGCGCGATCAGCCCAGAATCGGAATGCTCGCGTGAAGTCGATCTCGATCACCACTCCCCCGAGATCGAACAGCAAGGCCCGGACCGGACCGGCGTCCTCCGGCGCTCTGCTGCTCATCCGGCGATTCTCGCATCCTGCTGGTTCCGGTTCAGGTCGAAGGCAGGTGGTGTACCTTCGTCCGTCGGGGAGGAGCGTCAATGAGTGACGAATCTCGGTCTGTTGCGCCGCACCGTTGCGGTTGGCGCAATGTGTCTGTCAGGTCTGGCTCTCTCCACGGTTGCGCCGGCACCGGCTGTCGGCGCAACCTCGCACGGCGCTTCACGAGTTTCGACGTCGGGCACGGTAGGGAGTCCGCTCTCAGGCGTCAATGTTCTCGGATGGGGTTTCGATGACCCTTGGGCCGTCGCCACCTCTGGCGCCCATGTTTGGGTGGTGAACCGTGGCAGGACGGTCACCGAGCTCTCTGCGTCGACCGGCACGCTGATCAAGGTCATCCGCGGTTCCAGGTACGGGTTCAACGGCTCCCTCGGCATCACTTCGGACGGGACCCGCGTCTGGGTGGCGAACTCCAGCGGCCAGTCAGTCACCGAGCTCTCTGCCTCGACCGGCACGCTGATCAAGGTCATCCGCGGGTCAAGGTACGGCTTCGACCACCCGTGGGCCATCACCTCGACCGGCAGGAACATCTGGGTGACAGACGAGAGCTCGGTGACCGAGCTGGCGGCCTCGACCGGCGCCCTCGTCAGGGTCATCCGCGGCTCCGGCTACGGGTTCAACGAGCCGGACTCCATCACCTGGGACGGCACCAACATCTGGGTCAGGAACGAGAGCTCGGTGACCGAGCTGGCGGCCTCGACCGGCGCCCTCGTCAGGGTCATCCGCGGCTCGGGCTACGGGTTCAACGGCTCCCTGAGCGCCCAGGGGATCACCTCGGGCGGCGCGCACATCTGGGTGACGAACGCGCTCTCCAACTCCGTCACCGAGCTCTCGGCCTCGACCGGCGCCCTCGTCAGGGTCATAAGCGGCGCGAGCTACGGGTTCGACGATCCCGCGGGCATCGCCTCGGACGGCCCCGACATCTGGGTGGCGAACGCGGTTGGGTACTCGGTCACCGAGCTCTCGGCCTCGACCGGCGCCCTCGTCAGAGTCATCAGCGGCTCGAGCTACGGGTTCAACGGATCCCTGGGCATCGCCTCGGCCGGCGCCCACCTCTGGGTGGCGAACTCCCCCGGCAACTCGGTCACCGAGCTCTCGGCCCCGACCGGCGCCCTCGTCAGAGTCATCAGCGGCTCGCAGCTACGAGTTCAGCGACCCCGCGGCCATAGCTTCGGCCGGCGCCCACATCTGGGTGGCGAACTCCTCGGACAATTCGGTGACCGAGCTCTCGGCCTCGACCGGCGCTCTGGTCAGGGTCCTGCGCGGCTCGAGCTACGGGTTCGACGGCCCCGCCGGCATCCTCTCGGACGGCGCCCACATCTGGGTGGCGAACACGAACGGGTACTCGGTCGCCGAGCTCTCCGCCTCGACCGGCGCCCTCGTCAGGGTCATCAGCGGCCTGAGCTACGAGTTCAACGACCCCGACGCCATGACTGCGGCGGGGACCGACATCTGGGTCGCGAACGAGGACAACCGGCTCACCGAGCTCTCGGCCTCGACCGGTGCCCTGGTCGATGTCCTTGACGACCCGAGCTACGGGTTCGATGGCCCCGGCGCCATCACCACTTGTGGCACCCACATCTGGGTGGCGAACTCCTCTGACAACTCGGTCACCGAGCTCTCGGCCTCGACCGGTGCCCTGACCAAGGTCTTAAGCGGCCCGAGCTACCGGTTCGACGACCCCGCCGGCATCACCTCGGACGGCACGCACGTCTGGGTGGCGAACGAGGGCGACAATTCGGTCACCGAGCTCTCGGCCTCGACGGCCGCCCTCGTGAAGGTCATCAGCGGCCCGAGCTACGGGTTCGACGAGCCCGACGCCGTCACCTCCGGCGGCACCCGCATCTGGGTGGTGAGCTATGGCAACTCGGTCACCGAGCTCTCAGCTAGGACCGGTGGGCTCGTCAAGATCATCAGCGGCCCGAGCTACGGGTTCGCCGACCCCGGTGCCGTCATCGCCGACGGCGCCGATATCTGGGTGGCGAACGCCGATGGCCAGTCAGTCACGGAGTTCCCGGCCTCCTGATCACACCCGGACAACTGGCCCGTTCCAACCGATGGAGCAACCGTGCCTCCTGATCACGCCCGGACAACTGGCCCGTTCCAACCGATGGAGCAACCCGTCCGTGAGGGCCGGTCCGGGCCACGCCGGCCGGCGTGCAAGGCGCGGACGGCGCGCCGTTAGTGTCCTCTCATGCCGCGCCGCCGCCGTACCGGTGCCGCCGCCGTGGCCTGTCTCCTCGGGGCGTTCTGGACGCTGGGGGCTTTCGGTCTGTCCACCTCCTCGGCAACGGCTCCCATGCCGGTTCCCAGGGCCCTGACCGGTGCCTACCAGCTCTACTGCCCCGACCCGGTCGAGACGCCGATCGTTCTGCACGTGAGGGCAAGGGCCGCGATCTTGCCGGCCGACCCAGTCCGGGGCCGCCACTTCGTGGTGTCGGCCTTCCAGACCGAGGTCACTTTTCCCCAGGGCGTAGCGTCCGCTCTGGCCCAGATGAGCCCGATCACCGGCAACGTCAGGGGTACGGTGCTCCTGGTGGGCGCCGCCCCCGCCCGGCGCACCGTGGCGGAGTCCTTCGTCGCGACCATCCCGGCATCGGTCCCCGCGGCGGGGTTCAACGTTCTGGGTGCCCGCACGCGCCGTGAGCCTCGGCAGCTTCACCGCGACCTCTGGGGCCATCGCCGTGGAGGAGGCGAGCAGCTTCCGTCTGACACTGCAGGTCGGCGAGGGTGATCTCGCGCAGACCCGCGTCCTGGCCTGCACGGCTTTCGCCAACAACACCGCGGACTTCGAGCCGACCCAACCCTGGGTGGGCACGAAGGAGCCGCCTCCCGCCGACGCCATCACCCCCGTCATCGCCCTGGGACGATAGGACCTGGCGCCCCGGGCACGTCTGGAAGACGGGCCGGGTCCTCCTGCGATCAGTCCGCCAGAGCCCGGCCGACCGCCGCCGCTGCGTGGAGGCGGGTCGTGGGGAACACCGGTACCGGAGCGTCGTCCGTGCGCACGAGCAGCTCGAGCTCGGTACAGCCGAGTACTACCCCTCCGGCTCCGGCAGCCACCAAGCGGTCGATGATCCCCCGGTGCGCCTGCCGGGACTCCTCGCGGATGACACCCATGCAGAGCTCTTCGTAGATGGTCCTGTGGACGACCATCCGATCGGCGGCGGAGGGGACGATGACCTCGAGGCCGTGTGCCGCCAAGCGGTCCTTGTAGAACGACTGCTCCATCGTGAACGCCGTGCCCAGGAGCCCGACTCGTGTGACACCCGCCGCGCGGACTGCTTCGGCGGCGACGTCGGCGATGTGGACCAAGCGGGATCGACACCGCTTCCTCGACCGCGTCAGCCACCTTGTGCATGGTGTTGGTACAGAGCAGCAGAAGATCGGCCCCGGCCGCCTCCAGGGACCGCCCGACGGCGGCCAGAAGGTCTCCCGCCTCCTCCCAGGCGCCGGTGGCCTGGAGCTGTTCGATCTCGGCGAAATCGACCGAGTAGAGAAGACACCGAGCCGAATGGAGCCCGCCCATTCTCTCGCTCACGATCTTGTTGAGGATGCGGTAGTACTCGGCCGACGATTCCCAGCTCATACCGCCGATGAGGCCGATGGTCTTCATGGCGCGATCCTCCCATGGAGGCAGTCGGGGTGCCCCGACCCGCCGCACACTAGTGGCAGGCGGCCAGACTCGGCCCCGAGCAATCGCGACACTGGAAGGCCGAACCAGTAGCGTTCGACGTCGTGGAAACCTGGGATGCGATCCGCGCTCGCCGCAACGTTCGTAGCTACGAAGACCGGGCCATCGCCCCGGACCACCTCGACCGGATCCTCGAGGCCGGGTGGAGGTCACCTTCGGCGTCCAACCGCCAGCACTGGGACTTCGTCCTTGTGACCGAGCCCGGCCAACTGCAGGCGCTGTCGACTGTCTGGACCGGCGCCGGTCACCTGGCAAAGGCGAAGGCAGCCATTGTCCTTGTCCTCCCAGAGCCCGAGGACGAGCGGCACCGGACCATCGACCAGTACGACTTGGGCCAGGCGACCATGGCGATGATGCTGGCTGCCGCGGACCTGGGCATCGGCAGCGGCCACTCTGCCGTGGGCAACCAGGAGGAGTGCCGGCGGATCGTCGGCATGCCGACAGGCCACCTCTGCGCGTACATGCTGGCCTTGGGCTATCCGGCCGATCGACCCCTCAAGCCGATAGCGAAACCCAACCGGCGGCCGTTCGACGAGGTGGTTCACCGGGGTCGCTGGTAGCAGGCCGGCGGCTCCCTTCTACGGGCCCGACGCAGAAGAACCGGGAAGCCGTGCGTGGAACAGGATGCGCTTGAACGTGTAGAAGTACGGTGCCTGTTCGCCGAGCACCTCGCCCAGCCGCCGCCGGTAGCGCTCCATGAACAGCTCGAACAGGTCCGGGGCCAGCAAGTTCTTGAAACGCAAGAGAGTCGTGCCTTTGGTCCACTCGACGACTGCCGCGCTCGAGGCAAGACGGTGGCCGTAGACCTGCAGGCGGACGAGCTGTTCGGAGAACCCGATCCCGTGGAGAAGCTCGGCGTAGCGCTCCGGTGTGCACACCGCGTGAGCGCCGGCGGCCGGATCAGAGCCCATGTGCCCCAGGAACGGGGCTTCCCGTGCCACCTCGAATGCGACCGCATGTGACGGGTGGTCGATATTGGCAGGGACCTGGACGGCCAGCTGACCTCCGGGGCGCAGGCCCGCGGCCAGTTGGCGAATCAGCCGGGGGTGATCGGGAACCCATTGCAAGCTGGCGTTCGCGAAGATGACGTCGAAGCTCTTCTCGGCGCTGAAGCGGGCGATATCGCCCAGCTGGAACCGCAGACCGCTCCCGGCGAGGGGACGGGCCTGGGCGAGCATCGCCTCCGACGAATCGACCCCGACGGTAGTGCCCGCTCTGGAGTGCGCATGCAGCCGGGCTGTCAGCTCTCCGGTGCCGCATCCCAGATCGATCACGTCGCCGCCGGGAACCGGCTCGATCATCGCCAGGAGATCGAAGAACGGCTTGGCACGTTCGGCGGCGAACTTCGAGTACTGGTCGGGATCCCACCCGTGGGTCATCCCCGTCTCGTCCGACATCGACAGACCTCCCGCCATCGTGAACACCGCCCGTCCGGCCCAGGCGAGAATAGGGCCATGAAGCGATCGCGCGCCGCTCCGCCCGGAGAGGTCGTCCTCGAAGGCTTCGTGCTGCGGCGATACCAACGAGACGACGCAGGGGCCCTGGCGGTGGCGATAGGAGAGAGCCTGGAGCATCTCCGCCCCTGGATGCCGTGGATCGCGCCAGAGCCGCTGCGGTTGGAGGAACGCGAGGAGCTCATCGAACGGTGGGACCGCGACTGGGCCAAGGGCACGGAGTACACCTATGGCATGTTCAGAGGGGCCCGTGTCGTCGGGGGAGCCGGACGAGATCGCCGCGCCCGGTGAGACCGGTGTGAGCTGTGTCTGGAGAATGGACTGTGTGAGCTGGGCGGGAAAGACGGCCGGGCGCGTCCAGGGCGTGTGACCGCTTCCGGCGAGCCATGCCGGTCCCCGGAGCACGCGAGCCCTGTGCCGTGCCGCCGCCTTCCTTGCGACCGCGGGCGCCAGGCTCTAGAACGGGGTGGTGCAAAAGAAGGCGTTGATCACCGGCATCACCGGTCAAGATGGTTCCTACCTGGCGGAATGGCTGTTGTCGGAGGGTTACGAGGTGGTCGGGATGGTCCGGCGCTCGAGCACTCTCAACTTCGAGCGCATCGCTCACATTCAAGACCGGTTGACCCTGGCGTCCGCAGACGTCCTCGACGAGGTGTCGCTGATCGAGGTCCTGCGCGAGCATCACCCCGACGAGGTCTACAACCTTGCTGCTCAATCGTTCGTCCAGACATCCTGGGGCCAGCCCGTGCTCACCGGCGAGGTCACGGCGCTCGGTGTGACCCGCATGCTCGACGCGATCCGCCTGACGAATCCCGCGATCCGCTTCTACCAGGCGAGCTCCTCGGAGATGTTCGGCAGGGTCCGGGAGGTCCCCCAGACCGAGAGCACGCCCTTCTACCCGCGCAGTCCCTATGGGGTGGCGAAGGTCTACGGGCACTGGATCACCGTGAACTACCGCGAAAGCTACGGGTTGCACGCCTCTTCCGGGATCCTGTTCAACCACGAGAGCCCGCGCCGGGGTCTCGAGTTCGTCACTCGCAAGATCACCAACGGCGTCGCGCGGATCAAGCTCGGCCTCGACAGTCACATCAGGCTCGGCAACCTGGAAGCCAAACGCGACTGGGGCTTCGCCGGTGACTACGTCCAGGCGATGTGGGCGATGGTCCAACAGGACGAACCCGACGATTACGTCATCGCCACCGGCGAGACACACTCGGTACGGGAGCTGTGCGAGGTTGCCTTCTCCAGGGCAGGCCTCAGCTACGAGGACCATGTTCAGATCGACGAGCGTTTCAAACGGCCGGCAGAAGTGGACTTCCTCGTCGGCAACGCAGCCAAGGCGCACGAGAAGCTCGGTTGGAGGCAACGCGTCGACTTCGCAGAGCTCATCGAGATGATGGTCGACGCGGACATCGACCTGCTGAGTCGTCAGGTCTCCTGATCGCTCGGAAAGCCCGCGGCCCCGGGGCCCGCAACGGCTGCGCCCGATTGCGGTGGGCAGCTGAGAGCGCCGGCGGGCTCGCCGTCGGCCGCGCGCGTGACCGGGTGCCGGCAGGCCCGTAACATGGCGGTCTCCATGCCGCCTGCTGTTCGTCTCCACGAGGCCGTCGCGCTTGCCGGCCGGTTCCCCCTCCTCGCAGGAGCTTGCTTGCAAGTTGCCGAAGGCGAGGTCGTGCATCTCCGCGGCCCGAACGGCGCGGGAAAGACAAGCCTCCTCAAGGTTCTTGCCGGGCTGTTGGCGGTGCACTCGGGTGAGGCGACCGTGCTCGGTTGGGACCTTGTGGCCGATCGGCGTTCGGTGCGGCGCGAGGTTGGCATGCTCGGCCACCAGTCGTTCCTGTACGAGGAGCTGACAGTCGAGGAGAACTTGAGGTTTGCCGTGCGGGCAACCGGAGCTGCGGTCACGGGGATCCGCCCCGCGCTCGAGCACCTCGGCTTCGCGGGTCGTCTCGCGTCCATTCCTGTGGGACGGTGCTCTGCCGGGCAGCAGCGCCGCGCCTCGCTTGCGGTGCTTGTCGCGCGAGGTGCGCGGCTATGGCTGCTCGACGAGCCGCATGCGGGACTCGACCAGGACGGCCGTGATCTTCTCGACGGGCTCCTTGCCGGATCCAGGGCGGCTGGGCGCACCGTCGTGTTCGCCTCGCACGAGCTCGAACGTGCCTCGGCCATCGCGGACCGGAGCGTTCACCTCGCCGGTGGCCGCGTGGTCGAGCCGCCCGAGCCTGCCGAGACGCCCGAGCCTGCCGAGCCGCCCGAGCCTGCCGAGACGCCCGGGCCTGCCGAGACGCCCGGGCCGGTCAAGCAGGCACACGCTCATGTTGCGTGACGCCGTGCTGGTCGCCGGGAAGGATCTCCGCATCGAGATCCGTTCCCGGGTCGGCCTGAACCAGATCGGCCCGTTCGCGATCGCGGTCCTGCTGCTGTTCGGCTTGGCGTTGGGCCCTGACCGGCATGTTCTCGCGCCGGCCTCGGCCGGCCTGTTCTGGGTAGCGGTCCTGCTTTCGACGGTGCTGGCCGTTCAGCGCAGCTACGCCATCGAGTCGGCCGATGCCGCCAGAGATGGCCTGCGTCTGTCCGGCCTCGACCCGGCCGGTATCTTTCTTGGCAAGGCCGGTGCCGTCGTCGCCCAGCTCCTCGTGCTCGAGGCAGCGCTCACCTTGGGGGTTGCGTTGCTCTACGGGGCTCACTTGTCGGGTGCTCTGGTCCTGGTTGCCGCATGTGTCGTCGGCACCCTCGGGCTCGCGGCGGTCGGCACGCTCTACGGGGTCGTGGCTTCCGGGCTGCGGACCCGGGAGACGCTCCTTCCCCTTCTCTTCCTCCCCGTGGTCGCTCCGGTCCTGCTCGCTGCAACCAAGGCATGGGACGAGGCCCTCGCGGGAACACCAGGCCGCGCAGGCGGTTGGCTGGACGTGCTCGTTGTCTTCGCCGTGCTCTACGTCGCCATCGGCATCGTCGCGTTCGGGTCGCTCCTGGAGGACGGATGAGCGCGCCAGGACGCGTGCATTCCGTCAGACCGTGCGGCACTGGCTCTCCGAGTGCTGGGCGTGACAGCACTCGTCGGAGTGGGGGCGACCGTGTGGTTGGGTCTTTTCGTCACGCCGCCGGACGAGTTCATGGGCAATCTCGTCCGCTTGCTGTATGTCCATCCGCCGATGGCGTGGGTCGCCTTCCTCGCCTATGGGGTCGCCGGCCTCGCGAGCCTCCTGTACTTGTGGCCGAGGACGAGGGCGGACCACTTCGACCGTCTCGCCGGCGCGTCGGCCGAAGTCGGTGTCGTGTTCACAGGGCTCACGCTCGTCTCCGGATCGATCTGGGGGCGTCCCACCTGGGGTGCGTGGTGGGCCTGGGATCCGCTGCTCACGACGACGGCGCTGCTGTTCGTGCTCTATCTCGGCTATCTCGCCCTGCGGCGTGTGCCCGCCGAGCTCCACGTCCGCGCTCGCCGGTCGGCGATAGCGGCCCTGATCGCATTCGTCGACGTGCCGATCGTCTATTTCTCGGTCGAATGGTGGCGAAGCCTGCACCAGGCACCCACCGTGCTCAACCCGACGACGCACAAGACCTATGTGCACGGCTCGATGGCCTGGACGTTGCTGCTCGGCTTTGTGTCTTTCACCCTCGTGTACATCTGGCTGATGGCGCACCGCTACCGTCTGGCGAGACTGCAGGACATGGAAGACACCGAGGGGCTCGAGGTCGCCCTCGCTGAAAGACGAGCGGAGGCGGTGACGGGATGAACGGCTACGTGGAAGCCGGTTACTTGGTGGTCCTCGGCACGCTCGGGACCTACGGAGCCACCCTCGTCGCTCGAGAGCGCGCCGCTCGGCGACGGGTAGGTGCGCTCTCGGGCGTCTCTTCCCTCGACATCCCCGCCAAGGCCCAGAACCCGGCTCAGGACGGTGACATCTCGGTGGCGGGGCACCATGGCGACGAGGACTCAGATCCGGGAACCGGCCCATGACCGATGTCGGCACGAGAACCGGCGGTGCCGCGCCCCGGGACGGTTTCGAGGACGGGCCCAGCTCGGGCGACGCGGGGACCGCTCCGGTCGGGCCGCGCCGTCAGCACGCAAACCTCAGTCCCGAGCAACGGCGTCAGCGACGGCGGCTCGCAGTGGTCGGGGTCGTGATCGTCGCGGCGATCGGGTTCCTGGTCTTCAAGGCAGTCACTTCGGCGGTCGTGTTCTTCAAGACAGCGAACGAGGCGATTGCCCAGCGGGCGAGCCTCGGCGACAGCACCTTCCAACTCGAGGGAATGGTCATGCCGGGGACGGTCCGCACGATTCGGGACCATTCGGCGACAACGGTGGCTTTCGTCGTCGAGTCGAGCGGCGTCAAAGTCTCCGTGACCAACACCGGCTCGCCTCCGCAGCTCTTCCAGCCGGGGATCCCTGTGGTCGTGGTCGGCCATTTTGTCGGTACGACAGACCGTTTCGCCTCGGACCAGATCCTCGTCAAGCACTCCAACCTTTACATCGCGGCCCACCCGAATCGGGTGAAAGCACTTAACGGGACGACGAGATGAACGCGGCCCTGGGGTTGGTCGGGGTCGCGCTCGGCCTGCTCGCGGCCGTCTCGGGA
Organism: uncultured Acidimicrobiaceae bacterium; assembly: GCA_963727645.1. GTDB lineage: Bacteria > Actinomycetota > Acidimicrobiia > Acidimicrobiales > Bog-793 > Fen-455. The sequence goes on from CAVSHA010000010.1 coordinate 63,289, forward strand.
GCTGTCACGATCGGCGTCGGCCTGGCGACCGGGCGGCCGTCGTTGTTCCGGCTTGCCCGCCCGTTCGCCACCTGGGTGCTCGCCGGTGCTGTCGTGTCGACCATCGCCATGGAACGGGCGCTCCTGGTCCACGACTTCTCGATCGCCTTCGTGGCGGCGAACAACAGCCGTGAGACGCCGGTCCTCTACTCCATCACAGGCATGTGGTCGGCACTCCAAGGCTCGATCCTGCTCTGGGCGCTGATCCTCGCCGGGTACCTGGTCGCCATGACCAACGTGTTCGCCAAGCGGGCGGCCGATCGGCTCGTGGCATGGTCGAGCCTGATCGGGCTTTGCATCGCTGTCTTCTTCTTCGGCCTCATGGCCGGTCCCGCGAACCCGTTCGCGCACGTGATCGGTCGTGTCCCCCTCGACGGGTCCGGCCCGAACCCGCTGCTGCAGGACAACCCGCTGATCGCTTTCCATCCGGTCCTTCTGTACCTGGGCTTCGTCGGGTTCACAGTCCCGTTCTGCTTTGCCATCGCCACGCTCGTGACAGGGCGCCTCAACGAGGGATGGCTCGGCGAGACCCGCCGCTGGGCTCTGTTCGCATGGGTCTTCCTCACGATCGGCATCGTGCTCGGGGCGTGGTGGTCTTACCAGGTCCTCGGGTGGGGAGGCTTTTGGGGTTGGGACCCTGTGGAGAACGCAGCTCTGCTCCCTTGGCTCTGCGGCACGGCCTACCTGCACTCGGTGATGGTCCAAGAAAGGCGCGGCCTTCTGCGGGTCTGGAACCTGTCACTCCTGATCGCGGCGTTCTCGCTCACGATCCTCGGGACATTCCTGACCCGATCCGGGGTGCTGGTGTCGGTGCACTCCTTCTCGAACTCGACGGTCGGCCCGGTGCTGCTGGGCTTCTTCGGCCTCGTCGTCGCCGTCAGTGTCGGGCTGATCGCCTGGCGGGGCGAACGCCTGCGCTCGCCGGGGACGATCGACGCCGCGGTCTCCCGAGAGGGCGCATTTCTCGTCAACAACCTCCTTTTCGCCGGGTTCGCACTCGTCGTGCTGCTCGGGACAGTGTTCCCGCTGTTCGCCGAGGCGCTCAACGGACAGCAGGTCACCGTCGGGCGGCCCTACTTCGACACGATGACGCTTCCGATCGGCTTTGCGCTCCTGTTCTTCATGGCGGTGGCACCGGCGCTCCCGTGGCGCAAGGCGGCGCCCGGACTGCTTCGCCGGCGGCTCGCGATCCCCGTTTGGGTCGGTGCCGGGGTCATCGTGGTCTGTGTCCTGGTGGGCGTGCGGGGGCTCACCCCACTTGTGGCCTTCGGTCTCGGCGGGTTCGCTGCGGCGAGCGCGGTGCGCCAGTTGGTGCTTGCGGCACTCGGGTCGCACCGTGCAGGCGGGGGAGCATGGCGGGCGCTGTTCGGCCGGGCCAACGGCGGGATGATCGTCCATCTCGGCGTCGTCGTCGTGGCCGTGGCCCTCGCGGCGGCCAGCTCCTACGGGCAGCGGACGCAACTTGTGCTGAAGCCGGGGCAGTCGGTTCGTTACGACGGTCATGTCTTCACTTACTTGGGCTCGAGACAGTTCAGCCTTCCGAACAAGAGCGGCGAGATCGCGACGGTCCTCGTGGACGGGGCCCGTTTCCACCCGGCCATCAGCGTGTTTCCCGGGAGCGAGGGGATCGGGACCCCGGCCGTGGACTCGTCGGTCCGCGAGGACACCTATCTCACCGTCGCCGACATCGACGTCTCGTCCCACGGCCCGGCGACCATCGACGTCGTCATCCAGCCCATGGTGCTGTGGCTCTGGGTCGGCGGGGCCGTCATGGCCTTTGGCGCGGTGCTCGCCGCCGCCCCTCCCCGCCGCCGACGAGGCTCCGGGCACAGCTCTGCGGCCTCGGCCGCGGCTCCGGTCGGCGCTCGAGCCGGCACGTGAGCACCAGGCGCCGTCAGGTGAAGCTCGCGCGATGGGCCGCGTGTGGGGTCGGGCTCGGCGCGCTCGTGCTCGTCGCCGTGCTGGCGAGCCGCCCGACGGCCACGCAGACGGCCTCGAGCTTTCTGATCGGCAAGCCCGCACCGTCGGTCGTGGGTCGCAATCTCGCCGGCGGCGTCTCGTCGCTGGCCGGCTTGCGCGGCCGTTGGGTGCTCCTCAACTTCTTCGCGAGCTGGTGCCCACCGTGCCGCACCGAGTCACCGGAGCTCGTCAAGTTCGCGTACGGCCGTCCCGCCGGCCAGCGAGTCGCAGTCCTGGGTGTCGTCTTCGGCGACACGGCGCCGAACGCGGCAGCATTCGAACGACAGGCGGGCGCAACGTGGCCATCGGTGATCGACCCGGGTGAACGGATCGCGATCAGCTACGGAGTCGACGACCCGCCACAGTCGTTCCTCATCGCACCCGACGGCCGAGTCGTGGACCGGATCCTCGGGGGTCTGACTGCCGGTGCCCTGGACCGCCTTGTCGAGCACGGCTTGGTCGCGCACAGATGACCGCGGACATCGGCCCAGGCACCGGGCACGAGCGCGAGCGCGCCGGGCTCTCGGGATTCTCGGTGCTCGCGTCCCGGCCGGCATGGGTGATCGTGGCCGTCGTCGTCCTGGTCGCCCTGGGCATCGGGAGCGTGCACCCGCCACAGCCGAGCTCGTCGGCGAGGATCGCGCACCTCGACAGCGTCATCAAATGTCCGAGCTGTGTCGACCTTTCCATCGCGCAGTCGGACGCGCCCATCGCGGTCGGGCTGCGTGCCGAGGTCGCCACGTGGGTCCACGCGGGCCTGAGCGACGCGCGGATCGAGCAGCTCGTCGTGGCCCGTTTTGGCGAGGAGGCACTGCTCGTCCCATCCGGGTCCGGAGCCGACGCCCTGTTGTGGGTGGTGCCCGTCGCGGCCGTCGGTGGTGCCGGCATGCTCCTCGCCGTCTATCTGTGGAGGAGACGGCACCTCGAGGTGTCCAGGTGAGCCTCAGGCGTGGCGTGCGCGCGTCGGGCGCCGGGAACCGACCCCGTCGGTCGGGCCCCGATGCGCTGGCGAACGAGCGGGAGTTCCTCCGGCAGTCGATCGGGGATCTCGAGGAACAGCGCGCGTCCGGCGAGGTCGGCGAGGAGGACTTCGCAGTCCTCGACTCCCGCTATCGGCGGCGGCTCACCGAGGTCGAGGCGGCGATAGCCGACCCGGAGGTGTTCGTCGTGCCCGTTCGGCCCGTTTCCCGTGCCCGCCGGCCGCGGCGGCGGCTCGGAAGCAGGCGAACGCGGCTGGTGATCGGGATCGCCGCGGCGGCATGTTTCGTCGTGGCGGCATCACTGCTCGCGGCGTCTCTCGCGGGCGTCCGGCTCCCGGGCGAATCGGCGAGCGGCTCGCTGTCCCTGTCGTCGGCCCAGCAGGAGCAGGAGACATTGGACCGGGCCGCGATCCTCGGCAGCCAAGGGCATGCGGCGGAGGCCGTCCAGCTATACAACCAGGCTCTGCAGGCGGACCCGAATCAGCCCGACGCCCTCACCTACGGCGGCTGGTTGGTCCGCCTTGCCGGGCTCTCGTCGAAGAACCGGCTCGTGCTCGCGCGTGGGGACGCCTCGGTCGCCCGGGCCGTCAAGGTCGCGCCCGGCTATCCCGACGGTCACGCACTCCTCGGCGTGATCCTCTACGAGGACTTCGGCAGACCTCTTGCCGCCTCGGTCCAGTTCCGCGACGCGCTCAGCGCAGGAGCCTCCAAGAGCCTTCTCATGTCGGTCGCCGCGATCGCGGCGAAAGCCTTCGCAGCGGCCGGCAAGCCCTTGCCCCCTCGCTACGGCGCGGCGTTGAGGAGCACCACGGTCGCGGGCTGACGTCGTTGCAGACCGGGCCGGAGCGGCGGCGGCCCGTTATGCGTCAGCGGCCCCGAGAGCACGCAGTCGTTCAACCACGGGCCTGAAGGCCGCGGCAAACGCCCGGACGTCCGCCTCGGTCGTCGACCAGCCCACCGAGAGCCGGAGGGAACGGTCAGGGTCGACGCCCATCGCGGCGAGGACCGGGGAGGGCTCGATGGACTCCGACGAGCAAGCCGAGCCCGAATGGGCCGCGACGCCCGACCGATCGAGGCCGAGCAGCACTGCCTCGGCCAGGACACCGCCGACCGCCACGTTCACGATGTGCGGCGCGCGCCGGTTGACATCGCCGAGTGCTCCGACGCCGTCGACGGACGTGGCCGCCTCGAGGAGCGCACCGGTCAGGTGCCGGGCGGCGGCTTCCTCCTGCTCCAGCCTCCCCGGCTCTGTGAGCGCAGCTGCCGCAGCGCCAAAGCCGACGATCCCGATCAAGTTCTCGAGACCGCCACGTCGGGCCCGCTCCTGGGCGCCACCGACGATGAGCGGTTCGAGGCGTATGCCGCGACGGACGACGAGAGCTCCGATGCCGGTCGGCCCCCCCAGCTTGTGAGCGCTGACCGAGACGAAGTCGGCGCCGAGCGAATCGAGGTCAACCGGGACGTGACCAACTGCTGCGGCAGCGTCGATGTGCACGGGCACGCCCGCAGACCGGCAGCACGCCACGACCTCGGCCACCGGCTGCAGCGTCCCGACCTCGTGGTTGAGCCACTGGCAGTTCACCAGCGCCGGCCGACTTAGGGGATCGGCAGCGAGCAGTGCGGCGAGATGGTCGAGATCGATGCGGCCCGTCGAGCCCACTTCGAGCAGGAGAACAGGACCGTTGCGCCGGGCAGCCTCGCGCACGCAGGAGTGCTCGACATCCGCGCAGATCATCGGCCCACCGCTACGGGCCCGGCCCGCCGCGAAGATCGCGGCGTTGGCTGCCTCTGTGGCACCACTGGTGAACACGACACGGCTCGCCGTGGTTCCCAGCAGCAGCGCCACGGCCTCTCGTGCTCTCTCGATCGTGTCGCGAACAAGGTGACCCTCGGCGTGCACGCGGCCGGGATCACCGGCCCGGTCTCCGCCGAGCCATGCCTGCATCGCCCGAGCCGCCTCGGGCCGCAGCACCGAGGTCGAGGCGTGGTCGAGATAGTGGCGGTCGTTCGGGGGAGCCGGCACGCGGACCGTCCTAGGTGCCTGGTGTTGAACAAGGGTTCAATGTGACTGGCGGGCAGCTGGAAGTTGTTGAGAAAGCATTCTTTGCTCCGCGTGACGGTGTCGAAGATGTCGCGAACAAGGCCGACTCGTAGCGATCGACGGGCCTCGAGGGGCGCGTGTGGGATGCCATTGGCCTCCACCTCCTTGTCATCCGGCCATCATCCATCCTCCGCCTTCGATCGAACGAACCTCGAGCTTGGCGAGGCGTGCAAGGTTGGCTGCGGCAGCGAGAAGACTGAAGTCGGCTGCAACCCGTAGTTTTCCGCGCACTCTCGCGCGCCTTCCCCCGTGTCTTCGTCTCATGAGGTGGCCGAGCTTGCGCTCGACTTTTGGACGCGTCGCTCTGTAGTCGGCTCTCCATTTCGGGTCCTTCTGCTCGACGCGTGCACGGGCAACGACGGCTTCGTGGATCCCGACGCGGATCTTTCGCCCGATTCGTGACGTGGTGCACTGCCAAGCGAGCGGGCAGGTGACACAGTGCGTAGCGAACTTCGCGATCCCATCTCCGTCTTTCAGTCGCCGGATCTTCACGGTCACGTCGTTCGGGCACGTGACCGTGTCGGTGCCGAGGTCGACAAGGAAGCGGTCCTTTGTGAACAACCCATTCTTTGCCACAGGTGGCTGGGTCTTGCATTTCGAGGCGATGTTGGCGTCTTTCAAGCGGGACTGGAGCTCACCGGTCCCATAGGCGGCGTCTCCATAAACCGTTGCGCGCTCATGGCCGAGCGCGCCAGGCTCGCCTTGGCCTTCGCGGACAGCGTCGTCACCGGTCACCTCGTCATTTTCGAGGAGATCTCCGATCAGCTGCTCTGCGACGCTCGCGTCGCCGGCGTTGCCGGCGCTCACCGTCGTCGCGGTGATGATCTCTGAGTCGGGGTCGATCGCGACATGACCCTTGTAACCATCGAAGCCGTGCGCCGAGGTCTTGTGCCCGTGGCGGGCCTCGGGGTCCACGACAGAGATAACCCTGTCTTTTGCGACCTTTCTGGCGATACGCAAGATCTTGTCGTCGCCCTCTTCCAAGTCCTGGCCGACGACAGTCGCGAGCAGGCGGGCTGCCTCGGTGACAACATCGGTGAGTTCACGGCCTTCGAGCGCCAGGAGGCAGGCATAGGCGTCCTTCGCGCGAGTGTCGACGAGACGCTCGCGCGCTGGGGCGTCCTCCCAGTCGATCTGAGGCTTGTCCGAGCTCGCATAGTCGTCCCCGCTCGTGAGAACGGCCAACACCTCGGCGCGAAGTGATCCGTCGGTGACCTTCAACAAGTTGCGGACCGCGGAGCGGATCAGCGTGATCGTGTCCATTGTCGCGACGGCGTCATACAGCGGCGTCGAGTCAAGGACGCGCTTTCTCCCGACGAGGCCTGCGGCTTTGGCGGCGTCGAGCACGATCGCAAAGACCCGGTCGGGATCGGTCGATCTCCGCAGGCGCTCGCGCATGTCGACGAACACCGTGTGGGAGAAGATCGTCCATTCAGAGGTGTCGTAGCTGCCGACACCCGCGGCGTAGCGCCAACGGGCGTCGAACGCGTAGCGCTCTGCTGCTTCGCGGTCAGACAAGCCCTCCAAGCGTTGGAGCACCATCACGGCCGCTACAACCGAGGGAGGGACCGAGCGGCGTCCGTCATCGGCGAAGAGGTCGGCGAAGGCCTCGTCGGGAAAGAGCCGGTCCCGCTCTCGGTGCAAGAACGCGTAGATTGAGTCCTTGGCGAGCGTCTTTTCACAGAACTCGCTCATGTCATCGAGCAGACTGGCTTGTCTGTCAGCCACTCCGAGGGTCATCGGTCGCTCCTCACGAAGAGTTACACCGATGTAATTATCCCTCATCCCGGACCAGATCGCGAATCCTCAAAAGAGCGAAAGACACCAGGCACCTAGGGACGCGAGTCAGCCTGCGACAGTGGAACAGACCTCGTCGCCGCGTGCCCGCGACGAGAGCTGGACCGGCACACCGTCTCGGCACAGGCCGCTCAGCAGGCCTTCGACGAGACCCCGGTCGGCCGCGCACAGCACCGGATGATCGAGGGCGGCGTCGCCGAAGGGGCAGTGGTCCCGGACGAGCGAGTTGGGCGATCCGGAGACCCCCCAATGTGCCGCGAATCCCTGCGCGGTCAACGCGTCCGCAACTGACTTCATGGCCGAGCGCAGCGATCTGGGGGCGTCGCCCGGTGCCATCTGCAAGGCGAGCGAGCGGCCGTACTCCGCACCTACTTCGTGGGCGATCTGCTCGGCCTGTGCGGGGTCGACGATGGCGAGAAGGCGGCCGAGCAATGCGAGGAGAAGACCGTCCCGGAGCGCCGGCACGGCGGTAGTCGTGTCGGCGACGCCCGAGAGGTAGCGCTTCGACGGTCGTCCGACCCCGGCGTTCCCACGGTCGACATAGACGTCGAGGTACCCGCCCGCGGCCAGCTTGTCGAGGTGATGGCGGGCGACGTTCGGGTGAAGGGCGAACCGCTCGGCCACCTCGGTGGCGGTCACGCCCTGGCGCTCGCGCGCGAACAGGTAGATCTGCCGCCGGGTATTGTCACCGAACGCCGAGGTGATCGCGGCCACCGTTGCCGAGAAGCCCTCGTCAGTGCTCACCGGTCCCAGTGGCTGGCGCGTGCCTTCACTCACACCGTTAGCGTACCGGTGGCCGCTGCGCAGTTGGGCGGGGCGCCGAGATCGACCGAGGACTTGAATGACCGGACCGCAGCCAGGCTGATGACCAAGCCCGACAAGCCTCTTGAAGAGGCAGTCCGTGGCGTCGTCGACCCGGGCCTGTTCTACAGCCTCGGCGACCTCGGCCTGCTTCGCTCGGTCAAGACCCACAAGAACCGGACCGAGGTGGTCGTTGCGGTGCCCGCCGCCGGGCACCCGGCACCGCGCGAGCTCGCCGACGAGGTCACAAAGGCGGTCGCCGCCGCCGGGGGCGAGCCAGCGGCGCTCGAGCTCGTCAACATGACCGAGACCGAGGAAGAAGAGCTGCATGCGAAGCTTCGTGAGCTCGACTCAGGGTCGCCGGCGCACCAGCCGGGCGGCGAGGCCACCGGGACCCACCGTCACGACGCCTCGGGCCGTGGTGCCGACGGGGACGGCCCCGGCGCCGGGGGACCCTCGCCCGGACCGAACCCTTTCGCCGACAAGGCGTCACGCACCCGCGTCCTGGCGATCTCCTCGGGCAAGGGCGGCGTGGGCAAGTCGACCGTGACCGTCAATCTCGCGGTGGCGCTGGCGCGCCAGGGCGCTTCGGTGGCGATCCTCGACGCAGACGTCTACGGCTTCTCGGTCCCCTCCATGCTGGGGATCGATCGTCCCCCCGGCGTGGTCGGCGACTTGCTCATCCCGCCGGTGGCCCACGGCGTCCGGTGCATCTCGATGGGTTTCTTCGTGAACGAGGACCAGGCGGTCATGTGGAGAGGGCCCATGCTGCACAAGGCCCTGGAGCAGTTCCTCGTGGACGTGCACTGGGGCCGGCCGGACTTCCTCCTGCTCGACCTTCCTCCCGGCACCGGCGACGTGGCGATGTCCATCGCCCAGTTCGTGCCCCGCGCCGAGGTGCTGGTCGTGACCACACCGCAGGTCGCCGCCGAGCGGGTGGCCCAGCGCGCCGCCGTGCTCGCCCGGCAGCTGCGCCTGCCGGTGAGGGGAGTGGTCGAGAACCAGTCGTGGTTCACCGGTGACGACGGCAAGCGCTACGAGCTGTTCGGTCAGGGCGGCGGCGAGACGCTGGCCAAGTCTCTGGGCGTGGCGCTGCTGGGGCAGATCCCCTTCCTACCTGCATTGCGCCGGGCAGGTGACCTCGGCGTGCCGGTCGCCGCCTTTGACCCGGAGGGGGAGGCAGGGCAGGCCTTCGCATTGCTTGCCGAGCGTGTGGTGGCGTTGGGACCTGGGCGTGTCTACCGATCGGAGCTCTCGATCGGCTGAGCCCGGCTCGCGCTCGGGTCGATCGGAGCGTGACACCTTGTGCGTAACCTCGGGGCCGTGGAAGCGGCATCCTTGTCAGTGGTGAGCGAGCAATCACGCCGGTGGGCGTCGACCATGAGCGGCCACCTCGGCGACGGCTCTGGCATTCGGACGGCGCATCATCCCGCCGTGCCTCTCGGGGGCTCGTCGGGTGTCCTCGACCGCGAGGCCCGAGAGGCCGAAGAGGAGAGGCTGTTGGCGCCGGGCGCGACCCGGTCGATCGGGGCCGGCAGGCGTGCGATCGAGGAGCCCACCGATCCGTGGCGGACCTGCTTCGAGCGCGACAGGGACCGGATCCTGCACTCGGCGGCGTTTCGGCGCCTGGCCGGGAAGACCCAGGTCTTCATCTTTCCCGCCGACCACCAGCGGACGCGGCTCACTCACGCCCTCGAAGTCGTCCAGGTCGCGAACGCGATCTCGCGCGCATGCCGACTGAACGTCGCTCTGACCGAGGCCATCGCCCTCGGCCACGACTGCGGCCACGGCCCCGGAGGCCACGCCAGTGAGGAGGCGCTGTCACCGTTCCTGCCGGAGGGCTTCGACCACGCGGTTTGGGGTGCCGACGTGACTGCGGCGTCGCTCAACTTGTGTGCCGAGACTTTGGACGGGATCCGTAACCACTCCTGGTCGCGCCCGTCGCCCGCCACTCCCGAAGGCGAGGTCGTCGCGCTCGCGGACCGGATCGCCTACTGCGCCCACGACCTCGAGGACGCGGTGCATGCTCAGATCGTGTCGAGCGATGAGCTTCCGCCTCTCGTCGCCGAGCACTGCGGGACTTCGAGGGGCCGCCAGCTCAATTCTTTTGTGACCGATGCCGTCCAGACGACGCTCTCCTCGGGCACGGTCGCGATCAGCGAGACGATGGGCGAGGCGCTCGAGGCGTTGCGACGGTTCAACTACGAGCGCATCTACCTCCGCCGGGCCTCAGTCGACGAGTCATCGACGGTCATCGGCTTGCTGCGTGGCCTTGTCGACCACTATGTCAGCCACCCCACGGCGCTTCCCGTGGGAGCCGAACTGGTGCCCGAAGATCCGGACAGGGTTCGAGCTGCAGTCGGATACGTGAGCGGGATGACGGACCGGTTCGCCTGCACGAAGGCCGAGGAGCTCTTGGGCTGGTCGCTGCCGCCTTGGTGGGTGCCACGAATCCCTTAGGAATAATGGGCTCTGGCTGTCGGAGCTGTGGCAGGGTATCGCCGGCCTTGAGCGTTTGCTGTCAGGCGAGGAGTCAACGATGAGGACGGGCCCCTGTGTGCTGGGCATCGACCTTGGGACGGGTTCGACCAAGGCGATCCTCCTGGACGCCACTGGTGCTGAGCTGAGCGTTGCGTCGGCTCCGGTTCAGCTCTCCAGACCACGACCGGGTTGGGTCGAGTCGGACCCGGAGGACTGGTGGCTGTCGGTGAAGATCGCGGTGCGAAAGGTGCTCGCGGCCATCCAAGTTGAGGTTGGCGCCGTTGGGCTGTCAGGCCAGATGCACGGGGTGGTGCTGGCGCGCTCGGACGGGAGGCCGTTGCGGCCGGCCATGCTCTGGCTGGATCGCCGCGCTGAGAGCAGTCTCGACGCCTACAGAGCCCTGCCTGCGCGTACCCGCGCTGTGTTGGGCAACCCTCTCGTCCCGGGAATGGCAGGACCGTTGCTCCACTGGCTGGCCTCCAACGAGCCGGCCGTCCTGAGCGACGCCGGTTGGGCTCTGCAGCCAAAGGACTGGCTGAGGCTGCGGCTGGTTGGACGCGGCGGCAGCGAACCGAGTGATGCGTCGGGCACCCTGCTCTTCGACATCTTCCAGAACACCTGGGCTCTCCCGGTTGTCGAGGCTCTCGGGCTTCCGGCCCGGCTGCTGGGCCCGCTCGGGGCGTCCGACGCCGTAGCCGGACCGCTGGACGGCTCCATTGCCCATGAGCTGGGGCTGCCCGGTGGAATTCCCGTGGCGTTCGGTTCTGCCGACACCGCCGCCGCACTGGTTGGAAGCGGTCTTTCCGAGATCGGGCCCATCCAGCTCACCGTGGGATCGGCTGCACAGGTGGTGACGCTCCGCACGCGGCCAGATCCCGACCCCGGTCTGCGCTACCACGTCTTCGCGTCCGCACTCGGGGGCCTGTGGTACGCAATGGCTGCGGTGCAGGCCGCAGGCCTGGCGTTGTCCTGGGCATTGAAGGCCTTCAATGCAACCTGGGAGGAGGCCTACGAGGTGCTCGAGGCCGCGCCTGGTCCTGGTGACTGCGCGCCGGTCTTCATCCCGCACCTGGCCGGGGCTCGCTCGCCCTCGATGGACAGCTCGGCGCAGGCGGGGTTCTTCGGCCTCGACCTGCGCCATGGCCGGGCAGACATGCTGCGCGCCGTCTTCGAGGGGGTCGCCTTCTCGATTGGCGAGGCGGCCGGCGCCCTCCCGGAGTTCGCGGACGCCCCGGCGCTTTGTCTTGCGGGAGGTGGCAGCCTCCATCCGGCATGGCGCCGGCTGCTTTGCGACCTCTTGGGAAAGAGGCTGCTGATCGTCGAGAACGCCAACGCCTCCGCACGGGGAGCCGCCATGCTCGGCGGACGCGCGGCAGGAATCACCGAGAAGACCGATGCAGTGCTCCCGTTCATAGACGAGGTGGAACCTGATCCACGCGCGCAGGAGAGGTTCGGCCCGGCGTTCGAGCGTTGGAAGGCGGCGGCCCCGGGGACCTGAGGGCCTTGCCTACGGGACCCGCCCAACCGCACCTGGCCAACGGTGCCCTGAGCAACTATTGAATCGAGTCAAGAACCTCTCTGAGCGCGGCAACGACCTTCGCGGGCTCGGGATCCTCGACGACGTAGCGACCGAACACCAGGCCATCGGCGGAGGGGCCGAGCTGTCGGACCCGGTCCAGCACGTCGTCAAGACCGCCGCGGCGCGCACCCCCCAGCAGTAGCAGCGGTATCGACGCGTATTCGGCGACTTCCGAAAGTTCTCCTTCACTCGGAGGCGGGATCTTCGCAAGGTCGGCGCCGGCTTCCGCCGCCCTCCTGACCGACAGGCGGAGGTTGAGTGCGGTGTGAACGGCGACCTGCTCAAATCCTCCCGGAACCACCTCTGCCATGATCGGCAGGCTCCAGCGGTCGGCATGAACCGCCAATGCCTCCAAGCAGCGCATGGTCGTGACTTCGCGATCGGAGTAGGGGTAGACCTCGTACTTCAAGGCCGATGCCCCGAAGGCGACGGCCTGCTCGACGACCTGCTGCGGCTCTTGGAAGTCCTGGCTGACGCTTATCACCACGGCCCGACCGGCGAGATGGCTCTCGAAGTGCCGGGCGGTGGACTGTGTCAGCAGGTACGCGTCGACGTCGGCGGATTTCAGCTTGGACAGGACCTGGGCGGGGTCAGCCAGCGCGACGACATGCAAGGCACGGGGCTGGTCCATCGCGACGATCAACGCCTTTCGCCCGGGTGGGAGCAGGCGGTGCAGCTTGAGTAGACGGCTCATGGCTGCCTTGATAGCACACCGGGAGAGCTTCGGAGCTACATGCGAGCCGGGCGTTGCGGCTGCGGGAACCTCAGGGCGCCGACGCCCGGCCAGAAGGCCCGCGGGGGCCGCATGCTCTGGCCGGGCGTGTCGGGCTAACCCTTAGTTCTCAAGCGGAGGTCTTGTAGTAGTACTGGCTGATCTTCGGGTTGCCCGCGTTGGCGGTCGTCGCGACCACGTTCGACAGGAACACCGAGTGCTTGATCATGGACTTGTGACCGACGAGGAAGTCGTAGGCGTACTGCACGGCCAGGGATCCTTCCATAGCGGGGTTCTGGATGACCAGGATGTTGATGACGCCCTGCTTGAGAAGGGCAACCTCGGCGGGCTCAGCGTCGTAGCCGGCCACGAAGACCCTGCCCTTCATCCCAGCGGCGTCGACACCCTTGGCGGCACCCTCGGCCGAGTACAGGTTGGTGCCGAAGATACCTACGAGGCCTTTATTCCTAAGGATGAGGCCCCTCGCCAGGGTCTCTGCAGTGGTCGGGCTGTCCTGGTCGTAGTCCTTGGCCACCACCTCCATGTGGTGGTACTTCTTCTGCATTTCGAAGAGGAAGCCGGACTGGCGCAGGTCGGTGGTGGAGACGCCCTTTTCGACGTTGATGATCGCCACCTGCCCCCTGTCGTGGGCAAGCTTGGCGATGGCGTCAGCAGCAGCCTCGCCGCCCTGGTAGTTGTCCGAGCTGATCGCCGAGGCCAGTATCGAGGTGTTCTTGAGTGTCGTGTCCACCGCGATCACCGGGATCCCGGCCTTCACGAATTGGTTGATCGGGTTGAACAGGGCCACGTCATCGGTCGGAGCGATGAGAAGGGCGTTGGGCTTGCTTGCCAGTACCGACTTGACCACTGGGACCTGGAGCTCGAGGCTCCATGTGGTGGCGCCGGCCCACTTGAGGTTCACCCCAAGCTTCTTGGCCTCTTGGATCGCACCGTAGTGCATCGTGATGTAGAAGGGGTCCGTGGTCAGGCCAGGGATCAAGGTGATCGTGTACTTGCTGGCGGCACCGGCTGTCGCTGCCCCTGTGCCTACCGTGGCGAGCGTCATGCCGGCCACAAGGCCGAACACTGCCACCCCGATGGCTGCGCGCGACCGCAAGCCATTGGACCAACGTCTGTGCGTCATGTTTCCTCCTGTTTCTCTCTTGGTGTAGGGGATCTGTCGAGATGTCATGGCTCAGCGCTCGGCCAGGCGCAGGCGAACCTGGTCGCCCGCAACCGCGGCGACCACGATCACGCCGGTGGCCACTTCTTGCCAGCTGCCGCTGACTCCTACGAGCACAAGGCCGGTGACGAGCAGGGCGATGATGAAAGTCCCCACGACTGTGCCGAGCATGTGGCCCCGGCCTCCGAAGAGACTCGCGCCCCCGATGACGACAGCAGCAATGGCGTTGAGCTCATCGTTCTGACCGGCCAGGGGCGAGGCGTCGGTGAAGTTGGCCATGACCATCATCCCTGCCAGGCCCGCCAGCAGTCCGGAGATCGTGTAGACCCCCACAAGGTGGTTGTCAACGCTGATGCCGGCGCGTCGTGCCCCCACGCCGTTGCTGCCTATGGCATAGGTCCGCAACCCGAAACGGGTACGGTGCAGCACGAGGCCCATGACCACGCAGCTCACCGCCGCCACCAGCACCGGGACGTAGATCCAGCCTCCGATCAGGGTCTGGCCGATCGTGCCGATCTGGGAGGGAAGGGTGATGACCTCGTTGCCGCCGTTGATCAGCGGGGTCGCCCCCGCTCCGATGGCGGTGAGGGTACCCAGGGTGACGATGAAGGGGGGCAGCTTGAGCCGGGTGATGAGGTAACCGTTGACAAAGCCGATGAAGGCGCCCAACGCCAGGGCGGTCGCGAAACCGGCCACGGTCGTGAGCGTGACGTTGGTGTGCGAATTGAGAAGGCTCTGCATCACGACACCTGAGACCATGCCTGTGAAGCCGAGCACGGCCCCGTCAGAAAGGTCGATGCCACCAGTGATGATCACGAAGGTCTGGCCGATGGCGAGCAGCAGGAACTCCACGGCGTACTGGGAGATGTTCAGCCAGCTGGCGCGGGTGAACAGGTCGTGGGAGGGCGAGAGGAACCCGAAGACCAGGACCATGATGACGAACACGCCCAGCATCCAGTAGTCCCCGAAGCGGTCCACCGCATTGAGCAAGGCTGATCGCTTGGTGTCCTCGCCCTCTGATCCGGAACCATTGGTCACGGTCCCCGGGGGCGTGAGTGCGGACGGCAACCTAACTGGCATGACCCTCTTCTCGCCTGCGGCCTGACAGCTCTCTAACCGGCATGGCGTTGCGTTCCCAGGGCCGCACCGGTGATCCAGCTCACCATGTCGTCCACCGTCACTTCGGAGCAGCGAAGGTCGGCCACCACGTGCCCGTGGAACAGCACCGCGACCCTGTCAGCGAGCTTGTGCACCTGGGGCAGGTTGTGGGTGATCAGGAGGATGGGCACGCCCTGTGCTGACACCCCCTTGATCAGCTCTCCAACCGTCTCCTGCTGCTCGACGCCGAGGGCGGCGGTGGGCTCGTCCATGAGCAGGACGCGCGGAGCCCCAAGCGACCGCCCGCCCCACTGCGATCGCCTGGCGCTGGCCACCGGAGAGCCGCCCTGCCAGCGAGCTCACCGAGCCGATGCGAATGTGGGTCCGCTCGAGGTCCGCCTCGGCCTCCCGGGTCATCGAACGGCGGTCGAGCCAGCCCATGAAGCGGAGAGGTCCCTTCACCGTCTTCTCGCGGCCGAGGAAGATGTTCTGCCAAACGTTCAGGTCGGGCGCGAGGGAGAGATCCTGGTAAACGGTCTCGATGCCAGCGCGGCGGGCCTCCAGCGAGGAGGAGAACGTCACCGGCTTGCCGTCGAGAAGGATCGTGCCGGCGTTCGGCTGCAAAGCCCCCGAGAGGATGTTGACCAGCGTCGACTTGCCGGCGCCGTTGTCGCCGATCAGGCCTACAACTTCCCCTTTGTGCACGTCGAGGTCCACACTCCGAAGCGCTTGTATGCTGCCGAAGTGCTTGGCGATGCCCCTGACCGCGATGACCGGCGTACCGGTGTCGCCGGCGGTGCTGTCTGGGGCACTGTCACCAGCGAGACTCATGCAGTCTTCTCCCGTGCGTAAACCTTTCGCAACATCGCAGGTTTAGGCAACGATGTCAAGGCGATCTGCTGAGTTGCTGATCGGGATCGACGTGGGCACGACCATGACCAAGGCCGCGGTGGTCGGCCTGGATGGCAGGGAGGTCTCCTGGGGCAAGGCTCCGACCCCGTGGCGGCCCGTAGCCACCGGTGCCGAGATGGATCCCGCCGACCTCTTCGACGCCGCCATGCGGGCAGCGGGCGCGGCGCTGGACGCAGCGCCGGCGGGACGAGTCGTGGGAGCGGGGGTCACCAGCATGGCTGAGACGGTGGTCCTTCTCGGCCCGGACGGGAGCCCGGTGACAGCCTCGATCGCCTGGCACGACACCCGCGGCGCCGAAGAGGCGGCGGAGCTCGCCGAGGGGCTCGGTCGTGACGACTTTGTTGAGCGCACGGGCTTGCCGATGTCTTCGATGTGCACGCTGAGCAAGCTGGCCTGGCTTCACCGCCACGGTGGCCCCCCGCTGCACCGGGCACTCAACGTCGCCGACTGGGTGCTCTGCCGGCTCGGTGCCGAGCACGTCGCCGAAGCCTCCCTCGCTTCCAGGACCGGCGCACTCTCGCTTGCCGAGCGAAGCTGGTGGGTGGAGGCCTTGCAGCTGGCAGGAGCTCCATCGGGGCTCTTCCCGCCGGTCGTCAGCGCCGGGGAGTTGGTGGGGCGGGCTGAAGGGGCCATACCCGCGCGACTGCGAGGGGCAGCTCTGGCCTGTGCCGGCCACGATCACCTCTGTGTTGCCGCGGGCTCGGGGGCGACCGGGCCCGGGCAGTTGCTCGACTCCTGCGGCAGCGCCGAGGCGGTGGTCAGAGCAGTGGAGCCGCTCCCCGGGCCAGTGCTCCACCGGGTCATCGAGGCGGGCCTCAGCGCTGGCTGGCACACCCTGCCAGGAAGGTACGCCCTCCTGGGCGGCCAGACACTCGGGCTCACGCTGGACCGGGTGCTCGCCCTGCTCGGCGTGGACGGCGGAGAGGCTCTCGCCATCTTGGATCGCCAGGCCTCGGGAGTTGCGGCCGGATCGCTGCGCCTGGTTCAAGAGCACCCCTACTCGGATCCGTTCATCGTGGGCATCGGTCCGGAGGCGTCCCCGGCCTCTCTGTGGAGCGCCGCCCTGGACGCGGTGACCGAGGGTGCCCAACGTCTGGTGCAGAGCATGGACTCGATCGCCGGGCCCACCGAGGAGGTCGTCCTCACCGGCGGCTGGGCCCGTTGCACCGGCCTGAGAAGACGCAAGAGGCAGATGTTCGGTCGGGCGAAGTGGCCGGCGCTGGGCGAGGCCGGAGCGCGCGGTGCCGCCCTCTTCGGCGGGATCGCGGCTGGGCTGTTCGAGGGCCCGGGGACCTTCCCTCAGCCGGAGGAGCAGAAGGAGGACTAGACCGGTGCCCATGCAGAAGATCATCAACGATCCCAGTGCCTTCGTGGACGAGATGCTCGAGGGCGTGCTCCTGGCCCACCCAGAGGTCTTGCGCCGGGGCAGCGATCCCCGTGTCGTCGTCCGTGCCGATGCACCCAGGCCGGGCAAGGTGGGGATCGTGACGGGCGGAGGCTCCGGCCACCTCCCGGTCTTCTTGGGCTACGTGGGCTTCGCTTTGGCGGACGGCGTGGCCGTGGGCGATGTCTTCGCCTCGCCCAGCTCCGAGCAGATCCTCGAGGCGACCAGGGAGGTCCACGGCGGTGCGGGCGTGCTCTACCTCTATGGCAACTACTCGGGCGACGTGATGAACTTCGACCTCGCCGCCGAGCTTGCCGAAGCCGAGGGGATCCAGGTCGCCACCGTTCTCGCCGCGGACGATGTGGCCTCTGCCCCAAAGGGATCCGAGCCCCGTAGGCGGGGGATCGCCGGCATCGCCTTGCTGTACAAGGTCGCAGGGGCACGGGCCGAGGAGGGGGCGTCACTTGCCGAGGTAGTGGCGACGACCAGCGCAGCCGCTGCCGGGCTGCGCTCCATGGGCGTGGCCCTCTCCTCTTGTGTGCTGCCGGCAGCGGGGCAGCCCACCTTCAGCCTCCCGGCGGGCGAGATGGAGATCGGCATGGGGATCCACGGTGAGCCGGGCGTGCGAAGGGGACGGCTCGAGCCCGCCGAGCAGATCGCCGAGCAGCTTGTCGCCCGCATCACCGACGACCTCCCTTACAGCCGTGGCGACGAGGTGGCGGTGCTCGTCAACGGGCTCGGGGCGACCCCCAAGGAGGAGCTCTACATACTCTTTCGATCGGTCCGGGAGATCCTCGGTTCCTCCGGGATCGCCGTGCGGCGCACCTGGGTGGGCGAGTATGCCACCTCGCTGGAGATGGCGGGCGCCTCGGTGTCCCTGTTGCGCCTGGACGATGAGCTGTCAAGGCTGCTCGACGCCCCCTGCGAGTCTCCCTTCATCATCAGAAGAGGCAATCAGGGCCCACCCACCGCAGGTGGCAGATGAGCCTTGCGAGCCCTGGGCTCGCCGGATTGCTGGCAGTGGCGGCTGACGCCGTGGCCTCCTCCACGGCCGAGCTCAACGGGCTGGACGGCTTTGCCGGCGACGGCGACCTTGGGATCACGATGTCGGCGGCCGCTCGGGCGCTCAAGGAGGTGCTGGCTGCCAACCAGCAGGCGGAGCCCGACAAGCTGCTCGCCGCGTGTGGCGCGGCGATGGCGCGTCACGCTCCTTCGACCAGCGGGACTTTGGTGGCCACGGGCTTCCTGCGCGCCGCCAAGGTGGTGGTCGAGCCTGGAGGAGATGCGGTCAAGCTCCTGGCCGGCGCCTTCCGTGCAGCCCAGGAGGGCATTCAGGCGCGGGGCAAGGCGGCTGTCGGGGACCGCACCATGGTGGACGGGCTGCAGGCCGTCTGCACCAGCCTGCAAGCTTCCAGCTCGGCGGGCCTGAACCTGGTGGAAGCCCTGAGGGCCGCCGCTGAAGCGGCTTGTGCGGCAGCCGACGCCACCGCCGCGATGGAGCCCAAGATCGGAAGGGCGAGCTGGGTGCCCGATCGCGCCAAAGGGCACCCCGACGCCGGATGCGTCATGCTCGCCATCGCGCTGCGAGCTGTGGCGGAGGCAGCCGGCGGTTAGCCCAGCCGGCGTCCAGGTGTCGTGGACAACGACCCGGGTTCTTGTTGGTTCGCGAACCGGATCAGGGCGCGAAGGTTCTCCGGTGGGGTCAACGGCGAAACCTCGCATCCTGCACCCACGATGTGGTACGGGCCGCAGACCTCGTGGCAGTCCCGGGCCGCGGCCTCAACTCTCTCGGGCGTCCCCTCGAGCAGATCCGTGATCGTAGAGACGTTCCCGAGGATCACCCGGTCGGGGCCGAGGCCGGCCCTCGCCACAGCCAGGTCCGTGGGGAAGTCGAGCTCGTAGATGTCGACCGGCAAGGTCGCCATCTGTGGGATGAGCCGGGCGACGTTCCCGCACATGTGCTGGCGAAGGATGACCTCCGGGTGACTGTCACGGATCGACTGCAGGACGCGTCGCTGCCAGGGCAGCAGGAGGTTGCCGTAGTGCCGGGGCCCTATCATGCTGGCGGCCGCGTCGCTCATGCCGATCGTGTCCGCGCCGGCTTCGATCTGCGCTGTGGCGTAAACGATCGCCACCTCCGAGGTGAAGTCCATCAGGTCGCGGACGAAGGTCGGGTCGTCCACGACGTCGGTCATGATCCTGTTGAGCCCCCGGAGCTCCTGTGCGAGGGCCAGTGGCCCTTCGACCCAACCCACGATCGACGTCTCACCACCCAGCTCTTCCAGGCAGATCTCGATCGAGCGGATCCGGTCGAGCATGCGGCCTTCGCGGTGCGGGTCCGGCACTGTGAACTGGTTCAGGCGAGCCTTGTCGAGCAGCGCCGCCCGCTCCTCGCGGATCGCCGGGCCTTGGTCCTCGAACCACTTGACGCTGTCTTCGCCCGCGATGTCGATCACCTCACGCGCGGGGTCCGAGCACATCAGGACGCACTCGACACCGAAATCCCTGACGACCTTGAGCTGGGCCTCCGCCAGCTTGCTGCCGTCCCTCGTGTAGTCGATGTACGGGATTCCTGCATGCCTGGCGGCGAACATCATCACCATCGGCTGGGCGGGCAGGTGGTCGACCGGCCTACCGGCGATGACGGCTCGAACCCGATCGAGAGAGCGCACCTTCAGTCTCCGTTCTTGTCCTGTTGCAGTGTCATGGTGACGGCGGACTCCTGCTCGTCGTCGCAAGCGAGCCGTTCCTGGCCCCTCCCATTCGGCGGCGCGCGTGAGCAGTTGTCAAGTCTTGACGGCGGCGGCAGCGCACCGTCGTGGAACGAACCGGCCGGCCCGTGCCCTACGATGACTCGCGGAAGCGGAAGGAGCACTCGTGGACGTGCGCATCGGGATCATCCATACAGCAAGAGAGCTCGACATCGATCTCCCCGAGGGGACGCCGCACGCCGACATCGTTGCCGATGTCGACAAAGCCCTTTCCCGACCCGACGGCGTGCTCTGGTTCACCGACAAGCGAGGCCGTCGCGTGGCAGTGCCGTCGGCCAAGGTCGCCTACATCGAGATCGGCGGCGGAGGCGAGGACCGGCGCGTCGGCTTCGGAACCAACTGACACCCGTGCCCGGTGCCCGAGCTCCTCACTCACCAGCTGCTCTTTGTCACCGGTAAGGGCGGCGTAGGCAAGACCACCGTCGCCGCCGCCATCGCTCTGCTCGCGAGTGAGCAGGGTCGCCGCACCCTCGTCTGCGAGGCCGAACCGAAGGGAGATCTTGCCCGCGCCTACGAGTGCGGTCCGACCCCCTTCAGTGGCCGGCGCATAAGCGACGACCTCGTGGCGATGTCGATGGACACCGAGGCCTCACTGCGCGAGTACCTGCGGGTCGTCGCGAAGGTGCCGACCATAGGGCACATCGGTCCGGTTGCCCGGGCGTTCGATTTCGTGGCGACGGCGGCGCCGGGGATCAGGGAGATCCTGACGGTCGGCAAGCTGTGCTTCGAGATCCGGGCGGGCCGCTACGACCTCGTCGTGGTCGACGCCTCCTCGACGGGCAACGTCGTCGGCCAGCTCGCGGCTCCGACGGGCATCAACGAGCTGATCCGGGTCGGCGTGGTCCGGTCCCAGACCGACTGGATACTGGAGATCCTCGGCGACCCGCTCCGGACCGGGGCGGTGATCGTCACGACACCGGAGGAGATGCCCGTGACCGAGGCGGTCGACCTGGCTGCCCGGCTGGCCAACGAGACGCCGGTTCATCTTGCCTGCGTGGTGGCGAACAGGGTCCTGCCCGAGCCTTTCGGCCACTCCGAGGAGCTGGTCTTCAACGAGCTCACCCGCCCCGCGATCCTCGAGCTGATGGCTCGTGAGCTCGAGACATCCCCTGAATTGGTCGAGGACGTGCTCGCAGCAGCGGGGCTTGCTGTCACGGTCCGGCGCGACGGCGTCGCCCACCTGGAGCGACTGCGGGCCGAGATCGCGCCGGACGTGCCCTTGTTGTACCTTCCGTACCTCTTCGCACGCGCGCACGGGCTCCGCGCAATTCGCCAGGTTGCCCGTGCCCTGTCGGAGGAGCTGTTGACTTGAGCCGACCGGAGCGCCGTCTCGACCCACGCACCGAGAGCCGTCCGATCCCCGGGCGTGCCGGGCGATCCGCCGAAGCCGGGCGCGTTGCCGAACAGGAACAGACGCGCCACCTGGAGCAGCTCTTGTCGGCGAAGGAGGTCGTGGTCGTCTGCGGGCCGGGCGGGGTGGGCAAGACGACGATCTCGGCCTCGCTTGCGGCCACGGCGGCCGTGCGTCTTGGAGGCCGGGTACTCGTGCTCACCGTCGACCCGGCGCGCCGCCTGGCAGGCGCTCTCGGGATCGGGGGACTGGGAAACGTGGCCCGCCGGGTGCCGGACGAGGCGTTCGCCGATGCCTCGGTGCGCCCCAAAGGTGAGCTCTACGCGGCCATGCTCGACATGGGCGAGTCTTGGGACGCGCTCGTCCGCAGGCATGCCCCGGATCCTGAGACGGCGAACCAGATCCTTGCCAACCCGCTCTACCGCAACCTCACCAGGCGGTTTGCGCAAGGCCACGACTACATAGCGATGGAGCGTCTCTACGAGCTTCACGAAGAAGGCGAGTACGACCTCCTGGTCGTCGACACTCCTGCGTCGCTCAACGCGCTCGATCTCCTTGATGCGCCGGGGCGCATGGCCGAGTTCTTCTCCTCGAGACTGCTCCGGTGGCTCGTCGTGCCTTACCGCTCCCGGCTGGTGAACTTCGCCTCCCGGCCCTTCTACCAGGTTGCGGACCGCGTCCTCGGCAGCCAATTCCTGGAGGACCTTGCCGGGTTCTTCATTCTGTTCCAGACCATGCGCGACGGTTTCGTCGCCCGCGCCGAGGCCGTGAACCGCCTGATCCGCGACGTTCGCACGACCTTCGTGGTCGTGACCACCCTCGAGGCGGTGCCGGCGGTGGATGCCGAGCAGCTCGTCGACAGCCTTCGCGACCGCCACCTGAATCTCGGTCTGCTGGTTTGCAACAAGGTACTGCCAGGGCCATTCTCGGACCCACCCGTCGGCCGGACCGCCGAGCTGCTCGGTGAGCGCGCGGGCGAGCTGGGCGAGTCCCTGGCCGGCCGGTTCCGGGAAGGCCCCGCGACCGCATGTCGTCCTTCGAGCGAGATGGTCGGACGGGTGCTCACCGAGGTGGCCCGGAGCTTCGCCAATTTCCGGCTCGTGGCGACCCGCGAGGCCGAACTGTTGTGGGAGCTGTCCCAAGCCCACGAGGTGACCGTGACCGTGCCGTACCACCCGGGACACGTCACCGACCTGCGCGGCCTCCTCGATGTCGGCGCCAAGATCTGGGGCGACGAACTTGCCGTGACGAGCAAGAAGCCTGCCTTTCGCACCGGTCGTAGGACCCGCGGCGGTCGCGGCTCCGGCCGTGGCCTGCCACCGGGCCCTGCGAGAGGGAGCGACGCCGACGCGTCGGGGGAGGACCCACGGCGTCCTTCGGGCCAGCAGGAATCCGGCGCCGGTTCCTGACGGTGTTCACGAGACCCGACAGGCGCGGCATGATCTCGTTGTCGAACCGAGCCGGGCGAGCACTGCCGGGCGCTCGCGAGCGGCAACTCGAGGATGGAGCACATCGATGTCCGAGATCGTGACCGCAGGGGCGGGCAACCTGTCGCCCGGCCCCGGCGCCTCGACCCACGCGGCCCGATCTGAGCGAGACCGATGAACCCGCATCTTGTCCCGCTTCCCGTCAAGATCGTCCCGGCTCCCGACTTGATTCGCCGGTACACCTCTCTCGACGGGCCTGAGCGGCACCATCTGGAGAGCCTGATGGCGTTCTGGAGCCTTCTCGCCGACCTCTCGTTCTCCGACCTGTTGCTGTTCGCGCCGGTCACGCGCGACCGCGGCGAAGGCAGCGAGGGTGCCCTCGAGCTCGGGTCGTCCGGGTCCTCGGTCACTGGCCGCCGCGGGGCGTTCGTCATCCTCGGGCAGATACGGCCCACGACGAGCCAGACCCTGTACGAGGTTGACCTGGTCGGCCAGGTTCAGTCCGCCGAGAGCCTCACGAGCGTGGCCGAGGCTTACCAAGCCGGGGCAATCGTCCCCTCCGAGCAGCCAGGCGAGTCTGCCGACGCGCTCGTGCGTGTCACGAACATCCCCGTGGGTCACCGGGGGAAGGTTCTCGGTGTGCTCTGCCGCGTCTGGTCGCCGCGCACGACCCGGCGGCCGGGCACGCTGGAACGGGTCTATCTCGACCTGTTCGAGCGGCTGTCGGTCATGGTCGCAGATGGCCTGTTTCCTTTCGCGGCCGGTCCTGCGGCAGCCGAGGAGGCGCCGCGGGTGGGCGACGGCGTGATCGTCGTCGACGCTCAAGAGCGCATCACATACGCGTCACCGAATGCGGTCAATGCCCTTCACCGAGCCTCGATCACCTCTTCGATCGTGGGCTCGAGCCTGGCCTTGCTCGGGCTGGAGACCTCGGTCATCGACGATGCGTTCGCAGGCAGGCGCCCCACGATCGAAGAGGTAGAGCGGCCCCCTGACGTCATCTTGAGGATCCGCTGCATCCCCCTCATCGCCCGGGGCGAGCTGACGGGCGCGGCGCTCCTGCTCCGTGACGTGACGGACCTGCGTCGCAGGGACCGGCTCCTGTTGACCAAGGACGCGACCATCCGTGAGGTTCATCACCGAGTGAAGAACAACCTCCAGACGATCTCGTCCCTCCTGCGCCTCCAGGCGCGACGTCTGGGCGAGGCAGAGGCGGCGGGCCGGATCGCCCTGCTCGAAGCCGAGCGGCGTATCCGCGCGATCGCCCTGGTCCACGACATCCTGGCGCGCGACGTGACCGAGCAGGTGCCCTTCGAAGAGATCGTCCCGGCGCTCGTCGACATGATCCGCGAGACGAGCACGATCTCGTTCCCGGTGACCATCGAGGTCGACGGAGGACTCGGGGACATCGCCGCCGAGGTGGCGACACCGCTCGCGGTCGCGATCGCGGAGCTGCTTCAGAACGCCATGGAGCACGCTTTTCCCGAGCCCTGCTACGGCGCGAGCTCGCAGTCCTGGGCTTCAGGGCCGGGGTCGGCGGCTCCCCCGGAGCCGGGTGGTCGGCAGGCGATTTCTCGAACCGACGCGCGTGTCGATCTCGTGCTTCGCGAGCAGCCGGACGGCTTGGGGGTAGTCGTGCGCGACAACGGCTGTGGGCTGCCCGAGGGGTTCGACATCGACCGGACGCGCAGCCTCGGGCTGTCGATCGTCCGTGACCTCGTGCGGAGTCAGCTAGGTGGCACGATCAAGATGGAGACGGACGGCGGTACTGTCGTCCGTCTGCAAATTCCGGTGAGCCGATGAACTAGCCGGCTGGAGCGAGATCAGCTCACCAGGCCCGGCGGCGCTGAGCGGCCAGCCATGCCTTACGGAGCTTGCGGCGCTCGTCCTCCGAAGTGGCGCCCCAGACGCCAGACTCCTGATTCGTGGCGAGCGCGAACTCGAGACAGGCGTCGCGGGCATCGCACGAGAAACAGACGGCTTTGGCCGCGTCGATCTGCTCGATCGCTTGACCCGTTGTTCCGATGGGAAAGAACAGATCGGGGTCAGTGTCTCGGCACTCTGCAACCTTGCGCCAATCATCACTGTCCCACTCGCTCGAGCGGGTCCAGGTCAGAGCCACTCTGCCTCCTCTGCGGCTTGGAAGCGCATCCGATGCCCACGGTCGTCCAAGCGCGCCCGTGAACAAGATCACAAACATTTACGGCCAGCAATCAACCGGTGCTGCAGGCTGGACGCCGACGAAGAGACGGTCGATTACCGAACTGTGGAACCTAATCTTACGGGAGCCGACGGGCTCACGCAAGCACGTGATCACGATCACAAGGAGAAAAATCGATTACCGCCGGCTTGGCGGGGCCGTTGACCCAGGAGCGGGGAGGAACAGTCTGTGACCGAGATCTTTGCCCATCGAGGATCATGCCATCTGGCCAGGGAGAACACCGTCGCAGCGTTCGTTGCCGCGCGGGACCTGGGCGCGGACGGGATCGAGCTGGACGTTCACCTCACCGCCGACGGCAACGTGGTCGTCCACCATGACGGCGAAGTGCCCGGGCTCGGACAGCTCGCTCACCTGGTGTCGGCAGACCTGCCCGCATGGCTGCCGTCGCTCGGGGAAGCGTTGGATGCCTGCTGGCCACTGCGGGTCAACGTCGAGATCAAGCAGGACGACACCGAGGCCGAACCCGAGAGGGACAGGGCGCTCGCGTTCGAAGTGGCGGCATCGCTGGTGGCCCGCAGGGAGGCGCCCAGGATTGTGGTCTCGTCGTTCTCGCTCGAGGCGATCGATGCGGTGCGCGCCTGCGAACCGAGTCTTGCGACGGCGCTGCTCATCGATCTCGACCGGGATCCCATGAACGCGCTCGTCACAGCAAGTGAGCATGGGCATGGCGGCCTGCACCCGTTCTTCCTCTCTGTTGACGCGGTCTTGATGAAGGCCGCCGAGGATTTCGGCATGGCCGTCAGGGCCTGGACCGTGGATGACCCGGCCCGGATCGCCGCGCTCGCCAAGCTGGGCGTCGACGCGGTCGTCACCAACGACGTGACGGCGGCACGCCTGGCGCTCGGGCGAGCCCAACTGCCCGATGCCCCAGCCCCGCCCGACGCCGGCTGACCGGCCGATGCCGCCGCGCCGGCCGACGCCGCCTGACTGCCCGATGCCCCAGCCCCGCCCGACGCCGGCTGACCGGCGTTGACTCCCCGGCTGGCTGCCGGGCGAACAGTCGTGGAGAATCGCTGCATGCACGTTGCTGTCTGCGTGAAGCAGATCCCGGACGCGTCGAATCCTCCCGAGCTCGACCCTCAGGATCACACCCTCGTTCGCGAGGGGAAGCTGGTCATGGACGAATCGGACAGCTACGGGGTGGAGACGGGCCTTCAGCTCGTGGAAGCCTGCGGGGGCGGTGAGGTCTCACTCGTGTCGATGGCCCCGAATGGCGAGACGAGCGGGCTGCGCACCGCGCTGGCGATCGGAGCCGCGAGGGCCCTCTTGGTGTCGGACCCGGCGCTCGGCGGATCCGACGCGCTCGGGACGGCGAGGGTCCTGGCTGCCGCCATCCGCCGACTGAGCCCGGACCTGGTGCTGGCAGGCACCGAGTCCACCGACGGCTATACGGGCACGACGCCCGTCCAAGTCGCGGAGCTGCTGGGCTGGCCGTCGGTCAGCTTCGCGAAGCACATGGAGATCTCCGAGGGCCTGCTCCGGGTCCAGCGTCAGACCGAGGTGGGACATGAGGAGGTCACGTGTCCTCTTCCGGCTGTCGTGACGGTGACCGCCGGCGGTGTCGAGCCTCGGTATCCCTCGTTCAAGGGGCTTGCGACCGCGAAATCGAAGCCCGTCGAGGAAGTGACCGTGGCAGACCTCGGACTTGACCCGTCACAGGTCGGCCGTGCGGGCGCCCGCCAGCGGGTGGTCTCGGTCGAGGCCGTCGAGGCACGCAAGGCCGGCGAGATCGTCGTCGACCAAGGCGAGGCTCATGAACGCGTGCTCAGCTTCCTCGAGAGGCTCAAGGTTCTGTAGGCGATGTCGCAGGTGGGCAGGACCTGGGTTCTCGCCGAGCGGCGCGACGGCATGCCGATCGGCATCGTGCTCGAGCTGCTGACGGCCGCCCGGGACTTCGGCGGTGTCGTCGAGGTCGTCACCTGGGGCCCGGGTTGCGAGAGCACGACCACAGTCCTCGGCCGTTACGGAGCGACCAGGGTGTACGACCTGGGAGACATCGGCGAGTCATTGCCCGGGCCCAAGGTCGCAGCCGCCGTCGCGGCGCAGGTCTCGAGTGGGAATCGCCCCGACGTGATCCTCATCGGCGCGACCCACGACGGCCGCGACATCGCGGCGCGGTTGTCTGTGCGCCTCGACCTGCCGGTGCTGACCAACGTCGTGGGCATCGACGCGTCGGGAACGAGGCTGACCTCGCTACACGCGGTCTTCGGCGGGTCGACCGTTGTGCGAGCCGAGTTCACCGACGGCATCCCAGGCCTTTTCGTAGTCCAGGCGAGGTCCTTCGTTGCCGAGCCGGCCGGTCCGGCCGGGCAACGGCCCCCTGAGATCGTCGCGATCGACGTGCCCGAGACGGGGGCCACTGACGCGGCAAGGATCGTCGCCCGCCACGAGGAGGAACACAGCGGCCCCAAGCTCGACGAGGCCGCCGTGGTCGTCTCCGGGGGCCGCGGTCTCGGCTCGCCCGGCAATTACGCTCTCATCACCGAGCTTGCACACCTGTTGAACGGGGCCCCGGGTGCCTCACGCGTCATCGTCGACGCGGGGTGGGTGCCCTACTCGTTCCAGGTTGGTCAGACCGGCAAGACGGTGAAGCCCATGGTCTACATCGCATGCGGGATCTCTGGGGCGACCCTGCACGTGGTGGGCATGAAGGACGCGCAGAACATCATCGCGATCAACAAGGATCGGGAAGCTCCCATCTTCAAGGTCGCAGACCTCGGTGTCGTCGGAGACGTCACCAAGGTGCTCCCCAAGCTCATAGAGGCGATCAAGGCCCGTCGCTGAGGCCGCCCTCCACTGGTCTCGGTCCTGAGGCCTCGCCGGTGCGCCGCCGCCCGGCCCGCACGATCATCAGGATTCAAAAGAGGTTTGCGAGGCTCCACACATTGAGGTCGAAGGATAGGTATCGTCTGGCGGCCGAGGGTAGACGCGACCCGCGTTTGCCAAGGCGTGCGTGAAGGACTCTCCGGTTGCTTTTCCCGACAACTGATTTTGCAATCTTCTTCGGGATCGTCTTCACCGGCAACTGGCTGCTCTCGCCGTTCCCCAAGCAATGGCGGGTGTTCATCCTCATCGCCAGCTACGTGTTCTACGGATGGTGGGACTGGCGCTTCGTCTTCCTCCTGGCGGTCTCGACGTTGTGCACGGTCGCCGGGGGTCGCCTGGTCCACCGGGCCCGGGTCGCGTCGGCTCGGCGGGCCTGGATGATGACGACCGTCGTCGCCGAGCTGGGATTGCTGGGCTGGTTCAAGTACGCAGGGTGGTTGAGCGTCAACGTCGACAACGTCGTCCACCATCTCGGGATGGGCGATCCCGTCCCGTTGATCCAAGTCACGCTCCCGGTCGGGATCTCGTTCTTCACCTTCATGGGCCTCTCGTACGTGATCGACATCTACAGGGGGAGTCTCGAGCCCTCGCCGTGGCTGGACGTGGCCGTGTTCGTCGCCTTCTTCCCGCACCTGGTCGCGGGACCGATAGTGCGCGGCTCGGACCTGATCCCCCAGATCCGCAGGTCTCACCGACGCGACCCGCGCCACATTGCCCTCCCCAAGGCCGCGTACCTCATATTCGGAGGCCTGTTCAAGAAGGTGGTGCTCTCGAGCTACGTCTCGTCCCGGATCGTGGACCCGGTGTTCGCGAACCCTCACACGCACTCCTCGCTCGAGGTCCTGTTGGCCATCTACGGCTATGCGGTGCAGATCTACTGCGACTTCAGTGGCTATACCGACATCGCCATCGGCTGCGCACTCCTGCTCGGCTTCCGTTTCCCGGAGAACTTCAACGCCCCCTACACCGCCCGGTCCCTGCAGGACTTCTGGCGACGGTGGCACATGACCCTGTCACGGTGGTTGCGCGACTACCTGTACATCCCCCTCGGCGGCAACCACGGGTCGAGGGCCGCGATGTATCGCAACATCATGATCACGATGGTCCTCGGTGGGCTGTGGCACGGCGCAGCCTGGACCTTCGTCGCTTGGGGCGCCCTGCACGGCGTCGGACAGTGCACGGGCCACTACCGTCGTGCCAGACGGGTCGAGAGGGGGCTCTCGCCGCAACGTGAGGGGCGAGGATGGGCCGCGTGGCAACAGTTCGCGACCTTCCAGCTCGTCTGCGTGGGATGGGTCTTCTTCCGCGCCACCTCGTTCGCGAACGCGTTCGCGATGTTCGGCCGGCTGTTCACCGGCTGGACCCAGCCGTCCCCGCTGGTGAATTTCGCGGTCCTGCTCGTGATAGTCGTCGGCATCGGGAGCCAGTACGTGCCCGAGGCCTTGCCCCTGCGCGCGCAAGAGGCGTTCTCCCGACTTAGCGTGTTCGCCCAGGGAGTGGTGCTCGCTGCCGTTCTCCTCGTCATCACGACACTCGGCCCGCCGGGTGTCGCGCCGTTCATCTACTTCCGCTTTTGAGGCTGGGATCATCTTGTCGAAGGTGGCAGGACCAACGTGACGAGCTTGCGAAAGGCACCCGGATCAGACGGTCGCGGGCCCGACCACGGAGGCGACGCGCGCCGTGACGAGCGCCGGGCACGCGCGGGCACGGCCAGGTCCGAGGGCGCCTCCACGAGACGATCGGGCACTTCGGCACGGGCCCGACCGGCACGGGCCCGCCCGGTCCGATCGCCCTCCGCCAAGACGGCCGTCCGCACCGTCAGGCCGAAGAGGCAGGCCCGTCCACGAGCCGAGGGCGCGCCGACCGATCAAAGAAGACGGGCGTCGGCTGGCCGCATACTTGCCGTCGGCCTGATCTGTTTCATGGTCTGGCTGTTGTTCGATGCGAACCAGCTGTACCACTCCGCACAGGCGGGCCAGATCGGGGTTCGGCGCACCGTGGCAGTGATCGTCCTCCGCCCGATCGCCGCGGTGATCGATGCGCTGCGGATCTCCGGACCGGTGAATGCCGCCGATTCGGCCCTGGGGAGATGCGGGATCGGCGGGGCACCGGTGTGCGGCAACGGTCCCATCCCCACCATTCCGCCCGCCACCGTGCCGTCGCAGCGACCCCAGGGTTACCTCGGTCTCGGTGCCGCGCCGCACCTCGGTGCCGGGATCCGCTACGTCCCGCCACCGCCACCGCCGGTCGTGACCCCCGGGCCCCCGGCACTGGTGTCCCCGACGGCTTCTCGTCCGCTGACGCTGCTCTCGATCGGGGACTCCATAGGGGAAGACCTCGGCTTCGGCCTCGGAGACGTGTTCTCGACCGATCTCGCCGTTCGTGTCGTCCAAGAGGGGTTGGAGGACACCGGGCTCGCACGGACCGACTACTACAACTGGCCGGCAACCCTCGCGGTCGAC
Source organism: uncultured Acidimicrobiaceae bacterium (assembly GCA_963727645.1). Taxonomy (GTDB): domain Bacteria; phylum Actinomycetota; class Acidimicrobiia; order Acidimicrobiales; family Bog-793; genus Fen-455. The sequence goes on from CAVSHA010000010.1 coordinate 93,373, forward strand.
CTGCATCGGTATCGCCCGAAGATCGTGGTCGTCATGCTCGGAGCCAACGACGCGCAGGCACTGTACGTGTCCGGGACAACGTACCTGCCGTTCGGGACGCCGTCGGCTTCGCCCGGCTGGTGGCGCGTCTACACCGCGCGCATCGCGCTCGTCATGCAAGAAGCGACCGATGCCGGAGCCCATGTCATGTGGGTCGGACTGCCGCCCATGGGTCCCGGCTCCACCGTCCCGTCCTGGTTCCCGCAGCAGCTGAACAGGGTCTTCCACGCGGAGGCGCTCTCGCATCCCGGCGTGGCGTACTTCTCGGCAGCCAAGGTCCTCTCCAGCGACAAGGGCGGCTTCACGGAGTACATGAACATCGGCGGCTCTGAGCTGGCGGTCCGATCCGCCGACGGGGTGCACTTGCTCAATGCGGGCTACGACCTGTTGGCGCGAGACCTCGTAGCACCGATGGAGCGGAGCTGGCACGTGAACCTCCGCGTGCGGTAGGCGACTGCACAGCTGCGCCACGCCGACGCGGGCGGTTCTGTGCGCCTGTGGGCTTCGGCGCCCCCTCGGGGCCGCTCGATCTCCAGCTCGGCTTCAGCCCGCCGCGAAACGGGCTCCTCAGGTCGAGACGGCGCTCTCGAGAAGCTCGACGAGCGGGCCTTCCAAGCCCGGAGCCGCGACCACGACTGTCGGGGACCCGTCGGCCAGCCCTTCGACCTCGGTGATGGTGGCCCCGGCTTCGCGCACGATGATGTCGCCCGCGGCGACATCCCAGGGCCTGAGCCACGCCTCGTAGAAGGCGTCGAAACGCCCGCACGCCACTGCGCATATGTCGATCGCTGCCGAGCCGCGGCGCCGGATGTCGCGGACGCGGGGCAGGACCGTCGCGAGTATCCGCGCCTGATCGGCCCGGTCCTTTGATCGGTAGGCGAAACCGGTGCCGACAAGCGCCTCGGCGAGAGGCCGGCCCGACGGCTCGAGCCGGAGCTCGCGGCCGTTGAGCGTCGCCCCCTGTCCCTCACAGGCAGCGAACATCTCGCCGTTCACCGGATTGTGGACGGCTCCCAGGACGCTTCGCCCCTCCACCGAAGCCCCGATGGAAACCGCGAACTCCTCGATGCCGTAGAGGTAGTTGATCGTGCCGTCGAGCGGGTCGATCACCCACGTGATGCCGGTAGAGCCCTTCCGGGAGCTGCCTTCCTCACCCAGGATGCCGTCATCGGGCCGAGCACGCAGTAGAGAGCCGACGATCAGTGCCTCGCTGGCTCGGTCCACATCGGTGACGAGATCGGTCGGGCTCGACTTGGAGGAGGCACCGGTGGCGAGCAGGACCCCCCCCGCAACGCTGTCCAGTCGCGCTCGCAGCAGCTTGCCCGCCGCCTCGGCGATCTCTTGTGCCAGCTCGAGGAGATCGGCTTGGTCATGCCGGCCGAGGCTGGGCGCGGTCATTGCCGGCGAGCCGTGCGATGCGCGCCGGCCGGCGCAGCCGAGCGTGCGCGGGCGAGCTGGGCGAGGCGCGCGAGGAGTACCTCGATCACGAGCTCGTCCGGCCAGGCGACCACTCCGCGAAGATCAAGGTCGGCATCGGCAACCAGGCTAATCGCGCGGGCGACACGGTCCGCTCCGATCCTTCGGCCCTGGGCGAGCGCCTTGCGTGCCGGGTACGGCGACATTTCGAGCAGCGATGCCGCCTCGCCGGGATCGGTTATGCCGCTCCCGTCGAGACGCAACATCGCCCCGTAGTGCTTGTGAAGGGTCGCGAGCAGTTGGAACGGGTGGCGGCCTCCCGGCCCGAGCAACCGACGAGCGACCTGCACTGCCTTGGCCGCGTCGCCGTTGTCCAGCGCGTCGGTGAGCTCCCACGGTGGTGCTCCGCCCTCCTCCCCGAGAAACGGCTCCAATTCCGCCGGGGTCACCCTCCCGCCCTCGCCGTATGCGGCGGCGAGAACCTCCAGGAGCGGATGCAGGCGTGACACGTCCTCGCCGAGATGGCTTTCCAGGAGCTGTCGGGCGGCTGGGTCCAGGTGAACCGGCGCGGTCTGCAACTGCTCGCTCAGCCACTGCGAGCGCGCTTTTCCGGACGGTCCGGGCGACGTGTCGATCTCCCGGCCTCGTGCCTTGACGGCTTTGGCGAGGACGGCGGGCAACGCCTTGGCGACCACAGCGAGCACGAGCACGTTCGGGGCGAAGCTCTCGCCAAGGCGGGCGGAGAGCTCGGAAGCCTGTGACGAGTCGAGCCGTTCTGCGTCGCGCAGCACGACGATCCGCCGGTCGGCCAGGAACGCAGGCGTGAACAGCGCGTCGAGCACCGGCCCGAGCATGAGCGCGTCCTCGGCGTTGGGTGCTCGGTGCTCCTCGACGGCGACAGCGAGGTTCGGGTCGGCGACAGTCGGGTCTTTCGGGTCTTCGGGTCGTCGGTCGCACTTGCCGGTGAATTGAGCTCGGCGAGCAGGCGATCGAGGCCGCGGTCCACGAGGGTGGGATCAGTGCCCTTGACGACAAAGACAGCGGTGTAGTCCTCTGGCTGGGCGCGCGTGCCGGTCATCGCAGCGACCCCGAGCTGGACGTCGTCTTGTCCGCCCCACCCGGCCCGCCTTGGCCGCACGCGGTGTGGCGTTGGGGTGCCGACTCGAGAATCGCGGCCAGGAGGTCGCGCACCTTGCAGGTGCCGGCTACGTCGTGGACCCTCAGGAGCCGGCACCCGCCGGCGATCCCCAGCGCCGCCGCCGCCAGCGACGCGTTGGCGCGCTCGCCGATCTCGAGCCCCAGCAGAACCCCCAGGAAGGTCTTGTTCGACGAGGAAAGGAGCAACGGGTAGCCGAGCGAGGCGAGCCGTGCAGAGCTCTGCAACAGCAGCAGGGACTGGTCCGCCGTCTTGCCGAGGTCGAGGCCGGCGTCGATGATGATGTGATCGGCCGGGATCCCGCTGTGAAGGGCGCGCTCGACGCGCTCGAGCAGGAAGCGCTCGGCTTCGACCACGACGTCGTCGTAGTGCGGAGAGGGGTCCGGCACCCTTGGCGAGAGCCGGATATGGGTGGCCACCACGCTGGCTCCGGCCGCGGCGGCAGCCGGGAGGTAGTCGGGGTCGGCGAACCCGCTGATGTCGTTGCCGACCACGGCACCCGCCTCGAACGCGGCGGCGGCAACCGACGCCCGCCAGGTGTCGACCGACAACGGCACGTCGAACCGTTCGCGTAGGGACGTGATCACCGGCACGACCCGGTCGAGCTCCTCCTCCTCGGTGACCTCCGGACCTGGGCCCGCCTTGACCCCGCCGACGTCGAGCAGGTCGGCGCCCTCTTGCACGAAGTGCTCCACCTGCTCGAAGAAACGGTCCAGGCTGAAGTAGGCACCGTGGTCGTAGAACGAGTCCGGCGTGCGATTGAGGATGCCGATGACCAGTGCCCTGGTCGTGAGGTCGTAGCGACGTCGACCCAGTTCGAGCAGGACGGGCCGGCGGGGCCACCAGACTGTGCTGTGCGCCGGCGGCACGCCTCGGCTCCAGGGCTCGGCAGGGTCAGAACAGCCGAGAGGCCAGGGCCCGCCGGTACTGTTCCCGCCTCGGGTCCGAAGGGTCCATCGTCTCGAGGAGGTCGACGAGCTCCTGGCGGGCACCGTCGTCAGTCTTGACCCGGTCGAGCAGGGCACCCATGCGCTCTTCCAGCTGCGCGTCCCCACCTCCGCTCGGTCCCTCGGGCGGCACGTGCGTGCCCGCGACGGCCAACCGGGCGAGCGCGGCGACGCGGCGCGCTTCACCGGTGTCGGGGATCTTCGCCAGCAGGCTGAGCGCGTCCTCAGGCGCACCGCGACCGACGAGGATCTCCGCCAATGCGACGACGGCTTCGGGACGGTCGGGCTCGAGCTCGAGCGCCCGGCGAAGCGAGGCCTCATCGCCGAGGGCGATCAGCTCGTCGGCCTCGCTCGCAACAGGGAGGAGCCGGTCCACGAACTCACGGACCGCGGCCTCGCCGAGCGCGCCGACGAACTGGTCGACGACCCGGCGCTGCTTGATGGCGAACACCGCAGGGATCGACTGGACGGCGAAGCTCTGCGAGATCATCGGGTTCTCGTCGACGTTGACCTTGACGAGCTCGACTGCACCGGCAGTGGCCTCGACCACACGCTCGATGACCGGGCTGAGCGTCTTGCACGGGCCGCACCAGGGTGCCCAGAGGTCGACAACGACCGGGACAGCGTCCGAGCGGACGAGCACGTCGTTCTCGAAGGAGGCGTCGGTGACGTCGAGTGTCATCTGACGAGACCCTACCGGCGAATGGGCCCCGACTAGTCGCGCTCGGACCTGGGGTCGTGCTCGCCGGTGTCGCGACGGTAGAAGCCCACCGTGGCCGGCGGCAGAGGCGTGTTCCCGAGAATGAGATCCGCCGCCTTCTCGGCCACCATCATGACCGGGGCGTAGATGTTGGCGTTCGTGACATAAGGCATCACGGATGCGTCAACGACCCGCAGCCCTTCGAGTCCGTGCACCTTCAGGCTCGAGGGGTCGACAACGGACCGATCGTCGGTCCCCATCTTGCAGGTGCACGAAGGGTGGAGCGCCGTCTCGCCGTCGCGGCCGACCCAGTTCAGGATGTCCGCGTCGGTTGACACGCCCGGCCCCGGCGAGATCTCGCCGCCGTCGAACTCGTCGAAGGCGCGTTGCCCCAAGATGTGCCGAGCGACATGCACGGCCTCCACCCACTCCCTGCGGTCCTGGTCCGTGGACAGGTAGTTGAAGCGCAACGCCGGACGAACCGTCGGATCCAACGACTTGAGCTTCACCGAGCCCCTGGCGTCGGAGTACATCGGGCCGATGTGAACCTGATAGCCGTGGCCTCCGGCGGGCGCCGAGCCGTCGTAGCGGATCGCGATCGGAAGGAAGTGGAACATCAAGTTGGGGTACGCGACGTCCTCGTTGCTCCGTGCGAAGCCCCCTGCCTCGAAGTGGTTGGTCGCTCCGGGGCCCTTGCGGAACAGGAGCCACTGCAAGGCGACCCACGGCCGGTTGCGCCACTTGAGCGCCGGTGCGACCGAGACCGGCCGAGTGCACGAGTGCTGGATGTAGACCTCGAGGTGGTCCTGGAGGTTCTCTCCGACGCCGGGAAGGTCCTGCACGACGCCGGCACCGAGCGCCGTGAGCTCGTCGGCGCATCCCACCCCCGACAGCTGGAGGAGATGCGGCGAATTGAAGGCGCCTCCGCAGACGATGACCTCACCTGCACGGATCTGGCGGCCGCCCGGCGCCTTCACCTCGACACCGACTGCCCTTCGTCCCTCGAACAGGACCTTGGTCACCAGCGTGCGGCACTCGACCTCGAGGTTGGGCCGGGACATCACCGGGTGCAGGTATGCGCGGGCCGCGCTCAGTCGCCGTCCTCTGTGGATCGTGCGGTCGAAAGCGTTGAAACCCTCCTGCTTGTACCCGTTCACGTCGTCGGTGAGCCCGTGGCCGGCTTGCTGCACCGCTTCGAAGAAGGCTGCGAACAGAGGACTCGCGGCGGGCCCGCGTTCGAGCACGAGCGGGCCGTCGGTCCCCCTGTACTCGTCGCCGCCGGCGAGGCAGGTCTCCATGCGCTTGAAGTACGGGAGGCAATGGGCATAGTCCCATTTGCCCATACCCGGGTCAGCCGCCCACCGCTCATAGTCAAGTGGGTTGCCCCGCTGGAAGATCATCCCGTTGATGCTGCTCGACCCGCCGAGGATCTTCCCGCGAGAGTGATATATCCTCCGCCCGCCCATGTACGGTTCCGGCTCGGACTCGTACTTCCAGTCGTAGAAGCGGTTCCCTATCGGCATGGTCAGCGCCGCGGGCATGTCGATCAGGACGTCCCAGCGGTGGTCGGGGCGACCGGCCTCGAGGACCAGGACCTGATTGGCCCCATCTGCCGTGAGCCGATTCGCGAGCACACTTCCCGCCGAGCCACCTCCGACGATGATGTAGTCGAACCGTTCCCGCACGGCGCCCGCCTCCCGTCCCGGTGGTATCCGGATAGCGAAGGATGCTATCGGCCGCCCTGGACGGACGAAGGAAGGTCCAGTACGGCTTCGCGCAGCATCGCCTTGACGATCTGGGCCTTGAACGCGTTCTTCGGCGCAGGGCAGGCGGTCCGGACGGCGATTGCACCGGCTGCCTCCGCGGTCTCGGTGTCCGGTTCCCGCCCGACGAGGAAACGCTCCACCTCTGCAGCCCGAAGGGGGACGGGAGCCACTGCGCCCAGCACAACTGCAGCCTTCCCGATCTTGTCGTCGTGCATGGACAGGACGCTCGCCACGCTGACGATGGCGAAGTCGATCGAACGGCGAATCCGGAACTTGCGGTAACGCTGGATGCTTCCTGCTGCTGGAAGCGGAATCTCGAGCTCGGTCACCAACTCGTCGGAGTCGAGAACGGTCGTGCTGGCCGTGCCCACGGCGAAGAAATTCTCCGCGTCGATCACCCGCTTGGTGGTCCGGACCTTCGCGCCAAGAGCGATCAGGGCCGGTGCCAGGTCAGAGACGTTCACGGCGACACAGGCACAGTTGAGGCAACGGCTTGCCTCCTGTTCGACATGGGCAAGATCGAGTCCGTTTACGTCTTCTGTCTCGATGTCGCGCGCTGACGGCGAGGCGATGACTGTCTGTGCTCGCGCAGTCGCGGAGAACGCCTCCGCACGAATCTTGATGAGCGACAAAGGCTCTACTTCGTGATCGTTGCCGGCCCCGGCTGCAGGCCCGCCAAGGTAGCGGTCGATGGCCGTGGCTGCCCGCCGTCCAGCCGCAATGGCCTCTATCACAGAAGCTGGCCCGGTGACGACGTCTCCGCCGGCGAACACGCCCGGCAAGCTCGTCGCGCCTGGCGCCGTCACGACAATGACGCGAGCCACCGGTCTCGAGCAGGCCGTCCGCGAACCGGAGGTCAGGAACTTGCCCAATGGCCAGAAGAACACAATCGGCGTCGACGGTCATCGTGGTGTCCACGTCAAAGGACGGATTGAAACGCCCTCCGGCATCGAACACCGATGTGCACCTCACGAGCTCCATACCGGACACCTTGCCCTGGGTGGTAAGCACCCGTTGCGGTCCCCAGGACGGGAGGAGCCCCACACCCTCCTCCAGCGCCTGGGCGATCTCCTCGGGGACTGCCGGCATGGTCTCACGGGACTCGAGGCAGGCCATCGTGACCCGCTTCGCGCCGAGACGGAGGGCCGACATCGCAACGTCGATGGCAACGCCACCCCCGCCGATCACGAGTACCTGCTCTCCCGGTGGCCGCCGATCGGTCCGGAGTCCTGTCAAGAACTCGAGTCCTGATTTCAGGAGCTCCGAGCCCTCGATGCGGAGGGACTTGTCGTGCCAGGCCCCTGTGGCGAGGAAGGTGCTGTCGAAGTCACTGTTCAGCCCAGCAAGGGAGTCCTTCTCGATGCTCGTCCCCAGGACGAACTCGATCCCCATCTGCCCGAGTGCCTCGATCTGTCTTTGTACGACCGCTTTGGGCAGCCGATAGGCAGGTATGGAGTAGGTCAACATGCCACCGGCCTCGCGCATGGCGTCGAAGACGGTCACGCCGTGGCCGGCCCTGCGCAGGTAGTAGGCAGCGGCGAGGCCGGCGGGGCCGGAGCCGACGACCGCCACGCGCTTGTCCGTCAACACCTGCGGCGACTTGAAGAACGTGGACATGTCTTCCAGAACCTGGTCACCGAGGTGGCGCTCGATTGCCCTTGTCGAGACGGCTCCGTCCAGCTCGCAGCGATTACAGCTCATTTCACAGAAATGGGGACAGACCCGACCGGTGACCGCAGGCATCGGGTTGCGCTCCAGCACGAGTCGAGCTGCCGCCCGCCAGTCTCCTTCGCGGATCAGCTCCAGATAGGCGGGAATGTCGATGTGGGCGGGACAGCTGCCGCCGCAGGGGGGCGCGGAAAGCCGGACTGCACCAAAGATCGAGTGATAGCGATTGTCACCGAGGAGCGCCCCACACTTCGTGCCACCCTTCCTGAGACAATGAAAGGCGTTGTCGGGGGCGCGGTAGTACCAGCATCTCGGCTCCTGGCAGATGTTTCCGCCGACGGTCGCCATGTTGCGGATCTGCGGCGAACCCACCGCACGGGCCGCTTGTGCCAAAAGGGGGATCTTCGCGTTCACGAGCTCGTGGTCCGCAACCTCAGAGAGCGTCGTCAAAGCTCCGATTCGAACACTTGTCTCGTCCTGAGTCACATGGCTCGCGCCAAAGCATTGCTTGATGTCGATCAGGAGCCTCGGATGCTCCGGATGCACGCGGTCCTTGAGGGTGCCGAGCAGATCGGTCCCGCCGGCAATGACACGAGCTTTCTCCCCGCCCAAGGCGACAGCGGCCTCCTCGAGCGAGCCCACGGTCACGTGAGCGAACGGGGGCAGCGTCATCAGACGGTCTTCCCTAGAGCCTTGAGGACAGCCTCCGGCTTGACCGGAATACTGTCGATCCTGACACCGATGGCGTTGTAGACAGCGTTGAGGACGGCGCGCGGCGTGCAGGTGACGGTCCCCTCGCCGATGCCGCACGCTCCGTATTCGCCTTCCCCGCGCCACACCTCCAACAAGACCGGATCGATCTCCGGCATGTCGGCCATCGTCGGGATCTGGTAGTCGATCCAGTTGAAGTTCAAGGGGAACCCCGTGCGCTCGTCGTAGATGATCTCCTCGGTGAGCGACTCGCCCAATGCCATGCACTGACCGCCGATCTGCTGGGCCTCGGCACCCGATGCGTACATGACGGTCCCACAGTCGTTGACGACGACGAGCCGGAGAACCAGCACCTGGCCAGTGTCGGTGTCGACCTCCACCTCGGCGAAGGTCGCGATGAACGGAATGCCGGTGCGGACGCCGAGGGGCCGACGGCTCACGGCGACCGTGATCGGGTCGAGACTGGCCTCGAAAAGCAGTTCCCTCAGACTCCGCCGGGAACCGGTGGCATCTTTCCGGTAGACGAAGCCCGCGTCAATGTCGAGCTCCGGAGGAGTTGCCCCGAGCAGTGGGGCGACACGTTCGAGCAGTTTGGCCTTGACCTCCTTGCTCGCGGCCGCCATGACCTCCGACTGCAGGAAGGAGACGGAACTGTCGGTTTGGACACAGTCCTGTGGAGAGGCGTCCGTGTCCACGGTCGAGATCCAGTGGATGTCGCTGCTGCTGATACCGAGGAAGCTCAAAGCTTCGGCACAGCCCAGCACATTACAGGTGTTCGACCCCGTTCCGGTCTCCACCGTCGGTGCATCCAGGGTGACGCTGCAGTCCGCGTTCACAGTCATGGTCACGTGCACTTCGCCACGACGGAGCTCCTGCCATTCGGCGTGCCAGCCGGGGTGAAAGGAGAACCCCACGCCGCGTCTCTTCACTCCGTCGACCACGGGCCCTTCGCCCGGGAGATGGCGCTTTTCTTTCCAGGAAATCCTCGCGGCGCCGGTCCGTAGCACTTCGGTGAGGCTCTTGTCGGGCAGCTCTTCCCACTCGTGCCCGAAGTTCTTGCAAGCCAAATCGATCGGATCGATGTTCAGGGCCTCCGCGAGCCCGTCGACCAGCCGACCGAGAATCAGGTTCAACTGGCTGTTGCCGACGCCGCGCATCATGCAGGCGGGCATCTTGTTCGTGTAAACGCCGCGCCCTTCGAAGCGCACGTTCGGAATGTGGGCAAAGGCCACCTCGGTGGCCTCGACCGGAGCGAACTTGAGCGCGAACATGCTGTGATCGGCGTAGGCGCCGACATTTCCGACGGACTTGAAAGACAGGGCCGTAATTGTCCCGTCTCTCTTTGCACCGATCGTTCCCTCGTAGCACACGTGCTGTCGCCCGTCATGGAACGACTCCCGGCGCGAGTGCCGGAACCACACCGGCCTTCCCGTTCTCTTGGCCAGCAGGGCCGTGAAGAGAAAGAACGGCTGGTCACCGGTGTCACCGCGGCCGAACTGACCACCGACGTAGGGACTCACGACTCGCACGGTGTTCAATGGCACGTCGAGCATCTCGCTGATATGCATGCGCGTCTGATGCGCCTCGTACGAGTTGGACCAGACAGTGATACCCTCCGGGTTCCACTCAATGAGGCAGTTCCAATTATCCAGGCTGTTCTGGGTCGCATTGTGGTAAGTGGTCGTCGCGTCCACAACGACGTCCGCGTCGGCGAGGCCTTGGTCGACGTCTCCTTTGTCCACGAAGACATCGGCTCCGCCAACCGTGTCCTCGGGGAGAATGTTGGTGTCACCGGCCTCGGGATGCAGGATGGGAGCGCCCGGCGCCATCGCGTCAACGTGGTCAAGAACGAACGGGAGGACCTCCCAGTCGACCTTGATCAGCCTCAAGGCCTCTTCGGCAATCTCCTCGCTCTCGGCTGCGACGACGGCGCCAACCTCGTCGCCGACCCATCGGGCATGGGACCCGAGGACGCTTCGGTCCCGGAAGCGTCGCCACATCATCCGCTCGTAGGAAAGGGTGTCGACGCCATCGGTCCAGCCGGCGTTCGTGGGTTTCAAGCAGGCGACATCGGGATCCTCGAAGGTGAGGACATCGGCGACGCCCTGCAGATGGGCCGCCTGGCTCACGTCGATGCTTCTGATCCGTGCGTGGGGAAAGGGACTGCGCAGCACCTTCGCGTACAAGATCCCGGGCACTCGGCACTTCACCATCAGGTCGCCCGCGTACTTTGCTTTTCCGCTGGCCTTCTCGAGCCCGTCGATTCGGGCGCGGTACGCGCCCACGTGGCTGCGCTCCACGCGCGGTGTATATGCGGGCTTCATCAAGCGCCTGCCTCGGGCGTGATCTCCGCAGCGTGCCGAACGGCCTGGGCTATCCCGGCATAGCAGCCGCAACGGCAGATATTGCCGGACAGGGCCTCTTTGATCTCGGACAGAGTGGGGGAGGGCACACGGTCCAGCAGCGCTCGAGCAGTCATCACAAACCCGGGCGTGCAGAACCCGCACTGGAGAGCGGTGCCATAGCCGGGCTCGCTCTGCTCGGCAAAGGCCTTGACGACGCAGTCGTCACTGGGAAGGCCCTCGATCGTGAGGATCTCATGGCCTTGTGCCTCGACAGCGAGAACCATGCAGGAAAGGACGGCCTTGCCATCCATGATGACCGTGCAGGCTCCGCAGGCGCCCTGGTCACAAGGGATCTTCACTCCCGTGAGCCCGAAGTGCTCACGGAGAAGCGATGCCAATGTCATCGTGGGAGCCACGCCGGACCCGGTGTCGAGGCGATAGACCTGGCCGTTGACGATGAGCTGGAGCCCCGGCGGTCGCACGACGGTCTCGGGTGTCGTGACTGATGCTGCCATGCCCGTCAATCCCTTCGCCGGCACAAGCGAACGACCACCTCCTTGAACTTAGTACCCGGTGCCGCGACGCGCTTGCCCAGGTAGGAAGCCATTTTGTGCCCCAATCACGTCCAGGCGGGGCAGGCCGCCGCGCCCGTCACCACCGCGAAACGACGAACTAGGCGGTGATCGAACGCACCGAGGTCGAGTCCAGCTTGACCCCTACGACGGTGTCGGCAGCGAGGTTGAGAGCCACTGCGCTCGAGACGTCTGCCAGGAGGAGCCCGAGGTCTGTTGCCAAGCCGACCCGGGTGACCGGCCCCAGGAAGGTCAGGCTCGTCACACGCCCTTCGACGACACCCGGGGCGAGCTTGTCCCCGTTCGAGAGCATCTCGAGACTGATGTCCTCGGGGCGAACGAAAAGCTCTACGGTCTCGCCGACAGGGTGTTTGAATGTCGGGTCCGGGACGCTCAGCAGGAGCGGCCCACAGCGGACGACCCGATCCTCGAGGGACACGACCTTGCCTTCCAGCTTGTTCATCGTTCCGACGAAGTTGGCCACGAAGGCGGTTCTCGGGCCGCTGTAGATCTGGGCCGGCGTACCGAATTGCTCGACACGGCCCGCGGACATCACGGCCACCCGGTCCGAGATCGACAGGGCTTCTTCCTGATCGTGGGTGACGTACAGGGTCGTGATTCCGAGCTCGAGTTGGATGCGCCGAACCTCCGCGCGCAGCTGCACCCGCACTTTCGCGTCCAGGGCGGACAAGGGCTCGTCGAGCAGAAGGACGCTCGGCCGGATCGCGAGCGATCGTGCGAGCGCAACCCGCTGTTGTTGGCCTCCCGAGAGCTGACGGGGATAGCGAGCTGTCGCCGAGCCGAGGCCGACGAGCTCGAGGAGCTCGCGGGCCCGTTGCGCACGCTTCTCCCGGCTTTCGTTGCGAACCCGAAGGCCGAATTCCACGTTCTGCTGCGCTGTCATGTTCGGGAACAGGCTGTATGCCTGGAAGACCATGCCCATGTTGCGTTTGTTGGCAGGCTTGCCGAGCACGTCTTGACCTTCCACGAGCACCTCGCCCGAGTCAGGCCATTCGAATCCCGCGATGATCCGCAACGCCGTGGTCTTCCCGCAGCCACTCGGTCCGAGCAAGGAGACGAATTCGCCGGAATGCACCTCGAGCGACAGATCGTCGAGCGCGACGACATTGCCAAAGGTACGACGTAGTCCACGGAGCTCGACGGTCGCCATAGGAGCCTATGTATAGTCCGTGACCACGACACCCGCCGCGCTGCTGCCGCCCCGGCCGAGCAGGTAAAGAGCCAGCATTGCCCCCCAGACGAAGATGAAGCTGATGAACGACAGTGCCACGCCCTCATAGGCGGTGCTGGTTCCGACGGTGTAGGTGTAGACGGAGAACGTGTTGAACTCCAGCAGGCTCGCGACGGTGTACTCGCCCATCGCGATCGCGATGGTGAGGAGCGATCCACCGATGATGGCCGCTCGGAGATTTGGAAGGATCACCCGCAAGAGGGTCCTGGGCATCCTTGCGCCGAGGCTCTCGGCAGCCTCGACGAGAGTGCGCAGGTCGATCGCTCGCAGTCCCGCGTCGAGCGCCCGATAGAGGAAAGGCAGTGCGAACACGACGTAGATGAGCGACAGCACCTCGGGGCGCACGAACAGGAAGGTGATGTTCTTCAAGAAGGGCAAGAGCCCGACAATGAGCACGATCGGCGGCACCACGAAAGGCAGGATCGAGATCAGGTCCATCACGGGTCTGAGCCCGGGAAGGCGGAGGTGGACCCAGAACACCGTCGGCACCATCAGCACGAGGCTGACGGCGACAGTCTCGAGAGAGATCTGGATCGAGAGCCAGAACGAGGCCCTGAACGTGGGGTCGTCGAAGACCGTCAGGTACCAGTGAAAGGGGCTCTGACCCGGCCCGACGCCCGCCAGGCTGAACTGCACGACCGAGTAGATCGGCACGAGGAAGACGAGCGCCGCCAGCACCAGCCATATCAGGTGCCAGACGGGCAGGCGGCTCCGTGTCCGTCGGATGCGGTGGGGATTCGGGCGAGCTTCCGCGGCGGCGGTTACTTGAGCCATCGGCTCGCTCGACGTTGAAGAAGGGCGTAGATGACGATCGTGATCACGATGAAGACGATCATCGCGAGGGCGAGCGCATACGCGTCCTGTGGATCGAAGGTGATGTCCCCGTTGATGAGGTTCGCGATGTCGATGGTGACGAGATTCGAGACGCCGAGGGTCTGGGCCGTCGCGTAGGCGGAGAAGGCGTTCCCGAACAGCAGCACCATCAGGCCGAGAAGCGACGGGGTTATCACCGGAAGGCCCACATACCGCCAGAATTCGAAGGAACTGGCACCGAGGTTCGACGCCGACTCCCGCCATTCCTTCCGCAGTCCCTCGATCACAGGGATCATGAGCAGGATCATGAGGGGCAGTTGGAAGTACATGTAGACCAGCGCGCAGCCGAACAGTCCCTGGAGGCTGAACGACGGGTAGATGTTCAGGCCCAGGTGCTGCAAGAGGGTGGTGATGACGCCAAGGGTGCCCAACGTCGCAATGTAGGCGAACCCGAGCGGTACACCCGCGAAGTTCGCCGCCATGCCCGAGAACGACACGAACGCGGGCCGGATGAAGCGGGGAACGCCGTGGTGCAAGACCGCGTTCGCGACCAGGAAGCCGAGCGCCCCTCCCATGAGCGCGCTCAGAGCCGACAGCTCGAGGGAGAACTCGAAGGCCTGCGGGTAGGGCGCGCGGAAGATGTCCGAGATATTGGAGAACGTGAAGGCCCCGTTAGGGGTCCGGAAGGCGCCAACGATGAGCTCGCCGGTCGGTATCAGCAGGAAGATGCTGATGTAGGCGAAGAAGGGGAGCATCCCGACCAGGGCCCACCGCCGGGAACGTGACCGCTTGCGCGACACGTTCCCGGCGAGGACCGCTGGCTTAGTTCCGGACTCTGCGAGGGCCAACGGGCCCCCCAAATGCGCCTGGGCCTCGGGCTATACGCCGCCCACCATCTTGTCCCAGTTCGCCGTCACGACCGCGCTCGCCTTGTTGATCTGCGCCAGGGTGGGGAAGTGCAGACCTGCGTACTCGCTCGCAGGCGGGAGAGCCTTCGCGAGAGCCGGCGGGATCTTGCCTGCGGCCGCCATGGCCGCGTAGCGCGCCGGGTGGACGTACCCCGCGAGGTACTCGAGCTGTCCAAGGTCGGAGTAGAGGTACTCCATCCACAGCTTGGCCGCGTTCGGGTGCGGTGCGTACGCGCTGATCGCCTGGCAGTAGTAGTTGGCGAACTTGCCATCGACCGGAACGCTCACCACGAAATGGATGTCCGGGTATTGCTTCTTGTAGGCAAGATTGAGGTAGTCCCACTCGATGACGATCGGCGTCTCGCCGCTCGCGATCTGGGAAGGGTTGGCGATGATCGGGTTGAAGTTCCCGACTTCCTTCAGCTTCTGGAAGAACCTGATGCCCGGCATGATGTTGTCGAGGGACCCGCCGTTCGCGAGGGCGGCGCTCCAGACAGAGGCGAAGGGATCGCCCGCAACAGCAGGGCTGTTGACGATCGCGACCTGCCCCTTGTACTCCGGCTTGAGGAGGTCCTTCCAGGTCTTGGGCGGGTTCTTCACCACCTTGGTGTTCGTGCCAAAGGATTGGACACCGTAGTAGTCGCCGTACCAGGTGCCGTTCGCTTGCTTCATGCTGTTTGGGATCTCGTTCCAGGTCTGCACCTTGTAGGGAGCGAAGGCCTTGTCCGTCACGCCCTGCTCGGCTATCTCAGGTGAGACGTCAACGGCGTCCGGGTCCTTGGGCGTGCCCTTGAACGAGAGGATGGCGGTCAGCTCCTGCGCCGAGGAGCCTTCGGGGTTCACGACGGGGCAATTGATCCCGTACAACTTGTAGAACTCGCCGATGACGGTGTTCGGAGTCGACTGGGTGCCGTAGTTGGCCCAGTTGTAGGGGTCGGCGATCAGGTTGAGCGTGCCTTCCTTCTTCGCGGCCGCCAGCAGACCCGGTGGCAGCATCGGTGGCGCAGTGCCGAACCTCCGCTCAAGCGCAGAGCTGAGCGGACTCGCGGAGCTGGCGGCCGACTGGAACAGCAAACCGCCGGCTATTCCAGCAACGCCGAGGCCCACCTGCGACAGGAAGCGCCGTCGGTCGTAGGCACCGTGTTCGGATCCGGCAACACCTTCGTCTCGCTCAACCATTCCCTCTTCCCCTCTCGCTATTACGAATACGCGACGCACTCTACACGTGCCCTCTGCTGAATGTAAGCGAGACTTTCGCGGGTCATTCCTTGCGTCTTGGCTCCGGTCCACCTGGTCCGGCAGGGTCGTCAGGACCGCCCTCGGGCTCAGAGGAGCTGGTCGCGCCGGCCTCCCGAGGTGGCACGCGAGTGGTCCGCTCGGCGGTCGACCGCCTGGAGTAAGTTGAACACAAGATGAACGACCGATGAACGGTCAATGAACGGCATCTGAACAATCGATGAATACCGAGTGTGCCCGATGTGAAGCACTTTCAGCCTGACGCCAGCCGCGTGCCCTCGCAGCCCGCCCTCGAGCGGTCGAGACGTTGACGAACCCGCTGACCACGGTCCTGTTGGCGGTCGCAGTCGTGTTCGCTCTGGTCAAGGGTTTGAACGACGGTGCCTCGATCGTTGCTGTGACCTCGGCAGGGATCTCGTGGATGCCGCTGGCCGCAGTGCTCACTCTTGGCGGTGCCCTTGTCATCGGTCCGCTTCTCGTGGGAACGCGTGTCGCGACGACCTTTGCCGCCGGGCTCGTGCCGGCGCACGGTGACTCCGGCCGGCTCTCCTTCCTGATCGGGATAAGCGTGGCCATGGCCGTGTCGGCGTTCCTCGCGACAAGGGGGTTGCCGACCAGCCTGACGATGGCGATCGTCGGTGGCCTGGCCGGCGCGGGCGCCGGCAGCGGTCTGCCGGTCGCGTGGCCGACCGTCGCGACAGTTGTCGCCGTTGGCCTGGTCGCGCCTGTGCTCGCAGGCCTGGTCGCGTGGGTCGTGCTGTCGGGTCTCGGGCGCCTGCCGAGGGGGCGGAGCATGCAGACCCGTCTGAGATGGCTCAACTACTCGAGTTTCGGCCTTCAGGCCCTCGCTTACTCCGCCAACGACGGCCAGAGCATGCTCGCAGTCTTCGCGGTTGCGGTCAGTGGCACGAGCGCTGTGGAGGCCCACCTTCCCGAGCTCACCGTGCTGGCCGTCGCCTTCTGCGTCGGGACCGTGCTCGGTCTCGGCCGGGTCGGACCGAGCCTGACACGGTCTCTCGCACTGACCGGTCCGGCTGACGGCATCGCCGCCGAACTGGCGTCCACGGCCTCTGCATTCGTGGCCAGGGCGTTCGGCGCACCGGTCAGCATGACTCAGACGATGACCGCCGGTCTTGCAGGGGCAAGAACAAGGGCAGGGCTGCGGCGGGTTCGCTGGGAGCAAGCGGCACGCCTCATGACGGCATGGGCCGCCACGCTGCCTTTGTCCGCGCTCGCCGGGGCTGCGGTCGCCGTGAGCGTGGGAGCCCTTCGATGAGGAGGTTCGTGCGTGAGCTCGTGAGGGATCTGTCCGGCCGCACGCATCACCTCTTTGCTGAGCTCCTCGTCGAACAGCTCGACGCGACCATCGAAGCCGGCCGTCTCGTCGACGAGGTCGTGCGAGGTCACTTGGGGGTGCCGGCCGCCCGGGTGGCGATGGCTCGCCTCGAGCACGCAGGCGACAGCAAGCGCGCACAGCTCATATACGAGCTCTCCCGCTGCCTCACGACGCCGATCGACCGCGAGGACCTGTTCCGCCTGTCCCGGTCCGTGGACGATGTCCTGGACAACCTGCGGGACTTCCTTCGCGAGGCAGAGCTGTTCGAACCGGTGGACCTTCAGCCCTTCCGGCGAGTCCTGCCCCCGATCCTCGAGGCCCTCACGTGCCTGCAGACCGCCTCGGCCGCCCTTGTGAAGCTCTCACCGGAGATCAGCCTCCAGACGCTCGCTGCCCGGAAGGCCAGTAACACGATAAGAAAGGAGTACGAGATCGTACTTGCGGGAGTCTTCGCCAATCCGGCCGATTCCGAGGTGCTCAAGCAGCGTGAGCTTGTTCGCCGCCTCGACGTGGTAGGTCTGCGCATTGCCGAAGCCGCCAACGCGCTGGCGGACGGCTACATCAAGCGCGCCGGCCTGGATGCGCACCGGGAGGGGCCGTTCGACAACGATTGGCCGTGATGCCTGGCACCCGACCGCCAGGGGAGGTGCCGAAGTGGAGACAGGACGCTTCGGCCCGTGTATGACTGTAGCTGTCTCGCCTTGCCGTGACCGATCTGCCGCCATAGTGGAAGAGGGTAAACGTGCGTGAATACCTGCTCTATGTGGAGGGGACTTGGTGCCGGGGAGGGGCCGGGACCATGCCGGCGACGAGCCCCTCGACAGGCGAGACCTTTGCCAGCGTCGCTGTCAGCGACCTCGCGGACGTCGATCGTGCCGTGAAGGCCGCGCGCACAGCCTCAGCGGGCTGGGCGGCGAGCTCCGCCTTCGAGCGGGCGACCTACTGCGAGTCGGTGGTGGCCGCCATCGGCGCGCAGCGCGACGAGCTCGCGCATGTGCTCACCGAAGACCAGGGCAAGCCGCTTCACGCCGAGGCCTACGCGGAAGTCGACGAACTGGCCGAGTACTTCCATATGGCCGGTGAGGACGCGAAACGGCTCGAAGGCTCGCTGCCGCCTTCCACCTCGGCCGACGCCAGGGTGCTCGTCTTGCGGGTCCCGCTCGGCGTCGTCGGCGTCGTGTCTCCGTGGAACTGGCCCTACACGATGGGAGCAGAGGTGTTCGCCCCGGCGCTTGCCGCCGGGAACACGGTGCTGTGGAACCCGAGCTCGTCCACGTCGGCCTGCTCGGCGCTGCTCGCCGAGGTGATAGCGCAATGTGGGCTCCCGCCCGGCGTCTTCAACTTCCTTCCCGGCTCCGGGGCGATCGTGGGCAACGCCGTGGTCGCGCATCCGGGCGTCGATGCCGTCGGGTTCGTCGGATCGGTTGCCACGGGCCGGCGGGTGGCGGAGAGCGCGGCCGGCAAGACCCAGGTCCTCGAGCTCGGCGGGAACGGCCCGATGGTCGTCCTGGAGGACGCCGACCTCGAGCTCGCGACCGCCGCGACCCTGGAAGCCGCATATCTGTGCGCGGGCCAGAGCTGCACCGCGGGTGAGCGTTTCCTCGTCCACTCCTCGGTGAGAGCCGAGTTCGTCGAGCGGGTCCTGGCGGCGACGGCGGAACGGGTCCGGCTGGGCGATCCATTCGATCCCCTCACGACCATGGGACCCCTCAACAATGAGTCGAACGCCTTGAAGTTCGACACGCACGTGGCGGATGCTCGCGAGCGCGGGGCGCTCGTCTGCTGCGGCGGCGACCGGGCAGTTGGGTACCCCACTCGGCTCTTCGCCGAACCGACGGTGCTGGACGGCGTGACCGGCGACATGCTGGTCGCGCGCGACGAGACGTTCGGCCCGGTAGTGCCGGTGATCGAGATCTCCTCCTACTCAGAGGCGCTCGAGATCACCAACAGCTCACCTTTCGGGCTCACGGCTGCGGTGTTCACCGAGGATCTGGAGCGCGGCCTCGCCTTTGCCGAGGCAGCACGCGCGGGCTGGGTCAACATCAATGCCTCGACCAACGTCTGGGAGTCCCATCTTCCCTTCGGGGGCCGCTCGGGGAGCGTCAGCGGGCGAGGCCGCGTGGGAGGTCGCTCGTTGTTCGAAGCGTTCACCGAACCGAAGACGATTCGCTTTCCCGCACCGCGCCATTCTCCCGGGGAGCCCTGACCTCGACAGCGCCGGGGCCAACGGGAACTACTGAAAGCCGGAGTGCTGTAGTCGCCAGCCATGGCAGAGAGAAGGACCGAATGAGTGAATCCACCAGCAGGGCCAGCGCCGTCATAGTGGGCGCCGGCATCGTCGGCAACAGCCTCGCCTACCACCTCGCACGGCTCGGCTGGCGCGATCTGGTGCTCGTCGACAAGGGTCCCATGCCGAACCCGGGCGGTTCCACAGGCCACGCCTCGAACTTCATCTTCCCGATCGACTACTCGAAGATGATGGCCGAGCTCACCGACGACAGCTCGGCGCAGTTCAAGGAGCTCGGGGTCTTCACCGAGAGCGGCGGGCTCGAGATCGCGCGGACGCAGGCGCGTCGTCAGGAGCTGCGCCGCCGTGCTTCGGCCGCCAAAGCCTGGGGTATTCCCTGCGAGCTGTTGAGCCCGTCCGGTGTCGCCAAGCTGGTCCCGTTCATCAACACCGACGCCATATTGGAGGGCCTCTACCTTCCGACCGTCGGCGTGGTCGACTCCCTGCGAGCCGGAACGCTCATGCGTGAGCAGGCACAGCAGATGGGCGCTCTGGAAGTACGGGCGAACACCGAGGTCCTCGGTATCGAGCTGTCGGACGACGGCCGACGCGTCCGCGCAGTGAGGACGACCGCCGGGGACATCGACACCGACATCTGCGCTGTCTGCGGCGGAGTGTGGAGCTCACGCCTGGCCGAGATGGCAGGCGCGTCGATCCCGCTCACGCCGGTCGTGCACCAGATGATCAGTGTCGGGCCGGTCCCGCTGTTCGCCGACACCGTCGGGGAGATCACCTACCCGATCGTGCGCGACATGGACCCGAACATGTACGAGCGCCAGCACGGCGGCGACTTGGAGGTCGGGTCGTACGCCCACCGCCCGATCCTCGTGGCACCCGAGGAGATACCGTCCAACGAGGAGGCAGTGCTCTCGCCTACCGAGATGCCCTTCACCAAGGACGACTTCGATCCCCAGCTCGAAGACGCCCTCGAGCTCATGCCCGAGATCCTGGGCGACGAGAAGGTCGGCATCCGCTACGCCATCAACGGGCTCATCGCGATGACGCCCGACGGCTTCCCGGTGCTCGGGGAGACGCCGGAGCTGAAGGGGCTGTGGTCCGTTGCAGCGAGCTGGATCAAAGAGGGCCCGGGAATCGGGAGGGCGGTGGCCGAGTGGATGAACGGGGATGTCCCCGAGATCGACATCCACGAGGCCGACATCGCACGTTTCTACGATCACCAGAGAACCCGAGCCCACGTCGCGGCGAGGGCTCGTGAGGGCTTCAACAAGATGTACGGGATCGTGCACCCGTCCGAGCAGTGGCAGTTGCAGCGCTCCACCCGCTTGAGCCCTGTCCACCGGCAGGAGCGAGAGCTCGGCGCCGTCTTCTTCGAGACGGTGGGATGGGAAAGGCCCTTCTGGTATGCGAGCAACGAACCTCTCCTCGAGCAGTACGCAGAGCGCGTGATGCCACGCCATGGCGAGTGGGAGTCCCGCTGGTGGTCGCCGGTCATCAACGCGGAGCACCTCGCCATGCGGGACAGGTGCGGTCTGGTCGACCTGTCCGCCTTCGCGATCTTCGACATCACCGGCCCGGGCGCTCTGTCCGCGCTGCAGCGGCTCACCGTCGCGCAGATGGACGTCCCTGTCGGACGGGTTGTCTACACCTCCTTGCTCGACGAGCGGGGCGGGTTCAAGTCCGACCTCACGATCATGCGGCTCGGCTCGCAACAGTTCCGGGTCGTGACCGGCGGGGGCACCGGCATGACCGACAAGAAGTGGTTCTGCGACCACCTGCCCGAGGACGGTTCCGCACAGCTCGCCGACCTCACCTCTGCCTGGACGACCTTCGGCCTCTGGGGCCCGAGCGCGCGGGCAGTGTTGAGCGAGTGCACCGATGACGACGTCTCCAGCTCCGGTTTCTCGTTCGCGACCTGTCGCTCGATCGAGCTCGGCGGCATCAGGGCACTGGCTTCGCGCATCTCCTACGTCGGCGAGCTCGGTTGGGAGATCTACGTGCCGTTCGAGGAAGGTGCCCGCGCCTGGGACACGCTCTGGGAGGCCGGCCAGCGCCATGGCCTCGTCCCGGTCGGCATCGGCGTCTACGCCACGACGGGACGTCTCGAGAAGGGATACCGGTCCTTTGGAGCCGAGCTGACGCCCGACTACAACATCGTGGAGGCCGGCATGGCGCGTCCTTCTGTGAAGAAGGCCGACTTCATCGGCAAGGCGCCCTACTTGGCGCAGCGAAGCCGAGAACCCGTGGCGCAACTGTGCACGTTGACGGTGGACGACCACCGCTCCGCCGACGGAACGCCGCGCTACATGCTCGGCGGTGAGCCGATCGTCACCCTCGGCGGGGAGCGGCTCGTCGACGAGAGGGGTCGGCCCTCCTATGTGACCAGCGCCGGCTCCGGCCCATCTGTAGGAAAGCACATCCTGTTCGCCTACCTGCCGAGCACGTACGCCAAGCAAGGGACGCGCCTCGCAGTGGAGTACCTGGGCGAGTCCTACCCGGTGACCGTCGCCGTCGTCGGTTCAACGCCTCTGTTCGATCCCGACAACCAGAGGGTCAAGAGCTGACCGGCATGAACGTCCTCGTCTGCATCAAGCGCGTCCCGGACGTGGGCGCCAAGATCACCTTGACTCCGGACGGTCAGGACCTCGACACGCACCTGCTCGGGTTCACGGTGAGCCCCCACGAGGAGTGCGCGATCGAAGAGGCCGTCCGGATCGTCGAGCTCCGAGGCGGCACCGTGTCGGCCCTCACGCTCGGCCCTCCGGACGCGGCCGAGCAGCTGCGCGACGCGGCGGCGATCGGGGCAGGAAGGCTGGTCCTGCTCGAGACCGACGGCCGTGAGTGGGGGCCGATCGCAACGGCCGGTGCGATCGTGGAGGCCGTCCGGCGAGACGAGTCGGCAGCGCGGGCCCTACGAGCTCATCCTGTTCGGCAACGAGGCCGCTGACACCGGTGACTACCAGGTCGCCATTCGCGTCGCCCACGAGCTCAACAGGCCATGTGTCACCGGCGTCAAGCACCTCGAGATCTCCGAGGCGACGCTTCGGGCCAGACGCGAGTTCCGGGGCGGGGACGAGCTGTTCGAGCTGGCGATGCCGTCGGTGGTCTCGGTCAAGGAAGGGATCAACCTTCCCCGCTATCCCTCCTTGCCGGGACGCATGCGGGCAAAGAGGGCCGTCGTCGAACAGACGACGCCGCCATGGCATGAGGACCCGGTGCGCAAGCAAGCCCTTCGGGACCCGGTCGTGGAGCGCCGTCGCGCCGAGATCCTCGGTGAAGGCGTCGAGGCGGTGCCGGCATTGGTCGGCCTGCTCGAACGGCTGGGGGTCCTCTCGTGACCGTGCTGTGCCTCGTCGAGCATGAAGAGACCGAGGTGATCGACGCCTCGTTGCGGGCACTCAGCTTCGCGAGAACCCTCGGCGAGTCGTCGGGCGAAGCGCTCGGGGCGGTGCTCGTCGGGGAGATCTCCCCTCCGGCCCTCGAAGTGCTCGCGGTCTTCGGCGTGTCCGAGGCTTACGGCATCGAGTCGGACGGGCTCGACTCCTATGCTCCCTTGGGGTGGGCCCGAGCCCTCGTCGGGCTTGCATCGAGCCTGCCGGCCACCGCCGTCGTCGCCGCGGGCACCGACCGGGGCAACGAGGTGATGGCTCATGTCGGTGCGCTCACCGGGCTTGCCATGGTCGCCAACTGCCTCGGCGCGTCGAGGTCGGGTGGGACGACCGTTCGGCTGAGCCGGCAGCGCTGGGGCGGCAGTCTCATCGAGGACGCGGTCCGTCGAGGTTTCGCCCGCCTTGCTCACCGTCGCCCTGGACGCGGTCGCGCCGGCGCCGGCCCGGACGCCGGCTTCGACGGAAGTGCGCGTGCATCGCCCGGTGCTGAGCGCGGAGGACCTGAGCGTCAAAGTCTCGGGCTGGACGAAGCACAGTGCGGGCATCTCGCTCGGCGAGGCCCGTGTGGTCGTCGGGGGTGGGCGGGGGGTCGCAAGTGCCGAGGGCTTCGGTCCGATCGACGAACTGGCGGGACTGCTCGGTGGGGCCGTCGGGGTGTCGCGAGCTGTCACGAGTGCCGGATGGCGTTCGCACGACCAGCAGGTCGGTCAGACGGGGACGCGCATCTCTCCCGACCTCTATATCGCGTGCGGCATCAGCGGCGCGAGCCAGCACCTGGCGGGCTGCCAGAGCGCCAAGCACGTGGTGGCGATCAACACCGACCCCGACGCGCCCATCATCTCGCGTGCCGACCACGCGGTCATCGGCGACCTGAGCGTGGTCATCCCCGCGCTCGTCAAGGCGATCCGAGAGCGAGGTTCCTCTCTCGCGGGGTCCTGAACACGCCGCAACCGGTCGCGCCCGGACCTGAGCCCGGCGGGCGCGACCTCGACCGCCTCGCTCCCGGGGAGTCGACGGACGAAACGATCATGAGGTGCCGTGCCTCATGACGGCGGTGACGGTACGCCGTCATGACGCATCGAACGGTCGAGCAGGACCGCGAGCTCGACAACCTCGACCGCGCCGCCGCCGGCCTCCTCCGACACGGCGTCGTCGAGCATGACAGTGCAGTAGGGACAAGCGGTCGAGACGACCCCGGCGCCGGTCCCGATCGCCTCGCGCGGCGCTCGACGTTGATCGCCGTGCCGATTGACTCCTCGAGCCACATCCGGGCGCCGCCCGCTCCGCAGCAGAACCCGCGTTCGCGGCTGCGCGCCATCTCCACGAGATCGACACCCTCGATCGCGCCGAGCACGGCTCGGGGCTCCTCGAAGATCCCGTTGTGGCGTCCGAGATAGCACGAATCGTGCAGCGTCACAGTGGCCTCGAGACGACCGGGCTCGAGCCGTCCTGAGGCCAGGAGCTCGGCGAGGAGCTGGGAATGATGGACGACCTCGAACTCTCCCCCGAGATCGCGGTACTCGTGGGCAATCGAGTTCAGGCAGTGCGGGCACGAGGTCACGATCTTCGTCGCCTTGGCGGAACGCAGCGTTCCTATGTTCTTTGCGGCTTGAGCCTGGTAGAGGAACTCGTCCCCGAGCCGCCGGGCGGGATCGCCGGTGCAGCTCTCCCGGGAACCGAGGACGGCGAACGAGACACCCGCGGCATGCAACAGCCGGGCGAGCGCTTGAGTGCTGCGACGGGCGCGCTCGTCAAAGGCACCCGCGCAGCCCGTCCACAGAAGGTATTCGATGTCGTCTCCGAGTGTGTCGGTGACAACGGGCACCTCGAAGCCGAGTCCGTCGGCCCATTCGAGGCGACGCGCGGCGCCGAAACCAAACGGATCACCGCGACTGTCGATGTTGCGGAGCATCGTCGCGCCCTCTGGTGGGAACGACACGTCGATGAGGACCTCGTAACGTCGCATGTCGACGATCGCGTCGACATGCGCGATGTCGACCGGGCACTCCCGCACGCACGCGCCGCAGGTCGTGCAGGCCCACAAGGCATCCGGGTCGATGACCGCAGGGACGATCCGGGACCGGGCAGGGCCCGTCGTGGTGGCGTCAGCTTCCCCATGCAGCAGCCGGGGCGCCTGCGCGAAGAGCTCGTCGCGAAGCGCCATCACCACGAGCTTCGGTGACAGGGGCTTGCCCGTCGCCCACGCAGGGCACTGGCTTTGGCATCGCCCGCACTCGGTGCAGGTCGCGAAGTCGAGCAGCTGCTTCCAGCTGAAGTTCTCGATCACTCCCGCGCCGAAGACGCTGTCCGCGCTCACCTCGTCGAGGTCCATGTTGGGTGTCGTCGCGAGTGGTCCGAGCGCGTCCGGCTGGCGCGAGAGAGCGACGTTCACCGGTGCAAGGAAGATGTGCAGGTGCTTGGTGTACACGACCAGCGCGAGAAAGGCCGAGATGACCACGACGTTCAGGTCGATGAAGGCCGTCGCCAAGGTCCGGTTCCCCGACCGGCCCAGCGGCGCCAGTGCGCGGCCGATCCCATGGGAGGCGAAAGCCCACCAGCCGTAGGGGAGATCGCCCGTGTTCGTCTGTGCGCCGCGGTAGACGAGGAGCGTGAGGACCACCGCGACGATCATCCCGAGCACGAGCCACGCCGTCGCGAGGTGAGAGCCGAAGAACCGTGAGCTCCGTTCGAGGCGGCGAGGGCTCTCGCGCAGGCGGAGGACGACGAACACGGCAACCGCGATCAGGACCCCAAGGGAGAAGATGTCCTCGAGGAAGCCGAGAACCGCCGAGTGGCCGATGCCCGCGATCGCGAAGCGTTGCGTGAACAGACTGCCGTAGGTCTCGACGATCGTGAAGACGAGGATGAGGAAGCCCCAGAAAGTGAAGGCGTGCGCGAGGCCGGGGACGGTCCAACGCAACAGCCGTTGCTGGCCGATGACCTCTCGCACCTCGACCCAGCCGCGGCGACCGACGTGCTTCCAGCTGGCCGGGGCCGGCGTGCCCGAACGTACCAACCGAGCGATGAACCACAACCGGTGACCGGCGATCCCGAGAGCGAGCACGGTCGCGGCGAGCGCGATCGGGTAGCGAGAGAGCACGGGCCCCCTTTCTCCCTGGCGATCAACTTCCTAATTCCGCAAGGTCGGCAAGGGCATCGTAGTAGGCCTGCCCAACGCCCGAGAGCGAGCAGGCGCACACGACCATGTGGCGATGGCCGTTCGACCCTTCGAGCCGGTCCGGCTCAGCCGCACTCGAGACGGCCGCAGTCCGCCGGTTCCCCGGACGGTACAAGAAGCTTTGCGGACGCGCCGGGGCGCCTTTACGGGATGGTCGTCGGCGTGGCCGGCAGGGTGAACTCGCCGGACGGCACGGTCGTCGAGTAGCTCGTGATCTCGAAGCTGCCGGCGCTCGCGGCCGTGGCACCCGTCCACGAGACGTAACCGAGGACGCCTTGATCGGTCACGCAGAAGGTTCCCGTCCCCTTCTCGTTGGTCGCACCGGCCACGGTGACGCAGGAGAGCGAAAAGCCGTTGACCGACTTCGACGAGTAGCTGACCTGCGCGCCGTTTGCCTTGGCGGCCGCCTGGAAGTAGGGGAGGTAGTAGTTCGGCTGGTAGAGCGCGAACAGACCAGCCAAAGAGCCCGCCGCTGCCTCGCTGAAGCACGCCGCCCCGCTGCCGGCGGCCCCACTGCAGATGTAGCTCTTGGTCCCGAGCGTTATGAGCTTGAAGGTGCCCGTGGTGGTAGTTCCCCCGAAGAGCGAGTCCGGTGGTTGCTCCGCGATCGTGAGGCTCGTCAGCGATTTCGAGCTGCCCGAGGTGATCTTGTACGTCGCGATGAAGGTGGCGTGCTCGCCGGACTGGAACTTCGAGAGCAGGCTCGATCCCGATGAGCCGGACGATGTTGTCGTCGTGGTCGTGCTGTTCGCGACGGTCGTGTCGTCGTGCTGTTCGCGGCGCTCGTCGTGGTCGTCGTGCTGTTCGCCGCGGCCGTCGTGGTAGTGCTGGCGGAAGTGGTGGTCGTGGAGCTCGTGCTCGAGCTGCTGCAGCCGGCCGCCAGGATCGCCACGACCGTCGCCAACGCGAAGCCCGCAGCTATGCGACTCGGTTTGGAATTCCTCGCAAGCTTGATCATGTGGATCCTCCGCCCGACTCGGGTCACCACCGACCGTCGACGGCAAAGTGCCGCAGGACCGCTTTCGGGTGACCACCCCAGAATGTGACGTGAGACTACCTCACCGGCGGCCTCTTCTGGCGCTTTGTCTCCGGTGAGGTCGGCGTCTCAGCTTTCATTTAAACCTTCGCCTTACCTGCTGACGTCCTCCTTCAACAGAATTCCGGTGGCTTTTGCGGCGACGGTACGCATCTGGGCCAGTAAAGCTCGGACGCGTCGATCGTTGCTGATCCACTCCTGGTAGAGCGCGGCCTCTCGGGCGGTCAGTCGCCGGGTCACGGTCTTACCGTCTACTTTCGCGGTCCACTGCCAGTAGGGCCCGTGCGGCGCAGGCGGGTCCGCGTTGCACCGGCAGCCCGGCGATGTGCAGCGCGTGTAGCGGCGGGTCACGCTCCCCGACGCGATGAGCCCGACGTCGGCGATCTGCGCGGCCAGCTCCCGGTACTGCCGCTCGTATCCCGCCAGCCGGTCGGCGGCGCTCGTCTTGGCCATGTCGCTCCTCCTGCGCCAATGGAAGCATCCCTCGCCGACGGACAGACAGTAAGCATACTGTCTGTTATGGGACGACACGCCGAGGGACACACTGGAGAGCTGACCGCCTTCCGCCGGGGGTTGTATCAATGCCTGACGCGCTGGGGCGACGCCCTCTTCGAGCTTTGCGACGCCGTCTTGTGCGGCGTGGGCCCCGTCTCCTCGGTCCCCGCGCTCAGCCTCGAGCCGGAGTTCTCCCGCAGCCACGGCAGCCTTTACAAGGCACTCAGCAAGGGCCGGATCAACGAGGACCGGCTGCGCAGGCTCCTTGTCGCCAACCGGCCAGGGGACTGGCCGGCGGTCTTTGCTGTAGATGCCTCCACCTGGGCGCGCTGTGACGCGGAGTGCAGTCCGGGACGGGGCTATTACTACTCAGCCTCCAAGCACTCTGCCGGCCAGCCGATCGTTGCCGGATGGTCCTATCAGTGGATCTCGGAGCTCTCATGGGCCCCGGACAGCTGGACCGCACCGCTCGACGCCATGCGCATCCCGCCGGGGAGCGACACGACATCAGCCACTACCGAACAAATCCGTCGCCTCGTCGGCCTGCTCTCGAAGAAGGGCGAGATGCCACTGTTCGTCTTCGACGCCGGCTATGACCCGATTGCAATCGGTCACGACCTCGCCGGGGAGAGGATCGAGGTGCTCTGCCGCATCCGCGACGACCGCGTCTTCTACACCGATCCCGCTCCTCGCCCCAACCGTCCGGCAGGGACCGGTGGGCGTCCTCCACGGCATGGAAAGCGGTGGAAGTGCTCCGACCCTGCGAGCTGGACGACGCCATCGGACAGCCTCGTCGCCACCGATCCCCGCTACGGCACCGTCACGGTCACTGCCTGGCACGGCGTCCATCCGCGGCTCTCGCGTCACGGACACTGGTCGGCCGACCAGACGCCTCCGATCGTCAAGGGCAGCGTGATCCGAGTCGAAGTCGAGCACCTGCCGAAACCGATCGGCCGCACAAACAAGACGCTCTGGCTGTGGTGGTCGGGCAACGGTGAGCCTGATCTCGACCGGTGCTGGCGCGCCTACCTACGCAGATTTGATATCGAACACGGGTTCAGGTTCGCAAAGGGCACCCTCGGCTGGACCACACCATCGCTCTGCACGCCCGAGCAGGCGGATCGTTGGACCTGGCTCATCGTTGCTGCTCTTACCCAGCTCCGCCTCGCTCGAGGGCTCGTCGCCGATCTCCGGCTCCCTTGGGAACGGCCCCGCGACCCAGCTCTGCTGACCCCTGCTCGGGTCCGGAGGGGGTTTCGGCGACTTCGTGTGACGATCGGCACACCAGCCAGTCCACCGAAATCCCATACAGCTGGTCCAGGACGCCCGAAAGGGACCCGAAAACCGCCGAGAACCCGCTATCCGGCGGTCAAAAAGGCAGCCTGAACAGGCATCAAGGGTTTAAATGAAAGCTCAGACCACGAAGTACTTGGCCATCGGGTGATGGCAGATCATTGCGAGCGTCGTCTGTTCGGGATGGAGCTGGAAGCCCTCGCTCACGGTGACCCCGATACGCCCGGCCTCGAGGAGGTCCACCACCTTTGCGTTGTCCTCGAGGTCCGGGCAGGCCGGATAACCGAACGAATACCGGCCACCACGGTGCTGTTGGCGGAACAGACCCGTCAGTGTCGCAGCGTCCTCGCCGGCGAATCCCCACTCCTCGCGGACGCGGCGGTGCCACAGCTCAGCGAGCGCCTCGGTCATCTCGACCGACAACCCGTGCGTTGTCACGTAATCCCGGTAGCGGTCCGCAGCGAACAGCTCGGCGGTGCGCTTTGAAGCCAGGGCTCCCATCGTCACGACCTGAAACGCGGCGTAGTCCCGGACTTTCGAGTCCGCCGGCCTGAAGAAGTCGGCGATGCACAGGTGGGGCGCCTGGGCCTGGCGCGGGAACCTGAAGCGTTCGAGCTCGGCGGTGCGCTGGTCGTCTGTGTAGACGACGAGGTCGTTGCCTTCGGCGTTCACCGGGAAGTAGCCCCAGACGACCTGCGGGACGAGCAAGCCTTCGGCCTTGACCTCGTCCAGACGCGCCCGGAGCTCGGCCCGGACGCGTTCTTTGAAGTTCCCGTCGGTCTCGCCGGACTCCGGGCGGTAGCCCCACTGGTTGCGGAAGAGCGCTGTCTCGTTCAGGTAAGAGACGATGTCGTCGAGTGGGATGCCCTTGGCGACCCGGGTTCCGAGAAACGGAGGCTCGAACAACGTATTGTCCGTGCCCACCTCCGCAGAGCGCGCCGGAAGAGTTGCCGGGTCGATCTCGGCCAGCTGCGCGCTGCGCCTCGGGGGGAGCTTGCGGCCCGAGGGCTCGGTTCCGAAGCTCGGGTCGTCGACGCCGCTCCGCTTGATCTGCATCAGCCGGTCGAGCACGCGCAGGCCTTCGAAGGCGTCCTTGCCATAGAAGACACGGCCCTTGTACATGGCGCGTAAGTCTTTTTCGACATAGGTGCGCGTGAGCGCGGCTCCCCCCAGGATGACCGGATAGGCGGACTTGTCGAGGCGGTTCAGCTCGTCCAGGTTGTCGCGGATGATGAGTGTCGACTTCACGAGCAGCCCGCTCATCCCGATGGCATCGGCCCCGATCTCGTCGGCCTTCGCGATCATCTCCGACATCGGCACCTTGATGCCGAGATTGTGGACCTCGTAGCCGTTGTTGGTGAGGATGATGTCGACCAGGTTCTTGCCGATGTCGTGCACGTCGCCCTTCACGGTCCCGAGGACGACCCGGCCCCGCCCGCCGGAGTCGGAGCGCTCCATGTGGGGCTCCAGATAGGCGACCGCGGCCTTCATCGTCTCGGCCGAGCCGAGCACGAAAGGCAGCTGCATCTGGCCCGAGCCGAACAGTTCACCGACGGTGCGCATCCCGGCCAGCAGCATGTCGTTGACGATGTCGAGGGCGGCGTGCCCTGCGTCGAGCGCTTCGTCGAGCTCGGCCTCGAGGCCGTTGCGGTCACCGTCCACGATGCGCCCCTCCAGGCGCCGGTCGACGGTCCAGCCCGACCGATCCTCGAGCGCGGAATGCGCCGTTGCGCTCTCGCCCTCGAACGCCTCGATGAGAGCCGAGAGCGGGTCATAGCCCTCGCGGCGGCGGTCGTAGATGAGATCGAGACAGATGTCGCGGTCGGCATCCGCGATCCGGTGCAGAGGCTGGATCTTTCCGGCGTGCACGATCGCGGCATCGAGCCCGGCTTGGACGCATTCGTGCAAGAAGACGGAGTTGAGCAGCTGGCGTGCGGCGGGGGAGAGCCCAAAGGACACGTTCGAGAGCCCGATCACCGTGTGGACACCGGGTAGTTCGGTCTTGATCCGCCCGATGGCCTCGATCGTCTCGATCCCATCTCGCCGGCTCTCCTCCATGCCGGTCGACAGCGGGAGAGCGAGCGGGTCGAAAAGGAGGTCCGTCGGCTCGAGGCCATAGCGCCCGACGGCAAGGTCGTGGATCGCCTTGGCCGCACGCAGCTTCCAGTCAGCCGTGCGCGCCTGACCATCAGTGTCGATGCACGTGCAGATCACCGCGGCGCCGTAGTCACGCGCCAGGGTGAGGAACCGATCGAGCCTGGTACCGGGGGCGTCCCCGTCCTCCAAGTTCACGGAGTTGAGCACAGGCCGCCCGCCGATCCACTGCAGGGCGGCTTCGGCGACGGGCGCCTCAGTGGTGTCGATCACGAGTGGGATCGACGACTGTGTCGCAAAGCGTCTTGCCACCTCTGTCATGTCCGATACCCCGTCGGCCCCGGTGTAGTCGACGCAGACGTCGAGCAGATGGGCTCCCTCACGTGCTTGGTCGCGTGCCATCGCGACCGTCGTCTCGAAGTCGCCCGCGAGCATCGCGTCGCGGAAGCGCTTTGAGCCGTTGGCGTTCGTGCGCTCGCCTATGACCAGGAACGACGCCTCCTGCTCGAACGGCGTGGCCACATACAGCGAGGCTGCGGACGGTTCGTACGCCGGTGAACGCGGTGCGGGCTCGAGATTCGCGCAAGCCGCCACGACCTTGGCAAGGTGTTCGGGAGTGGTACCACAACAGCCGCCGACGATGGAGACTCCCAGCTCGCGGACGAACACCGACAGGTGCTCGGCGAGCGCGTCGGGCGTCAGGTCGTAGTGCATCCTCCCGTCGAGGACCGACGGCAGGCCGGCATTGGGCAGCGCCGAGATCGCAGTGCGTGCCTGACCGGACAGGAAGCGGAGCGCCTCGTACATCTCGAGGGGACCCGTGGCGCAGTTCATGCCGATGACGTCGGGCTTCATCGCGTCGAGCGTGCAAAGTGCCGCGCCGATCTCGGTGCCGAGCAGCATCCGGCCGGTGAGCTCGATGGTCACCTGAACCTGAATGGGCACCTCGTGCCCGGTGTAGTTCATCGCGCGTCGGCACGCCTGGATCGCCGCCTTGGCCTGGAGAACGTCGTAGCAGGTCTCTATCAGGAGCAGATCGGCGCCGCCGTCGAGCAGTCCGCGTGCGAGTACCTCATAGCCGTCGCGAAGCTCCTGAAAGCCGACCTGGCCGAGCGTCGGAAGCTTCGTGCCTGGCCCCAGGCTCCCCGCCACGTAGCGCTTACGGTCCGCGGTCGAATAGCCGCTGGCAACCTCCTTCGCCAGCCGGGCCGAGGCGCGGGCGAGCTCTTCGGCTCGGTCGGCTATCTGGTACTCGGCGAGCACTATGGGCAACGACCCGAACGAATTCGTCTCCACGACGTCGACACCGACCTCGAGAAACGATCGGTGCAGCTCTTGGACGACGGCTGGACGCGTGACACAGAGCATCTCGTTGCAGCCCTCGAGCGACTCGCCACCGAAGTCATGCGCGCTGAGCTCCCGAAGCTGCAGGTTGGTCCCGGTCGCGCCGTCAAAGATCACGACGCGCTCACGGACCGTCTCGAGGTAGCTCTTCGCAGTGCTCACTGGGGACAGAGACTACCTGGGTGTTCCAGCCGGCTAGCCGAGCCTCTCGGTGGTCAGGAGCCCGGCGACACCCGGACCACAGCCCGGCGCGCCTGCTCGGCGACGGCCCAGGCGGCGCACTCGGTGGCGAGCGCCGGGTGGAATCTCCATCGTCGCAGCTGTTGTTCTGTCGTCTCTTGGTCCTCCCCGAGATCGACGAGGCTGAGCGCCAGCTGGCAGCCGTGCCGGCGGAGGTTCTCGGCGGCCGGTGCAGGCCGGCTTGCCTGCTGCGCCGCTTCGTGCTTGGCCTGCAGCGATTCCGGCAGTCGCCGGAGATGCCGTCGGGCGAGCGGAGGGAGCCGGAGCCGCACCGCAAGCAGGCGAGGTCCGCGCCACTCGGCCATGTCGAAGTCGACGCAGCGCTTCAGCGTCCGGGCGAAGGGCGCGTTGGGGCCCAGGCGCTCCCCGAGACCGAGTGAGCGGGCCATGTCCTCCACGTCGAGATCGATCCCCCCGGGCGACTCCTCGAGCCGGATCGTCAGGTGGCGCAGGAGCCAGGTGGCCGACGGACCGAGGACCGGAAGCCAGAACGTCTCGACATAAGCCGATCGTGCGTCGTGTCCGACCTCGTCGATCACCGGGTCGGGCCAGGGCTCGACACGGAGGCGGACCCTTTCGCGTCCAGGTGAACGCCCGGGGTCATCGGGTCGGGGTGTGGCGTCTGGGTCGAGTTGCACGAGCACCTGAAGACCTCCGTCGTGGCTGAGCGATGCGATCTGCCGGGACACTTGCCCCGGAGGTTCCCGTGCTACCTACCGCTTCCCGGGTGCAGGTTCGGGGCGGTAGTGCCGAACGGCCCTAGCGCGACGGGCACGCTCGGCGCAGCCTTGGTGCAGAGGGGAGTTCGAAGACGAGAAAGGGGGGCACCGTGTCTCAGGAGCCGTCACGAGGGGCCGTCCCTGTCGGCGAAGGAGGCCCGCACACGCCCGAGGACATTGCGGCCTTGGTGGCCAACCACCCGCTGCTCGTGGGGCTGCCGGGTGACATGGCCTCGCTCGTCACCGGCTGTGCCCGGAACGTCGCCGTCAAGCCCGGGGATTACCTGTTGGTCGAGGGCGAAGCGGCGGACACCCTCTACCTGCTGCGCAGGGGCCGTGTGTCCCTGGAGGCACGCGCTCCGGGGCGGCCGCCGCTGGTGATCGAGACCCTGGAACCGGGGGCGGGGCTCGGGTGGTCGTGGCTGTTCCCGCCCTATCGCTGGCAGTTCGACGCGCGCGCCACCGAACCGGTAGGGGCGATCGCGGTGGACGCCGTCTGCCTTCGTTCAAAGGCCGAGGCCGACCCGACCTTCGGCTACGAGCTGGTCAAGAGGTTCGCCTCGGTAATGCTGGCTCGCCTGGATGCCGCACAGTTGCGCCTCTTGGACCTCTACGGGAGGGCCAGGCCGTAAGGAGCCGGTGATCATGCCTGCTATGACGAGCCGAAGTCGCCGCAAAGACCGGAGGAGCCGATGATCGCCGCGATGTCCAGTGAAACTGCAGCCCTGATCGGAGTGGTGCTCCTGGCGGGTGTCGTCGTGTTCGGTTTCGTGGTTGGGCCGAAGTGGTGGCACTGGGGGTCGTTCGTCGTGCTGACGATCGTCCTGGCCATCCCCTTGGCGATGGCGTTCTTCATCCCGTTGCCCATAGTGGTCGTGCTGAACGTCGCCATCAGCCACAGCGTCTGGCTCAAGAAGCACGGCACCCCACCAATGAAGGGCTACACCGCGTCGAGGTGAGGAGGGCCGGTCTCTCCGGGACAGCGCTTCACGATCGAGCTGCCGTCGGACGCGCCGTCGCGGCGCGTCCTGTCCCCGTACGCGTTCTCCGTCCCTGCCGTCGCAGTGCTCACGGCTTCATCTTCCTGTCGTTTACTGTTGGCGGTCGGTGCAAGGGAGGAGTGTTTGATGATCGTCTCTCTGAAGCAAGAGGTGCGAGAGGCCAACCTCGAGCTCGTCGAACGCGGCCTGGTGTTCGACACTTTTGGAAACGCCAGTGGGATCGACCGAGACCTGGGTCTGGTCGTGATCAAGCCGAGCGGCGTGCCCTACGGCGAGCTGTCACCGGACGACATGGCCGTCGTCGCGCTCGAGTCGGGCGAACACCTGGAGGGTCTGAAGCCGTCGTCCGACACAGCGACGCACCTCGAGATCTACCGGTCGTTCCTGACAGTGGGCGGCGTCGTCCACACCCATTCGACATGCGCCTCGAGCTGGGCACAAGCCCATCGGCCGATCCCGTGCCTGGGGACCACACACGCCGACTACTTCAGGGGCGCCGTCCCGTGCAGCCGTGAGCTGACCGGCGAGGAGATAGCCGGTGCGTACGAGAAGGAAACAGGCCGGGTCATAGTCGAGACGTTCCAGGCACTCGACCCCGACGAGGTGCCCGCGGTGCTCGTCGCGTCACACGGGGTCTTCACGTGGGGACGCGACGCTTCGCGCGCCGTTCTTCACGCCGCGGTCGTCGAGCAGGTGGCCCAGATGGCACGGCTTTCGTTCGAACTGAGCCTGGATCTCGCCCAGCTCAGTACGCAACTGGTCGACCGCCATTTCCTGCGAAAGCACGGAAGCCACGCTTACTATGGCCAGGCGAGCGGCTGACACTGCGCTCCAACCGACCCGTTCTGGCGAAAGGCAGGGCTCGGCCTCCGGTGCCACCCACTGAGTTCGAATTCGCGACCGCGGGTCGGATCGTCTTCGGGGCCGGCCGGGCGACGGGGCTCGCTCCTGTCGTCGAGCGCCTGGGATCGCGCGCGCTGGTGTGCACGGGCGCGGATCCTTACCGGCACCCAGGGCTCCTGGAGGGCCTCAGAGTGCCTTTCGCGACCTTCCCGGTCCATGGCGAGCCCACCGTGGAGCTTGCTCGAGCTGCAGTGACGGTCGCGCGCGACCAGGGCGCAGATCTGGTCGTCGCCGTGGGCGGCGGCAGCGTCATCGACCTCGGCAAGGCCCTGGCGATGCTGCTCGGCAACGGGGGAGACCCGCTCGACTACCTCGAAGTCGTAGGCGATGGCCGTCCCATCGACAAGCCGTCGGCACCGTGCGTAGCCCTGCCCACGACCGCCGGCACGGGAGCCGAGGTGACCCCGAACGCGGTCCTCACCTCGCCGGAGCATGGACTGAAGGCGAGCCTGCGCAGCCCCCTGATGCTTCCTACGGTGGCACTGGTCGACCCACTTCTCACGGTGAGCTGCCCGCCCGGAGTGACTGCGTCGAGCGGGATGGACGCGCTGACCCAGTGCCTCGAGCCCCTCGTCTCCATCCGTGCCACCCCGATGACCGACGCGTTGGCAAGCGAAGGCCTGCGCCGGGCCGCCGCCGGCCTGCGCCGAAGCCATGCCGACGGAAACGACCTGACAGCGCGGACCGACATGGCGGTGTGCAGCCTGCTCGGCGGGCTGTCGTTGGCAAACGCCAAGTTGGGCGCGGTGCACGGCCTGGCCGGTGTGATCGGCGGCACGGTGGATGTGCCGCACGGGGTTGCATGCGGCGCGCTGCTGGTGGCGACCTTCGAGGCCAACGTGAGGGCTTTGCGCGCCCGGCAGCCGGACAGCCACGCGCTGGCCAGGTATCAGCACGTGGCCCGACTGCTCACCAGCAGTGCCGACGCCACGATCGAGCAGGGCAGCGCCTGGATCGAAGAGACCGTGAGGCTCTTGGGGATACCGAAGCTGGCCCGTTACGGCCTTGGGCCGGAGCACGCGGACGAGGTCGTCGCAAGGGCACTCAAGGCGAGCAGCACCAAGGGCAACCCGATCGAATTGCTCCCCGACGAGTTGCACGCCGTGCTGGCGGCAGCGACTTGAAACCAGCTCCGCCCCGGTCGGGTCCGGTCGCGAACCGCAGGCAAGAGGCGCACCCGGTGCTCGGACCGGGCTGACGCGTCCCCAGCGACTACTTCCCGCGCTTCTTGGCGCCTTTGGTCACGTGCTCGACCAGGGCGTCTGACCCTGGGAAGAAGAGCCCTTCGTGCCCGTCTTCGGTCCAACGCACCTGGTAGGGGGGGCCTCCATCGGCTCCGAGCACCTTCAGGACCTCGGCGGTCCGGTCAGGTTGGGAAACCTTCTGGCCCCGGACGACAAGGTGATCTCCAGCTCTCACGTCCATCGTGGTACCTCCTCGACGTTAGGGATCCCGTCGACCATTGTTCAATCACCGTGCTCCAAGTGTAAGACGGAACCTTCCGAGTTCCGAGGGAGAAGTCTGCAAGCGTCAAGGCCCGGGGGACTGGCACGGTCAGCCGTCGTAGGATCGCGCCGTGGTGCGTCCTGAGAGCTCGACCGGACCAGCGGGTGCTGGTCCCGGGTCGGAGTCGTTCCTTGTCACCCCGGAGGACCTGAGGCACCACGGACGCCGGACGATCGACTGGGTCGCGGACTACCTGTCGAGCCTGGAGAGCTACCCGGTGCTGGCGAAGACAGTTCCCGGTGAGGTTGCGGCGATGCTGCCGCTGTCTGCCCCGGAGGAGCCCGAGCCGTTCGAGGCACTCCTCGCCGACCTCGACCGGATCGTGCTGCCGGGGACCACGCACTGGCAGTCGCCCGGGTTCTTCGGCTTCTTCCCCGCGAGCTCATCGCCGGCGTCGATCCTCGGCGAGCTGGTCACGGCCGGCCTCGCGGTCAACGGCATGGTATGGGCGACAAGTCCTGCTTGCACCGAGATCGAGACCGTCGTGCTGGACTGGCTGGTCGAACTGCTGGGCCTGCCGGTGCGGTTCCGCTCGGAGTCCCAGGGCGGCGGCGTGATCCAGGACAGTGCTTCATCGGCGACGCTTTGTGCGCTGCTCGCGGCACGGGAGAGGGCGATCCGCGGCGGTGCTGACCTTGCCGACCTATGCGTCTACACCTCGGTGGAGGCCCATTCGTCGGTGCAGAAGGACGCCCGGGTGGCCGGCTTTTCTCCCGCGCACACACGCCTGATCGCCGCCGACGAGAACTTCGCAATGGACCTTCCTGCGCTCGAGGCAACCTTGCACGCCGACCGCGCCGCCGGGCTCGTGCCCTGCTGCGTGGTCGCCACTGCCGGGACGACCTCCTCGATGGGTTTCGATCCCATTCGGGCGATCGGGGAGCTGTGCCGCGCCGGGCAGGCGTGGCTGCATGTCGACGCGGCGATGGCAGGGTCCGCGGCTGTCTGCCCGGAGCTGCGCAGCCAGCACGACGGGCTCGAGCTCGCCGACAGCTACGCGTTCAATCCGCACAAGTGGCTGCTCACCAACTTCGACTGCGACTGCTTCTACGTCGCCGATCGGGCCAGCCTCATTGATGCCCTTTCGATCACGCCGGAGTATCTCCGCAACGATGCCAGCGAGTCCGGCGCGGTGGTCGACTACCGGGACTGGCAGGTACCCCTGGGTCGGCGCTTCAGAGCGCTGAAGCTGTGGTTCGTGCTCCGCTCGTACGGAGGCGAGGGATTGCGGCGCCACGTTCGCGAACATGTGCGGCTGTCGGCCCGGTTCACAGGGCTCGTGGCCGCGGATCCGCGTTTCGTGCTCTGCGCCCCGCCGGCGTTGAACCTGACATGTTTTCGGCACGTCGGAGGCGACGAAGTGTCCGAGCAGTTGCTCTCGGACCTCAATGCCACCGGCCGTGTCTTCCTCAGCCACACCAGGCTTGCAGGCCGCTACGTGATCAGGTGCTGCATCGGCGGCACCTGGACTGCGGAGCGCCACGTCGACATGCTGTGGCGGCTCATCGACGAGCTGGCACCGGCACCCTGAGCTGGCCGGACGCAGGACCGACCGTTGCGTGACCGCGCCCGTGCCGAACGAGCGCGTTGGAGTTCTGGTCTTTCGGAGAAGGAGGAAGGATGCTTCGTCCGAACGCTGGAACGCCGACACTACTTTGTGGTCCTGCTTGGAGAGTCGTCGTCGGCTTTGCCGGGTTCGTCCTAGCTGTCATCCCGTTTGTCGAAGCCCGTCTTTGGGTGCCGAACCCTCAGCTTCTTCAGCCCGGCCGCTCCTGAGCGAAATGCTTGCCACGAGCAGCATCGCGACGCTCGACCTCTATTTGCTCGCATCGTCTGGTCTTCGCTGACTGGAGTCCATCATGGCCCATCACGACGGGGCTAGGAGTGCTCCTTCGCGATAGCTCGCCTCGTCAAGTGCTCGGGTCGCTCCCGGTCGAGTCGGCGTGGAGAACGACCGATGCAGACGGCACGGTCGCTAGGCCCCCGCACCGTCTGCTCGTGTCCCTCCGTGTCCCTAGGGAACACGTCGGCTCTGAGTGAGGCCTAAGCCCAATACCCATAATTTAAGCGCCGAGGATCTGGAGGGCGTCAGCTGATGGCCGAGTCGGTTGAGGCCAGTCCCGATGGTTGGGGCGCTTCACCTGGTACTTGCTCATCTTGCGTTTCACGACCCGGGGCGCCGAGCGCAGCCGTCGCTCGGGGAGCAGCCCGTCGCTGATCTCGACCACGGCGAGGCGAAGCCCTGCCGTCAGCACCTGCGCCGCGGTGCCAAGACCCTGGCGCACACTGCGTCGTGAGGCCCGAAGGGCGCCGGTGAAGCTGACTCGGTCGGGGTCGATGCCGTTGTGGCGGGCGGTCTCAGCCATCAGGACTCGGATCGCGTAGTGCGTGCAGAGATAGCCATAGACCTCCTGGCGCACGCCCTCGGGGCTCTTTGAGCGCAGCACGACGCGCGGGCCGCGCTGGTGGGTCTTCAGCTCATCGAGGGTCGTCTCGAACTCCCAGCGCTCGGGGTAGAGCGCGGCCAACTCACGCGCCGGGGCGAGGGTCGGATCGGTGATCGTGGTGATCAGCCGGTAGTCGTTGTCGCCGACCTGGCGTCGGCCGGGGTCGTCGAGGTCGTAACCGACGACGCGCACCACGACGGGGTTCTTCAATCTCCACCGGTCCTTGGTCGCCTGCACGTGGCTCAGGTACGAGCCGTCGGGCAGGCGCTCGTCGATCGGTAGGGAATGGTTGGACTTGGTCCGCCAGACGAGCTCGGCACCGGCTGCTCGCACCTCGTTCCACAGCTCGAAGCCGAAGAAGTTTCGGTCGGCGAGCACGAGCATGCCTTCGCCGACGCGCTCGAGCAGGCCTCGGGCGAGTGTCGTCTCGCCGTCGCGACAGGCGCCGATCGCCACACCGACGAGCGCGTGGGTGCCGCACTCGCCAAGCGCGACTAGGCGCAGCTGGGGGAAGGCACCAACCTTCTCGCCACGACCAGATCCCGGACGCCCGAAGGCGGCGTCGTTCTCGGGCGTGTCGGCAAGGTCCAAGCAGGAGCCGTCAATCGACATCAGCCGCCAGCGCCGGTAGAAGGCGCCGAGGGTGGCCTCGGTGGCGAAGGGAACGCAGGCCCGCTTGAACAGTTCCTTGAGCGGCTCTTCGCCAAGGCGTGCCCGAGCCTGCGAGATTGCCGGCTGGCTCGGCACACTCCAGTGCTGTTGCCATCCGGTCTCCCAGGCCAGGCCTTCGACGAGGCTGCGCATCACCTCCTCGTAGCCGGACTGGCTGAACAGCGCGAGGGCGAGCACGTAGTAGACGACGAGACGCGCCGGCAACAGGCGGTTGCGCTGCTCGGCGCGGCCCGTGGACTCGACGACCGCGTCGACGAGACCGGGCGGGAACGTCCGCGTCAGCACCCCGAGGGCCACGTGGTCCGAGAGACGCTGGTCGTCCTGCGGTTTCACCCATCCGGCCCGAGGCACCTAACCAGAATATCACGGCTGTAACTCTAACTTATGGGTATTGGGACTAAGCCTCAGGTGCTCGGGAAGCCACCGACCTTGGGCGTCGAGGCGACGGTCGGGGCCGTACCTGTTGTCACACGCGCTGGTCACCATAACCTTCCAGGGCCGAATGACCCGAGTCGATGTTGATACCGAAGGTGCACGACCCCCGGTCGCCTAGCGAGGGAGGTGGGGGACCGTGCACCCCGTCATCCTGGTCGATTCGTCCAGGAGACGCTTTTCGATGGAGTCCAGGTGGACGACGAGAGAGTCGTCCACCTGGACTCCATCAGGTCCTTCACCGCAGGTCCATCACGAAGCCGGACTAGCTCGCCGTGACCGCCGCCGGCGACGTGGTTGTCGTGGTGGTGGTTGTCGGCAGAGTTGTCGTTGTCGTCGTGGTGGTGGTTGTCGGCAGAGTTGCCGTGGTTGTAGCGGTGGTTGTCGGCAGAGTCGTGGTCGTCGTGGTGCTGGTTGTCGTGGTGCTGGTTGGCGTGGTGGTGCCGTAGGTGAAGGCGACCGTCGGGCTGGTCCCGACGCTCCCGACGCTGTCTGTGGCCAGGGCCACGACACTGTAGCTGTCGCCGGGGGTGAAGTTGTCCGCGTCAAAGCCAAGCATCCAGGTCGTGGTGCCATCGACCCGGACGAAGGTCTGAGCGCTGGAGCTGAACGAGGTGCCGTTCCACCACTGATCGGCGGTGGTGTCCTCGATGGCCACCTGCGTGCTCGCGATGGTCGTGCTAGCCCCCGAGTTTGACGACGCGCTGCCGGTGATCGTCCCGGTCCAGTCGGCACCGTAGGTGGTGCCGTCAACCGGGTAGATGACGCTCACCGTCGGGGGAGTCGTGGTGGTCGTGGCGGTGCCGTAGGTGAAGCTAACCGTCGAGCTGGTCCCGACGTTGTTGGCGCTGTCTGTGGCCTCAGCGATGACGCTGTAGCTGTCGCCCGAGTTGAGGTTGTCCGGCCCAAAGCCAAGCAGCCAGGTCGTCGTGCCATCGACGGGAACGAAGGTCTCACTGGAGGCAGCAAAGGCGGTGCCGTCCCACCACGTGGTCGTGCTGGTGTCCTCGATAGCCACCGCCGCGCTCGTGATGGTTGCTCCTGTCCCCGCCGAGGCCGTGCCTGTGATCATCGGGTTCCAGTCGGATCCGTACGTGGTGCCGTCAACCGGGTAGGTGACGTTCACGCTCGCAGTGGTGCTCACCGTGACCGGTGCGCTCATGGCGCTCTCGACGCCCACCCAGTTGGTCGCGTAGGTGGGTGTGTCGGTGTACTGCCAGGTGCCGGTAGGCACCGACGACTCGGTGCAGGTGATCAGCCCGGTGCCCACACACGAGGCGTTCACGCTGACCGGTGGGCCACCTGTTGACGAGTAGCGCTGCAAGAGGTAGTCGGAGGCAGGTATCTCCACACCGCCTGCCGCCGTAGCGACCTGGGCGAAGGTGACCGTGACGGTGTCGTAACTCGTCGAGCTGAGCGACGCATACGGAGTCGCCCCCTCAGGGAGCGAGGTGGCGACTGCCTGGGCCGGGTTCAACGGGTCGGTGGTCGCCCAGTAGCCGAAGGCTGCCCCCATCCCGGTGATCCCGAGGCCGAGACAGGCTCCTATGACCGCGACAAGAACTCGGGTGCGCCAAGAGGCGGTTCGGTGGAGGGCGTGGGTCCGGCTCATGACGAGTGCGCCGTGATCGAAAGGGGGATGTCGAAGGTCGCGCCTTGGCAGTTGGACGTGGCGCTTGAGTCCATCGTGGCGGCGTTGGCGAGATTTATCGGCACCGTTGTGTTCGCCGGGATCGACACCGGCAGGTCACCTGAGGGAACGGTCAAGGTTACGGCGGGGTTGCCATCGGTCGTCGTGCAGCCGGAATGGCCCTTGTCGGGCGTGATCGCGCCACCGGTTTCCAGTGCGGCCCCCACGAGCGAGACGGGGAAGCTGTTCGGGTTGGTCACGCTGAAGACCACGTCTCCACTTCCCCCAGGGAGCAGGGGAGTGGACGGCGTCCCGGCAGTGGCCATGGTGACGGTCTGCATCGTCCCGATGCCTGCCAAACCCGTGCCCGAGCCGTGGGTTGTCAAGAACCCGTAGGCCGAACCCGCGCCGATGCCGAGCACCAAGGCGAGGATCGCCCCGAACGCGAAGACACCCCAGCGTCTCATGGGGTCACCACCGTGCAGTTGGTGATCGCGTCGTGGAGTGAAACTGCCGTGTTCCCGGTGGGAAGGTGGCAGATGTTCGTGTGGTGGGCCGCACCATTGTAGGTGTTGTGAGTACCGGCCCCGAGGTAGATCGTCTCGTTGCCAGCTCCACCGTTGACAGTGTCGTAGCTCCCGCCCTCTATCGTGACCGAATTGGTGCCCGAGCCGAGCGTGACGCCGTTGTAGGAGCCGCTGCCCAGCGTCACCGAGTCGTTGCCGTAGCCGAGCGTGACGCCGTTGTGCGAACCGTTGCCGACCGTCACCGAGTCCGAGCCGTTCCCGGCCCCGATGGTGTTGGTCCCGTTGCCCACGGTGATCTGGTCGTTGCCGTTGCCGAGGGTGAAGACGTTGTTGCCGTCCCCGGCTATAGCCACGTCGTTGCCGTTCCCGTCGCTGAGCCAGTTGTTGCCGTCCCCACCATAGAAGCAGCAGTCATCGCCGTTGAAGTCGCTCACGCGGAAGTTCCCGCCGAAGGCGTAGATGAAGTCGTTCCCGTTCGTCCCTGTGATGTTCGGGGAGGCCGGGTTCCCGAAGAACCAGTCCGTGTAGTTGCCGGTGCACCTGGACGGCAACGAGACGACCACCTGGGAGATGACCGGCGAGGTGCTGGTCTCGAAGTTCGTATCTCCGCTGTATACCGCATAGAGGCTCTCGGTGCCCGCAGGAAGCGACGAGGTGACCAAGGTCGCCTTGCCCAACGTCAACGTCGCGGTGCCGAGGAGGCTATGGGTCCCGGTCGGGGTGCCCAGGTAGAAGCTCACGATCCCGGTCGGTGCGGCAGTCCCCGAGGACCTGGTCACCGTCGCCGTCAAG
Source organism: uncultured Acidimicrobiaceae bacterium (assembly GCA_963727645.1). Classification (GTDB taxonomy): domain Bacteria; phylum Actinomycetota; class Acidimicrobiia; order Acidimicrobiales; family Bog-793; genus Fen-455. The sequence goes on from CAVSHA010000010.1 coordinate 136,181, forward strand.
GTCACTGGCTTGCCTAGACCAGACGGGTTGGGGGCAGAGCCGAGCGCCGTGGTCGTCGCGGTGGGGGCGGTGACCACCTGGGAGACGGTGTTGGACGTGCTCCCCGAGAAGTTCGTGTCACCGCTGTAGACGGCCTCGACGATGGTCGTGCCGACGGGCAGGGCCGATGTTGAGTAGGTGGCCTTGTTCCCGGTAACGACAGAGCCGGTGCCGAGAGGCGACGTTGTAGTGCAGGCGGTGGTCTTGCAGGAGTAGAAGCTGACCGTTCCGGTCACGGACCCACTCTGAGCCGGGGTCACAGTGGCGGTGAAGGTGACCGAGGTCCCGTAGCTGGAGGGGTTGGGCGTTGAGGAAAGCATCGTCGTCGTGGCGACAAGCCTCACGACTTGGGTGACGACATTCGAGGTGCTGGCGCTGAACGAGCCTGTGACTCCTTGGTATACGGCCTCGACGTAAGTGCTGCCGACTAGGAGACCGGAGGTGGAGTACGTGGCCTTGCCTGAGCTGAGCGTCCCTGAGCCGAGGAGCTTTGTCGGGGTGCAACCAACCGTCGAACAGGTGTAGAAGTCCACGGTCCCTGTCGGGGTTCCGGTCCCTGAGGACCTGGCCACCGTTGCAGTGAACACCACGGTCCCACCGAACGCCGACGGGTTTGGAGTCGAGGTAAGCACCGTGGTGGTGGCGACCGGGGCAGTGACCACCTGGGAGAGGGTGTTCGACGTGCTCCCCGAGAAGTCAGTCGGGGCACCTTGGTAGATCGCCTCGATGATGTCGGTCCCGACCTTGAGGCTTGAGGTCGAGTACTTGGCCATGCCGTGTGCGTCGAGAGAGCCTGAGCCGAGCAGGGTTGTCGAGCTGCAACTGGCTGTCGCGCACTGGTAGAAGTCCACCGTCCCGGTCGGGTTGCTCGGTGGGGTAACGGTTGGGACGACGGTGGCGGTGAAGGTCACGAGGCTTCCTGATGCCGACGGGTTCGGTGACGAGAAGAGTGCCGTCGTGGTGGTGTCGGTGTAGTTGGCCGTACCTGTGTAGACGAAGTTGAAGGCGACGCCCTCGCACCTGTCTTGGTTCTTGTTGGTGTCGTAAAGAGAGATGGGCACTGGCACCGAGTTCGTGCCGTCTGTCGCACCCACTCTGGCGGGCACGACGAGTGGGGGAGTGCCGGGGAAGGTGGCCTGGGTGTAGTTGAGGTTGGAGATCGGGCACCCGGCAGGTGACTGCGATGTCGCCGCCGCGATCTTCATGGAGGTCACCGTGATGGGGACCGTCAACGGGTTGTGCGCCGTGTACCACAGGTAGCGCGGTGCTCCTGGGTAGAGGACGGCGGCGACCTGACTGGTGGGAGAGCTGGAGATGGTGCTCGTGATGGTGAAGCCCGTGCCCGAGGTGAGGCCGAACGGTGGCCACGACGTGGGGCCGGTGACAAAGCAGGTGAGAGCGAAGACGAGGGTGCCGGTGCAGAGCGCCACTGCGCTCACCAGTACCACTGCCGTCATTCGCCTGAAGTGCTTCATCTCATCTACTCATTAAGTCCCAAGGTAGTGGAGAGACCAATAGCAGGGTCAGGAACACGTACTGACTTGACCCTTGCCGCCGTCTAGGCCAAACGGCCGGACAGCGCGACGTGTTGGCCGGGTGACCGGGCCACGGGATCAATGTCCCGCGACCCAGCCCTCCGACCTTGTTGAGCTGGTGGCAGGTGAGGCACACCACCGGCTCGTCTTGTTAGCTGGCTGTGAAGGTCAGGCCGATGGTCGCGCCCTCGCAGCCGTCCTGGTTGTCGCTATTGTCGGTCGGCATCACGATCGAGGCACCTGACGGGGCGTCGATCCACGTCTGACCAGCGGCAACCGACCCGTTGATCGCCGGTGCCTGGTTGATCGTGAACCAGCTCGCGGCGCATCCGGCAACGTCGGTCCACGTCTCGCCGGGGACGGCTTCGACAAGACCGTTCCCCGGGTCCGTCGCCACTGCAATCGACACCGCAGTGAGGGCATCGGGGATGGTGCCGGGGTTGTACACGCTGAAGTCAATCGGCTGAGGCGGGCCACCTGGGTACAGGTCACCCGTGCCGCTCACATACAGCTCCACCGCTGGGATGTTGTAGGTGTTCCCCATGCCACAAGTAGCACCAGCAGCCGTGCTGTACTGGTTAAATCCCGTTGTCAACGTTTGGCAAGTGATTTCAGCGTTGCTTGGGGCTGTGTACTGGGCTTCATCTACGAACAAGGTTCCAGGAGCCGCGTCGAATCCGACGGAGACGTCCGTTGACTCAGTAGAAAGCGCGACATTCAGGGAGCCGAGCGGGGTGAGGTCGTTGACCACCAGGTTGTCGAGCTTCATCCCGTAGACGACCGTGCTCGGGAGCACGACAGCCGGGCTGAAGTTGTTGAACGTGACGTGGAACACCGCGTGGCTGCTGCCAGTGCAGTGCACAGCGGGATCTGTCGACGGGCAGTTAGGGACAGCGATGTTCTCCATGTCGCTCGTGAGCGGTGTAGTCAGGTTGCTCGGCGAATAGATGTTGAGCGTGATGGGTGTGATGAACGCCGTTGACCCAAAGTTGACCATGTCCACAACCGCGCTCGTGAGAGACCCCGTGTGTGACAGGGTGACCTCGTTACCTAACTGGTGGATCTGGGTTCCGTTGAACGGCTGGGAAAACACGTAGTTGGACAGCACGCGAGTGCTGTTATAGGCAGGCGTGCCGACTTGCGTGATGGTAAGGCTGCTGGGTGTCGCGACTTGGGCCGAACCGTTGCCGCTTCCGCTCGTGGTGAAGTAGGCGAACGCCGCCCCTCCAACACCGAGGGCGACGGCGACGGCCACTCCGACAACGAGCAGCTTCTTGCTCATAAAGCGCTTCATGTCGCTCCTATTCAGTCAATGGATAGATGGACTGCTGACGCGGGAGTCGGGTTCGCCACAGACCACGGTCTGTGGACAATCACGTCGCCCTTGCCGAGGAATCCAGGGGGGTTCCTCCGTGTTGCCAGGAACCCGAAGGTCCCTGTTTGTTGCCCAGGGCGCTCCCATGGGAAGGTCCCTGTTGGTGCGGGCCTGACGGGGCGGGTAGCAAATGCCCCGCCTGGCAGAACCGCAACACCTGTGGGAACTACATGCCCGGCCTGGCCGGGTCATGGTTGTGCGCCGCCGCGACCCGGCCTGCCGACTCTGTTGCCTTGCGACGTTGTCGACGAGGAAATGTCCCGCCGCGAAGGGGCCGACCGTCACCGACCAGGTCGGCGACAAGCCGGGCCGCAAAGGCGGCGAGAACCCGGCCCAGCCGGGAGAGGGTGTGCGCTTGGGAGCCATCAGGCCGGGACCGGACCTTGGTCGGCGCAGGCGTAGGGGAAAGCGACGGTGAGCCGCACCACGGTGTCGCTGGGGCGATGCCCCGAAACAAGGGCGACAACTACTCTCGCTTCGCCCATGAACTTCTTCACTTAGGTACTCCTATGAATCAATAGACGTCTATGAACCAATCAATAAATGCCCTGGTCAGCCACTCACTCCCCGCAGGCCCGGCAACCAGGCACAACCTGCGGATCATCGCGTTCCTCTTTGCTTCCAGGGAGTTCCCGTGAGGAAAGTCCCTGTTGTGCGAGCCCGACGGGGCGGGTAGCAATGCCCCGCCTGGCAGAACCGCAACACCTGTGGATCGGACATGCCCAGCTCGGGCCTCAGATTCGCCGACTTGCCGAAGACCAGATCGGCACGTCGCCTTGCCGAAGAACCCCATGGGTCCCTGGTTGGTGCCAGGAACCTATGGGCACCCCTGTTGTAGCCGCGCACTCCCGAAAGGGAGTCCTTGTTTGCGCGGTCCGGCCGCGATGGGTACAGACGTCCCGTCTGTCAGAACGGCAAGACCTTGTCGACCGAGATTTGGGCGCGTTCCAGTCCGATAAGGCTGCTGTCGGTAGTTGAAGGCTCACACATAGTGATCTTTCCAACGAGTCCTGAAAGCTGAGAGGTTCGAACCCCTGCAACCCAGCAAACCTCGTAAGTCCGCGCATGCGGTGCCTCGTTTGCGGAACTGTGCACAGGCGGTTCGCTCGGCGAATAGAGGCGAAAGGCCCTATTACGCGATTTAGTGGTGAACTACATTGATGTAGTACCAAACGGGGAGAGGCAGGCGAACCGCCAGAATCCATGAAGAGCCCCTCACGGCAGCGGGCGCGCTGGCGATCGACAACTCGCTTAACTGTTCAGTAGGCGAACATCGGTATGACCGGTACCGTGTCACCGGCACCGACCTTCGGGATCTTGCTGTGGACAGCCAAGGACCACTCCGAAATGGCTGTCTTTTGTCGAGAATACAGAAGACTCGCCGGACCCGTTCCCGCTGCTCGTTGGTGTTTAGTCACTCCCACTGCCGAGCGGGGACGGGTTCGCTATTTACTCCAACCAGCCCAAGCAACCGGACAAGGACTGGGAATCAACGCTTCCCTCGCTTGGTGAACCTTCGCGCCAACAACCGCTTATGTCAAGGGGCTGTGTCAGACTAGATGTCATATTCATGACAAGTCGTCGGAAAGCCATGTGTGTGGTTCACTTTTGCTTACCTCGCTTGTACAAAGAGGGCCGATCAGTGCTTCAGCACGCCGGGCCATGCTGGAGCGGCCGACCAGGATCTTGCGTGCGAAAGTCGTGTGCAGGCCCATACCAACAAAAGTCAATCAAGACAAGCGCAGCTCGTCGTCGAGCGCCAAGAACGACGCCACGCTTATCGTCGCGCAGCGGTCGCCCGCAGGAGGTGCTCCCTCGCCGGGCCGCGGGTTAGGGGAGTGGTCGTACCGGCTGACGACCGCAGACGGCACGGACCTGGAATGGCTTATGCACGGCAGTTGCTTGGAGGACCATCTTGATTTCCCGGAGACGACGTACAACTCGATTAGCTACGCGCTGGAAGGCAATTCGTCGCACCGCTCGCTGGCCGTGCGCTTGGAGAAGTCAAGCCTTGGTTCAAGAGAGGTCAGTGAAGGTCGCTTGGCTCGAGTGACTCGGCGCTCAGACTCGTTGACGGGGCCGTGGAAGGCGTGATCGCCAGGATGATCTTGTACTCGTTGCGGGCGGCGTGACCAGGGTGTGGAGCGTCCCTGCCGGTCCTTGTTCGATCGGGTAGGCGGTCGGTTGTCGTCCGACAACCGTCGATGAACCCTTGTCGGAGTGCATACCTGACCGCCCGGAGCACCCTGACGCCCTGCCGGTAGTCTTGGCTCTGCTACCCGCGGGGACTTGCGGGCGATCTGCCAAGAAGGGCGCAAGTTCTTCATAGGAGGTAGAGCAAGATGGCAGCGAAGCCTGGCGACACAATTAGGGCACCGTCAGAGAAGGTCGGCCAGCCGGAGCGCCGTGGGAAGATCGTCGAGATCCTCGGCGACGAGAAGCACCTGAGGTTCAGGGTCCGCTGGGATGACGCGCACGAGACCGTGCTCGTTCCCGGTCCCGACGTCACCCTTGAGAGCGGCCGGAGGGCAAGCCCCCGGAGTTCCGGAACAACTGTCACGTGACAGCGTCGGCGGTGGACAACTGGCTACGGGTGGCTACAGTCGTGGACAAGAGCCCAGCGTAAGCATGCTGGCAGCCCTGGTCAGAGGGGTGAGCCATCTGCTGTGGCGGCTCATCGACGAGCTGGCACCGGCACCCTGAGCTGGTAGGGCGAGTGACTGTCCATCCCGCGACTGGCCTGAGCAGCTCCGCAAAGGGGTAGTTCGTTCGTCACCACCGCACCGTCCGTGCGTAGGCCAGCCTGTTCCGGACTCGCGACAGCGCCGCCACCCCTTGAGGCGGCGGCGCCGGATTGCCCGGGGGGAGGCAATCTACACGACCCCCCTTTGCCTTGCGAGGGAAGCAGAGAGCCGTGTACCTGCCACGGTATAGCGCGGAACCGGGCGGCGCGTGTCACGCCTTCAGTGGCCGGACAGGAATAGGTCGCGCACGCGAGCGCGTTGTGCAGACGGGAGGAAGGGGCCGTGCACCGGTACCGGACCGGGGGGACCGGAACACTGGGGGCATGGACTTGCGAGACCTCTTAGGGGGGACAGAGACCCGGAGGTGAGGCGAAGGGTCAGTCGGTCCCTATAGAGCAGGCAGTGGCCCGGGGATGCGGGGTAAGCCCGGGCCACTTCTTTGCTTACGGTGACGCGAAACGGCCGCCCACCCGAACAAGGCCAGCGCGGCCGCCCGTCGGTAGGCGCAGGCCACCGGCTCTGAGGCTGCACAGCGTCGGAGTGGAACCGAGGTGATTGACCAAGGATTGCTTCGCCACCCTCAAGCGCGGCCGGGCAGAGGTCGATACTCAAGTTGATCGGCCTTTCGAGGGAGGACCCAGTGTCTATCGTTGCAGACAGGGACGAGCTGTGGCGTAAGTTCCTTTATGCGCTGTACGACACGACGGCGAAGGCTCCCCGCACGTCAATGCTGGACTTCCGTGTCGTGGCAGAATCAGCCGGCATCGAGAACGCCAACGAGCAGGCCGATGTGGCCCAGTGGCTCGTTGCTCATCATCTGGCGGAGTGGCGTGCCATCGGCGGGCAGATCGGCATAAGTTCTGCCGGAGTCCACTCGGTCGAGGATGAAGGGGGCGAGCTCACATTTCTGTCAGTCGTAGAGATCCGCGAGGTTGAGGCACTCGTGAGCGAGATTCGACGCGCCTGTGAGCTGAGCGAGCTAACCGTCCAGGACGAGGATCGAATCGTGTTCGATGCCGAGCTGGCAACCATCGAGGCTCAAGTCAGATCGCCAAGTGCCAAGCGGAAGGTAGTCGGTGTCGCCCTTCGCGGTCTCGGCGGCTCTCTGTTGGATGCAGGCGCGGGGCCGCTCGGTCGCAGCGTTCTCCAGTTGGCTCAACGTCTGGCCACGTAGGGGAGTTCGATTCTGATAGACGAACCGCGGAAGTGGAGCAGAGCGCAAACACGAGGTGCTCTTTGAGCGTCTTGTGGAACCGGTTGCGCTCGCCGCCCATGGTCATCAGAGCTGTCGGATACGAGGATCGAGGGACCATGACGAATCGGTGGCTGGTGGTTTCATTCGCGGGTGCCATTGCAGCCTCTTCATTCGTCGCCACCTCTTCAGTCCCTTCCAACGCACAGGCCGTTGCCCCGTCCGGCCTTGCGGTGCTGCATCGGAGTGCAAGCCCTCTGCCCCCCGCGCACTCACTGGCGCTCGGGCCACTGTCACCGTCGGCGGAAGTCCACGTCGACGTCATCCTGAAGCTGCCGAACCCGTCGGCAGTGACCGCCTTCATCACATCTCTGTCCGATCGACATTCGCCGAACTTCCATCACTTCCTGCGTCCTGGCCAGTTCGGTCCGCTCTTCGGTCCACCGTTGTCCGAAGTGGCGGAAGTCGACGCCGTGCTCCGCTCCGACGGACTCCACCCGGGACAGGTCGCCTCGGACCGGCTCTCGATCCCGGTGACTGCGCCTGCGGCGGCACTCGACCGGGCATTTCACGTGAGGATCCTGGGCTATCCGACTGCCCGGTGGGCGTAAGGCGTTCACGACCATGTCAGCCCCGAGCATCTCGGCTGCCGTCTTCCCGGATGTCGCGGGGGTCATTGGCCTCAGCGATCTCGTGGTGGCACAGGGTTCGGTCGCCCGCGCAAGTGTCGTCCGCGACGTGCACCGGTCGGGCAGGCTCGCGCCTCACCAAGCGACGGCTGGCCCGACACCGTGCGCGGCAGCCTCCGTGGCCAACCAGTACGGGAGTCTGACGGCAGACCAACTGGCTTCTTACTACGGCTTCGATCCGCTCTACTCCTCGGGCGATCTCGGCCAGGGCGTCAACGTCGCGCTGGTTGAGTTCGAGCCGGACCTGGCGACCGACATCGCCGCCTACCAAGCGTGTTACGGGACGGACGCCACCGTGAATTACATTCCGGTCGATGGTGGCGCCGGTTCCGGCGCCGGCACCGGCGAGGCAGCCCTCGACATCGAGAACGTCATAGGCCTTGCTCCAGAGGCGACGGTCGACGTCTACCAGCAACCCAACGGTGGAACCCAGAGCACCTGGGAGGCGTATTCGGCCGTCGTGAACGCTGACGCCGATCAGGTTGTCTCGACATCTTGGGGGCTCTGCGAGCCGGAGGAAGGCCAGATGTCGGTCCTCGAATACGCTCTCTTGGAACAGGCTGCCACGCAAGGCCAGACGGTGTTCGCCGTTGCGGGCGACGCGGGCTCGACCGCCTGCTACAGCGGCACGGACACGACCAACGGCGCCACTCCTTCCGTCCTGGAGCCGGCCAGCGGGCCCTATGTCATCGCGGTCGGCGGCACATCGATCGGTGCCGGCTCCGAGAGCGTCTGGAACGACTCGTCAGAATCGGAGGGCGCCGGCGGCGGTGGGGTGTCGGCGTTCTGGTGCATGCCTTCCTACCAGTATCAGCCCAAGATCCCCGGTTTGATCAGCTCCTACTCAGTATCCGACACGACCGATTGCGGCTCGGGCAACCCGCCCTACATGCGTGAAGTTCCAGACGTCTCGGCGGACGCCGATCCGACCAGCGGTTATGCCATCTACTGGAACGGATCCTGGTCCTACGCGATTGGCGGTACGAGCGCTGCCGCACCGCTATGGGCCGCAGCCGGTGCCCTGATCGACTCGTCCCTGTTCTGCACGGACTACGGCTCCGGAGCTGCCGGGGTGCTCCCTCAAGGTCTGTACCTGACTGCCAGTTCCGGCTCGAGCTATTACGCTCTCGCCTTTCACGACATCACGACAGGCAACAACGACTACACGCCGTCGGGTTACTCGGGAGGTCTCTATCCGGCCACCGTGGGTTACGACATGGCAAGCGGTCTCGGTTCTCCGATCCTCGCTCATGCGGGACAACTTCCACCCCGGGCTCGCCGCTCAGGCGTGCTTCCAGACTGGAACGGAACTCAAGACGACCGAAATCACCGGTGTCTCGCCGAACAAGGGCCCGAGCACCGGGCCGACCTCGGTGACCATCACAGGCTCGGGCTTCCTCCCAATTGCAGGAGCGGACAGGCTCGAGGTCGGTACAACGTGGATCACCGTTTCCTGCACGACCACCGTTAGCTGCACCGGTACTCTCCCCGCGACAGAGCCGGGAACGGACAATCTCGTCATGTCCGTCGAGGACCTGGTGCTCAGCCCCATCACTGCGTCCGATAGGTTCACGTTCGGGCCTGCACCGCCGCCGACCGCGACGATCTACTCACCGGCTACCGGCGGGAGATACGTCGTCGGCCAGATCGTGGCGACAAGATTCAGATGCACCGAGGCGCGATCCGGCCCGGGCATGTCCATCTGCCTCGACAGCAACGACGACACCTCCCCAGGGCGGCTCGACACCTCGGCCACCGGGACCTTCACCTACAGCGTCACCGCTACCAGCAGTGACGGCGAGGCCGGCACCGCGAGGATCACCTACACCGTGGCCGCCGCCCCGACGACGACCAGCCTCGTCGTCTCGCCGGACCAGGTGACCTACGGGAACGAGCAGGTCGGGCACCTGACGGTCACGGTCTCCCCCCGGTTCCGAGGCTCGGAGCCGACCGGGATGGTCATGGTCAATGTCTCCACCGGAACGGTGTGTGAGATCAGGCTCGAGTCCGGCAAGGGGTCGTGCAGGCTGTCCCCCAAGAAGCTCAAGGCGCGCACCTACCGTCTTGTCGCCACCTACGACGGCAGCGCGAAATACAGGGACTCGACTTCTGTCAAGACCCTCACCGTCGCCAGGTGATGAGCCTCCGCGTTCTTCTCCCGGACGCGCTGCTCCTGACGACGCCTGGCGACGGGTCCAGGCAGACGGAAGAGGATGTCACCTGCGGCCTGCCTTCAAGAGGGCATGGACATCGGCGGGCTCTGGCGCGATACTGCCGGTTTCAAAACAACAACTCATCCGGGGGGAATGTGAATGAAGCTTCAACGAGGTTTAGCGAACTTCGCCTTGCCTGCAGTGCTCGTGCTCGGGCTGATCGCTGCGATCGGCAGTCCTGCCGGAGCCGGGGAGAAGCCGAGAGCCGCCAGCACGCTTTACGTCGCGCCCTTGAAGGGCCGAGCAAAGCTGCCGGCCGTTTGCGCGACTGCGAAGTTCCACAGCATCAACGCTGCCATCAAGGCCGCGGCACCCGGTGATACCGTCGCCGTCTGCCCGGGAACCTACAGGGGCTCGGCGTCCCTCTCGGTGAAGTCCAAAGCCGGGACCATCAAGATCACGAGTGGTGCCCTCATAGCAATCCGGGTACACCTTTACGGCATGCCCGGGGCGGTCATCGACGCCACAGGGCTCGTCAATGCCGTCACACTCTTCGGCCCTGGTGCCGCGGGCGCAAGCGTGCGCGGCTTCACTGCAGAGAATGCGATCGGTGAGGGGATCCTCGCGGCAGGTACCGACCGAGTCACGATCTCGAACAACACCGTCGTGCACAACGACACCGGCACCCCGAAGAGCCCCTGGCCCTTCTGCGCCGCAAGCGGGAACGTCCCGGGGGACTGTGGTGAAGGCCTCGGCGTTCTCACCACGTCGGACTCGAAGATCTGGGACAACACCATCGAATTCAACTCGGGTGGCATCCTCGTGTCTGACGATCTTGGCCCGACGAGTCACAACACGATCGAGGGCAACCTCGTCGAGGACAACGAGTCCGACTGCGGCATCACCATCGTCGGCCACAACCCGGGCGGCGCCAATGCGAAGGGCGTCCCGCAGCCGAGTGCGGGGGGAGTCTTCGACAATCTCGTCACCGCCAATGTGGTCATCAGCAACGGCACGACAGGCGAAGGTGGTGGCATCCTCTTGGCGGGCGCCGCCTCCTACGACAACACCATCACCGACAACGAGATCTCAGGAAACGGCCTGGCCGGTGTGACGATCCACGAGCACGGTGCCGATGCCCTGAGCGGCGACGTCATCAGCGGCAACTGGTTCGGGACGAACGACATCACCGGCGATCCCGGCACGCCGGACCAGGTCACAACCGGCATATTCGTCGAGCGTGACAGCCCGAAGTTTCCGACTGTCGACATCACCGTGAAGAACAACACGATCGCGTGGGATGTCATTGGCATCTATGACAACACAGGAGCACGCGGCCTGACCCAAAGCGGCAACAAGTTCCTCCACGTCAAGGAGGGCGTGAAGCTGTGACCTGAGACCTGGCACGTCGCTGGAAGGAAGGGCTCCGCCCCCGCAGGAAGCTCGCTCGTCGGGCAGAACTGCGGGGGCGGTCCGCGCCTGCTGGTGTCGACCTCCCTGCTTGAACGAGACGCGAACGCGCGCTCCAAGGCACCAGCGTCGACCCACGCCCCTGGGCCTTCCCTGTTTCTTGCTCTCTGAGTTGTAGCGTCAAAGTGCCTACGGACGACGGGGCGCGCCGAGAGCTGGTCGACGGACGTGCTCTCGGACGTTACGTCAACGAAAAGGGGCGTCCAATCAGGAGCTCGACATTCGGAGGTTGACAATGGGTATCCCACCCAAGTCCTCTTGGCCTCACCGGGCGCGTGCGCTGTGTCTCGTCGGCACGATGGCCCTTGTAGTACCAGGGTTGCTATGGAGCGGTGGCCTCCTCGCCAGTGCGCAGTCCGCAACCAGCGGGGCGACCTTCGCACAGCAGTACCTGTCCGCCCTGGGACCAGCCGGCACCGCGATCTCGACTGCCGAGGCCAAGCTGAAGGCTCTCCCGGTAACGGCAAGCGTCGCCCAGGTGAAGGCTGTGGTTGCACCCCTGCCCAAAGCGCTCGGCCCGTTGGAGGCGCTCATTCAAAGCGGCGCTCCTAGCCCGACTGGGACGAGCCTGCAGTCACTTGGAAAGCCAGCCATCTTGGGACAATACGGCGTGAAATGCAACGTCTACTCGACGCCGGCATCAGGCGGACGTCTAGTAGTCGACGGCACCGAGTACAAGAACGGTTTCCAGATGACCGCGCCGATTACATGCATCGAGTTCAATGCTCAGTACACGTGGAAGATTGGTACGAAGTACACGAGCCTCAAGGCGCAAGTTGGTTATGACGTGAGCAACGCTTGCACAGGGTCGTCCCTCAGATTCCTGGGCAACAGCGGCGACCATCTCCCGGTCGTGTCCAATGGCCGGAACGTGGGAACCGTGAGACTCCCCGCCACAGGCCTTGCATCGGTGAGCGTGGACCTCACCCACCAGGCCCAACTGACGGTGCAGATCCTCTTTACCTGCCACACGGACCTATCCAACATCGACGTCGTCAACGACCAACTGTCCTAGACCCGCAGCCCGATCTTGTGGGCGCAAACCGCGGCGCCGGCGCAGCTGCGCGGAGAGCCGGGGCGTGCGCCGAGCGGGCTGCGCTACTGCGGCGTGATGATCTTGAGCTTGGTCTCGTCTCCCGGTGAGCCGGTGTAGTAGCCGGGTCCGTCGGGGCCGCTCTGGCTGTAGGCGGTGTAGGGGGCTTCGAACTCCTGCCCGGTAGCCGGATCCTCGACGAGGTCGGTGCTGTTCAGGGCTTGGTCGAAGCCGGCGACCTGTTGGGAGAAGCTTGCGAGCTGCTCCTGCTGCTGCTGGATCGCTGCGAGGTCCTGAGTGAAGTTGTGCTCGATGCTGTAGGTGTCCCAGATCAGTGCGCCGTTCAGGGAGTCCCACAGTGCAGGGGTGGCGAGTGCGATCCTCAAGACGCCGCTCGTGACACCCCCGCCGGTGCTGGCGATCGTGCGGACGAGACCGTGGACCTGCTTGGAGCCGGCGGTTCCGAGGAACTCTGTGATGATCTCTTGCTCGGTGCCGCCCGCAGCCGTCGTCTGGCTCGGGAAGCTCGCACTGGAGAGGACTGTCTTGATTGTCAGGCCGAGCCGCTGGAAGCAGTACTGCTGAAAGCTCGCTGCGTCGGTGACCCCCGTGGAGCTGGCGAGGAAGGGCCCAGCGAGGAGGAAGTTCGCTGACGCGTTCGGTCCGGCGTCGAGGAACAGCTCGTCGGGGCCTTCGTTGCCGACGGTCCAACCGAGGGGGAGCGTGTAGCCGAACCACTGATCCTTGACGAACCGGGAGAGCGTCCCGGCTTGGAGGCCGAAGCAGGCCCCGACCGAGGCCAGCCTGGCGCGCTCCGCGCCGAGCTGGGAGCTCGGCGCCCAGTAGCCACTCACGACGCCGAGCTCGGATCCGTGGGCGGTCACGGTGGGCATGAACGACACGCGGGCCTCGCCGGCGATCACAACGTTGCCGACATGGCCCGATGCGACAGCGATGGTCGGGCTGAGGAGCCGGAACCTCAGCACGTTGCCGGCCCTCTTGGCGTTCTTCGAGAGGGACGCGAGGACCCTCGACAAGAAGACGCGCTGCGACTCGTTCTTGTTGACGAACGCCGTCTGGACGACGCCCTCGGTTGTCGCCGAATAGTCCTTGAACACGACGATCAGCCCGCTCAGGCTCGACAGGTACCAGCCCGCCGGCACGCCGATACGAAAGCCGTCGTAGCTGTCGTGCACGACCGGATCCGTGCACGCGGCCGCCTTGACGGCGACGACTCCGCCCGACGCCGACGCGCTCGGGGCTAGGGCCCCGAGCGAGGTCGTGGCGAAGCATCCGCCCACGACGAGCGCGGCAATGACTTTGAAACGCATGCCCTTCCCCCCTTGTAGTTCTCTGCCAGAGGTTAGCGAGCATGTGTCGAGGTGCGGCGCAAGCCTTGAGATGGGTGGTACCGCGACACCTCAGGTAGCTACTGTTGATGTGGTGAAGGGTGACCGCGTGGAGGTCCTCATTGATGTGGGAGCCGGCGTCGAACGCTTCGAGATCGAGGCGACACGGGCCGGCAGGCGAGTCGAGGTGGGCAATGCCCGGGGAACGATTGAGGTTACGGAGGTGACTCGCTCAGGGAAGGCGGTCCGCACGGCACGGTTCATGACCGCCAAGGTGGTGGCAGTAGTGGAGCACCCCGCCCGTGACGGCGAGGGTTCAGCCCGCCCCGGATAGAACGCGAGGAGCCGAGAGCGCCGACGGCGCATCGGGCGCCAGTGCTCAGGACCTTCAGGCCGACTGCTCGAAGGCGTCGGAGGGCGATATCCGGCGCGGGAAGCGGACGCCACGTGTGTCGGCATGGATGGAGCCGGCGCGCCTGGTCGACATCGAGATGGCCAGGGAAGGACTTCGCCAGTATCCAGACGACATAGGCTTATTGCGGTAGATGAGAGTTTCGAGCGCCTGGACCAGAAGAAAGGACAGTCGCAATGGGCAACGCACACCTGAGGTCAATTGCGAGACGGGACAGTGGGAGCCCTTCATCCGGCACGCGCCTCGCCCTGTGGGCCTGCGTAGCCCTGGTGGTCGCGCTGGCCACCGTTTCCACGGGGATAACCGTCCCTGTCGTCCAACGGGCAGCCGCGGCAAGCTGCTCGGCCTGCGGGCAAAACCTTGTCTTGAACCCGGGCGCCGAGGCCGGCCCCGGCACGAGCAGCGACTCGGTCGTGAAGGTGCCCGATTGGAAGCAGACCGGCGGGTTTACCGCGGCCCAGTACTCCTGGTCCGGGGGGGATATTTCCGCGACGTCACCGGGCCCGAGCACGCGGGGCAAGAACTACTTCTATGGAGGTCCCGCCGCCGCCACCTCCACCGGGACGCAGCTCATCACCCTCGCCCCGGGAGCGGCATCGTCCAACAAGCTCGTTTACGTCCTGTCCGGGTGGCTCGGCGGTTTCGGCGACCAGGGTGACGATGCCACCCTGTACGCGAGTTTCGAGGGCCCCGATGGCAAGGCCATCTCGAAGTCCCAGATCGGTCCGGTCACTGAGGCCCAGCGCAACGGCACCTCGGAACTGCTCTTCCGCCACGTCTCGGGCGCTGTGCCGGCCACTACTCAGGCGGTCTTGGTCCAACTCGTCATGCAGCGCTCAAGCGGCAGTGACAACGACGGCATGGCCGACAACCTCTCGCTCGTCCTTTCGGCCTCCGCCGCAACAGGGACCTCGTCCACCACGACTACGTCCGGTAGCTCGTCCACGACCGCTACGGGCAGCGCTGTTCAGCTGTCCCCGCAGACCGTTATCGTGCCAGCCGCCACGGTCGCGGCCACTTTGCGGTCCGTCTCGGCCGACGGGTCCACCTACACCTTCTCCTCGCGTACGGGGCCGCTAGCCAAGTTGAAGGCGGGCAGCGTGATGTTTCTCGGAGGGCTTGCCGTGCGGCTAGTCACCAAGGTCGCCCCCACATCGTCGGGCCTCGTGGTGACCACTGCTCCGGCCTCGCTCACCGACCTGGTCGAAAACGGCACGGTCTCCTGGGACAGCCCCGTTAACTTCGCCGACGCCTCAGCTGTGCAAGGTCCCGGGGTGCAGCCCGAAATCCGGTTCCTCCCGGCAGGGAGCGGTCGCCCCGGCAGCCCAGGCGTAGACGGAGAGCCTTTGCTGCAGGCGGGGTCTCGGACAGGGTCCCTGGGCATTGGCGGGAAAGGGATCACTCTCAAGGGCAAGGCGGGGTCGTACGGCTACTCCATGTCGTTCAAGCAAGTGGGCCGGGCGGCGTCCGTTTCCGTCACATTGAGCAAGTCATCGCCCGTCGAGGTCTCTGCGACCGCCTCAGGCACCTTGCAGAACTTCACGACTGACGGCGCGGTCAAGGTGCAGGACGCGAAGCTCGGTACCGCTTCGGTCAATATGAACGGGCTGCGGGGCGAGTTCACCCTTTCGTACGAGCTGAAGCCCTTGACCGCCTTCGGCCTCGGGGCCGCCGGGGGTTTCAAGCTCACCATTCCTGCCGAGATAACCGTGCCCTTCGTCATACCGCTGCCACCGCCGCTGCCGCCGATCCCGATGTTCCTGGGCCTGAAGGTGGCCTTCTTCGTAAGTGTCGGCTTCTCCAACAAGAACCAGTCGATAGAGGGCAGCTACACCATCAACTATGACGGCCAGGCGGGCTTCAGGGTCTCCAAGAGCGGCGTCACTACCGGCAAAGGCTTGATCAATGGCATCGGCAAGGTCATCCTGGACCAGGCCAACGCCATCCTCAACGGGCCGATCACCCTTGTCCTCGGCGCCCAGATACCTCAGATCGAGCTAGGCCTCGGAGGCGAGGGTCTCAATGTGGCAGGCTTCGTCGACCTGGTCGCAGATACCGCCATCAAGGTTGGCGGCCAAGGCCCCGCGGGGGCCGGCCCCTCGACGGGCGGGTGCGACGCCCGCGACCTGAAGGTTCTCGCGACGGCCGGCGTCAAGGCTGCGTTCTTCGGGCTTTCGGCCGACCTTGGCTCGACAACCCTGTTCAGCAAGGACTTCATCGCCTCCTGGCCGCCGAGGTGCGGCACCGTGTAGGCCGCTGACTACGGGCGCCGCACGTCTAGTTAGCGGGTCACCTGCTTGTAGACCTCGAACGTGGTCTCCTTTGGTGGCGCCGTGAACCCACCTTCGATGCCCTCTGCCATCTTGGGCATCAAGACGCTGTCACGGAACCGCTCCCAGCTTTCCTGTGAGTCGTGGACCGCGATGATCGTCCAGCCGTCAGCCGACGGGCCGCCGGCATGAAACACCTGACCATCTGGCAGGCTGCCGTCGCTGGGATGCACAGCGGCGACTGATGCCTCGTATTGCTCCTTCGTGCCACCCGCGAACTGATGCACTACGCCGTAGGCCATCTCGTATTCCCCCCGTTCGTTGAGTCTTGCCCCCGGACGACTGAGCAAGTAGCCGGGAGGTTACACGATGGCCGAGGATCTCGGAGCTCGGGGCGATCTGGTATCAGGGCCTTCGCGAGCGCCCGTCACGGCTCTACGCAGGGTTGGGACCGCCGCGGCAGGTGCACATCTTGGCAGCGATCCCGCCGCACACCCGGCACTTACCCCAGTACTGAGCCATCTGTTCCGGGGTGACGTCGGGCTTCTTGCGGCTCACTGCCCGGCCAACTGAGAAAGACGTCAGGATGATGACCAGGGCGATCGCCGAGACAACCCAGATCAGTACCCTCCCGGCGATATAGCCGTTATTGATGATCAGGTGCATCGCTCCTCCTTCCCGACCTCCAACCGACTGCTCGATCCCGTGGGTCACGAGCTGCGCCGAAGGTCCGCGAGCAGCTCAAGTTGTGCAAGGGCAAGATGGGCCTCGCGGTAGGCCGCCAAGTCGACACTTGATCGTAGGTCGTCCATGCGATCTCACGAGGAGATGGGGGCGCGACCCCGTCCTGCTCGGTCATGCAGTAACCCGGAGTGTTAGCGGCGGCGTCAGATAGGCCGGATACTGATGTCGCCCTTCGGGAGCCACTCGGACGATGACCTGGTAGGTCCCCGGCGGTAAGGCAGACCCGAGCCCACCGTCGCAGCGGGCCGTGCCCCCGAAGGTCGGGATCGTTCCCGACTTCCCGGGGGTGACGAGCAGGCTGTAGCCGGTCCCCGCTATTCCTCCGCTGTACACACCCACCACCTGCAGCGTCCCGGGACGCACCACGACAGCAACGAGGGGCCGCCCCGTGTCCATTGTGAAGCGGCCCGGGCCGTGCTCGTCGACGACGACGGTTGCAGAGAAAGCGGCACCCGAGCGGACTGAGTCGTGCTTCAGCCGAAGTACGAGGTGGAGCCCGACCGGCAGGGATGCCGAAGGCGGCAGCATGCCGCAACGTGGGCTGCGACCCGGCGACCCGTCGTAGGTCGTGAGGCCCACCGTGACGGCCAACTTCCTGCCGTAATCAGCCAGTAGCTGATGAGCCAGCTGCTCGTTGCCGGGGGTGAGCCCGATGAGCACCGGACCGCCCGGGCAAGCTCCGGTCATCTGGAGCTGGTTACCAGCCATCACCGTGACCCGACTGATGATCGTCGTTGCCTGGGAGGTGGTCAGACCGGTGCGCTTACGTCCTGCGCAACCGATGACGGAGTCCGGCCAAGGAAGGGGAATCGGCGGGTACAGGGCGACCGCTGAGGGCGTCGTGTGTCCTGACGGCGAAGTGGTGCCACCGGCACCGGAGCTTCTCGCCGAGCCAGTGCATGCCGCAGCGATCAGGGCGACGGTCAAGCAGGCGACGATCAGCCGGGTTCGCACCGGCTCCATGGTCCCACGACTCTTCGAGCGGGCTCACTCGGGGAAGGAGCCCCTGGCTGAGCAACCTTCACATGGCAGCATCTGGTGCCGACGAGTCCAGGTGGACGACTAGGAGGTCACTCACGGGTCCGTCATGGCCGATCACGACGAGCTGGGCCTCTCGCGCCGTCTCAAGGTTGCCGCCGACGTCGTGGACGCTCAGGCCGGTGCACCGCCTCAAGGCTGTTCGGCCGATCCGAATGAGCTGCGTCGCTCGACCGAGGCGTATTCGCCGCGATCCGAACAGGGGGAGAGTCGGCGGGGGGCGACAGTGCCAGTCTCTGCCCCCAGTCACCGGGCACGCGGCCAAGCATGGCCCCAACCTCGCCAGCCGGAACGGTATGTGAGAACAGGAAGCCCTGGCCGACCTCACAGTGGAGGTGGCGGAGGCGCTCTAGCTGTGCCTGGGTCTCGATCCCCTCGGCGAGGACGGTCATGTTGAGCTTGTGGCCGAGTGAGATGATCGCTTCGAGCAGCGTGTCGTTGTAGATGCTCGCCTTCAACGGGCTGACAAAGGACCGGTCGATCTTGATGATCATCGGGCGCAAGAGCGCGAGGTAGGAGAG
The DNA here is from genome assembly GCA_963727645.1 of uncultured Acidimicrobiaceae bacterium. Classification (GTDB taxonomy): domain Bacteria; phylum Actinomycetota; class Acidimicrobiia; order Acidimicrobiales; family Bog-793; genus Fen-455. The sequence continues at coordinate 154,745 of CAVSHA010000010.1, forward strand.
GGAGGAGTACCCGGTCCCGAAGTCGTCGAGCGCGACGGTGACCCCGTAGTGCTCGAGGCGCTCGATCACGCGCTTGGTCTCCACGACATCGACGAGCGCCACGCTTTCTGTGATCTCGAGCACGAGGCGCTTTGGTGCAAGCTCGCTTGCCGCGAGCGCCTCCTCGACGACGGCTAGAAGTCCCGGGTCGTGGAACTGGCGTGCGGAGAGGTTGACCGTGACGTAAGGCCGGCCGGCCTGATCGGTTGTTCGCGCCCAAGACCCTGCTTGCTTGACGGCCTCGTGCAGTGCGAAAGCGCCCAGCTCGAAGATGAGGTCGCTCCGTTCTGCAAGCGGGATGAACACTTCGGGGGGTACCTGTCCCCACTTGGGGTGCTGCCAGCGCATCAGCGCCTCGAAACCGACCAGCTCGCTCGTGGTGAGGTCGACGATGGGCTGGTAGTGCATCGAAAGCTCACCGGAGGAAAGAGAGTGCCCAAGGTCCTGGAGAAGCTCGAAGCGGCTGACCGCCTGCTGGCGCAGGTTGGGAGTGAACAGGACGTGGTGGCCCTTTCCCTGGCGCTTGGCCTCGTACAGGGCGGCGTCGGCGTTCTGGACGATCTCGGCCCAGCTCCTGCTCTTGCCCTTCAAGACCACGACCCCGATGCTCGCGTGCTGTTGGACGCGGGTCCCAGCGAGGGAGAACGGCTCGGCCAACACGCCCAAGAGACGCTCGGCCACCTCCTCGGCCTGAGCCGGGGACGCCAGTTCCTCGGCCAAGTAGAGGAACTCGTCGCCCCCGAAGCGACACAGCGTGTCTGTGGAGCGGGTCACCTCCTCGAAGCGGCGGGCGAGCGCCATAAGCATCTCGTCACCGACGAGGTGGCCCAAAGTGTCGTTCACCCCCTTGAAGTCATCGAGGTCCAGCATCAACACGGCGTTCCACCCGCCCCGCCGTGCTGCCCTCGCGTGAGCCTGGGAGAGCCGGTCCTCGAACAGCACCCGGTTGGCGAGCCCGGTGAGCGAGTCGTGCAGTGCCTGGTAGGAGAGCTGGGCGCTGAGCGCCCGTTCCCGGGTGACGTCCCGGATCGAAGAGACGAAGTAGAGCGCCGAGCCCGCCGAATCGAGTACAGCGGACTTCGACACCTCGACATCTATCACCCGCCCGTCCTTGTGCAGGTAGCGCTTCGTGTAGCTCACCTGGTCCACCTCGCCGGATGTCAGCCGGCGTTGGGCCTCCTCCGAGATGGCGAGGTCCTCGGGATGGGTGAACAGGGCCGGGCCCTTTCCCACGATCTCGTCCCTGCTGCGTCCGACCATCTGGCAGAGGGCGTCGTTGACTTCCAGGACCTTGTTCTCGTGATCGAGGAGGACCGTGCCAACGGTGTTGTGGTCGAAGGCGAGCTGGAAACGCCGCTCGGCGTTCGCGGGGGCATCGACGACGTGCGGCTCGGCCTCGGAGGGGGCGTGGTCTCCGGTGTCGTGGTCGCTCTGTTCGCGACTCACCTCGGGGCGCCGACGCCCCGGCGTCTTGTCAGCGAGATCGCCGGGCATGGCCGATCACGTGCAGGCCCACGTCGTGGCGGGCGGGGTCACGACCGAGGTGAAGCTCACCGTCTGCTCGTTGTGATGTCCTCTCAGCCGGACGCGAGGTACTTGTCTGCTGTGGTCAAGGCAGAAGCCGGCGATCCCATGTGACGGTGACCATTTCAAGTGAGCGTTCAAGGGCCGACCGGTCCTAGCCGATACTGGTGAATGGTGCAACAGAAGGTACACGACCCCCGGGCGCATTGCGAGGGAAACGGGGGAGTCGTGCACCTCGTGATCCTGGAGACAGGTCCAGGAGACGCCTTCGGCCGGAGTCCGGGCGCACGACACAAGAGTCTTCGACACGGAGACAGCTAACGGGGCTCCGCCCCAGCCCGACGAGCGGTGTGGTGGTGACGTCACGGCAGCACCAACTGGGGCCGGTGGCGGGTCACGGAGGGCGATCGTAGGCTCCGGTCGAGCCTAGATGCGGGGCCTTTCGGTCCCGCCTTGAACCGCCCGAAGCGGTTGGTTGGCCGCAAGGGCCTGTGACGACCGGAGCCCGATATGACCCTACCCCGCAGCGCCGCCGAGGTCCTTGCCGAACATGTGACTCTCGAGGTGGAGTGCATCGACCGCATGTACCTCAACGTCTACGTGCCCAAGTTGCAGTTCGTCGGGGGAGTGGTCTTCTTCCTGCGTCAGCACCGGGGCCAACCGTTTGCCTCGTCTGCGTTGTTGGAGCCGATCAGTCGGGACTTCATCGCCGAGCTGTACCGGTTCGCCGCCGATGAGGGTGTGCCGATCGTCGATTTCGCCAAGGGCCAGCGCAAGGACGATCTGGCGCACGAGTTCCTGGCCGAGTTCGAGGACGACGAGGGTGTGCTGTTCGTGGGCAGGGCCCAGGAGAAAGCGCCGGTGTTCCGCACCGAGAAGCGCCGCAACCCGGTCACCGGTGCCACCTACCCATGGATCGTGCGGACAACCGCGATGGTCAACCACTTCTACATCTATGCCGTCGACGCCGACTTCGGGCCGTTTTTCATCAAGTTCTGCTCGTACTTCCCCTACACGGCGAAGTTGTGCCTGAACGGCAACGAGTGGGCCAAGCGGCAGGTAGCCAAGGCCGGGATCGGTTTCGAGGCGCTCGACAACGGCTTCGCCGCCTGTGAGGACCCGGACCGCCTGCAACGCATCTGTGACCGGCTGGACCCTGCTCGCATCGACCGGCTGTTGCGCAAATGGCTGGGCCGCCTGCCGCATCCCTTCAGCGCGGCGGACCGCCGGGCCGGTTACCGCTACGACATCTCGGTCCTCCAGGCCGAGTTCTCCTTGACCCAGATGTTGGATCGTCCCTCCTCGGGCCGGGCGTTCTTCGAGACCGTCATCGCCGAGAACCTCGACGTGGGGCGCCCCGACCACGTGTCGTTGATCTTCGATCGCCGAATTCGCACCCGCGGCCACCGCCCTACCCCGAGCCGCTTTCGCACCCGGGTCCTCACCCAAGGCGTCACCCCGTCCCTGTATGTCGAGTACAAGCACTCCCGAATCAAGCAGTACCACAAGGAGGCCAAAGCCCTTCGTACCGAGACCACCATCAACGACACCCGGGACTTCGGGATCGGCAAGCGACTGTGCAACCTGTCCGCCCTGCGGAAGGTCGGCTTCTCCGCCAACCGGCGTCTCCTCGACGCCCAAACGATCAGTCACGACCCGATCATCGGCGACACCGTGTTCCAAGAGCTCACCCAACCAGTCGTCGTGAATGGCCAACGCGCCCCCGGGCTGCGCTTCGGTGACCCTCGTGTCCACGCCCTCCTCGCGGCGGTGGTGATCTGCCGCCTCCAACCCGACGGCTTCGCCAACCACCACCTGCGCGAGCACGTCACTGAGTTCCTCGGCCTCGAGCCCGACGACATCACCCCCGGCCGTATGACCTACGACCTACGACGACTCCGTCTGCACGGCCTCATCGAACGCATACCAAACTCCCACCGCTACCAGCCAACGCCCCTCGGATGGCAGACAGCGTGGTTCCTCACGCGTGCCTACAACCGCTTCATCCGCACCGGTGCCGCCGACATCGCCGACCCCGGGAGCACTGCCATCCTCCACCGGGCTCTCAGCGATCTCGCCGCCCGATCAGGAATCGCCGCATAGCACAACCTCAAAAGCAAAAACTTGACTCAAAAGTCCGGCTCCGCCGGACCGAGGCCTCTAGCGGGCATCAGTCGGGTCGAAACTGCAAGCCCAAGGCGCGCCACGCCGACAGCACAGGGCTTGGAGAAGGACCGACGCAGACGGCACGGTCGCAAGGCCCCCACACCGCCTGCTCGTGTCCCTCCGTGTCCTCCCTCGGGGACACGTCGACTCTGAGCAAAGCGTAAGCCTCAAGCGCTCGGAAAGCCACCGGTTTGCAGAGCCGAAGCCCACGCGCCGAGTCGTGCCGATACGTCTACTTGGCATTCAACACGATGACCGCAGCGAGGTAGCCCCCGTACTCAACGCCCTCGTCGAGGACGGCGTGCGCCCCGTGGCCTCAACTTCCGTCAGTGCAAAGCCGAGGAGACGAACAGGTAGAGGTCGAATACCGCGATGGTGCTGGTGAATACCATGAGGGCGAGGATGATCGTGTGGTACGGCCGCCTCAGTGACGGTTGGTGGCTCCTGAGCGTTCCCGAAGCCTCCAGGCTGTACCTCACGGGGTCCGCCTGAGGAACTGGGGCCATGGCGCGGCCTCTGTGAGACTTGCTGCTGAGGGGTGCGCGCCCGTCGTCTCCGAGCCCTGCCCTTCAGGTCCGGCTGGAGAGAACCGCTCGTGGCGACGGTCGTTCAACAAGAGCGCCTGGCGCGCGATCACGAGCAAGGTGAGGCCCAAGCCTGTGAGCCACGCGAACCTGTCCACGTGGTGGTGAAGCTCCATCTGAAATGTGACGACCACCAATGCCATCAGGACGGGCACATAGGGAGCGACGAGCGAGACGAGCGACCCGTTGGACGACGCCTGGTGGGAAGGGGCAAGCACCGTTCGGCCGCTGTCGTGGGACGCTCCGACGGCGATCGCGAGGTAGGCAACCACCCACCCGATGTCGACGATGTTGCCCGTCGAGTACCGGCCGGCCTCGGTGAGATAGGCGTAGGTGCTGTCTGAGATGGACATTGCGAACAGTCCCAAGAGGACCCAAAAAAGGGGCCTGCGCCCCGTGGCCGCCGTTGAGCAGACCGTGAGGACGATGAAGAAGATGATGACTATGTCACCGAAGGGATAGGCAATGGTAACGATCCCACCAGCGGTAGTTAGGTCCGAATGGTGCCACAACGAGCCGAGCACGAAGGTCCAGCTCAGCAGCAGCAGTGCAGTACCGATGGCGAGGCCGTCCAGGGTCGCTCGCGTCTTGTAGTTCCGCTCGACATGCATGCTGGGGTGGCACAAGAGCGCAGCTGCGGCCAGAGGGATCGCCCCGAGGTAGCCGACATCGGCCCAGGTCAGCACAGGCACGGCCACGTGAAGGACGAGGTCGTAGACCGCCCAGATCACCTCGGCGGACGTCCAAGCCCCTAACGCCGCAGCGAGAAGCACCCAGAACCGACGCTTCGCGCCACCCTGGCGTCTTGCCGCGAGAAGGCATGAAGTACAGGCGCCTCCTGCCGCAAGAGCCGTGACGATGTCGTCGAAGTAGCGGACACCGTCATCGCCGCCGATCCGGAGGACAAGCCACAAGAGAAACAACAAGGTGATCGATGCCGCGCTGGCCGTTGTCGCCAGTTCAACACGGCGTCGGTCCTGCGCTCTCACCTCGTGTTTATCGTCAGATACGCCCAGTGTCTTGAGCTGATCCGGTTGTGGGAGCCATCGTCGGGACCCGACGAAAGGTATGTGACGAGGAAGTCACTCATCTCAGACCCGGCGCCCTTCACGAAGTCGAAGCGCACGACCCCGACGCGACCAAGCTTCAGGTGCGAGCCTTCCTGCTTCAGGAGGCCAACCGGGGACTCAAGCCGTGCACCCGGTCGACTGAGCCATTTGCCCTCCGCCGCTTCTACCCGTTCCTCAACGTCGAGGGCACGACTACCCCGACCGGGCGGTCATGGTCGACCGCTTTCGTAACGTCGCCGACCCTTCGGCTCGTAGGCGGCGTGCGCGACCCCTGGCGACGACGGACGGTGCCATGATGCACACGGTGCGCAAGCTCGGCTCCGTCGCGACTTTGGTGGCCATCGCTGTCGTGCTGTCCGCTTGTACGAGTTCGACCGTACCGCGGCCTGACCGCCAGTCTGCCACGGGAGCCGTTACCTGGATATCAACCCCGGCACCGCCGACGACATCGACCACCACGACCACAAGCACGCTTCCCCCGGCACCACCGTGCTCGGCTTCAGGTTTGCGCGTACGGGTAGGTCCTGGCGGTGCCGGACTGGGTAACTACGTGGTTCCCATCTACCTGACCAACATTAGGAGAGTGACCTGCCGCCTTTCTGGTTATCCGAGCTTGACTGCCATCACGACAGCGGGTGCGCGCGTTCTGCTAAAGCCTGGGCACGGCACCTACTTCGGAGACATGACCGCTGTAGACCTGCGACCAGGTGCGAGAGGTGAGTTCCTTCTGGCCGGGACGGACATGTGCTTCGGTGCCACAACAACGACGACCCAACTTGTCTATCGAGCGGTCGTCGTCGAACTTCCTAGCGGCAAGGGTTCCTTTCTTACCAAGAGCTTCCCGCCTTGCGGTCCCATCGACGGGTTCGACGAGAGTCAACTAGGTGTCACGCCTCCGGCGGCTGGCGTCTTTGTTCCGGCACCTGGCACACTCGCCTCCCTGCAAGCCAAGGTCGAACCTCCTGCTCGTGTCGAGGGCGGTCACGTTCTCCACTACAGCGTTGTCCTCTCGAACCCAAGTTCCCGAGCAGTCACGTTCTCGCCGTGCCCCGGCTACACCGAGCTCCTCACCTTGGTCAACGGCTCAAGGGTTCAGCTCCACACCTGGTCCTACGAACTCAACTGTCAGGCCATCGGTCGCCTCGAAGCTGGCAAGACGGCAAGGTTTGCGATGGAGATGGCGGTGCCGAAGGTGTCGCAGGTATGGGTCGCGAAGTTCTCCTGGGAACTCGACACGGGCAACGGCCCATTCGTCGGGACTGTCGTCAGCGTCGACCCGTGAGAGCGCCTACGTCGCTGGGTTGGCCCTGAGACCATGATGCGCAGGCTCGTGGTAGTCGCGATGGTGGTCATAGCCGTAGTGCTCAGCGTGTTCACCAGCTCGCAAACGGTGGTCTCCGCTACCACGACAGTCCGGCCTACTACCAAGTCGCTCCCTGCCGTTGACCTTGCGGCACACCAGCCGGATGGGTGCTGGTCGCCTTCGGCAACGCGCAGGTGTCCGTGCCGCCGACCTGGTGGGTGCTCTACAACTCGTATCCGTGCCCTACTGGCTCGCCGCCTGGAGAGGTATTCGTCAATCCACCCCCTGGACTCTTCGCCTGTCCTTTGGAGATCGCCCCCGGTCCGAGCACCACGGTCTTGTTCGGACCCCCGAGGTCTCCACTCAGCAACGTGCTCGGTCACCCAGAGGTCATCAACGGCATTCTCGTGTACCCCTACCCCATGGGACCACAGAGCAGTTACTTGGTGCCGTCGCTCGGCGTTGAAATCACGGTCGACGGTTCTCTCGGTCAACGAGTCCTGCACACCCTCACCTGGTCACCGCGTTCGGTCGTACTCGCACCGGGGTCTTCACCGGCAGTCCCGTCGTCATGGCAGCAGGTGACCTTCGCCGGGGTACGGTTCTCGGTCCCAGCGAACTGGCCGGTCAATCGGACCCAGGTGACCCCTGGTCTGGGAGCCATCTGTAGGCAACAGGGCGTGGCGTTTGCGGGTACGACCGTGACGTTGAGCACGGACCGCCGCCGCTTGCTAGCCGTCTTTTGTCCTCGTATGTCATCGACTCCCCAACAGCCGGAGAACGGGGTCCAGGTCGATTCGGGGTTGCGTACCGAGCCGACGGTGGCACTCTCGCTTTCGGCTCACTGCCTCGTCCTCCACGGTTTGACGGCCTGCCCGGCAGCTTCGCCCGCGTACTCGATCCTCGTTCTGAGGGTAAACGTGCCAGGGCGTGACAAGCCCGTGTTCGTGTCCATCGGGTTGGCCGGGAACGGCAAGGTCGCAAGGACCATCCTGGATTCGCTGCGGGCGGCATGACGCACACAATGTCGGTCACCAACCGTCGGTCGTGGGGATGGTTCGGCGCCTGGTGGCTGGTCGGAGCCGCCTATGCCGTTGGCGTCGTGGGTATCCTGACAATCGGCATCTTCGTCCTCCCGGTCGCAATCATCGCCACCGTGTCGCTTGTACGCTTGCCAGCCTCTTTGCGAGGTGTCCCCGGCCTTGTCGCAGGGCTTGGAGTTCCGCTGCTCTACGTGGCTTACCTAAACCGCGGCTACGGAGGGCCAACCTGTCCTACGAGTGGAAGCGCGACCCCGCAGCACGGCGTCGTGTACCGATGCACCCAGGCATTGGACCCCAGGCCATGGCTGGCGGCGGGACTGGTGCTCGTGGTCGCGGGCGTTGTGGTGTCGGCGGTTAGGTCGCGACGGTCGGTGCTGGGTTCCCAGTGACGCGGGAAGCATGATGCACAATCTTCGCCATCCAGTAATCACCTTCATCATGGCCGTGCTGGTGGTCATCGGCGTCGGGGTCGGTGTGCTCGCCGCGGCCGGCAACGGTGCGCTGTCGGCAGCCAACATCGCGCCCTCCGTGCTTGCCACCATTGCTGGCGAGCAAGCCTTTTCCTTTTCACCGGCACTACCCGCAACTGTTCCTCAGGTCACTGCCCCGGAGGCGATCGCTTCTGGTGCTTCTGTCCCGGCAGACGTCGTCGCCGCGGAGTTGCTGGAGATAAGGGCACCAATAACGAAAGGCAAGAACACGCTGGTCTGGGCGATCCAGGAGTCGCTGCCTGGAGAGAGCGAGTTTGTATCCAGCGCCCCCTTATCGGTCGGAGGCAAGATCAAAGTGGCTCGTGCCACCTACAACTTCCGCGTCGATTTCGTCAGTGCCCGATCCGGCAGGCTTATCTTCGCGACTGAGGGGCACGCGCCCAGCATCGCGGCTGGGGTTGCTGCCACCAGCCAGCCATCCGCCGCCAAGAACGGGACTGTAGCCGGGTCGACCACCACAAGTGCCTCAGCATCGGCGGCACCAGTCGCGGTGTGCTATTTGAGTGGAGCGTTCAGTGGCTTTCCCGTGCCTGATCCGAGTACCACCTACCGCCAGATCATTGTCGAAGTTGACGAGTCAACGGGACGCATGACCTTTGACGCTGCCTCACTCTCGAACACTTGGCCGTTTGACCCACCACCGGCCAGCTAGCAACCCGGCGGGACAGCGTCGGAGAAAGCACGGCAACCTACCTCGCCGGTGCCTTCTCGGCACGGTTCGGCACCCCATAACCATGTTCGTCACCGCCGTACTGGTCGTGATCGGGATCGGAGTCGGTGTGCTCGCCGGGACCACCACCCCCTCGCACTTTGCACGACCGGCTGTGACTCCTGCTCGTTCCTTGCCCGAGCAAGGGCTGGCATCGAAGGCACGTTCTCCGCGGTCTACAAGCGGGCACACTTCCACCACCCGGAGCCTCCCGGAACATCCGGTCAACTGGGCGCGCAGAACCCGCAGCTCCACGGAGGTCCGATCTGTCCAGCCCAGGAGGCGATTTCCTCGAATGAGTCGGCGCAGACCTTCTGGTAGTTCACGGTCCAGTTGCTGCCCGATGCCCTGCTGATGGTCCAGCAGGTTGCCCGGTGCAACGTCAGGGACGAGGGTCTTGGAGGCCGCTCGCAGTTGAGGACGTACCCGTCTGGATGCCCAGCCAGCCAGGCTATGTAGCCCCGGTCGTTGTCCATGAACTCGATGATCACGTCCACGATTGTGGCACGGGGCCTAGGTGGCTACCGTCGCCGTGATCCTCGGACCTGATGACCCGTCGTGGTGTGACAAGCATGTCAACGGCCTCATGCCAGGCCCCGTTATCTTCCTGCCGAGCCCGGCAGCCGGCACATCGGCTCACGTCCCACTGGTGCGTGGGCTCCGGGGGCTTCTCCGGCTCCGGCTCTGGCTCGTCGCCGGGCTCGTCGCCGAACATCAGTTGGCGGGTCATGCTGGACTACCCGGGACGGGTGCGCCAGGATCCTCTGAAAGGCCGGACCCTACGTTACGTACCCCCTCGTCATTTGCGGCCCGTAGCGGGCGTGCGCCCGCTGCTTCCTGCGCAGTCACGACCCGAGCTGGCCGGGAGATGCCCGGCGAAGTGCCAAACGCCCTTGTCGTCCTTACGAAGGCCAGAGCTGAGGCCGCGCCTACTCGGTGGTCCGAATATCCGGCTACATGCCGAGCACCCCTCCAGCATCTTCAGGTAGGCCCGGTCGGCCTCGGTGAGAATCACGTAACTCGCGCCCATGATGTGGGCGTCGCAGTACATTCCTCGACAAAGCCCCCGGATGCCTAATTGAAGGGGACGGTGATCGGACCGGGCAGTCGTCGGTAGACGGCGAAGAAGTCGCGGTCGTCGGGGACGAGGTAGCGGGAGGTGGCATGATCGGGCTGGGGCTCGACCATTGTCGGCACGAGGCCGTGGCCGTGGGTGTAGGTGATCAGGGTGTGCCAATAGGGGTTGATGTCAAACTCCATCGCATCCACCGCGCCGACGTGCTGCAGGATCTTCGCCAGGGTGATCACGGTCTGGTCGTCGGCGGCGACGAAGATGAGGTTTCCGCGACGGTCGATGCCGACGCCCGTGCGCCAGACGCGGGTGACGCCGCCGAGCGTGTACCCCCACTGGGGGCTGTTCGGGTTCTCGTTCAACTCGGGGTTGAGTTGACCGTCCCAGACGATCGGAGCCAGGCTCTGGCGCGCCCACGCGACGTTCGGCCCGGCGTTCGGGCCGCCGTTCCACTTCACGATCGCGACGCGGCCGTCCCGATAGCCGATCAGCGTCGCGTTTCCGTCCGTGAGCGGTTCGTTCACGAGGCCGTCGTCGCTCGAGCCGTTGCTGCCGTCTGAGTAGATGAAGCCGGAATTGAAGGTCGCAAGCAGTCGGTAGCGCTGGTCGTCGGGGACCATCATCGGCCCCCGCACGGCAGCGTTCGGCGGTTCGTAGCGCCCTGGGTAGTACGCGAGCGCGGTGCGCGTGTGGTCGAACCAGGCGACGTAGGCGACGATCTGCGGATAGTTGCTCTCGGGGCGATAGGTCGTCACGAGCACGGGTGGGCCACCGTTGACGGGCGGACCGGTCGGCTTCCAGATTCCTTCACCGGGGAGCCGGTGCGAGAAGACGGGCGTGATGGGCGCCGGCCACGCAGTGGCAGGTGACGGCTTGGCGGTTCCCGGGCCGCGGCTTGGCGTGGAGGGTAGGCCGACGGCCGGCAGGCGCTTCAGCTGCGGGCCGCCCTTCTTCGGCGCTCTCGCTCCGTAGTAGTAGTGCTCGGCCTCGTCGACGAGCCGGTTGCCGAACGGCACGTCTGCTCTCACCCACTCGGCACTCGCGCGCGCCGAACGACGTGCTCGTTGGCTGCACCATCCAAATTGTGTACGAGACCACCGCCCACGCCACGAGCATTAGGAAAGGCGCCGCGATCAGGAGGCGCCGCCGTCGCCGTCGATGCGCCCTCGAAGTGGTGCCACGGGCGCGGTCAGCGCGACTCTCGTTCCCTCTCATTTGCTCGCATTCCTCGGTCGAAGCGGCGTCGAGAGCAGTCTTACGCAGCGGAAGGTCACACGCTGGTCACCTTGTAACCCGGTTGTCACGTGTTACGGGTCATCGTCGGCAACCGGATGGGTAGTCGTGCCTCGCATCCGCCAAGAAACCCGTAGGCGTCTTGGTAGGTACGTCCGACCAGCACCGAGGAGGCAGAGATGATCTCCGCAGTGCTGGAGCGGCAGCGGGAGCCTCCGCGGTCGCTACGGGGCTCGGGCGCTGCACGCTCTGGTCTTCGAGGGCGGACCCTTCTCGGGCTAACCACGCCGGCTCAGGAGTGGGGAATTTCAGTGATCGAGTCTGGGGAGAAGTCCGTGATCGTTACCATCGGTGAGGCTCACGTCGTTCTGCTCCTCGATCGCTCCGAGGAACTCCGCTCCGATTTCCAGCTCCTGTAGCTCCTCGCTGCCACAGGTCGCCACAAAGGCGGGAACAAGCGCATACCAGTCTGGCCAGTCCCTCCTCGACGTGCTTCGCGGTGATCGACCCTTCAAGCAGAGCGCTCGCGTAGAAGCTGAGGCGCTGGACGGCATCGAGCTTCAGCTCGTCGTCTTCGTCGAGGTACTCCAGGAGATGCTCGTCGATCGAGTCCAGGTATGTGACGAGGAAGTCACTCACTGGTCCGTCATGGCCCATCGCGACGGGGTGAAACGTGCTTCGGCCAGGTCGGCTCCGTTCAAGGGGGCGCAACGACCCGAGCCGACGTTGGCAGCAGGTGCACGGTCCCCGGCTGCCTTGCGAGGATAAGCGAAGAGGGCCGTGCACCTTTCTCGAGTTTGGGCGCGGAGGTTGACCAACAGGGGTATGGACAGTCGCCAACTAGGCCGTGAGCCTGTGTATGCCTCGGAGTGGATCAGGCTAGGTGGTTCCGGCTGCAACCGCCTCTATTCCCGTCAGGCGCACGAGATGGGCTTGCCGGACATCAGGCGGTTTCGTCATACCAGAGGTCCGTGATTCTCCTACTGCGTTCGGGACTGGGAACTTGCGCGCCGGATCGCGGAAGCTGCGAGGCACCCGTTCGTGGTACGGCCTGTAGGGGACGATGGCTGGGATGACGCCGCTCGTTCCAGAGCCAGTGATACTCCGGGTCCCGATGTCAGCGTCGAGAGCGGTTCGTGACCGTTCTCGCACAAGATGCCCGGATGAGATCATCGGCGGTGAACGTCTCGTAGTAGCGCAAAACGGATCACGGAGGAAGGCGAACGGGGAAGGCCCACGTGAGGTCCTTGTGGGAGAGTCCCCAGACGGTCTTCGTTGGGTCGTGCGGGCAGGCCCGGATACCGACGGCGGCTTCTGCACGTCGATTACTGGCAGCTTTCGAGACGCCACGGCCGAGTCGGACGTTGTCGGATGGGGCGGCCTTATCGAGTATCTCTCCGGCGGTTACGCCGCTGGCGCAAGCGGGTCGAGGCGTTGAACCCAAACAGCGTCGCCTTCTCGGCTCCCGACCCGGCGCGCGGCAGCATGCCGATCTGCCGGGCGAAGGAGGCTCCGTCGTAGTAGATCGTGTTGTGCACGTACCGACCCTCGGCGAACTCCATCACGTCAACTCCTCGGATCTGAACGTGCTTGCCGGTGGGTTCTATGCCCTGGAACTTTCCACCGGAGAAGGTCCCGGCTACATGCCACTGCACCACGGCGGCGGAGTTGTCGCCGAAGATACGGTCCACCTCGATAACGAAGTCGGGGAACGCGGCCAGTAGCTCTTCGAAGAAGCGTCGGATTGCTAGCCTCCCTCGGAACTCTCCGATAGCCACGAAGTCGTCCACGGCGTCGTCGGTGCTGAACTTCATGGCGGTGTCGAGGTCCCTCTTGCTCAGGGCCTCAAAGATCGTGCGGGCCACTTCGGATGGCGTGGGGGTCTCGGTATCCATCGGTCCTCCTTGCTGCGGGGCGTACGTGGAGAAGGCTACGCAGCCCGTCCCCACCGTTCCACCGGTTCTTGCGGGTCACAAGGGCACAGCAATGCTTCGCCGCTACATACGGGAGGGATCGCTGTTCCGTGAGAACGCCGCCGGCGCGGTCGGGCTGTAAGAAGGGGGGAGGGGAAGGTGGCGGGTGGGCACGCTGCGTGCGCAGGCAGGTCAGCTTGTCTGTGCTGAAGGGTGGTGCTGCGAGAAGCGTATCTACAGCTAGCACCAGGAGGAACCCTCGCCATCGCCCTGGTCGGTCACTCTGTGCGAAATGCAGCCGTGGGCCGCGGAGCGGAGCCGGGCCTAGGGCATTAGCCTTCGGCGCCATGGAGTTCCACGAGGCATTGAAATTCATCACGCAACATCACCGCGCCGTGCTGGCCACAACCCGCCGCGACGGCAACCCGCAGCTCTCCCTTGTAGCAGCCGCCGTCGATGGCAACACGGTCGTCGTTTCCACCCGCGAGACAGCGAACAAGACCAAGAACCTGCAGCGGCGACCTCGCGCCTCCCTCCTCGTGTTCAGCGACGCCTTCTACGGCGACTGGGTCCAGGTGGAGGGTGCCGTCGAGGTGGTGCCACTCCCCGAGGCCATGGACGGCCTCATCGCGTACTACCGCCAGGTCGCGGGCGAGCATCCAGACTGGGACGAATACCGCGCAGCTATGGAGCGCGAACGACGCGTCCTGTTGCGAATGACCATCGAGCGCGCTGGGCCAGACACGGCCGGGTGACACCCGGAAACCTCAGGCCTCTGGTGAGAGCTTGCGGTATCGGCCTCGGTAACGGATGAGCGGTTGCCCAGCATCTGCCACGATTTCGAGCGCCTCGATGCGTCCTCGCACGAGCATCTGGAAGCCCAGCTCCTCAGATCCGACAAGGCGGCAACCAAGCGTGTGGCGAGTGCCGCTGATGACCGGCCCGAACTCGCCGTCCACCGTATCGACCTCCTCGAAAGGGTCGACCGGGTAGGCGCCCGCGAACATCCCGGCAAGTCGTTGATCGGCCGTCTCGAGCACATGGACGACGAAGCTTCCTTGCTTTACAAGCACCCCAAAGAGCTCCGACAGCGGATCGAGGAGACCGATCACCTCGGCAGGCTCACCCTCGGCGACTAGCAGCGACGAGACGGTCAGCGCGGCGCGGCGGTCTCCTGATCCAGCCGTCCAGACCGTCACCGGGGCGATGAGGCGACCCCGAAAACGCCGGTCCAGCCTGCGCTCGTCCACTGGTGTCGCAAAGGGGTCATCGGGACTGAGACCGGCGTGGCGGGTATCCAAGGGGTCGGGTAACTCCCGGGACGGGTCCGGAGGGTCAGCCACAGCGTTGGTCTATCCGAATTGGAGGCCGGCGGTCGCGGTCGCGCCACGCGTAAACGACCTTGACCCGTCGGCTCAGCGCTTCATTGCCCACAGATGGAGGAACATGAACTACCCGTGCCAGCACTCGTAGTCGTTAGGTCGGTTCGCCAGCACCTAGGGGACGCGAGCGCGACGTCGGGCCGATCAAGGCCAGCAGACGGCCGCTGCTCGTATTGTCGAGCTGCGTCGAGTCGGCCACTCCTGCCGCGAGATCTCCACAACACTCGACGCAGAGGGGCTCTAGCCCCGCCGGGCCGCCTCCTGGTTGGCCGCAGTCGTGAGAAACGCCGCCCTTCGGGAGATCGCCAGCTGATCGTGCCCCTCGAGTGGGCAGCCGTGACCGCCGCGTTCAGTCAGGCCGTTTGTGAGACTATGAAGATCAGCGGGGGCTGATTCTGACTGCCCTCGGCGGCGAAGCTGCCCAGGACACCAGGGACTTCGTTGCTTCATGATAACCGTCCAGTCGCGGGTGTTCTTCGAGCCAACGATGAGTAAGGTGAACCCGTGCGACGTGTCCTGCCAATAGTCCTGCTCATCGTCGGAGTCGCCGCCATCGTGGTCGGAGTGCTTTACCTCACGCAGCCGGCTCACTCGCTGCCGACATTCTTCCCCGGGTACGCGGCTCATGTGGTCGGCAAGCACACGAAGCGTGGCTACGCGGGCATCGCGCTTGGCGCCGTGCTAGTCATCGTCTCCTTCGTGGTGGCACTGACCGGTCCGCGTCGACGGCGAGCCCTGTACAACCGACACTGAGGCGAGTCACTGGCCGAGGGCGGGCTGGCGGCAACCCTCGCGCCCGCAGATGTCGGGGCGGTTTAGGCCGGAGAGCCACCCTGGGCGGAGGCGGACCTCGAGGGGGCAGGGTTCATCGACCGAATCCTGGACTCGTCCCTACCTCGGGCCTATCCCCGGCCACGATGCAGTGGACCTCGGATTCGACGGAAACCACCCGCGCCGCAGGAGATAGAAGGCGACGACGAAGCTAATGGCAACGAGTGCCAGGAGACTCGCCCATATGACGGGATGGTGGGAGCGCCCGATCAGGAGGCCGATCAGTCCTCCACCGGCACAGGCGATGAGCCACTTGTCGTGACGCTCTGCCTGGTAGCCGGCTTGCCACTCAGGGTCCTCCTGGTCAAGGTGCGAGCGGGTTTGGTATCCGTCGGACAGAAGTACCGTCGTGGCCATTGTGCGGCCTCCTCGTGCTCAACGGTACCTGCCCGGGGATCGGTCGCCGAGGGGTCGCCGTCGGTGCGGCTTGTCAGGACGTGGCGGGATGACAGATTCAGTCCGGCGAGACGGTCCGGACCGGGATCACGGCAGGCCTTGTGGGCCTGGGGCCATCGCCTCGTCATAGGTCTTCGTGGCCGCGGACCCCGCTTCGTCGTAGGCCTTCTGGGCCGGGGCCATCGCCTCGTCGTAGGCCTTTGCGGCCGAGGCCATCGCCTCTTTATAGGCCTTGGCGGCCGGTGCCACCGCCTCGTCGTAGGCCTTGCGGGCCGGTGCCACCGCCTCGTCGTAGGCCTTGCGAGCCGGAGCCACCGTCTCTTCGTAGGCCTTCTCGGCCGGGGCCAGTACCTCGTTGTAGGCCTTCTCGGCCGGGGCCCTTGCCTCGTCATAGGCCTTCTCGGCCAGCTCCAGCGCCTCGTCGTAGGCCTTCTTGGCCGGGCCCAGCACCTCGTCGTAGGCCGTCCGGGCCTGGTCCACCGTCTTGCGGTAGGCAGCCCCAGCCTCAGTGGGCTGGTCGGTGCTCATCTTCTTCTCTTTGCCTTCTCGTAGGCCTTGTCCACCGTCTCGCCCAGGGGGTGCCGACCGGGGGCACCGCCTGGGCAAGGCGCCGGTGAGGGCTCGTAGGAACGACGGCAAGCCTTGGGGACTCAGCCATATGGGCGACCTCTCTGTCATCGAGCGTACCCCTGCCGGCTGCGTCACTCCGACCAACTCCGCGCGCCGCGCCACGCCACTACGTGCGGCGTGAGGTTCCCCGTGGTGCACCAACGCGAGCGAACCGGAGGGAAGAGAGCGTTTCCACGCGGTGGCGTAGCCCGCTCATGCTCGTTGCCAAGTCCGTCGCTCCCTTCCTCCGGTCGTCCGCACTCGCCTGCGGCGGGAGCGGTGCGCGCCAACGACGAGATTGCCGTGGCTGACGAGCCCCACAAGTACGGTCCGACGCCGACCTCCTCGCCGCTATAGATCGGGCCTTTCCGGAAAGCTGAGAGGGCTACTCGGCGGTCCGCACCTCGGGATACATGTCGAGCCATGCCGTGCTACGGAGAGGCGGGGGCAAACCAAGCGTCATTGTCGTCCTGATGCGACACCGAGTAAGACGAGCGCGTCCGAGCGCGGGTCCTGTGGTGCTGCGCGACCTGCACTGGGTCTAGCCGCCCAGATACTCCGCGGCCGCCATCACTTGGCAATCCTGAGGAGCCCTACGATCCCTACGACATAGATCAGGATCGCCAAGATCGAATCCGGTCCGAGCCGTTTAGGCCGCGAGGGCCGCACGATGACACCGCCGAGGTATACGGCGGTCAACGCCAAGCTGAGTCCAGCCAGCCATCCGTTCGCCGCACCGGCTGTCGGCAGCACAGGTTTCGCTGCCACTAGATCTGCCACCACGAACAGGCATAGTTGAAACGCATTTCCACCGAAGACGTCGCCGATCGCGAGTTGATGGTCACCCAGGCGCACGGCCTCGATGCCGGAACTTATCTCTGGAAGCGCTGTCGCCAAGGCCAGCACAGTGGCACCAAAGACAATGCCATTGATGCCGGCGCGGTCTGCCAGCTCGTTACCACTGACCTCGAGGGCTACACCTGCCAAGAGCGTCACCACCGACGAGACCGCGAAGACAGTTGCAACGTGCAACATCGAGTGGTTTGCACGCGCTGGGTCCGCGGCCGGATGACGCACGCGACGATGAGGCCGCCCGGATTTGCTTCCCTCCATCACAACTGTCCACTTTGGATGCGACCGCGTCCGATTCAGCACCCAGACTCCGCCGATCCATATGACCACGATGGCCAATGACGCCGGACTGATGTGCCCAGGCATGGCCACAGACGCGGGCAGCAATGCACCCATGAGCACAACTGACACAGTGAGCACCACAAGCAAACCTTCGAGAACCGGCAAGAGCGACCCGACAAGATACGTCAGCGGTCTGGCCGCAAATAGATCGCACACGACAAGCACCATCGTTGCCGTGGCTATGCCGCCGATCAGGTTTCCGGCCGCCAGCCCGAGGTGGCCCGACTCCGCCGCGGAGATGGTCACCGCCAACTCCGGCAGGCTCCCGGCGACGGCAAGCAGCACCATCCCGCCGAGCGCGTCGCCTATTCCCAGCCGTGTGTCAATCTCGTCTGTGGACTTCGCAAGTTGGACACCGGCAACCCAGGTTGCACCAGACGCTGCGACGAACACGAGAAGTACCAGGAGCACGGGAAGAGACCCCACATCCGTATCATCGCGGACTCAGTGAGGTGGGGCCAGACTTCGAGCGCCAGACGGGAGTTTGCGAGACGAGCCTCTCCGCGCCCGAGCAGGCAGGGAGCGGGTTCGAGCCGATGAGCGACGTGATGAACCTGACTGTCGTCAGACTGCCCGGCGAGACGCCCTCGGACACGGTCCAACAGATAGCCCCAGCCATCTTCGACGAGGTACAGAACGGGACCAGCGAGCTGGATGCCGCACTAGCCCCGGCTCGCGGCGAGACAACTGCAGGCGTGCCAGATCGCGACGTGCCGCTGCTGCCATAGCTTCTCGAGCCGAATCCCCGGGCGACCGGTCGGCACTGCCACCATCAACACGACGGGTCTTGCGTGCCGCGAACTTTCTCGATGCCGCTGAGCATGACTCCGACGTGAGCCTCACCGAGGCCGGCAGGGGTTAACTCACCGGTGGTCCGCAATTCTCCCACGGAGTTCGTGACCGGGAGCTTGAGCGACGCTGTTCGATGCGACCGATGCCACGTTCACTAGGTCGCGAGGTTGGCCAAGCGGAGTGACTAGGGTGCCACCGTGAACATCAGCACCTTCGTCCATTTCAAGTACCTGTGGCTAATTGCAGATGAGGCACACGCAAGGGCGGAGCGGTTCGCGAACGAGCACACACCCGGCGACTTTGGTCAGGGACTCGTTTCGGTCGTGTTCGCTTCCGCCGCCGCTGAGGCATATATCAACGAAGCGACGTACCTGGTCAAAGAGGACAGCGACCTGTACCCCGACACGACGCATTACCGCCGGTTGGTCGACTTTGCCGCGGAGATGACCAAGGCGGTTGCCGACAAGGTGGCAATCGAACAGAAGTACCTGCTCGCATCGAGGCTGCTCGGTCATCCGTTTAGCAAAGACGAGAAGCCGTTTCAGGACCTTGTTGCCCTGATCGATGCTCGCAACTTCCTAGTGCACTTGACGCCAGCGCCGTCTGGGCTAGTTGGTAACCTTGAACAACTCGGCATCGCGTCCAAGAGAAGGACTTTCCGCAACCAACTCGGGGAGGACGAGCCGGTGAGGAGTCAGGTCGACACCCTCTCAAGCCCCAAGGTAGCCAAATGGGCGTGCGACGCGGCTGCCAGCATCATCGTCGCGGTAATGGACATGTTTCCTGCCTACGCTTCCGCGTCGCTCGGGCAGTTGAGGTTCGGCTTCCCATCGGAGCTGTAGAGCAGGGCGGGGAATCAACCGAAGGTAGCGGGACGGTCGCAATTGAAGATATGACGATCGACCCTCGGGGCTATCGACCGGAGATTGCCCGACGACTGACTTCTGCTACTACTCGGTGGTCCTCATCTCGGGGTACATGCCAAGCCACTCATCCAGCACCTTCAGGTAGGCCCGGTCGGCCTCGGTGAGGCTCACGTCCTTGTCCTCCTCGATGGCTTCAAGAAGCAGCGCTGCGACCTCCAGTTCCTGTAGCTCCTGGGAGCCATAGGTGGCCCCGAAGGCGGGGACGAGCTGGTACCAGTCCGGCCAGCCCTCCACGACATCCTTCGGAGTGATCACCTGTTGCCACACGCGAGCACCCCCGAGAAGGCTTCCCTTCGAGCACTTCCGAGCCGACCGTTAGCGTGGGCACATGGAAGACGCCGCCAGGCACTGGGACGTTGTCTTCAAGACAAAGGCCAGTGACGAAGTTAGTTGGTTCCAGGCCCAGCCGACCACATCGCTACGCTTGTTGGAGCGTTGGGCCTCGCCTACCGGTTCGGTGATTGACATCGGTGCGGGCGCTTCGACACTGGTCGACGTTCTTCTTGATGCCGGTTGGCAAGACGTGACCGTTCTCGATGTCTCGGCGGCGGCACTGGCGAAGGCCCGTGACCGACTCGGCGGACGGGCGGAGGCGGTGACCTTCGTCGTCTCCGATGTTCGTTCATGGCAGCCCAACCGCACCTTTGACGCATGGCACGACCGAGCCGCGTTCCACTTCCTCGTCCAACAAGCAGACCGAGACCGCTACGTGGCGAAGGCCACGCAGGCGGTCACACCCGGCGGTGTTGTGGTGCTCGCAGTCTTCGCTGGCGATGGGCCAACCGAGTGCTCGGGCCTGGCGACGAGTCGCTACGACACCGACGAGCTTGTGTGTGCCTTTCGTCCTGCTTTCGCCCTGGAACACGCCGAGCGCGAAGAACACACCACACCCTTCGGCACGATCCAACCGTTCTCCTGGGTGGTGCTCCGCCGCCTGTGACGCTGGGTGGCCTTCCCGGAGCCACGTCTCCCTGGGGAACGTCGGCAACGGTGCTGCCTGAAGGGTCCAACAACCCGATCCTCAGCTTGACCAGCCATGATCGGGACGGCGATCCTTCCGCGCCATGGCGCTCAGCTTCCTCTACCGCCTGGTCCGTCGCGTCGTCGGGTTCCTGTACGACGAGGAAGTCACTCACGGGTACGTCATTGCCCCCATCGCGACGGGTCAAGAGGTGCTCCAGGACCATCGCCCGTGTGGGAGTGGAGGACAGGTCGGCTTCGGTAGCTGAAGCCAAAGCTGACCGCAGGTGCCAGAAACGACTCAATCGTTGGAGCGCACGAGCCGATATTCCGTCCGTGAGACGTATGAGCGACATTCTGCGTTCTCGCCGACATGACCGGAACCGGGACGCAGCGCCAGCAAGAGAGCAAATGCCTCAGCTTGGTGGAAGTGTTTTCCCGAGTTTGCAAAAGATGACCGCCGATGAACAGGTCAGTCACATGGTCAATCTGCACGGTGGGAACATCGACCGTGCTGACAACCTCGCCGCCGTTCATCACGATCTACACCGTGGAAAGTCCGTGCATCACGTCCACTCCTCCGGCTTCTAAACCGATCTGTAGTGGCGAGAGGGTCGTGCGACAGACACATTCCTGGTTGGTTCTTGATGATGTTCTGACGGAGCAAAGGGATCAGCCGGGTTCGAGCAGGTGATCAATGGGAAAAGCCGAGAACGAGTCCTTCGGGGACACGTAGACCTGGGCGCGTAGTTGTTCGAGCGCCAGCCGCGCCTCCTGTGCCGCCCGCGCCGCCAGCACTGGCACCAAGGGCGCGTTCACGGTCATCGTCTTGGTCACGGACTCGACCAAGGCGGCCGTGCGCTTTGGGAGCCGCGCCTACACGCTGAAGGTCACCTGACCCACACGACTCCCGACGCGCACGCAGCCTCGCCTCTCAGATGCCATCGGGGCTGGCCTCACAAGAAACGAGCCCGTCCACTTGGCAGTTCCGTCCTGGTCGACCGCGTCAAGGGTCGGACACGACTGCTTGGCTCCCCCTGCTATAACGTTTTCTGGTTACCAGTACGACTTGAGAAGCTCCTTGGCCAAGGTCACCAGATGAGGAAGGCTGACCCCTGCTTTGATGGTGCACAACGCCGTTCCCTTCACGAACTCCAGGAAGGTGGAGGGGACCCCGAATGCTGCGACCCCCTTTCCCAGGCTGGTCACGAGGACGGCACTCCCGAGCGATTTGTAGAACTTCTTGTCAGAGGAAAAGGTGGTTTGTGCTAGATGGGTGAGCCACTGGATGTTCGCTTTGGGCACACTGCTGCCTTTGCGTGTGTAATAACACTCCACAGTTCCGTTCTCGTTGGTGAAGTGGGATCCGGAGAGTGTCAGAGCGAGTGCTTTGGCTACCACCGCAGCAGGTGGGCACTTCGGTGCGAACCCCGAAGAAGCAGACAACGCGCTAGTCACGGTGGGTCTCGCTGCCCACCCGGGCGCCGTCGTGGCCGCTACGGCCATGGTCGCCGAGGTAGCGACGACGCAAAGAGCACTGATGACGGTAATGAGGGTCTTTTTCATGTTTGGTCCTCCTCGCTGACAGAAGCGTAGCTATCCGCCTGCCCCAGTGCTCGGGCAAGGCGCGGTCAGCTGCTTGCGTCGGACCAGAACGACGCACCAAGTGATGCCCTCGCTACGGCAGCACTCCACGTCAGACCGGTTCCGGGCGCGGTTGGGCGATCAGTGCCGATCGGCGAATCTCTGCCGCGGTAGGACAGATTGGCGTCACCCGTTGCCTCACAATCGGTGCGGCGCTGGCACAGGCAAGACCCAGCGTGCCCTTCGCCTCAGACGCGTCCGCAGGAATGATCACCCTTCCGCTGGAGCTGGCTGGGGAATAGCGTCTGGGTAGCGGCAAGGAACCGCGTTCGGAAGGAGGCCGCCTATGAAGCCGAGGTCGATGTTCGCCGAATTCCTCGGAACAGCGTTGCTGGTGTTTTTCGGGGCCGGAACAGCGACGCTGAGCTTCGGTTTCAAGATCACCGGGACGAGCCTTTCGGCCGGTGTGGTCGCTACCGCGCTCGCCTTCGGCCTCGTGCTGCTCGTATTGGTTTACGGGATCGGCCCGATCTCCGGTTGTCACGTGAACCCGGCCGTCACGATGGGCTTCTTGGCGGCGCGTCGGATCTCGCTCACTGACGCCCTCGGTTACTGGGTTGCCCAGGTCATTGGCGGGGTCGCCGGTGCGGCCGGGATCTACGGCATAGTCCACGCCTCGTCGATCTATCACACGAGCATGGGCCTCGGAGCCGATGGGTACGGGAGGTCGTCGATGATAGGTTCCAACGCCGCGGGCGCATTCTCGGCAGAAGTCGTCCTCACCTTCCTCTTCGTCTTCGTGATCTTGGCCGTGACAAGGAGGGCGAGCAACGCCGCGGTGGCCGGCCTCGTCATAGGTCTGACGCTCACCCTCGTCCACATCATTGGGATCCCGATTGACGGGACTTCGGTCAACCCAGCCAGGAGCCTGGGCCCGGCTCTCTTCGTCGGCGGGTCCGCGCTCAGCCAGCTCTGGGTGTTCATCGTGGCTCCCTTGGTAGGAGGAAGTGTCTCAGCCTTCGTCTACCAGTTGCTCTATCCCAAGGGTGAAGAGAAAGCATCGGTGGAGCCCGCGCGAGAAGAGCAAGCCCACTGAGCGGCTCGAGCCGAGGAACTAACGCAACGAGCGAGTGGGGTCACAGCCTCGTCGGGGTGTCCGCCGCACAGAGCGGGCCAGCATTCGCCGTTGTCTCGTCGCGCTCTTGTCTCCGGACGGTGACCGAGTCGCAAGAGGATGACCGGCACTAACGAGACGATCCCGATAGTGGCATTACCGAACC
Organism: uncultured Acidimicrobiaceae bacterium; assembly: GCA_963727645.1. Lineage (GTDB taxonomy): Bacteria > Actinomycetota > Acidimicrobiia > Acidimicrobiales > Bog-793 > Fen-455. The sequence continues at coordinate 177,846 of CAVSHA010000010.1, forward strand.
TCTCATCTGCACGATGGCCGGAGCCACCCCGAACGACGCTCTGGTGCGCGCCACATAGCCGGATGTGTGCTCGCATGATCCAGCAACTATCGGCATGATTTGCGTCGTCCTGGCGCGAGCGCGGCGGCCAGAGAGATTACGCGTACTTCTGCAGGCCCGGACCGTACGCCAGATACCCCTTAGTCGTTTGCAAGGCTTGGTGGGGTGACGTGGAGCAAATCGTGGGGTTCTACGGTCCAAGCTGGCCGGGAGATGACGGGGTGCTGCCTCAAATCGTGCCAGACGCCCTGCTCGTCATGCCGAAGGCCAGAGCTGAGACCGCGCCTACTTGCTGGCCCGCATCTCGGGGTACAAGTCGAGCCACGTCTCCTGCGCCTTGAGGTAGGCAAGGTCGGCCTCGGTGAGGCACACGTCCTCGTCCTCCTCGATGGCTCCGAGGAGCTCCGCCCCGATTTCCAGCTCCGACAGCTCCTCGGAGCCGTAGGTGGCCACGAAGGCGGGGACGAGCTGATACCAGTGCGGCCAGTCGTCCACGACTTGCTTCGGAGTGATCACCTACTGCCGCCACCTGCGTCCGGGCCGTGTTCATCGCCGCCGAGTCGCTCTTTGCTGCCGCAGAGCTGCACGCGGTGGCCCCCACGCAGAGCTGGTGGAGTGAGGACTGCCACAGGTTCTGGTCGCTGGTGTTCGGGACGGCTGGGACCTGGGCCTCCGATAGTCGATTGCGGTCCTCAGGTCCGAGAAGTCACCAGTCGCCGTTGCCGGACACCTTCTCCACCGCTATGTGGGTCACGAATCCGGGTGGCGGGTTGTCCATCGGCGGGAACCTCACGTCTGTCCCGATGTAGGTATGCGCAAGCCGTTGGAGAAGCTCCGGCGCGCCGCCCTCGGTGATGCGGGCGGTCCCGTAGACGACGAGATACTCGGCCAGGCCGTGCGGGCCTGGTCGTCCGGTCTCGATTGAAAGAGCCACCCGAGGGTCGTGTTGCACGTTTCGCACCTTCTTCCACGAACCCAGGTGGCCGGCAACTATCTCGTCGTCTTCGAGGCCGACCCATACCACGGTCACCTGTGGGCTGCCGTCGGGGTTCAGCGTGACCAGGTGGGCGAGATGCGGTCCTTCAAGGACCTCGCGGACCGGACCGGAAACAGGTGTCATGTCCCCGTTTACCGCCGGGGTCCGGCCCGACAGACCGGCCGCGTCCGCGCTATTGCAGGACGGTGGTGCCCTGCCAGGACGCGGGCCGGTCCCGACCACGACCGTTATCGTGGCCATGACTTCATCCAGAGGACCCGAGGGACCTTCTCCTTCGACGGTCTGCCAACCGACCGACAGTGCACCGGCCTCCTGACCATTGGTGCTTCGGGCGCGCGGGCTGGGGCTCGTCGCCGAACGTCAGTCAGCTCACCACGCGCCCAGCTGATCGGCATCACCCCTCGCCCCGGGCCAGCCTCGCCGATATCCTCTACCGCCGGGGTCGACCCAGGGTCGCTACTCATCCGCGTGTCTACACCGAGGCCCAAGCAAGGGCGGAAACGGAGCATCCGATGGCCGGATTCATCCAGTTGATCGAGTACGAGACGAACGACGTCGAGGCGGTCGAGAAGGCGATCCTGAAGTTCCGCGAAGAGCATCCTGGCGTCATGACCTTCACGACCAGCCGGGTGGCCGAGGATCGGGACAAGCCTGGCACCTACATCTCCATCGTCGAGTTCCCCTCTTATGAGGAGGCCATGAAGCAGTCGACGACCCGGCCCTCTCGCACTTTGTCCAAAGCATGGGGCCTGGGCCGATGAGAAACCAGCGCTTCCGCAACCTCGACGTCAAGGCCACCGTTTAGCATCAACGCTCGGACTGGTGTGAGGGGTCACCGGTTGCCTGTCCAGCGATGAGCGAGCCTGGTGCGCAGGGGAGAGGACATCCACATCGTCCAACGCCTGATGGGCAATTCCAACATCGCCACGACCACGAGCTACCTGCACCTCTCGGACGCCGACCTTCTCGCTGCT